>JAIBCL010000002.1 GCA_019694165.1 Verrucomicrobiaceae bacterium | reverse complement strand
AGGTAACGCCATGGTGACACCTGCGCCACGCAGGAAGGCTCGACGATTGAAACGGTGGGATGACATGCTCCATCTACGTCAAAAAGCCTGCTGACCTTTGCAAAAGCCAGCCTTAGTGCCGTGGCTTTACCGTGTAGCTGTGCTCCACCGCGCCGTTTTCGAGGTCGGAGCGCGTTACGCCGGGCACGATGCTTCGAACGTAGTCCACTTTGGCTTCGTTTTCGCTCACGGTGACTCGGACATGACCGCTGCTGCCGAGGATGACGCCGGTGTAGCCGTATTCTTCGGCGCTGCGGGTGCCGCCGCTCGGATGGCCGGGCTGGGGGACTTCCTGGTAGATGATGCCATCGAGCTCTTCTTTGACGAAAAGATGGTCGTGGCCGTGGAAGACGATGTTCACGCCGTTTTGGACGAACAGCTGATGCAGCGGCATTTCCCAGCCGGGGCGTTTCTGTTTGAAGCCCTCGCTGCCGTCGGCGTTCTTGCCGCCCCATTCCATGTAGGCGGCTGGCTTGGCTCCACCGCGCACATCGCGGCCCAAACCGCCGACGAGATGATGAATGAAGACAAAGCGCATCGCAGCTTTGCTGCTCGTGAGTGTCTTCGTCAGCCAGCGATACTGCGTTTCACCGAGCGTCATATCCCAGCCGGAGGCTCCGCGCCGCATGGTGGACCAAAACGGATCGAGGCCGATAAAAAGCGCGTTTCCCCACTCAAAGGCGAAGTAGCTGTGCTTGTCGTTTCCATCGGTGGGGTTCGGGAAGTAGGTGTGACGCTGTTTGATGGACCAATCAGACATCTCCGGATCGCTGCCGCGTTCGCCATCGTGATTGCCCAGCACCATGAAGATCGGCACACTGTGCGCGATCCGGCCCATGTAGTAGCGCTGCGCTTTGTATTGCGACTCCGAGCGCGTGTAGAAGCGGCCAAACTTGTCCACCATCGTCGTATCGCCGAGGTCGATCATGAAGTCGGGCTTGTCCGCGAGCATGTTCGCCAGCGTTTGCTGGTAAACGCGCACGTCGGTGTTGTTGTCGAGGTGCGAGTCCGCCTGCATGACGAAGGAGAACTTCGATCCGGCCTTCCGCTGCGTGTGAAAGCTGCGCATCGCATCCTGCACGGCCTCGCCACCGGCGCGGCGATAGGTGAGGCGGTAGTTGTAGCTCGTGTCGGGCTTCAAACCTCCGAGCACGATGTTTTGCGGTTCACCGGCCTTCAGTTTCAACGGCTCCGAGCGTAGTCGGGCCATTCCTGGCCCGTCTGACGGGGCAGGAATGCCCCGGTTACTATCGCCATACTCGATGAAAGCCTCCATGTCGTCCCACGCGAGCACGCTGACGGTCACCGACTCCGCTCCCGGTCGGCAAAGCCACACGTTGAACAAATACGGCGGCACCACTGCAGGCTCGACTTGGCCACCCTGGCCTGCGCCCTTTTGCTTTTCATCGGGAGCCGCAGCAATAAGGAGCAACGTGAACAAGGATGTGATCAGCGAGAACAGGAGAGGCTTCATAAAGTAGTCATGGGCTTCAGCCCGTGAGGTTTGGATGGGCACTTGGACGGCGTGTTGTGATGGCGAAGCAGTGCGAGCTAAAGCTCAGCACTACTTTTTGCCTCCTTTCTTCCCACCTTTACCCCCCTTGCCACCGCCTTTCATCGCAGGCTCTTTGGTGGGATCGAAGTTCGGATTGGGCTTCGGCATTTCAGCTCTGACCTCCGTCAAATAGTCTGCGAGCTGCTTGGCGAGTGTTGAGGTGATTTCTGGCTTGGCCGCGGCGAGGTTGTTGGTCTCGCCGATGTCGGCCTTGAGGTCGAAGAGCCTGTTTTCACCGGTTTCGTAGAAGTGGATGAGCTTCATGTTTCCGCTGAGGATCGCCGAGTGCGGGGAGTCGCCTTGGTAATGCGGGAAATGAAACACGAGCGGCTCGCGTGGGCGTTTCACGGGTTCGGAAGAGCCGCTGAGCAGATGTGTGGTGTCGCCGCCTTCGAGTTGTTTTGGCAGCGGTGCCTTCACGCCGGCCCAACGGCAGAAAGTCGGGAAGAAGTCGTAGCCGACGACCCGCTGATGGCACCACGAGTTCGGCGCGATGCCGGGTCCGCGGATGATCAGCGGCACGCGGATGCCGCCCTCCCACACATCGCCCTTGCCGCCATTCAGCGTGCGGCGATTCGAGCCGCCGTTGTCGGACATGTAGATGACGATGGTGTTCTTCGAGAGGCCCATGGCATCCAGTTTCGCCAGTAACTCGCCCACACCGCGGTCGAGGTCTTCCGCGATGGCCGCGCGACCGACTTCTTTGTCATCTCTGCCGGAGGCGAGCTTCCGATATTTCTCCAGCAGCGCGGGTGTGGCGTTCTCGGGATAATGAAGCGCGTTGTAGCTCATTTGAATGAAGAACGGTTTCCCGGCAGCCTGGCTCCGCTTCATGAAGTCCAACGCACGCGAGCCCATGCCGAAGATGTCCACCGGGTTCGGCGGTAGATGCGGTGCGGCGTCTTGATTGCCCGTGTCGCCATCGCTTTCGTCATAGCCATGAGCGGCGGGTCCACCGCCTGCGAGATGCCATTTGCCGTAGTGGGCAGTCGCGTAACCCGCCGACTTCAGCATCTGCCCAATGGTGATCTCGTCATCGCGGATGCTTTTGCGATTCTCGCCTTCGATCAAGCGATGGCCCTGCTCAGCTGGAGCGGCCTTTGTCCATCCGAGCGCCGCTGGGTTTCGCCCTGTTTGCAAACTGATGCGTGTCGGCGAGCACACCGGTGCAGGTGCATAAGCTGCGCTAAATCTCATGCCCTGCTCGGCGAGCCGCGCGATGTTCGGCGTCTGCACGACGCTGCTTTTCGAGTCCGGCATGTCCGGGTGCATCTGGCAGGAAAGCCCGCTCCAGGCCTGATCATCGGAGAGCATGAAAAGGATGTTGGGTTGATCAGTCGCAGCGAGCGATGCTTTGGCCAACAGGAGACAGCAGAGGAAGGGGAGAAGTTTCATGGTCGAAGGATGACGTGGGCAGTTGTAGCATAGGCTTTCTAGCCTGTGGTTTTAGCGGAACGGGTTCAGAGCACAGGCTAGAAAGCCTATGCTACGGCTACCTCGCAGGCACACCGGTCACATCGAGATCCGGCTTCGTGTTCCAGCGTGGAGTCCAGCCGGGCTTTTCGACTTTGGTGCGGAAGATGACGGTGTTGTCGAGGGCGATGTCGTCGGTCCAGATGAACTTGGCGCCTTCGAAGTCGTTCTCGAAGTAGGGCTGCTTGGGATCGACTTCTTCGACGGTGTATTCTTTGGCGTTCTTCCAGGTGCTGTCATCGAAGTCGATGGCCCACCAGTTGGCGGGGAGTGGCTCTTGAATGACTTTGGGGTTGGCGGTGTCGCTGTTCACGGGGCCGTGAAAGAAGTTTTTGGCCTTCCAGGTCGCGTTGGTGACGGTGCCGTCGGCGAATTTGATGCAGAGGCCGGCGTCGCCGATGCTGGTGCCGTATTCCATGCCGGTTTTCGGGTCGGCGTTGTCTTTGGCGAGCACGGCGATGGTCATCGGATACTCGGGGAGGAAATCGACGCTGACGACGTTGTGCGGCGTGAACTGGATGCTGTCCACGGCGACGAGACGGCCGTTGACGTAGAGCATGAACCAGTTGTCGGCATAGACGTTGAGTTTGATCGTGTCGGCGATGCTGGGCTTCACGAGGCCGGGAGGTCCTCCTTTGCCTTTTCCTTTGCCGCCGCCTTTTTTGGGTTCTGCGGCAGCAGGTGGCGTTTGTGGTGCTTTGGCCGTTTGGGGTCCGATTTGTCCGACCGGTCGAACCTGTGCGACAGCACCACCGCTGCTGTGAACGATACGCAGCGAGGAGTTCGCGAGCACTTTGCCATTCATCGCGGTGATGAGTTCTTCGCGGCCGGGCTTGCCAGCGACGTTCAGCGGCTCGGACAAGGCATAAAGCGTGATGACATAGGTCTTCGCGCCGGGGCCTTTCGACATGGGCGGCTCGTAGCCGATCTCGCCTTTGAAGCCGGTGCCGAGCTTGCCGATGTCGGTGACGTTTTTCGGCAGGCTCGATGCGTTGCCTGGGATGTCGTAAACGGTCCAATACCACTTCCGATCTCCATCGGGCGTGACGTGGTCCATGATCAAAGCGTAGCTTTTCGTGCCTGTGGGTGCGTCATTCCACTGCAAGGGCGGGCTGATGCCGTCGCCATCGCCGGTGAACTCGGTGGGCAAGGCTTGCAGGTCTTCGACGACGGAGCTGTTGAGCATGAACTTGCCATCGCTGCTGCGCGGTTGATCGGGAAGCGCGACGAAGGCCTGTCCCTTGCCTCCGCGTTCACCGCCGCCGCCTTTCTTCATCTCTTCGCGTGCGGGAGGTTCCTCACCGCGTGGCTGCGGAGCGCCGGTGGCGGGTGCGTTGCCCGCGAGTTCATCCATCTCGGGCGTATCTAGCCTGCCATCGCGATTGTCATCGAGCGCGGTGAACTGCTCTTTCGCCTTTGCCATCGCATCGGGGATGGCGATGCCTTTCTTTGAGGCGTTCGACTTCGCGTTGTCGGCGAACTCCTGCGCGGTGACGACGCCGTCGCCATTCACGTCGAGGATGCCCTGTATCGGGGCCATTCCTGGCCCCTCAGGGCGATCTTCACGGGGCAGGAATGCCCCGGTTACGCCCTCGCGCCCACCTTTGCCCTGGCCTTTGCCTTTTCCTTTGCCCTTCATGCCTTCGGGGCCACCACCGCCGGGCGAACGACCACCGCCGCCGCCACCTTGACGACGTGCGGTGTAAACTTCATCCGCCTGACCTTCGCGACCATTGTCAAAGTGGAAGGGATAGGTGCCATCAGCCTTGATCGAGTAGCTGACGCTGCGCTTGTCGCCATTCACCTCGTAGCTAAGTTTGTAGCTCTCCTTGCCTGTGCTTTCGAAAGCGGTGATCTTTGCTCCACGAAGCGCGGTGAGGGCCTCGCGAACGCCTTGCGCACGCGGTTGCGGATCGACCTGCTCCTCGCGCTCCACGACCTCGCCGTGGAAGCCGCCGAAGACATACGGATACTGGTTCGACGCATGATAATGGTAGCCGATCTTCGCGTCTTCGTGGCCGTGGCATTCGTCGAGATTCGCCACCGGCGAGCCATCCGGCTCCGTGAGGCCGTAAGCGGGATAACCATCGAGCGCATACGCCACCGGCATGCCTTTGCCGACCTGCGCTTGCAGATGCAGCGGCGCGATGTGGTAGTGATAATCATCCGCGCGTCCGCAATGGCCGCCCCACTCGTCCAGCTCGCCGATTTCATAACTCACCTCGCCGCGATTGTTCTGCGGGTTGAAGATCGGGATGCCATTCACGGCCAAAGCGATCGCGCCGCGCAGGAAGCGGCCCTTGATCATCGCCGGTTCCTTCGCCACGACCGGCTTCAGCGGGATGCGCCACGCGTTGTCATCGAAATACGGCTGCGGCAGCGGCACCTGCTGCTGCCACGCGGTGATGCCGACCATCATGTTGTGATCCGGCAGGCCGTTCGAGCCCACATAGAGAAACTCGCCATCCGCCCGCAAGTCGAGCTTCGTGAAAGGCAGGAAGGCCTTCGCCGTCTGCGGCGCATTGGCGGCATTCGCAGCCGCTGCGGCCGCGAGTTGGACGGCCGAGGCCGTAGAGGCCACTTCGGTCATGCCACGTTCACGTTTCCATTCCTCGAGAATGTGCGCCCGCAGCGCCTCCCGATCAGTGGTGGCCAAATCATGCGCGGCGAGGCTCGTCGCGAACAGCAGGAGGACAGGGAGCGTTTTCATAGCACCACCTACTAACTCCCGGCCCGTCAAAACGGCTTCAGCGAATATCGGGATATTTGTCGGGATTGTGTAAAGGCGGCATGTGGTCTCACACCAACAATTCAAAGGTGGTCGAAAGAACCTCCCATTGTCGATTGTTGACAATCGACAATGGGGCGACACAATCAGCCCAGCCCTCCACAAGTCAGCATGAGACCAGCACCTTCATTGAAAACACTCCGAGACCAGATCGCCGATCAGCTTCGGAACGAAATCCTGTCGCACCAGCACGGGGCGGACACCCCATTGCGGGAAGAGGAACTGGCGGCACGCTTTGGCACCAGCCGGGGGCCGGTGCGGGATGTGCTTCTCCAACTGACCCAGGAAGGCGCTTTGGTTTACCGGCCTAATGCTGGCGTTCGTGTTTGTCCGCCGCCTGACGCGGATACGCGTGCATTGCTGATGTCCCTTCGCAAGCAGATCGAGCTGCATGCGTTGCCGGTCTTCCTGAAGAAGTTTACCGCAGAGGATGAAACCGCATTGCGCGACATTCTCGAAACGATGGAGCGTGCGTGCCGCAAGGGCAACATGTCGGACATCGTCGGCAGCGACATAGCTCTCCATCGCTACATCGTCCGGAGCGGGGCAGCGCCGGAGGTCGAGAAAGTCTGGCTGCACGTCGCAGTGCGCATCCTGATGGCCTACTCGCGAGTGCCAAATCACATGGAGATTCATCGCGAGCATTTGCGGATCGTCGATGCGCTTTGCTCCAAGAACCTGAAAGCCAGCCGCGACGCCCTGACGGCCAACTTGATCTGATCATGCGCAATCGAATCCGAAACACATGCCTAATCGCGGCCACCGCTTTGTCGGCGAAAGTCACTGCGGCTTCGCCTGATCGCGATTTCACGCTCAAGGTGCTGCCTGTGCTGAAGGCGAAGTGCTTTGCGTGTCACGGTGAAGACCCGAAGAAGATCAAGGGTGAGCTGAATCTGCTATCCCGCGAGGCGATGCTGAAAGGCGGTGAGAACTCGCAGAAGGTGCTGGTGCCGGGCAGGGCGGAGGAGAGTGATCTCTATGTTTCGATGACCTGGACGAATCCGGATCTCGAGATGCCGCCGAAGGAAAATGACCGGCTGAAGCCGGAGCAGATCGAAGCGGTGAAAGCGTGGATCAATGCGGGTGCGCCCTGGCCCTCCGAGGAGGAACAAAAGGCGCACCTCGCGTGGGAACGGTCGCAGGCGGTGACGGAGGACGGAGTGATCTTGCAAACTAGCGGCGGACTCGGCGATGCGTGGTCGTTTCGACGCTACAAGCCCGAGGACATGTGGGCGTTCATGCCGGTCAAAGCGCCGAAACTTGATCCCAAGGCAGCGGAAAGGCCGGTGGATCATTTTGTTTCCACGAAGCTCGCCAGCGCAGGCTTCAAGCCATCGCCTCAGGCCGATGCGCGGACGCTGATTCGTCGGGCGACTTTTGATTTGCTCGGCCTGCCGCCCACACCGGAAGAGGTGGCGGAGTTTGAGAAGGCGTGGAAATCGGACTCTAAGGCAGCGTGGAGCGATTTGATTGACCGTCTCCTGAAAAGCCCGCACTACGGCGAGCGCTGGGCGCAGCATTGGTTCGATGTGGTGCGCTACGCGGACACCGGTGGCATGGCGAATGATTACGAGCGCTCGAACATGTGGCGCTACCGCGACTGGGTGATCCGAGCCTTCAATGATGACATGCCCTATGATCGCTTCGTGCGGGAACAGCTCGCAGGCGATGAATTGGCAGATCAGGCAGCTTTGAAGCGTCTCGGCGGCGATGAGACAAAACTGGCCGAGCTTCGCAAAACAGGCGCATACACCGAAGACGAGGCCCCCAAGATTGTGGCGACGGGATTCCTTCGGCTCGGCCCCTGGGACAACGCGATGGTCACGGATGAGGAGGCACGCCAGATCTACCTCGACGACCTCGTGAATGCGGTCGGTCAGAGTTTCCTCTCCACCACGATGCGCTGCTTCAAGTGCCACGATCACAAGTTCGATCCGCTGCCGACTCGTGACTACTATCGAATGTATGCTGCGTTGGCAGGCACACAGATGGCCGAGCGCCCCCTGCGTTTCACTGCCGAAGAAAACCGCGACGCCTTTACGGAAAACAAAACCTTCGTGCAGCGCATGTTCGACTTTGCCCGCGGGGAAAAGGACAAGCTCGTCGCCCAGCGCGAAGAAGCTGCGAAGCAATGGTATGCCGAGCACAAGCTGCCCTATAAAGACAACGAGGCGCGCAAGAACGACGCCGATGAAATGAAGCCGCCGCGCAACGTCGGCATGGATTACGTCGCCGAAGGCCAGTTGAAGGTGCGTGAGCAGGATGACTGGATTTGGGAGCGCAATTTGGAGCGATTCGAGCCGATGGTGCAGAGCGTCTATGACGGTGCTCCAGGCAAGAAGGCATGGAATGCCGCGCGGAAGCTGCGCATGCCGGAGAAGGTCGAAGTTTCCTGGAAACCAGAGAGCTTCATCTACTCAGGCGGATCGCTCGCGGCACCGGGTGAGAAGGTGCAGCCCGGCGTGCTGAGCGCATTAAAACTTCCCGCTGAAGGTCCAGAGACGGATCCTTATCTACTCCCGGAAAAGGTGGATGAACGCCGATTGGGCCTCGCGAACTGGATCACGCATCCGGGCAATGCCTTGACCACCCGCAGCATCGTGAATCGCGTCTGGCAGCATCACTTCGGCAAGCCCATCGCGGGCAATCCGAATAACTTCGGAGCCAAGGGTGCCAAACCCACGCATCCCGAGCTTTTGGACTTCCTCGCTGACGACTTCGTGAAGCATGGCTGGACGCTGAAACGCCTGCACAAGCTCATCATGATGTCGGATGCCTATCAAATGAGCACGCAGCATCCGCAGTCCGAGATGTTGCGCGAAAGAGACCCGGCAAACGACTTTCTCGCCTGCTTCCCGACACGTCGCCTCACTGCCGAGGAAATGCGCGATGCCATGCTGCGCATCACCGGCGAGCTGAATCCCGCTCTAGGTGGTCTGCCGATCATGCCGGAGATCAACATGGAGGTCGCTTTGCAGCCACGCATGATCCAGTTCTCGCTCGCGCCGTCCTATCAGCCATCGCTCACACCGCAGGAGCGCAACCGCCGCAGCATCTACGCCTATCGAGTGCGCGGACAAGCCGATCCCTTCATGGAGGTGTTCAACAAGCCAGGTCCCAATGACTCCTGTGAACTGCGCGATGCCGCTGCCGTTTCCCCACAGGCCTTCACTTTGCTCAACAGCGAAATGATGACCGACCGCAGCATCGCCTTCGCCCTGCGCGTCGAAAAGGAAGCCTCAACACCCGAGGCACAGATCGAGCGTGGCTTTCAGCTTGCCATGAATCGCGCACCTTCCGCCGCAGAGTCTGCGAGATTGTTGAAGTATCTGACCGACATGCGCGACTACCACTCAGGCTCGAAACCCGCGCCTGTCACCTATCCCACCAAAGTTACCCGCTCCCTCGTGGAGGAGTTCTCCGGCAAGACCTTCGAGTATGAAGAGATCCTGCCGGCTTTTGAAAACTATACGCCGGACAAGAAGGCAGCCGATGTGAAACCCGCCACCCGTGCGCTGGCTGATGTGTGCCTGCTTCTGCTAAACAGCCACGAGTTCGCCTACCTCAACTGATTCCAAGAGATGCGCCCATTCCGAATTCTTCCTGTGCTCCTGCTGAGTCAAACGATGGCCCTCGTGGTCTCGCAGGCCACACCACCCAATATCCTCTACATCATGTCCGACGATCACACGTCGCAGGCGATTGGATGCTACGGAAGTCGGCTCGCGAAGCTCAATCCCACGCCGACATTGGACAAGCTGGCCGCCGAAGGCATGAGATTTGACCGTGTCTTTTGCACCAACTCCATCTGCACACCGAGCCGCGCCACCATCCTCACCGGCCAGTATTCGCAGACCAATAGTGTGACCGATCTTAACGGCGTGCTGCCGCCGGAGCGCCACTATCTGCCGCTGGAGATGGAGAGGGCTGGCTATCTGACTGCGATGATCGGCAAATGGCATCTGGAGGCCGAGCCGTCGAGCTTTGACTACTACAATGTGCTGCCGGGGCAGGGAAAATACTTCGATCCCGACTTCATCGTGCGCGGTGATCAGCCCTGGCCCAAGAACGTCGAAAAGCACACCGGTTACATCAGCGACGTGATCACCGACATCGGCCTCGATTGGCTGGAGAAGCGTGACAAGACGAAGCCCTTCTTCCTCATGCTGCATCACAAGGCACCGCATGACATGTTCGAGTTCGCTCCTCGCTACGCCGACTACTTGAAGGACACGGAGATTCCCGAGCCGGACAATCTCTACGATCAGCCAGCCTCTGGCTTCGGCTCGGTCGCCACACGCGGCGAAAACGACAGCCTCGTGCGTCGCATCGGAACGTCCGTCTCCAAGCGCCATCCCGTGCGCAACTACGGCATCGATTTCAACATTACGCCGGGCCTCGACGACCGCGAATACACGCACGAGGCTTACCAAGAGTATCTCAAACGCTACCTTCGCTGCGTGAAGAGCGTGGATGACAACCTCGAACGGCTTTTCGACTACCTGAAGAAGAACGGCCTCTTCGACAACACGGTCATCATTTACACCTCCGATCAAGGCATGATGCTCGGGGAGCACGACTACATCGACAAACGCTGGATGTATGACGAGTCCATGCGCATGCCCTTCATCGTCCGCTATCCCGCGAAGGTGAAAGCAGGCTCAGTGAACACCGACCTCATCAACAACACCGACTTCGCCCCTACGATACTCGAACTCGCTGGCACCCAAGCCCCCGCTCAAATGCAGGGCCGCAGTTTCGCAGACGCGCTCGAAGGCAAGCCGCTCACGAATTGGCGCACCGCGACCTACTACCGCTACTGGATGCACCTGATGCATCACGACAATCCTGCGCACTTCGGCGTCCGCACCGCCGACTACAAGCTCATCCTCTACTACGGCCAGCCGGAAAACGAATCATCCCTCGGCCAGCTCACCATGCCCTGGAAGAAAGGTGAATCCTACAAGATCGAGCCCACGCCACCCGCCTGGGAGTTCTACGACCTGCGCACCGACCCCCACGAGATGCACAACGAATACGCCAATCCGAAATACGCAGACACCATTCGCGACCTCAAAGCCCAGCTCAAACAACAGCGCACAGACCTCCACGAGACCGATGAGGCACGTCCGCACATCCAGCGGGTGATTGATTCGCTCTGGAACAATTAAACGATTCACCCGCCATGATTCATCCCATCTGCTCACGTCCGCTTTCCAATCCGATGACTCGCCGCCAGATGCTTTATGGTCTGGGCGCATCGCTTGGCTCCGTCGCATTTTCGGATCTTCTCGGCAAAGAAGCCGATGGACCGCTGGCACCGAAGCAGCCGATGCTGCCTGCGAAGGCGAAAAACGTTATCATGCTCTTCATGGAAGGCGGGCCGGGGCACATGGACACCTTTGATCCGAAGCCCACACTGACGAAGCTCCACAAAAAGGAGTCGAAGATCAAAAAGGGGCAGGAGACGGGCTTCAAGTTCTACGTCGGCAGTCCGTTCGGCTTCCAAACGGTCGGGCAGACCGGCATCGAGATGTGCGATCAGTGGAAACACCTCGCCGATCCAGAAGTGGCGGATGAGTTGTGCAACTATCGCGGCCTGCAGGCGGAGTCATTGAATCATCCGGAGGCGCTCTACCAAATGAACACCGGCTCCCGCCTCGGCGCTGATCCGGCACTCGGTGCTTGGACGACCTACGGACTCGGCACGCTGAATCAGAACCTGCCGGGCTATGTGGTGATGACGGAGTTGGCATTTCCGCAGGGTGGCGCGGGGAATTGGAGCAATGGATTTCTTCCGGCCTACTACCAAGGCACGCGACTGCGCACTGAAGGCTCGCCGATCCTCGATTTGAACTCGCAGCCGTGGAAGACACGCGAGCATCAGCGTCGAGCCCTTGACGAGCTCGCATCGCTGAACTCGTCATACGCCGCACAACATCCCGAGCAGCGCGATCTCGCGGCCCGCATGGAAACTTATGAACTGGCCTATCGCATGCAGATGGAAGTGCCGGAGGTGCTGGGCATCGATGGCGAATCCGAGATCACGAAGGAGATGTATGGCCTCAATGACAAACACACCGCCACCTTTGGCCGTCAGTGCCTGCTCGCCCGACGCATGATCGAGAAGGGAGTTCGCTTCGTGCAAATCTTCAGCGGTGGCTGGGACAGTCACGACTACCTCGAACGTGCCCACAGCGAGCGTATCCGCAGCGTGGACAAGCCGATGGCTGGCCTGATCAAAGACCTGAAGTGTCGTGGCATGCTCAAGGACACGCTTGTGATCTGGATGGGCGAGTTTGGCCGCACGCCCGACAACAACAAGCGTGGTGGCGTGTATTCGCTCGGTCGCGGACACAATGCGGATGCCATGACGATGCTCATGGCCGGCGGCGGCGTCAAGCCAGGCATCGTGGGCTCCACCGATGAACTGGGTCTCAAAGCCGCCGAGTGCACCCATCCGATCCGTGATCTGCACGTGACGCTGCTGCATCTGCTCGGCCTCGACGACAACAAGCTCACTTATCTCCACGGTGGCCGCTACAAGCAACTCAGCCAGTTCGGCGGTCAGGTGATCAAGGACATCATCGCGTGAGAGGATTTGGAGTCGCTGTCTATTCCAGTGTCATACAAATGCCTGAACCACGAGGCGATTCGTGGAAGCACATTCAGAATGGAGTGCTAGCGACAGAGCACTGATCCAGTGACCTTCACGACCTTGGATAAGCCTTAGTCGGCCGTTCCGTCTTACTCAGGCATGAACCTCACCCGCCGCCATTTTCTCCAAACATCCAGTTGGGCCCTGCTGCCCGCCGTTTCGCCTGCCGCCGAGGTGCAGGAGTCACTCATTGAGTCCATCGAGAAGGTCGTGGTGAAGACGCCCGCGCTGCCGAAGGGCACCTGGTTTCATCCGCGGGCCTGCATGATCGGCAAACGCGCCTTCATGACCACGCAGCCCATCATGGGCTCCGATCACTTCGGTCATGTGCACTGGGCCACGTCCGATGACCTCGGCCAGACGTGGAGCGACTTCACGCCCGTGTCGCCGCTTGGCTGGGTGCCGATGGCCGATGGCAACAACGAGGCCGTGTGCGATGTCACGCCCGAGTTTCACGCGAAAACCGGCAGCGTTCTCGCGCTCGGGCACAACGTGTTTTACAAAAACAAAGGCTTCTACCGCGACCAACCCTCGCGCTGGCCCACCTACGCCGTCTGGAAAGACGGCGCGTGGGGTCCGCGGCGCAAGCTCGTGTGGGATGACCCGCGCGGCAGCGAGATCTACTCGAACAACTGCGGCCAGCGCATCAACCTGCCGGATGGCGATGTGCTCATGAGCTTCACCTTCGGCGTGAAAGGCCAGACGCGCTCCGTGTGCGGCGTGCGCTGCTACTTTGATGGCGACGAGCTGCGTATCAAACAAACCGGCAACGCGCTCACGAACACCGTCGGCCGCGGCCTGTTGGAGCCCTCGCTCACGCAGTTCGGCGGTCGCTACTACCTCACCATCCGCGCCGAGGATCGCAAAGGTTACGTCGCCGTGAGCGATGACGGCCTGAACTACGAACCGCAGCAGCCGTGGACCTGGGACGACGGCACGCCGCTCATGACGAACAGCACGCAGCAGCACTGGCTCACGCACTCCGATGCGCTCTTCCTCGTCTATACGCGACGCGATCCCACCAACGAAAAAGTCATCCGCTGGCGTGCACCGCTGTGGGTCGCGCAGGTCGATCCAAAAACGCTCCGTCTCATCCGCGCCACCGAGCGCGTCGTGCTCCCGCTCATCGGCGACGGCGTCAATGCCGCCGACCTCGTCGCCTTCAACGGCAACTTCGGCATCTGCAACGCCAGCCCCACCGAATCCTGGGTCACCGACGGCTCCTGGTGCCCCAAAACCAACACCGGCGAACTCAACCTCGCCCGCGTGAAGTGGCGGAAGGCGAATGCGCTGATGGGTTAGTCATCCTAGGATCAGGCTATCCTGTCCGGAGCAATTCTGAAGCTCAATCATGGCGTCCACATCACGCGATAGAATGCCCGCTGGCCATTCACACGCGCAGGCAGATTATCGGTGTAGGTCGCGTTCGTGTTCGTGTTGGTGAAGGTCAGCGTGTCGATGGTGGTCCAGTTGATCAAATCGGTGCTCCACTGGATTTGGTAGGGCTTGTTCGGGATGGCGTTCCAGCGGAGGCCGACTTGGCCGGGGGCGACGTTGGCGACTTCGATGGGCGGGCTGATTTTGGGCGCGAGGACGAAGCTGTGGCTGATGTCGCGGTTGTGGCGGACGGCGGTTTCGTCGTTGAAGACGCTGGTGGCATCGGGCGGCATGGGGTCGCTGGCGGTGCGGTAGCTGCGGACGTAGTCGGCCACGGCTTGATCAGGGCCGACGGTGATGCGGATGTGGCCGCTGTTGGGGAGGAGGTAGCTGGTGCTGTTGGCGCCGAGATCGACGTATTGGCCGTCCACGGCGCTGCCGAGGCTGGAGTAGTTCGGCGTGCCGGGTTGCGGGCATTCGAGATAGACGATGCCATCCTTGGTTTGGTAGCCGTAGAGGTGGTCGTGACCGTGGAAGACGACGTTGACCTTGTTCATCACGAGCAAGTCATGGATCGGCATGTCCCAGCCGGGACGCTTGGTGGCGAAGCCGGCACTGCCGTCGGTGTTTTTGCCGCCCCACTCGTATTTGTCGCTCACTTCGGTGCCGCCACGGGCAGCGAACTGCGGTGTGGGCACGTTGTTGATGATGGCCTGCGTGCTGCCGCCGACGATGTGGTGCATGAAGACGAATTTGTATCTCGCGCTGCTGTTTTGCAGCGTGGTCTTGAGCCAGTCATACTGCGGTTTGCCGAGGCTCCAGTGCCACGCGTCGTTGGCGGAGTTTGGATTGGTCATCGTGTTCCAGAAGGGATCGAGCATGATGAAGAGCGCCTCGCCCCATTCGAAAGCGTAGAAGTCCTCGAGCATGCCGAGCGTGCCACCCGTGTAGTCTTTCGGCGTGGGATTGCCGGAGTAGAAGGTGTCCGGCGTCGGCGCGGGGTAGAAGGCTTTGCGGGCCTTCAGGTCCCAGGCGGGGATGTTGTTCTGCTTGTCGCTCGCGGCATTGAAGAGGTAGCCGTATTCGGCTTCGTGATTACCGAGGCCGAAGAAGAACGGAATGCTGTGGCACGCACGCTCGAAGGCATTGCGGAAGATGATCGCGCGATTGTTCACGCTGGTCTGATTGATCGTGACACCGCCGCCCCACTTCGGCGGCACACCGAGCAGACCGTCGGCGAGCTTGTCGGTCATGAAGATGTCGCCCACATCCATGTGGATGTCCGGCTGGTCGAGGCTGATGTTCGCCATCGCACGCCAGAAGAGCTGCATGTCCGTGTTCACGTCGATATGCGGGTCGGCGGTGACAGTGAAGCTGAAGGTCGTGCCGCGTGGACGTGCCGTGTGGAAGCTGCGCTCGCCGCGGGCGCTGTAGAAGGGAGCGCCGATATTACGATGACGCACGCGGTAGTAATACTCGGTGTCAGGCTGCAAACCGGTGTTCGGGATGCGGATCGGGTTCTTGAACTCCGGCTTGGCGTTGTCGATGTTGAACGTCGTCGGCGTGGTGCTCGCGGTGTATTTGCCGGGAAGCGTGCCGTATTCGACGAAGACCTCCTGATTGACTGCGGCGATGAGATTCAAGGTCACGCCGTCCGACTTCGGCAGTGTGAGGAACTCAGCGCCGACGATGGTGGCATCGGTGAGCAGGTTGTTCACCGTGTAGGTGTAGTTGCCGGTGCCGGGGCTGATGGAACTGGCGCTCGTGTTGTCCGTGGCGGTGACTTTGAAGTTGATCGTCGTGCCGCCAGTCTGCGCGGGGATCGCCGCGCCCCAGACGCCGTCGTTGGCTGCGCCGTCGCCATGATTGCCATCGTCAAACATCGCGAGCGTGATCGTCGGAGGCGGCGCGGTGGTGGCGATGACGATGTCGTCAATGCTGATGCGCGGTGTGCGTGTCGGAGCCGTGGCGGCGTAGCCGGTGGCCTGGAAGCGGATCTTTGTCTGCGTGCCGAGTTCCGCGCCCGCGAGGTCGTAGTGGAAGAGCTGGTAGCCGTGGTTCACCGTTGTGGCAAAAGCGGTGCCTATCGGTGCGGCGCTCGTGTTCGCATACGCGGCGGTGCTGAGCACGAAGGCGGTGGCGTTCGTGATGCTGCTCACGGTCGCGTTGCCAGCGAAGTAGTTCGCGGCGGCAGCAGCGGCAGCATTGGTCGCCGTAGCGTTCACCAAAGTGGCGGTGGTGCCGGTGACGAGGGTAAAGGACGTGTTCGGCGTGATGGTGCCGACGCGGGTGTTGTTCGGAATGCCCGTGGCGGTGATGAACATGCCTTCGACGAGGCCCGTGGTGTTCGTGCAGGTGGCGGTGCTTTGACCGGTGGTGATGCCGATGGTCACATTCACCGGCGCAGCGAGCACGCTGCGGCCCGTGGTGAGCCCGGCGGTGCTGGTGCAGGTCACCGTCGTGCTGCCAGCGGCCGCACCGGCCGAGTTCAGCACCACATTGCTCAGCGAGACCGTTTCAGCGTTCCAATCCTCGCTCAGACGCGTGTTCCATGTCGCACCGTTGTCGGAGGAGACTTGCATCGTCCAGCCGCAGTTGTTCGTGGCAAAGAGATCGCGTGTTTGCACATAGAACTCGATGAAGCCGCTCGCACCGGTGGTGTTGATGGCGTTCGTTGTGGTGAACATCGACGCCAGCGGGTCGGCGGTGCCGCCATTGAACTCCGCGGCTGCGGTAGTAGCGCTCAAAGTGAGCGCCGAGCCTGCCGTCGTGGGCGCGACGTTCATGTTGAAGGTCGTCGCGCTCGTCACCGAGGCCACGGTGGCGTTGTTCGCCAATCCCGTGCCGGTGAGCGACATGCCGTTCACGAGGCCTGCGGTGCTGTCGCACGTCACAGCCACACTCGCGGCGGTGGTGGTCGCATTCGTCAACGTGACGCCACATGCGGTGAGCGTGAGTCCCGTTCCCGTGCCGGTGGCGGCCTGCGAGAGCACAAAGGTCGTCGCGTTCGTGATGGAGGCGACGGTGGTGTTGCCAGTTTGCGTGCCATTGATGCTGCCAGCGATGTTTGGGCCGGTGACGAGCATTCCAGGCCAGAGAGCCGAGGTGCTCGCGCAGGTCACGCTGGTGCTGCCGCTCGTCGTCGCGGCGCTCGTGAGGCTGATGGAGGTGCGATTCGAGGTGCTCACCGCCTGACGCACATTGCCCGCGCCGACGGTGGTCCACGCGTTGAGTGCTCCGGTGCCGTTCCAGTTGTTCGACGAAGTGTTGTTGAAGCTCTCCTTCCAGATCGCGGTGCTCACAGGCGTGCCGGTGTCGTATTGAAGCTGAACGCTGGTGAGCGAGGTGCCGCTCTGAGGCGTGATTTGCGCCAAAATCGTCGTCGGATCGAGATACGTCGGGGATGTCGGCCCGGTGGACACGCTGACGATGGCAGGCCCGGTCGCGTTGTAGGTCACGTTGATGCTCGCGGTGCCGGTGTTGCCGCCTTGATCGGCGCTATCGGTCGAGGTGGCCGTGATCGTGTTCGCGCCCGGCGTGAGCGGCACGGTGGCGGTCCATGTCGCAAAACCATCCGAAGTCGTCGCGGCCACGCCGTTAACCACGAGGCCTGTGAGCGGCGAAATCGTGTCCGAGGTCGTTCCGCTGACCACGATGCTGCTCGAAGTGGTGGTCGTGTTGTTCGCCGGAGTCGTGATGACGATCACCGGCGTGCTCGCATCCTGTTTTGACGACGCGGTGCTGCCAAAGGCCGATGTGTTCGTGCCATCCGTGGCGGTGCCGCGATAGTAATACGTCGTGCCGCTCGTGAGACCGGTAAAGGTGGCCGTGGTGCCACTCGTCGTCTGCGTGCCGAGAATGGTCGCAAAGTCCGCCGTGGCGCTGCGCTGGATGGTGTAGCCCGTTGCGCTTGCGACAGCAGGCCAGGTCATCGTGATGCTCGTGCCTTTCGTGAAGGCAGGCAGCGTGAGCTGCGGCGCACCGAGCGTGACGGTCAAAGTGCCTGCGCTGCTCGTGGCATTGCCCGCGGTGTTCGTCACCACGACATCGTAAGTGCCCGCATCGGTGGCTGAAGCATTCGTGATGATCAGTTTCGCAAAGTAAGCACCGCGAACGACCACGCTCGCGCTGTCGGTGACCGCCGTGGCCGTTGTCGCGCCACTGATGTTGGCACCGTTGGCGACATTCACGCCACCTTTGCGCCACTGCACGGTCGGGCTTGCATTCGGATAGCTGGTGAAGGGCGCATACAGCTCGATGGTGCCGCCTTGAGGCACGGCGTTCGTGATGAGCGGCGGGCCGATGTAGGGCTTGAAGTTCTCCGCGGTGATCGCGGTGATGCTGTTGGTCAAACTGGTGACGATGCTGGCATACGCGCCGTTGGCGATGAGATCGGTGGTTTCATACGGATCGTCCGTGAGGTTGAACAACTCCGGCGTGAGGACGTTGCCCACGCGACCGCGGCGAAGTTTGAAGTCTTTTGTGCCGCCGTTCACCGGATCGGTGAACTTGTTGATCGCAATCGGTGCCGCCGCATCGGTGACGAGCGTGACATTGCCCGGACGCAGCGTGGTGGTCGTGCTGCTGGTGGCGGTGAGCAAGTTGGGCCACACATTGACGCCATCAAAGGGCTTCGTGTTCTGCGGAGTCACGCCGACGGCGGCGCAGAGTGTCGGGAAGACATCGCCGACCCACATGTATTGATGGCTGATCACGCCGCCGGGCAGCACACCGGGATACGAGATGCCCGCCACCTCTCGCAGACCGCCTTCGTAGCTGTCGCCCTTGTCGCCACGCATCGGATCATTGAGCGATCCCTTCGTTTCATCACCGCCGTTGTCGCCGAACCAGATCACGACGGTGTTGTTGCTGATGCCTGCCGCATCGAGCGCATTGAGCACGCGGCCCATCGCCTGGTCCATGCCATCCACGGCGGCGGAGATGAGGCGTCGGCTGGTGTTGGTCACGCCGAGGTTTTGATACTTCGTGATCAGGTTCGCCGGGGCCGAAACGGGGCCATGGATCGAGTTGAAGGCCAGATGCAGATACATCGGCTGCGCGGGATTGCGGTTCTGGATGTGGTAGATCGCCTTGTCCGCGAGCAGGTTTGGCGACCAGCCGCCGGTGCCCTGCGAATCGGTGTGCTCGCTCGGACCATCCTGCTGCACGCCATTGAGCCACCAGTCGGGAATGTCGAGCGATTCGGCCTCGGCGCTGCGGTGCGTGTAGTAGTCGATCGCGCCGGAATACTGGCCGTAGTGCGAGTCAAAGCCGCGATTGAACGGCGCGTATTGCAGGCCCTCCTGGATGATGCGCGTGCTCACGCCATTCACCAGTGTGTGATGCAGGTTCTTGTCACTGCCGCCCATGTGCCACTTGCCGCACATGAAGGTCTGATAGCCCGCCGCTTTGAAGGTCTGCGGCATCAGATGCTCGCTCAAATCCGTGCCGCGTGTGTTGTTCGTGGCATGACGAATCGGATTGCGTCCTGTGAGCAAGGTAGAACGCGTCACCGAGCACACTGTCGTCGCGTAGAAGCGCTCCAGACGGATCGAGCCTGCACGCGTGGTGCCAAAGCTGTCCATGTTCGGCGTTTGAATCGGCACCTGGCCCGCAGGTGTGTGATAGCCCACATCGCCCCATCCTTGGTCATCCGTGATGATGACGACGATGTTTGGCAGCGTCTGCGCCGAGATGGCGAGCGAAAAGGCCTTCGTGGCGCTGCGATTGGCCGAATCGGTCACTTCGACGGTAAAATTGAAATTGCCCGCCGCGGTCGCCGTGCCGCTCAGAACGCCCGCCGGGCTCAAAGTAAGGCCCGCAGGCAAAGAACCGCTGAAAAGGCTCCAAACGTAACCCGTGCCGCTGCCTCCCGTGGCCGTGAAAGTCTGCGAATAGGCCCCGATCGTGTTTCCAGCCGGCAATGGCGATGCCGTGGTGATCGTCGGCGCCGGAGCGACCGTGTAGCTCGTCGAAGATGATGTCGTCGTGCCGCTGCCGCCGCTGCCGATGGCTGCAATGGTGAAGTTCACCGTGGCTCCATTCGCCTGCGCCGGAATCGTGCCGCCCCAGATGCCGTCATTGGCTGCGCCATCGCCATGCAGACCGTCATCATACATCGTCACCACCGTCGGGGGCGCACCACTCGTCGTGTTCACCACGATGTCATCAATGCTCACGCGGGGCGCACGAGTGGGCGAGGTCACCGTGCCACCGGCATACTGGAAGCGCATTTTCATGTTCGCCGTGCGCTCGCTGGCATCGAGCACGTAGTGGTAGGGCTGCGTGGTGCCGTCCGCCTTGGTGTTGAAGTTGTGATTGATCGTCGTGGCGTAGGCCGTGGCAATCGGTGAGCTGCTCGTGTTCACATAGGCCGCTGTGTTCAGCACAAAGGTCGTGCCATTCGTGATGCTGCTCACCGAGGCGTTCGCAGCGAAGATATTGCCCGCGATGGCCGCGCTGGCGACTGTGGCGGCTGCATTCGCGCTCATCGTGAAGTCCACGTTCGCATTGATCGCCGTGATGCGGGTATTGGCCGGGATCGTCGTGCCCGTGCTGGTCACAAACATGCCTACCTGGAGCCCTGTCGTGTTCGTGCAGGTCACCGTGGCGCTTCCACTCGTCGTGCCGCCGGTCACATACGCCGGCGCGGAGGACACCGCGCGGCCTGTGGTGAGTCCAGCGGTGCTCGTGCAGGTCACCGTCGTGCTGCCTGTGCCGCTGCCAGCGGCGTTCGTCACCACATTCGTCAGAGCCACCGTGCTGCCGGTCCAGTCTTCCGTGAAACGCGTGTTCCACGTCGTGCCACCATCTGGCGACACCTGGAAGGTCCACAGGTTGTTCGGCGTGAGGTAGTTCAGGTCACGAGTCTGCACGTAGAAGTCCACATAGCCCGACGTGCCCGCCGCATTGATCGTGGGCGATGTCGCGCTGGCCGTGGTCGATGCCGCCTGGAACTCCAGCGCATTGCCATTGCCCGTGAGCGTCAGCGCCGTGCCCGGAGTCGTCGGAGCCGCGCTCATCACAAACGTCGTCGCATTCGTGATCGAGCTGACTGTCGCATTGTTCGCCAAACCGGTGCCCGTGAGCCCCATGCCCACCACGAGGCCTGTTGTGCTGTCGCAAGTCACCGTCGTGCTCGCCGCGGTCGTCGTGCAGTTCGTCAACGTGATGCCATTCGCCGTCAAAGTGGCCGTGCTGCTCGACGCAGTGGCCGCTGCGCTCGCGACGAAGGTCGTGCTGTTCGTGATCGAGCTGATCGTGGCACCTGCGGCCATGCCCGGGCCGGTAATGATCATTCCCGGCCACAGATTTGCCGTGCTGCTGCACACCACGCTCGTGCTGGCGCTCGTCGTCGTGCAGTTCGTCAGCACCACCGGCGAGGTGCGGTTCGATTGCAGGTTCGCCTGCCTGGTCGCGCCCGCGCCTGCCGTCGTCCAAGTGTTGAGACCGCCCGTGCCGGTCCAATTGTTCGACGAAGCCATCGCGAAGGTCTCGCGAAACACATTCGCCGTCACCTGCGCACCGAGATCATAGGTCAAACTCACGCCGCTGATGCCTCCGCCGCTTCCAGGCGTGACTTGCGCCGTCACCACCGCCGGATCGGTGCTGCTCGGCGAGATCGGATCGATCGTGATGTTCGAAATCGTCGGTGGTGGCACAAAACCGAAGCCGGAGAGATTGATGTCAAAGCTCGGATTACCCGCGTCACTGCTCGCGATGTGCAAAACAGCCGTCTTGTTGCCAAACGTGGCCGCATTGAACTCCACCGTGAAGGTCGATGTGCCGTTGTTCGCCGCCACCGGCGTGCTGGGCGATGTGGTGATGGAAAAGTTCGCGCTGTTCGTTCCATCAATCGTCACACCGGTGATGTCGAGTGGTGTGGAGCCGGTGTTCGTGATGGTGAAGGTCTTCGAAAGTGTGCCGCCGACATTCAGATTGCCATACGCGACCGTGCTGAGGCCATCCGTGAGCGACGTGGCTCCCTGCGCCACGGCAATCTGCGTGGTGAGCGTGGTCGAGCGCACGGCAAAGACCGGGAAGCTCGCCGTCTTCGCCTGGTAGCTGATGATACCCTGCGAGCCACGCGGCGGACCTTCAGCAGCAGGCACGCTGTTGTTCACGCCCAGCTCCAGCAACCACGCCTCGGTCTGCGTGCCTTTGTTCGACGTGGATGACCAGTAAGCCGTCGCACGCGGCAAGGCACGGAAGATCAAGCCGGTGCCGGTGGCCAGCGCATTGCTGCTCAGCGTGAAACTCACGCCCGGGGTGATCGCCGTGATCGTCGGCGTGGTGGTGTGGTTGATGTAAGTGCCCGCCACGCTGAAGGGATCGATCACCGTCATGCCGATGGCGAGGTCCGTGGTGTCGGAAGTCGTCACAATCGGGCTGCCGGAGGTTGTCGCGCATCCCGACATCGTTTTGGCGAACATCGTGCGGTTGATGCACGGCTTCAAATTGGTCGCCGTGCCGCCGCTCGTCGTTGCGAGCGAGTAATCGGTGAGTGTTTGCAGCTCCTTGATGTTCGGCAGACGCCAGTCGTTGTATCCACCCAGCGTCAGGCCTTCCGCCCAGGCCAGCGCACCTTCCCACGTCATCGCCGCGCTCGGCATCTGCGTCCACATCAGCGAGGTGTCAGTGTCCGTGATCGTGCAGTCGAGATTGTTCACGTAGTTGTGCGTCATGTTGTTCTGCGCCATGCGCACGTAGCGTGCGTGGTAGCGGAAGGCCCCGCCCGCGCTCACCGTCTCCGCCTTCGGTTTCGGACCCACGCCGCCGCCGGAGTTCACGCACCACACATTCGTCGTGCTGCTGCCAAACACATCGCGTGACCACCAATACTCGGCCGAGGGCGAGGCAGGCGGGAAGTAGGTGGCGTTCATCGCGGGATTGCCCGTCTCGTAGTTAAACAGGCTCATCAACTCATGCGGATTCGGCAGACGCCAGTCGCTGTAGCCGCCGGTGGATTGCGCGGAGGCATTGTTCACCGCATTTTCCCAGGTCATCTCACCCGCGTCGGCCTTCTGCCACATCAAACCGGTCACATTGTCCGTGATCGTGCCGTCGCCATTGTCGGTGAAGGACTGCGGATTCGCCGCTGGAGCCGTCGTGTAGTCGCTGTCTTCGCCAAACGTCGTCGTCGTGCTGATCGCCTGGCTCGTGTCCGGCAGCTTCACCTCCGACCACGCGCCCATCGGATACGCCGTGAGGCGATTCGCCGGCGCGGTGCCCGCCGTGGGCGTGTAAGTCTGCGTCGTCGTCAAAACCGGACCGCTGAGCACGCCGCCGACAAGCGCTTGCGCACGCCACGTCATCGTCAGCGAGCGTGGATTCACTTTGCGATTGATCGTCCAGCACTCGTCATAGTCCACGCCGCCCATGTTCACGCGCATGAGATGCGCATCCGGCGAGGCCGTGGCCATCGACACCGCGGTGAAGTTTTTGCCCGTCGTCGTCGCGATCGCCGCGATGCTGATCACGAACTGCGTGGCATTCGTCACCGAGGTCACACGGGCACCATTGCTCACGCCATAACCCACCACTGCCAGCCCCGTCGTCAGCCCCGCAGTGCTCGCACACGTCACTGTCGTGCTGCCGTAGGTCGTCGCGCAGTTCGTCAGATTCACGCCCGCGACGAGATTGAGATGCCCGCTGCCATCCGTGACCAGCGGCGCGGGATTCATCTGTGCTACGATGTTGGCCCCGGCGACCGCTTTCGCATTGTAGCCGCCCGTGCCATCCGCACGCAGATTTCCCACTGCTGGCTGGCCATCGACCTGATTGCCAAAATTCACCACCGTGCCGTGGAAAGCCTTCATCAGGTAAGGCGACTGCGGCGTGCCATACGGATGCGTCGCGTCCACCGTCGTCGTGCCCATCGCATGATAATGATAACCCCAGCCACCGCCGTGATCGTGACCGCCTTCCGCATCCAGCGCCTGCCTCGGCGAGCCGTCCGGCTCCACAAAGCCATACATCGGATAGCCATCCAGCGCCCAGGCGATGGGCTTGTCATCGCCCAACGGCCCACCGAAGCGCGTGTTTAAGTGCGTGGGTGCGATGTGGTAATGGTAATCATCCGCCAGACCGCAGTGACCACCGTAGTAGTCCAGCTCGCCGATCTCATACGACACATTCCCGCCGTTGTTCGACGGATTGAAGATCGCGATGCCGTTCGACGCCAGCGCCACCGCCCCACGCAGGAAGTTCGTCGGCGGAGCCGGTGGATTGTAGATCACGATGGGCGACGCCGACGGCACCGGCACCAGCGGGATGCGCCACACATTCGGCTGCTGATACCCGAGCGAGCCCGCGTTGTTCTCATTGCTCGTCGAATGCGCAAAGTAAGCCGCCGGGATCGGCACCTGCTGCTGCCATGTCGTGATCCCGAACATCTTGTTAGGCATGCCTTCCGGCGTGTTGTCCGATTCGAGGAAAAAGGTCGTCCCATCCCAGTTGTAGCGCACCTTCGGCTTGAACGGCGCAAACGACGCCGCCATCAGCAGCCCGTTCCCCGCCGGCGGCAACGCCGACCCGCTCGTCATGAACGACGAAATATCGAACGCCGAAAACGAAGCCACCTGCAGCGGTTTTTTGAGCGTCTTCGGCACCGGAGCCTCAATGGGCTTCACCTTCTTTGGAGCCGACTTCTGCATGAACTCCTCCAAAATATGCGCCCGCAGCGCCTCCTTGTCCCCCGAGGGCAAAGTATGAGCATGCAAAGCGAGCGGCAGGAGGCAGGCGAAGGCAAGATAGCGTTTCATGGTTGCCCCATGCTGCAAACCCCATGTCAGACCCTCTTCACCCTCCAACGCCAATTTTGTCGGGATTGTGTAAAGGGTGATGCAGGTCAAAGTGGATGCACCACACTTTCGCCATGCGACTCCTCATCATCGACGACGACACCGAGCTCTGCCAGCTTGTGGCCGATTACCTCAAGCCCATGGGCTTCGAGGTCGAAATGGAGCACGATGGCGAGCGCGGAGCCGACCGCGCCACCTCCGAGACATGGGCCGCGGTCATCCTCGATGTCATGATGCCCGGCTGCGATGGCTTTGAGGTCCTCCGCCGCATCCGCGCAAAATCGAAGGTGCCCGTCATGATGCTCACCGGCCGTGGCGAGGAGGTGGACCGCATCGTCGGCCTCGAACTCGGTGCCGATGACTACCTGCCCAAGACTTTTTCCTCCCGCGAACTCCTCGCCCGACTCCGCGCCGTGCTGCGGCGCACCGGCTGGATCGCCGAAAGCGCTCCGCAGGCCCCCATCAAAGAACTCGTCATCGGCGAGCTGCGCATCAATCCCGAAACTCACGACGTCGTCCTCGGCGACCAGCCCGTGCAGCTCACTCCCGCCGAGTTCGGCCTGCTGCTCTCGCTCGCCAAAGCCCACGGCCGCGTCAAAACCCGCGAGCAACTCATCGAAGAAGTCGCCGACCGCGAATGGGACGTCTTTGACCGCGCCATCGACATGCACATCTCCACGCTGCGCAAAAAACTCGGCGATGACCCGAAGGAACCGCGCTTCATCAAAACCGTGCGCGGCTATGGTTATCAACTCGTGACTCCCGGACGATGAGCCGCATTCGCCTCCCGCTCTACGGCAAGATCCTCTCGTGGTTCGCCCTGAACCTCGCCGTGCTGGCGCTGCTCTTCTTTTTCTTCCTCAAAGCGCAGTTCCGCCTCGGCCTCGACTGGATGCTCTCCGGCGAGCCCGGCGACCGCATCGCCGCCATCGGCGACCAGATCACGCAGGAGTTCTCCCGTGTGCCGGAGTCGGAGTGGGCCGCGCGTCTGCAAAGCCGCGGTGAGAGCCACGGTGTCACCTTTGGCCTTTTCAGCGGCAGGGCCGAGCAGGTCTTTGGCAAGCCCATCACGCCTCCCGCCGAAGTGCAGCCGAGACTCTTTGACCGCCGCACTTCCAGCGAACAGATGCCGCGCCGGCAACCTGGTCCCGTCTCGAAGCGCCCCGCCGACGCGCCGCCGAAGCCGCGCTTCATGATGCGCGCCGGCAGTCCCGCACGCTACTGGGCCGGCATCCATCTCGACCTCGTGCCAAAAGACGGTCGTCCGCTGACGCTCGTCATGGTGTCGAACTCGATCAGCGGCGGCGGATTGTTCCTGGACCTCAGACCCTGGATCACGCTGGCGATCCTGGCGCTCGCGTGTTCCGCGCTGTTGTGGATGCCCTTTGTGCGCGGCATCACGGGCTTCATCCACAAGCTCAACACCGCTGCCGGACGCATCGCCCACGGCAAGTTTGACGAACGTATTGCGATGCGCCGCAACGATGAACTCGGCGAGCTTTCCGTGTCCGTAAACGCCATGGCCGCGCAGCTCGGTGATTACGTGCGCGAGCAGAAGCGCATCACCGCCGACGTGGCCCATGAGCTGTGCTCGCCCATCGCCCGGATGCAGATGGCGCTCGGCGTCATCGAGCAGCGCGGTACGCCCGAGCAGGCGGTGTATTTGAAGAAGCTCGACGGCGAACTGCAGCACATGGCGAAGCTCGTGGAGGAAGTGCTTGCCTTCTCCAAGGCCGAGACACTGCCCGAGCGTGAATCACCGGAGGAGTTTGATTTGAGCGGGCTGCTTCAACAAGTGATCGCGCGCGAAGCGCCGGACGCCGGTGTCGATCTCCGCATCGGTGAGGTGAAGCTTCGCACGCTCAAGAACGCGCTGGACCGGGCCGTGGGAAACGTGGTGCGCAACGCCGTGCGCTATGCATCGGACATCGAGGTAGGTGCCCGAACCGTCGGCGGCCGCGTCATCATCGACGTCAGCGATCGCGGCCCGGGCGTGGCCGAAGAAGCCCTTCCGCGCCTCTTTGATCCGTTCTTCCGGCCGGAGGCCGCCCGGCAGCGCAGTACGGGCGGCAGTGGTCTGGGCCTGGCCATCACGAAGCGTTGCATCGAAGCCTGCGGCGGCACGGTTGGCGCGCGGAACCGCGAAGGCGGCGGACTGGTGGTGAGTCTGGATGTGCCGTGCCAAGGCACGGCTTGAGCCGGAAGGTGATCCTCTGGTGCCGGCCAATGAGGCAGTCGCGGTGCAGGGGCGCTCTGGCGATTACTCCATCGCCCGGCCTTTGCGTCGCTCCTTTGTGTCGGGTGTGCGCCAGATGTGTTTGGCTGCCGCCGCATGGTCGGCTCCGTTCGAAGTGACCGGAGCGTCGAGCACTCGTGCGCCCGGAATTTCTCAGGGTGCCCCTGAGTCCTCTGCAACGCGTTCGACGAAGCGCATGGAGTGGTCGATGAACCGCAGCGGCACGTCGTCGGTGGGGCCGTTGCGGTTTTTGGCGAGGATGAGGAGCGCTTCGCCCTTCTTCTCGGGGTCCTGGTCTTTCTCGTCGTCGGCCTCCATTTTCGCGCCGGCGTAGTCGGTGCGGGTGAGGAGGCCGACGAGGTCGGCGTCCTGCTCGATGGAGCCGGACTCGCGGAGGTCGCTAAGGACCGGGCGCTGGCCTTTTCGGGATTCGACGGCGCGGTTGAGCTGAGCCAGGACGATGATGGGGATGTTGAGTTCCTTGGCCAGCCCTTTGATGCCGGCGGAGATTTCAGCGATCTCGATCTGGCGGTTGTCCTTCGCGCGGCGCGAGCCGGACGTGAGCAACTGCAAGTAGTCGATGGCGATCATCTTGATGCCGTACTGCTTTTTCAGGCGGCGGGCCTTCGCGCGCAGCTCCATCACGTCGAGGCCTGGCGTGTCGTCGATGTAGATGTGGGAGCGCTGGAGGTCGCGCGTGGCGCGGGCGAGGGAATCCTGCTGGGCGCGGTTGAGCAGGCCCCGAGTGAGGTCCGACATGCTGAGCTGTGCGCGGGAGACGAGCAGGCGGCGCACGAGCATGGTGGCGCTCATTTCGAGGCTGAACACGGCGCAGGGCGCATTGGCGTCCACGGCGATGTGCTCGACGATGTTCATGGCCAGCGAGGTCTTGCCCATCGACGGGCGCGCGGCGATGACGAACATTTCACCGCCCTGCAGGCCGGAGGTCATGGAGTCGAGCTTCGAGTAGCCACTGGGCAGGCCGCGGAGCTGGCCAGGGTGCGCGAGCATGTACTCGATGGAGTCGATGGCCTCCATCACATGCTGGCTCAGCGTGCGGATGCCATCCTCCGCGCCTGCGGACTCGCGTACGGCGAGAATGCGCTGCTCGGACTGATCGACGAGGGTGGTGACCTCGTCGTCGGGCGACTCTTTGCCGTGCTCGTAGGCGTAGTGGATGTTCAGCGAGGAGGCGTGGATGAGCATCCGCAGCATGTACTTGCCGAGAATGGCCTTCTTGTAATATGGGAAGTGCGCCGCGATGGGCACAAAGGTGTACAGCTCGGAAATGGCGGAGGATCCGCCGACGCGCTCGAGCAAACCCTGGTCGCGCATGACATTCGAGAGCGTGACCACGTCGATGGGGATGTTCTTGTCATAGCAGAGCAGAAGCGTCTCGTAGATGGTGCGGCTCGGCGCGTGGTAAAACGCGGCGGCCGGAAGCGTGACGCGGCATTCCGCGAGCCGCTCGGCCGGGTCCTGAAGCAGACAGCTCAATACACCCCGCTCGGCTTCATCGCTGAATGGAAGCTGGCGATTGATGCCAGCGAGCAGATCTTCGGTCGAGGGTTCTTCGCCTTTCTTGCGGAAGGTCTGCTTCTGCAGCTCCGGAGCGCCGTTCTGCTGGGCGGCAGGCACCTGAGCAGCCGCGACTTGCGCGGCTGCGTCTTTAATGTGGATGATGGTGGCGGTCTCTGGCATCCGGGGTTGACTGGAGCGATGGGATTGATGCTAGCGATGCGTCGCGCCGGACGCAATTTCTCACGCAAAAAAAGAAGCCGCGCTGTGTGCAGCGCGGCTTTGTGACGCAGGGCGCAATCTGGCGAACTGCGCCAGTTACTCGACGGCGGCGGCCTCGGCTTCCTCGGCCCTGGCGGCTTCGTCGCTGGCGGAGGTGACGGTGAGCTTGAGGAAGCACTCGACGCCGTGGTCGAGTTTGACGGGCACTTCAAAGGCACCGGTGCCCTTGATCGGTCGCTCAAGCTGGATCTGATGGCGGTCGAGTTCGACTTTTGCTGCGCTTTCGGCCACGGCCTTGGCGATGTCGATGGTGGTGATCGATCCGAAAGCCTTGCCGCCCTGGCCGGTGGCGAGCGTGAGCTTGAGCTTGAGCTTGCGCAGCTTGGAGGCGGTCTTTTCGGCTTCGGCGAGTTCCTTGGCTTCGCGCTCGGCGCGGACGGCCTTGAGGTTTTCGACGTGGCGGAGATTGCCCTTCGTGGCTTCGTAGGCCTTGCCTTGGGGAAGGAGATAGTTGCGGGCAAAACCGCGCTTCACACCGACGACGTCGGCCTCGGCGCCGAGACCTTTGATATGCTCTTTGAGAATGACCTGAATGTTTGCCATATGCGTGCTCCCTTCGAGGGGGGTGGGGAAAGGGCGCGCATACTACATGGTGCCTCCACCTTGTCAAATGGCCTGCCGATCTTCCAAAGGGAGCGCGACCCGGAGCAATCCAACGACGCTCATGGCATCGAGAATCTCGCCGCGCAATGCCATGTCGATGGCCTGTGTGAGGGGCACGCGGCGGACCTCGATCTTCTCGGTATCTTCAGGCGCGGCACCGACGAAACTGAGGTCGCGAGCCACGAAGATGTACGCCTTTTCATCGCTCACGGAGTTCGAGAGCTGAATTCCATCGAGGATCATCTCGAATTCGCGGGCGATGATGCCGGTCTCTTCAAGCAGTTCGCGTGCTGCGCAATCAAGCAGTTCCTCGCCTTCCGGGCAGCCGCCTTCGGGAATTTCCCACTCGTAGCGGTCGTGGGTGTAGCGATACTGGCCGACGAGCCAGGTGTGGCCTTCGTCATCGATGGGAATCACGCCCACGGCCCGGTTCTTGTATTCCACCACGCCGTAGATGCCGGGCTTGCCGGACGGATTGATCACCTGGTCCTCCCGCACGCGAATCCATGGATTCGAGTACACCTCGCGTGAGGACAGGGTTTTCCAGGGATTCGTCATCGGATGATGCTGAGGCTTACTTTGTGGTGGAAAGGGTCAAACCTTCCGCGGTGACGGTCGCCTTTTTGATTCCCTTCAACATTGAACCGACCGGCTCCTGCTTCCGGTAAGGCGCGATCCACGGCCACACTTCAAGATTTCCGACAAATCCGGACGGCAGGCTTTTCCCCGGCGCTCGCACGTCGATCAGCTTGGCGTCGAGGCCCTCCTCGTGGATCACGATGCGAAACGTGCCCTCACCCACGAGGTAGCGAAACTTGCCTTCCCAGAACTTTGCCTTTTTCAGCGGCATGGACAGATCGGCGATCAGGCAATTGTCGGCCGGGCTGGTCTTCGAAACCCGGACGATCTCACGATAGCTGCCGTATCCCGTATCAGGGGCCAGTCGAATGATGGCGTTCAGTTCCTGGATCGAGAGCTTCAACTCGGCCGGCTGGCCGGCCTTTGCCGCCCCGCCAAAAGCGGTCAGTCGCGCAAGGAGATCGGCTTCCTTTGCTGGGTCCGCCGGCGGAACCGCCAAGTCGGCTTTATCGTCTTGCGTGAACAGCGAAATTGCCCGGTCCTGGCTATAGAAGGTCCATGCCGCCCATGCAATCATCCCGGCAAACAGGAAACCGGCCATGCCGATGATGTAGCAACCGTAATAGGAGCTGAATTCGGCAGTGGGTCTCTTTTCGATGCGGGCCATGCAAGCAGCCGCCCCTTACGCGAAATCAAGCGATGGGGCAACACCGGATGCCACCCCGCTGGCGGAGTTTGCACTTGAGCGGGTCCACGGCGGCCAACCGCTCATCTGGCGAAAGTTGTGAGTTGCTCGAATCCGCGAGCACTCTCGGTTCATTGATGGCGAATTATCGTTAAAGAATATAATTGCAATTCTTTACCATAATGAGTAAAGTATGACAATTATTGTCTAAAGTGTATCCGATGACCCAAATCTCGCTTCAACCTCACGGGCTGGACGGCTTTATGCCGTGCTGTCTCGCGAATGGCAGCTGGAGCGACTTGGGTTGGTGAATTGAAAGCCCCGAAGCCCCATCTGCCATGATTGCCTCCAACTCCCGAATCCTGAAAACGCCCAGTCGGTTGCCCACGCGTGGCCACGTGCTTCTGACGGCGTTTCTCGCCCTCACGTCGTGTGCATTTTCGGCGAACATCATTCACGAATTCTATGTGCCGCTCCCGGAGTCCCAGGTGAAGACCGCGCTCACTTCCATCGAGCCCGCGTCGGGAATCGTGGGAAATACGATCGAGTCTGTTGTGTCGATCGTCGTGACCGGTGTGGGAACCGTCATCCATTACGACCAGTGGGAGGATGGTTATGAGGTGGACCTAAACAATCCGACCCAGTCCACGACGCAAATCTGGGGTGACGGTAACGATGCAAACGGTATTCCGCCCGGCTACGCACACGATCCGGCCTCGTTCCCTGCCGGATCGGTCATCGTCCTGCGAAATCAAATTCCGTTGCCGCGGAATCCGGCGAATCTGTTTTTTGACGGACGTGACCGCTTTGGCGGTACGAAGGCACTCGTGGTGTCGCGCGCAAGCTGGGCGACGACGCCCGGCACGGTGCTCTGCGGGGCGAATGAAATCCTGGCCACCATGGATTATGGCACGCAGTTTGTCGCTCCGGTGGGTGACGATGTCAGCGCCAACTCCATGTTTGAGTTCGTGGGCGTATTCGTGATGGCCAGGGACGACGGAACCTCGGTCACGATTGACCCCGATGGTGCTGGCGCTACCGCTCCATTCACGATCACACTTAACCGCGGCGAATCGTATCTGGTGAACGGAGGAATCAAGAAGGGTGCCACCATCGATGCCACCAAGCCGGTCCAGGCTCATCTCATCACGGGCGACATCGGTGCGCGCTACGAGAGCCGCCGTTTCACATTGTATCCGCGCGATCAGTGGAGCAACACGACCTACTCGCCGGTCGGAACTGCTTCCAACGGGGATCAGAGCTACGCCTTTCTTTACAACCCGCAGGGATCGGCTCTCACGATCAATGTGACCACAGGTTCCGGAACCTCGAACTTTTCAGTTCCTGCCGGGGGCGTGTACCAGTATCAGCTTCCGCAGAATCAAGGCGCGAAGTTTGCGAGCGCAAGCGGCCTGGAGTTTTTCGGCATCGTGACGGTCGGAGCCAATCCCACCGCCAACAACGTCCATGACTGGGGCTTCTCCATGGTGCCGTTCGACAATCTGACGCCCGAAGCTGTGGTCGGCTGGGGCCCCGGCAGCAGCGATCTTTCGCAGAACGGCAGCCCTGTGTGGGTGACGCCTACCGCCGCGACCCGCGTTTACGTTGATTACAACGGTGACCGGGCGGGATCGCTCACCGATCCGCTCGGAGGCAAGTACGACGCACACTACGATCTCGCTGCGCTACAGAGCCAGAAACTCTTCGATCCTGACAAAGACCAGACCGCCATGCGTCTCTACACGCTGGATGGCACGACAATCAGCACGGCCTGGGGACAGGATCCGGCGACGGCAGGCCCTGGTAATCCCTTTCTCGATTGCGGTACTACGGTGCTGCCCTTCCCTGTTCCAGTCTTGAAAAAGACGGCGGCCATTTACACGGATACCGCGCCTTCCGGATTGAGCATTGGTGACACCATTGAATACACCGTCACCGTCGACAACCGCGGGCTTCTGCCGCTGGGCAACCTCCTCGTGCTCGATCCGCTCAACCCGTCGCTAACCTATGTGGCAAACAGCACAACGCGGGACGGCATCGCGATACCCGACGGTTCGAGCGGAACGCCATTCCCGTTGGATGAAGGCGGATACACGATTCCGATCATTCTGCGTGGCGGAAACACCGTCTTCAAATACCGGGCGACCATCAATTCCGCAGGTTCGATTACAAACACGGTGAACAACATTACTTACAACCTGACTGCGGACGCCAATCTGGTGGTGCCGCCGCCAGCCGGAGCAAATCAATGTGGAGCGCAGTTCACGAATTCATCGGGAACGACAGTCACGAGCTACGTCGCCGGTGCTTCCGTCTATGCCACGATGACCGACCCTGATGCCAACCACGACACGGGTGTTGCGGAAACGGTGACGGTCGCGGTCAATGACACTACCAGCGGTGATTCCGAGTTCATCACGCTCACGGAGACGGGTGTGAATACGGGCGTGTTTCGCAACGTGACCGGACTCCCGACTTCGACCAGCTCTGGCGGCTCGACGATGGACGGCACGCTGCACATTGGTGTTGGTGACAATCTCAGCTTCACTTACACCGACCCGCAGTATCACGACGTCTGCACGGGCAACGCAACAATCTCCGCGCCCACGCAAAACAAGTTCCTTTATCTGAGCGATCCCGCCCAGGCGCTCGATCGTGTGGACCCCGTGGCCACGAGCGATGCCACGACATCCAGCACGGCCACTCTCGGCACGGGCACTGCAACTATTACTACCGTTGGCGCGGCGGCATTTTCAAATTCCGCGCAGACAGCCTCATCGCATTCATTCAGCTACGATTCTGGCAGCACCGGCAGTAATCGCATCCTGATGGTGGGCATATCATATCGAGACAACAACAGCCAGACGGTCTCCAGTGTGACCTACAACGGTGTGGCGCTTACCCAGGTCGGAACATCGAACATTGCCAGCGGAACTCCTGACGGTCGCATGTACATCTACCGTTTGCTGAGCCCCGCCACGGGTGCCCATGCGTTGGTCGTCAATTGGAGCGCGGCGCTCACTCAAGGATCCGTGATTGGTGCCGTCACTTACGCAGGCGTGGATCAGACAACTCCCACTGGCACCTTTGTGGCCAACTCATCGAAGACGGGTACGCCCACCGTCACTATCACGTCGGGAACTGGAAAGCTGGCGTTTGGGGTTTGCGGCGGTCGCACAACGACCGCTTACACAGTGACGACCTCGGGTGGCACGTCGCTTTGGTCGCAGATGCCTTTCTCGGGGCAGACCGCGGGTTCTGGTCAATCTGCACCCGGCGCGGCGAGTGTGACCATGACTTGGAATGGTACCAGCACACTGTGGTGTGCGGGTGGTGTGTCGCTGAATCAGGCGACAGGCGGAGGAACGCCGACGGCCACATTCACGCAGGCTCCGACATTTGCCTCCACATTTACGATGCCGTCTGGTGTGTCGCCCATCGTGACGGCATATTATACTATCGTCACTGGATCAATGCCTGCCTCGCCCAGTATCACGGCGACTTTGAAGAAGGGCGCGACCGCGGTTGCGACAAGTACGAGCGCCTCGGCAAGCGGCGGTCTTCTCACTTTCAATTTCTCTCCGCTCGTCAGCGCAGTGAATTACGCTTCGGGTGAAACCGTGACCCTCGACATCACGACGGCGGAGACGGGCGTCACCTTTACGGTCGATTACGACAGCAGCACGAAACCGTCGAAGATCACCCTGCCCACCACGACCGTGATCAAGGTCACTTCGATCGGAGTCTATGATGCTCCCTATCCCGGTGGCAGTCTCATCACTTCGCCGACCAGCGGCACCACGGCGTATGTGCGCGCGGTGGTCAGCGATCCGTTCGGCAACGCCGACATCACGAGCCTGGGGCTGAACATCGACGGCCCCGGAACCGGAGGCGACGTGACGACTACGCTCAGTAGCGCCGTGGCCACAACGACCGGCACAAAAACTTACGAGTACGCATGGAGCGTCGGTTCCACGACTGGCGTTTACAACATCGTCGGCACGGCGCACGAAGGAACTGAAGGCATCATTGATACCAATTCGACCCAGGTGAACGTGACCCAGCTTGACTTGGGCACACCGAGCACGACGCAATTTACGACGGGACTGAACGGGCCGCACACAGCCACGTATTCGGGCAACGAACAGGTTTGCGTTCGCGTGACCGATCTCGACCAGAACACGGACTCTGGTGTCGTCGAGACGGTCACCGCAACGATCACCGCAGCCAGCGGCGACAGCGAAGTGGTCACCCTAACGGAGACCGGGGCAAACACCGGCGTGTTCGTCTATTGCATCCCGGCAAGTACGACCGCCGGCTCCACGCATAATGACGGCACCCTTCATGCCGTGCTCGGTGATGTGCTCTACGTCGTGTACGTCGATCCCACCGACAGCACGGATACGTCGAATGACACGGCCACGATTCCTAACATCGCTCCCGCCGTCACCGTGAACAAAACGCTGGTCGCGCCGTCAGACGGGCAGGCTGTCATCGGCGAAGCCGTTCAGTATTCCGTGCAGGTCATCAACACGGGTAACACGACCCTCAGCACCATTGCGCTCGCCGACACTTACCCCGCTGCGAAGTTGAGCTACGTCTCCGCCAGCGTCGCACCAAACACCGTGGCGAGCGGGTCGCTGAACTGGACGAATGTGGGGCCGCTGTCGCCCGGGCAAAGCAGGACCATCACACTGAACTTCACGGCGCTTGCCTCGGCTGCGCCGGCCACGAACACGGCCACGGCAGACGCTGGCGGTGGCGTGACGGGTGGCGACACCGCGGATGTCACCATCACGCATCCGGCCCTTGCAGTTTCAAAGACGCTGCTCAGTCCGAATCCGGGCCCCGCCAACATCGGGGATAACGTGGTCTTCCGCATTTCGTTGCACAATACGGGCGACACGGCCATCGCCACGCTGCCCCTCGAAGACACGTTTAGTGGCTCGAACTTCGATTTCGTTTCCGCCACCGTTCCGCCGGATTCGACCGGTAATGGTGACCTTCTCTGGCTCGACGTCACGGGTGCCGGCAATCTCGCGGTCGGTGCGACGACGACGATTGATGTCACCCTGAAGGCCAAAGGCGCGGCAGCTCCGGCCTCGAATGTCGCCTCGGCAGACTACACGGTTGACGTAAATGGCGACCCCGTGCCGCCTGCGAGCAGCACGGCGACCATCACGCTCGTCGCCGCAAAAATCAGCGGACACGTCTATGACGACGTGAATACGAACGCCGCGTACAATGCCGGAGTGGACGGCTTCCTGAGCGGAATCACCGTCACCCTTTACACCGATCCGAACGGCGATGGCAATCCGGCGGACGGCACGCTCGTCGCCGTGACGACCACTGACACGAACGGCTATTACGAGTTCGTAAATCTCGCGGCCGGAAACTACGTTGCGGTCGAGTCGCAGCCGCCCGGTTATTCCTCCAGTGGTGACTCCGCCGGAGCGAATGACAATCGCGTGCCCGTCGTGGTCTCGACCCTCACGACCTATTCGAACAAGGATTTCTTCGACTACCTGACTCCGCCGGTCAGCTACGCGAGCATCAGTGGCAAAGTCTGGAATGACGCCAACGCCAACGGCATCGCCGGTGTCGGTGAGATCGGCATCCCGAACGCGGCCGTGGATCTTGTCGAAGACACGAATGGCAACGGCATCGCTGACCTTGGCGAGCCGGTGACGGCATCCATGCTTACAGCACCGGATGGCACGTACTCATTTGGCGGGCTGCCTGCCGGGAACTACGTCGTCGTCGAGCACGACCTCTTCGGATGGTACTCCACCGCTGACTCCGCACCTCCGAACAACAACATGATTCCCGTGACTGCGGCGTCCGGCAGCAGCACGACGAACCGCGACTTCATGGATGTGCAGACGGGCACGGTGGGAGGCAAGGTCTTCCAAGACGTGAATGGCAACGGCACCTTCGATGGCGGTGACGTCGCACTGGCGGGCATTGACGTGATCGTCACCGACAGCCTCGGGGCCGCACAGACGGTCACCACGGATGCGAGCGGCAATTGGACGGCGACCGTGCCGCCTGGGAACACAACGATCGACGTGCAGCAAAGTGACCCGCAATTCACCGCGGTCTTCAGCGCCGGCTACACGCAGACGGCGGGCACGGATCCAAACTCGGTGACTGCCGTGAGCAGCACGAACACGCCTGCTGGCGACGACGGCTTCCGCCAGGTCGCGACGGTCACGGGTCACTTGTATCTCGATGAGAATGGAAACGGAACGCAGGATCCGGGAGAGCCGGATCTCGCGGATGTTGATGTGGTGATCACCAAATCCGACAGCACGACGATGACCGTGACGACGGATTCAAACGGCAACTGGACCGCCACCGTGCCGCCGGGCAGCACGACGGCGAATGTTGATGAGACCGATCCTGACTTCGCTGCGCTTGTGCTTGCTGGTTACACGCAGACGCAGGGCGTCGATCCGAAGACGGTGACAGCCGTGGCAAATTCCAGCGTCAGCGCCGGCACGAACGGTTATTTCAATCCCGGGTCCATCTCCGGCACCGTGCTTGCTGACACGGACAATGACGATGTGGGCGACACGCCGATGGTCGGTGTGGTGCTGACGTTGCTCGACGGCAGCGGCAATGTCATCGACGGCGACACCGGCACGCCAGGCGTGCAGCCGATCACGGCGACGACGAATGCAAGCGGCGTTTACATCTTCAACAACCTGCCGCCAGGCAATTACCGGATATCCGAGACGCAGCCGGCTGGCTACGCGAGCATCAGTGACCGCGACGGCGGCGATCTCGATGTGATCGGCGACGTGGTTGTGCGCGTGCTCGATCCGGGTGAGCACGAGACGGGAAACAATTTTGTCGAGGAGCAATACGGCTCGATCACCGGGACGGTGCTCAAGGACACGAACAACGATGACGTGGGCGATGCACCGTTCCCGGGCGTCGTGCTCACCTTGCTCGACATCAGCGGCGCACCCGTCGATGGCGATCCGAACACGCCCGGCGTGCAGCCGATCACCGCGACGACGAACGCGAGCGGCGTTTACACGTTCACCAACGTTCCACCGGGCGAGTATCGCATCGGTGAGGCGCAGCCCGCGGGTTATCAGAGCGTGAGCGATGCGGATGGCGGCAATCTTGACCAGATCGGTGACGTGACGCTCGTCGTCATCACGGCGGGCGGCACGAACAGCGGGAACAACTTCGTCGAGGAGCAGCTTGGCACGATCAGTGGCTCGGTGCTCGCCGACACGAACAATGACAACATCGGCGACGTGGGCGTGCAGAATGTCACCGTCACGCTGTTCAGCGATCCGAATGGCGATGGCGACCCGAGCGATGGCGCTCAGATCGGCAGTCCCGTGCAGACGGACGTGAACGGGGATTATACCTTCATCAATGTCGCGCCCGGCAATTACGTCGTGGTTAAGACGCCGCCGGCCGGGTACCTCACCGTGGCGGATGGCGACACGACGAATCCGAATGACGACGCGGCGAACGTCAGCCTCACCGACAACCGCATTCCCGTCGGCATCGTGGCGGGTGAGACGGACGACGGAAACACCTTCGTCGTCGAGCGCGCGATGAGCGTCGGCAACCTGGTGTTCATCGACGCCAATCACAACGGTCACTATGATTCTGGCGAAGGTGTCACCGGCGTGAAGGTCCGCCTGTATGACAACTCCGACACGCAGATCGACGAGGTGACCACAGGTGCCGGCGGACTGTATTTGTTCACGAACGTCGCGCCCGGCAGCTATTACGTGAAAGTGCCGGCGAGCGAATTCGCCAGTGGCAAGCCGCTTTATGGCCGCATCTCCGTCGCCGGAACGCAGCTTGGCGATGATGACGTTGGCGAAGACGGCATCGACGACGCCGCGCCCGCGACGAACGGCATCCGCACCGCGCTTTTCTCGCTCATCGCCGATAGCGCGCCGACCGATGGCGACACCGAGACAGGCGTTAACAAGGCCTCCGACAATGCGAACGACGCGAACAGCGACCTCACCATCGACTTCGGCTACGACTGCCCGAGCATTGCGCTCGCTCCTGCATCGCTGGCGGCGGCGACGGTCGGCACGGCTTACTCGCAGACGATCACCGCGAGCGGCGGCGTGTCGCCTTACACGTATGCCGTCACGCTCGGCACCTTGCCTGCTGGCCTCACGCTTTCCAGCGGCGGCGTTCTCAGCGGCACGCCGACAAGCACGACGAGCCAGACCTTCACGATCACTGCGACGGACAACTCGGGCTGCGCCGGCTCACGCAGCTACACGCTGACGCCGGTGTGCCCGTCGATCACTCTCGCCAGCGTTCCGGCCGTGCTGCCATCGGCGACGAATGGCACGTCATATTCGGCCAGCATCACTGCGAGCGGCGGCACGCCGAGCTACACGTATGCTGTGACCGGCGGCGCGCTGCCAACTGGCCTCTCGCTCAGCTCCGGCGGCGCGATCAGCGGCACGCCGAACATGCCGAGCGGCTCGGCAAACTTCACCGTCACCGCGACGGACGCGAACGGCTGCTCCGGTTCCGCCTTGTTCACGATCTCCGTCGATTGCCCGACGATCAGCATCTCTCCGTCGTCGCTTTCGAACGGCACGGTCGGCACGGCGTATGGTCCGGTGGTCTTCAGTGCGAGCGGCGGCAGCGGTGCCATCACCTGGCAGCAGACCGGCACGCTGCCGGCTGGCATGACGTTCAACACGGGCACGCACACTCTCAGCGGCACGCCAACCGAGACCGGCAACTTCTCGATCAGCATCACGGCCACCGACGCGAACAGTTGCTCCGGTAGCGTGAACCTCAGCTTCAGCACGAGCTGCCCGGCCATCACGGTGAATCCGGCTTCACTGCCGAATGGCACGGTGAACACGGCCTACTCGCAAACTGTGACCGCGAGCGGCGGCACCTCGCCGTATTCGTTTGCCGTGACCCTCGGCACCTTGCCCGCCGGCTTGTCACTCGCGGCGAATGGTGACATCACGGGCACGCCGACGAGCACGACGGCGGCGACGTTCACCATCACCGCGACGGATGCAAACGGCTGCACGGGTGCACGCTCGTTCACCGTCACGCCTGCGTGCCCGACGATCACGGTGAATCCAGCGACGCTGCCGGATGGGACGGTGAACACGGCATACAATCAAACCGTGACTGCGACTGGCGGCATTGCGCCGTATTCATTCGCCGTCACGCTTGGCTCGCTGCCAGCCGGCCTCACGATGACGGGCGGAGGTGTGATCAGCGGCACGCCGAGCTCGACGACCGCCGCGACCTTCACGATTACCGCGACCGACGCGAACAACTGCACCGGCGCGCGCAGCTTCACAGTGACTCCGGCGTGTCCGGCGATCACGGTGAATCCCGCAACGCTGCCAGACGGCACGGTGAACGCGGCCTACAATCAAACCGTCAGCGCGACGGGAGGCATCGCGCCTTACTCGTTTGCGGTGACTGCAGGCGTCCTGCCGACAGGCCTCTCGATGACGAGCGGTGGAGTGATCAGCGGCACGCCGACGAGCACGACCGCTCAAACGTTCACGATTACTGCGACCGACGCGAACAACTGCACTGGAGCGCGCAGCTTCACCGTCACTCCCGCGTGCCCGACGATCACGGTCGCTCCGACCACATTGCCCGACGGCACGGTGAACACAGCCTACAATCAAACTGTGAGCGCGAGCGGCGGCATTGCGCCTTATTCGTTCGCGGTCACGCTCGGCTCGCTGCCTGCCGGTCTGTCGATGACCAGCGGTGGGGTGATCAGCGGCACGCCGACGAGCACGACGGCGGAGACCTTCACGGTCACCACGACGGATGCGAACAACTGCACCGGCACACGCAGCTTCACCGTGACGCCCGCTTGTCCGGCCATCACCGTCGCTCCGGCTTCGCTGCCGAATGGTGTCGTCGGCACGGCCTACAATCAAACCGTCAGCGCGAGCGGCGGCATCACGCCTTACTCGTTCGCGGTCACAGTCGGCACGCTGCCTGCGGGATTGTCGCTCGCGGCGAACGGTGACATCACCGGCACGCCGACGAGCACGACGGCGGCGACGTTCACGATCACCGCGACCGACGCGAACAGTTGCACTGGCAGCCGGAGCTTCACGGTGACGCCTGCCTGCCCGGCCATCACGCTCGGCAGCGTCCCCGCTGTTTTGCCCGGTGCGACGAATGGCACGCCGTATTCCGCCGGCATCACCGCTAGCGGCGGCACGCCGGCTTACACGTACGCCCTGACCGGCGGCGCGCTGCCGAACGGACTCACGATGGACAATGCAGGTGCGATCAGCGGAACGCCGAACGGCGCGGCGGGTGCGTCGAACTTCACTGTCACCGCAACGGATGCGAACGGCTGCTCCGGCTCCGCGTTGTTCACGATCTCCCTTGGATGCCCGACGATCAACATCGCGCCAGGCTCGCTCTCGAACGGCACCGTCGGCACGGCGTATGGTCCGGTGGTCTTCAACGCGACCGGCGGTTCCGGCGCGATCACCTGGCAGCAAACCGGCACGTTGCCCGCGGGCATGAGCTTTAACACCGGCACGGCCACGCTTTCGGGCACGCCAACCGAAGCCGGCAACTTCTCCATCAGCATCGCCGCGACGGATACGAACAATTGCTCCGGCAGCGTGAACCTGAGCTTCAGCACGAGCTGTCCGGCAATCACCGTCAATCCAGCGACGCTGCCCGACGGCACGGTGAACACGGCTTACGCGCAAACCGTCACCGCCAGCGGCGGCACGGCTCCTTATTCATTCGCGGTCACGCTCGGCACATTGCCTGCGGGCTTGTCGCTCGCAGCGAACGGCGACATCACCGGCACGCCAACGAGCACGACTGCGGCGACGTTCACGATCACCGCGACGGATGCGAACGGCTGCACAGGCGCGCGCTCGTTCACCGTCACGCCTGCCTGCCCGGCGATCACGGTGAATCCTTCCTCGCTGCCGAACGGCACGGTGAACACGTTCTACAATCAGACGGTCACTGCGAGCGGCGGCATCGCGCCGTATTCGTTCGCGGTCACGCTCGGCACGCTGCCAGCGGGCCTCACGCTCAGCGGTGGTGGCGCGCTGACCGGCACGCCAACGAGCACGACGGCGGCGACGTTCACGATCACTGCGACCGATGCGAACAACTGCACCGGCACGCGCAGCTTCACGATCACGCCTGCGTGCCCGACCATCACCGTCAATCCGTCGTCGCTCGCTGATGGCACGGTGAACACGCCTTACTCGGCCACGATGTCCGCCGCCGGCGGCATCGCGCCTTACACCTTCGGGGTTACGGCGGGTTCGTTGCCTGCTGGTTTGTCGCTCGCGGCGAATGGTGATATCACCGGCACGCCCACGAGCACGACGGCGGAGACATTCACGATCACCGCGACCGATGCGAACGGCTGCACCGGCGCGCGCAGCTTCACCGTCACGCCCGCGTGCCCGACGATTACGCTCAACCCGACGACCTTGCCGAATGGCACGGTAAACACGGCATACTCGCAAACCGTGACGGCCAGCGGTGGCATCGCGCCTTACACGTTTGCGGTTACGCTTGGCACATTGCCGGATGGCCTGTCGCTCGCGGCCAATGGCGACATCTCGGGAACGCCCACGAGCACGACGGCGCAGACCTTCACAATCACTGCAACGGATGCGAATAACTGCACCGGCACGCGCAGCTTCACGGTTACTCCGGCGTGCCCGAGCATCACGGTGAATCCGGCATCGCTGCCCAATGGTGTGGTCGGCACGGCCTACTCGCAGACCGTCAGCGCCACGGGCGGCATCGCGCCTTACTCGTTCACGGTCACGGTCGGCGTGTTGCCAACGGGCCTGTCGCTTGCGACCAACGGCGACATCACCGGGACGCCGACGAGCACGACGGCGCAGACGTTCACGATCACCGCGACTGACGCGAACAACTGCACCGGCACGCGCAGCTTCACCGTCACGCCCGTGTGCCCGGCGATCACCGTGGTAAGCGTGCCTGCGGTTCTGCCCGCAGCGACGAATGGCGCGCCATACTCCGCGAGCATCAGCGCGAGCGGCGGCACGCCGGCTTACACGTATGCGGTCACTGGCGGGGCGCTGCCAAACGGTCTCTCGATGGACAATGCGGGTGCGATCAACGGCATTGCGAACATGCCGAGCGGCTCGGCCAGCTTCACCGTCACCGCGACGGATGCGAACGGTTGCTCCGGCTCTGCCTTGTTCACGATCTCCGTTGACTGCCCGACCATCTCTGTCGCGCCTGGCTCGCTTTCGAATGGCACCGTCGGCACGGCGTATGGTCCGGTGGTGTTCAATGCGACCGGCGGATCTGGTTTGATCACCTGGCAGCAGACCGGCACGCTGCCCGCGGGCATCACATTCAATACGGGCACTGCCACGCTCTCGGGTACTCCGACCCAGGCGGGCAGCTACTCCATCAGCATCGTTGCAACCGACGCGAACGGCTGTTCCGGCAGTGTGAATCTCAGCTTCAGCACGAGCTGCCCGGCGATCACGGTAAATCCGGCGACGTTGCCGAATGGCACGGTGAACACGGCCTATTCGCAGACCGCGACCGCGACCGGCGGCACGTCGCCTTACTCGTTCGCCGTCACGCTTGGCGCCTTGCCCGCTGGCTTGTCACTCGCTGCGAATGGTGACATCACCGGCACGCCGACCTCGACGAGCGCTTCGACGTTTACAATCACCGCGACGGATGCGAACGGCTGCACGGGCGCGCGCTCCTTCACCGTCACGCCTGCGTGCCCGGTCATCGCGGTGAATCCTGCCACGCTGCCAAACGGCACGGTGAACACGCCTTATAATCAAACCGTCACGGCCAGCGGCGGCATCGCGCCTTATTCGTTCGCGGTCACGCTCGGCACGCTGCCGGTTGGTCTTACGATGACGAGTGGCGGAGTGATCAGCGGCACGCCGACGAGCACGACCGCCGCGACATTCACGATCACCGCGACCGATGCGAACAACTGCACCGGCACGCGCAGCTTCACCGTCACACCGGCCTGCCCGGCAATCACGGTGAATCCTGCGTCGCTGCCAAACGGCACGGTGAATTCGGCCTATAACCAGACCATCACCGCGACGGGCGGCATCGCGCCGTATTCGTTCGCTGTCACGCTCGGCACGTTGCCGACCGGTCTCACACTCACGAGTGGTGGGGTGCTCAGCGGCACACCGACCTCGACGACCGCGCAGACCTTCACGATCACCGCTACGGACGCGAACAACTGCGCGGGAACCCGCAGCTTCACGATCACACCGGCGTGCCCGACCATCACGGTGAATCCGTTCGCTCTGCCAGATGGCGTTGTGAACTCGGCCTACAACCAGACGGTCAGCGCCACCGGAGGCATCGCGCCGTATTCGTTCGTGGTGACGCTTGGTTCGCTGCCAGCCGGCCTCAACATGACGAGCGGCGGTGTGATCAGCGGCACACCGACGAGCACGACGAGCGAGACCTTCACGATCACCGGGACGGATGCGAATGGCTGCGCGGGCAATCGTGTGTTCACCGTCACGCCTGCGTGCCCGACGATTAACATCAATCCGCCGACGCTGGCGAACGGCGTGGTGGGCACGGCTTACAATCAGACGCTCACAGCGAGCGGCGGCATCGCGCCTTACTCGTATGAAGTCAGCGCGGGTGTGTTGCCTGACGGCTTGTCGCTCGCGTTGACCGGCGAGATCACCGGCACGCCGACCTCGACCACGACGCAAAACTTCATGATCACCGCGACGGATGCGAACGGCTGCACGCGCACGCGCAGCTTCACGATCTCGCCTGCTTGTCCGACGATCACACTTGCCAGCGTTCCGGCCGTGCTGCCTGCGGCGACGAATGGCACGCCTTACTCCGCGAGCATCGCTGCGAGCGGCGGCACGCCGAACTACACGTATGCCATCACTGGCGGCGGACTGCCGATCGGCCTCACGATGAACAACAGCGGCGCGATCAGCGGCACGCCGAACATGCCGGCCGGCTCGGCGAACTTCACCGTCACCGCGACCGATGCGAACGGCTGCCAGGGTTCGAGCGCATTCACGATTTCCGTTGGCTGCCCGACGATCAGCATCGCGCCTGGCTCGCTCTCGAACGGCACGGTCGGCACTCCATACGGTCCGGTGGTCTTCAATGCCACAGGCGGCTCGGGTGCCATCATCTGGCAGCAAACCGGCGCATTGCCAGCGGGCATGATGTTTGACCTCGTCACGGCCACGCTCTCCGGCACGCCGACCGTGGTGGGAAGCTATTCGATCAGCATCACCGCGACGGATGCGAACGGATGCTCCGGCAGCGTGAACCTCGGCTTCAGCACGAGCTGCCCGGCCATCACCGTGAATCCAGCCGCGTTGCCCGACGGCACGGTGAACACGCCCTACAGCCAGATTGTCACCGCGAGTGGCGGCACGTCGCCGTATTCATTCGCGGTCACGCTCGGCACGTTGCCAGCGGGCTTGGCGCTCGCACCGAACGGTGACATCACCGGCACGCCGACGAGCACGACAGCGGCGACGTTCACGATCACCGCGACGGATGCGAATGGCTGCACCGGCACGCGCAGCTTCACGATCACGCCTGCGTGTCCGGTGATCACGATCAATCCAGTGACGCTGCCGAATGGCACGGTGAACACGCCATACTCGCAAACCGTCACCGCCACCGGCGGTATCGCGCCATACACGTTTGCGGTCACGATCGGCACGTTGCCAGCGGGCTTGGCGCTCGCACCGAACGGTGACATCACCGGCACGCCGACGAGCACGACGGCGGCGACGTTCACGATCACCGCGACGGATGCGAATGGCTGCACCGGCGCGCGCAGTTTCACGGTCACGCCTGCGTGCCCGGTGATCACGGTGAGTCCCGCCACGCTGCCGAACGGCACGGTGAACGCGGCCTATAATGTGACGGTCACGGCCAGCGGCGGCATCGCACCGTATTCGTTCGCGGTCACGCTTGGCACACTTCCGACCGGATTGTCGCTCGCACCGAACGGCGACATCACCGGCACGCCGACGAGCACGACGGCGGCGACGTTCACGATCACCGCGACGGATGCGAACGGCTGCACCGGCATGCGCAGCTTCACGGTCACGCCTGCTTGCCCGGTGATCACGATCAATCCGGCGACACTGCCCGACGGCACGGTGAACGCCGCCTACACTCAGACGCTCAACGCCAGCGGCGGTATCGCTCCGTATTCGTTCGCCGTCACGCTGGGTTCGCTGCCCGCAGGCCTGTCGCTCGCGCCGAGCGGCGACATCACTGGAACGCCGACGAGCACGACGCCGGAGACGTTCACCGTCACGGTGACGGATGCCAATGGCTGCACGGGCACTCGCAGCTTTACGGTGACGCCTGCCTGCCCGGCGATCACGGTGAATCCGGCCACGCTGCCCGATGGCGTGGTGGGCACCGCTTACACGCAAACGGTCAGTGCCACCGGTGGCATCGCACCATACTCGTTCGCGGTCACGGTCGGCGTGTTGCCAGCGGGTCTCTCTCTCGCAGCGAACGGCGACATCACCGGCACGCCGACGAGCACGACTGCGCAGACCTTCACGATCACCGCGACGGATGCGAACAGTTGCACAGGCACGCGCTCATTCACGGTCGCGCCTGTGTGCCCGGCGATCACGGTGGCCAGCGTGCCTGCGGCGCTGCCAGCGGCGACGAATGGCGCGCCCTACTCCGCGAGCATCACGGCGAGCGGCGGCACCCCTGCTTACACTTATGCGGTCACCGGTGGTGCGCTGCCGAACGGACTCTCGCTTAGTTCCGCCGGTGCCATCAGCGGCACGCCGAACATGCCGGCAGGCTCGGCGAACTTCACCGTCACCGCGACGGATGCGAACGGCTGCTCCGGCTCCGCGTTGTTCACGATATCGGTCGGCTGCCCGACGATCAGCATCGCTCCTGGTTCGCTTTCCAATGGCGTCGTCGGCACGGCGTATGGCCCCGTGGTCTTCAACGCCACTGGTGGCACCGGCGCGATCACCTGGCAGCAGACCGGCACCTTGCCCGCGGGCATGACGTTCAATACGGGCACGGCGACGCTGTCCGGCACGCCGACGGAAGCCGGCAGCTACACGATCAGCATCGTGGCGACGGACGCGAACAACTGCTCCGGCAGCGTGAACCTTAGCTTCAGCACGAGCTGCCCGGCGATCACCGTGAATCCGGCTTCGTTGCCTTCCGCCACGCTCGGCGCAGCCTACAATCAAACCATCACCGCCAGCGGCGGCACGTCGCCATATGCGTTCGCCGTTACCGCGGGTGCACTGCCTCCGGGTCTCACGCTGGCTTCGGGTGGAACGATCAGTGGTGCGCCGACCACAGGCGGATCGTATCCCGTCACCATCACGGCGACGGATGCGAATGGCTGCACCGGTGCAAGGAGCTTCACGCTCGACGTGATCTTCGGCACGGTCACCGGCCACCTCTATCTCGACACGAATGGCAATGGCGTGCAAAACATCGGTGAACCCGATCTCGCCAACGTCGATGTCGTCATCACCGACTCCAACGGCGCGACGCAGACCGTGAGCACGAACGGGGCAGGGAACTGGACGGCCGCCGTGCCGCCCGGCACGACCACCGCGAATGTCGATGAAACCGATCCGCAGTTCCCGGCCGGTGCGCTTCACACGCAGGGTGATGATCCCACCACGTTTACCGCCATCGCGGGCACGACCACGAACGGCGGCATCGACGGCTACTTCATCCACGCCACCGTCGTCGGGCATCTTTATCTCGACTCGGATGGCGACGGCACGCAGAGCCTCGGCGAGCCGGATCTGCCGAACGTCGATGTCATCATTACCGACTCGCTCGGCCGTGCGCTTCTGGTCACCACGGATGTGAATGGCGACTGGAGCATCAACGTGCCGCCCGGCGAGACCACGGCGAACGTGCAGGAAAATGATCCGGACTATCCTGCCGGCTCCACTCACACCGAGGGCACCGAGCCGACGACGATCACGGCTCTGGCGAATACGACGAACGACGGCGGCACTGACGGCTACTACGTCAGCGGCACTGTCGCGGGCCACCTCTATCTAGACGTGAACGGCAACGGCACTCAGGATCCGGGCGAGCCGGATCTCGCGAACGTGAACGTGGTCGTGTCCGACTCGCTCGGCGGCGTGCACCTCGTTGCGACGGACGGAAACGGCGACTGGACCGTCAGCGTACCACCGGGCACGACCATTGCCGACGTGGACGAAAACGATGCCGACTTCAATGCGCTCGTGCTGGCCGGATACGTGCACACGCAGGGCGATGATCCGACGACGGTGACCGCCGTGGCCGGGAACATCGTGGACGGCGGCACCGACGGATATTTCAATCCAGGATCGCTCAGCGGCTTCGTGCTCGCCGACACCGATGACGACGACGTCGGCGACTCGCCCATCCAGGGAGTGCTGCTGGCGCTCCTCGACGGCTTCGGCAGTCCGGTCGATGGTGATCCGAACTCACCCGGCGTGCAGGTCATCACCATCACGACCGACGTGAACGGCCAGTACACCTTTGGCGGCCTGCCACCCGGCGCCTACCAGATCGCCGAGGTGCAGCCGGCGGGTTACGCAAGCGTGAGCGACCGCGACGGCGGCGACCTCGACATCATCGGCGACGTGATCCCGCGCGTGCTCGATCCAGCGGAAAACGAGACGGGCAACGATTTCGTCGAGGAGCAATACGGCTCGATCACCGGCACGGTGCTCGCCGACACAAACAACGACGACACCGGCGACACCGGCATTCCGGGCGTGGTGCTCACATTGCTCGACCTCAGCGGCGCGCCGTATGACGGTGATCCGAACACGCCGGGAGTGCAGCCCGTCACGACGACGACGGACGGCAGCGGCACCTACAGCTTCACCAGCCTGCTGCCCGGCCAGTATCGCGTGGGCGAGGCCCAGCCCGCGGGCTATCAAAGCATCAGCGATTTGGACGGCGGCAACCTCGACCAGATCGGCGACGTGGTGCTCGTGAACGTCACGTCCGGCGGCACCAGCAGCGGCAATGATTTCGTCGAGGAGCAGCTCGGCACGATCAGCGGTTCTGTGCTCGCTGACACCGACAACGACAACGCCGGCGACGCACCGCTCTCTGGCGTCGTGGTGGCATTGTTCAGCGACCCGAATGGCGACGGCAATCCAAACGACGGCGTGCAGATCGGCGGCACGGTGCTCACGAACGCGAGCGGTGCGTACACCTTCGGCGGCGTGCAACCCGGCAGCTACGTCGTCGTCGAGACGCCGCCCGCAGGCTACATCGCCGTGACCGATGGCGACACGACCACGCCGGGCGATGACGCTGTGAACGCGAGCACCGCCGATCACCGAATCCCCGTTGCCGTCGTCGCGGGCGAGACGGATGACGGGAACAACTTCGTCGAGGAACAAACCGGTTCCATCAGCGGCGCGGTCCTCGCCGACACCAACAACGACAACGCGGGTGACGCGCCGATCAGCGGCGTGGTGCTCACCTTGCTGGACGGCAGCGGCAATGTGATCGATGGAGACGCGGGCACGCCTGGCGTGCAGCCAGTCACTGCGACGACGAACGGCAGCGGCGCCTACAGCTTCGGCAGCCTGCCGCCCGGATCGTATCGCGTGGGCGAAGCACAGCCTGCTGGCTACGCGAGCGTCAGTGATGCCGATGGCGGCAATCTCGATGTGATCGGCGATGTGGCACCGATTGTGGTCGTGGGCGGTGCAGCGAGCAGCGGCAACGATTTTGTCGAGGAGCAGTCCGCGAGCATCGGCAACCTGGTGTGGATCGACGCGAACAACAACGGCATCAAGGACGTGAGCGAGACCGGCCTCGATGGCGTGGTGGTCGAGCTGCTCGACGGAAGTGGCAATCCGCTCGACAGCGACCCGAACACCGGCGGCATCCAGCCCACGACGAGCACGACGGCGGGCGGCGGCTTGTACTCCTTCTCCAATTTGCCGCCGGGCAGCTATCGCCTCACCATCGCCACTCCGCCGGCGCTGTATCCGATCAGCTCGACGGTGACGGACACGAATGACGATGTGATCGACAATGATGACAACGGCTCGCAGATCGTGGCGGGTGCCGCGATCACCAGCCCGGTCTTCACGCTCTCGGCGGGCGAGACGGACAACACGAAGGACTTCGGCCTCGTGGCCGGGGGCACCATCGGCAATCTCGTATGGCATGACACGAACGGCAACGGCGTCAAGGAAAGCGGCGAAACCGGCATCGACGGCGTGAGCATCGCGCTGCTCGACTCGCTCGGCGCTCCCGTGGATGATCCGAACACGCCCGGCGTGCAGGCATACATCGTGACCACCAGCAGTGGAGGTGCCTACGGCTTCTCCAACCTGGCGCCCGGCAGCTACCAGCTTCGCATCGCCACGCCGCCGGCTGCGTATCCTGAATCATCGCCTGTCACGAACACCAGTGATGACGCCATCGACGGCGATGACAATGGCACGCAGGCCATGCCGACGGCGGTGGTCACCAGCCCGCTCATCGCGCTCTCGCATGGCGAAGCGGACAATACGAAGGATTTCGGCTTCCTTGCCACCACTGGTCAGTATTCCATCAGCGGTCAGGTGCGTGATGACTACGACCTCGACGGCAACTTCTCCGACGCCGACCAGCCGGTGGGGAATGTGACGATCAAGCTCTACGCCGACAGCAACGGCAACGGCAGCTTTGATTCCGGGGTGGATCAATTGCTCGGCACGACCACGACCGACGGTATCGGCCACTATCAGTTCAACAACCTGCCCAGCGGCACCTACTTCGTGCAGGAAGTCGATCCGAATCCATCGAACAGCACCGCCGACGTTCAGGGCGCGAACGACAACCTCATCAAGGTCGTGATCCTCTCCGGCGGCAGCGGCGCGAGCAGCGTGGGCAATGACTTCCTCGATGCCGTGGATCCCACCGGCTACATTTACTCACCCGTCACCGGAAAGATCGTCGCGGGCGGCTCCATGTCGGTGAGCGGTCCCGGCAGCATCACCATCCTTATGGACGGCAGCACGGGGCAGTATGGCTTTGTGACGGACACGGCAGGCACCTTCACGCTCACCTACACGCCTCCCATCGGCTACATGATCGATCCTTCGCGCCCGGTCGCCGGTCCGAGCTTTGATCCGACGGGCGGTCCTGACCCGACGGTGCTCGGATCCAGCGAGAACCCCGGCAATCCAGGCTTCCTCACGAACTTCTCGGCGGCTGGCAATTCGTATTACCTCACCTTCGTTCTCGCGCCGGGCGATCCGTTCGTGATCAACAACAACATCCCTGTCGTGGAGATCAAGCCCACCACCTTCGCCGCATGGCAGTATGCCAACCAGCTCGGCGGCCAGAACGGCGTAGCCCAAAACGCGGACGGCGACCGCTTCGACAACCTGCAGGAGTACGCCTTCTGCTACGCGCCAAACACGGGCGTCTCCATCGGCTGCCCGCTCAAGGTCATCGTGAATTCCAACGGCCGCATCGACGCCACCGTGCGCAAGGCCGCGGAGGCCTCCGATGTGATCTACACGCTCGAATACATCGCCGACATTGCGTCCAGCAGCGCGAACGGCGGCGGCTGGACGCCGGTGACGACGATCGTGCCGACGACCGTGAACAACGGCGACGGCACGGCGACATCGACCTATCTCGACCTCGCCACATTGCCCGGTCTCACACCTGGCCGCGGCTTCGTGCGCATCAAGGTCGATCTCGATGCCAACCACGACACCGTGCCCGAGCAGACCACGCGCACGCTTGCTTCCGGCTGGGACACGCGCTCGCTCTCCGTGCAGTGCCAGACGTGCTCGATGCCGTTCTTCGTGTGCGACGTGTTCAGCGGCGTGGTCGATTCTCTCGGCGGCGGCAGCCTGAACGTGGCGACATCCGCCGGCACGGGCAATGTGGCGGCATCGTTCGTCTCCGGGAAGCAGTACTACATCGAGGTGCTCAGCGGCGACAATGCGGGCCACCGCTTCGATGTCGATGAAGCTGCCAGCACGGCCACCACCCTCGCGATCTCCACGGCAGGGGGCAATCACAACACGCTCGGCTCCATCCCCGCAAACATCGCCAGTGACGTGATCGCGGTGCGCCAGCACTACACGATGGACGACATCTTCACGAAGTCGCTCTTCCACGCGACGAACAATCAGACCACCGCCGACCGCCTGCTCTTCTACAGCTCCACCAGCGGGACGTTCAGCGAGATCTACTGGCTCTACCTCAATGGCGGCGTGCCGAAGTGGGTGCTCAGCACCGATGCAACGCTCACCGACCGCGGCAGCCGCGTGATCGATCCGGCGGAGGCGATGTACGTCCACTGCCGTACGACACCCGTGAGCCTCGTCCTCAGCGGTCATGTGCGCCAGAACAGCTTCGCCTGCCCGCTGAAGGTCGGCAGCAATCTGATCGGGTCTGGTTTCCCGATGGATCAATCGCCCGCCATGCGTCAGATGACCCTTGCGAATGGTTTCACCGGCGGACGCGACCCGGCGAAGGTGGACCAGATTCGCTTCTGGGCCGGAGACGCCACGACGGGAGCCGAGGCATACATCAGCCACTTCCTGGTGGAGTACAACACGCTGCACCAGTGGTCGCCGCAGTCGAACGCATCGCTCACGAACGAAAACAACTTCCTCATGTTCAAGTCGCTCCAGGGTGCCTTCGTGAAATCGATCGCAGGCAAGAGCAACTGGGTCATTCCAATGACCTGGACGCCGTGATGGAGGAGAAGACAGCAGACCGGCATCTCGACATCAGCACGGAAAACGGAACACGAACAACCGACCAAACCTTCCCGCCATGAAACACCAACTCCACATCCCATTCGCCCTCGCGCTGCTCGTGATGTCAGCCACCTCGCTGCCCGCCCGCACCATCGACTGGGGATCCGCCGTCGGCGACACCATCGTGACGAGCACGGGCATACCGCTCGACGACACGTTCATTTTCGAGCTTGGCACCTTCGGAGCGTTCGTGCCCACCGAGTTCAATCTCGACCAATGGGCCGCGAACTGGAAGGTGTTTGACCGCGCCATAGCCCCCGCGGCAAACGGATGGGACTCCGCGCTGGGATTCGTGGACAGCTCCGCAACGCTTCAGACGAATGGCACGTCGAGCAAGTCGCCGCCGCTGCCGGGCTTCACCTTTGCACAGGGTGAGCAGGCGTACATCTGGGCCTACAACGGCCTCACCATCGACTCGCTCACCGAATGGGCGCTCATCACCAACAACAGCCTCGATGGCAATGCACTCGATGACTGGACGATGCCCGCGCACGCAGACCAGACCGCGCAACCGCTCGACTGGCGTCTCAGCACCGCCGGCAGCGTGCCCTTCGGCGGTCTCAATGATGTCGAAGGTCCCGGCTCGTACACTGTCGATCCAGGCACCTTCGCCTTGCAGACGCACACGGTGCCCGAGCCCGGAACCGCGCTGCTCATCGGTCTGGGCGGTCTGGCATTCCAGGTGCGCCGACGCCTGCGCGGTTGAGGGCGTGCGCAGTGGCACGCTGCTCCGCGCGCCAAGGTATCCGCCCGTGTGATCTCCTGCGTGGCGGGCACTATGGCTACGCCGTCCTGATATCCCAGCTCGCGCCCCGGTGGAGCTGGAGCACGCGCTGGTGGTAGGGTATGAGCGTGGTGCGGTGGCCGACGCTGACATAGCCGATGCCGGAGTCGCGCAGCAGGCGGTAGAGCAGCGCTTGATTGTCTTCGTCCAGCGCACTGGTGGCTTCATCCAGGAAGGCGAACTTCGGCCGCCGCGCCAGCAGGCGCGCAAAGGCCACGCGCTGCTGCTCGCCGAGCGAGAGAACGTTCGTCCAGTCGATGACGCAGTTCAGGTCGCCGTTCACGCGGTCTGTCACGTCGCCGAGGTTCACCATGCGGACCACGTCGTGAATCTTGTCATCGCTCAATCCGCGGTCCGGATACGGATAGAGAAACTGGTCGCGCAGATTTCCCGGGACCATGTAGGGGCGCTGGGGGAGGAACATGAGATCGCGCAGCAGCGGGCGCTCCAGCGAGCCGGTGCCGCCGGGCCATAATCCTGCGATGGTGCGCAGCACGGAACTCTTGCCCGTGCCGCTCTCGCCCATGATGATGAGGCTTTGCGCCTGCATGATCTCGAAGGTGAGTCCGGTCACGAGCGTCTTGGATTTGTCCGGCGTGCGGACTGTGAGCTTGTCGAGCTTCACATGGCGGCCTTCGGCTTCGAGCTGCTGGATGCTCTCGGTGGAGGCGCGGCGTTCGTCGGCGTCGAAGTCATCGAGGTCATCCCACAAACTTCCGAGACGCTGCACGCCGGCGAGGTAGGAGCTCAGGCCCTCGAAATTGCTGGAGATCAGGGTGAGCGCGGCGAGCACCTGTGCGAAGGCGTCGATGGACTGGGTGACCATGCCGAACTGGATCTCGCCCTCCATGAACATGGGGGCGACGATGGCGATGGGCAGCAGGAGGGCGAGGTAGTTGTAGCTGTTGCGGAAGAAGCCAAGGGTGCGGTTCCAGGCGATGATGGTGCGCATGTTCACCACCACGCTGCCAAGGCGGCGGACCAGATCGAGGTGCTCGCGTTTCTCGCCGCGGTAGAAGGCGATGGATTCCGCATTGTCCCGCACGCGTACGAGGCCGTAGCGGAAGTCGGCCTCTTTCTGATACTTGTCGTAGTGCAGACGCACGAGGCGGCGGCCGATGAGCACGCACATCACGGTGCCTGCCACGGCGTAGCCGAAGGCGACGGTGACGAGGGTGCCCGAGATGCTCCAGAGGACTCCGATGAAGCCGACGAGCGTCATCACCGAGCTGAGGGCCATGAGCGTGTAGCTCAGGGTGTCGGTGGTGAAGTTGCGCACGTCCTCGGAGATGCGCTGGTCGGGGTTGTCGATGTTCTCGGAGCCGCGCAGGCGGTAGTAGGCGCGGTTGTTGAAGTAGCGCTTGATGAGATGCTGCGCCATCCACTCGCGCCACAGCAGGCCGAGGCTCTGCTCCGCCCAGCGGTAGTAAACGTCGATGAGCATGGCGATCACGAAGCTGCCGAGGTAGCGCCCCATCGCGGGCCACCAGGCGTGGGAGTTCTTCTTCTCGATGGCCGTCATCACGTCCCGGGCCGCGTAGCTGGTGAGCACGGTGATGCCGACCGAGGCGACGGACAGCGTGAAGAGCATCGTGAGCAGTCCGCGCGCCTTGCGGCGCCGCTCGGAGGCAAAGAATGCCTTCGTGATGCGCCAGAACTGGCGGCGCGTCTTTGCAAAAGTCTGCCGCTGGGTGATCGGCGGGGATTCATAGGGTGAAATGGGCATGGGGTGCGGCGGGTGGGGGAATTTGAATGGTGCCATCAAGAGGCGGAATGCAATCGCAATCGCCTGACGGCTGGCACCGCATGGGAAAGACTGCGCTCCGGCGGCGGATCGCGCGTGGGTGAACGAAACGGAGATGCACCAAATGTACCTCGCGTCAGCAGGTTTTGTGATTTCCCACCGGTTCCAGGGTGACCAAAGGCGATGACAGCCCGGACTCCGTGGTGGCCGCGAATCAGCGTGAGAACCGCGGTCAAGCCAGCGGCGCGAAGATTTTTTGCGCGTTCGCCAGGCTCTGCTTGTGCGCTTCCAAGCCGGTCAGCGTGCCGGGCGATCCGGCTTCGATGCATTGCTCAAGCGTCAGCAGCGGCTTGATCCGATGCTGGGAAAACCACCCGACGAGACGCTCGTAGTCGATGTCGCCCTCCGCGGTGAAGACCTCCGCCCATTTGCCGCCGACGGACTGGCGGACGTGCAGCTCGATCACGCGGCTGCCGTAGTGTTCCAGCACGTCGAAGAGCGCCACCTGGGAGTCGCCGCAGCCGCGGAACACCCAATGCACGTCGAGGCAGAACTTCACATGCGCGGGATTCGTGGCCGTGAGCATGTGGTGGAACTCGCGCGCGCCAGTGCGCAGCTCGATGTCGTGGTTGTGGTAGGCCAGTTGCATGCCCAGCCTGCCCAGTTCAGCGCCCAGTTTGTCGAGCGCGGCGGCCTGCGTGACGAGCTGCGCGTCAGTCTTGTTTTGCGGCCCGCCCCATTTGATGGGGGAGGGATTGGTGACGATGATCTTGGTGCCCGTTTCCGCCGCGCGCCGCGCGATGGCGATTACGCCTTCGATGCTTTTCCCGGCCTCCGCTTCGTCATGCAGCGAGCTGTTCACGTAGAGCGATCGCATTTCGAGGCCGTGCTTCTTCAAGCGTGCGCCGAGGCCGTCGAACTCCTCCGGCACCTTCACGGCCGGTTCGTAGCCACCGATGCCGGCCGCCGCGATTTCGGCGAGCGCCTCGTCCGTGTGCGGCACAAAGTTCCTTCCTTCACGTTTCGCGAACGTGCCCCATGGATACGTATTCGTGGAAATGTGCGGGCCGCCCGCCGCATGGGTGCGTGATGGCGTGGCTGACAAAGTGGCGAGTGCAGTGGTGAAGGTGCGTCGTTTCATGGGATGTCTCCTCGTCATCGGATTGTCAGGTCACTCGGCGGCCTTCTTCCTGTCCTTCGCCTTCTTCTTGCCGCCGCCTTCATTGGGATACGGCTTCACATGCGCCCGCTCGGCCCAGGCTTCCCACTTGTCGGCGAGGGCTTTCACTTTGCCGGGCTGCGACTTGGCGAGGTCGTGGAGCTCGGTGCGGTCGGTGTGCATGTCATACAGCTCCCACTCGCCGTTGCGGCCACGGCGCACGAGCTTGTCGTCGCCGACGCGGATCGCCGCGTTGCCTTCGTGCTCCCAGTAGAGGGCGTCGCGGTCGATGGACTTGTTGGCAAAGGCGGGCACGAGACTGCGACCTTCCATCGGCGTTATTGCGTGGCCTTTGAACTCCTTCGGATAAGTTGCGCCGGTGACATCGACTGCGGTAGCCATGATGTCGATGAGATGCGCTGGCTGCGTGCGCAGCTCGTTCTTCGCGGCGATGCCCTGCGGCCAGTGGGCGATGAGCGGCGAAGCGATGCCGCCTTCATGGTTGTAGTGCTTGTAGAGGCGGAAGGGCGTGTTCTCCACGAAGGCCCAGCTCTCGCCGCAGAACCAGTCGGAGCTGCCTTCGCTCGGGTCGCCGTTGGTCTTGCCATTCGGACCGGACTCGGCATTGCCGCCGTTGTCGGACATGAAGAGGATGAGCGTGTTGTCAAAGACGCCGCGCTGCTTCAAGCCGGCGACGACCTCGCCCACGGCCTTGTCCATGTGATGCACGACGGCGGCATACACGGCCATGATGTGATCGAAGCGATCCTGCTCCTCGGACGACACATCCTTCCATGCCTTCACGTCCTTCGGCCGTGGCGACTTCTCCCACGCGGTGTCGATGATGCCGAGCTGCTGTTGCTTCGCGTAACGAGCATCGCGGATTGCGCCCCAGCCGGCTTTGTATTTGCCGCGGAACTGTGCGATGTCTTCCGCCGGTGCTTGCAGCGAAAAGTGCGGCGCATTGAAGCACAGATGCCAGTAGAAGGGCTTCTTCACGGTGACCGCTTCGTCGATGAACTGCAATCCCTGCGCGACCCAGAGGTCGGTCGAGTACCAGTTCTGAATCACGAGACGTTTGTCGTCGTTCGCGACCTTCTCGCCATTCAGCCACAGCTCCGCGCGCGGATGCGTGGGGAAGTAGAAGCCGCCCGCCGCCGCATTGAGGCTGCGATCAAAGCCACGCGTCCAGGGTGCCACGCCCGCCTGCTGGCCGACATGCCACTTGCCCGTCATCGCGGTGAAGTAACCCGCTGGCTTCAGCACCTCGGCGATGGTGACGCACGAGTCATTGAGGTGCCCGATGTAGCCGGGCTGGCCGCCATTGTTCGTCATGTGGCCGACACCGGCTTGATGCGAATACAAGCCCGTGAGCAAAGCCGCGCGCGTGGGGCAGCAGCGTGCGGTGTTGTAGAACTGCGTGAAGCGCACACCGTTCTTCGCCAGCGCGTCAAGGTTCGGTGTGGGAATCTCCGAGCCATAGCAGCCGAGGTCGGAGAAGCCCATGTCATCGACGAGGATGACGACGATGTTTGGCCGCTCCGCGGCAAATGACGAATGAAGGATGACAAGTGTCGAAAGGAGGGCAGGCAGCAGTCTCATGGCGCAAAGGGAAAACGCACCGGCCAGCCGGGTTTCTTACGCGGTGCCGGAGGGAACTCGATCAGCGGCGTGTGCGACAGCATCCGGGGTGGAGATCGCGAGCTTGCGATGATCACAAGGGCTGCAATGTCTTGCGGCGGCGGGCAAGATCGGGCCGGCAAAGAGGCTTGCGCGTCGTCGATTCGTGCCCATAAGTCCGGCCCCGTTTTCCGGGGCAAACCTCATCTCATCACCATCATGGCCGACATCTCCACCAGCGCTGCTGACAAGAAAGACAAGGAATACTTCACGAACGTGCCGCAGGAAGCCCCGGGCTTCTTTTTGAAGGGCAGCCATCAGTATGACTGGGGCTTGAAGAACCGCCTCAGCAAGGTCTTCAATCCTAAGGACGGTCGCACGGTGATGCTCGCCTTCGACCACGGCTACTTTCAGGGGCCGACCACGGGACTCGAGCGAGTGGATCAGACCATCCTGCCGCTCGAGCCGTATGCGGACTGCCTGATGCTCACCCGAGGCATCCAGCGCAGCGTGATCCCGGCTTCGACGCAGAAGGCCATCGCGCTGCGTGCCAGCGGCGGCACGTCAATGGTCAGCCCGATGGAGGAGTGGGAAGGGGAGATCGACGGGAAGAAATTCAAAATGGGCCGGCCCGGCTTCGAGCCGCTGTCGAATGAGAGCACGGCGCTGACGATTGAAGAAGCCATCCGTCTCAATGCCTGCGTGCTCGCCGTGCAGGTTTTCGTGGGCAGCGCGTATGAGCGCCAGTCGCTCAAGAACATGACTGATCTCGTGGATGCCGCGAGCCGTTACGGCATCGGCGTGATGGGCGTGGTGGCCGTGGGCCGCGCGATGGCGCGCAATGCGCAGTACTTCCGCCTGGCAACGCGCATCATGGCGGAGCTGGGGGCCAATGTGGTGAAGTGCTACTACACGGAGGATGGCTTTGACACGATCACGAGCTGCTGCCCGGTGCCGATCGTCATCGCCGGTGGCAAGAAGCTGCCGGAACTCGACGCCCTCAAGATGTGCGCCAGCGCCATCAAGGAAGGCGCCAGCGGCGTGGACATGGGGCGGAACATTTTCCAGAGCGATGCGCCGGTGGCGATGATGCAGGCCGTGCGCGGCGTGGTGCACGAGGGCCTCACGGCCGATCAGGGCTACGCGATGTACCAGGACCTGAAGGCGAAGAAGAAGTAGGCCGGCGTCCTCGACGAAAATCCCGTCCCCGGCATGTGGCACTCCGCGTGCCTTCAGGGCGGGCGTGGGACGGATTGCTCGAAGTCAGCCGGGAGGGTCTCCGTCGCGTTGCGGCCCGACCTTCCGGCACCTTGCCTGCTATGGTGACGGCGGCTTCTTCATGAAGCTCGCGGCGAGGCCGGCGGAGAAGTCGCGCAGCTCTTCAAGAGCGGTGGCTTCAATCATGGGATTGTCGAAGCCGATCTCGCTTTCAGGCAGCGGGAGGAAGAATGAGGCCATGGCCCAGCGGTGGGCCAGGTTCTTGAAGACGGCGTCCATGTAGCTGATGCGAAGGTGGTCGTAGAACTCGGGCGTGGTGGTGCCGTCGGAGCCGATGTACCAGTAGATGTTCAGCGCGCGCACGCGCTTGCGCACGCCTGGGCTGACCTCGACTTCGCGGAACATGCGCAGCAGCGTGCCTTCGAAGGCACGGCCATCGGCAAGCCGGATGGGGACCGTCATCTGGTCTGTGATGCTCCAGCCTTGTCCCGGCAGGCACACTTCGGGGCGGTGGAGGGTGCGTTTGCCCACACCACTCTCGATCACCGTTGCCACCAGCATGTGCCGGTCAGGGGAGATGTACTGATTGCGCACGAGGCTGACACCAGGGTCGAGGACATTCCGCTCGATGGCCGTCATCTCGTTCGGGATGCCCTGGTACTTGTCGAACTGCAGGGGCAGATCCATCACCACGCCAGGCGCGGCCACGGCGGGATTCACATTCGTCACCGCGCAGATGCCGAGGCCGGCGACCGCGATGCCGACGGCGACGCCGGACATGACGATGGTGCGCCGGGTCGAGGCCGCATCGACTGCATCTGCCGCAGATGCCGCCGGGCGTGCCGCCTTCTTTTTGAGATTCTTGAATGACTTCCAGTGGCTGCCCTCAAGAAGACTGCAGAGACCGAACATGCCCGCCAGCGCGACCGCGAACACAGCGTAGCCGCAGAGCGTGTGGTAGGCGCTCATCTCCTGGTGGTCGGCGCCGAGATTGCGCCCGATGGCGAACTCGCTGCCGAACCAGATGGAGCCGAGCGCCAGCAGCACCATGCGCACGACATTGCCCAGCATCGCCAGCGGGATGGCGCTGGCAAAGAGCACCAGCCGCGGAAACACGCGTTTGAGCGAGAGGTAGCCGTAGAGCGCGCTCACCATGAGCAGCGAGTAGAGCGAGCGCACGCCGCTGCATGGCTCCTCGACATCGAGCTGGAAAAGCTGGCCCAGCCGCATGCCGCGCACGGCATCTGCGGCGCTGTTGAGCGCCGTGCCCTCGCGCACCACCGGGACGCCGATCAAGTGAAGAAGCTCTCCCGAGAGAGTCGCCGTGATGACGCGAAGCTTTCCCACGACGCGCTCCTCGATGGGGAACATGGGCCACATGAAAAAGAGAAACAACCAGGGGAAGATCAGCACGCGCATCCAGCGCCGTCCGCCGAGAAGCAGGATGAGCGCCGCCATCATCAGGTGCGCGGACAGAAAACCCGCGTAGCCCGTGTCCGCCTTGTAGCCCACCCAGTAAACGAAAAGCGCCGGCACGGCGAGCAGGGCACCCGCCCATTCTCCGCACAACGGCAGACTCCGCAGCTCGGCACGCCGCAGATGGATGAGAAATCCGGTCAGCAGCGGCACGAAATAGCAGAACATCCACTCGCCGCCGAAGCTCTCGCCCACCGTGCGGAACCAGCCGTGCATCACGCTGCTGCGTCCTGCGTAGAACCAATGCTGGTACGGCCAGATGAAAAAGAGCAGCAGCAGCGCCGCCACGCCCGCGCCGAGGGCCGCCCACCGCGCCTTCATCGCGCCGGTGTCGTGGCCGGAGCCGGCCATCGCCCCAGCATCGTGGGGCAGCGGGGCAGGGGTTGCGTGGGCTGGATCGCTCATTCGTATGTGTGGATGCCGCTGTGTGAAGCGCCGTTCATTCTGCCGTTGTTTCTTTCCGGTGGCAACACGGTTCCATCAGTCTAATAATCCGCCGCAAACACCCGCCGCAATGTCCGATCCGAAATCCCCGCGCACCACCAGCAAGCCGGCATCCCAGGCAGCCGCCTCTCATGCGCTGATGTCGAAGAGCCCGGCCCGTGACGACCAGGCTGACTCAGCGGACGGCGGCGACGCGACGTCGAAAATGGAACACAAGCGTGCGCACGATGCGGAGGAGGAGAAGGCCGCGCAGCTCGGCATCCGAGCCGCTGCGGTTTCGGGCGCGCCGGCTTACGTGCGGCCGACGAACCTCCGCCGTTCCTCCCACGCGCTGCAGTTGTTCGGACTTTTGTTTGTCATCACGCTGCTGTTGTTCGGCGCATCGTTGGCCGGTATGTACAGCTTTTACGAAAAGAAGATCGCACCCGGTCTGGTGCGCGCGTCTGCGTCCGCGCAGCCGGCGGGAGGAGCCGCCATCCCTGCGGCGGTGCAGATCGACATCCCGGCCGAGACGCGTGAGCAGATCGCCTCCGCGGCTGCGAAGATCACCGAGCTGCAGAAGCAGATCGACGCGCTGCGCGATGCGAGCGCCACCAGTGAGGGCCGTCTGCGGGAGCTGGCCGAGAGCGTGGCGCGCCAGCAGAGCGCGCAGCCGAAGCCCGCCGAAGTGCAGCCCACGCAGGCCACGGACGCAAAGCCCGACGGCGAAGTGGCCGCCGTCGTGCCCGTCTCCACACCGACGACGAAGGAACTGGTGCTGCTCAAGGAGCGGAACCGCCTCACGTCCTACGCGGACGAGGCCATCGCCACCGGCAGCCGCAAGACGCTCGACCTGCTCATCAAGCACCTCACGGATCCCGACTACGCACACCTGCGTGACGCCGCGTACGCCGAGATCCAGCGGGTGTACTACCATCTGCGTTTCACCATACGCATCGATCCGGGCTACCGCCTGCCGGTGAATGAAATCTTCAAGGACTCGGGCATCCGGGAGGAGTCTGATCTGAAGACCGAGCAGCTCATCAAGCTGCTGCATGAGCAGAAGCAGGCCTGGCAGGTACGCCTCCGCTCAGCATGGCTTTTGGGCGGCCGGCGCACTCATGAGGTGAGCGAGGCGCTCATGAAGGCCGTGAAGGAAGACCCCGTGCTCGACGTGGCGAAGGAGGCGCAGCTCAGCCTGGAGCAGAATGTCGATCGCAAGTTTCTCCTGCTGGACATTCCCGCCATCGATGAGTGGTGGAAGAGCCAGAAGGATGACAAGGGAGGCAAGGACGGTGACGGCGGAAAGGCGGACGCAAAGTCCAACGCGGAGACGGTCAAGACGGAGTCCTCCGGCGGATCCAAGAAGAAGTCCTCCAAGTGAGCGGGTGGAGCCGTGTCCCTTGCCGGCCGGCTCACCCACTTTCCGCCGGGAGCGAGAAACGCCGGGTGTCCTGGCGACGTTTGTCTCCGCCCCTGTGCTCATGAGATTCTCCGTACCTGCCGTCCTCGTCTTCTCCGTCTGGCTTGCCGCCGCCCCGGCACATGCCGACCATCCTCTGCCCGGCCACTCGCTCAATGGCGAGTCTTTCGATGAAGGCCCGCGCCAGATGGCCGTGCTCATGGGCGGCACCGGCGCCGTGCATTTTCCCGTCACGACGAAAAGCAGCCAGGCACAGCGCTTCTTCGATCAGGCCGTCGGTCAGCTCCACGGCTTCTGGTACTTTGAGAGCGAGCGCTCGTTCCGCACCGTGGCGGCGCTGGATCCCGGCTGCGCCATGGCCTACTGGGGCATGGCGATGTCGAACGTGAACAATGCAAAGCGTGCGAAGGAGTTCTTGAAGAAGGCCGTGGAGCTGAAGCCGAAGGCCGGAAAAAAGGACCAGCTTTGGATCACAGTGCTGGAAAACTACTACCGTGACGACAAGCGTGAGAAAAAGCAGCGCGAGCTGGACTACATCCGTGATCTCGAAAACATCGTCCAGGAGCACCCGAAGGACGTGGAAGCCAAGGCGTTCCTTGCGTGGCGCATCTGGCTCGCGCGTGATGACGCCCCCATCTCAAGCAAGCAGGCGGTCGATGCCCTGCTCGATCAAATCTTCGCCCAGGAGCCGATGCATCCCGCGCATCACTATCGCATTCATTTGTGGGATGACTCGAAACCCTCGCGCGCCCTGGACTCGGCCGCGAAGTGCGGGCAGACATCTCCCGGCATCGCCCACATGTGGCACATGCCGGGGCACACCTACACGAAGCTGCGCCGCTTCGATGACGCCGCATGGCAGCAGGAGGCCGCCACGCGCGTGGACCACCGGCACATGATCGAGGACCTCGTGCTGCCCGACCAGATCCACAACTACGCCCACAACGAAGAATGGCTCACGCGCACCTTCAACGAGCTGGGCCGTGCGACGGACGCCATCGGCCTCGCGAAGAGCCTCGTCGAGATTCCGCGCCATCCGGCCTGGAACACGCTCGACAAGGCGGCCAGTTCGGCCAGCTATGGCCGCACGCGGCTGACCGAGACTCTGCTCAAATGGGAGCTGTGGGATCAGATCATCGCACTGGCCGGCGGGCCCTTGCTTGCACCGGTCGCGCAGCCTGCACATGAGGCCACCCGGTTGCGCGCGCTTGGCATTGCCCATTTCAACTTGAACCAGCCGAAAGAACTCGATGCCGGCATCGCCGCCCTCGAATCGCTGGAGAAACAAGAAACTGAAAAGACGAAACAGCAGGTGAAGGACGCCTCCAAAAAGCCGTCCGAACCTGCGGCGAAAAAGGCAGAGCCCGCTGCCGCCAAAAGCGAACCGAAGCCGGAAATCCGCAAGGCGGAACCGGTGAAGCCGGGCAAGGCAACCGTCGTCGCCGCAGCGCCCGCCGCAACTCAGCAGCAACCTGCTGCCGCGGCCAAGCCGGACGCAAACAAGAAGGCGGCGCCCGCGAAGGCCATCGAGAACGCCCTGGCTGAACTGCGCCTGCTGCGGGCGATCCTGAAAAAAGATCATGCCGCGGCCAGGAAGGTCATGGAAAACACGCCGGGAGACATTCCAAAGGAGCGGCTCGCACGCTATTACCTGCGCATCGATGACAAAACAAAGGCGTGGGAGCTGACGAAGAACTTCAATCAGGATCTCGCCGGACTTGCGGCCAAGACAGAGGTGCTCATGTGCTGCGGCAAAGATGCGGAGGCGAAGACGGCATTTGAAGCCGCACGCAAGGCCGCCTTCTCGATGGATCGCGACCTGCCGATAGCCACCCGCCTCGCTGCTCTCGCCCTGCGCTTCAACATCAGCGGCGACTGGCGCGGCCCCGCGCCGAAGCGCACGGACAATGGCGTGCGGCCTGCGCTCGAGTCGCTCGGCCCCGTCCACTGGCAGCCGCCGCCCGGCCGCGCGTGGAGTGCTCTCGATGCCAATGGCAAGACCGTCTCGGACAAGGACTATCGCGGCCGGAACGTGGTGCTCTGCCTCTACCTGGGACACGAGTGCGGCCACTGCATGCAGCAGCTCAACGCCGTCGCCGGCGTGGCGGATCAGCTCAAGGCGGCGGACATCGCCGTCGCCGCCATCAGCATCGAGAAGCCGGGCGATGTCGCGAAGGCGAACGCACTGAGCAAGACCGGCAAGGAGTTCCCCTTTCCCCTGCTGTCGGACGAAAAGCTCAGAGTATTCAAAACCTGGCGTGCCTACGATGACTTTGAAAAAATGCCGCTGCACGCACTCGTGCTCATCGATGCCACGAACCATGTGCGCTGGATCGACATCGGCTTCGAGCCGTTCACGGATGCCCAGTTCCTGGTGGATGAGTGCAGGCGTCTGCTGAAGCTGCCCGCCGCCACCTCGCCGGTAGCCGCAGTCCCGGCGAACGGCGCAGGCACAAAAAAATAAGAAGCGTGCTGCGGGAGTGCGCCGCGGGCAGCGCGCGGGTGAACGTATCGGGAGAAATCAGCGGGAGGTCATGGCTGGCGCTCCGCATCATGCGGACGCCGGGGCGCAAGGTCGGAACGATGTCGCGTGGTGGAAGTGAATCCGCTCACGACGAGCGGCGGCCGGGAAGCTGGATTCAGATCGTCCAAGCGCTGGTTCACCGCGTGAACTTCAACCGCACGAATCGCCGTGACACGTCGCCGCTGGTGAGCGGATCGGTGACGCGCACGGTCTGCACGGGGCCGTCAGTGACGACGGTAAGCGTCAGCGGGGTCCATGTGATGAGATCGGTCGTGGACTCTGCTGCGCAGGTCACGTCGGGCAGGCCTTTCGGGCGCGTGAAGGTGAGCGAGAAGCCGGGCGGACCGAGTGAGGGTGTGAACGCGGGTGTGGTCTGGTTCGGATCGGTGCCGAGGGCGTATTCGGCCAGGTTCTCAAGGCCGTCATGATCGGGGTCAGCCGTGTCCGCGGCTTCACCTGCGGTGATCTGCTGCGCGGTGAAGTTTTGCGACTGCCAGGTCGCCAGCGGCAGGCCTGAAATGGTGAGCGTGCCGCTCGCGGTGCCCTGATAGTTCGCATCGACGATGGTTGCGAAGACGGCGTAGCTGCCAAAGTCGGACGGCGCGGTGGCGGAGCCATTGTAGGTGATCGTCGTGGCAAGCGCGGACGGTGAAGTGATCGTGCTCACCGGCTTCGGATTGCCGTCGTAGATTTGCGCGAGACTGCCGAGCGTGACGGTGGCATTTGCCTTCGTGACCGCGACGCTTGCGGCATCGCTGAACGCACCACTGGCGGCAGTGATGGTGAACGGGCCGCCGACAACCGAAGCGGTGAAAACTCCCGCGGCGTCGATGGAGCCGCCACCGCTCGCGCTCCAAGTCACCGCAGGCTGCACGGCCAGGTTATCGCCAAACTGATCGGCAACCGTCGCGGCGAACGTCAGCGTTCCCCCATAGGCGACGGTGGCGCTGGCTGGCGTGACCGTGACTCCGGCGGCCGTTTGCTCGACGGTGACATCGACGCTGCTCGTGGCGGTGAGGCCCTGGGCATCGCGCACAGTGACGGCGAAGGTGTAGTCACCGGCGATCTGGACGGCGGCCGTGGTGTTCTTCGCCGCGTTCGTGCCGTTCTCGCTGAAGCTCACCGGCCGCAGGAAGGTGCCGCCGATGGCGGACCAAGTGTAGGTAAGTCCGGACTCGCCGCCATCATCGCTGCCGAGCACGCTGAGCTGCGTGCTCGTGCCCGCGAACGGAGACGGCGTGGCTGCGGCGGCGGTGGCGATGGCGGGCGCGAGATTCACCACGGGCACGGCACCGGCCAGCAGGACATCATCCACATACCAGCCGGTGCTGGCCGTGCCTGTATTCGTCGCGAGCCGCCAGCGCGCGCGGAAGGTGTGGCCGGCGTACTTCGTGTTGTCCGTGAGATTTACGATCACCTGCGACCACGAGGAGGATGCGTTGCCGCTCCACGCTTTGCGGCCGTTGATCGGGCTGGTGCTGGAGCTGATCGTGGACGGGTAGCTGCCGCTGGCAAACGCCGCGCCGGAGCCTGTCGCGGTGACATCGAACCACGCGCCCCCGTCCACCGAGAACTCGAGCACGCCGCCGTCCTTGGCGGACTGGAAGTTGTAGTTGTGCCAGAAGCTGAGCTGCAAATTCGTCGAGCCGGCGGGGATGGCGGCAGCGGGCGAGTAAAGGTCGTCGATGTTCTTGGTCGTGGGGCCGGTGCCATAGAACGAATGGGTGGTGGAGTGACTCAGCGTTGTGACCTGCGCCCAGTTGTCGGTCGTGTAAGGCGAAGTCGGGCTGTGAGTCCAGCCTGCCGCACCGGACTCGAAAGACTCGCTGAGAATCGCGGACATGACGCTGAAAGAGTTCGCCAGCGTGGCGGTCTGGCCGTCGGGATTCACGACGACCACATTCCAGAGACCGGGCGCCATGCCGGCGGTGTTCACGCGGACGGTGGCGGCATCGCCGCGGATTTCCTGCCCCGCAGCCTTCACATCCGGCTGGCCGCTCTTTGTCAGCTTCACGTTCGCGCCGAGATGGAATCCGGTGCCTGCCACGCTCAAGGTCATCGCGCCGCCATTGCCGGTGTTCGGGGATACGGTGGTGAGCGTCGGCACCGGCGCGGTGGCGCTGGCCACGCCGCCGGAAAGCACGAGCGAGAAATTCTGCGTGTTGTTTGTCAGCGTGCCGGTGTAGGTGACCGTGGCCGTGTAGAGTCCGGCCACCGGGGGCGCTGCGATGTCCACACGCTCGACGTTGTCCGTATTGTTCACGCCGGTGATCGCAGGCGCGGAGAGCTTTGCATTCGTCCAGTCGCCGACGAAGGGCATCACCCAGGGCAGATGCACGGTGCCCGTGGGGCCGGTGACCTTGAGGTCGAGATTGTTCACGAGCCGCGCAGTGCGCAGGTCGGCGGAGCTCGTCGCTGTGCCGGCGGGATCTGTCCAGCACAGCGTGGCGCGGATGGGGCTGCTGCCGTCCCATGTGAAGGAGTAGCTGCGCGTTGTGGTCGTGGTGGTGATCTGATCCTCGATCATGCGCCGGGTGCCGGAGCTGTTCTTGTAAGCCTGCGCGAGATCGGCGGCGGCCTTCACATTGACGAGGCCCCAGCCGTATTGATAGTCCGGACCCACGTTGCCCAGGTCGTCCGCCGTCTCGATGAGCAGCGCCTTGAGCGTGCTGGCGCGCAGGGCATGGCCGGGGAAGAGCGTGTCCCACCAATGAATGACGAGCGTGGCGGAGCCGGTGGCGTTCGGAGTCGCCATGCTCGTGCCGCTCATGTAGTTGTAGGCCGCATCGCCTGACGAGAAGGACGAGTAGAGCCATTCGCCATTCGCGACGAGGTCCGGCTTGATGCGCCCGTCGTCAGTGGGGCCCCACGATGAATAGTACGACATGTATGCGTCTGCGAGCGAGCGCGTGCCTCCGCTCACTGCATCACCGACGGAACCGATGGTGAGCACGTCCTTCGCCACGGCGTCGAAGCTGATCGTGTCATAGCCGCCGCCGCGATAGACGGCATCCCCAGCCGGATGCAGAGCGGGATCATAAGTGACAGCACTGGTCGTGCTCGTGCTCAGCGAGACGGGGTCGCCCGTAGCCGGATTGTCCTGCCGGTCGTTTCCCGCGCTGCGCACGATGAGGTAGTATGGCAGGCTGACGGCCAGGAGGTCCGTGTCCCGCGCATTGGTTTCGTATTTGCCGAAGTCAGGATCGAAACCCGTGCTCGTGGTGCCGGAGCCGTACCAGTTCCACTTCGGCGAGGCGAGGCCGGTGTAGTTCCAGCCGCTGACGTAGCCATAGCTGTGGTTGCTGAGATAAATCTTCCCTGCCTCTCCTGGATAGGACGCGCCGCGCGAGGTCATCTCGGTCTTGTCGTTCGTCCACTCATAAGAGTCGATGCTAACCGCCGGTGCCATGCCTTTCGCCGCCGCATTGATGCCGAGAGCACCGATGGTGCCGCCGACATGGGTGGAGTGATCCGCGAGCGCCGCGCCGTCCTTGATGGTCACCCGCCCGGTCAGCTCCTGGTGCGTGGAACGCACGCCGCCACCGTCCCAGATGCCGACAGTGAAACCGCCGCCGCTCACCGAGTAGGGGGCGGCCTGCAGGAGATTCGCGCCGGTGGAGATGGCCGCGTTCACATTGGTCGTCGTAAAATACAGCGGCTTGGTGCCCGCAAAGTCCGCGATCTCCACGATGCGCCCGTTCGCGAACACGGTGCGAGGCGGCAGCCCAAGCTGCGCCGCCCGCGCGCGTGCGGCCTGATGCTTTGCCGTCATCAGCGCATCGAGCGCGTTCACGGCGTTCTGCCGCCGCACTGGATCGCGCAGATCGAGGCCGGGTGCGCCGAGCACGTCACCCACTGAGTTTTGCGCCGACGCCGCGGAGGCCATCGCGAAAATGGCGATGGCACCGGCGATGATGAAGCGTCGGGCGGGCATGAGGCGGAAACGGTAATGGGACGCCGGCGGGGAGGCAACGTTCAACGTGACTTTTGGCCGAAGCGGACGGGCCGAACCATCCGGGAGCCGTGGATTCCGGGACGGCAAAGGCGCTGAATTCGACTGGCATTGTTTGAGTTCATTGTTCTTGTGGTTGCCTCCCGACCACGCGCAACACCCACCCCAGCACCCCGCAACCCATGCCCGACGCACCCGAACTTCCGGAAGCCAAGGATCCCTTCGAACGTGCCATCGCGATCTCCATCGCCATCATGGCCGTCCTTCTCTCCTTCATCGACAACAAGGGAGACAACGCCAAGACCGACTCCATCCTCAAGACCAATGAGGCGACCAACAAATGGGCCTACTTTCAGAGCAAAAGCATCAAGCAGAGCCTGCGTGAGTTCGAGGCCGACATGATCAAGCTCTCGCCCTCCGCCGCGTCTGGCGAGGCCGCGAAAAAGCTCGACGAGATGAAGTTGGAGATCGAGCGCTATGGCGCGGAAAAGGAAAAAATCGGCGGCGAGGCGAAGCAACTTGTCGATGAAGCCACGGCCAGCGGCGAGATCAATGACAAGTGCGACCAGGCCGCGCTGCTGCTGCAGATCGCCGTCGTCATCGCCTCCGTGGCCATCCTCACGCGCTGGAAGCTCATGTGGTACGCCAGCCTCGTGCTCGCCGCCGCCGGTTCTTACTTTGGCGTGCTGGCGTTTCTGTGATGCGTGTGCGGTGCGGCGCGCGCTGCCCCGCATCCCACCACCCTCCGGTTCTCCGCTTGCGGCCTCCGGCAAATGCCGGAGAATTCCGGCCATGATCGCGCGAGAAGAATTGGACAAACTGGCCGCCGACCTGGTGAAGCTGGCGCCGCATGAGGCGGCGGAAATGCTGGAGAAGCAGGGCGATGATGATGCCGCCGCTGCGCTCGGCTTGATCAATCCGCTCGTTGCCCAGCAGGTGTTTCACGAGTTGAGCGACCAAAGGCGCGCGGAGATCCTCGCGGCCGCCCCGCCTGAGAAGGCCCGGCAGTGGACGCGCAACGAACAATTTCCAGAAGACAGTGTCGGCTGGCTGATGGAGCCGCCGGTGGCGGTCTTCCGGCCGACGATGACCGTGCGCGACACGATCGAGGCGCTGCGCAAGCTGACGAAGCGCGCCTTCATCACTTACGGCTACGTGACGGACGAGCAGGACAAGCTGCTCGGCATCCTCGTCATGCGCGACCTGATGCTCGCGGAGCCGCAGCAGAAACTCAGTGAAATCATGCTCGGCACCATCTTCGCGCTGCGGCCCGAGATGGAGCTCACCGGGGCGATGAAGGCCACGGTGAACCGGCACTATCCCGTGTACCCCGTGTGCGACGGCGAAGGCCGCCTCGTGGGCCTGGTGCGCGGGCAAAACCTCTTCGAGGCGCGCGCCATCGAGATCAGCGCGCAGGCCGGCAGCATGGTGGGTGTCGAGAAGGAGGAGCGTCTCTCCACGCCGCTGGCGCGCAGCTTCAAGTTCCGCCATCCCTGGCTGCAGGTGAATCTGCTCACCTGCTTCGTCGCCGCCGCGGTCGTCGGCCTGTTCGAGCACACGCTTTCCCGGATTGTCTTGCTCGCCGTGTTTCTTCCCGTTCTCGCCGGGCAGTCGGGGAACACCGGCTGCCAGGCGCTGGCCGTGGCGTTGCGCGGCATGACGCTGGGCGATTTGAAATCAGGCGAGGAGCGGCGTCTCGTGATCAAGGAAGGACTTCTCGGCCTGCTCAACGGCGCATTCGTCGGCATCTCGGCGGGCATCGGCATGTTCATCTATGCGCGGATGCATGGCAGCGACAGTGCATTGACACTCGGCATCGTGGTGTGGCTGGCGATGGTGGCCAGCTGCATCGTGAGCGGCCTCAGCGGCGTGCTCATCCCGCTGGCGCTGCGCAAGCTCGGTGCTGATCCCGCCACGGCATCGAGCATCTTCCTCACCACCGCCACCGACGTGATCAGCATGGGCACCTTCCTCGGCCTGGCCACCCTCCTCGTGAAATAGATGACCGGCTGGCGGGAGTGCATCGAGCAGCATCGCCTCAAGGTCGCGCCCTATGCGGATGCCTACGTCGAGCGCCGGAGCCGCGGGGCGCGGCACCCCGTGCACGATTTCCTCTTCACCTACTACGGCTTCGCGCCGGCGAAATTGAAGCAGTGGCTGCCGCCGTCAGGCGTGTGGCTCGATGGTGTGACCGATGTCGATCTCGCCGCCAGTCCCTGGCTCGGCGCAGGCAAGATGACGTGCAGCGGCGCGCGGTGCGGCCTCGATGTCTCCCGGCTCGACTTGCGGATGCGCGGCACCGCGCGCTGGATCGCCACCCTGTGCCGCGCCATCCTCGACCGGCCCCCGCGCTTCCGCTGCTACGGACTTCACGAGTGGGCGATGGTTTACCGGCAATCCGACGCTGAGATCCGGCACCAGGGCTGGCGGCTGCGGCTGCCGCCCGATGAACTCGCACGCTTTGTCGAGTCACAGTCGCTCTGTTGCACGCACTATGACGCCTTCCGGTTTTTCACGCCCGCGGCCCGTCCGTTGAATGCCTTCGCGCCCACGCTCGACTCGCGTTCCGATCTCGAGCAGCCCGCATGCCTCCATGCCAACATGGACATCTACAAGTGGGCGACAAAACTCTGGCCGTGGTGCGGCTCCGATCTCATCGCCGAAGCATTTCTCCTCGCACTCGCCGGGCGCGATCTCGACATGCGCGCCAGCCCGTACGATCTGCGTGATCTCGGTTGCGCCCCTGTCCGCATCGAAACCGCCGAAGGCCGCGAGGAATACGAGTCCCTCCAGCGCGAGATCGCCGCCCGCTCCCGGCCCGTGCGGGAGCGGTTGTTGGAGGCCGCAGTGCGGATAGCGGAGACCCCGTAGGCGAGTCCGTCCCCGCGCCGCACACGCGCAAATCCATCTGGTGTCACCGGATGCTGCGACGATCCAGGCCCTCCGCCTGTGCGGCGGCCTGCGCTCCGCGCGAGCACAGTGCCGGACGGGGCACTGCATGCGTGACTGGAAGCGTCCCCTTATGTCGCTCGCGCGAGCCGGGCTGCGTAGAAGCCATCGCCCGTGTTGTCTCCTCCTGGAAGCAGCGTCAGTTCGTCTTCGAGCGCCCACACATCAGGGTTCGCGGCGAGGAAGGCGGCGATTTGTTTTTGGTTCTCTCCAGGGAGAATGCTGCATGTGGCGTACACCAGCTTTCCGCCGGGCTTCACCATGCGGGAGTGGCTGGCGAGGATTTCTGCCTGGAGCTTTTGCAGACGCTCGATCTCTTCGGGCGAGAGCTTCCACTTGGCGTCGGGATTCCGGCGCAGGACGCCAAGGCCCGAGCAGGGGACATCGAGCAGGACTCGATCCGCATGAGCGGCGAGGCGTTTGATCGTCTTCGTGTCCTCGAGGAGGCGGGTTTCGATTACGTCGGCACCGGCGCGGGCGGCGCGCTTGCGCAGCTCCTTCAATTTGAAGTCGTGGACGTCGAGCGCGATGACGCGGCCCTTGTTCTTCATCAGGGCGGCGAGATGCAGCGACTTGCCGCCGGCCCCGGCGCAGGCATCGATGACTTTCATCCCCGGCCCGGCCTGGAGAAAAGGCGCGATGCGCTGCGAGGCGGCATCCTGCACTTCGAAAAGCCCTTCGCGGAAAGCAGCGGACTGGAACACGTTTTTGCGCTCGGTGAGCCGGAGCGCGCCGGGCAGGCCGGAGATCTGGTTTGCGTGGATGTCCTCGGCGGCAAGGCGCTTCTTGAGATCGGCGGTGGTAATCTTGAGTTCGTTCGCACGGAGGAAGACGTCGGCGGGCAGGTTCAGTGTTTCGAGGACGGCGGGCCACTGGCCGCCGAGTTCGCGCCGGCCGAGTTCGTAAAGCCAGTCCGGCACCGACGCGCGCAGGGCGGGGGTGGCCTTGGCGCCACGGAGCGGCGTGACGTTGGAGGGATTGAAGCCGGCGACTTCGGGGAAGGGCGGAAGGAACTCTCCCTTGTCCACCCAGTAAGCCGCCCACACATGCCAGACACGCTGCGGCGTGATCGCGGCGGGATCGAGACACAGCGGGTCGGGCAAACCCGCGAGATGCCACTGCCAGCGCCACCAACGCACGATGTCGTAAATGCTCTCCGCGAAGAGGCGCCGGTCGCGCGCGCCCCACTTTGGGTGCTGCTTGAAGTGAAACTCGATCACGCGGTCCGCGTAGCGGCCATCGACGAACACATCCTGCAAGGCGCTGACGATGGCGGCGATGAGGTGGAAGTGGAGTTTCATATGAGGGATTCGAGACAGGGGTGGAGAGTGTCAGCCGCGTCTTGTCCGCGGGCAAACCGCCGGATTTGCCCGCGGCCTCCGCCGGATTGCCGTGAGCTTGGGCGTCGGAATCATGCGAGGGGCGGAAACGAAAGCGCGGCGTCCGTTGCCGGCGCGCCGCGCTTGGGTCGTGGGTGTGGTGAGGATTACGCCGATCACGCCTTCGCAAAACGTTCGGCCACGGCATTCCAGTTCACGACGTTCCACCATGCGGCGATATAGTCGGGCCGTTTGTTCTGATACTTGAGGTAGTAGGCGTGCTCCCAGACGTCGAGGCCGAGCAAGGGCGTGCCGGAGCCGTCCATCAACGGGTTGTCCTGGTTCGGAGTCGAGGTGATGGCGAGCTTGCCGTCCTTCTTCACCAACCATGCCCAGCCGGAGCCGAACCGGCCCACGGCTGCCTTGGCGAAGGCTTCCTTGAAAGCATCGAAGCTGCCGAAGGCCGCACTGATCGCATCCGCCAGCGCGCCCGCAGGCGTACCACCGGCGTTCGGTCCCATGATGTTCCAGAAGAAGGTGTGATTCCAGTGACCGCCGCCGTTGTTGCGGACCGGCGCCTGAATCTCGGACGGCACCTTGCCGATGTTCTTGCAGAGGTCCTCGACGCTCATCGCCTCCAGATCGGCCTTGCCGGCGATGGCGTTGTTGAGATTCGTCACGTAGGCGTTGTGATGGCGGCCATGATGGATTTCCATCGTCTGTGCGTCGATGTGCGGCTCGAGCGCGGCTTTGTCGTAGGGAAGCGGAGGAAGCGTGTGTGACATGGCTTGAATGTGAAGGTTTGGTCTGAAGCGTGTGTGTCCGATAGCCCGGATAAGTCTGCCAGCAAGAGCGAAATCATTGAGGCCGCCGGCGTGTCCTGCACGGAGAGCGGCGGGTGGAGTCATCGGGCATCCGCACGCGTGGCTCTGGCGTGAAGCACGCTGTGGGTGACCGCGAGCAGGCCGGTCGCGTCGAAGGGCTTTTCGATGAAGGCGTCGGCACCGAGTGCCAGGCACTCGTCACGCAGGGCGGGCGTGGCATACGCCGTCATGACGATGGCAGGCACCTGGCGCGCCGAGGTGCGCATGGCAGACAGGATCAGTCTGCCGCTTGCCACGGGCAATCGCAGGTCGGTGATCACGAGATCCAGCGGGCCGGTGCTGCGAGTGAGGCAGAATACCGCAGCGCTGACGCTGCCGGCGGCGAGCACCCCGGCACCCTTCGAGCGCAGCACTTTGGCGACGGTGTGAAGCAGCGATTTGTCGTCATCGACGACCAGAATCTGCCTGCCGCCGAGCACACCGCCGGCGGTCGTTCCCGGTGGATGAGTGTGTGACGCCATCGCCACGAGAGCAGCCTGCACGGACGCGGAGGCCGGTGAATCTTCATGCGAGGCAGGTTCTGGCTCCGCAGCGCTCATCGTGTCTCAGCCAGACAATCTCCGCCGCAGGAGGCCGCGACCGGACACTCGCGTGGCAGTGAGATGGTGAACACCGTGCCACGCCCTTCCTCGCTCCTGCACGAAATGTGGCCGCCCAGTTCATTGACCACCTGATGCACGAGCACGAGGCCCAGTCCCGTGCCGTCCGGTTTGGTGGTGAAAAATGGCGTGTAAAGCCGGTCCATGTGCTCCGGTGGGATGCCGCCTCCAGTGTCGGCGATGCTCACGAGCACCTCGGCATCGGCCGTCTTTGTGGTGACGGTGAGCATGCCGCCTTCAGGCATCGCCTGCCGCGCGTTGCGGATGAGATTGAGCAGGGCCTCCCACAAACGCGTGCCATCGCTCTCAATGACGGAGACGCAAGGATCGAAATCCTGCACGAGCCGCACGCCCGCAGCGGCCAGCTCTCCGCGGACAAACCGCAACTGCTTTTCCAGATACTCGTTCACGCGCAGGGGCCGGGCCTCCAGGCGCTGGTGGCGGACAAGTCCGGTGCAGCCATCCACGACCTGCTTGATGCGCATGACCTCACGATTGAACTCCGCAAGCAGCGTCAGGCTCTCTCCGGCCGGATGCGTGCTGGTCCCTGCCAGGGCCGTGATTTCCTGGCCGAGCAGATCGATGTTGAGCTTGATGCACCCGAGCGGATTGCGCACCTCGTGCGCGAGCTGGGCGGACATGGTGCCGACGACGGCCATGCGCTCCGCACGCAACCGCGCCTCTTCGGCGCGCTGGCGGCGGCCCATCTCGGAGAGCAGGGCGGCGGTGCGCCGCTGAACGGTGTCCTCGAGCGAATGCATGGCCGAGTGCAGCCGGGCCACGATCCATGAGACGGCGGCAAAGGTGACAAAGAGGCCCGCAGCGTTCGAATACGGCGAGAGTTCATGCACGTAGCTCGCCTTTTCAAGAAGCTCGCCCGCCAGCCACAGCACGGCGCAGGCACCTGCCACGCCCATGCCGCTGGCACGTCCGGCCACCCAGGTGGCCAGTCCCACCGGCAGCAGATAGAGCGGCACGACCTGGAATTCGCGACCCACGGCAATGTCAGCCAGACAGACCAGCGCGCTCAAAAGCGCCGCCGCCGCCGTGGCGTGCCAGCGCTCGCGGTAAAACCACGCCGGGAGGAGCGCATCACAGTACGTCGGAGGAGAAGATTCTGATGCTTTGTCAACAAACACCGGCTGATCGAACGTGGCGTTCATGGATGGGCGCGGACGAGCTTGTGCTTCAGGCGACGGCCGGGCATGGCCGCGCCCGCCGCCCTCTCATGACGGCGAGCGCGGCATGGTGCAGGCGCAGATGGACTGGCGTGGCAACCTCCCAGTTTGCGGATTCCAGTCCTGCTGCACCACAGCCCAATCGCACAACAGCCCGTCCGTGCTTCCCGGTTTCCCGACGGGGACCGCTCGGCATGTGACGAGGCCTGACAGTTTGCATGTGCATCGTGGAAGATGCTTCAGGGCGCCGGCCCCGCCATCATCTCGCAGGCCGAAGTTCGCTAGGCTCTCGGCCTATCCGCCGGCAACGCCCGCGTTCACTCGCTGGTGCGCGACGATTTGTGATGGCGATTGCCGGTGAACCTGTCGGACAAGAAGCCTGGAGTGCCTGCCGCCTTCTCCTTCCAACCGTGGCCGCTGAAGATCCAGAACCCGAAGCTGACGGACAGCACGGTGAGCAATCTCGCGGTGTACCTCCACCACATGGTGTCGAATCTGCCGGGATGCCGGTGCCGCCAGCGGGTGAAATTCTCCGCGGTCACCAGCAGCGTCGCATGGTAGAGGCCGTATGTGATGTAGTTCAGCGAGAAGCCATGCCACAAGCCCATGGTGCCAAACGACAGGTAGGCTGCCGCCATGCTGGCCGTGCCGGTCCGGGCGAACCACTTCCTCTTTCTCGCCGTCATCAGAAAGCGCATGTAAATGTGATCGCGAAACCACGTCGAGAGGCTGATGTGCCAGCGCGACCAGAAGTCACGAATGTCCGTGGCCGCGAACGGCGCGTCAAAATTCCCGGGCACATGGATGCCGAAGCAACGGCCCGCCCCCACGGCGAAAGCACTATAGCCGGCGAAATCGAAAAACAGATAAAGCCCCCACACGAAGCCATATTGCAGAGCGCCGGGCAGTCCCGGCACGCTTCCCGCATGGCCGAGCACATGGCGGTCGATCAAGGTGGCGATGACGAACTTGTAGAGCAGCCCTTGAAAAATGCGGGCGATGCCGGCATCGACATCACTCCAGAATTCCGCCGTGGATCGTTCCCGGCGCCAGTCATCGCGAAAGCGCCGGAAGCGATCGATAGGACCCGACGACAGGGTCGGGAAGAAGAACATGAAAACCAGGCAGTCCATCACGCGGACCTCTGTGAGGATGCCATCCGAGAGGCACCAAAGCACATCGAGGACGCGGAAGGTGACGTAAGAGATGCCGTCGAAACCCAGGCTCCAGCCGGGCACCCAGGCGGGGCCGGCTTTCACGATGACGAGCGGCAGGACGCCGAGCGGCACGCTCCATCTGGCTGTTCCTCGGAAAGACGGACGCCGCAGCACGGTGATGAGCAAAGCGGTCTGCATCGTGCCCCAGGCCAGGAGACTTGCGCATTCGAGCTGCAGGGCTTCCCAGTCGTGATTGACCGGCACGGCGTACTGCAGCACCAGCATGAGCACCGTGCCGCCGGTGATCCAGTGCCGCGTGACGCGCCCGCCTGCCGATACGCCGGCCAGGGCCAGCACCAGCGCGGCGAGAATGACGAAATAGGCGAGGCTGGAGTACGGCGTCATGGGTGCAGCCGTGCGGCCAGCGCGCGGCGATCAGCCTTGCCATTCGCGGTCAGCGGAAAGGACGGCACGAATTCCAGCCGGCGTGGCAGCATGTAGTCCGGCAGCCGCTCAGCCAGCGCGCCGCGTATGGCCTGTGCCTGCACGAAGTCATCCCCGTGATCCCGACGGCTCAGGATGACGAATGCAGCGAGGGACTCGTTCACTCCCCGTCGCTGCACCGGCAGCACAACGGCATCAACCACGCCGTTCACCCCGCGCAAATGGCTCTCCACGTCGCCGAGTTCGATGCGGAAGCCGCGGACCTTCACCTGGGAGTCCATGCGGCCATCGAAGAACAAGTATCCGCCGGTCTCGCGTCCGCGATCTCCGGTGTGATAGCCGCGCAGCCCGTCCTCGACGAAGAAGCTGCCCGGGTTGAGGTGGGACGCTCCGAGGTATCCGGGGCTTACGTTCGGTCCGATGATCACCAGCTCACCGCTTTCGCCTTCGGTGCAGCGCCTGCCGTCGGCGGCACGCACTTCCACCCGCGTGCCGGGCATGGCGCGGCCGATGGGCAGCGGATCATGCGCGTCGAGGATTCCCGCATCGATGCGGACGGAGGTCGTGGCCACGGTTGCTTCCGTCGGCCCGTAGGTGTTCCAAACTTCCGCGCGGGGAAAGCGCTGGAGCAGAGCTGCGGCTGTCCGGTGCGGCAGTGTCTCGCCGCAGAACCAGAAACGCCGCACTGAGGGGATCATGGTTTCATCAAAGCCTTTCTCCACCAGGCACATGCCTGCGAAGGACGGTGTGGAGACCCATGTCGTGATGCCGCTGGTTCGCAGCCGTCCGAACATCGTGCGCGGATTTGCCAGCTCGTCGCCACCGAGGCTGACGATCGTGCCGCCGCACGTCAGACTCGTGTAGATGTCCATCACCGAGAGATCGAACGTGAAAGGCGCCTGGTTCAGAATGATCTCCGCTCCGTGCTCGAAGCGATGCTCGGCGTGCTGCCAGCGCACAAAACTGGCGAGGCACGCATGAGTGATCACCACTCCCTTCGGCTCGCCCGTGCTCCCCGAAGTGAAAAGGATGTAGAAAGGTGCGTCGCCAGGCGATCCCGCCTCCATGCGCGATCTGTGGTGGTGGCTGCCGTGGCTGAACGCGGCCACGTCAGCCACGTCGATGGTTAGTGCAGGTTTTGCCGCACTGATGATGCTGGCGAGCCGGGCCTCCGGCAATGCCGCGTCAACCGGCACGTAGGCGCGCCCTGACAAAGCGGCGCCAAGGAAGCCGATGAGCATCTCCGGCTCCTTCCTGCCGCGGATGATCACAGGTCCGTCGCGCGGGCCGGCATGCCCGTGCAGCCAGCCGGCCAGTGCCTCCGCACGTTGCCACAGTTCGCCATAGGTGATCTCACGGTCGCCGCTGGCGTGGGCGATCCGGCTGGCGTGCCGCTCGGCGGCATCGCGGATTTGCTCGATCAAACCGCGCATGGTCAAAACCCTTGGTAAACGAACTTCGGTGTACGGAAGCCGCCCTGACCGTGCAGTGCGTAGATGGCCGTGATCACGGCTGCGTAATACAGGGCGAGCCAGAGCACGCGCCATGGTGATGCCGGCGTTTTCTTCTTCATGGTGCCGTTGCGGCGCGCGCCATCATGTCCCTCACAAACGCCTCCGGTGTGGCCCACGCCTCGCGGTCGAAATCCGCCGGAGAGATGGTGATGCCAAAGCTCTCCTCGATGGCCAGGAACAGATCCACGAGACGGATCGAATCGAGCAATTGCGCATCGAAGAGCCGGATGTTCGGCTGTCGCAGCACCTGGGTGGAGCCGGTCACTTCGACCAGCAGTTGCATCAGTTTGTCGTGGTCCATGCGGGATCAAGGCGGTCATGCCAAAAATCATCGAGCAGCCGGTCCAGATGCACCCACCCGATGGCAGAGGGATGGGACATGTGATTGACGAGAAAGCGCTCGTCCTCGTCGTGGTCCTCGAGCGTGCGCACCGGCACGCCCCGCGCCCGGCAGAGGCGCTCGATGCGGTCGTAATAGACTTCGTGCCTGGTGGAAGCCAGGATGCCCTCGGCATCATCATGGTTGCCGCCGATGGGGATGGCAATGACGAGCGCGCGGGCGTGAAGCTCGTTCAAACCGTCAAGCAGCATGGCGAGATCGCGCCACTCACCGTTTTCCGCCGATGCAAACTTTGCACGCCGGGCCACGTCGAGCGGAGACGGGGCCGCCACATGGGACATCTCAGGTGCCGGTGGTGTGCCATGGGCCTCTGCATCAGCCAGCAGTTGCTCCCAGGGCGGCGCCTGGCCCGACGGCAGCCTGAACGTGTCGCCGCGTGCAGCGGAGCCGCCTTTCAGTACCTCGTAGTACGACAACATGGAGTCCTCGATCTCGAGCATGCATGTGTCGATGCTCATCATCGTGTTCTCGAAAGGCCCGAGAAGGCTGGTGAAAACTGTCGGGCGGACGAGCGAGCGGATGCGCAACAGCAGGTCGGGATTGGCCTCCAGCGTATCGCGGTAATCAAGCAGCCGGGCGGCGATGCGTGTCTTCAGCGCGGATGACAACTGCGTGCTCTGCAAAGTGCGGATGGCCTGCAATGGCGAAAAATTCCCCGCGAACTGCTGCTCCGGCAGCATCGGCCGCATGAACCAGCTCGGCGAGAGCACGACCACAAGCTTCCGGCCACGCACCGCGTCGCCGAGCGCGGCGATCTTCAGCAGGGAGAGAATGCATGTATTCCCCGCCGCGCCGACCGGGCAAACCTGAAACCCTGTCGGAGAGTCTGCAAAGAATTCGCCGGCGCGGTAACGCTCTTCACGCGTGAGTTCACTGCTGCCATACACGGGCAGCACGCCGCCGGCCTCGAAGGCGGCCCGCTGGAGCAGCAGCCCCTGGTTTCTCTGATGCAGCGGCAGAGGGGCGATCTGGTGCGTCACACACTGCAGCCGCATCCCGATTTGCCAGCGGACGAGAAACGCCGCCAGGCACAATCCGCCGCCCGCCAGCGCAAGTGCGACGACGTGCGGCAGGCCGCGGTGAAGACGCCGGAACGTGCCCGGCATGGCGCATCGCAATTTCATCTGAAGCGGCGCTGGTTCACGACGTGGCAGCGGTGTCGGCGGTCTCCAAGACAGCCGCGAACCTGCAGGCTCCGCAGCGATGAATATCCGGGGTCCGGTTCGTGCCGGTCATGCGCGACATCCGGTCCACCTCTCCGATGAGCTTCCCCGCGGGCAGAGGGTCATCCAGCACGCAATCGACCTGGGCTCGCACGTCTGCCGGCAGCGCGCGGGCGTCCGCCGCGCCACACATCATGACGACCGGAGTCATTCTCCCGAAGCGGCGCAGCAGCCGCACCAGCGAACAGCCGTCGAGATACGAAAGGCGAGGCGCCACGACGAGCACGTCGATCCGCTCTTCCATGACAAGCTCGAGCGCGAGCAAGCCGTTCCAGACGCACTCCGGTTCAAAGTCCATTTCTGCCAGCAGATCGACGATGCACGACACATCGGCATCCTCCTCGCTCGCAATGAGAATGCGCGGACGGGCGGCTGGCGGCGGCGTCGCGGAAGCGGTGCGTGCGCTCATGCGCGCACGAGATGAAGACGGCGGATTCATGACAGATAAGGCAGGCATGAAATCCGATCTTACCCGCACCCTGGTGTGGAGGAATCGGATCGCGGTCCTCATCTCGCTAGGCATCCAGCCTATGCGGGCACGCGGCCCTGCTTCCGCCCGTCATCGTGGCTTCGTCCCGGTCCCCGCACCGCCCTGGCTCTCCACCCACCGCACCGCCTGCCGGATCATTTCAGCACTCGTGGCGAATCCCATCTTCTCTTTGATGTGATCGCGATGAACCGAGATGGTCTTGGGGCTGAGATTGAGCTGCGCGGCGATCTCCTTCGCAGTCTTGCCTTCGCCAAACAGAGCGAAGACTTGAAACTCACGGTCGCTGAGCTTCTCCATGGGCGAGCTGGAGCCACGCGGCGACCGGGTGGCAAAAGCCTCCGCCAGATGCGCGGCGAGCTGTGTGCTCACGTAAACCCCGCCTTCCAGCACTTTGCGGATTGCTTCGAGCATTGCAGCGCCGGTGCTGTTCTTGCTGACGTATCCTTTGGCGCCCGCGTGAAGCGCGCGGCCCGCGTAGAGCTTTTCGTCGTGCATCGAGCTGACGAGAATCTTTACGCCCGGATGCAGCGCCGCGAGGTCCTTGATCAGCTCGATGCCGCCGCGTCCCGGAAGATTCAGGTCGGTGATGACGAGATCGGGCTTCTCGCGGCCGATGATGGCGAGGGCCTCCTGTTCGCTGCCGGCCCTCCCGCACACTTCGTACTGCGGATGCGCATCGAGCATCATCTGCCATCCGTTTAGCACGACCGGATGGTCGTCAACGAGCACAATTCGGTGTCTGGGTGCATGAGGATTCATGGCCTGAGGGGAACGTGCACGGCCACGCGTGTGCCGCCAGCGGGAGCCGCGCCGACAGTGAGTTTTCCCCCGAGGATTCCGGCCCGCTGCCGCATCACGCGCAGGCCGATGCCCTCGTTCCCCTCCTTGTTCTCGGGGAGTCCTTCGCCGTCGTCGTCCACTTCCAGCAGCACCTCGTTCCCGCGTCGCTCCAGTGCGATGCGGATCTCGCCGGCGGACGCGTGTTTGAGCGCATTGGTCACGGCCTCCTGGGCGATGCGATAGAGATTTCCCGCCGTCTCCTCGTCGGCCACCTCGACCGGCTCCGGGCATTCAAATACACACCGCACGCCGGCCGTCTGCGCCGTGGACTCGGCGAGTGATTGGAGCGCGTGCTGAAGCCCGTGCGCCCACAGCGGCACGGGAGCGAGACCATGGGAGAGCGCCCGCACGTCGGCGATGGCCTGGCGCAATTGAACGCCCAGGCTCTCGGCCTGTGGCACCAGTGCGGGTGCGCAGGCGTGCAAGTGATCCCCCATCGCATTGCCTGCCAGCAACGCCGCCGTGAGCTGCTGGCCGATGCCGTCGTGCAGTTCATGCCCGATGCGCCGCCGCTCGCGCTCTGTGGTGTCCACCAGTTGCCGTTCAAGCTCGGCGCGCTCCCTTTCGCGTCGCGCCAGTTGCCGGCTCATCAGCGCGAACGCGCTGGACAGTTCGTGCACTTCATCACCGCCGGCCAGAGGCACGATCTCCCGGGCCCCGCCTTCGCCGATTTCGCGCACTGTGTCCGCAAGACGTGACAGCCGGGCTGCCACGCCGAAATGAAGCACGGCCCACATCATGCAGCACAGGCCGCCGACGGCTGAACCGGACCAAGCGAGCTGCTTCAGCGCATCGGCCCGCGCGAGGCTCATCGAGTCCGTACGGTCAAACACCACCAGCACCCACGCCGAGCCGGGTTCGCCTGGACTCACCGGCGACGCGCCGCTCACGTTCAACTCACTGCCGTGTCGTGTGACCTTTTCCAATGGCTGGCCGTCGCTCATCTTCATCATCCTGAGCGCGGGCGCCGCAGGCGTGGTTTTCGCGGCCTTTCCGGACCACGCATTGTCGGAATCCGCGATGATCACGCCCTTCTCATCCGTCACAGCGGCGATGCGGAGCCAGGGTTCGTCCTTCCACAAGGCCAGGTTTTCGCGCAGGGCGGTCACATCGCCGCGCAGAAGCTGCTGCCGCGCCATTTTCACGAGCCGCGCGCCGGAAACGTCCGCCTGGGCCACGACTTCATCGAAATTGCGCCGCAGATCCGCCGAGAGATTCGCCCTGTAGTCGAGCCACGTCACCGCAAGACCAAATGCCAGCAGCAGAACGGGAACGAGAAAACGGAACGGCGGCGGGAATGACATGCAGAGGGCATTTGCATCAACGCAGCGCACGGCCTTGAGTTTCGGAATGTCTGGCCCGGCATCTGGCACTCCGGACGGATCAGGCGTTTCGCGTCTCGTGTCTCGTGTCTCGGGGTGCGAAGGAGCAGACCGGTGTCTGCAGCGGACAAGGCGTGATGCCGCAAAGAGGATGACGCATCGAAGAAGAGCGGCCTGTGGTGCGTTGCCTTCGGCCTTGTGAATTCACGCAGCAGCAGATTGAGGGACAGCCATGCAGCCTTCGCGGTTTTAAGCATGGCTTCGCGCCGGGGCGACTGGGCTTGCCGGCTGTGCCGGTGCCGTGCGGCGAAAAGATGCCAGCAGTGTCGGCGTGGTTGTTGAGATATTTTTGGTGATGAGCGTCATCGAACACATCCGTGAGCATCCCTATTTCTGGGCAAATCTGCTTAGCACCGCGTGGCTGACGGCGCTGGGCGCGCTTCTGTTGCGGCGCTCCGATTTCCGGCTCTCGATCATCTCCGGGCTGCTCAATGCGCCGTGTTTCGTCTTCCTGAGATTCTTGGAGGGCAGCTACTGGACGCCGGTGCGGCTCGGTGCCGCCGTGCTGGATGCGGGAGATGTGCTGTGCTCATACGCAGTGGCGGCGATGGCGTGGTTCGCACTCACGGCAGGGCAGCGACGGCGTATCACAGCCGCGTTTTCGTGGCGCGTGTTTCTCGTTCGCTACAATGCGGTGGCTGGACTGTCCGTCGTCTGCTTTCTGGCGGTGTATGCGGCGGGCATGGAAGGAATGACGGCGCTCGTCGTGACGTGCTTAGCAGTAGCGCTCGTGCTGTTTGTCCGGCTCAGGTCATTCCGAGCAATGGCCCTGGAAAGCATGCTGCGCTTCGGCGTGCTCTACTTCGCGGTGGTGAAGGTCTATTTCGCGTTCTGGCCGGCGTTTGTGAAACAGTGGAATCCCGTGCCGCCATGGGGTGTGCCCGTGGCAGGCGTCCCGCTTGGTGAGATCGTATGGTCGCTGGTGTTCGGAGCATACTGGGCGCTGTTCATGGCGTTCGTGTTTCGAATGGCGATCACCAAGGAGGATGGCGCGCCAGCATAGGATCCGGCCGTCGCCGCGCGGAGCGCCGGCAGAGTCTCCGATCACGGGCCGCCATCCACCGTCACGCGCATGAAGCCGCGCGTCGTGATGGCTGCTGGCGCGACGTAGAATGTGTGATACTCCCAGCCTGAGCCGGTGAGATCGGGAAGCGCCGCCGCTGCTGGTGCGGTGAACGATGGGCCGAGATGAAGCACGGGCAGGGGAAAGGTGCCGAGCGTCGAGCTGCCCTGAACGCTGTAGTGAAGCGAGTCGATGGCGCTCGCATTTTTCTGCGAACCGTCCGGCTGCTGGGTGAAGACGGCTCCACTGCGAACGGCGATGATGAGCGTGAATTCATTGCCGGGCGCTGGATCGACATCCTGCATCAGTTTCGCCATCAGACCGAGGCTTCCGGGTGTTGCGGGATCGCCTTTCAATGCGAACTCGAGAAGATTCGGCACGCCGTCTTGATCGGGATCGGCAGCGGGGCCGGTGATCGCTGGATCAGTCGAGCCGCGATAGAAGCCGCGCGTATAGATGATGAACGCGGCTGCGGGTGACGGCTGCGCATCGCTCAGCGTGACGGTGGTGCCTGAGCGTGTGACAAGGAACGTCCACAGGCCATCCGTGGAGGTGATGCGCGAACCGCTGGCGACGTTGCCAAAGTTGCCAGCGATGGTTTGGGTCGAACTGATGATGGTGAATGTCTGCGCGTTCGGCGGCGTGTAGCCGTTCGCGACCGTCACGCGCAAGGTGCTTCCTGCGAGATCAAGCGCGGTGGAACCGGCGTCGGAGAGAAAATCGTATCCGGTGCCCTGAGCGGTGCCCGCAATGTCGAAGGCGAGCACGGCTGCCGAAGCAAGAACGAGATCACCTTTGATCGCGAGGCCGCCGGTGCCGAGGTCGGGTGCCAGGGTGCCGGAGAGCGAGAGGCTGTCGGTTGTTGCATTGGAGAAGCGCACTTCGCCGAAGCCTTCGAGCCGAGCGGCAGCACCGAGCGTGATGTCGGGACCAGCTTGATTGCCGGTGACCTGGAGAAAGCCACCAGCGAGATGAATGGTGCCTGCCGCCTGATTCAGCAAACCAGTCGGGATGCTCAATGCCCCGCCGTTTTGTGCTTCGAGGCTGCCGGAGTTCGTGAGAGCATTCGGCGCGACGTTCAGCGTCTGGCCGGACAGATCAGCGACGATGCGGCCCTGATTTGTGAGCGACGATGTGCCGGTGATGGTGCCGTTGATCAGCGTGCCGCGACCACGAACGAGAACCGACGGTCCGAAGGTCACGTTCGGATTCGTGCCGGTAAATTGAAGGTTCGCGTTCGTGCCGTCGAGATTCATCGTGAGCTTCGTCGTGAGCACGATGGTGTTGTCCGTGGCCGTGCCGTCGAGGTAGAGGAAGTTCGCGTTCGCCGCGAAATTCACGTTTCCGGCTATGGATGTGTCGTTGCGCAGCTTGATCTGCGAGTTGCCGATGTCGAAGATCAGCCCGCCGGTCACCGTTACGCCGTCGAGCACGTTCGCGGAATTGTTCGTCGCGATGAGGCGGCCGTTCGTGGTGCTCGTGTTGTCGAGCGTGCCGCCGGTGATGGAACCGCCAGCAAGCGTGATGTTTCCCGTCGTGGCATCGAGTGTGAGCGTGCGACCGGTGTTGTTCAGTGCGCCGACGAGATTTACCGTGCCGCCGGTGCGCGACCAGCCGGAGGTGCCAAGGTCGTTTGTCGTGAAATTGCCCTGCAAGGACACGACAGATGTGTCCTGCAAAATGAGCGTGCCTTGATTGTGCCAGTTGCGTTGCAAATTCAGCGTCGAGCCGCCGGTGACAGAGAGAATGCCGCCGGGCTGGTTGGTGAACGTGGTGTTGGGATTCACGTTTATCGTGCCGCCGTTGAGCGCGCGCACGGTGCCGCTGTTGTTCATCGTGTAGGGCTGGATCGTCAGGCTCTGTCCGCTCACGTCGGCGGAGATGGTGCCTTGATTGTCCACCGTGCTGGTGACCTGGCCGCCGAGGAAGAATGTGGTGAAAAGCGTGCCGTAGCCACGGATCGCGCCGCTGGATGTGATCGTGAGCAGCGGGCTGGTGCCTTCGAGCGCGACAAGGTTGTTCGAGTTCATGTTCACCGTGTTTGCCAGCACGATGGTGCTGTCGGTGGCGGTGGCCTCGAGGCCGAAGAGCGAGCCGTTGGTCAGGTCGATCGATCCCGTGACCGTGGCATCATTGCGCAGTCGCAGACGGCTGGTGGTGTCCAAGGTGAGGCCGCCGGTGACGGTGACAGCGTCGAGGATGTTCGACGTGTTGTTGTTCACGAAGAGCCGGCCAGTCCCCGTGTTGTTCACGATCGTGCCGCCGGTGATGCTGCCGCCGGTGAGCGTCATGGAGCCGATGGCATTGAGGTCAAGCGTCGCGGCCGCATTGTTCATTGCACCGACAATGTTCACCGAGCCGCCGGTGCGTGACCATCCGGACAATCCAAGATCGGCTGTGGCGAACGCGCCTTCGAGTGAAAGCACCGACGTGTCCTGCAAGACGAGCGTGCCTTGATTGTGCCAGTTTTTGCGCAGCACGAGCGTGGAGCCGCCCGTGGCGGAGAGCGTGGCTACAGCGGAGTTCACGAACGAGTTAAACGGATCGATGGTGAGCGTGCCGCCGCTGATCGCGCGCATCGTGCCCGCGTTTGAAATGACGTGCGGCTGGATCAGCAGCGTCTGGCCCGACAAATCGGCGGACACGATGCCTTGGTTGACGAGTTGCGTGTTCGTGGCGGCGAAAGGAATGGTGCCGAAAGTCACGGTTCCTCTCCCGCGGAGCGTGGCGGTAGATGCGAGCGTGAGCACGGGTGATGAGCGCTCGATGCCGACGCGGCAGAACGCACCATCCATGTTGATCGTCGCGTTCGACACGGTGGCGGTTGAGTCTGAGACGGTGGTGTCGAAGACAAGCAGCGCCCCTGTCGCGCTGAGCGTGGCGGAGAAGCCGTTGAAGTTCGCGTCATTCACCAGGATCACGCGGCCATTCGTTTGATCGAGCACGACTCCGCCATTGAGCGTCACGCCATCGAGCGTGTTGTTGCTGTTGTTCATCACCGTGAGATGGCCCGCGCCGTTTGTGGCGACCGTGCCGCCAGCAATCTTCCCGCCGTTAAGCGTGATGCTCGTCGGAGCGAGCGTGCCGCCCAAGATGTTGAAGACACCCCCGTTCAGATTGAGCACGCTGGTCGTCAGCGTGTTGCCGCTCAAATTGTAGGTGCCGGCGTTTTGAGTGAATGCATTCACCACGGTGAACGCATTCGATTGTCCGACGGTCGCGGACGACGAACTCAGCGTGAAGTTGTTGATCGTAATCGGCACATTGAAAATGCTCACGCTGTAGTTTGTACCGCTGACGCCGATCGTCGCGTCGTAAGTGTCCGCTCCGTTGTTGGGGAAAGCCAGTTGGACTGGCGTGTTCGACCAGCGCAGGGCTGTTTCCCAATTGTCGGGTGTCGTCGTGCTCCACGCGGAAGTCACGTTTGCCGCACGCGCCACGGGACAAAGCCCGCTCGCCAGCGCCACGAGGGCGATGAGGGAGAAGCGGTTCATGATGCGTGGGCGATTTCGCAAATTCTCAGAGCCGGTCCGTTGATCAACCGAATGGCCGGAAGCCACCCCCTCACCCCAGCCCTCTCCCCAAGGGAGAGGGAGACAATGGCGCTGCCGCGCCTCGGCAAATCGAACTTTGTACAATCGAGCGGCAGCACGCCCTGCTCCCTTTCCCACGGGGAGAGGGTTGGGGTGAGGGGGAAGTTCCGGTTTGCTCTCACGCATTCGACTCCTCAAAACGATGCTTCAGATTGTTTGACGGAAAGGCTCTCAGGAGGCCGAGAGGAATCCGAGATCGCGCGCGGTGAAGTTCTTCAGATCTTGGAAGACGAGATCGAGCGCGGTCGGCTGTGCGGGATCTGCCGCAGGCGTGTCATCGACGCCGAACCATTTCGCCAGTGTCGCGCCGTATTGCGCGTGTGAAGTGGTCGGGATCAGCGCCCCGCGCGAGCCGCTGTCGTCAGGGCCGCCGAGAACCAGCGTCGGGAAGGTGCCGTACATCGCGCCGCCATTCACTGCTCCGCCCATGATCATATGATGGCTGCCCCAGCCGTGATCGCTGCCTCCACCGTTTGACTGAAGCGTGCGTCCGAAATCAGAAATGGTGAAGGTGGTGATCTTCTCCGGCATCTGCAGTTCCTGCTCGGTGGCGTCGTAGAACGCCTTCATTGCATCCGACAGATAGTTCAGCAGATCCCAGTGCTGCCAGCTCTGGCTCGCGTGAGTATCGAAACCGCCGATGGTGCAGAAGAAGACCTGACGGCTCATGCCGGTGACCGTGCGGAGTTTGATGATCTTGGCGACTTGCTTCAGTTGGTCGCCGATGGTTGTCGCCGGGAAGGGCGAGTTTACCTGTGCCGTGTTGCCGACGAGCAGCGCGTTGAGGTCCATCGCGTCCTTGCGCGACTTGTTGGCGGCCTGCACGAGCTTCAGTCCGCTGTCGAAGGTGATGACGTTCTGCACGCCCTGATAGCGCGCGGTCGTCGCACTGGCGGGCCAGAGATTCATGCCGGCCATGTCGAGATCGAATCCGGGGAAGAGGCTTGATGTGCGAATGGTCGCGCCGGTGCAAAATAATGACGGACCCGCAAGCGATACCGATGCCGGGAACAGCGAGGTGCCATTCATCGCCGTCACCGCATCGAGCGCGCGGCCACCCCATCCCGTGCCGCCGCTGCTGGAGCCGATGCCGCTCTGCCACTGCTGCACCTGATCGGAGTGCGAGAAGAGGTTCGTCGGCAGCGACACGCCGGAAAGCGCATTCAAATACTGCGCGCGAGTGACAGGCTGGTTCAGCATGCCCACGTTTGCGAGCACCGCTAGCTTGCCAGCGGTCCAGAGCGGCTGGACGTGAACGAGGCCGGGATTAAGTCCGTAGGGCGTGCCATCGGGTGTTTGCACCTGTGCCAGAGGACCATTCGAGTCCGGCAGCGCGAGTCCGCCGCGTGCGATCTTGTATGAGTTGTAGTCCGCCTGCGTGAGCGGCACCACGGTGTTGTGACCGTCATTGCCTCCAGCGAGGAGGATGCAAACGAGCGCCTTGTAGTCGCTCGCAGTCGTCGTGGCTGCCTGCGCGATGGAGTTCATCATGCGCAACTGGCTGAGCACGGTGGCGGAGCTGATGCCTTTGAGAATTTGGCGGCGTGAGAAAGTGTTCATGGCTTGGTGATTTGAAATTTGAGATCTGAGATTTGCATTAGTGCTGCACGGCATACTGACCGCTGAGGATGGTGAGGTAGATGGCTGTCTCGATGCGCGTCTTCGCGTCGTAGCCAGGCGTGGCGGCGTTGATGATCGCGGTCTTCATACCTGCCGGCATGCGACCGTAGAGGAAGGTCTGGTTCGCCATCTCGACGAGGCCGGGCATGTCATTGCCGTAAGGCTGGAAGGGCGTGAGATCGATCACCACATCGGTCGCGGGGTAGTTCAGCATCTGGAACATCAAGTTGCCGCGCAGCGTGCAGTCGGTGGGCGAATAGATCTGATACTCGGGCCCGACGAGCGTGCGATCCGTCGGCAGACGATAGAGTGGCGAGAACCAGTTGAAGACCGATGGCGGTGACAAAACGGACTGCGCCATGTAATCGAAGATGTAGGCGAGGCCGTGATCGGGGGCAAAGCGTCCGTTCAACGCGCGAAGGAAGCCGCAGACATTAAGGACCGGCTCCTTCAATCGGCCCGATGTGGCCGACGGGGTGTCGTTGCGCGCCTCTTGGTCCATGATGATCGCGGTGACGACGGCCCTCAGATCGCCCTGCGTGGTGCTGAATACTTGCGAGACACGCTGCACGTAGCCGGGCGATGGATTGCTGCACACGAGACTGCGGATGAGCCGCGTGCAGACGAACGGCGCGGTGTTCGGGTGATTCATGAGGATGTCGATCACACTGTCGAGATCCTGCGCGACGGTCTGGCCGTTCGGAATGGTGGAGCCGAGCACTGACTTTGGGCCGGTGTCGTGGCGTGACTGATTCGCCACCATGTCGGCGGTGAAGTCGAGGAAGGCGTTGTTTGCATACACCCAACCTGTGAGTGCGCGTGCTACTTCGACCACCGTGGCCTGATCATAAGTCGGGATCGGGTTTCCATTCGCATCCTTCACCTGCGATCCATCTGAATTGAGCTGCCACAGTCCGATCGTGAAGAGCTGCATCAGCTCACGGGCGTAGTTTTCATTCGGCGCGCCAGAGATGCTGGCCTTGGCAGAGCCTGCGAGGTCGAGATACATGCCCATCGACGGACAGACGCTGAGTTTGCGCAGCAGCGTCCGGTAGTTGCCAAAGCAATCGCTGCTCATCAGTCGCATCCACGGCAGCATCGCGTTCGGGTAGATGAGCTTGTTGCTCGATGTGACGAGGATCTGGCTAAGCGAGTAGGCGACGCGCTGGCGAAGCTGATCAGGTGCCGTCGTGCAGTTGTAGAGCCACCATGTGCGCAGATCGCCCATCGAGTTGTTGGCCGGCGTCGGGATCGGTGTCTCGGCTGCGTTGAATTGATCGATGAGAAACTGATCGAATCCTTTCTGTGCCACTTCGGCAAGCGTGGCGGTAGTGGGGCCAAACGATGTCTGCTCCAGGAAGCGTGCATGACTGATATTCACCGTCGGCGGTGGCGGCGGTGTGATCGTGATGCTGGCAGTCGCTGTAGCCGTGCTGCTTGCCTGCGATGTCGCGCGGACCGTCACGCTCGATGAAGCGGGCATCGTGGCCGGCGCGGTGTAAATACCACTTTGAGAAATGCTGCCCGAGCCGCTGGCGATGCTCCAAGTAACAGCGGTGTTGGACGTGTTAGCGACGGTGGCGCTGAATGTCTGCGTCTGTCCGATTTGCACGCTCGCTGTTGCAGGACTCACGCTCACCGTGACCGGCGGAGGCGGCGGCGCGACGAGGGTGATGGAGGCATTTGCGCCAGATGAAGGACTAGCCTGTGAAGTCGCGCGGATCGTCACGCTCGAGGAAGCTGGCATCGTCGCCGGTGCGGTGTAAACGCCCGTCGAACTGATCGTGCCACCACCAGACGTGACCGACCACGTGACTGCCGTGTTGCTCGTGCCGCCCACGGCGCTGGTGAAGGACTGCGTATTGCCGAGCTGCACCGACGTTGATGTGGGCGAGACCGACACGACGACTGGCACCGTCGTCACCGCGAGCGATACAGCGTTGCCTGTCTGAGCGCCGTTGCCCGGATTGCGCACGCTCACTTGCACCGTGCCAACAGTCGCGACGGTGGCCGTTGCCTTGATAGAAGTGGCCGAGACAAAGTTCGTGGTCACCGGCGAGCCGTTGATGAGCACCTGCGAGTCGCTCGCATAGTTCGCGCCGTTCAGCGTGATCTGAAACGTGCCGGCCGAGACGCTCGAAGGATACGTGCTCCAGGTCCATGGATACTTCCGCGTGATGGTGAGTGAAGTCGTGCCGATGGCCGTAGGCGTGGCAATGCTGCGTGCTTTGATGGTCACCGTGTTCGTCGCCGGCACCGACGCTGGCGGCGTGTAGAGACCAGTGGTGCTGATCTTGCCCGTCGTCGCGGGATCGCCACCGACCACATCATTCACCAGCCACTCGATGGCCGTGTTCGTCAGCGGCACGTAAGCCGTGAACTGTTTCGTGCTGCCGACTTCGATCGTCGAGTTTTGCGGATAGACCGTGAGCGCTTCGGCGGCGCGCGCTTTGAACGGGATCAAAGAGAGGCACGCACCTGTCGCAGCAAGGGAGAGGCGGCGCAGCAAGCTGGCCGTCATAGAGAAAAAGGAAGAAGTTTTCATCGTAGCGGATTCTCCGCGGTCCGCGTGATCCAACAATTCCACTCAAGGCGAACAAAGCGCGCCAGGCATTCTACTTTGGGAGAAGGCTGTTTAGCGGTGCGTCACACGCGCAGGCTTCGGGACTCCAGGAGCGTACGGAGATAGTCCCTCTCATCCCGGCCCTCTTCCCAGGGGAGAGGGAGCAGGACTAGCTGCCGCTCAAAGGCGTGAAGTAGACACCTGGACATGGAACGGCCTGCTCCATCATGGTGCGACCGGCGAGGGGATGACCCAGGTGGGGTGGCCGACTTTGCTGTTGATGAAGGCGGCGCTGCCGATGGTGAAGACGGCGTTGGTGCTCTGATCAATGAGAGTGGCATCGCTGCTCTTCACCCAGCGCTCGAGCGTCGTGGTGCGCAGCAGGTAAAACGTGTCGAACATGGCTGTGGCGGCGGCGTCACCGGTCCAGATCATGCAGCGGTCCGCCCGCGATGAACTGGTGGCGCCGGTGAAGCCGCTGGCGACGGTCATCAGCCGGCCGGCGAAGCTTTGCGCGACGGGATACGGATTGCCGATCAAGTTTGCGCCGATGGCAAGCGGACAGGCAAACTTCCATGTGCGCACTTGTCCATTGAGCGCCGCGATGACCGCGGCACGCGGCTTGGTGAAGAGGCCGTCGGCAGGCGGGAGCACGCGGTCGCCTTGATCGGCGAGCGAAGCATCACCGGCGCGCACCCACCGGCGGGGGATCGTGGGCGTATCCAGCAGGAAAAGGGAGATGTAGCCACCGGTGGAGGCATTCCAGGCTTGCACGTTGTCGGCGAGGGAGTTGCTGCGACCGGCGGTGTACTCGGCGGGCGGGAAGGCGTCCCTGAGCCGCCAGTGCGGGCGCAGTGAGATGGTATCGCCGGCGAGCGTGGCCGGCAGGATGGTCTGCGTGCTGAGGGCGTGCGCAGGCAGAAGGGCGATGCTGGTGGCGGTGGTGGCGGCTTCATCGACTTCAAAGCGATGGCCTTCATTCACGCCGGCAATGACCTCGACATAATAGCTCTCACCCGCAGCGAGTGCTGCGGCGATGCTCGTTGCACCGGCGGCAGTGGTGAGATCAAGCGCGCCGGCATTCACGGCATCGACGATGCCGGTGAAGACTGCGGGACGCACGAAGGGCAGGCCATACGTCTGCGTGCGCGTGGCGAGGGCGCGATGCTGCCAGCCGAGGATGTCGGAGGTGATTGTTTGCTCGGGCGTGCCGTCATGGTCGGCATCGAGACGGATCAGCAGACGCGCGAAGCCACGCGGCGCGCCGGCCAGCGCGGGATCGGTGGTGACGTTCGGAAAGGTGAGCGTCTCGGTGCCGTCGCCGTTGTTCATGATGCCGGGCGTGATGGTCGTGGTGCTCCAGCCGCCCTGCGCGCCGCTGACGTCGGGGCAGACTTGCACGGTGAGCGTGGTGTCGGCGAGACCACCGTGGCGACGGCGGAGGATAATGTGTGTCTGGCCGGTGGCATGGTCATCGCTCACGCGAAAGTGTGCGGTGAGCGAGCTTTCGTCCGCGCCGAGACCGAGGGCGTACTCGATGAGGTCGCCATACGCATCGTGGTCATGATTGCCGCCACCGCCATCGGTGATGCCGTGCTGCTGCCGCCATTGCTGGAAGCTGACGGGCAGCGCGGTTTGATCGACGAAGCCAAAGTCGCGCGTGAGGTCGATATCGGCGTCGCGCGCGTCGTCGCTCGTGCCGTAAAGGCCGGACTCAGATGCGCCTGCTGGCATCGTGCCGGGTGCGAGGGCGAATATGCCGCTGTGCACGCCGAGCGTGGTGGTCGAGAGCGAGTCCTCGCCGTCCTCACCCGCGTCGTCATCGGTGTCAGGAGCGGTGCCGGTCATGGAGCGCAGGTGCCAGAGCGGCGCACTGCTGGCGAACATCGAGGGCGGAATGAAGATGCGATAGGTGCCAGGCAGCAAATTTTCGATGAGCCAGCGACCGCCGTTCGCGGTGGTGGTGGTTTGCAAGGGAGTGCCGGCGCCGGGAGTCTGTGCGCTGGTGTAGAGCTGGATGGTCACTCCATCAATGCCCTCGCCGCCGTCGGCACGACCGTTTCCATTCGAATCAAAGAAGACGAGATCACCGACAGCGAGCGGTGGCGAGACAGTGGTGAATGCGAGGGCGTCGGTGTAGGACGTGCCGCTGTTGTTCGTGGCGTAAGCGCGGAAGGTGTAGCCGCTGCCGGGTGCGAGCGAGGTGGCCGGAGCGGTGAAGGCGCCGAGCGTACCGCCGGCGGAAATTTGCATGACGCCCGCGCCGCCGATGCGCGGATCGTTGTTCGTGGCGGTGAGGGCGATGGCGAAGCCGCGCGCGGTGACGGGATCTTCATAGTCGGTGTAAACGTGCGCGCCGAGCGTGGCGGAGGTCTGCGTGATGGCGGTGACGCTTTCTTCCGCGATGTGCGGCGGCGCACTGACGCCCTGGCCTTCCAAGGTGATTCTCAGATTTCCCAGGCCAGGAGAATTGCTGTAGAACGCGGCGGATGATTTGTGGCCGCCGCGCGTCGAAGGCTGGAAGCTGTAGCTGATCTGGGTGTGCTCGCCGGGTTCGGCGGAGGTCATGCTGATGTAGCCGGCGAATGCGGCGCTCGGAGTGTTGGATGCGCTCCAGTTGCTGATGTCCAGTGATGCGGAGCCGTTGTTGTAAACGAAGAAGCCCACCTCGCCGCTCTGAGTCCCGACCACGGTCGATCCAAGATCAACCATCGAGTCGAGCGCGACGGTGTCGAAGAAGCTGGCGGTGATTTTTGTTATGCCATTCGTGTTGGCCGGCACTTCGCACTGGCCGCTGCTGTCGTCACCCCAGCACACGACGCTGCCGTCGGCGCGCAGGGCGACGCTGTGAGTGAGGCCGGCCGCGATGGCGGTGACGCCGATGAGACCCTCCGGCACGCTGCACTCGCCATAATCGTTCGCACCCCAGGCGACGACGGTGCCGTCGTTCTTCAGAGCGAGCGTGTGATTGCCGCCGGCGGCGATGGCGATGACGCTGGTGAGCGCGACGGGCACGTCGCACTGGCCGTAATCGTTGTTGCCCCAGGCGACGACGGTGCCGTCGTTCTTCAGTGCGACGGAGTGAATGCCACCGCCGCTGATGGAAGTGACATTGCTCAAGCCCTCGGGTACACTCGTCTGCCCGGTCCATGAGCCGCCCCAGGCGATGACGGTGCCGTCGTTCTTGAGAGCGAGGCTATGCCAATTCCCGGCGGCGATGGCAGTGATGCCGCTGAGATCACCGGGCACGTCGGTCTCGCCATCCCAATTGCGTCCCCACGCGGCGATGGTGCCGTCGCGATTCAGCACGAGAGAGTGATACGCGCCGGCGGCGATGGCGACGACGTCGTGCAGACAAGGCGGCTGCGTGAGCTGGCCCTCGGCATCGGAACCCCACGCGATGACTTTGTGCGAGACGGTTAGCGCGAGCGTGTGCTGGTAGCCGGCCGCGACGTCGAGGAGCAGCGGCAGTGGCGAGGGCGGCGTGAGCTGGCCTGCGTCATTGGCACCCCACGAGACGATGCGGCCTTCGACGGGCGAGCCGTCATAACGCGTGATGTAGACCTCGGGCGCAGGGGGATTTGTGGTCGTGAAAGTGACTGTATCGCTGTAGCCGGCGCCCGTGCTGTTGATCGCGTAAGCGCGGAAGGAATATTGGGTGCCACGCGCGAGGCCGCCGACGGGAATGGTGAAAACGCCGGGGTCTCCGCCGCTGATGCTGACCTTCACCACGCCGACTCCGCCGATGTATGGATCGCCATTGCGCTCGGTGCAGGAGAAAACGACGCCGCGCTCGGTGACGGGGACTCCGCCATCGCCGGTGACCTCGCCGCCGAGCGTGGCGGTGTCGTGTCCAAGATCGGCAACTGGGATCGAAACGACCTTCGGAGGTTCGATGTCGCCGAAGCCGCGCAGCAGTATGTCGAAGGGATTTTCGTCGGGATCGTTGCTGAGGATGCGCAGCGTGGTGGAGCGCGCGCCGAGCGCGGACGGTGTGAAATCGAGGCTCAGCGTGGTCTGCGCGCCGGGCGCGATTGAAGTGGTGCCGAGGGCGGCGACGCGGAAGTCGCCTGAGTTTCCGCCATTGGGCGAGATGCCGGAGATGGTGAGCGTGGTCGTGCCGCGGTTCGTGATGGTGAAGTCGCGCGTCGCGCTGCGATTGCGGAACGGCGTCACGCCGAAGTCGATCACGCGCCGCAGCGCGCCGGAATGATAAAAGCCCGCACCGACGGAAAGCGCGCTGCTCAGGCCGGCGGGTACGCTGGTCTGGCCGTAAGCGTCGCCGCCCCACGCAATGACGGTGCCATCGCTCTTCAGCGCGAGGCTTTGGTGCAGTCCCGCGTCGATGGCAACGATGTTGGTGGCGCTGGCGGGGATTGTGGCCTGGCCTGATGCATTGTTCCCCCACGCGATGATGGTGCCGTCGTTTTTCAAAGCGAGCGTGTGCGTGTCGCCAGCGGCGATGGCTTTGACGTTGCCAAGACCGGCGGGCACTGCTGCCTGGCCGGATGCATTCCAGCCCCAGGCGACGACGGTGCCATCGCTTTTCAATGAGACGCTGTGTCCGCTGCCGGCGGCGATGGCGACGACGTTCGTGAGGCCCGCAGGGATCGTGAGCTGGCCGCTGGCGTTCGATCCCCAGCCAGTGACGGTGCCATCGTTTTTCAGCACGAGCGAAAACGCGCCGCCACCTGCGATGGCGGCGACATCGGTGAGGCCGGCTGGCACTGTGGACTCGCCGCTGGTGTTCTGTCCCCACGCGATGACCGTACCGTTGCTTTTCAAAGCGAGCGAGTGATACGCGCCGGCATCCACGGCGATGACACCGCTTTCCACGCCAGCAGGCAGTTTTGTTTGGTTGATGCCACTTGATCCCCAGGCGAAGACGCTGCCGCTTCGGCCAAGCGCCACATTGTGCTCCGCGCCGACGGCCAGCGCGATGTAGTCGCCGCCGGAGCCGGCCTGGCCCCAGTCGTTGTTCCCCCAGCCGATGAACTCCTGTGCCAGAGGCACGGGACCATCGCGCGTGATGTCGATGTCGGGCGCGAGCGCGGCGGTGGCAAAGCTGGCGGCGGTGCTGTAGCCGGTGCCGCTCGCAGTCGTGGCATACGCCTTGAAAACATACGAACCGCCCGCCGGGAGCAGACCGGTGTTCACGGTGAAGGTTCCGGTCGTGCCGGAGGTGCTGAGCTTCGTCACGCCCACGCCGCCGATCTGCGGGTTTGCATTCGCGGAAGCGAGTGAATAGACGACGCCGCGCTCGGTGATGGCGGAGCCGCCGTCGCTCGCGACCGTGCCGCCGAGCGTCGCCGAGCGGAACACGGTGCTGGAGGGCGTGGTGACAGTGGGCAGCGTCACGCCCGTGCCGCTGAGGGCGATGAGCGAGAATGGCTCGTCAGCGTCGTCGCTCGATACGCGCAGCGTGGTCTGGCGCGGACCGGAGACGGATGGCGTGAAGGAGACGGTAAAACCGGTGCTGCCACCGGCAGGCACGCTGCTGACCATGCCAGTGGTGTCCAAGGCGAAATCGGCGGCGTTTCCTCCGCTGACGCTCACGCCCGTGATCGTGAGCGGGCCAGTGCCGGTATTGTGAATGGTCATGGTCACAGGCGCGCTGGTGCTGGCGAGACTCTGCGTGCCTAGGCTCACCACTGGCGAGCGCACGGCCAGCGAATGATAGCCGCCCCCTGCGATCGCGGTGACCGTGCCGAGCGTCGGCGGCGTGGTGATCTGGCCGTTCGTGTTCTGCCCCCACGCGACGATCGTGCCGTCACTTTTCAGCGCGGCAGTGAAGTAAAAACCGGCGGCGATGGCGACGACGTTGTTCAGGCCGGCGGGCACATCGGCCTGGCCGTTCACATTGTAGCCCCACGCGACGACGGTGCCGTTGCTTTTCAACGCGACGGAATGATACGCGCCAGCGGCGACGGCGACCACGCCACCGAGACCCGCCGGCACCGTGGTCTGGCCTTGCCCATTGAAGCCCCAGCCGACGACCGTGCCATCGGTCTTCAATGCGAGGCTGTGCGTCCAGCCAGCCGCGATGGCGCTCACGCCGCTCTGCGCGGTGGCAGGAACAGCGAGCTGGCCGTACGTCGAGTCACCCCAATAGCTGAGCGTGCCATCGCTGCGAAGTGCCAGCGAATGGAAGCCGCCCGCCGCGATGGCGCTCACGCCGGTGAGTCCCGCCGGCACGCTGGACTGGCCGCTGGTGTTCTGCCCCCAGGCCACGACGGTGCCATCCGATTTCAGCGCCAGATTGAACGAACCGCCCGCCGAGATGGAGGTCACGCCAGACAGTCCGGCGGGCACCGTGCTCTGGCCATTGGAGTCGTCTCCCCACGCAACCACGGTACCGTCGGGTTTCAGCGCGAGGCTGTGCAGATTCCCCGCGCGGATGGCGGCCACCGGGCCAAGGCTGGCGGGCACGGTGCTCTGGCCGTTGCCATTCAAGCCCCACGCCGCCGTGCTGTTCACCAGCGCCGTGCCTGCCGGCTGCTCGATGACGATCTCAGGCGCGGGCGCGGCGAGGGTGGTGAAACTAGCCGCGTTGCTGTAAGTCGTGCCCACGCTGTTGATGGCGTAGGCTTTGAAAGTGTACCCGGAGAGCAGCGACAGTCCGCTGATCGTCGTGCCAAACCCGCCGGTGGTAGTGCCACTCACGATCGCCTTCGTCACACCCGCACCAGCGATCTGCGGGTTCGCATTCACGCTGGTCAGGGAGTAAACGAAGCCGCGCTCCGTGATGGCGGCGCCGCCGTCGAAATCCAGCTTCGCGCTGAGCGAGGCCGTCGCCGACGTGATGCCGCCGCTGACCGGAGAGCTGACCAGCGGCGCAATGGCAAGGCCCGTCCCGCTGACCGCGATGACAGTCACCGATTCGTCGCTGTCATTGGTCTGCACACGCAGCGTGGATTTTCTCGCACCGGAATTCGTGGGAGAAAACGCGACGCTGAACGTCGTGCTGCCGCCCGCCACCACGCTCGCGCTCGTCGTGCTCGTGTTCACGGCGAAGTCACCACCGTTCGCGCCGAAGGACGCGATATTCGAGATGGTCAGCGGTGCCGTGCCGGTGTTTCGAATGGTGAAGGTGCGGGCCGTGCCCGTGCTGTTGACGTTCTGGCTGCCGAAGTCGATGGCCGGCGCGGTCACCGCGAGACTGTGTGAATCTCCGGCCCCGATGGCGGTGGCCGTTGTCACACTGGCCGGAATGGTGGTCTGGCCGTTGCTGTTGTTACCCCAGCCCACGACGATGCCGTTGTTTTTCAGCGCCAGCGTGTGATTGGCACCTGCAGCGACAGCCACCACGCCGCTGAGTCCGGCGGGCACGACGCGCTGGTTGTAAAGATTGTCGCCCCATACCACCACGGTGCCGTCGTTTTTCAGCGCGACGCTGTGGTACGCACCCGCGGCGATGGCCGTCACGCCGCTCAGGCCGGAAGGCACCGTGGTCTGGCCATACAGGTTGTAGCCCCAGGCGACCACAGTGCCATCGCCTTTCAGCGCCAGCGTATGATAGGCACCCGCCGCCACTCTCGTCACGCCGCTCAGACTCGCGGGCACGCTAGACTGGCCTCGTGCATTGTCCCCCCAGGACACCACCGTGCCATCGCCTTTCAACGCCACGCTGTGATACCACCCACCGGCGACAGCCACCACGCCGCCGAGACCGGCGGGAGCATTCAGTTGTCCATGTGTGTTGCTCCCCCACAACGCCACCGAGCCGTCCGCACGCACCGCCATCGAGTGGTCGCCACCCGCCGCAATGGAAGTCACACCGCTCAGGCCGGACGGCGGAGTACTCTGACCGGAGGTGTTGCTGCCCCACCCGACAACCAAGCCGTCCGTCAGTGCCAGCGTATGGTCAAATCCGCCGGCGACCGCCGTCACCGAGGTCAGGCCCGGCGGCACCGTGGTCTGGCCTTTGCCGTTGTAGCCCCAGGCACTCGCCACAGTATTCAAGGCCGTGCCTGCGGGTTGCTCCATCATGATCTCCGGCTGCTGCGCCGCCAGCGGCACGACTGCCGCCACCATCACCAGGATCACAAAACAGCACGCCGTCGCCGGGTGCCGGAGCAAGTGGTCGGATCGACCATTTGTCTGGAAAGAATGATCGGGTTTCATCGGGCCGGAAGATGTTCTGCTTCCCGTCTCACCACCGATTCCAAACAATCGGGGCAGACGAGAGGCCGGCAACTGTCCTTTGTATTGAGTCAATTTTCAATACTTATCATACATTACACTTCCCTTGCTGGCGCGCCCTGGCGTCGCTGCCGCTCGCGAGGCGCGAGATTCGGCGAATGGGAAGGCGATGGACCGGCGCACTCGGTGGACCACGCCGGCCATTCAATGCAATTGCCGGACCTGGCTCGGGCAGATTGTCCGTCAAACGAAACCAAACATCACACGGGTCACGACAGGTGTCGGGGCCAGCGATCATGCCCCCCTCGCCCCGGCCCTTCCCGAATGGGCAGGGATACAGCGTGGGGGAAATCACTCGTTCGCGGGAAGCATGACCGACTCATCGCAGGAGACACGGCAGCGGCACGCTGATTCCACTTTGGGGGAATGACGCGCGTTTCCATTTTCACGGTGTGAGGGTGGAGCGCATCGTAGCGCCATGAAAAGCATCGCTGCGTTCCTTGCTCTGGTGAGTGCATGTCCCGCCACCCTGATGGCCGGTGCGCTGAACAAGACCGTGCTTTACGTCACGCAAATGCCGCTGCCCGACGAGGTGTTCAGCAACACGGATCACAGCATCGCGAACATCAAGATGAGCACGGTGAGCGCGATGCAGAGTCCTCTGGCCGACACCAAGAGCGCGGGACGCGGCGGTGCGTTGTGGATTCGCTACGCTGATGGCACGAAACGGAATCTCACGTATCTGGCAGGCTACGGCGGGCAGGTGGACGGCAATTTCAACGCTTTCGGATTTCAAGGCGCGAACAGCATCGCCGTCTCGCATCCATCGGTGCACTGGAGCGGCACGAAGGCGGTGTTCTCCATGGTCGTCGGCGCTCCAGTCTTCGCGAGCGACACTACGGTCTTCCACTGGCAGCTCTACGAGGTGACGAACTTTGCGCCGGGCCAGACGCCGGTGATGACGCTCGTGCAAGGCCAGCCGTCGAACTACAACAACCTGTATCCCTGCTACGACACGCAGGACCGGATCATCTTCGTCTCAGACGCGCCCCATGGCCTGAATGCGAGTCACTATCCGCAGCTCGATGAATATCTCTCGCTGCCGTGCAATTCGGGGCTGTGGCGGCTCGACCGCGCGAACAGCAATGAATTGAAGCAAATCGTCCACGCGCCGAGCGGCGCGTTCTCGCCCTTCATCGACAGCGCGGGGCGGGTGATCTTCGTGCAATGGGATCATCTTTCCCGCGACACGTTTGCCACCTACGACCGTGCGGCAAACACGGGCCTCGGCGAGAGCTGGACGCAGACTTTCAACGGCCACGGCACTTTCTCCAGCGAGGCTTCGTCGAGTTTCACCCTCGGCACGCCAGCAAACTATGCGACCTACAACTTCCATCCCGAGCCGAGGAACTTCGACAAGGTCGCGCTCACCGGCACCAACCTGAACGGCAACTCGTTCAACCAGTTTTTCCCGTGGGAATGCCGCGAGGATGGCTCGGGGCACGAGGTGCAGAACCATGTGGGCCGCCATGAATTCAGTCCGCAAGTCCGGAACAGCTTCACCGACGATCCGAATCTGATCACCGTGAACTATGGCGGCACGCGCACGATCAATTTTCTCCAAGTCGCCGAGTCGCCCGCTGCTCCGGGCACCTACTACGCCGCCAGCGCGACGGAGTTCGGCACGCACGCGGCGGGCACCCTGGTGCGCTACAACGGAGGCATGGGCGTGAATCCCGATACGATGGCCGTTACGCTGGTCACGCCCATCGCGGGTGTGCCGAATCCCGGACTCGGCCAGTCGGAACTGGGCGCGCCCGTGGACATTTATCGCAATCCCGTGCCGCTGAGCGACGGCTCGCTCCTGGCCGTTCATACGACGGCGACCATCTTCGACAGCAACGTCGGCCCCGATCCGCAGCATCCGCGCTCGCGCTACAACTTCCGGCTGCGGATGCTCGTGCCGTCGAGCGCGTTGCCCGGCGCGACGTATGTGCCGGATCTCACGCCCGGTCTCGATCCCACCACGCCGCAGCCCGTGAGCCTGAGCTATTACGCGAACGGCCAGCTCATCAGCTACACCACCACTGCTGGCTATCCGAGTCCGACGCTCTGGGAGCTTGATCCTGTCGAGGTGATCGACCGCACCGTCACAAAGCCCGCACAGCTCGGCAGCCCGGTTGCAGGCGTGGAGCAGCAGGTCTTCACCGACGTGGGCGTGGACATCCCGACATTTCAAAATTACCTCAAGCAGCGCGATCTCGCGGTCGTGGTGAACCGCAACTCGACGCATCGCGACGCCGCCGACAAGCAGCAGCCCTACAACCTCAAGGTCGCGTGGTCGAACACGCAGACGCTCGGGGCTGGCGGAAAAATCTACGACATCGGCTGGGTACAGCTTTTGCAGGCGGACGCCTTGCGCGGCTACACGCTCAACGGACAAAACGTGAACGCACTCCCCGTGCCCGGTCGCCGCCTGATGCCCGCCGCGCTGCACAGCAACCTCAACGAGATGCCCGCCGTGCCAGGTGCGCCGAGCGGTTCGGTGAAAATCGGGGACGACGGCTCCTGGGCTGCGGTGCTGCCCGCCGGGCGCGCACTCACATGGCAGATGCTCGACGGCGCGGGCACGAAGAGCCAGGTGAAGGAGCGCTACTGGGTGAGCTTCGCACCGGGCGAGGTGCGCACATGCGCCGTCTGTCACGGCGTGAACACGCTGGATCAGGCGGGCAATCCCGGCGTGCCGACCAACAAGCCAGACGCGCTCGTGACACTGCTTCAATACTGGAAAAGCAACAACCCTCCCGGCTCCATGCAACATGCGAACTCCACGTCAGGCGCGCTGAAAAACGCCGGCTCCGTCACGCTGCCGGTGAAGCGCACGGGCGGCAGCGTCGGCCCCGTGAGCGTGAACTTCGCAACGGCAAACGGCTCCGCCAGCGCCGGCACCGACTACGCGGCCGCCAGCGGCACGCTGAACTGGGTCGACGGCGATACGGCGGACAAGAACATCACGATCACGCTGCTGAATCCCGCAGTCATCGGTGCGAGCAAGACGCTCACAGTGAATCTCAGTGCGCCCGTGAACGGATCGCTCGGCGCGACGGTGACGAACACGCTGACGATCGACGAGACCGCGTTCAACGCATGGCTGTTCTCCAACTTCGGCGCGAATGCGAACACGCCCGCCGGCAATCCGCTCGGTGATCCCGATGGCGACGGCATCAAGACCGCGATGGAGTACGCGCTCGGTGGCAACCCGGCGAGCGGAACCTCCGCCGTATCGCCCGTGTGCAGTTTGACTGGATCGCACCTCGAACTCAGCTTCACGCGCTCACGCTTCGAAGTGACCTACACCGTCGAAGTCTCCAGTGATCTCGCTACGTGGACCGCCGGCTCCACTTACGGCCCCGGCGGCAACACGCTCAACACGGCGGCTACGAATGATGTCACCCCAGGCGGCAGTCCCGCTGGTTTTGCCGTCGTGCGGGACAACACGGCGATGACCGGTGGATCGCAGCGATTCATGCGGCTGCGGGTTACGCTGCCGTGAGGTGCGCGCTACGACGCCTTTTTCGGTTTCCGCGCGGCCACGCGCTCGACGAGTTCGACGAGCCGGGTCATCTCGGTGCGGGCGTTCACCGTCTCGCGCAGTTTCAGGCTCGCCGCGCGTCGGGCTTCGAGCTGATCGAGGGTGATGGTGTCGAGCAGCTTTGCAAAAGTCTCCGGTTCGAAATCGGCGGCCACCCAGCCGATGCCGTTTTCCTTCGTGATGGAGGCCATGTTCACCGATGGAGCGACAGCCACGGGCAGCCCTGCGCCGATGAAATCGAAGAACTTGTTCGGCATGGCGTGCAGATCGTTGAAGGAGAGCGGCGGCAGGATGTAAATGCCGAGGTCGAAGCCGGAGATGGCCGCGACGATCTCGCCAGGCTTCACGGGCTGCTCGAAGGTCACGCGGTCGGGGCAGGCGGCCGATGCGATCTTTTTGAGATCCTCGATGTAGTCGGGTCCGCCGGTGAGCATGAAGTGGAGGACGAATCGCTTGTCCGCCTTTGCCACGGCGTGAATCATGCGCTCGAGCTGGCGCGAGCGAGCCGCGCCGCCGTGATGGATGAGGTGGATGCGGTCGTCCGTGCGTGGTGCGCGCGAGGGCAGGGACGTGAGTTCCGGGGCGTTGTGCACGACGAGGGGCGTGCGCATCTTGAACTCCTTTTTCATGAGGGGGGCGAAGCTGTCCGCCACCGTCACGGTGCCGTGCGCGTGCCGTGCGAAACTCTTGAGGATGCGCGTGACCACGGGCTTGCGCTCCCATGTCCAGTGGAAGCCGCCGGCCATCTCGCGGGTGGCGTACTCGTGCAGGTCGAGGATGATCTTCGCGGAGCGGCTCGCGCGTGCGGCGGCGATGCCGATGGGCAGCGTGTCGGCATCATTGCAATAGATGACGCGATACCGCGCCGCCTGCGCCAGATGCCAGCCGTGGCGCCAGTAGGGTATCTGGTTGTAATAGAGTTTCAGAAACAATGGCGAGATTCGGCACAGATTCGCCGCCACGAGCTGGACCTTCTTGTAGTGCTTCAGCACCGAGCCGTGGGTGTCGATCTCGAACCACTTCACATTCGGCAGCGGCGCGTGGCGGAAGGGATCGGAGCCAAAACCGGCGAGCGTGACGCGGAACTTCTGGCCCAGGTACTTCGCCTGCCTCAGCACGCGTGCGTCCCGCTCGACAGGGGAAAAGGCGAGGATGAGGATGTGTTCGAGATCGGGCTGTTCGCTCATTTCAGGAGGGTGGCGTGACGGTGGTGCCGCGCCCGGCGTTCTCGAACAAGCGGTGCCACGCGTCAAGCACAAGCCAGCGCCACACGAGGCGTCCGTCGGCGCGGTCGCCTGTGCCGTCCTTCACGCGTGCGACGACCGCGCGCATGAGGTCGGGGTCGAGATAGTGCTGCAGGAAGGGCGAGTCCTCGGGATGGCGTCCGCATTGAGCGATGAGGCGGCGCGTCATGGTCACGTCCGGCGTTTCAAAGCCGGTCTTGTCGCGACGCCAGAGGATAGCCTCGGGTGCGCGGCCTTTCATTGCAGTGCGCAACAACCACTTGGTCCAGCCGCGATGGATCTTGAAGTCATTCGCGCGCTTGAAGGCCCACTCGACGAGTTGGAAGTCGGTGAAGGGAACTCTAGCCTCGACGGAGAACGCCATGGAGTTCCGGTCCTCGAACCGCAGCAGGTGGGCCAGGCTTGTGGTGGTGGCCTGCGCCAGAAGCAGGTCGCGCAAATCATGATGCGGGCTGCCGTGCAGGCGGTTCCACGCCACGCGCAGGCACTCGCGAAAATGAAGCAGTCGCGCGCGCAGGCTGGCGGGATTCAGGGTGGCGAGCTTCCGGCGCGTGGCGCTGATCTGTGCCTTCTTCCTGGCGATGCGTTCCTTGAGATCCGCGTCGTCCGGTTTCTTGCGGAACTTGTCCGACCACTTTGCCAGCTTGTCCTGATCCTCCGCCAGCTTCGCTCGCAGTTCGGCCTCGTCAGTCTGCGATTTCGGCCAGAGCTGTTCCGCCGCATCATTGCGGAAGGCGAGGCTGCGCAGGCGCTGGCGCGGATGGATGAGGTCGGGCTGCGCCCAGAGCACTCCGGTGGTGCCCAGCACGAGAATCTGCCGCAGCTCGCGCAGCAGAGTCGTCCACGAGAGGCCGGTGGCATGCTTGCGGTCGATCCAGTCGCGGAGAAATGCGAGCCACCTTCCGGTCCCGAGTTTTTCGAGGAAGTGCTCCTGATATGTGCCGGGCTGGTAGCCGCCGAGCAATTCGTCGGCCGCCTGTCCGTCGAGCAGCACGATCACTCCGTTGGCCCGCGCCTCCTTCATCACGCACCACTGCGCGAAGATGCTGGCGGTCTGGAAGGGCTCGTCCTGATGCCAGACCATTTTCTCAAACATTTCATCGAGCGGTTCCTCGTCAGGAAAGGTGTAGTGAGGCCGCGCTTTGCTGTGGGCGACGACGAGCTTGATCCAATCCTCTTCGTTGAAGGCGCCTCGCTCCCGGTAAATCGCGCTGAAGGTGTGCAGCTCGCCCGATCCCGCCGCGTCGAACTGCCCGCGCATGGTGCCGACGATCGAGGATGAGTCCACTCCGCCGCTGAGGCAGCTCCCGACCGGCACGTCCGCACGGAGACGCAGCCGCACGGCGCCGTCCACCTGCGCCGCCATTTCTCGCAGCGCAGAGGCTTCGTCAGGCGTCTCGCTGCGCTCGGCAGCCGTCCTCAGGTCATACCAGCGCGCCGTCCGGACACCGCTCGAGGAGACGCGCATGGATTCTCCAGGCGCAAGCTGGCGGATGCCTTCGAAAAACGTATCCGGGCCGTGCCCCGCGGGCAGTTCTCCCGATTGAAGGAAGCGCAGCACCGCGTGCTCGCGCGGCTGGAATGGCACCGCGGTGCCGATGAGTGCCTTTGCCTCCGAGGCGAACCAGAATGCATCCGCGGTGTCGGCGAAGAACAGCGGCTTGATGCCGTAGCGGTCGCGCGCGAGGAAGAGCGACGTTTCGGGCGTCGAAAGATCCGCGATGCAAAACGCCCAGTCGCCATTGAAACGATGCAGGGCATCCTCTCCCCACTGCTGCCAGGCGTGAAGGATCACCTCCGTGTCGGAGCCGGAGTGAAATTCGTGCCCGGCAGCCTTCAGTTCCTCGCGCAGTTCGATGTAGTTGTAGATCTCGCCATTGAAGACGATCCAGCATCTGCCATCGGCCGAGCGCATCGGCTGGTGACCACGCGGGGAGAGATCAATGATCGAGAGGCGCCGGTGGCCGAGCACGATGTGGCCCGCGATCCCGTCGGATTCACGCCACGATGGCAATTGCAGTTCAGCCGGCGTGTCGTCTCCGGCCAGCGGCGTGGCCTTGCCGGAAAGCGTATCGATGACCAGAAAGCCTTCGTCGTCCGGACCGCGATGCCGCATCCGCGTGAGCGCAGGTGCGAGGGCCGATGCCGAGATCGTCTTCGTTTTATTCCAAAGTCCTGCGATGCCGCACATGTGAGGGGAAAGGGCAGGGGGCGCACTGGTCCCCCGGAAAGGGCCGCCAGTCTTCGTCGTGGGGCGGGGATGTCAAGATGGGACTGGCGGCACGAGCGGGCGTCTCGATCTTCATCCACATGGGCCGCGTCAGCCTGCTGATGAGTCAACAAGGTCGCGGCACTTCCGGCGCAGGGTGGCGCGGTTCATGTTCAGCGCCGCGGCGAGGCGCGTGGGCTTGTGATCGAAGCGCGGGAGCAATTCGCGGAGCATCATGGACTCGATCTGGCCGGCGAGGTCGTCGTACGCGGGGAGCGCGTCGTCGGGTGCGGTGAGCTTTTGGTCGAGCCAGCGGGCGAGGGCCTGCTGCAACGCCTGGTCGAGGTGGCTGCGTGAGGCGGCGTCAGCATCGGTGGCGCGCGAGATGCTTCCCGGAAGATGTCGCGGGAGCACGAGCGGACCGGTGCAGACGGCGGCTGCGTGCTGCATGGCATTGCGCAGCTCACGCACGTTGCCGGGCCAGCTGTGGGCTTTGAGGCAGGCGAGCGTCTCTTCGGCGAGGGCGATCTCCCGTCCGCTGCCGGCGGATTGGCCGAGGAAAAATGCGGCGAGCGCCGGGATGTCGCCAGTGCGCTCGGCAAGCGGAGGCAGGGCGATTTCGACGATCTTCAGCCGGTAATAGAGGTCCTCGCGAAAGCGCCCTTCGCGCACTTCGGCAAAGAGATCACGCGAAGTGGCGGCAAGGATGCGCGGGAGTCCAGGTGATGGTGACGGGGCGTTCAAAGCGCGCTCGAGGCCGCCTTGCGCGGGTGGTGGCAGAGAGGCGATGTCCTCGATGAACAGCGTGCCGCCGACGGCTTTCCGCAGCAGTCCGGGCGGGGTGTCTGCCTCGCCCAGCAGCGTGTTCTGGATTTGCTCCGGGGACCACTCGTCCACACGAAACGCCACAAACGGGCCGCCGGCAGTGGCGGCGCTGTTGGCATGGACCACGCGTGCCGCGAGAGACTTGCCGGCGCCAGATGGTCCGGTGATCAGGACAGGGGCATCGGTGCCGCACGCCTGCGCGATGTCGGCGAAGGCCCTCTGCATCCCGGGCGACGCGCCGATCATGACCGTGGTCTGTGGCGTGCCATCACGCTTTTTTTGCCGGGCTGCCGGGCTGTCCCCTTCGTGCGTCTTGAGGAACGAGCGCAGCGCCTGATGGAACTCGGCGAGATCGAGCGGTTTGAGGAAGTAATCGCTGGCACCGAGCCGCCGCGCCTCGAGCGCATTCTCCAGCGTGCCGTGGGCGGTGATGACAAGCACCGGCGGAGATCCGCTGGCCTGCGCCCGGATGCGGCGCAGCACATCGAGGCCGCTCATGTCCGGCAGGCCGATGTCGAGGACGATGAGATCGAAGGCACGTCGGGAAAATTTGTCGATGCCGCCGGCTCCGGAGGCTGCCACGGCGGGTTCGGCGCCGAGCCGTCTGACGATGGTGGCCAGGGCGGCCGCCAGCGCGTGCTCGTCTTCGATGATGAGGACATTCATGCGGCCACGGAAGTCCAGTCTGCGGCGGGCGCAATTTTTGTTTTCTCACCGTGCGAAGTCATGCTACGAAGACCAGGCAGACGGAATGCAAGAGAACTCGCGAGCAAAGCAGAAGGCAAAGCGGCTGCGTGCAGGCAGGGAAGAGTGCTGTGACATCGGATTGTCTTCGTCCTCAAGGGGTGCGCTGATCGGATGTCTGCTCGCGGCGGCAGCACCAGTTTTGTTTGCGGCGGATGCAGCCGGACCGTTCGGCATTCACATCGTCGATGAGGCGTCGGGAAGAGGCGTTCCGCTCGTGACGCTGGAGACCACGGATGGCACCCGTTTCATCACGGACAGCGCGGGCTGGGTGGCCTTCGATGAACCTGGAGTGGTGGGCAAGCGCTTGTTCTTCAAAGTCGCTGCTCCGGGTTACGCGGTGCCCGGCAATGCGCTCGGACTGCCGGGTTCCGTGCTCGATACAAGACGGGGTGGAACGGCCGAGATCAAGGTGATGCGCGCGAGCATCGCGGAATGGATGTACCGGACGACCGGTGCGGGCATCTATCGCGATGCCTCCAGGCTTGGGGTGGAGGTTCCCTTGCCGAGACCGAATCTGAATGGCGACATCGTGCGTCACGGAGCGGTGCAGGCGGCGGTTTTTCACGATAGGGTCTTGTGGACATGGCGTGAGGCCACAGGACTGGCCACGCCGCGCGCTGTCCCTCACGCCGTGGGCGCGTTTTCCGATCTGCCGGCGAAAGGCGGACTCGACCCCGTGCTGGGCGTGCACTTCGACTACGTGGGAGCGCCGGCCAATGGCCCGGCAGGGGCGCTCTTGCACATGACCGAGGCGGGAGCCGTTCGTCTGGACGGCCTGTTGACGGCCCGGGACCGTGATGGCGCCGAGCATTTGCTTGCGCACTACACGCGGGAGGATCCAGCCGGACGCATGGCGGAGCACGGAATCGCCGAGTTCAACACCACCGGGCGCGTTTTTGAACCCGTGATGCAGCTTGGAGAGGAGTTTGCCTGGCAGTGTCCGCACGGACACGCCGTGCGTGTGAAGGAAGAAGGGGTCGAGCATTTCTATTTTGGCGATCCCTTTCTCGTGACGCGCGTGCCTGCCAGTTATGAGGACGTTTTGAATCCTTCGAAGTATGAGTCGCTCGTCGCTGACAAGGAAACGGGAGCACCGGTCTGGCGCTGCGGGGGTGAACCTCCTCTCACCCAGAACGCTGAAGCTGCGTCATTGGCCGAAAAAGGCGGGACGAAAGCGCGCAGCCTTCTACGGGTGACGGATGTCGCCGATGGCAGGTCGGTATTGGTGAACGGAGGCACGGTGAGATGGAATGCCTGGCGCAAAAGGTGGGTCATGATAGCCAGCGGGACTGCCGGCGAAGCCGTGGCACCCTCGGCGCTGTGGTATGCGGAATCTCTCCATGCCCGGGGACCATGGAAGCACGCGGTGCGCATCGCGGATGATTCGTCGCACGCCCTTGAGCAAGCCTGTCATCATGAGTTTTTCGATCAGGATGGCGGGCGATTGATCTATTTCGAAGCATTGCTTGCTCCTGCCGCTGGTGTCGGTGCGACACCACGGTACGACGGGAACCAGATGATGTTCCGTCTCGATCTGGGAGACCGTCGGCTCGAACGAGCGAGGACTGCGTCAGCCGAATGACGACCGCGAGACGGGTCCTTGGTTTCTGTCATTGCCGCGTTTCGGTTCAACAGTCCGGAACGGTGTCGTTAAGAGGGGCGAATCAATAAAGTATTGCCCGGCAAGGCGGATCGTTTAGAATTACCATAATGAGGCAATTCTTCATGATCTTTCCCCTGATTGCTGGGGTCCTTGCCGCGGCCTTCGTCGCCACGGCGAAGGAGGATCACATGGGCACATGGCGGGCTTGGTGGCAGGGGGTCGTCGATCCGGGAGCGACTCGACGGGCATCAGAACGCCTCCGTTCCGGGCTGCTTGATCAGATCAATTATGCACGCATCGGCGCCAAATTGGACCCGCTCAAGACGGACCCAGAACTTGAGAAATTCCTCGAGCGCTACGCCACCGAACTGCCGTGCGACGACGCAGATGCTGTGACTCAGAACCTTCAGAATACGCTGCCGCGCTACTTCAAGGTCGCCGTCTGCGTGGCGACGAAGCCGGACCCCGAGGAACTGCTTCACGAGTTCCGTCCCTTTTCGGAGAAGTCGTCCAAGGAGATGACGCACTTCGCCTGCATGTTGAAAGCATCCGCCGGCGGCCTCTCGAAAACATGTCTGGCCGTCATAGGCCAACGGCTGGAAGACTTCTCCCCCGAGGCGCTCAATGCGCGGAAGGCCGACGCATTTTACAACGTCTGCCCCCACTGTTCCTTCCCGCATGTGTGCCGGGTTTCCTACCAGCAGCACAGTCTGATCATGGACTGCCCGTCCTGCGGCCGCACGTATGCGGTGGTGGCGGTCGACAGCAGCGGCAAGTTCCGCTACGTGAACGAGTTTCTCACCGGCTACGAGCCTCCCGCCAAGTTCCCGAAGGATCAGTCATCGCTCCAGAAGCTCTTCACCATCTGGAGCGCCGTTCACCGTCACTGCACCTACACCTTGGATCCGGAGACAAAGAAGTCCCAGATCGATGCCTGGCAGACGGCTTTCGAGACCGAGAACCTCCAGCGTGGCGACTGTGAAGATTCCTCGATCTTCCTGGCAGACTGGCTGGAGGCGCAAGGATTCCGTGTGCGCGTGGTGCTGGGACGCTACGGTGACATGGGAGGGCATGCTTGGTGCGTAGTCCGGCTCGACGGTGTGGATTATCTGCTCGAATCGACCACCGGCAGACCTGATCCGAACAATCCGCCGTATGCCGATATCGTCGGCAGTCGATACGTGCCTGAAATCGAATTCGACCGGAAAGCCATCTACGTGCGCAACAAGCCCAAGCAAGCGTTCAGCGGAGACTACTGGTCGTCCAAGGTCTGGGCGCGTGTGGAGCCGAGAAATCATTCCATTTCCAGTGCCGTCCGGGCGTCCGCCGACGTCTCGCAGCAATTGTCCGCCAGCACGCGTCGAGCGGAACGTCTCTCTGCGGACAAGACTCGGCTCGCCATCACCGGCCACCGGCAACCGGCCGTCGCCCCCTTCGCGAATCTGGACAAGATACCCGCCGGTTCTCTGTGGCAGTTGAGAGCGCGGGACGTGGCCGATCCGGAGAACAGCGGGGCTGATGCACCCTGAGCGCGAACCGCGCCATGCTCACCGCTTGCCGATGCGGTACAGGCCCGATTGTGTGCGGATCAGCAAATCGTTTTCGATGACCGCCGGCGTGGCCAGAGAGCGTTCCTTGAGGTCGTTCTTCGCCACCAATTGATGCAGCCGCCCCGGCTTGACCACGACACCAAGCCCTGCTTCATCCTGAAGGTAAATGTTTCCTCCGGCATACATGAGCGAGGCTGAGATCGGCCCTGTCGTGCGCTCCTCCCACACCACCTTGCCGCTCTTCGGCTCGATGCATGACATGATGCCGTTGTCCGCCACCATGTAGAGCAGATCGCCCACTGCGAGCATCGAGGGATTGTGCGGCGCGCGCTTGGTGATCTGCCAGGCGATGTGCGTCGCCGTGACGTCGCCCGTGCCGTCGGGCTTGATGGCCAGTGCGACCGGGCTGTCGTAGCCCGTGCTCATGAAGACCAGCCCGTGTGCATAGACGGGCCGGGGCACCACGGAGTAGCCCTGGCCGTAATCCGCGTGCCAGATTTCTTTTCCCGTCGCCGGATCGAGTGCATTCACCACGCCGCTGCCCGGCGTGATCAGCTGGCGGATTCCCTTCACTTCGATCACGAGCGGTGTGCAGAAGGAAAATTTCCGCTGCGCCGATGACTGACGGTCAAACTTCCAGCGGAGTTTCCCGGTGGCCTTGTCCAGCGCGAGCACCGCCGGATTTGCCGCGGCGTCCGCGTTGAAGATGAGCAGATCGTCCACCACGACGGGGCTGCCACCGTTTCCATGCACGGGTGCATAGGCGAATTCGCGCGTACTCCATGTGATGTCACCCGTTTTCGCATCCAGGCACGCCGTGCCTTGGTGGCCGAAGTGTGCAAAGACCTTGCCGTCGTTCGCCACCACCGTCGGGCTCGCATGACTGTTCTTCTTGTGAATCTTCGGGGCCTCGGCTGCTTTTTGGAGAAAAACCTCCTTGTCCCAGATGCTCTTGCCATCGGCGGCATTGAGGCAGATCACGCGCAGTGAACGGTCCGTGTCCGGCACTTCCTTGCCGTCCACCGGTACTGCCGTCGTCAGATAAATCTTGTCGCCAGCGACGACGGGAGAGGACCATCCGATGCCAGAGATATCTGCCTTCCACACCACGTTCTTGGTGGGCGACCACGAGGTGGGCACCGTCGCCGCCGCCGAGTGGCCCTGACCCGTCGGTCCACGGAACTCAGGCCAGTCCTCACTTTTCGCCATCGCTGTCAGACAGCAGGCTGCCATCCATCCGGCCGCACAGGTTTTCATCGGTGTTTTCATCGCGTCGTTTTCAGTTTCCTCGGAGCTTCAGCCTTGTCGTCCGTCAGAGCGGCCGCACCCAGATGTTCCGCATGCGCACCGGCGGATCGTTCTTGTGATCTTGCAGGCGGATCGGTGCTTTCGCGGGGAACTCACCCTCGTAGTTCGTGATGTCGCGGTGCTTCGTGGGTCCCATGATTTTCGTATGCACTTGGACGCACACGCCGTTCACGAATGTCGTCACGTAGGCCGGCTCCACTACCTTGCCGCCTTCCAGCTTCGGCGCGGTGAAGATGATGTCGTACACCTGCCATTCGCCCGGCTTCCGCACCGCATTCACCAGCGGCGGTGTCTGGCCATAGACAGCTCCCGTCATGCCGTCGGCGTAGGTCGGGTTGTTGTAGCAGTCAAGCATCTGGCACTCGTAGCGGTCCATGAAGAAAGTGCCTGCGTTGCCCTTCTTCTGCGAATTCCCTTTCGTCTCCGGCGCGCTCATCCACTCAATGTGAAACTGGCAGCTGCCAAATTCCTGTTTCGTCACGCAGTCGCCGCCTTCCACCACCAGCTCTCCGTTGTCGATCTTCCATGGGCAGGGCGTGATGACTCCCGTCTTCTTGTCCTTTCCCAGCAGCGTGTCGGTGCTCTTGCCATCGAAAATGATGATCGCATCTGACGGTGCCGCGCCTGGCTTTTCTCCAGGCGTCACCACCTCTGGCCGCGGCCGGTCGATGTCATGCACCTTCCACTTCGTCCCGGGAATCACAGGTGTGTCCGAGTAACCGGTCGGCGACGGCTTCCCGTCGTCGGCAGCGATGGACAAACGGACGGTGAAAAGTACGCAAAGCGCGAGGAAAGCTGGTTTCATGGTTTGATGAGGCAAGACGGAACGCCGCGCAGACGGACTTATTGCAGACGCACCTGCGCCTCAGTGCCTCCTTCACTCAAACATGCGATGCGGCGCCACACCTCAAGCCGCGGCCGCCAGCCGATCTACTGCGGAAACTCGAGGAGCACATACTCCCATCCTTTGCCGCCTGCGTCGTCAGTGAGAGGCTCCTTTAGCACGGTCTGGCCCTTCGGACTGCCGTAGCGGTGTTCGAGCATGGAAACGTTTTTCTCACGGTCCTTCCCCGGTGTCATCACCCAGCGGGCGCGTGGCGGCAGGTCATCGAGGTCGGCGATTTCACGGCAGCCGAGGCCCAGGTAAAAGGGCCACATGCGCTCCGGCGTGCGGAAGAGGATGATCTGCGGCGGCGCTCCTGTGTGATGCTCGATCTCACGGGCAAACGCGCGCAGGGCACCACCGCCCACGACACCTCGTGCCAGCAGCATGGCATAGGCGCCGATGCCGACGACGCTTGCTGCCATGGTGCCGATGACCCATGGCCGCAGCCTTCGTCGCCAGTCCGCCGCGCATCCCTGCACGGCTGCGGCCACGAGTATCGCCGCCACGGCATTGAGCGGCAGCATGAAGCGAGGCCGCGAAGACGGAAGCAGCGCGATGACGAGAAATGCTGCGAGCAGCCCCTTCTTCAACCCGGCCAGCAGAGTGCTGCGGCGCGCGTCGTCATGGTGAGGCACAGGGCAGCGGTCGCTGACCAAAGGGATCCGCCAGACCAGCGGCAGGAGCAGCGCCCACGGCAGGAAGTTCACGATGCTCTGCGGGATCTGCAGCAGCCAGTTGGTGAAGTCGAATTCCGCAAAGCCCAGCCTGTGGGTGATCTGCTCCATCCAGACGGCCCCGGAGTCTTTTTGCGGATTGTGTCCGCTGTTCAGCAGTGCCCACCACGCCCATGTTCCGAAGAAGATCACCAGCCCCGCGAGGTGCGGCCGGCGCAACAGCTCGCGAGTCCTCTTTTCCTCGCGCAGGACGGCGATGACGATGGCGTAGAAGAACCAAACGTGAGGTGGTCCCTTCACGAGAAAGCCCAGGCCCAGCACTGCCAGCGACAGGCACCACGCCGCCCTCGTGCGTCCGCTCCACCAGAGCGCGAGCCACGACACAATCGCGATGCCAAAACATGCGCAGTAGAGCGCCTCGATCTCCGCCAGACGCCCCTTCTCGATGAATCCGATGTTCGTGAGCATGATCAACGCTCCGAGCAGCGCGCCATCGGCGCCGAGAAAGCCGCGCATCGCCGTGCCGATGACGAGCGCGAGCGCTAGCACGCCCAGCACGCTCGGCATCCGCACCGTCCACTCATCCATGCGGCCCGTGATCTTGATGGCGGCGGCGGTGGCCCAGTTGATCCCCGGTGGCTTGCGGTTGTAGATCTTGCCCGCCGAGCGCGGCACGATCCAGTCGCCTGTCTGGATCATCGTGCGTCCTGGCAGCACCCGGCGCGCCTCCTCTCCCCTCACTTCGCCCGTGCCCAGCCCCGGCAGATAGACTGCCGCCCACAGCAAAACGATGAGGGCGAGGGCGGCGGGTAATCTCATGTCAGGTGTGAAGCGGCGGACGATTGCGGTACGGATTCGGCATTCAAAAGTCAAGCGCCATTCCCATCCACGATCCTCCATGCTCTGTCTCGCGATCTGCCCTTCTATTCCGCATCTTGCATCCCTCCCGCCTTGCCCGTAAAGATCACGCCCTCTTTTCCAGCCTGCACTGCACATGTCCACCGAACGAAAGACCCTCGAAGAACGCGCTCAGATGTCCGACATCGACCGCCTCCGCCACTCCTGCGCTCACGTCATGGCCACCGCCATCCTGCGCATCTGGCCGGACGCCCAGTTCGCCTATGGCCCGCCTGTCGAGAACGGCTTCTACTACGACTTCGACATGAAGCATCGCCTCACGCCCGAGGACTTCCCGAAGATCGAGGCCGAGATGAAAAAGATCGCGAAGGAGAATCAGAAGTTCGAGTGGAAAGGCGTCACGCGCGAGGAGGCGAAGGCGATGGCCGAGAGCGGTCGCCTTGGCGGACTCAGCGAGCGGCCGGGGAATCCCAGCCGCTTCAAGCTCGACCTCATCGACAAGATCCCGGAAGGCGAACAGATCTCCTGTTTCCAAAACGGCGACTTCATTGACCTCTGCGCCGGCCCGCACGTCGGCTACACCAGCAAGTGCAAAAACGTCCGCCTCACCAGTGTCTCCGCGTCCTTCTACATGGGCGATGAGAGCAAAGGCCAGCTCCAGCGTCTCTACGGCACCGCGTTCCCCACCGCCGAAGAATTGGACCAATACTTCGTTCAGCTCGAGGAAGCCCGGAAGCGCGATCACCGGAAGCTCGGCCGCGAATTGAAACTCTTCCACATCGACGAAGACGTCGGCCAAGGCCTCATCCTCTGGACGCCGAACGGCGCCATCATCCGGCAGGAACTGCAAAACTTCATCAGCGAGGAATTGCGCAAGCAGGGCTACTCGCAGGTCTTCACACCGCACATCGGAAAGCTGCAACTCTACAAAACCAGCGGCCACTTTCCTTACTACCGCGAGAGCCAGTTCGCGCCCGTCATCGAGAACGACGACCTCGCGAAGGTCATCAAGGAAGGCTGCTCCTGCTGCGAGACCTACGACCGCCTCTACGCCGTCTCCGAGAAGCTCCGCTCCGGCATCAACGAACGCGCGGGCAGGGAAGTCATCCCCGCCGATCGCGTCCTGCCCGATGACAAACTGCTCGACGGCTTCCTCCTGAAGCCGATGAACTGCCCGCATCACATCAAGATCTTCGACAGCCAGCCGCGCAGTTATCGCGATCTCCCCGTGCGCCTTGCCGAGTTCGGCACCGTTTATCGCTGGGAGCAAAGCGGCGAGCTGAACGGCCTCACCCGCGTCCGCGGTTTCACGCAGGATGACGCCCATCTCTTTTGCACCGAGGAGCAAGTCGCCGCCGAAGTCCTCGGCTGCCTCTCGCTCGTGAAAATCGTCCTGAACACCCTCGGCATGACGGATTACCGCGTGCGCGTCGGCCTTCGCGATCCCGACAGCAGCAAATTCACTGGCGATGCCGCGAAGTGGGACGTCGCCGAAGCCGCCTGCCGCGAAGCCGCGAAGACGCTCGGCGTCCCGTTCACCGAAGAGCCCGGCGAAGCCGCCTTCTACGGACCGAAGATCGACTTCGTCGTGAAGGACGTCATCGGCCGCGAGTGGCAGCTCGGCACCGTGCAGGTGGATTACGTCCTGCCCGTCCGCTTCGACCTCAGCTACATCGGCCCCGACAACAAGCCGCACCGTCCCGTCATGATCCATCGCGCGCCCTTCGGCAGCATGGAGCGCTTCTGCGGCGTGCTCATCGAGCACTTTGCCGGACATTTCCCCGCCTGGCTCGCCCCCGAGCAGATCCGCATCCTCACCGTCTCCGAGAAAAGCGAAGCCTTCGCCTCCGAACTCCACGCCCAGCTCCTCGCCGCCGGCCTCCGCGCGAAGCTCGACAACGGAGCCGAAAAGATCGGCGCCAAGATCCGCAACGCCCAGCTCGACAAGACGCCCTACATGCTCGTCATCGGCGAAAAAGAAGCCACCACCGGCTCCGTCGCCATCCGCCACTCCAAGAAAGGCGACCTCGGCGTGAAGCCAGCCGCCGACTTCATCGCGAGCGTGCTGGAGGAAGTGCGGGAGCGGAGGATGTGAGGCAATCGGGCAAAGTAGTCACGAGCTTCAGCTCGTGACCGCGTTGAATGCCAGATCGCTACGTTCTCCCGAGAAGCACACCGTGCGGGCTAAAGCCCGGCACTACTTTCCCCCCCCGCAGGACCACCAGCCACTCCTTCATCGCCGCGTCCTCCAGCTTCGTGATCAACGCCGCCCACGGCGCGCTCATCTCCGCGCTCTCATCCTTCGCCAGCGTCTGCATCGGGCGCATGATGGATGCGAGTTGATGGTGGAGAACTGATTGGCCGGCCCATGATCAGACGGTCAGGCTATCAACTCTCAACTATTCACCAGCAACTTCACCCTGAGCGCTGCCCGTGAATCTGCGGATGCTTCGTCGCATCAATCAAGGCAAGGAGATAGAGGCGGCGGATGGGGCTTTCGGCGGGGATCGTCGCGGGCGCTTGATCTTTCGGCACGGTGGCTCCCTCAAAGCCGGGCCACTCTCCCTTCAACAATCGCTGCCACAGCGCGGTGGCGGCGCGGAACTGGCTGGACTTGGGTGCTTCCAATCGAGGGGTTCGGGCCAAAGTCTCGGGGCATTGGGGTGAGCTTCCAAAAGCCCCTTTCGTGCTTCGTGCCTTTGTTTGAAATCGTTTCACTTCACAGGTGGCGACTGTCGCAGGGCTTCGCGGAACTTGGCGTAGAGGTCATCTAGGGTCTTGCGCAGGGCGGCGGTGCGGGTGGACCATTCGACTTTGGGGAGGGCTTTGTTGACCTGTGCGCCAGCGGTGCCTTGGCGGATGAGTTCGGCGCGTTGGGCTTGCTCACGGGCGTATTGGGGCCAGCTCATCATGTAGTTGCGCCGGGCCTCCAGGGCTTTGTTGGTGCCGCTGATGCCAGCATCGGCCTGCACGGCGCGGAAGCCTGCGCGGACGAGGGTTTGATCGCGCTCATCCAGTGCGGTGATCATGGTGGAGCAGAGCTGGTGCGCGAGCTTGTAGGCGTCCTGGCTGGCCTTGGGCTTTTGTTTGTATTCATCCAGCAAGTCCTCGCGGATGTAAGTGAGGTTCTGGCGCACGTTGGGCGGCACGCCTTCATCGAGCCCAGCGAGAACCCAAGCGCTGGCGTTGGGTGCGAGCTGGGAGAGGCTTTCGAGCAGGGGTTGGTTCGGATCAAGGGAGAGAGTGGTGGTAGGGGTGATGGGGAGTTGTGGCTCGACTCGTGTCCCAGTGATGACATCGGTCTTTTCTGGATTTGATCCGGTGTATGAACGAAAGCCTTGATCGAACACGAGGGTCTTATTACCAGCTACCAAGACTGAGTTTGGCCCCACTTTGGACCAAGTAGTCGTCACCTTGGCCCAGTTGCCTCTGCCCTCCACACCCACAAACCTACCATCAGATAGAAACTTTACTTTTGTCCATGTATTCACGAGGGAGGGACGCTCCCAGGTCCAGGTGTAGTTGAGCAAAGCATCTTCAAGCGTTCGAGGCTCTCCGGCCCGGCACACGGGCACAAAAAGCAAGGAGCACAACAAGGCGAGGACGAGGGAGCGACGGCGGGAGTTCATGGGAAGAGAGTTCATGGTCAAAGACAGCTTCGTAAAGCGGGGGCGGTGGTTGCAATCAACGTGAAGAAATTAGTCATCGGCAGCGGGCGGTTGGAGAAGCCTCCGAGGCAGGTCTCTCATGCCGTGCAGCACTCGAAAGATGACGAGCACCTCTGCGTCCACTCGATAAAAGACGAGATGCACGCGGAAGGCTCCATGAAGTTGGAAGGAACGGATGCCTCGCAGTCGTGGGCTGCGGAAGCGTCGCAGCACTCCGATGTTTGGCTCTCGGCAAAGCAGTTCGTGGGTGCGGCGAAAGGCTTCCAGATAACGCTCGGCGATGTCCTCGCCTGCTTCATCGGCATACCACTCGTATTGGGAGCGAGGTCGGTGCGCGCGTCTTCGCTGACTTCGCTTCTGAGCGGTGCCATGCCGTGCTCTATTGGCGGGCTTCCAGGCGGCGCGCGCGAATGCTCTCGAACAGTTCGTTGTTCACTGGGTGCCTTGGGCTGTCGAGGGAAGGCAGCAAGGCATCCTCTAGCTCTGGGGTTTCAAACTCTGCGGAGGAGAGCACTTGCAGATGCCGCTCGGTCATCCAACCGACGAGGGTGAAGAAGTCCTGTTGCGGCAGTGTTTGAATGGAGGATTCAATATCGTCGATGGCAGACATGGACGGAGGCTATCATTTGGCAGGCACGCAGCAATCATTTTGATGACGGCTACCGCAGAGCTTCGCGGAATGGGGCGCAAAGGTTATTGAGGTTCTTGAGCGGTGCCGGATGGACCATTCGACTTTGGAGAGGCTTATACCAGACTGTGCTCTGGCGAGGCGGCGGATGATTTGGCTGATCTCGTCGGGCGTGGGCGGGAGGAGGTCGAAGCGGGCTCCGTCGCGGGCGAGGGTGCCGAGGGTGGGCTGCTCCTGGTAGCGGGGATAGAAGTCGCTGCGCAGGGTGCCGATGACGAAGACGCGTCCCGTGCTGCGGGCGAGGACGTCGATGGTCTCAAGGAAGGCGCGGAGCTGCTCGGGGGCGTAGTTGAGGGTGAAGAGTTCCTCCATCTGATCGAGCAGGAGGGCGAGGCGGGCTTTGGGCTCGTGGAGGCTCTGGAGGGCTTGCTGCTTGAGCGCGGCCTTCTTTGGTGAGGCTGGCGATCTGGGCTTCGAGGGTGTGACGCTGCTGGGTCTGGTGGGCCTTGGCGACGGCGTTGAGCAGGGACGTTGACGCGGATGGCGACGGTCTGGGGATGGGCGCGGAGTTCGGTGGCGAGGGACTGCTGAGGATCGGCGGACTCGGGGTCGGCTAGCTCGGGGAGGGCTGGGGGGGAGTTGAGGGAAAGCGGTGCTGCGTTTCGTCATGGTTTTTGATTTCCAACAGATTCAGAGAGGCCAGCAGATTTTCTGATTTCTTCCCCAATCTGCTGGCCTCCTTGAATCTGCTGGAGACCGAGTCGGATTCACAAGCTGCGAAGTTTTTGCCTTCATTCAGAAGCGCGGCGGCGAGCGCTTGAAAAAGGTCGGCGCTGTCGTCGCTGGGGCGGACGATGGCACAGCGCCAGAGGCCGATACCTTCGATGACGCGACGCGTCGCTTCGCGCTCGCGACCGACGTCGCCGGGGCTGCTGAGGAAGAGGCGGACGGTTTTCATGGGAGTGAAAAATTGACGTCAGTAGCTGACGAAGGCGCTGTAGCGGCGGGTGTGCATCGGATGGATGCGTTTTCGGCGAGCCCTTCCTTCCAAGCAAAATGAGCGGAAGCGCTGCCCGATGTCCAGCGTGCTTTTTCTTGTGTGGAGAACCGGGTTCGGGCTTGGTTGACGCGTGCAGGCAGGTTCAACCGAGCGCGTCACCTTTTCGGTTCGTCGGCGAACGGATGCTCGTGCGCCTGTGTTGCGGCGTCTGTGAGAAGGGTTTTCAACGCTTCAGTTCTGGCCTTGATCATATCGGTGCTGACGGACAGACCTCCCTTGCTGCCGGGAAAGCGGTGTGCGTGAAAAGCCATCTCGGCATCGCGGAACTTGATCCATGAACGCTGGGCTTCGACAAACAGACGGCGGTCTTCTGGATCGGTCATGATGGCCAGGACTCTCCGATAGGTGGCGTTCAGTTCTTCGTCGGATCGGTTGTGTTCCTTCCCCGCCTGGCTTCCCCGGGCGACGGGATGAAAGACCGTTGCGGCGAGGATCATCAGCACCAGAGATCGAAGCGCGGCTTTTTCGATTTTCATACGCCAACGGATGTATGGGGTGAGAACAGGGCGGGAAGGTTGGGCCGCTGAACGGGCAGCCGCGCAATGCGCGGCACGCTCGGGAAACGGGTGGCTGGCGGGATGGCGCTTGCGGGGCGCGGTTTCAGCGCCAGGCGGCGGCGGAGTCGATGAGGAGGGAGGCGGCGCGGCGGGGGCGGGGCCTGTAGGAGCCGTTGGCGGCGCGGAGTGACTTGGCGCGCTCCAGGCATTCCTCGGCTTTCTGGAAGTCGCCGGTGGCTTTGTAAACGGCGCCGAGGTTGATGTAGGTCTGGGAGAGATCGTTCGGGTCGAGCTGGTCCTCGCCGAGGCGCTGGCGGATGGCGAGGGCTTTCTCGTGCATCTCCTGAGCGCGCTCGACATCGAGGCCGGAGTAGTGGAGGACGCCGAGGTTGTTGTAGATGGAGGCGACTTGCGCGCAGTTTTCGCCGTGGAGCCTGCGGAAGGAGTCGAGCGCCTCGTTGTAATAGCGCTCGGCCTTGGCGTTGTCGCGCAGGGTTTTGAAGATGACGGCGAGGTTGTTCTTGATGGTGGCGATGGCGTCGCTGTCGTGGAGGCCGTGCTTCTCGCCGATCTCGAGGGCTTTCTCGTATGCCTTGGCGGCCTCGTCCATGCGGCCCCAGCGGTCGTTCAAGTGGGCGATGAGGGACCAGATGCCGGCGATGAGGGCCTGGTCTGGCTTGCGCGTCTCCTGGACGCGAAACAATGCCTCACGATAGAGCGACTCGGCCTTTCTGAAGTCGCCTTCCTTCTGCCGCAGGTCGGCCAGCACGCTCATCTGCTCGATGAGTTCGCCGATGGAAGCCGGATCGTAATGTGCGCGGCGGCGCGCGTCTTCTACGGCGTGCGCGGCGGTTGCGATCTGTTTCTCGAGGGCGGAGTCCACGGCGAGGGGTGAAGGACGGAGGGGGCGGCGAGGGCGGGCAGGATTTGGCTAGCTGGCGTCTCGGTAGCTTTTGGCGAGGCTGGCGATGGCGTTGCGGGCGGCGGACATGGCATCGCGGGAGACGCCGGCGCCTTCGTACCAGTGGGTGTAGGCGTGATTGTCGAACATGATGTCGAACTGCGAGACGAGGCGCTCGAAGACGGCGGCGATGCCGGTGTGGTTGACGAGGGCGAGGCCGCTGGAGGCGAAGCCCTCGGGCGCGGTCTCGGCGACGCCGAGCTTGAGGCCGCCCTGCGCGGGGAGGTAGGAGGCGTAGTTCAGCGTCTTGCGGATGGCGGCCATGTTTTCATCGACCTCCTTCGCCCGCACGTCGCCGCGGAAGAGGGCGCAGGCGGCGAGATAGACGCCGGTCCAGTCGATGGCGGCGGTGAAATTCTCCTGCGCGAAGGTCTCCTTGGCGAGGTCGGCAAATTCGATGCGGCCCTGCTCCTGGCCGGTCGCGCGCATGGGCGCGAAGGAGGCGGTGAGGAAGTGATTGCCGGGGAAGGGGACGAGGTTGGTGACGAACTCGCCGAGGTCGGTGTTCAGCTTGCCGGGAAAGCGCAGGGACGCGGTCACCGATGACATGATGAGCGCGATGATGTGATTGAGGTCCATGTAGTTCGGACTGCGCCGGAGCTTCGCTTTTGCGATGCGGAAGAGCGCTTCGTTGTCCAGCACCACGGCGGCGTCGGCGTTGTTGAGCATGCGGTGCAGGGTGAGCACGGCATTGTAGGGCTCCACGGCGCTGTCGGAGATGAGCGGCGAGGGGACGACGGAGAAGGTGAAGATTTTCTTCTTCGGATAGGCGGAGCGGAGCTTTTCGAGGATGAGGGAACCGAGGCCGGAGCCGGAGCCGCCGCCGATGCTGTGCGTGACAAGGAAGCCTTGCAGGGCCTTGGTTTTCTCCACGGCGGAATCGACGACGTTCATCACCTGGTCGATGACGCGCTCGCCCTCAATATTGTAGCCGCGCGCCCAGTTGTTCGCTGCACCGGGGATCTTGCGCACGATGCTGCCTTCGTCGAAGAGCTGCGACATGTCACCGCCTTCGATGCGGGCGATGACGCCGGGCTCCAGATCGACGAGCACGGCGCGGGGGACGTACTTCCCTTCGCGCACCTTGTGGAAGAAGACCTCCATGTTCGAGTTTGCGGCCGAGGCGTGGCCGCCGTCCTTCGGGACGCCGGCTTCATTGAGCCCGTGCTCGCGCAGTACAAGACGCCAGAAGCGGTCGGCAATCTGATTGCCGCACTGGCCGACGTGGATGCTCAGAATCTCTCTCACTCGTGTGGTCCTCCTTGGAAATAGGTGTGCTGCTTGTTCTGCTGCTGTTTGAAAAGGGATGCGTGGCTCATGCGCGGCGGCGGTCCACCAGCTCGCGCAGGCTGACGACTCCTGGATCGCCCGATGAGGGCGGCTCGTCTGGCGCAAGCTCGGGAACGGGGGCGATGCTGGCGGCGGGTGCGGCGGCCTTTGAGATCGCGGCGGCACCTCGGCCGGCGTCCTGTACCTTGGCCTTTGCACCGCTTTCTTCCGCGACCTGGTAGCTCTGGATGAGTTCCTGCGCGGAGGCGCGGAGTGCATTGATCTGCTCCTCGGTCATGCCTTCGTTCAGGTACCAGTTTGCGAAGGCTTTGCGCTGCCAGAGCTTGTCAAAGTTCGCGCAGATGCGGTCGAGCACGCGGGCGATCTCGGTGTTGTTGGCCAGCAGCACCATGCTTTTGCGATGGGAGACGCCGGACTGCTCGACGTAGCCGATCTTGAACGCGGTGGGGATCCAGTAGGTGAGCGGCAGGGTCTCGCGGATGTTCGCCAGCGCGGTGTCTGCCACGGTCTTGTCGTCCATGATGCCGCGGTAGAGTACGGCGGTGGAAAGGAAGCGGCCTTCCATCGGCGAGCATGCGGCAAAGACGGAGCCGTTGTCGAAGAGGGAGCGGATCATGTCCTCGACGCTCATCTCCTCGAATTTGCTGCGATCCGGAGGCGTGAGCGGCGCGAAGGCGCACATCAGGAAATGCAGCGAGGGCTGTGGCACCAGATTGGTAAGCAGTTCCCGCAGGCTGATCTCCACGGTGAGGAAGCCGCTGAAACGCATGGAGGCGGTGAGACCCGCGAGCGCTTCGGTGATCAGGAGGTTCAGATCATCGACGGTGGGGCTTTCGATGTTCCACTTGCGGTGCGCCAGCTCGAAGAGCGCTTCATTGTCGAAGATGAGGCACGCGTCCGCAGTGCGGCGCAGAGCGTTGAGGGCAAAGACGGTGTTGTAAGGCTCCGTGACCACGGAGCTGACTTGCGGTGACGGCAGAATGGCGCAACTGAGGATGGGTATCTCGGGGTTCTTTTCCTTGATGGCCTCGATGATGAGCGAACTAAGTCCGCTGCCCGTGCCGCCACCCGTCGAGTGGAGGATGATGATGCCGCCGACGTTGTCGCATTTGTCGATCTCCTGATCGAGACGCGCCATCACATCGGGCAGGACTTCACGCCCCGCGCCGAGGTAACCGATGGCAAAATTGCCGCCGGCACCCTCGGTGCGGCTGATGAGGTTGGCGGGATTGAAGAGCGATCCGGACACTGACTTCACATGCGAGATCACGCTCGGTTCGAGATCCACCATCACGGCGCGCGGGACGTAGCTGCCGCCCGTGCCATCGCCGAGGCGGGTGAAGAATGCGCCCCAGTTTCCGCGAGGGTCCTGTCCATTCGCAGTCTGTCCGCTGAGCGGGTCGATGCCGTGCTCCTGGCAGATGGTCTTCCAGAACGAAGCGGCGATCTGGTTTCCAGCCTGTCCGACGGACAGGACGATCGTGTTGTTAACCTTCATCAGTCAGTCCTCTTTGAGTGGTGTGTTGGTGTGGAAAGAGCCGTGCGTGCGCGAACGAGCGGGTGCGCAAGATGCGTCGCGAATCTCGCGAAAACAAGAGCAGAGAGCGGGCCGGCAAAATTTTTCGTGCCAGTGCCGGGCGTGTCATTGAGCCGAGCTGCGTTCGGCGAGCTTTCCTTCCGGTTTCATCGCTGCCTCGCGCTCGGTCTTGAGTGCCTCGGCCTGTTTGCGGCGCAGATCGTCGATCTCTTCACGGGTGGGGATGATGGCTTTGCGAATCATGATGAGCATCTTTTTTGCCGCTCCCTGTGGCTTCGCGGGTTGCGCGCCACTGGCGTTAGCGGGCGCACCATCCGCAGAAGCGACTGCATTCGTGCCGTCCTGTGTCGCGGGGGGACTCGAGTCGCCCGCAGTCAGCGCGACAATCGTTACAATCAGCGCCGCAGCGACGCCGCCCCAGATCAAGATTGCAGCCGCTCTCTTCTTTTTCGGCGGCTCGCGCCCGATGCCGAACGCGCGCGGTTGGTACTTCGACGGAACAAAAGCAGGCGCCTGCCCGGTGTCGCCCGCATCTTCGTCGAAATCGGAAACGGAACCGGCGCTCTCCATGTCCGCGTGCGCCACGGCCGGGCCACGGAGGAAGCCGGCGTCCAGACCACTTTGGTCGGAGGTGGCGGCGAGCTTTTCAAAACCGGCGAGGAACTCGTCAGGAGTCGGGGTGGCGTCCGGCGTGCGTGCGAGTTCGAGCGCCGAGGCGATGTATTGGGCGAGCGGCTGTGGCACAGTCTCGGGGAACTCGATCGAGCGGCCGCTCAGGCGCTCACCGGTGAGCATATAAGCCGCCAGCGCGACGAAGGAGCGGCTGCGGAAATCCTGATCGTGTTGCGCGCCCATGGAGGGCAGGTCGGCAAGCAGCGGCTCGTAGAGGCTGCGCATCGTTAGATGCGGGCGCAGCTTGAGCTTGAACGGCGGCCAGGCGTCGATGCGCTTCTGCATGAGCCGGTCAAATTCACGCTGCTGCATCGTTGCCGCCTTGGCGAGCAGGAGCACCATGTTTGACGGATGGAGGTCCACACGCTGCACGCCGCACTCAAGCGCCTGGCCGATGCCGTCGCGAACTTGTTTCAGCAGCACGAGCACCTCCGCCGGATTCAGCGTGATTCGCTCGGCAATGAGGCGGCTGAGGGCGAAGCCGCCCTCGCGCTCCTCGGTGAGGAACGTCCAGTCCGGATTCTCCCACACGCTGAGCGAGCGCAGGATGTTCGGATGCTTCTGCGGATCGAAACGCCACATCTGCAAGGGCACGGCCTCGTAGTGATCTTTCGGCACGATGCGTGACGGAGGCAGCAGGTGTACGGTGACCGGCTGGTCGTTCTTCAAATTGCGCGCCGGAATGGAGAACGGATAGCGGCGTGCGATGTCCGCGTTTTCAACGGTGAAGCGGCCTGTGAGCAGCGCATCGAGCGGGATGCTCTCGAGCAGCAGATCCTGGAGTTGGGATTTCGGCAGCGCGTTTTCATTGGTGACCACCACATGCTTGCGGGTACTGCGGGTCTGCAAGTTGCTCACCAGCGCCGCGAATGCTTCGCGCACGTCATCACGCAGCTTCTCCAGTGTCGAGGGGGCCTGCGACTTGTCAGGGAGCACCGTGCGCAAGGTCGTACGCAAGCCCGACGGCAGGCAGGTGAGCGCCGGATAGCGGTCCGGATTGTCGCCACCGTAGGTCTTGCCGGTGAGCAGGAGGAAGATCAGCTCGCACACTTCGGCGGCGAGGCGCTTGTGGTCGCCATCGGAGCGCTGCTCCTTTTCCGCCAGCCCGTAGTCATATGCTCGCAGGTGCAGGAATGTGTCCTCCAGTGCGGTGACCAGCAGGCGGTTCAGCCGCAGCCTGGACACCAGCCGGTGGTAGCTTTGAAGAGGGACGAGGTCCTCCAGCAGTTGCAGCAGCATGCAGAAGGCCGTCGCCGGCGGCAGTGCGCCTCGTCGCGCGATGTAGTCTTCCACAAACTCCCCATCGTTCAGCGTGCTGGAGTAGTAAACCAGTCCGTCGTCTTCTCCCACCTCGAGAATTCGGGGAAAGCTTCCTCCGCGGAGTTCACCAGCCTGCACAGCTCGCTCGTAGGACGAGCGCCTCCGGGCCGGGTCGTCATTGTGACCGCCGTGAATGACGTGCAATTCTACCAGCCGCCGCGAGTGCAGATCGAACGCCAAAAATGCCGACTCGTCGCTTGATCGCGACAACTGAATCGGCTGACCGTCGCGATTTCGCGCGATGAGGTAATGATCAAACCTCTCCTGCTCAGGCTGGCTCGTTGCAGATAGGGTGTTGGCGGGCGGCACGGCTTTTTGAAACTGAGGAATCGAGGGAGTTTTTAAGAAAACAAAATTCAACCTTCGCTGTCGAGAGAAAATTCTACAAAATACGGCGCAACTTTGCAAAGCAATTATTGCCGATGTTTGGATTTATGGGCCTCTTTTATTGTTGGAATGAAAACTAAAGACTGATCAAAACCAAATTTTGCCGCATGAGCCTGGCCCACGGCGCGGCAAATGCCGGCTCCTGTCGGAACCCTTCAGGGCCAGTGACTGACAAATCGAAAATCGGAAAATATCCCGACGCACAGATCACCGACCCGTTGGCGGCCGCAGTGCCGCCAAGTTCCAGGTACCCCGAGGTCGTTCCCGAATCAGACTCCTTCGAGCCGTCCGGTACTGTCGCCGATGCGCTCGGCTTTGACTCCCATTCGTTCGAGCATGGAGAGGTAGAGATTCGTCATCGGCACCTCGCCATCAAGCACGATGCGCCGGCCAGGCGTGAGAGTGCCACCGCCCTTGCCTGCAAGGATGACTGGCAGGCGGCTATGGTCGTGGCGGTCGCCATCACTGATACCGCCGCCATAGACGATCATGGAGTTGTCGAGGAGGGAGCCCTCGCCGTCCTTCGTTGCCTTTAGCTTGGCGAGAAACCAGCCCAACTGTTTGAGGTAGAAGCGGTCGATCTCACCGATCTTGCGCAATTTCTCGGCGTCGCGCTGATGGTGGGAGATGCTGTGGTGGCCGTCGGGCACCCCAATCTCGGAGAAGCTGCGGTTGCTGCCATCGTGCGCCAGCATGAAGGTCGCGATGCGCGTGCTGTCCGTCTGGAAGGCAAGCGTGAGCAGGTCAAACATCGTGCGCATGTGCTCCTGATAATTGTCCGGCACGCCGGCCGGGGCGTGGACGTCCGGAAGTTGCGCCGTGGCTTTTTCGGCACGCTCAATGCGCTGCTCGATGTCGCGCACTGCCGTCAGGTACTCATCAAGCTTCCGCTTGTCAGCCGCGTTCGCCCTGCTGGCGATGCTCTTCGCCTCGCCGAGCACCATGTCGAGGACGCTCTTCTGGAGACGTTGACGCCGTGCCGCATCAGGGCCTTTGCCTGATGAACCGTAGCCAAACAGACGTTCGAAGACGAGCCGCGGATCCATCTCGGGCGCCATCGGCTGCGTATCGGAACGCCACGCGAGATTGAACTGATAGGCGCAACTGTAGCCCGAATCGCAACGTCCGGCGCTGCGCTGGCCGTCGGTGCTCAGTTCCAAGGAAGGCAGCCGTGTGAAGCGGCCGATCTGCTGCGCCGCGATCTGGTCCACTGAGATGCCCAGGTGAATGTCAGCCCCCGCAGTCTTCTTTGCCTGACAGCCGGTGAGGAACGAGGCCGTCGCCCGTGCGTGGTCGCCGCCGCCATTCCCATGCGACCGCGCCCAGTCATGGCACAGACCCGATACCACGGTGAAGTCAGCCTTGTGCTCTTCGATGACCTTGAGTGATTTCGACATCTGATACCCGGTGCCTTCGCCTGTCGGCATCCATTCATCGACATTCACGCCGTTCGGAATGTACAGGAAAGCCATGCGCACCGGTGGTTTCGCCGGCTTGGCAGCCGCAAATCCGCGGGGCGCGAGCGACTCCATCACTGGCAGGCCCAGCATCACGCCCGCTCCCCGGAGGAAACTCCGGCGGCTGGCTCTGTGAGTGGCGAGGGCAGTGTCTCTGAATTCCATGCACCCGAAACGCGATGCACCGTGCATTACTTTCGCTGCGTCGGATTTGGCCCGGCGTGAATATTGGTTGAAAAAAAACCGCCCTGTCCTTCGATTAGCCACCCGCCGCTCCGGCGGGAACTCAATCCAAAAAACAAACCCACAAACACGCCCAATGATCGCACGCGTCACCGTCGCCAGCCTCGTCATCGCACTCGGATTCTCCGCAGCCGCATTTGCCGAGGATGCCACCATCGAACTCAAGCCCAGCGCCAATCCGGCCTCTCCGCTCGCCTACGACAAGACCGAACTCACCGTCAAGGCCGGCCAAAAGGTCAAGCTCACGCTTAACAACACAGGGGGCATCGTCCCGCAGCCGCACAACTTCATTCTCATGAAGCCCGGAACGCTCGACAAGGTCGGTGCCCTGGCCAATGCCATGCTCAGCGATCCCAAGGCCATGGAAAAGAGCTATATTCCGGAGAGCACCGACATCCTTGCCTCCATGAAACTCGTCCAACCCGGCCAGAGCGGGAGTCTCGAGTTCACCGCCCCTGCCGAAGCGGGTGACTATCCCTTCGCCTGCACCTTTCCCGGTCACTGGCTCCTCATGCGCGGTGTTCTGAAGGTGACGAAGTGATCATCAGCAGCGGCTGCGGGATGCGGGATGTGAGATCGGCCACGGTCTCTGCGCTTCGTCCTCAATCCCGCATGCCATGTCCCTTGCTCAACATCCTCTCCATGAAACCCCTCATCGGTCTTTCGCTCTTCACCTTGGCCACGCTTTCCGCATCCGGAGAGGATGCCGTGCTCACAGTGGCTGATCTCAAGTTCAAGTTCGCCCCGCCTTGGAAAGCGGTGGAATCATCTTCGCCGATGCGCGCCGGCACATTGCAGGTCGCCGTGGAAGGCTCCGATAAACCAGCGGAGGCAGTCTTTTACTACTTCGGAGCTGGGCAGGGCGGCGATGTTGAGGCGAATGTCACACGCTGGTTTTCCCAGTTTGAAGGCGAGCCCGAGAAAAACCGCGAGGAGGTCACTGTTGGCGACAAGAAGATCACCGTCGTCAAAGCCACCGGCACCTACCTTGACGGCCCGCCTTTCGGCCCGAAGACACCCAAGGCCGGCTACGCCCTGCTCGGTGCCATCGTCCCCGCCGCCGAGGCCAATGTCTTCATCAAATTCACCGGCCCGAAGGACGGCGTGATGAAGCTCCTCGAAAGCTTCAAGAAAATCGCCGCGAGTCCTTTTGCGAAGTGAGGATTCGTTTTGCTTCGTCTGCTCGTTGAGATCAAGAGCGCGGTTGATCCCCGCGCTCTTCTTTCTTATGGCGGCACGCGTCTGAATTGCGTGACTGCGCCACCCGCCTCCGGCGCAGTTTTCCGTCTCGTCATTGGATAAAGATTGCCAAGCCCGCTGCGAGTCATTATTTTCGCCTTTCTTAAATATCTTGGCTTTTCCTGCGGCGCATGCCTTATCTGGCTTTCAATCTCAACGACGGCAATGAGTTCGTCTTCGATTTGCTTGAGGACCGGCTTTCCCTCGGGCGTGATGCCAGCAACGACATCGTCATCGACAACACTTTCATCTCGGGCTTTCACTCGGAGTTTGTCCGCCAGCCGGACGGCACCTACGAGGTGGTGGACCTGAAGTCCTCCAACGGCACCTTCGTCAACGGCAAGCGTGTCACCCGCGCCCGGGTGAAGGGCGGTGACAAGGTCAGCTTCGGCCAGCTTCACGCGCGCTTCCGGGATCGTGCGGCGAAAGACTCCACCTCGTCCGAGACGCTGAAGGCCGCGCCTTCCGCGAAGGCGGAGCCCGCCCGCACGGATGGACGCCGCGGAGATACAGAGTCTGTGCGGGTGAAGGAGCCGCTCACCATCGCGCCCGCGCCGGAAGTGCCGGCTCCCGATACATCGAAGGTGGAGCCGACGAAGGCGCCGCTCTCCCGTGCGCCGGCGAAGCCCCCTCCACCGCCGCCTTCCACCGTGCCGCTGCCAAAGCCTTCGGTCGCAGGCCAGACGCCGGCAGCCACGCTGGCAACGAAGCCGCCGCCACCGCCAGCAGGCGTGACACCTCCGGCATCGCCAGCAGGCGCGACCGCCGCCGAAGCCGCGGCTCTCCGCGAAGAGATCGAGAAGCTCAAGCGCGAACGTGAAGCGGCGCGGGCGGCCCGGGACGAAGAACTTGCCCGTGGGAAGAAGGATGCGGATGAAACCGCCGCGAAGCTCGCCGGATTGAAGGCGGAGGCCGCTGCGCTTGCGAAGAACAAGTCAGAGCTGGAGTCATCCGTCGCCGCAGTCGCTGCCGCGAAGGCGGAACTCTCGGCGTTGCAATCAGGCATCGAATCGGCCCGCAAGGACGTTGCCACCGCGCAGCGCGATGCCGAAGCCAGCCGCTCGCGCGCCGCCGAGAGCGCGAAGGCGCAACAAGATCAGGCCGGGCGCTTTGCGGCGGAGGAACAGGAAGCCGCGAAACGTGCGGCGTCACTGCGCGATGACATCGCCGCAGCCGAGGCGCAACTGGCTGCTGTCCGGCAGCAGGCAGCCTCGCAGGAGGCGAGGGTGGCCTCCTTGTCCGGAGAGCATGCAAAGCTCGGCGGCGTGGCGGCATCGGTGGCGGAACTGGAGTCGAAGCGTGCGACGCTCGGCTCGTCGCTCACCGAATTGGAGGCGAAGCGTGGCGTGCTCGAATCGTCGCTCGCCGAACTTGAATCGAAGCGCGGCGCGCTTGATGCCGCGGTCGCGGCATTGGCGGCAAAGCAGTCTGCCGACGAGAAGTCCGCCACGGAGGCGCAAAGGCGGCGTGACGAGATCGCACGCGAGATTGCCGCGGCGGAAGCCCGTGCGGCTGCGCTGGCGAAGGACATCGCGGAGCGCGAAGGCAAGGCGGCCGAACTGGCGGGTTTGGAGCAGCGGCTCGGTGGTGCGGCCAAGTCGCTGGCGGATGCGGAGTCGAAGAAGGGCGCGCTCGATGCGGCGCTGGCGGCTTTGATGGGAGACGAGGCGGCGAAGCGCGGCGAGGTCTCGTCGTTGGAAAAACGGCTGGCGGAATTGCGCGCCGAGGTGGCAGGGGCGGAGGGGCGGCTCGGTGCCCTGCGCACGGAGGCCGTCGCGCACGAGGCGAAGGTCACGGAACTCTCCGGCACGCAGCAGAAGCTCGGCGGCATTACACGGGCGCTGGCTGATCTGGAATCAAAGAAGAGCGAGCTTGAAGCCGCGCTCGCATCGCTGAACGGACGGCATGACGCGCGCCAGGGAGAGCTGCGCGAGCTTGAGAAGCGCATTGGCGATCTGCAGAAGAGCGATGCTGATGCGCAGTCGCACATCACAAGGACTCAGGCGGAGGCCGCGAAGGCGGAGCAGCGTCTGGCCGACGCACAGGCCGCGGCGCAGTCTGCGGAGGCGCGGTTGAAGAACGTGCAGGGCGAGATCACGCGGCACGAGGTGCGTGTGTCGGAACTCAGCGGCACGCAGCAGCAGCTCGGCCATGTATCGAAGTCGCTGGGTGATCTGGAGTCGAAGAAGTCCGCCGCTGAGATGGCGCTGGCCGCCCTGCTCGGGCAGCACAAGACGACACAGAGCGAGATGGCCAGCGTGGAGAAGCTCCTCGCGCAACGGCGCGCCGAGGCGCAGGCCGCTCGCGAAGAGCGCCAGTCCATCGAGACGCAGGCGCGCCAGCTCGCCGCGGAGAAGGAGCTGGCGGAGCACCAGCTTGCTTCGCTGCGCAAGAACGCGGCCGGTCTTGAGTCGCGCATCTCTGAACTGACGAAGAACGCAGTCGAAGCGGAGGCGCGCGTGCGCGAGGCGGAGCAGAAAAGCCAGACGCTCACGCAGGTGACCAGGCAGCTCGACGATGCGCGTGCATCGGTCGAGAAGACAAAGCAGGAGGCCGCCGCGCAGGCAGCACAGCTCGGAGAATTGCGCGGGCAGATCACCGCGACCGAGGCGACGCTGAAGGCGCGCACCGCCGAGTCACAGACGGCGATCGCCGCGAAGACGAACGAACTGCAGGAGGTCGAGGTCCGTGTCGAGAAACTCAAAGTGCGCGAGGCCGAGCTGACGAAGAAGCTGGACGAACTCGCCGCGACTGATTCGCGACTCGGCGATGCAAGCAAGGCGCTCAAGGCCGTGGAAGCGCAGCGCACGGAGCTGGCCGCGCTCGTCGTGAGCCTCAACCAGCAGCGCGAGTCGAAGAGCGAGGAGCTGGCGAAGCTCACCGAGCAGGGCGCGGCCCAGCACGCGCTGTTGAAAACGCTGGCAAAGCGCCATGAGGAAACCGAGTCGGCGCTCAAGGAAACCGACTCGAAGCATCAGGCCGTCTCCGCCTTGCTCGCCACGGCGCAGAGTTCGCACACGGAAGCGGCGGGCGCGCTGGAGTCGAAGCAGCGACTCGTGGCGGAGGCCGGGCAACGATTGAAGGACCTCGCCGACGAGACGCGGCAGATCGAGCAGCGGCGCGGTGAAGCGAGCGGCCAGCTTGAATCGCTGACGGCGGAACTGGCGAAGGCGAAGGCCGATCTCGATGCGGCGACGAAAGTCAGCGCGGAGAAGAAGCAGGCGGCGTCCGAAGCGGAGGCGAGGGTGAAGGACATCGAGGAGCGCGTGCAGGCGGGCGAGAAGAAGCTTGCTGAAGTACAGGCGGCGCTCGCTTCACAGCAGCAGCTCGTCTCGGTGGCCGAGCAGCGTGCGAAGTCGCTCGATGCAGACAGCCGCGATGCGGAGACGAAGCGCGCGAAGGCCGGTGAGGAATTGCAGGCGCTCACGGTGCTGCTTGCGAAGGCGAGGGAGGAACTCAATGCCGCCACGAAGCAGTCGGCCGAGAACCAGAAGGCCGCCGCTGACGCGGATGCGAAGGTGAAGTCGGTCACCGCCCAGACACAGGAGGCAGAGAAGAAGCTGGCTGAGGCGCAGGCGTTGCTTGTTTCCCGGCAGCAGCTCCTGGGAGAGGCGGAGCAGCGATTGCAGGCGCTTGCGGACGAGGGGCAGCAGCTTGAGAAAAAGCGGACGACCGCTGACGAGCAGTTGAAGCAGACGACGCTGAAGCTTACGCAGACGCGGGCTGATCTCGAGCACGCGCAGTCTCAGATCGACGGCAAGGCGAAGGCCGTCGCGGATGCGGAACACCAGCACCAGGAGGCCGCGCGCCAGATGCAGGCCGCGCAGGCGAAGTTGGTGGACGTGGAGAGCCTCCTGCGCACGCAGCAGGAACTCGCCAGGAAGACCGAGGAGCGGCTCGCGGCGCTCACCGCCGATGCGGAGAAAGCTGAGCGGGCTAGGACCGAGGCCGAGACGCAGGCGACCGCGCTGCACGAGCAGATCGCGCGTGTGCGGCGGGAACTCGACGAGGCGACGAAGCTGCACGCCGAGAAGCATGAGGCTGCGACGGCGGCTTCGGCGCTGTTTGCTCAACACGAGTCGGGCTGGAAGGATTTGAAGGACAAGGCCGCGGCGCTCGAAGCCGCGGTGCTGGGCCTGGCGGCGACAGAATCCCAGCACAAAGATCGCATCCAGGTAGCGGAGGCCGCTTTGGCTGCGAGACGTGCGGAAGCTGATGACGCGGAGGAACGTGCGCGTGACGCTGACAAGGCATTCAAGCGGGCTGAGGCGCAGTGCTCGCAGCTTGAGTCGGTGATCGCCGATCTCGAAGACAAAAAGAATGCGAAGACTGCCGAACTCGAGACGCTGGCTGAGCAGGGATCAGCGCAGCACGCGCTGGTGAAGTCTCTCCAGTCCCGTCGCGCGGCGGCGGAGTCCGCCGTGCAGCAGGCGGAGACGCAGCGCGCGGATTTGGAGGACGAAATGGGGAAACTGACGGCGCGCGTGGAGGCTGCCGGCAAGTCGCTGGCAGAAAGTGACGGGCGGGCGAAGTCGCTCGCCGACGAGAGCGCGCGACTCGAAAAATCGCGCGACGAGTTGAGGGGCGAGATCGACGCCCTGCAGGCGCAGATTACAAAGGCCAGGAGCGAGCTGGAGCAGACGGCGCAACTGGCTGCGATGAATCAAAAGGCCGCGGCCGAGGCCGAGGCATTGTTTGTGAAGCACAATGCTTCATGGAACGAAGTGCAGCAGAAATCGTCGGTGCTCGAAGCCGCCGTGGCGAAACTCGTGAACGACGAGCGCGATCAGCAGAAGAAGATCGCCACGACCTTGGAGGAACTCCGGCGCGTCGAGGATGCCTTGGAGGCGAAGCGCGCGAGCGTCGTCGTTCTCGAAGATCAGGAGGCCGAAGCCAGGAAGCGCTGTGGAGACCTCGCGAAACAGAATTCGGAGATTGAGAAGAAACTCGCGGCACTGGCGGACACGGATGGGCGGCTCAAGGACGTGCAGACGTTGTTCGAGAAGCTCTCAGGTGAAACCAAAGAGCTGCAGCCGCAGGCAGAAGCGCTGAAGAAGCAGAAGGGTGAACTCGAGGCCGAGGTGGCACGCTTCGGGGCCGATGCGAAACGTGCGCGCGATGAGCTGGCCGCGCTGGAGAAGCAACGCGAGGAAACCGCCGCCGCTCTGAAGAAGGCGGCGGCGGATTTGGAGTCGGTGCAGGCGAAATCACGCGCCGAGCAAGATGCGGCGGCAAAGCAGCTCGAAACACTGCGCGCGGAGTCGGCCGGACTGGACGCCAGCATCGCGGAGAAGCGCAAGACTTTGGACGCCGAGACAGCCGGCAGGCTGGAGACGATGAAGCGGACTGAAACCCGCCTCGCGGAACTGGCGCCGAAGGTGGAGTCGCTTGAGAAGCGGCTCACGCAGCTCGGGGATGTCGAGAGCCGTCTGGCGAATGCGACCACGGGCTTGAAGGAGGCGGAGCGCCAGCGCCTCGCGGAAGAAAAGACGCTCGCCGATCTTGCGAAACAGCAGGCAAGGCTGCAGTCGGACCTGGCAGCATTGACGCAAAAGTCGGCGGATGAGAAGGCGAAGGGCGACGATCTCGCGAAGCGCGCGAAGGCCGAGGAGACCCGCTGCGCCGATGCGGAGAAGCGCGTCGAGAAGGCGGCCGCGGTGCTCGAGCAGGCCGAGACAAAGCGCGCCGCAGCCGAGCAGGCGCTGGAGGCCGCGCGTGCGGAGGAGAAGCAGTTGAAGAAGGACATCCCCGCGCTCACGAAGGAGCTGGCGGCTGCGCGGGCCGAGCTGGCCACGGTGGCGAAGCAGCGGGACGAGACCTCTCAATTCGTCACCCGACTGAACGTCGATACCGAAGGCTCGAAGAAAAAGCTCGCCGACTTGCAGGCTAACATTTCCACCCTAGAGGAGGCGCACCGCATCCGCGAGGACCGCGTGATGAAGACGCAGCAGGAAGTGGACGCCATGAATGCGAAGCTCAAGGCGGTGCAGGAGGCGCACGAGTCCGCGGCGGCGGCGCTGGCGGACTTGAAGAAACAGACCGACGAGCACCGCAAGACCCTCGAAACCGCCCGCAAGCAGGCCAGCGGCATCGACGACGAGATGCGCGCACGGCTGGACCGCGTGCAGAGCCTGAAGGCGGACGAAGAGCGGCTGGCGAAGACGATCGAGGCGCAGCGTGAGCAGGTGCGCGCCCTGGAGGCGGAGTGCGAGGGAGGCAAGGCCCGCATCAAGGCGGTGGAAGCACAGTTTGCCGAGATCACGCACACGGGGGGGCGGCTCATGTCGATGAGCGAGGCGCTCTCGATGGTGGAGTCACGCCAGCAGGAGACGAGCAAGTCGCTCAAGGAGGCGGCGGAGCAGGAGCTGGCGCTGCAGGTGAAGCTCAACACGCTCCAGGAGACCTTCAGCCGCGAGCTGGCGCGCATGGAGCAGATCAAGAAGGAGCGCGCGGCCGGCGAGGCGGAGTTGAAGAAATATGCCGCGGATCTGCAACGGCAGGCGGACGTGTTGGAGCAGTCCGGTGCGGAGCGCCGCGTGGCCGCTGAGGCCGAGTTCAAGAAATTTGCGGCGGATTTGCAGAAGCAGGCGGAAGCCTTCGAGAAGACCGACCGCGACCGGCGTGCGGCGGCGGAGGCGGAGTTCCGCAAATACGAAGCGGAGCTGCAGCGGCAGGCCGACCTGCTGGAGAAGGCCGATCTCGAGCGCCGGGCGAACGTCGAGGCCCTCGAGCGGCGCATACACGATCTGGCCGGTGTGGAGAAGCAGGGCGTGGCGTCCGTCGAGAAGCTGCAGGGCGACCTCGCCGCCATGGAGAAGCGCAAGGGCGACTATGCCGCGGCCGAGGCGAAGATGAAGCAGTGGCAGGAGATCGAGAAGCGGCTGCGCGGGCAGCTCATGGAACTCGAAGAGAAGCACGAGGTCATGCGCCGCGGCCTGCCGACCGAGGAGGCCACCGTGCTGATCTTTGCCAACGATCTCATCAAACGTCTCGATTTGATCGACGTGCTCATCCAGCGCTATGCAGGAGTGAACGGCGGCGGCATCGACCAGCAGCTCCGCACGCTGCGTGCTTCGTTCGAGGACATCCTGCACCAGCACGGCGTCACGGAATTCGAGGTCGCCGCCGGCACGGAGGTGGACGTGGCACTGCGGCACCGCATCACCATCGTGGACAGCGTGCCGGGCAAGTCGAAGGCGAAGGTGATTGAGAACTACCGGCCAGGCTTTATTTATTCGCACCCTGACGGCCGCGAGGTAATCCTCCGCAAGGTGGAGGTGAGGACCTCAAGCCAGTAACCGCCTTCAGCATCGCATCTAACCCGCCCCATATACGTCATGGCTCAATTTGTAGGAATCGATCTCGGCACCACGCTCTCGGGGCTGGCTTACCTGAAATCTGACGGCAACCCGGAGATCGTGCCCAATGCGGATGGCGAGCGCCTGACGCCCTCGGTGGTGTACTTCGACGCGCATGAGGACGTGAAGCTCGTCGGCAGCGCCGCGCGCGACGGCGGCGATCCCGACCGCACGATCTTCCAGATCAAGCGCCACATGGACGATCCGGAGCATCTGATCGACATCGACGGCAAAAAGTGGACGCCCTCCGAAATCTCCGCGCTCATCCTCGCGAAGCTCAAGCGCGACTGCTCGCGCATCATCGGCGACATCGATGAAGTCGTGATCACCGTGCCGGCCAACTTCAACGAGCTGGCGCGCAAGAGCACCATTGCTGCCGCGGAGATGGCCGGCATGAAAGTGAAGCGGCTGGTGAACGAGCCGACGGCAGCCGCGGTTTACTATGCGCACAACCAGGGCGTGCAGGGCCGCGTGCTCGTGTATGACCTCGGCGGCGGCACTCTGGACGTGACGGTCCTCGAAGTGAGTGGTGACAACATCAAGATTCTCACGTCCGAAGGCGCGCGGCATCTCGGGGGCGGGAACTTCGACGAAATCCTGCTCACCGCCTACGAGGAGCAGTACCGCAAGCAGACCGGCGCGGAGCTTTTCTCCGATGAGCGCCACCGCCGCCGCGTGCTCCAGGCCGCGGAAGACGCGAAGAAGATGCTCTCGAAGCTCCAGCGCGTGAACGACACCATCGCCAACGACAAGGACGGCGGCATTGCACGCATCGACCTCACGCGCGAGGGCTTCGAGAAAATGGTGCGCCGCATGCTCACGCGTACCATCATGCTGGTGGAGCAGGCGCTCGACTCCGTGAAGCTCAAGCCATCGGACATCGACCATGTGGTGCTCGTCGGCGGCAGCACGCGCCTGCCGAAGGTGAAGACCATGCTGGAAAAGTACTTCGCCAAGGCGCCCAAGTCGTGCGGCAATGTGGACGAGTGCGTGGCGCTCGGCGCCGCGCTCTTCGCCAGGAAATCCGGCCGCATTCAGGAGGTGTGCAATGCCAGCTACGGGACGCTGGCGATGATCTACAACGCGGCCACCGGTGAGGAAAAACTCCAGAACTCCGTGGTCATCCCGAAGAACACGCCCATCCCTTGTTCGCGCACGCAGATGTATCTGACGAGCGAGGACAACGAAAAGCTCATCGAGGTGGACATCACACAGGGCGAGGACGAGGACCCGAAGTTCGTCGATGTCATCGGCCGCCTGACGCTCGACGTGCCGCCGAACCGCCCGAAGGGCTGCGAGATCGCCGTCACCTTCAGCTACGACGAAAACCAGCGCGTGCGCGCCCTTGTGGTGGACAAGCAGTCCGGACGCTCCCGCGAGCTGGCGGTGAATTACAAGGGTGCCGGCGTGCTTTCCGAAGAAGAACTCAAGCGCCGCACGCACCATCTGCGGGCGATGCGGATCGAATGAGTACAAGGTGACGAATGAAAAATGGAAGGGACAACTCGAAATGAGAACAAGGATAGTTTTTGATTCTACCATCCCTGATTTCGCGATCGCTGGAATTGCGCCCGTTGGTCGTTCGGAATCCAGCTTCCGGCGTCTGCCATTTCGCCTTCCTCGTTGACCAGCCTCTAACAATCCACCACACCCTTTTCGGTCATGTTCAAACGAGTCTTGGAATCCCTCTCGAAGTCGCTCGGCGGCGGAAAGTCCGCGCCCGCGAAACCTGCGCCTGCTCCCGCCGCGAAGCCCGCGCCAGGACCTTCAAAGCAAGGCAGTGTGCTCGACAAAGTCACCGCTGCGAAGCCGGCTGCCGCACCGCCGCCAAAGAAAGCTCCCGTCACCCCGGAGGACATGTGCGGTATCACCGCGAAAATGTCGAAGGACGAAATCGGCGCGCACTTGAAGCTCCTCTACCGCCGCTACAATCGCGGCGCATCCAGCCTCGATCAGAAAGTGCGCGCGGAGGCGGACGCCATGCTGGATGCCATCGTGACGGTACGCGAGAAAGTCTTCGGAGAGCTTTGATCACTTCCGGGTGGCTGTGCTTCACCCGGCTGTCGCCAGATCAAAGCCACGAGCCGCCGCCGGATGAAATCCGTGAGGTGCAGATCACCTTCGACCTCGAGCGCGTCGAGGATTTCCCGTCGAGTCGGACGGCTGGCTTTGCTCATCCGGTGTGCCGGTGATGCTGGCAATCACGGCGCACGGTCAAGTGCTCGGTGCAAGAATGCGAGGACCTTTCGCTCATAGATTTCTCCCTCGTGGCGGCACAGGTCTTCGTGCCCGGCATCTGCGATCTCCCACCATTCCTTCCGAGAATTCGGGCAGGCATCGAAGATGGCGCGGCCCTCTTCCACATGTGCGTGATGATCGAGCGCGCCGTGGATGACCAACACGGGACATGGCACGCATGCCGCCGAGCGTGCGGGCGACACATCGTCGAGTTTCAGGTTCATCCGCGACGGCACCTGCATGGTGAGCAGCGGTGAAAGGCAGTCTGCTCCGAATGTGCCGATTCGCATCTCCACGCGATTCCAGATCGCCTTCCGCAGATCGCCATACACTGATTCGGCCACAAGCGCGTCGGCGTTCAGCTTGTCCCCGGCGAGGATCGCTGCGGCACCGCCGAGCGAGAAGCCGATCACGGCGATCTTATTGTCCGGCATCCGATGGCGGAGCCAACCGACGGAGCTGATTGCATCAAGCGACTCGCGCCATCCGTAAGTGCGCACGTCGGCGATGCTCTCGCCATGGCAGCGGAAGTCGATCATGAGCGCGGCGTAGCCGGCCTGATGGAGAAAGCGCGCGCGTCGCAACATGCTGGTGCGGTCGCCACCGGACGCATGAAGCAAAAGCACGGCGGCGCGTGCGTCCTTTGCATCGACGAACCACCCATGAATGTCCGCCGCCGATCCGCTGTGAAACTTCACTGCCTCGCAAGGCAGGTCGGCTGGCGGCGGATCCACCTTGTGGTTGCAAGGCGCAATGAACGTCGAGCCGATCAGCCACGGAACGATGGCGGTGAGGCCAGTTCCCATCGAGGCAAGGCGCACGAACCACCTTTTCTTCACGCGGCGGAATGGCTACACGCTGAAATACCCATCCAGTTCCGAACCGAAATGCGCCAGAGCATTCTTGATCGGCAGCGGCACACCGCCGCCAAGGGCGCAGAGGGATGTTAGTTCCATCGTGTCGAGCAGATCGGTCATGAGTTCGCGGTCGATCTTGAAGCTGTTGTCGCCGCGGGCTTTGACGATGAGTTCCTTGCCGCGCGTGCTGCCGAGTCGGCAAGGGAAGCATTTGCCGCAGCTCTCGTCCGCAGTGAATTGGAAGAGATGCTGGATGTATTCGATCATCGGCATCGACTCCGGAATGCTGACGACGCCCGCGTGACCGAGGAGGAAGCCTTCTTTCTTGAATGACTCGAAATCGACAGTCAGGCGATCCACATGCGTGATCGGCACGATGCCGCCGAGCGGGCCGCCGATCTGGATGGCCTTCACCTTCGTCTTGAAGCCGCCCGCCATCGCGATCACGTCGATGAGCGGCGTGCCCATGGCGACCTCGTAGATGCCGGGACGCGAGAAATGCGAGTCGAGCGAGATGAGCTTTGGCCCCGTGCTCTGCGACGTGCCGATTTTGGCGTAGCCTTTGCCACCGAGCGTGAGGATCGCCCGCAGATTGGCGAAGGTCTCGACATTGTTCACGATGGTCGGACGACGGAACAAGCCCTCGACCGTAGGGAAGGGGGGGCGCGTGCGCACTTCCGGCCGCTGGCCTTCGATGCTCGACAGCAGCGCCGTCTCCTCGCCGCAGATGTAGGCACCCGCGCCTTTGATCGTCTTGAATCGGAAGTTGAAGCCGCTGCCGCAGATGTTGTCGCCGAGCAGGCCGGCCTTTTGCAGATCAGCGATGGCCTCATTCACAATGCGCACGGAGTCAGGATACTCGGCGCGGATGTAAAGGATGCCCGTCTCCGCGCCTGCATACCAGCCGGCGACCATCATGCCGAGCAGCACGGAGTGCGGCTGCTTCTCCATGAGATACTTGTCGATGTAGGCACCGGGATCGCCTTCGTCGGCATTGCAAACGATGTACTTCACCGGTCCCGGCGATGACCGAGCACCAGCCCACTTGAAGTGCATCGGGAAGCCCGCACCGCCGCGACCGCGCAAGCCGCTCTCCTTCAACTCGGCCGCGAGCGCGTCGCGATCACCTTTGGCGATCAGTTCCTTGAATGGCGCGTAGTAGTCGTCGATGCCGGGAAACGGTGCTGTCAGGATCGGCGTCTCGAGAGAGGACAAGACGAGATAATTGTCCGAGTCATCTCCCTTGCCCTCTTTGAAAAGCGTCGCCAACTCCGCTTCGGAGCGACCACTGTAGTTCTTGCCTTGATACTGAAACGCGCCGCCCTCATGGCAGCGGCCGAGACAGCAGATATGGCCGATCTCCTCCGCCTTGAAACTCTTCTCGAGCGTGTGATGCAGCTTGTCCTGCGTCCCCGCGCAAAGGCAGGCGCTGCCATTGCAGACGAAGACTTTCCTGTTCGCGTTCTCCTTCTTCGTGAAGTCGTAAAAGGACACCGCACCCAGCGTTACCGCATCGCCGAAGAGCGACTCCTCGCCAAGTCCATGCACAAACTCGCCGCGCTCCGCCGTGCCCGCTTCACCCGCGGCATCGACCATGCGCTCGAACAAGTTTTTCTCGACGCCCTGACGGAAAGAGAGGTGGCTGAGGTTTTTTGACATGCGGGCAAATAGTGACCTTTGACCGATCAACATTCAACCGTGAATGCCCCGCGAGGAGAGCGGCGGTGAATGGCGAATGACGAAGGGGAGTCCGCTTGTGGATACTGAATCGAAGCTTGCGTTGCCATCATCAATGGCCTGCCGCTGCCCTCCTTTGTCCGTCTGGCGGCAGACTCATCGCCGGGCCATTCGTCATTCGTCGTGCTGCATTCGAGATCGCTGCCCGTCCGTTGCAAAGCAGTCGCCCTGCGGGGGCTTCGTTGCGGACTCCGGGCGCACTGTTTTCGCGTCATCCGGGTGGCTACCTCGCAAGGATTCGAACCTTGAATAAGAGATCCAGAATCTCCTGTGTTACCGTTACACCACGAGGTAAAAATGGGTCGGGCGGCGGTCATTGTATCGCCTCTGGCATTTCCGTCAAACAGCAGCTTGCGCAAATCTGCATTCCTGTTATTCTCCGCGCCCTCAAACTTGCCTCCGTAGCTCAGTTGGTAGAGCAGAAGACTCTTAATCTTTTGGTCGAAGGTTCGAATCCTTCCGGGGGTACCACTCCGCAGGGCGCTGACACGACGCAGCAGACGCGGCTGAGAAATGAAAACGGTGACGCTGCTGTGTGCGCGCGCTCAAATTCGTGGCAGTAGAGCACCCTATGGCACTTTGGTCTGACGGGTCGGCCGCGTCTGACCCGTCCGACGACTCTGTCTTCTGTGCCCTTCGTGGTTTGTCAGGCTCCACCACCGCACCCACCACAGCCTCCGCCGCCGCAGCCTCCACCACCACAGCCGGACGAGCCGCATCCGCTCGAGCCGCATCCGCTCGATCCACATCCGCCGCCGCTGCTGTCCGCACCGGCTCCGCGCCGATGAATGGTGTCGTAGAGCGGCTGATAGGTCGGCGTTGCGAGAGCACTTGAGCCAATCATCGCCACGGCCAGCGCTGCGGCAGCCGGCTCCATTCTGGCAAAGTCCATCGAACTCTTCAGTTCCGCTGGCGGTTGCATCACCCGGAGCTGCGACCACGCCGCCTCGCCAGCCTTGGTCCTGCGCTGCACAAACTTCATCCGCAGCGCCAGCACGATCACACTGACAATGAGGCCGAAGAAGAGGAAAAGCACCGGCTTCCCCCGGCTCAGGCCGGTCAAAAACTTCACGACTCCGGCAGTCATCATCACCAGCATCGGAAATGCGGCGACGAATCGCAGATACGACACCTGCTCATCCCTCAGCACGAGTCCGCGCGAGGCGAGTCGCTGCTGCATCTCTTCCGTGATCGGCCGCAACGCCTCGCGCACGCTGCGCACCTCCGCCGTTCGGTGGCGGGGCAGAGCGGCACGGACCCTAGCCTCGACTGGATGAATCGCTGCATCATCCGCCTGCTCGTTCGAGCCAATCTTCGCCGGACTGTTCTGCGGTGTCTCGAACTTCAGCAACCTGCGCGAGTAGAGCGATGCAAAAGCCGCGTCCACCATTCGTCGCCCGCCTCCTCCGAGAAACGCGATCTCATACGGATCGGTCGGCACCTCACCTGGTTCGGTCGTGAGCATCTTCTTCCGCGCAGCCGATTCGGTGATCGCCGAGAGCAGCAGCGCCACGAGAAGTCCGATCCCGAAAAACTCGAGGAACTCCGGCCCGCGCCAGTCGAAAACATTGATCTCCTGGCAGCCGACCACTCCGAAAGCCACCAGCATCGCACTCGCCACGAGCAAGACATGACCGGGGCGCAATCGGCGGATCCACTCCGGCTTCGGCAGCGTCCAGTGGCGCAGCACATCCACGCGCTGGTGACGCTTCGGCTTGAAGCACATGCGGACATCCGGCCAGACATCCTCAGTGGGTGCCTCGTCAAAGAACCGGCGGTAGCTAGCGAGCGTACGCTCATACTGCGCATGGAACTTCTCGCCTTCGTCCACGCCGCCCTTGGTCGGCTCGTGATGTAAAGGCCTGCCCAGCACATCGCGGCAGAGCCGCTCCCAGTAGCTGCGCGTATAGACCAGATGCAGGTGCCATGCCTGATCCACTTCCTCCGACGGCGTCACCGGATGACCCGCGCACATCGCGAGCAGCAAGAACCGCCGGTATTCCTGGATCACACGCGAGGCAAACTCGCGGCTCCAGCCATTTTCCTTTGCCAGCCGTGCTTCGAAACCGAACACAGCGTCGTCTTCATCGAACTGGAAACCTTCCAGCTTCGCCCATATCGCCCGGACTTCGGGCGTCCATTGAGTTTGGCTCATATTGTTGTTCTGACGGCACCAGCCTCACTCAGCCCCCAAGCCTTTCACATGGCGATGTGTGACGAAAAAGACACACAACCTCGCCGCGCTCACAGCCAAGACTTCGTCATTCTTCGCTGATCTCGCCGCTCTTCGCGTCCTTCAGCACCTTCGCCTGAGCTTTGTCGTCCAGACCAGCCACCCGCACATAGCGGCCATCGAAATAAGCACGCGCACCGTGATACTCGCTCGTGTTCGCGCCCACGACTTCCAGTCGCTTGTTGCGCAGGTGGAAGGCGAGATTCGTTTCCGTCGGCTTGTCCTTGTCGCGTCCTTTGTCGCTGAACCATCCGATGGGATAATTCCACGCCGCGATCCCTGCTATGCCACCGAGATGCGCCGTCGGCCCGCGCACGACTTCGATCGTGAAATGCAGCTTCCCGTCCTTCTCCACGATCTCCATGTGGCCGCCGTAGCTGTCCGACCACCTTCCAGTCAATGAGTCGCCTTCCCCGCGCAGCAAGCCCTTAAGCCACATCACGCGTTCCTCCGTCAGCGCCGCAGCCGTGCTCAGATACTCCACCGTCTTCTTTGGCTCCTTCGCATCGGATTCCACTCCCGAGTAGCCCGGCGACAGGGCGATGTAGTCCCGATGCTCCAGCCACGCCTTCTGATCTTCCTTCAACTCCGCAAACTCCGACGGCGGCAGCTTCGCTTTCGCCTGCGTCCAAGCTTCATTCAATTCCTCATCGGCCACTCCATAGTCCGCTTTCGCCTGTTCGAGGGTAGGCCGCTTCTCCTCGCCGCTCGATTGCATGGCGATCAGGAGCACCAGCGAAGTGGGAATCAACAACCTGCTCATGGCCGCCGATGCTATTCCACCTCTGGCGATCGTCCATCGGTTTCGCTCGTGACCAGCCGAAGGACGAATTCACCCGTAGATTCGATCCTTGGCGAAGATGCAGCGAAGCGTTTGGCGCAATTTTCCCGCCACCGGACCGTTCTGCGTCGCACTACTTCACCATCATGCAAGCCGCCCGCTGGATTCCCGTGCTCGTCGTTTTCGCCCTGTCTTCGTCCTTCACCCATGCGGAGAAGAACACGGCCCTCAGTCCTGTAGTGGCAAAACCTGGCAAGTCGATGGCGGAAGACGCCTTTGCCTCCGCGGGTCTGGGGAAGACGTGGTCGGTGGCGAAGGGGGAATGGACCGTCAAGGACGGCGCGCTCACCGGTGCGTTCAAGGAGTCCGATCACCATCCGGCGGTGCTCATGCTCGGGGTGCCGAATCGCCATTCGATCATCCAGTTTGCGTTCAAGTTTGACGGCGGCAAAGGTTTTGCTCTGAGCTACAATTCCGCCAAGGGCCACCTGTTCCGCGTTTCCGTGAATGCCGAAGGCTTCACCGTCCTGAAGGACCGTGACAAGAAGGACAAGAAATCGAAGACCGAATCGCTCGCGCAAGCCGTGGGGAAGATCACGCCAGGAGAGTGGCACACGATGCTCGTGGAGGTGAAGGGCACAAAGGTGGCGGTGCAGACGGACACGGGCCTGAAGGCGAGCGTCGATAACAGCGAACTCGACATGGACAAGACCGGCTACCGCTTCGTGACCGCAGGCAGCGTGTCGCTGGACGACGTGAAAGTCTGGCAGGCAGAGTAGCGCCAGCCAGCCGGCCGGACTGTTGATGAGGCGGCAAGCCGATGGCACTGATGGGCAACACGCGCGCGATGAAGCCCGTCGTACTTTGCTGACATGCCCTTGGAATCTGACCCACGAACGAAGCCTCCGGCCGAACCCGCGCTCATCCGCGGTCTCGGCCTGCGCGACGCGACCGCGCTCGTGATCGGCACCATCATCGGCACGGGTGTGTTTTTGAAAATGGCGCCGATGGCGCAGGCGGTGGGCTCGCCGTGGCTGGCGCTGCTGGCGTGGATCGCCGCCGGGCTGCTCTCGCTGGCGGGCGCGCTCTCGTACGCGGAGCTGGGCGCTCTCATGCCGAGCGCGGGCGGCGAGTACGTGTATCTGCGCGCGGCGTATGGCGATCTGGTGGCGTTTCTCTTCGGCTGGATGCGCATCCTCATCGGTGCGTCGGGTTCCATCGCCATCTTCGGTGTCGCATTCGCCACCTTCCTGTCATCGGTCGTGCCGCTCGATGCCGTTTGGGCGCGGCGCACGATGAGTCTCTTCGGGCAGACGACGGAGTGGGAGTTTGGCATGAAGCAGATTGTGGCTATTGCGGCGATCCTGCTGCTCTCGGTGCTCAATTGCCGTCGTGTGACCTTTGCCGGCAAAACTCAGACCTTGCTCACGATCGCGAAGGTGGCGGCCATCGGCGGCATCGTGGCGGGCGTGTTTTTCTTCAGCAAAGGCGGCGACTGGTCGCATCTGCGCACGCCAGCGGGCACACCGGCGTGGAGCGGCTTGCAGGCGTTCGGCCTCGCGATGCTAGCTGCGCTCTGGGCCTACGATGGCTGGAACAACATGCCGATGGTGGCCGGCGAAGTGAAAGACCCGCAGCGCAATGTGCCGCGCGCCCTGATCCTCGGCATGTTCATCGTGCTGCTCGTCTATGGTCTCGTGAACCTCGCCTACTGCTATGCGCTGCCCATCGATGAGATCCAATCGTCGAACTCCTCCCTCCATCGCGATGCGCTGCCCGTCGCCGCGAAAGCAGCGCGCACCTTTCTCGGCGACCGCGGGCCGCAGCTCATCTCGCTCGCCTTCCTGCTCTCCACCATCGGCGTGCTGCACGGCTCCATCCTCACGAATGCCCGCATCCCCTACGCGCTGGCGAAGGACGGACTCTTCTTCCGACGTTTCGCGCGCTTGAGCGACAAGACCTCAGTGCCCGTCTCCGCCATCGCGCTGCAGGCCGTGTGGGCCAGCGTGCTCGCCGCCTCGGGCACGTTCGACCAGCTCACGAACTACGTCGTCTTCGCCGGCTGGATTTTTTATGCCGCCACCACGTCGGCGGTGTTTGTACTGCGCAAAAAAATGTCCGCTGCTCCGCGCCCTTACCGCACGCCAGGCTACCCGTTCATCCCCGTCGTCTTCATTCTCGTGGCCGTCGCGTTGCTGGTGAACACGCTTATCACCGCACGGCTCGAGGCGCTGCTCGGCCTCGCGCTCATCGCGCTTGGGTTGCCGGTGTATGTGTTCTTCCGGCTTCGGGGCGGTCCTCATTGACCGCTGTGAAACGAGGCGGAAACGGGCCTTCCCAGACCTGCTCGGATCGGATTCAGGCAAAGGCGGCCGACCGGCGCTTACTCAACCCATAAGATGCACTCGTTGTTCACCTGGCCGAGCTTGGCGTCATTGAAGGTGTTCACGACAGCTACGATGTCAGTACTTTCGGGCATGGTTCGGATCTGAGCTGAAGTTTTCGAGCCACCATTGTTGTAAAACATGCCGGTCTTGAGCCGAAGAATAGCCATGCCACCACCTTGCATCGACATGCCTTTTACGCTGCCAGGTGGAGGCGGAAGGTTGAACGTGACAGACTCGAACTTGAGTTGGTCATAGGGTGAATTGAATTCCATGTAACTCCCCGAACGGGTGGTCAAACGTAGCCCGGCGATTCCTCCGCCAGCCGCGGCACCGATGGACTGTACATCCGCAGGCACAGCACTCAAATCGACCGGTGAGACATCTCGGTCCGACACTTTGTCGGTGCTGAACAGAGGGCCGGTCCAGCCATAGGTCTTCCCGTCAGCCGTCAGAACAAAAGTGAACGGGCCCGCTGTCGCGCACTGAACCGCGTTCCGAATCTCCTTCGTGAAATCGTGAGCCTTATTGGGCTGAATGGCGGCCTTTCCTTTGCGGAGACCCGTGTCCCGCAACCGCACAGTGCCATCGTCGCGCACAAACACCTCTATCCCGCCAACACTCACCGCCGCATCGCGGAGCCGCCCTCCCCCCCAGGCCGATGGCTCAATGGTTTCCCGCGTGCCGTTGGCAGTCGCAATCACTCCCTTCTTGGTGATCAACGTGAAATTGTTGATGAGGGCTTTGATGGCATAAACGCCCTTCATCCCGTCGTAAGCTCCCTCCGTGGACACCGTCTCACCATTGGCCCTGAGCGCCAGCCACTGCGAATCCGTGAGCGCCACCTGCACGAAGTCGGAATACTTCTCTGCTTTCGACACATCAAATGGCTTGTTCAGGAACTGGCCCCAGCCGTGAAGCTTGCCCGGCTTGCGTGAGAGCGGCGGGACGAAAGGGAGTGACGAATCGTCCGTTCCGCTCCGGATCAAATTCGAGGGCGACACTTCGGCGGCGTTTTCGAGCGCCCGATCGAGTGACTCCCGATACTCCCGCACGGTTTTCGCCTCGTTGATGCGGTTCTGCTGCGTGAGGGTGCTCTCGAGCTGCTTCAATCGGATCGTGAGCGGATCGGTGAGTTGTTTGAGATTGGCGGCGCGCGTGGCTTCGTGTTTGGAAAAAGTTTCGCGGTAGATTTTGCGCAGGGCTTTGAGGCTGGCGGGCGTGGTGTCGTCGTCTTCGGCGGGGATGGGCAGTGTCGTCGTAGAGCGAGCGTCGCGCTCGTTCGCGTCGGAGGACGAGCGGGACGCTCGTTCTACGATCAGCTTTTTCTCCGCCTCAAGCGCCAGCACGCCGTCGAGGTGGCCGGCTTTCTTCTCCTTCTCGATCTCACGGTCGAGACCGCCGAGGTAGCTGGTGTTCAGCTTCGCTACATCGGCTTCGAAGGGCGCGGTCACGCGCTCGCCTTGCAGCTTCACGAACTGCTCGTGCAGCGTCTTTAGCTCCGGGATCGTGGCGATGGTGTCGGCTTGCTTGGCTGCCGCTGCGGCCGCTACGACAGCTTCGGGCTTGAGGCCAAATGCGTATTTGTCCGTGAGCGAAACGGAAACACAGTCCCTCGCCTGCTCGGCACAGTAAGCCGCATCGATCTGTTTTTCCGTCGCCTTGAACACCCATGTGCCGTCGGTCTTGCGCATCGCCGTGCAGTCGTCCCAGTTGGCAAGGGCCGTGATGCCGGCAAACTCTGCGGCCTGCGATTCGGGCCAGACTCCGACGATACCCTGATCGTCAAAAGCCACCGTTCGCCGTGGCGTGGTGCCGCTCAACACCACCCACGAAGTGAACCGGCGACGAAGAAAATCGCCTGGCGGCATGACTCTCTCGTCCCCTGGCACGTGCAATTGACAGAGCTGACCGGAGCGAGTGATCGCAGGAGAGAAGCCGGACTTCGTCGAGCCAAGGGCGACAAACGGTCCGAATTCTTTCTGCCGTGCCTTCGCTGTGGGGCTCATCCGACCGAACGCCTCGCCGTTCTTGGTCAATCCGATGTCAACAGCATCGGCTGCGGTCACATCAACGAACTCGCCCTGATGAGCGGCCAATTCAACGTGGTTGATGACTTGGCCCCAGGTGCGCAGCTTGCCGTTGGCTTGAAGCGCGAGGCAACGAGTTGATGCGGCCACGACTTTGACGACGTTGTCCAGATCACGAGGCACATCGTTTACCTTCGAGCATTGGCCCCATGTGGCGACGTGGCCGTCGGCCTTCAACGCCACCGCATGTGTGATCCACCCACCATTGCCGTCCCCGCTGTTCGACGCCGCCATTTGAACGACGCCCTTGAGGTCCGGTGGCGGAGTCAAAACCGATTCCTCTTGGGAGAGCGGCTTGCCATCGAGCCGCCACACGACGACGCGACATGGCTGCTTTGGACGCTGAGGAGCGGACAAGGGAAGCTTGTATTCCAACATCTCGCGCGGCGGGAGAACCTGAGATGATGTTGAGGACACGGGTAACGATGTAGGAGCTGGCGCGGGCGTTGAGGACGCAATGGTCTTCGCCGGATCCCGCAGATCGTTGCCATTTTCATCAACGCCAATCAGCTTCAACGCCTCGGCCTCGGGGATGCCGTCGAGGTTGATGACTTCGATGTCGCGGAGTGAAGCTTCTGCCGCGTAAAGTTCAGGCTTGAAAGGCGCAATCACCTCTGACGGCGGGATTTGTGATCGACTGATCTGCCCACCCGCTCGAGCGATCACCGTGCTCCCGACTACAGCCAGTTCGAGGGATCGCTCGACGCCTCGTGGCTCCCGGAGTCTTGCCAATTCCATGCTTCCATTCGGCTTCCATCGCTGGATGTAGATGTCATCCACTCCCGGACGAAGCAGCATCCTGATGCTGGTGTGATCGCTTTCCCTGGCTAGCGAGAGCTGCGTCTCTGCGCTCTTTGGCGATTGCTTCACTCGTATGCCCGCGCTCGAAAACGCAAGGGAGCTGCACAGAATCTTTTGTGCATTTGTGGAAGTGATCGTCAATTTGCCGTCGTCGATCTTGACCTGGGCGTCCGGCTTGCGCAGTTCCTCAGGCAAGTCCTCGAACTTGGTAAACACCTTCACCCACTGGCCGGGAGGGAACTTGTCCTTCGCGGCAGCGCCGCTCGTAGGGGAACTCGCCAGAGTTTGGTCCGTGGGTTTTGCCGGGGCGGGATTTGAGATCGGCGATTTGGAATTTGAGATGGGCGCGACGGCTGGCTTCGGCTCCTCGCGCACTTTGATGGGCTTGGCGCTGCTCGTAGGGGAACTCGCCAGTTGCGCAGCCCCGGAGGGAATTCCGCTTGAGGTGGCGGCGCTCTCCGCGTTCTGGCGAACGCGCCTGCCCTCGCCGCCCATCATCACAAACGCCCCCACCGCGATGGCGGCGACGGCTCCGATGCCGATGAGCAGAGGCGTCTTGCTCTTGCCCGTAGGCGCACTCGCCAGAGTGCGGTCCGGGGTGCCGGCAGCCTCCTCCGCGTTCTGGCGAACGCGCCTGCCGTCCACCGGCACGTTCGCGCTCTTGCCCATCGGTTTCTGCGGTCCTTTGGACACGGGCTTCTGCGCCACGACCTGCCGCGGCACTGCGGCGCTGCTCTGCCCTCCGGCCTGCACCTGCGGTGCGGTAAGGATGGCATCAAGATCACGCCGGATGTGCGCGGCGCCCGGGTAGCGCTCGTCGCGGTTCATTTGCATCGCACGCTCCACGATGGCGTCGAAGCGCCGGTCCACTCCAGGCACCATGACCGACGGCGGCTTGAACGCACCGCGTGGCACATGGCCGGTGAGCATCGTGTAGAGCATCACGCCCACGGCATAAACGTCGGCACGCGCATCCACATCCACGCCCATCACCAGCGCCTCGGGCGCGACGTAATCGGGCGTGCCCATCGCCATGCCGGTCTTGGTGATGCCGGTGGTGCCGCCGTCGCTGGCCTTCGCCAAGCCGAAGTCGGCCACCTTCACCGCGCCCTCCATGTTGATGAGCACGTTGGCCGGCTTGATGTCGCGGTGGATGACGCCGTGCTCGTGCGCATACTTCAGCGCATCACAAACGTGCGCGGTGACGGCCAGTGCGTGCTCGGGCGGGAGGCGGCCCTGCGCCTGGATCATCTGCTGCACGTCGGTGCCGTTGACGAACTCCATGACGAAGTAGAACAGCGGCGGGCCGGAAGGTGGGGCGGCTGGTCCTCCAGCCGCCGCGGCAGGCCGGGAGCCGTCCCCATCGTCTCTCGTGGCATCGCAGGCTGGGGGCGTCCCGGCGGCGCTTGCAGGAGCAAGCGCCCTACCTGCGGCGAGCGCCCTGCCATCGATCACGCCGTAGTCGTACACATGCACGATGGCCGGATGGTTCATCTTTGCCATGAGCTTGGCCTCGTTCTTGAAACGCTGCGTGTAGCTCGCGTCGGCGTCGTCGAGATCGGGCGGCAGAATCTTGATGGCCACGGGCCGCTCCAGCGACTTCTGCAAGCCCTTGTAAACCGCGCCCATGCCGCCGCGCCCGAGCAGGCACTCGACGTGATACTGCGGGAGCAATTGCTCCAAATGCGCCGCGCTCGGCGGCGACCACGCCACGCCGCCGCCCTGCGTGCGCTGGTAGCCTGTGGGTGTGGAGCCTGGTGGAGGGACTTCGGGCATGGGGAGCAGATGGGGATTCGGTGAAGTGCGGTGCATTCTGGGCAAACGTGCATCCGCTCGCAAGGTGGAAAATGGCCGGCGGATCGCGGTGGGTGGGCGACGGACGCGGGACGGACAGGCTCTCAGGGATGGGACCATCGCGCCGGGGCTGCCGGTGTATGCGTGCCGTCGGAGCACGGGGCGGGAAGTCGTTTCAAAGAACTTTGAATAACAACCGGGGCCGTGTGGTCACAGGCCCTGCGTGACAGTCAACCCCAACTCAGCAAAACCATGAATCGCATTCTCACCACTCTGGCATTGGCAGCGGTCTTTTGTGTGGCCGTGCCGACACAATCCGAAGCCGCACCGCCGAGGCACCGGCACGGCGTTGCACTCGCGCACCGCCATCACCATGTCGTCGGGCGGATCGCTGCTGCTCGTCCTGGCGTGCGCCGGCCCGTGCACCGGCTGATTGCGCGAGGACCCGTACGCCGGCACCCGGTGTTGGTGGCTCACCGGCCGTATGGTCGTGCGCCGCTTTTCCGCGGCCCCGTGCTTGGAATCCGCGTGCGCATCTGACGACGGCATTCGGATTCGCGGACCTCGTGTCCGCTTCGGCGCTCAGACGGGCGAGGCCGGAGGATTTTCTTTTGCATCACCGGCCACGGCTTTTATCGGTGGTGCATGAGAATCCTTTCCGGCCTCCAGCCCAGCGGGCGACTTCACATCGGCAACTACTTCGGCATGATGGAGGCTGCGCTGCGCCTGCAGCACGAGGGCGAGGCATACTATTTCATCGCGGACTACCACTCGCTCACGTCGATCCGCGACGGTGGCACGCTGCGCGGTCATGTGCGTGATCTGGCCATCGACTTCCTGGCCTGCGGACTCGATCCGGCGAAGTGCGTGTTCTTCAAGCAGAGCGATGTGCCGGAGGTGGTGGAGCTTTCTTGGATTCTCAGCACGGTCACGCCGATGGGGCTGCTGGAGCGCTGCCACTCCTACAAGGACAAGATCGCGCGCGGTATTTCCGCCTCGCACGCGCTCTTTGCGTATCCGGTGCTCATGGCGGCGGACATTTTGATCTACGACAGCGACATCGTGCCAGTGGGCAGGGACCAGAAGCAGCATGTGGAGGTGACGCGGGACATCGCCATCAAGATGAACGAAGCCTTCGGCGCGGGGCTGCTGAAAGTGCCCGAGCCGCGCATCCGCGAGGAGACGGCCGTCGTGCCGGGCCTCGACGGCCAGAAGATGAGCAAGAGCTACGGCAACACGATCCAGCTCTTCGAGGAGCCGGCTGCGCTAAAGAAGAAGATCATGGGAATTCCCACGGACTCGACGCCAGTGGAGGCACCGAAGCCCACGGAGGGATCGACGATCCTCGCCCTCTACAAGCTCGTCGCCAGCGCCGCGGAGTACGATGCGATGGTGGGCGACTACCAGCGCGGGGGCGTGGGCTACGGCGAATTCAAAAAGCGGTTGCTTGCGGCCGTGTCGGATCATTTCACCCCGATGCGCGAGAAGCGCGCGGCGATCACTGCCGACGAGGGCTACGTGGACCGGGTGCTGGCCGAGGGGGCGGAGCGGGCGCGCGCGGTGGCCCGCAAGACGCTGCGGCGCGTGCGGGATGCGGCCGGGCTTTCCTGAGAGATGAATTGACAGCGGCCCGGCCAATTCCTAGACTCGCCGCATTGTCCGCGACACACAGAACTCAATCGACGCCACGGGAGAGGCAGACACTGGTATGAGGAACTTTGATTTTGAAGGAGGCGACCGACCACCGCCAAGTCCGCCGCTTCACTCGGAGAAGCTGGTGGGCGACCGGAAGATATTCTTCTTTGATCTCAAGGAGAACGACCGCGGCCGCTTCATCAAGATCACCGAGGACGTGCGGGGCCGGCGCGACACGATCATGCTGCCGCTCGAAGTGGCCGAGGACTTCCTGGATGCCATCCAGCGCTGCCTTGATGCGGACAGGGAGATGCAGTGAGGTTTGAGCCGGGGTGCCGTCGCCCTGCGGCTTTCATTTGTTGCGGCCGGGGAGATTCTTGAGGTCCATCTGAAAATGCACGCGGAAGTACTCTTCAAGCGCATCACACAGCGCGGCGGAGAAGCGGGCGCGTGACTCCGGCTTCTCGCGCACGGTGGTGAACGGACACTCGATCTGCACTGCGCTCACCGTTCCGCCTTCGCGTGAGCCGTGCGCGGTGATGTCGTAGGCGCCGTTGAAGTAATCGTTCTTGCCGGGCGACGGATGCGCGGGGCTTGGGATGGAAGGGAAGCCGCGTTTCTCCAGCAGTCCGCCCAGGCTTTGCGGGCCGCGCAAGAGGGCGGAGAAGGATTGTGGCGAGCGCCGGTCGAGTTCACGCAGGCTGCTCTGGCGGGCGACGAGACCGCCCGCGTCCAGTTCGGCATCCGGTTTCTCCAGGATTGCGGCTTTGATCAGGCCGCCCACCTCGACCAGCTCCTGCTCGTGGCGGTGGCCGTGAAGATCAATGTAGAGGCCGGCACCGTGGGTCTTCTCCACCGCCGCGCACGCGCGGGAGATGAAGCCATGGAAGTCGTTGAAAGCCACGGTGGCCGAGGGATCGCCCTGCGCCGCCTCCGCGACCTCGCGATTGCAATCGACTCGCGAGCGATGCAGCCGGCAGATGATGACGTGCGGTGGCGCACCGAAGCGCTTCTCCATGTCGTCGCGAATGAGGCGCGCGAGTTCCTGGGTGAAGGCGTCCTTCACGACCTTGCCTTCCTTGCGCTCGGGGATCGTGTCCGGTTTGAGCGAGCCACCGTGCGGCGCGCCGATCACGACCGGCAGGCTGCCGGGCAGGTACTCGATGAACTCATGGCTGCCGAAGACGGGCTTCGGCTGGTCTGCCGACGTGAATCCACCAGGGACGAGGAGAAGAAGAACGATGAAGAAACAACGCATGGGGCCTAAACGCGGTGGAGGCGTGGTCATTTCGCCGGCATTTGCCTGGTGTCCCGGGCAAAAGGGACGCATCGGCTCACAAGATCGGGCGACAAGGGCGCAAAGCCGGGTTGGCTTTGGCCGGGGGCTGGGGGTAAGATTCGCGCCAGCTTCCCGAAGCAACCCCAAACGCGCATCATGAAAAACTTCAAGAACATCCTTGTCGGCATCGACTTCACGCCCTCGTGCCGTAATGCACTGCGCGAGGCGGTGCGTCGCGCCTCGCTCGACGGGGCATCGGTCACCGGCGTCCATGTGATGGACGAATTCCTCGTGCATGAACTCAGGGCCGCCCTCTCCACCGACGAGGCCGGCATCCGCGCCGAGTGGCAGACTCGGCTGAGGAAGTTCGTCGATGAATCAGATCTCGGCGCCACACAGGTGGCGGTGGAAGTGCGCATCGGGCATCCGTTTGCGGAACTGGTGGATGCCTGCAAATCACACGGGGCCGACCTGCTGGTGATGGGCGCGAAGGGATCGAAGGGCGGCGAGCACCGCATCGGCGCCATCGCCGCGAAGTGTGTGCGCAAGGCTCCGGTGGATGTGTTTGTCGTGCGGGAGGATGCGCAGGGACCCTTCAAGCATGTGGTGGCGTGCGTTGACTTCTCGGAGAACTCGGCCAAGGCCGTGCAGGCAGCGCTCCATCTCGCAGGACAGGACCGTGCGGACGTGGACTGCCTCTACGTTTATCAGTCGGCGCTGGCGCTCTCACTCGACTACGGCGGCTACGCGCCGCCGCTGCCGGTGGGGCCGGACGAGGATGCGCTGAAGATCTGGCAGGAGGATCTCGACAAATTTGTGGCGCCGCTCACCCGCTCGACGGGCGGGGTGAAGGTGCGCACGCTCGTGAAGGAGCGCGTGAACATCCGTGAGACCATCCTCGAGCACGTCGAGGAGACGAAGGCGGACCTCGTGGTGCTCGGCACGCGCGGGAAGACGGGGCTGCGCGAGTTGCTCATCGGCACCACGGCGGAGAAGATCGTGCAGCACGCGCCGTGCTCCATTCTCGCCGTCAAGCCGGACACCATCGCCACGGGAGCAGAGTAACCCCCCAAGATCATGCTCGAGGAAATGCCACCCGAGGACGAAACAGAGCAGCTTCGTGAAATGCGCGAGGCGGTCATCGCCAGCGGCGAGCGGCTCCGAGGCGTGCTGGAGACGGCGGTCAATGCCATCGTCATCATCAGCGAGCGAGGCGTCATGGAGACGGTGAACCCGGCCACGTCGCGGATTTTCGGCTACACGAAGGAGGAACTGTTGGGGCGGAATGTGGCGATGCTCATGCCATCGCCCTACCGCGAGCAGCACGACTCGTACTTGGGCAATTACCTCCGGACCGGCGTGAAGCGCATCATAGGCATCGGCCGTGAGGCGCTGGCCAAGCGCAAGGACGGCACCGTGTTTCCCATCGAGCTGTCCGTCGGAGAGGTGCGCCTGCCGGACGGCCGCCGCGTCTTCACCGGCATCATCCGCGATCTCTCCGAGCGCAAGGAGCTGGAGAAAAAAATCCTTCGCATCAGCGAGGAGGAGCAGCACCGCATTGGCCAGGACATTCACGATGACCTCTGCCAGCAGCTCGCCGCCATCGGCTGCCTGGCGAAGGTGGCGCACCAGACGCTCTCGAAGACAGGCCACGCCGAAGCGCAAAACCTTGCCGAGATCGTACGCCTGCTCACCAACGCCAACACTCGCGCGCGCGAGATGTCACGCGGACTGATGCCCGTGGTGCTCGATGCCGCCGGTCTGATGGACGCGCTCGACGAACTGGCGAGCAGCACCGAGCGCGTCTTCCGCGTCTCGTGCCCCTTTCACTGCGATCCGCCCGTGCGGGTGACGGACAACAACGCGGCCATCCAGCTCTACCGCATCGCCCAGGAAGCCGTGGCCAACGCGCTCAAGCACAGCAAGGCCGACCGCATCGAAATCACGCTGGCACTCGCTGACGGCCAGATCGTGCTGACCATCCGCGACAATGGCATCGGCATTCCCGACCACTCGCCGGCCAAGGGCACCGGCATGGGCCTGCTTACCATGAGCCACCGGGCCCGGATGCTGGGCGGCACTCTCAGCGTTGAAGAAGATGGATTTGGCGGCACCGTGGTCCGATGCAGCGTTCCCGTGCCGCCCCCCGCCAAGATCCGCCCGCCGCGCAGGCTCAAATGAAGCGCATTCTCCTTGTCGATGATCATCCGATCATGCGGCACGGTCTGGCACAGCTCATCCGCACGGAGGGGGGGCTGGACGTGTGCGGTGACGCCGGCTCGGCTGCCGAGGGCATCGAGGCCGTGGGCCGTTGCAAGCCAGACCTCGTCATCGTCGATCTCACCCTGCCGGATAAGAACGGCCTCGAGCTGCTCAAGGACATCCAGGCCCTGCATCCCGGCACGTTCTGCATCGTGCTGTCCATGCACGACGAGTCCGTCTATGCCGAGCGTGCACTGCGCGCCGGTGCGCGAGGCTACGTCATGAAGGAGGCCGCCGCGGACCATCTCATCGGTGCCATCCGCCGAGTGCTTGCCGGCGGCATCTATGTGAGCGAATCGATGGCCAGCCGCATGCTCGAAGGCATGACCGGCGGCGGGCGTGCCAAGCCCACCGCCTCGCTCATCGACCGGCTCACGGACCGTGAGCTGGAGACTCTCGAAATGATCGGCAAAGGCGTGGCCACCAAGCTCATCGCCGAGCGGCTCTGCATCAGCACCCGCACCGTCGAAGCCCACCGTGCGCACATCAAGGAGAAGCTCGGCATCACCGACGGCGCGGCCCTGGTGCGTTTCGCTGTGCAGTGGGTCGAGAGCCGGTGAAGCCTTGCGTTGGCGCGGACTTCCCGCACTCCCGGTCGAGCAGCCGATCAACCTGCCGCAAGCGCGGGGCCGGTGCCGTCATCGGCGCCGCCGGCTGAAACCGGAACGGCCGAAAGGTTCAGGCGCTTGAGGAGCGAGCCGCCGGCCACGTAGGCAAAGCCGATGAAAAACATGGCGAGGAAGGGGATGGACCCCCACTGATGCCGCACGGCCGCCATGGAGGTGAGCCAGCCGAAGTAGACGGCGAGCGCCACCTCGATGTAGAGACAGAGCGACTTGGCGCTGGCATAGCGGAAGCGTTTGCCGGCTGCCTGGGCTTTCGTCTGCACGCCATACTTTGGAGTGCGGATGAAGTCGGACTGATGGTTGAAGAGCGCTTCGAGCACCGCCTTGCCGTTGTTGATGGACATGCCGACGCCGAGCGCCAGCAACAGCGGCAGATATGGGATGGTCTTGAGCCAGCCGCGCTTCGTCTGCGCGCCCTGGGCCACGAGGTAGAAGATGATGACGGAGAGCGAGGCAAACAGGAAAACGGGCACGTCGATGAGCAGCACCTTGAGCCAGGACGATCCCATGACGAAATTCGCCGGGTACATCAGGATGACCACGCCGAGGAGCAGAAGGTAGGCGAAATTCGAGGTGAGATGCGCCGTGGCCTCGAATTTGAGGGCCAGCGGGATGTCACTGCGCCAGACGGCGGGCAGGACCTTCTTGCAGACTTGAATCGAGCCTTTGGTCCAGCGGTGCTGCTGCGACTTGAAGCCATCCATGTCCGGCGGCAATTCCGCGGGCACGACGACGTCCGTGAGGTAGATGAAACGCCAGCCGGCGAGCTGTGCGCGGTAGCTGAGATCGAGGTCCTCGGTGAGCGTGTCGTGCTGCCAGCCGCCGGCATCCTCGATGGTGGCACGCCGCCAGATGCCGGCGGTGCCGTTGAAGTTCAGAAACTCACCCTGCCGGCTGCGCGCGGTCTGCTCCAGCACGAGATGACCGTCGAGAAAAAGCGCCTGAAGGCGGGTCAGGAGGGAGAAATTCTTGTTAATGTGCCCCCAGCGCGCCTGCACCATGCCGACCTTCTCGTCGGTGAAGTGATGGATCATCTTCTGGAGCATGTCGGGCATGGGCACGAAGTCGGCGTCGAAGATGCAGATGAAGTCGCCCTTGGCCGAGGGCATCGCGGCATCGAGCGCGCCCGCCTTGAAGCCGGTGCGGTCGGTGCGGTGGCGGAATTCCGCGTCATAGCCGCGTGCCTTCAGGTTGTCCGTGAGACGGGCGCTTAGAGCGGCCGTGTCGTCGGTGGAGTCGTCGAGCACCTGGATTTGCAGCAGCTCGCGCGGGTAGTCGAGCCGGCTCACGGCATCGAGCAAGCGGACGACGACATCGGCCTCGTTGAAGATGGGGAGCTGCACGGTGACACGCGGCAGCACCTCAAAGCGGCGGCGCGGTTCCGGCGGATCGTCACGATGCTTCCAGAAGTGAAACAACACCTTGAGGCGGTGGGCACCGAACGCGGAGAGCCCTGCGAACACCAGGACGTAACTCGTGAGCCATATTGTTTTATCCCATTCGATCATAAATGGCCGCGCGGCCGGAAAGGGTGGCAACCAATGGCTGTATCGTCGTGACCGTCAAGCAGCAATTGAAATGGGGGACGGTACTTGGAGATAATGTCCTGCGACTGCTCACCAAGACCAGCTTACCACGAGCGGCACGGCTATGTTTGTGAAGCGGAACTCGACACCGTTCTCCGCGCTCTGCAGAAAGTCGATGCCCAGCGAAACCTGTGCGTGTGCCGTGGGCGTCCACACGAGCGCTCCGGTGAGGCGCGTCGTCCAGCCCTGGCGCACCTCGCTGGCATTGACGTGGTAGTTCGGATACTTCTGAAAGGAGACGCCGGCACCGGTTTGAAAGCGCAGCGTGTGCGGAACGAGCCGCAGGGCGCAGCCGCCGCCGAAGCCCATGCCGTACCAGTCGTGCAGGGCCGGCTCGGCGAAGCTGTGCGCGGCTTCGAGGTAGGACTGCCAGCGGACGGGGCCGGGTGACTCCGCGGCGGTGGTGTCATATTGCAGCCGCAGGTCCGTGGTGTGCGCGGCGAAGACCTGGCTGCCAAAGCCGGGTTCGAGATCCCAGAAGCTCTCGTGATGCAGCGCGGCCAGCCAGCCGGGAGCGAAGCGCCAGCTCGCGCCGATGCTGGCGAAGGGTTCGTCGGAATCCAGGTCGGTGCTCGATGCAAAGCGCATGAAGCGGAGGCCGGCGCCAAGCGGGACGCTGAAGTGCTCGGTGATGCTCCATTCGGCTTCGGGCGCGAACTCGGAGTCCCAATGCCAGTCTGGATGATCGCTGGCGTGATGCGCGGGCCGCGTCTCATGGATGCCGGTGGTGGAGAGATTCCACGAGACGTCGGGTGCGAGTCCGCCTCCGGTGTCTTCGTCATCGATTTCCTCGGGTTCCTTGCCGGAGGGGCCTTCTTGATCTGTCGCGGCGGGTGCCTCCGGTTGCACGGGCTCCGGCTTCGGTTCGCGATCAAACCAGATGCCTCCGAGGCCATAGGACCCGCCGTCACGAGGGAAGCGCGCGGCATCGGCCGCGGTGGTGGATTTCCGGTTCTTCGTCGTGGCGCCGCGCACGGGAGTGATGGCGAGCGCGGCGGTGATCAGAAGGAATGTAATAGCGTGCGTGGCACCGGGTCGAGGCATCGGTTTCAAGAGAGGGTTTCTGCGTCTGCGCCGCCGACGGGCGTGGCCGGATACTCTTCGAGCACGGCGCTCGCCGTGCCTTCGCGCCGGAGCTTGTTCCATGGCTCGCGACGACCGCGGATGGCGCGTCTCACGGCGGCGAAGGCCACGAGGTACATGAACTGTCGGTAGTAGAAACGCTGGATAAGGAGCGTCCACAGACTGCGCGGCGAGCGGCGGTCGAGCCTGAAGCCGACCACGGAGGCGATGACATCAAGCATCAGGAAGAGCGAGTAGCTGACGAGGCCGACGCCGTAGTTCCCCTGCCAGAGCGAGATGGCAAACTCCGCATCACCCAGCGGCGCGAGCAGCGGATAGACGAGCTGGAAGCAGAAGAGATTCCCCAGCGCCACCCACTCGGTGGTGCCGGCGGTGAAGCGGCGGCGGTGTTTCCACAGACACTGGAAAGTGCCGAAGCTCCAGCGCAGCCTTTGCTTGAAGAGCGCCGTGTGAGTGGCAGGCGCCTCCGTGTTCGAGCGCGCTTCGGGGGCATATACGATGCGCGCGCCGCGGGCGAGCATGGCGAGCGTGAGGTCGGCATCCTCCGTGAGCGTTTGATTCGAGTACCCGCCGGCTGCCAGCACGCTGGCGCGCCGCCACGCGCCTGTGGCGCCGGGCACGACGGAGATGCAGTTCAGCACGGAGAAGGCGCGGCGGTCGTAGTTCTGCGTGGTGACGTATTCCACGTCCTGAAAGGCGGTGAGCAAGTTGCGCACGTTCCCGACCTGTACATTGCCGCACACGGCATCCACACGCTCTTCGGCGAAGGGGCGCATCAGCTCGCGCAGCGTGTGGTGGCCGATGAGGGTGTCGGCATCGATGGTGACGACGTATTCGGTGTCCGTGGCCCGGAAGCCGTCGTTGAGCGCGGCCCATTTGCCGGCGTTTGCCTTTGTGAGCAGGCGCACCCGCGGGTGGCGGGCCGCGAATTCGCCGACGAGTGTCGCAGTGGCGTCAGTGCTGCCGTCGTCGATGACGAGCACGGTGAAATCCGGGTAGTCGCTCCTCAAAACAGCCTCGAGTGTGGGGATGATCACGCCGGCTTCATTGAACGCGGGAACCAGCACCGTCACAGGCGGCGTGAAGGGGGACTGCGCCGTCTTTTTGCCGTGATGCCGCCAGACGAGCAGGCCGACGAAGGCGATGCGCAGCACCGAGATGACCGTGGTGGCGATGAAGACCCAGTAAAGAATGCGCCAGCCTCCGTTGCGAAGGCTCGTGAGCGTCTTCTGGCCGAGCACGACCCACTGGTCCTCGCGCGTGAGCGGCGGCATCACCTCGTCCGGGGAGACGTGCATCAGTGCGGGCACGGTGACGAATTCATAGCCCTGCGTCTTGAGCAGCGGCACGAGACGGCGCAGTGCGGCCACAGTCTGACTGCGATCGCCACCGCCATCGTGCATGACCACGATGTTCGGGCCGCCGGGCGCGAGACCGTCGAGCACATGCTTTACGATGGCATTCGTTCCCGGCTTCTCGTAGTCGCAAGCGTCGATGTCCGCACCCACGCAGATGCAGCCGAGCTGGCCCGCGGCCGCGATGACGCGCAGCTCGGAGGCGCGTGCGGGCCTCGTGTCAGTGTCGAATGGCGCGCGGAAGAGCACGGTGCCGCGCCCGGTGGCAGCCTGGATGGCGCGCGCGGTGGCGTTCAATTCGATGCGCAACCGCGTGGCGGAGACATCCTCCAGGCGCGGATGCATGAAGCTGTGATTCCCCAGCGCATGGCCGTCCGCTGAAATTCGGCGCGTGAGAGCAGGGAAGCGCTGCACTTCATCACCGATGACAAAGAAAGTGGCGGAGACGTTTTCCTCACGCAGCACGTCGAGGATGGGCGGCGTCCACTCCGGATCGGGGCCGTCGTCGAAGGTCAGCGCGATGCGTTTGCGCGGGTCGTGACCGAAGCGCACGACTTCGGATGACCGCGGCATCGAGAGATACTCGGCGTAATCGACGAGCCGCCCGTGCAGATCGATCTGCCTCGTGCCTTCCGCGGCGGAGGTCGCGACGTGCAGCAGCTCGCCATCACCCCGGAAGGTGACGAGCGCCCCGGGGCGGACAGTGCGGAGCCGCGCCGGCTGAAAACTGGCAGGATCCTGAAGCCCCATGAAATCCCACACACCTTCGTCCTCAAGGCCCAGGCGCCACATCGAAGTGCCGTGGAGGCGGAAGCCTGCGGCGATGTTCATCTGGTTCCACGCGCTCACAGCATCGAGGAGCCAGACCTCGTGCGTATCGCCGTGCTCGTCGCGATAGCGAAAATGCGTGTTCATCGCATCGCCGTCGGCAGTTACGCCACCGTCGGCTTCTTCCGCCAGGCGCATGGCGTCCGCAAAAGGAACGCTGGCCGCCGGTTTGCCGGGGGTCGAGGCGAGGTTCCAGTCGTAGCCGTAGGCGCCGAGCACGACGATGAGTTTCTGCGGAGGAATGCGCGCGGCCATTTCATCGAGGGCATTGGTGAACCAGTCTTCTCCCGCGATGCTGCCGGGCGCGGAGCCGGGGTAATGCTCGTCGTAGGCCATGAGCACCAGCGCATCGGCCACGTCGCCGAGGTACTCGTAGTCATAGGCCTCGTCGTAGAGCGGCACGTCCACCGTCACGAGCAGATGCTCGTGGTGGAACGCCTCCGCGAGCCGGCGGATGAAGAACGAAAAATCATCACGCTCGTTCTTGGTGAACTGCTCGAAGTCCACATTGATGCCGTCGGCCCGCAGCGCCAGCACCTGCTGCTTCAGATTCTCAATGAGACGGGCTGAGGCCGTCTCGTCACCGAGGAGTTCCGCCAGTTCTTGCGGCCGCCACCCGCCGCCGGAGTCGGCATTTGTGACCACTGGCAGCGCGACGGCATCCGTGCCGAAGAACGACTCCGCAGGCTCCGTCGAGGGAAGACGCACCGGCATGCCGTCCTTGGTCGTGACGGAAAACCAGGTCACAAAAGCCGCATCCAGCACCCCGCGATGGCGGCGATAATCCAGCACGCTCTTCTCATCCTCCGCGACGACGAAGGCCGTGCGAATCTGCTTCTTCACTGCAAAGGCCGCGCGGTTCTCCATGCGTTCGCGTTCCGACGTTTGAGCCGCCCGAGGGATCGCCGCCTCCTGAGGATGGGCAAAGTCCACTGCATCGTGGTTCGCGCTGGCAAGACACCGGGCGAGCACGCGCTCTTTTGCGGCTCTCGACGACGGTGTCACCAGCCAGCCCGCCAGCAGCCCGGCCAGCATCAACGCCGCAGCGAGCGCCACCATCCAAGCCGCCGCACGCAGTATACCTCGGCGCGCATGGGAACGCGACTCGAAGACCATCGGAGAGGCTGGCGGGCGCGCATTTGAGAATGCCATTGTCGTATTGCTGTAAATCTGAGGTGCCCTTCAACCGCTCCGGCTGCGATTCGTCGCACTCCATGTTCATGCGCCGGCCATTCGTTCGCTTGACAGTCACATCGCGGGGAGTACCATGCGCGCCCCGTGCTCCGAGGGAGCGTAGCGGGCAAACATTCGGCAGAGTAGCTCAGGGGTAGAGCAGGGGACTCATAAGCCCTTGGTCGGGAGTTCAAATCTCCCCTCTGCCACCAGCAGGGCGCGGTGCCGGAACCGGAGGCCGCAGTCACAGAAAGGGTCTATGCAAAAGAAGCTGCCGGGCGGTGCCTAGGGGAAGAGCCCGCGTTGCTTCTTGGCCTCCCACACGCGCCTGATGCCGAGGCTGAGCGCGGCCATGCGCATGGAAACTTTCTCCTGCTTCGCGTAGTTCAGCGTTTGCGTGAACGCGGTCTCGAGGATGCGGAAGAGCTTGTCCACCACTTCGGCTTCGGTCCAGAAGAAGCTCTGGAGATCCTGCACCCACTCGAAGTAGCTGACCACCACGCCGCCGGCGTTGGCGAGGATGTCGGGGATGATGAAGATGTCGGGTCGCTGGTCGAGGATCACGTCGGCATCGGGCGTGGTCGGGCCGTTGGCGCCTTCGGCCAGGATGCGGCACTTGATGCGCGGGGCGTTGGCCGCCGTGATCTGGCGCTCGAGCGCAGCGGGCACGAGCACGTCACACGGCAGCTCCAGCAACTCGGCGTTAGTGATGGCGTCCGCTTCGCTGAAGCCGGTGACGGTGCGCGTCTTCGACAGATGGGCCTCGAGCAAATTCAGATCGAGACCCTTCGCATTGTGGATGCCGCCGAACTGGTCGCTCACGGCGATGATCCGCGCCCCGTGCTTGGCGAGCGATCCGGCGGCGACGGAGCCGACGTTGCCGTAGCCCTGCACGGCGATGGTGGCTCCCTTGGTGTCCATGCCGAGAACGTCCATCGCCCGGCCGACGAGGTAGCCGACGCCGCGCCCCGTGGCCTCGCGCCGGCCGAGCGAGCCGCCGAGGTTCACCGGCTTGCCCGTGACGACGCCGGGCACGCTGTGGCCGTGATGATTCGAGTACGTGTCCATGATCCAGGCCATCGTCTGCTCGTTGGTGCCCACGTCGGGTGCCGGGATGTCGATTTGCGGGCCTATGAACGGGATCAACTCCTGCGTGAAGCGCCGCGTGAGACGCTCCATCTCGCCGGCGGAGAGCTTGCGCGGATCGCACGCGACGCCGCCCTTCGCTCCCCCGTAGGGCAGGTTCGTCAGAGCGCATTTCCAGCTCATCCACATCGCGAGTGCGGCCACTTCGCCGAGCGTCACATCGGGGTGAAATCGCAGCCCGCCTTTCGTGGGGCCGAGCGAGAGGTGATGTTGCACGCGGTAGCCCGGGAAAACCTGCACGCGTCCGTCGTCCATGCGCACCGGCACGGCCACGACGAACGAGCGCTTCGGAAACTTCACCCGCTCGCGCTCCACCTGCCCGATCTGCAGCCGCTCGGCGACGAGATCGAACTGTTCACACGCCATGTCGAATGTGGGATGCCGGTAGATGTCCATGCCGGCATTAAGAACGGCGGAGCGCCGGCTTGCAACCGGCGAAGCGAATCCGGGCGAACTGCCCGGACGCACCTCACGGCGGGGACTGGCCCTCGTCCGGCACGTCGAATGGCGAGACGATCAGCGGGTAGTCGCGGAGCTGGATGAGAGGGATGGAGTAAAGGCCGGCGATGGCGTCGGCTTCGGACTCGGCGTATTCGTCGCGGTAGTAGATTTCCTTCACGCCGTAGGCGCAGAGCATCTGCATGCAACTGGTGCAGGGTTTGGTCGTGCAGGCGACGAGTTTCACATTGCCGCGCGTGAAGAGGCTGCAAAGGTTTACCTCGGCATGGATCATGAATTTCCGGCGGTCGTCCCGGTCGTCCCAGAATTCGGTGGCGGCGTTGAAGCCCGGTGCGAGGCCGTTGTAAGCGGTGCCGATCACCCGGTTGTCGAAGTCAAAAGCCACCGCGCCGACTTTGCGGAAAGGATCCTCGGACCGCAGGCTGGCGACGTGGGCGAGGGCCATCGCATACTGTGGTATGGTGAGGCGCGTGGGCCGGGCGTCGGTTTCTGTCATGAGCGACAGTGAAACGAAGCGGGGCGCGGGCGTCAACTTTGTTGAAGCGGCTTTGTGGTGTGTGATTGACAAAAGTGTTCGCATGAACATAATCGTCGGCCATGTCGAACAAGCAGCGGCCGCGGTTGGAAAAGTTTTTCAGCAGAATCAAGACGCTCCTGGTGGCGGCTCCGCCGCAGCCCATGCGGCCGATGCAGCCGGCCGAGCGGGCCTCGACCATGCGCCATGAGCAGATGGAGTTTGACCTGGGGGTGAAGCCGTCGGCTGGCCGCCGATCCGTCCGGTGATGGTGGCAGACGCACCGGCCGGTGGTCGTGCCAGCAGGAGAAACATAAAGACCTGTTAGCCATTGCAACGCTGCCGATGGTGCCTACTTTGAGCGCCGATGTCTCGACAGATTTCCTTATTCGCGGCCCTGCTGGCCATTGCTTTTTCATTCATGGTGACTCGTCTGGAGGGACAGCAGAGCGGGACGGCTCCGACTTCAGCGCCAGTTGCAAGTGGCCCGGCCACGCAGCGGGTGACCTACCCGCCGGCCACGACGCTCAGCCCGGCGCAGCAGGGCGGGTTTGGCGAGGCGGTGACGTTTGAGAATTTCCTCCGGCGTGCCGGCGTCATGGCCTACCCGCTCATCGCGCTGTCGATGGTGGCGTTCTTTTTGATCTTGCTCTACACCTTTACCATCCGGCAGGGCACGGTGGTGAGCGATGCGTTCATGAACTCGGCCGACGCACTGATCCGCAAGCAGGATTACCTGGGACTGCTGGCCGTGTGCAACCGGCGCAACGAATGCATCGCACGCATCACCGCGAAGACGCTGGACTTCGCCACGCGCAATCCGACGGCGAGCTTCGATGAGGTGAAGGAGGTGACGGAGGCGGAGGGGAACCGGCAGTCGAGCCTGCTGCTCTCGCGCATCGCATACCTCGGTGACGTGGGCACGGTGGCGCCGATGCTGGGACTGCTCGGCACGGTGTTCGGCATGATCACCACGTTCCATGAAGTAGGCGGCAAGGCCTACGGCGGCTCGAACCAGCTCGGGCTGGCGCAGGGTGTGTCCGAGGCCCTGCTGTGCACGGCATCGGGACTGATCATCGGCGTGCCGGCCCTGATCTTTTACTCGATCTTCCGCGGCAAGGTGAATCGTCTGATCTCGGAGATGGAGGCGGCGACCACGCATCTCATGGCGCTTCTCGCAGTGCAGTACAAGCGCGCGGCCCGGGCCGCTGTCGGACGTCAGCCGCAGGGTGTGGCTGAGGCATGAGCGGCTCGTGAGCCTGGGGAGTGACCGATACGGAGCAGCGAGACATGAATTTCCGCAAACAGCACACCATCGACCCCGTGCCCATGCAATTGGCGCCCCTCGTGGACGTGCTGCTTCTGCTGGTCATCTTTTTTGCCGTGTCCTACAAGTTCGGCCAGGACGAGCAGCTCATGGACATCAGCGTACCGGCCGCCGACGAGGGCAAGGAGCGCGCAAAGTCGTCCGTCGGTGAGATCGTGATCAATGTGAAGTCCGACGGCGTGATGGTCATCAACGGCCAGGAAAACTCGCACGATGAACTGCTGGCGAAACTCAAGAACATCGCCTCCGTTTACAAGGATCAGGCGGTGATTATCCGCGGGGACATCAAGACAGCCTACGAGCACATCGTGACGGTGCTGGACACATGCCAGAAGGCCGGCATCTGGAACGTGGCATTCGCCACCAAACGTCCCGAGGAGGCCGCGCCGAAGCAGCCATGACGACCTTCCGCATTCTTCCACGGCTTTCCAAGCTGGTGCTTCTCGGCGCTGCCGCCACGTTCTGCGTGACGGGAGCGGGCGTTGCCCGCGCGCAACCGGCCAAGCGTGCACTGCCCGTGGAGGACGACAGCCCGCCGGTGCCGAAGGCCACCCCGTTCTCCCCCGGCACGCCGCCGAAGGCCGCCATCGTCGGCGAGCCGGGCGGCGCAAAGAAGCCAGCCGACAGCGGGAAGCCAAAGGGCCCGGATGATGATCTCTACGATTACGCGTCAATGCTGTACGAACGAAAGGAGTATGGACTCGCGGCGGAATCGTTCGGCCAGTATCTGCAGCGCTATCCGTCCGGCTCGCGTGTGCCCATGTCACTTTTCCGTTTGGGCGAGTGCTACGTGAACGAGAACCAGGTGGGCGATGCCGAGAAGTATTTCCTCGAAGTGGTGAACCGTTACCCGGCCAGCGAAGGCGCGCCATCGGCCGCCTACCGTCTTGGTGCGATCCGTTTCAACGGCAAGAACTTCGACGAGTCAGCCCGGTACTTCGCCTTTTGCGAGGCAAAAACGCCCTTTCCCCAGATCAAGCTCGCCGCCGCCTACAACAAGAGCCGCGCCTACCAGATGCTGGGCGACCGGAAGAAGATGATGGCCGCGCTTCAGTCGGTGGCGGCCGTCAAACAGGACAATCCATATCTCGAGTCCGCGCTGCTCAGCCTAGCCACTGCATTGCTCGGCGAGGACAAGAAGAAGGAGGCGTTGGGCATGTTCCGCGATCTCATCGAGGCCAGCAAGGACAAGCTTATCGTCTCCGATGCACTGGTGAAGGCCGGCGTCATCGAGGCGGAGAACGGCAAACCCGACGACGCTCTCAAGCATTTTGAGGAAGCGCTCAAGTTGACGGAAACCTCGGTCGCGAACCGTGGCCTGGCATTCGTCGGCACCGTGCAGGCGCTCTACGCAAAGGGTGATCACGACGGCGTCATCGACGTTTACAATCGCAATGCAGCCGTCCTTCCACCCGGCGACCTGCGCCCGAAGATGCTGCTGCTGGTGGGCAACGCCTTCCGCATGAAAAAGATGTACTCCCGCGCGGTCGAGGTTTACCTCATGATCGAGAAGGACTACAAGGACTCCGAGCAGGCATTCGAGGCAGGATACTGGAAGCTCTATTGCTTCTACCTCATCGGCGACAAGGATCTGCCCGAGTTCGCGCGGAACTTTGTCTCTCGTTACCGCAAGGAGCGGGGCGATCATGAATTCATCTCCCTGGCGCAACTCATTCTCGCCGATGCCTACTTCAACAAACAGGAGTTCAAGGAGGCAGCGGTCGCCTTCGTCGATGTGCGGACCAACAGCCTGCCTGAGAGGTTGCGCCCCGAAGCGATGTTCAACAAGGGCTGGGCCGAGGCCGAGGCAGGCAGGCATCAGGATGCCATCGGCTCGTTCACCCGCTTCATCACCGAGTATCCCAAGCACGAGTTTATCTCTCGCGCGCTGGCGCGGCGTGGTCTCTCCAACCGTGAGGTGCGTGACCTCGCGAAGGCGAAGGAGGACTTCACCCGCGTGGTGAAGGAGTTTCCCAAGAGTGATGCCGCCGAGCTTTCGTGGCTGCAGATCGGCCTCATTCACACGGAGAAGCACGAGACCAAGGAGATGATCGCCGCCTTTGAGTCGCTGGTGGAAAAGTTTCCCTCCAGCCCCGCGGCTGCGCAGGCATGGTATGGCATCGGCAGCGGACGGTATGACCAGAAGGAGTTCGACAAGGCTGTCGAGGCGCTGCGAAAGAGCGTGGCGCTGGACAAGAAGAACTTTCTCGACAAGGCCAGCCCCCGCATCGTGATGGCGTGGTATTACAAACAGGATGCCGACGGTCTGGCCAAGGCGATCGACGACTACCGGGATGCGAACGCGAATGCCAGCATTCCGCCGAATGTTCTCACTTGGCTCGGTTTCGCGTTCTTCAACAAGTCCGACTTCGCCCGCAGCGCGCGCTTCCTCACTTACGCCACGATGGATGATGCCGGCGTGCCTACCCCCGCGGTTTGGGATTACCTGGCCCGCGCCTGGCTGGAACTGAAAAAGTACAACGAGTCAAAGTCTGCCATCGACAAGCTCCTGCAGAATCCGCCCGACCCAGGCGCGAAGGCCCGCGCGCTGCTCACCAAGGGGCGCGCCCTGCTCGGCCTCGCGAATTTCGGCGAAGGCCACGCGGTCGCCCAAGAGGCGCTCCAGATTGTGAAGGACGGCAAGTTGCAGGCGCAGCTCATGATCCTCGAGGGCGACATTTTCGATGCCGAGGGCGCCGCACGTGAAAAGGCCGGCGACCGAAACGCCGCCATGCAAAAGTGGAAGGAAGCCGCGGGCAAGTTTGTGATGCCGAGCCAGATGATAGTCGATCCCGAACTCACTCCCGAGGCGCTCTTCAAGGCGGCGCGTGCTCTTGATCGCGCCGGTGACACGGCGCAAGCGGAGAAGCTGCTCAAGCAGCTCAAGGCGCACTATCCTTCGTATGTCCCGCCGGGATATTGAGTCCCGCAGACGGGCCGGCCCGTGCGTCTGTTGAGTTATTCAGACGGAGAGTTCGTCACTCCCTCGCGGCGTTACTTGCGGTATTCTTCCCGCTCACCGCGGTCACCACGGTCCCACTTGCGTCCGCCGCCACCACCGCCACCGCCGCCGCCACTGAAGTCACGACGCGGGCGTTCTTCCTTCGGACGCGCTTCCACCACTTTCACGGGGCGGCCGTTGATCGCCTGATTGTTCAGCGCATTGATCGCCGAGAGCGCCTCGGTCTCCACCGGCATCTCGACAAAGCCGAAACCACGCGACCTGCCCGTGTCGCGGTCGGTGATCACCCGCGCACTGGTCACCGTGCCGTGGATTTCAAATGCAGCACGCAGTTCCGCGTCGGACATTTGATAGGAGAGGTTGCTGACGTAGAGGTTCATCTGGTTTCGTGGACGGTATTCTTCGCCATGGCACTGAATGGGCGGGACTCGGCTCCATGGCGAGAAACCAGATTTCCGGGAGGCATCTTCCAACGCATCGGCCGCGAGACTAGGCCAGACGGTCAAAACTGTCAACCATCCCAAAAGGCGTGGGATGGAGGTTGTGGAGCCGGGGGCAGCGCGGGTCTCGAAAGAACCTCCCGTCCGCGGCGCGTTTCTCTGCCGCCGCCTCATCATGATGAACAAGCCTTCACCGTCGCCCGCATCCGAAGACCGCATCCTGCGCGATGTCACCCGCCGGCATTTCTTCAACCAGTGCGGAGTCGGCCTCGGCTCCGTCGCGCTGGCATCGCTGATGGAGCCGCGCGCCGGTGCGTCTGTACAAGGGCTGCATCTCAGGCCGCGTGCGAAGAATGTGATCTATCTCTTCATGGCCGGCGGTCCCTCGCAGTTGGAGTTGTTCGACTACAAGCCGCGGCTCATCGAACTCAACGGCCAGCCCATTCCTCAGAGCTACATCGAAGGCAAACGCTTCGCATTCATGAACAGCAGCCACGGCGTGAAGCTGCTCGGCACGCGAAAGAAATTCGGCCGGCATGGCGGCAGCGGTGCCTGGGTGAGCGACATGCTGCCCTACACCGCTGGCATCGTTGATGACATCACCATCGTCACCACCTGCCAGACGAACCTTTTCAATCACGCACCTGCCAAGCTCTTCATGAACACTGGCAGCGGCCAGTTTGGCAGGCCCTCCATGGGCGCGTGGGTGACTTACGGCATCGGCAGCGAGAGCAGCGACCTGCCGGGCTTCGTCGTCCTGCAAAGCGGCCCGCGCGGCCCGCGTGGCGGTGCTGTGAACTGGGGCAGCGGCTTCCTGCCCACCACGTACCAAGGCGTGCCATTGCGCGGGCAGGGCGAGCCGATTCTCAATCTAACCAGCCCTCCCGGTGTCGATGCTGGCGGTCAGCGCATGGCGATCGACGCCGTGCGTGATCTCAATCTGAAGCGACTCATGGCCACCGGGGACGACGAGATTCAGACGCGCATCAATGCCTACGAGATGGCCTACCGCATGCAGTCCAGTGCGCCGGACCTCATCGACATCAGTGGAGAGTCGAAGGCCACGCTCGATCTCTATGGCGTCGATCCGAAGCAGCCCTCCTTCGCGCGGAACTGCCTGCTCGCCCGCCGTCTTGTCGAGCGCGGCACCCGCTTCGTGCAACTTTATCACACCAGTTGGGACAATCACGGCGGCAAGGGCGAGACGCTCGAAGACGACTTCCCCAAGACCGTCCGTGAAGTCGATCAGGCCTGCGCCGCGCTCGTCCGTGATCTCAAATCGCGCGGACTGCTCGACGAAACGCTCGTCGTATGGGGTGGCGAGTTCGGCCGCACGCCGATGGGTGAGAACCGCGACAAGACGGGGCGCAACCATCACATCGACGCCTTCACAATGTGGTTCGCCGGCGGCGGCGTGAAGGCCGGAGTCACGCTCGGCAAGACTGACGAACTCGGCTTCGGCGTCGTCGAAGACCGCGCACACGTCCACGATATCCACGCCACCATCCTCCATCTGCTCGGCATCGAGCACAAGAAGCTTACCTTCCGCTTTCAAGGCCGCGACTACCGCCTCACCGACATCGAAGGCGAGATTCTCTGGAAGCTCCTGGCGTGAGCGGACTTCCGGCCCTTGTTCGTGCGTGTGATGAAAGCCCGCGTCTGCATCTGTCTGATCTCTGTGTTGTCCGCCAGCGTACCGCTTGAGGCGCAAGAACGCGAGGCGGCGCGGCCGGATGCAAAGGCGCGGTTTCTCAGCGTGCTCGACTCACAATTCCTCGAGTGGGATGCGGACGCGGACGGTGTGTTGTCAGTCCGGGAAATTGATGCGCGGGTGGCGGATGGAAACGTCAAGGCCGAGGCAGCCTCGGCGGCCGCCGCTCTGAAGCGGGCATCGCGGATGAAGAAGCTGGCACTCCCCGACTTCACCAAAGAGCATCTTGTCGAACTCGCCGGAAGAACAGCCACGAAAGAATGGCCGGGGCTGCCTGAGATGTTCAGCGGCGGCCTGTCACGCATTGAGAACGCGCGGCGCGTCCTCTTTGCCTCGGGCAGGCCGCGGCTGGAGACCGTGCATCAGGGGCGCATGGGCAATTGCTTCAGCCTTGCGCCGCTGGGTGCCTTGGCCTTCCACCGGCCGGACTTCATCGTGAAGGAAATGATCCGTGAGAGACCGGACGGCAGGTTTGACGTCACCCTCGGCAAACAGACTGTGTGCGTATCCGCGCCGACCGACGCCGAACTGGCGATGACGGCAACGAACGAGTCCGACGGCTTCTGGGTGAATGTGTATGAGAAGGCTGCCGGCGAGGCACGCAATGACTTGAAGCCCGAGAATGAGCGCGCGGCCACGGGACTCGATGCCCTGAGTCGTGGCGGCAGTGCCGGGACCATGCTGGCCTTCATCACCGGCCATGAGATGGTGCGCTTCTCGTGCAAATTCGCGCGGGACCCGAAGACCACGCCTGAGATCTTCGAGCAAAAGCTGGCGGAACTGCGGACCGCCCTCATCGGTGCGGTGAAGGAGAAGCGCCTGATGACCTGCGGAACTACCACGACAAACATCCCCGGCGTCACGCCCAATCATGCCTACGCCGTCCTCGGCTACGATCCCTCATGTGACACGATCCGCTGCTGGAACCCGCATGGCACCACCACCAGCTTCAAAGGCGAACCCGGCCCCGCCAAAGGCTACCCCATGACCGACGGCATCTTTGAGATGCCGCTGCCGGTTTTCGTGAAGGAGTTTTCGGGCCTGGCCTTCGAAGTGCTGCCTCTGTCCGGCACCAAACCGGCGGGGCAGAGCGAGACCCGCTGATTCGGAAAAGGGGTGCTTCAAAGAGAACCTGCACGGAGACATTCCGTGCCCGCCCGGGTACCGTGGTTTGCCGGCACGGACCGTGTGGGCTCAAATACTTTTCCGCGTATTATTTTGTCGTATCTCGGACGAAAAATGTCATCCTCCGTGCCCTGACTTTGAAAAACCGAATCCTCCCATCCTCACCTCATGTGCGGCATTGCCGGAATCATTGACGCTGCTTCGACGCGAAGCTCCGCTCCGGCGCGGGCGCTCGTCAGCCTGCTGGCCGCGCTACGGCATCGTGGCCCGGATGACGAGGGTTGGTGGGCCGGTGACGATGGCATGGCAGCTCTCGTGCATACGCGGCTTTCGATTCTCGATCCGCGGCCGGCGGGGCATCAGCCCATGCGGAGTGCGGACGGGCGGCACGTCATCACCTTCAACGGCGAGATCTACAACTTCCGCGAGCTGCGCACTGCGCTCGAGAGCGATGGCGGCGTCTTCCAGACGCAGACGGACACAGAGGTGCTGCTGCAGCTCTATGCGCGGCATGGGGCGGACATGCTCGGGATGTTGCGCGGCATGTTTGCCCTGGGCATCTGGGATGAGGCGCGGCGCGAGTGCTTCCTGGCGCGCGACGCTTTCGGCATCAAGCCTCTCTACTACTCCGTCAGCGGCGGCGTGTTCGTCTTCGCCTCCGAGGTGAAGGCGTTGCAAGAGGCGGGCCTGGCCGGTGGCAGACTCAATGCGCGCGCGCTGGCCGGTTATCTGGAGTGCGGGGCGGTGCCGGAGCCGGACACGCTGGTGGACGGTGTATCATGCCTCGAAGCGGGCCACTGGCTCGCCTGGAAAGACGGTGTCCTCACGAAGCGCTGCTGGTGGCGGCCGCGTTTCCCCGTGGAGGCGGCGCGATCGCCGGCGACGGGAAGAAATGACGCCGCGGATTTGCGCGATGCATTGATCGACTCCGTGCGCCATCATCATGTGAGTGACGTGCCCGTGGGCGTGTTCCTGAGCGGCGGCATGGACTCCACAGCGCTCGTCGCGCTCTCGCGGCTCGCCGGCTTCGAGCACTTCAAGACGTTCTCCGTGGGCCTGGCCGATGCGCACATCGACGAGAGCGCGATCGCGGGCCGGACGGCCGCGCACTTCGGCACCGATCACCACGAGATGCAGCTCGACGACGCGCGCGCACGGACGCTGTTCGCGGAGTTTCTGAATGCGACGGACCAGCCTACCATTGACGGCTTCAACACCTTCGTCGTCTCCACACTCGCCGGAGAGCACGGCATGAAGGTGGTGCTCTCCGGCCTCGGCGGTGACGAGATGTTCGCCGGCTACGCCAGCTTCACGCGCCTGCCGCGCCTGCTGGCGCTGTCCGCTGCCGCGCGTGTGTGCGGACCGCTGCGTCACCTGGCGGGCCATGGGTTGTGGCTGCTGGGCACGCACGGAGGACTGCGCCGGCTCGGGGAGTATCTCCACGGTCCGCTCACTCTCGGCAGTGCCTACCGCGCTTTCCGCGGCGTCTTCACCCAGCGTGATGCACGCCGGCTGGCCGCGCATTATGCCGGGTGCGCCGAATCCGGCTTGGCAATGTCCTCCGATCCCGTCGGCGAGGGACCCACGCAGGCCGACGAGATCAGTTCCCTCGAACTGCGCCATTACCTGCGCAACCAGCTTCTCAAGGACAACGATGTGATGACCATGGCGCGAGGTCTCGAGCTGCGAGTGCCATTCATTGACCGGGTCCTATTTGAGAAAGTCGCGCCCATGCCGGCGGAGGTCCGGCTGCGTCCTGGCAAGCGCCTTCTCCTGGAAGCCGTGCCCGAGATTCCCGAGTGGGTGCGCAGCCGCCCGAAGAGCGGGTTTCACCTCCCGTTCCTGCGCTGGATGCACGGCGGCCTGGCGGACTACTTCAGCCCACACGCACGCAGCGCGCCTGTGCGTGTGGATCACTGGCAGCAGCGAATGAGCCTCCTGGTGCTCGGCCACTGGCTGCGCCGGCATGGGCTGGAGAGCCCCTGAGACCCGGCGCATCGTCAGGTGGTCAGTTTCCTTTGAAAACAGGCCGATGGCTTTCGATCTGGGCCTTGAAGTCTCCGAGGCTGTTCCAATGGGCGTGCTCGTTGAGATCAACCTCTGCGATGGCCACGGTGCCGAAATCGTCGGCCTTCGCGAGGACGTCGCCGTAATGGTCGAAGATGCCTGAGATCATCCAGTCGGTTTTGCGCCAGTCCGTGTAGGTGCTGCTCACGACATAGACGTGGTTTTCGCACGAACGGGCGCGGGCGAGCATGGGATTGCAGCCCCACACGGGCCAGGCGATGACCTCGGCGCCATGGATGGTGAGCTGACGCGCCACTTCGGGAAAGAAGCCGTCATAGCAGATCATCATGCCCACCTTGCCGAAGCGCGTTTCGAACACGGGATACTCGTGACCGGGCGTAATGCCGGAGGTGATCTCGCTGCGCGGCAGCGTGACCTTGCGGTACTTGCCCGTGAGTTTTCCATCGGGACCGATGAGGGCGGCGGTATTGTAGATTGTGCTGCCCTCGCGCTCGACGAGTCCGGCCACGATGTAGAGATTGTGCTGCCGCGCGAGCGTGCCGAAATACTCCGTCGAGGGACCCGGCACCGGCTCGGCGCAGTCGGCCATCTCCTTCTTCACACCGTAATAGGTGAGCGTCTCCGGCAGCACCACGAGGTCGGCTTTCTGCATGGCGGCTTCGGCGATGAACGGGGCAAAGAGCCGCGGCTTGTCTTGCGGCTCCTTGCCTTCCTTCGGCAGGAAGTGGACGGTGGCGAGTCGAACCTTGCGCGCGGGGGGGGCATCCGTTTTTGCAAGGGATACGTCGCACCACTCGACGCGCGCATCCGGCGCCCACTGGAAGAACAGCTCGATCTTCGCCTGCCGAGCCTTCGCAGGCGCACGCAATACTTCTTCAAAGCGGCCCCACTCACCCGGCGCTGAGCCGAGATCGCGCGGATACTCCGGCTCGGCGCGCGGGACGGCGCCTTTGTTGTAGCCGGCGCGGGCCGCCTCGTCCCACGTCACCCATTCACCCTTCTGATCCTGCCAGATCACGCGCGCATACACGCTGCGCCGGGGCACCTGCACGTCACGGAATTTGCGCCACGCGGTGAACTTGTAATGCTGCCCGCCTTCCACCGGGACGGTCTTCTGCCAACAGCCGATCCACTGCTCGCCCGCGCCGGATTCCATGACGAGTCCGCCTTTGCCGTCGCGCCCGGCATTGGGATTGAATGTCGCCGCGGGTTTTGCCTCGGCGCGCGGCGACCACACGGTCCATCCATCGGGTGCCGGCGCCGCCGCATGAGCTATTGATGACACCAGGACAAAAAGAAGCATGCGTTTCATGCCACCATTACGCGAGGAGGTCGGTGATGTTGCGCGCGGAAACATGGAGACAGGATGGGATGAGTGGGTAAAGGCCGGTCAAGTTGGGTCAATCAGGTCAAGAGGGCCATGCGTCATCACCTTGACCAGATGCTTGACTCTTTGACCCTCTTGACCCGCAGCGCAGCCTACACCTTCGGCTTCAAGAACAGCACATTCGCGCGTTCGATCCAGCCTTTGCGCAGGTCCATGCGGAACCAGCCGTCGGTGTTCTTGCGATTGATGCGGCAGCCGCTGCGGGGGCCGGGAGATTTGAGATCGTATTGCGCCCAGGTCTTGCCTTTATCGGACGACCAGATGATGCCGTTCTGATACGGCGACGCGGGCGCGCAGTGCGCAGCGATGAAGATGCCGTCCTGATGCAGCATGATCGCGGACTCATACTCGGGGTTGAAGAGCATCGTGTGCTTCGTGGGATCGGTGAAGTCCTTCGGATCGCAGGTGAAGATGCCGCGATCATGGCGGTTCGCGAGCGCGGGGCCGTTCGCGTCGGCGATCCAATACATCTTGCCGTCGATGAAGTTCATGCCGCCGGCTTTGAAGCGCGAGTTCGAGTCCACGGAGATGAGATGCTTCCAGTCCCACTTGTCGGCCTTCGCGTCGTAGGTGCCGCGCAGCCAGTGAACCTCCTTGCCATCGCCGCGATCAATGTCGCCTGTGCAGGCGTAGAAGGCGTTCTCGGCGGCATGGTAGGTGACGTTGTGAACGTGGCGAGCGAAGAGCGGGTTCGATGGATCACCGAGTGGCGGCGTCTCAGGCGTCGCGCCTTTTTGCTGCATCTTCGGATTCACGCCGAAGGCATACGCAAGCTTCACCGTCTCACCGTTGTCGGTGGAATAGTAGATGTTTACCGGCACGGCACCGCCGAGCACGTTGCAGTAGTTGCCCCACACGATCATCTCCTTGCCGTTCACGTCGAAGCAATGCTCGCCATCGAGCGCGTGGAAATACCAACCGGGCTGATCGGGCTTCACCGGCTTGTGCGGCAGGTAGTCGGTGCCATCGGGACGCTTCACGATGATCTCGCGATGCGTTTTCAAATTGTCCGTGCTGAGGAACAACCGCTCGCGCGTGGCGAACAGGATGTTCCCGTTCTTCATGAGGACGCTCAGCGTGATGTTCTGCGCGTCCGCGAACTCCGCTGTGTGCGGCCAGGTCTTCCCATTGTCCTCCGAGAGCATGATCTTCGTGCCCTGAAATGCGAAGCACTTGTTGTCGCGCTGCGTGTCGATGTAAGGCTCGTCCGGCGATTGAATGCGCCAGATGAAGTGCTCGTTCTCGCCCGAGAGCGGCAGCGGTTGTTCGGGTTCGGGGGCGGCTGCGAAGGAACGAACGCCCGGCAGCGCGAGGCTGCACGCGGCGGTGGTAAAGAAGTGGCGACGAGTGGGCATGGCTGGAAGAGTGGTGACTCCACTACGCGGTGAACGACGACGAGTGTTCAATGGCTTCGCAAAGGAGAGTCTGTTCCCTCGTATCACAGCCATGCACCGCATCCTCGCTTTCCTTTCGCTCGCCACGGGCGTCTTCGCCGCTGAGAAGACACTGCCCTTCTGGGATCTCGCGCGGCTCGATGCCTGGAACAACATCGAACTCGTGCAAACCACTCCCGAGCAGGTGAACGCAGGCACCTACACCGATCCGCAGTTCCCGGAGGCATCGATGGTCTTTCCCTCCGTGTGGCGTGATGGCGCGAGCGGCCAATGGCGCATGATTTACTCGATCAAATGGAGCCCCTTCACCATCATGGCCGCGCAGAGCGAGGATGGCATCGTGTGGAAGCCGTTGCCGGTGCCGGATGCACAGCCGGAGGGTGGGAAGCTCGCGCCGCATCACATCTTCACGTTTGCACATGGACAGGGCAGCGGAGTCTATCGCGATCCCGTCGCGAGCGATGGATTTCCCTTCAAGATGTTCGGACGCCAGGACCCCGATGCCGTGTATGAGCAGGCGCTCGCTGATCCGAAGCACCCGTGGCACGACATCGCGCAGCGCGAAGGCAAGAAGCGCTACATGAGCACGGCCGCCACGCTCGTCTCGAAGGACGGCCTGCACTGGCGGCTCAAGAAGGACGGCAATTGGGCCACCGATGACTGGTCGCCGGAGCCACCCGTGTTTTGCTTTCATCGCGAGAGCGATCACACCCATGTGCTCACTGCGCGACCCGGCTGGGGCGACCGTCGCCTCGTGCTGCGCGAGACTCGCGACTTCACGACGTGGAGCGAGCCTCAGCTTCATCTCCAACCCGACACGCTCGACGTGGACGGCCCAGTCGGCTTCTACGGCATGAACGTCCTGCGCAGCGGCCCCGGTTACGTCGGCGTGCTGTGGACTTTCCGCAATTCCAGCAGCGTGCCGGTCAACAGCTACAACCAGTTCTTCGGCGACTTCGATTCACAGCTCGCCTTTAGCTACGATGGTCACATCTTCACACGCGGACAAAGGAAGCCCTTCATCGCGCTCAATGCGATCCCGCAGCACGGCTGCGCGCAGATTCGGCCCAGCACCCTTGTCACCACCGGCGGTGAAGTGCGCATCTACTCCGAGTCGCACAAAGGCGCGCACGGCCGCGAGCGCTCCGCGCAAAAGGCAACGAAGGAACCCACGAGCGCGGTGCTGCTGCATCGCGTGCGACGCGATGGTTTCATGCACCTTCGTTCGCGCGGTGACTTTGCTCGCATTCAAACAAAGCCCATGCTGCTCAAGTCCGCCGCGCTCGCGCTCAACGTCGCTGCCGACTTCGGAGAGGTGCGCTGGCAGATCACCGATGTCAAAAGCAAGCCCATTGACGGACTGAGCTTTGAGGACTGCGTGCCGCTGCGAAACAGCAACGCGATGCATCACGTTATCGCTTGGAAGAGCACGACTCTCGACGCCCTCGTCGGCAAGGTCGTGCGTCTGGAGATCGAGTTTCGCCAGGCGAATCTGTTTGCCATCTACGGCGACTGGCACTTCATCGACGCGCAGGACCTGTGGCTCATCGAAGACGGCAAATCCGTGCCCGCGAAGCGCTTCGACAATCCGTAAAACGACCCGTCCCGGTCGTAACCTGGTAGTTTATCCGAAGACCTGGCCAGGCAGGTTTCAACGTCATCGAGCGAATCGCTTTCATTTCGGTTCCGCAATAGATCTGCGTGGGCCGCCGCTCCATCACAATGGCTGTGGCGGCCGGAGATCTCGAATTGGCCGGTGATGTCCGGCATGACGTGGAAATGCCCGGGCATTTTTCAGTCGCCATACGGCGGCCGGTTCCTATACTCGCGCTCCATGAAAACTCTTCTTGTCTTGCTGGGCGTCGTCGTTGTCTTCGGACTCGTCATTGCATCAGGTTACAATCGTCTCGTTTCATCGAATCAGTCGGTCGAGGCGCAGTGGGCGCAGGTGCAGAATGTTTATCAGCGCCGGGCCGACCTGATCCCGAACCTGGTGAAGACCGTCGAGGGTGCTGCGAACTTTGAAAAGGGCACGCTCACCGACATCACCGAGGCGCGTGCCTCCGTCGGCAAGGTGCAGTTTGCGAATGCGCCGTCCGACCCCGCGCAGCTCGAGCAGTTTGAGAAGGCGCAGGGCGCGCTCGGCGGAGCGCTGGGCCGCCTGATGGTGGTCGTGGAGAGATACCCTGACCTGAAGGCCAATGCCGGATTCCAGTCGCTCCAGTCGCAGCTTGAGGGCACCGAGAATCGCATCACGGTGGAGCGCGGACGCTTCAATGAAGTCGTGCAGGGTTACAACACGAAGATCAAGAGCATCCCCGCGGTTTTCTACGCCGCGTTTCTGGGTTTCAAGGAGCGTCCCTATTTTCAGGCGAAGGCCGGCGCGGAGGAACCGCCGAAGGTCGAGTTCAATTTCGGCGGGAAGAAGTCGTAACCGGCGCGGCTCGTGAGCACACTGCCAACCATCGCGAGTGCGGGCGCAAGGAAGCGTGGCGGGCGCTCGAGTCCTGCGCGTCTGTGCTGGCTCCTGTTTGTCTGCCTGGCGGTGTTCGCTCCGGAGGTTCCTGCGGCGGAAGTGTTGCCGCCGAAGCCGTCAAAGTTCTTCAACGATTCGGCGGCCGTCGTGGCATCGGCGGTGGCCGCGCAGCTCAACGAGCAGCTCGCACAGTACGAGCGCGAAAGCTCGAACCAGCTTCTGGTGGCGATCTACCCGAAGATGCGGACGGACTCGAGCATCGAGGATTTTGCGCCGCGCATCTACCAGTCGTGGGGCGTGGGCACGAAGGAGAGGGACAACGGCGCGGTGCTCTTTGTCTTCGTGCAGGACCGCAAGATGTGGATCACGACGGGGTATGGACTCGAGGCAAGTCTTACGGACGCCGAATGCCGGCGGATCGTCGAGGAGATGAAGCCGTTTTTTCGGAGCGCCGACTACGCGGGCGGCCTGTCGCACGCCGTGTCTGCGATGATCGAAGCGACAAAGGGAGAATACCAAGGCACCGGCAGAACTCTGAGCGAAACCCGGCAGGGCAAGCACGACAAACTCATCTTCTGGCTGGTGGTGGCGTATTTCGTGGCCGTGGTGGCGATGAACATCTACGGCACGCTGCGCAGGATACGGCGGGGCTACATGTACCGATCCAGCGGCCGGTACAGACTTCCGGGTGATTCATCATGGTGGAACAGCGGCGGCGGGTGGAGCAGTAGTGGGGGCGGCTGGGGTGGCGGTGGATCGTCATGGAGCGGTGGCGGTGGGAGCACGGGAGGCGGCGGTGCCGGAGGAAGCTGGTGACATGAAGGCGGACGAATTCATCTCAGCCATCGACGACGAGGAGGTGATCCGTGCGATCCAGAAGGCCGAGTCGCGCACAAGCGGTGAAATCCGCGTGCTGGTGACCGGCAGAAAAGTGGAAGACCCGGTCCGCGAGGCGTGGAAGCAATTCGCGCGTTTGAAGATGGACCGGACTGAGAAGCGCAATGGCGTGCTCATCCTCATTGCGCCGGTCTCGAGATCATTCGCGGTCGTGGGCGACGAAGGCATCCACCGCTGTTGCGAGGACTCGTTCTGGCGGACTCTCGCCTCCCGACTCGCAGAGGGATTCAAGGCCGGCGGATACACCGGGGCGCTGGTGAGGGCGATCGAGGATTCCGGCCTTGAGTTGAGCCGGCATTTTCCGGGCGGCGGGGAAAACAAGAACGAGCTGTCCGACGAAGTGGTGCGTGACCGGCATGGCGCCGGGGAATGAAGAACGTCCGCCTTGCCATGGCATGGCGGCGTGGTCGCTTACTTCTTGCGGGTCTTTTTGCCCCCGTGATGGATGCGCCTGCCCGGCTTCCATGAACTGACGATGGCATCCAGGGCGGCGAGGGCGAAGCTGATCTTCTTGAAGAACGACGGATTGTGCGGAATGAGCGTGAAGTGCGGGTGCCTGCTCCAGAGCTTCTTAAGCCGGCCATCGAGCGCCACCGCCTCGTGCATGCTCTCGGTGCGGATGGGATTCCCACCCTCGATGCTCATGCCGCCGACGGCAGCGCTCTCGAAAAAGATCACGGCATCGTAGCGGTCCAGTTCGTCTTCGAGCGTGGTGCCGACCGTCTCGAAGAACTCGTGCGGATCGCCCGGCCAGTAGGCGCCGCCATCGACGGTTCCGCGGTCGCACAGCAGAATGCGATTCGGGAAGAGCGCGGACTGCACGTCTTCGAGATTCCGCTGCACATGATAGATGGCCTTCTGCGCGGCCACGATCGCCTGGCGGTCGCGCCGGTCACGCGCTCGAGGGAAGCCGCCTGCAAAGACCATCGTTCCGGCTTCCGGCACGATCACGACCCGCTCGCCGATTTCGCGGCGGAACAAGTCGGCCGCCGTCGTTTTGCCGCCGCCGGGGCCGCCGGTGAGCACGATGCGGCAGCGGCCATTGTGTTCTTTCTTCATGGGAGCATGTGAACCCGCATTCCGCGCGCGGGTCAAGCTTTTGCCAATGACGGATTGCTCATCGATAATTGTTACTGTCCGTGCCGTCCGGCGACAGCCCGGCGCTCAGTCCTTGCCTATTCGCCAACCACGCGCCTAATTCAGCCGGCCCGCATGGATTCCACCGCTCCGGCACACACTCCAGATTCACCGAGCAAAAAGCGGGTCTTTTTCACGCGTCTTGTGAGCACGGTGCTGCTCTGGTCGCTCATGGCGGCGGCGTTCGTAGCCGGGCAGGACTGGGTGTTCGTCACGCTGGCGGCTGGATTCGGCATCGCGGGAGGCGCCGAGTATTTTCGGCTGATGCGTGCCGACGGCGGCGCGCGGGAGTTTCGTGCGCTGGGCCTCGTCGTCTGCGCCGCCTACTGGGCGGCATCGTCGTGGTGGGTGCTTGTCCGCCATGCGCCGCAGCCGATGTGGATGGACGTGGCCGCCGTCGCGGTGGTGGTGCAGGGTGCCTTCCTGCTCACCTTGCGCCGACCGCTCGAGGGGCCGCTGAGCCTGCAGCGTATTTTCGGATCGGTGACCGGCGTCGTCTATACGGCCGTGCTGTTCGGCTTCGCGCTGCGCATCATGTACTTCAAACATGGCCACCAACCGCCCGGCGGAGTCTTCCTCATGCTGTATCTCGTGGTGGTGACGAAGTTCTGTGACGCTGGTGCCTATGCATTCGGCGTGCTTTTTGGCAGGCACAAGATGATCCCCCACATCAGCCCGGCGAAGTCGTGGGAAGGTCTCGTGGGTGCGTTCGTCGGTGGCATCGTCACCGCGGCGCTGATGCTGGCTTGCTTCTCGGATCGTCTCCATCCGCTCGGCTGGATGAGCGGACTGCTCGTTGCTCCGGCCCTTTGCTCCGTGGGCGTGGTCGGTGATCTGGCTGAGTCGGTGCTGAAGCGCTGCTTTATCATCAAGGACTCCGGCCACGCCCTGCCGGGCATCGGCGGTGTGCTCGACCTCACGGACAGCCTGATCTTCACGGCACCGGTGTTTTATCTTTGCCTCGTGGCGCTTTCATGATTCCACGCCGCCTTTGACGGGTGCGGCGGCGCGACAAGCGCAGGGTCGTAGAGGATGGCGGATCGGCAGGAGATTCCAGCCGATCTTGCCACGGCCTGTCGAGCCGTGCATCGCGGGCGAGTCTGCCGTTCCTTGCGCTTCCCCGGCCTGCCGCGGGCTGCACGGATTTCACTGCGAATTTGATGTTGCGGCTTCGGCCTGCCTTGCCATCTCTCACGCTCCCCAAAACCGTGCCACGCAAATCGAAATCCAAGCCCGAACCCGAGTCCAGCTCGCCCGTCCTGCCTCCCACCGCTCCCATCGAGATCAAGCCGGTGGACGATCTGTATGGCGACTGGTTCCTCGACTACGCCTCCTACGTCATCCTCGAGCGCGCCGTCCCGCACATCAATGACGGCTTCAAGCCCGTGCAGCGCCGTATCATGCACTCGCTCTGGGAGAAGCACGACGGCCGCTACAACAAGGTCGCGAACATCGTCGGCCACTGCATGCAGTACCATCCGCATGGCGATGCATCCATCGGCGACGCCATCGTGCAGATCGGCCAGAAGGACCTGCTCATCGATCCGCAGGGGAATTGGGGCAATGTGCTCACAGGCGACAATGCCGCCGCACCTCGCTACATCGAGGCCCGGCTCTCCAAGTTCGCCATCGACGTGGTCTTCAGCCCGAAAGTCACCGAGTGGGCGGCATCATACGATGGCCGCAACAAGGAGCCCGTCACGCTGCCGGCGAAGTTTCCGCTACTGCTCGCGCAAGGCGTGGAGGGCATCGCGGTCGGTCTCTCGTGCCGCATTTTGCCGCACAACTTCATCGAGCTGTGCGACGCCTCCATCGCCGCATTGCGTGACGAGGAGGTGAACATCCTGCCCGACTTCATCCAGGGCGGCATCATGGATGCGGCTGAATACAACGGCGGCCTGCGCGGCGGCCGCATTCGCGTGCGCGCGAAGATGGAGCAGGTGCCGAAGAAGAACATCCTGCGCATCACCGAGATTCCCTTCGGAACGACGACCGGCGGCTTGATGGACTCGATCGTGGCCGCCAATGAAAAAGGCAAGATCAAGGTACAAAAGGTCGAGGACAACACGGCGGAGTTCGTGGAAATCCTCGTGCATCTCCCGTCGGGCACCGATCCCGATCAGATGATGCAGGCGCTTTACGCCTTCACGGACTGCGAGGTGTCCATTTCGCCGAACACCGTCGTCATCAAGGATGACAAGCCGCATTTCATGACGGTGAACGAGCTGCTGAAGCACAACGCGAAGCACACGCGCGAGATTCTCAAGCAGGAGCTGGAAATCTGGCTCGGCGAGCTGCAGGAGCGCTGGCACTTCTCGTCGCTGGAGAAGATCTTCATCGAGAAGCGCATCTACCGCGCCATCGAAGAGGCCACGACGTGGGAGGCCGTGATGGCCGCGATTTGGAAGGGGCTCAAGCCATACCTCGGCCAGCTCAAACGTGAAGTCACCGACGACGACGTGGCGCGCCTTACCGAGATCAAAATCAAGCGCATCTCGAAGTTCAATTCGTTCGAGGCCGACGAGAAGATCGCTCAACTCGAGGACGACATCGCCGAGGTGCAAAAGAATCTGAAGCAGCTCACGCGCTTCACCATCAAGCATTTTGAGCGTCTCAGGGAAGACTACGGCAAGGGCCGCGAACGACGCACGAAGATCGAAAGCTTCGAGCGCGTGGCCGCCTCGGAGGTCATCGTGGCGAACGAAACGCTCTACCTGAATGCTAAGGACGGCTTCGCCGGCATCGGCCTCAAGCGCGAGGGCGAGCCGCTCTTCAAGTGCTCCACGCTCGACGACATCATCTTCTTCACCCGTGACGGCGTGATGACAGTCACGAAGGTCTCCGACAAGTTTTTCGTCGGCAAGAACCCCTCCTACATTGGCATCTTCAAGAAGGATGACCAGGCGGTGTACAGCATGATCTATCGGGACGGGAAGATGGGAAAGGTGCTGGCGAAGCGCTTCCGCGCCGGTGGCGTGACGCGGGACAAGCAATACGTCCTCACCAAAGGCACGCCCGGCAGCATCGTGCACTACTTTGCCCGCCACGAGACCGAGGCGGAGAGCGATGCGCAGAACCTCACCGTTCATCTCAAACCCGCGCTCTACCTGCGGAATCTGGCGCTGCCCTTCCCGTTCAATTCGATGGCGATCAAGGGCCGCGATTCAATGGGGAACATCATCACCAAGCAGGCCGTGGACCGCGTGGTGCGGGCGTGATTGCGGCCAAAGGGCACGAGGCGGGACGCATCCGCCTACCTGATCACCTCGATGTTCAAATCGATGTCGGGCCGGGCTTTCTTGAAATCGTCGACGGCCTTTTGCGGAAGGTTGTAGGTGGCGATGCGCATCTTCTTGAGGTTCTTCATGTGCTTGAGTTCGGCAAGGATCAGCGGAGTGAGATTCGGGCCGCCGATCTCCAGTTCTTCAAGCTTGCGCAGGCTGCGCAGCGGCACGGCTACCGCGTCGGTCACTGGCGTCTTGTGCATCACCAGCTTCGTGAGGCCGGGCATCTTATCCGCAATGGACTGCACGGCTTTGTCGGTAAGGCTGCGTGAAGCGATTACGTCCAGTGTCTTGAGGCCGGCATAGCGTTCGGCAAATTTAGCGAAGTCATCGTCCGTCCATTCCGCAATATCCGTGACGCGCATTTCCTGCAGAGATGGCTGAGGCGGCAGGCTCATCACGAAACTGAAAAAGGATTTCGGCTTGTTGGTGCCATGCAAATCGAGGCGCACCAGACCAGGCATCGTGCCGAGCCCGCTGGAATCACCCCCCATCTCCGGCTTGTATTCAATGGACAGCTTTTCGAGATGCGGGAGCTGACTCAGCTTCATGGCAGACAACGCCTCTGCCGACGGCAGCGAGCCAAAGCCGACAATGAGTTCGCGAAGATTTGCGAGCGTGGAGATCGATTCCCAATCCGTCGCGTTCTTGGCCATGCACGCAGCCAGCTCCAGCTTTTCAAGATTCGGCAAGGGAGCGAGGTCATTGAGACATCTTGCAAACGAGGCTTCGTTGCGAAGCTCGAGTCGTTTGAGTGATCCGAGACGCTGGAGCGGCGCCAGGGTGGTGATCTTACCGCTTTCTTGAAAGCCCAAATCGTCAAGCGAGGGCATCCGCTCGCAAACAATACGCACTCCCTCGTCTCCTATTGGGCCGTGCATGAAAAGCCGCTTCACTGCCGGGAGCAGCGGAAGCTGCCGGAAAGCTTCAGGTGTTCTGTTGACGCCACACTTGGCTTTGCCGTCGGGTCTGAGAGAAAGAACGGAGAGGTGGCTCATGCCTCGCAGAACCGAGAAATCTGAAAACGTGCTGCCATCGAGCCTCAGGTTCTCCAAATCGGTCTGCCCCAGCAGCCACTCGGATTTGATGTCTGGCTTGTCGGTCAGGTCTGCGCCCACCTCCACATTGAGCAATTCAAATTTCTCCGCCGGCAGTTTGTCGCCGTTCTTGTTGCTGAGGCCTTTGGCTTGTTTGCCGATGCGTATCCGCACGCTGCCTTCGGGCAGCGACAGCGCCCAGGCGGCGAGTTCCTTTGTGTATTGCGGGCGCGGCGGTTTTTCGGTCAGGGCGGCGGGAATGGGTTCGGGCGGCGGGAGGTTGGGGCTGTATTTGGCGGACTTACCCTTCTTGGCCGTGGTGGGTTTCGTTTGCGTGAGGAGACCGCTTTTTGGCGGCGCGGTTTTGGGCGTTTCCTCGGCAGCGGAAGATGGCTTGCCGAGCGACTCGCGCACGGCGCGCACAGTTGCGGCGTCCTGGATGCGGTTCTGCTTGGTGAGGTCGGTCTCGAGTTTCTTGAGCGCAGCGTCATATTGCTCGGTGAGCGTCTTCTGACTGTCAGCGCGCGTGGCGTCGAGGTTGGCGACGGCGGTGCGGTAGGTGTTGCGCAGGGGCTTGAGCGCGGGTGGATCGGTGGTGTCATCGCCGAGCAGCGGTTCGCCTGCGGCCACACGCTTCTTTTCGTTTTGCATGGCGAGCACGGCATCGAGATCGCCAGCTTTCTGATGGGGGGCGATCTCGCGGTCGAGCGCGGCGGAGTAGCTTGCATCGAGCTGCTTTATGCCTGCCTCAAACGGCCCGGTCACGCGCTCCTGCGTGAGAGCGTCCATGCGCTTCTGGAGATCGGCGAGTTCCGAAACGCTGTTGATGGTCTGCGCCATCCGCTGCTGTTCCAACGCCTTCTTCTCCGCAGCCAGCGCAGCAGCCCGCGTGTCGTTGCCTTTGTCATCCACGCCGAGGATGCGCAGCGCCTCCGCTTCGGGGATGCCGTCGAGGTTGATGACTTCGATGTCGCGGATGGACGAGCCCGAGGAGCCAAAATAAGTGTGGGGCGATACGGTTGCCTCCAATTGATCGGGTTTGAGTGCGAGGAAATGGAGGCGTTGATTGACTCTCGCCGCGAGATGGTCGCCGATTCGAACGAGTTCCAGAGTGATGATTCCTTGATAGTCTTCTTTCGAAAGCGAGGGCGTGGGCAAAAGGTCAGTATTTGCGCCCGCTTGTTTCCAAAGCCGGTATCGGGGGGAGTTGTCGAGGCTAAGGTTGAACTGCCCAGTTGGGCCATTGAGAGAGATTTGGGCTTGATTGCTGGCAGCCGACAGTTCCCAGCGGCGACTCAGCCTCACGCCGCCGTTCGTCCATCGCACGTCAGGCTTCTTGTTGTTTCCTGGGACCACCTTTATCCAGCCGTCGCTGCCGCGTTGGAGCGTTGGGTTGTCGCGCAGGTACGGCTCGGTGATATCCACCCACTTGCCGGCAGGGAACTTCTCCGCTGAAGACTTGGAGACAGGGGGGCTGGGAGAAGAGGAGGCGGAGCCAGCGGAAGGTAGGGCGCTTGGTCCTCCAAGCGCCGCGTTCGCCGGGGCGGGTGCGTTTCCAGCATTCGTCATCGCGGGGCCGCTCGCGGCGGCTGGAGGACCAGCCGCCCTACCAGCCAGGCCCGCCCCGCGCAGATCATTGCCCTTCTCATCAACGCCAATCAGCTTCATCGCCTCGGCTTCGGGGATGCCGTCGAGGTTGATGACTTCGATGTCGCGGAAGGCCGCATCACCATAGAAACCCACCCGACCACTGACCACGGCGGGAATTTTCACCGTCGAGATCGGTTGATCAGCCAAACGCCAGAACAGCTTCGATTCGTAGGCCCAATATTCGACGGTTTCCTCATCGGTGGCGCTGCGTTGAAAGGGACGTGAGACAAGTTCCGTGAACGATGTCGAATTCTCAGATGCAACGTAGTCCACAACGAAATTGCCTTGCCCGTCTCCCAAGCGGGTCACCTTGAATCGCAGGTTGCCGAATAAAGGGCCGTTGTTGTCGGGTCGGCGCAGGGTCACGCTGCCAATTGCGCGGCCTTGCGCTCGAACGCGAGCACGAACGCCCACGTTCTTGAACATGGGTTCTTCCAGATAGGCGGTGATCCCCGTTTCAACCCCTGGTGTGTGTTGCAGCCAACCGTTGTCGAATATCCAGCGTTTCCCGTCACGGCGAGATTCCGCAGGCAAGTCCTCGAACTTGGTAAACACCTTCACCCACTGGCCGGGAGGGAACTTGTCCTTCGCGGCAGCGCCGCTCGTAGGGGAACTCGCCAGAGTTTGGTCCGTGGGTTTTGCCGGGGCGGGATTTGAGATCGGCGATTTGGAATTTGAGATGGGCGCGACGGCTGGCTTCGGCTCCTCGCGCACTTTGATGGGCTTGGCGCTGCTCGTAGGGGAACTCGCCAGTTGCGCAGCCCCGGAGGGAATTCCGCTTGAGGTGGCGGCGCTCTCCGCGTTCTGGCGAACGCGCCTGCCCTCGCCGCCCATCATCACAAACGCCCCCACCGCGATGGCGGCGACGGCTCCGATGCCGATGAGCAGAGGCGTCTTGCTCTTGCCCGTAGGCGCACTCGCCAGAGTGCGGTCCGGGGTGCCGGCAGCCTCCTCCGCGTTCTGGCGAACGCGCCTGCCGTCCACCGGCACGTTCGCGCTCTTGCCCATCGGTTTCTGCGGTCCTTTGGACACGGGCTTCTGCGCCACGACCTGCCGCGGCACTGCGGCGCTGCTCTGCCCTCCGGCCTGCACCTGCGGTGCGGTAAGGATGGCATCAAGATCACGCCGGATGTGCGCGGCGCCCGGGTAGCGCTCGTCGCGGTTCATTTGCATCGCACGCTCCACGATGGCGTCGAAGCGCCGGTCCACTCCAGGCACCATGACCGACGGCGGCTTGAACGCACCGCGTGGCACATGGCCGGTGAGCATCGTGTAGAGCATCACGCCCACGGCATAAACGTCGGCACGCGCATCCACATCCACGCCCATCACCAGCGCCTCGGGCGCGACGTAATCGGGCGTGCCCATCGCCATGCCGGTCTTGGTGATGCCGGTGGTGCCGCCGTCGCTGGCCTTCGCCAAGCCGAAGTCGGCCACCTTCACCGCGCCCTCCATGTTGATGAGCACGTTGGCCGGCTTGATGTCGCGGTGGATGACGCCGTGCTCGTGCGCATACTTCAGCGCATCACAAACGTGCGCGGTGACGGCCAGTGCGTGCTCGGGCGGGAGGCGGCCCTGCGCCTGGATCATCTGCTGCACGTCGGTGCCGTTGACGAACTCCATGACGAAGTAGAACAGCGGCGGGCCGGAAGGTGGGGCGGCTGGTCCTCCAGCCGCCGCGGCAGGCCGGGAGCCGTCCCCATCGTCTCTCGTGGCATCGCAGGCTGGGGGCGTCCCGGCGGCGCTTGCAGGAGCAAGCGCCCTACCTGCGGCGAGCGCCCTGCCATCGATCACGCCGTAGTCGTACACATGCACGATGGCCGGATGGTTCATCTTTGCCATGAGCTTGGCCTCGTTCTTGAAACGCTGCGTGTAGCTCGCGTCGGCGTCGTCGAGATCGGGCGGCAGAATCTTGATGGCCACGGGCCGCTCCAGCGACTTCTGCAAGCCCTTGTAAACCGCGCCCATGCCGCCGCGCCCGAGCAGGCACTCGACGTGATACTGCGGGAGCAATTGCTCCAAATGCGCCGCGCTCGGCGGCGACCACGCCACGCCGCCGCCCTGCGTGCGCTGGTAGCCTGTGGGTGTGGAGCCTGGTGGAGGGCCTTCGGGCATGACGGGCAAATTCCTACCAATCCTCAGGCAGCGTGACAAGCTGTAATGCCGGTGCTATTCCGTCCTTTCCAAGCGCCTGCAGCGCGCTAGCCTCGCCCCCATGTTGTCCGTAAACGTTTCCAGAAGACGCGCGCTGCCGCTGGTGGTGGTGCTCGTGCTCACGGCCCCTGTTCCGCGTGTGTTCGCGCTTGAGGATGCTGATCCGGCGCGCTTCGAAAAAGCCATCGCTGCATTTGAAGAGGCTGACAAAGCCTCGCCACCGCCTGAAGGTGGGACGGTATTCACCGGTGCCTCGAACATCCGCCGCTGGGAGTCACTCGGCTCGCGCTTCAAGACTCAGAAGGTCCTCAACCGCGGCTTCGGCGGCTCGCACATGAGTGATGTGGCGTTCTTCGCGGAGCGCACGGTGATCGCGTACAAGCCGAAGGCCGTCTATGTGAACGCGGGCGGCAATGATCTGCACGCCGGCAAGTCGCCGCAGGACGTGCTGGCCTCCTTCGATGCCTTCGTGAAGAAGGTGAAGCCTGTGCTGCCGAAGGCGAAACTCTCGCTCATCTCCATCCCGCCCTCTCCGTCGCGCTGGAGCGAAGTGGAGCGGGTGAAGGAGGCCAATGCGCTGCTCGCCGCCTACTGTGCGAAAGACGGCGACATCGATTTCATCGACACCTTCTCCCTGCTGCTCGGTGACGATGGCAAGCCGCGGCCCGGACTCTACGTCGAGGACCAGCTTCACTTCAATGAAGCCGGCTATGACATCGTCACTTCCGCGATCAAGTGGCAGGGGGCGATCAATGCGCTGGTGAAACTCGACGCGGCGGCTCCTCCACCAGCCGGTCCCATCGTTTTCGTCGGCAGTTCCAGCATCGTAAAGTGGAAGACTCTCGCCGAAGACTTTCCCGGCCTGCCGGTGATGAACCGCGGCTTCGGCGGCTCGGAAGTTTTCGATTCCGTGACCTACGCGCACCGCATAGTGATTCCGTACCGCCCGCGGCAGATCGTGTTTTATGCCGGCGGCAATGACATCAACGCGGGCAAGACGCCGGAGCGTGTCTTCACCGACTTCAAAGCCTTCGTCGCGCGCGTCCGCGCGAAGCTGCCCGACGTGCGCGTCAGCTTCATCTCCGTGGCGGGAAATCCGAAGCGCTGGTCACAGGTGGAGCAGGTGCGCGCGCTCAACGGCATGGTGGAGACGTGGGCCAGGACGCAGACGAAGATGGACTTCATCAATGTCTTCCCTCACATGATGGGACCCGACGGCACGCCGAAGCCGGACATCTTTGTGAGCGACCAGCTTCACATGAACGAGAAAGGCTACGCGATTTGGAAGGAAGTCGTGGCACCCTTTCTAAGGTGAGCGGCACCCCAGGCCGCACTGCGCCATGATCGGAGACACCATCGCCGCCATTTCCACCGCCATCGGCGAGGCGGCCATCAGCGTGCTGCGCTTGTCAGGGCCGGGCGCGCTGGAGATCGCCGGGAAGGTTTTTCGCGGCAGGAAGGACGTGGCGCAGCTTCGCGCGCGGGCGGTGCACCTCGGTGCCGCCGTCGATGCGGACGGCGCCGTGATCGATCATGTGCTGCTCATCATCTTCCGCGGCCCGGCCAGCTACACCGGCGAGGACCTGGTGGAGTTGCACTGCCACGGCGGCGTGCTCGTCACGCAGAAGATGTTGGGAGCGTTGCTGCATCACGGTGCGCGGCATGCGGATGCCGGAGAGTTCACGCAGCGGGCGTTCTTGAACGGCAAGATGGACCTCACGCAGGCCGAGGCCGTGATGGACCTCATCCACGCGCACAGCACGCTGGCGATGCGCGCGGCGCACGAGCAGCTCGAAGGCGTGATCGGCCGCGAGGCGGAGGCCATGCGCGAGGGCTTGATCCAGGTGCTCGCGCACATCGAGGCGTACATCGATTTTCCCGAGGAGGACATCACGCCCGACACGGGTGAGGCGATGATCGCGCGCATCGACGACCTGCGGGCACGTGCAGCGAAGCTGCTGGCCACCTCCGAGAACGGGCGCATCCTGCGCAGCGGCGCACGCACGGTGATTTGCGGGCAGCCGAACGTGGGCAAATCCAGCCTGCTGAACCTGCTCGCGGGCTTCGAGCGCGCCATCGTCAGCCCGGTGGCCGGCACCACGCGCGATACCATCGAGGAATTCATTCAGGTGCATGGCATTCCGCTCCGGCTCGTCGATACGGCGGGGCTGCGCGAGAGTGCGGACGCCATCGAGCAATCGGGCATCGAGAGAACGAGCCGCGAAGTCGAGCGTGCGGACCTGATCCTGGAAGTAGTGGATGCAAGCGTGCCGCGTGATCTGGCCCGGCGCGTCGCCATCGGCAGCGAGTCGGCGGCCAGGCGCATCGTGGTGCTGAACAAGAGCGATCTCGTCCGCGACGCCTCGTGGGATGACGAAAAAGGCATCGCCGTCTCGTGTGCCACGGGCGCCGGCCTGGACGAGCTGCGTGCTGCGATCCGTGATCTCGTCCTGCACGGCGGCCCGCTCGCCAGCGAGCACCCCGTGGCGATCAATGCCCGCCACAAAAGTTGCTTCGAGCGTGTCGCCGCGCAGTTGGAGGCCGCGCGGTCGGCGTTGCTCGGGCACATCGCCCCGGAGTTTGTCGCCTTCGAATTGCGCGAAGCGCTCGAAGCCCTCGGCGAGGTGACGGGCCGCGTGGATGTGGAGCAGATCCTCGACGTCATCTTCTCGCAGTTTTGCATCGGGAAGTGAAACGGGGCAGCGGCCTTTTACCGACGAAGGCTCACTCACGCAGCCAGCCGGCGTTTTCGAGGATGAGGCGGAGGTTCTTGTCGTCCTTCGAGAGCGGACGGAACCAGAGGCCGACGCGCTCGCGGGTCCACCAGCGGTCTTCTTTGTCGCCGAGGGGTGCGTAGCGGTAGCGGTAATAGACGGCGCGGATGTAGCGCGGCGGATCGTCGGGGAAGGGATTGCGGGCGATGAGGCTCAGGGCGCCGGGATCGTTGTGCAGAAGCTTCCACGCGAGGTGGATCGTCCACGGATACTCGTTCGGCGTGGCCATGGCGGCGAACCACATCTGCCAGTCGAGCCGGTAGTGGTAGGGTGTGATCACGGGTGGACGGCGCATGACATCGCCGGGCTTCACTTTGAACTCGTAGGGCTTCCACTCGGAGAGTTCGTCGGATACGATGTCGCTGGTGCCTTCGAACACGATCTCGTAGCGTTCCTTGCCGACGGTGCCAAAGGCGCCGTAGCTGCCGACGAGATGCCAGCGGTCGTAGGAGGTGTTCATGATTTGCGGCCGGCCGAAAAAGTTCGGCAGCGGGCCGATGAGGTTCATGAGGGCGAGCGCCGCCGCGATACCGCCCGGCACAATCGTGCGCCAGCGACGCGGGCGCGGCATGTTCTCCGATGCGGCGTGCTGAGCGCAGCGTACCGCGTGCCGCGTGATGAAGCGCGGCAGGACGCGCCGCCAGAAACTGTCATCGAAACAAGCGAGGCACGGCACGATGGTGAGCCAGTTCAGGAAGGAGAGATTCCCGCTGAAGATGAGGATGACCATGAAGCCGGCCATCAGGATGCCGGCGATGTGCCGCGCGAGGCGCGGGCCGAAGCCGAACCACGGCACGATCAGCTCGACGATGTGATTCCAGAGCACGCCGGCTTTGTGAAACCACTTCGGCATGAAGTGCAGCAGGCGGCTCAGAGGATTCGGCACGGGCTGTGTCTCGTAGTGGTAGTAGAGCGCGCTGAGATCGCGCCAGACTTCGTCGCCATTGATCTTGATCAGGCCGGCGCCGATCATGATTTTGAAGATGAGCCAGCGCAGCAGCCAGATGAAGGCCATGGGCGGTGCGCGCGCGGGGAAGGGCCTCGGATCGAGCAGCGGGCAGAGCATGGCGACGAGAAAGCCGGTCTCGAGAATTTGCGAGTCCCAGCCGTAGCTGAACCAGTCCTGCCCGATGAGGTCGAGCGAGAGGTAGAGGATGAACAGGGCGAGCATCGAGACGACGTTTGCGCAGCCGCACATGGCCAGGAAGGAGATGGCTACGCCGGCCCACATCATCGCCTGGATGAAGCCGTCGGAGTGATCGTGCCAAAAGATCGACGGCATGCGCCAGTGCCTGCCGAGCGCGGAGTCGATTAGGTCACCCGCACCATCGGCGAGTGCTCGAGGCCACTTCATGATCTCGTGCATCCATGCGCCGTCCATCGTCCAGTCGCGCACGGGCCGCCGCTCCAGGTAGCGCTCCACGCGCGGCAGATAGAGGTCCGCCGGCAGCAGTCCGTCACTGCCGACGAGCGGTACGATCTGATGCGCGGCGACGAGGAAGGCGACGAAATAGACGAAGCCCATGAAGCGCACGAGCACCCAGCGCGTGAGGCGGTAGTCCTCTCCCGCGGTTTCCATATGCCGGAGAAGACGCGAGATACGTCCACCGGCGGGCTTTCCCGGCTTCCCATCCTCCGCGGCTTCGTGTGCCGCCGGCGCGTCGGGATGTCCCGCCTCCGCGAGGTCCGCGGCACTCGCGGAACCCGTTGCAGTGTCCGGTGCCGTGCCAGTCGAATCGTGCAAAACAGAATCCTCCCCGGCTTCTGAATCGTGACAATGCGGAGGCCGGCGGCACCCGGCGAACCTCAGCGAGCAAGGCTCACACGAACTTCGTCACACCGGGTCGTGGCACCGGGCCGGCATCGAAGCTGTCGGTGAATTTGAGCGTGTCAGGCGCTAGATCCTGCTTCGATGTGGTGATGGCGAGCGAAGCCGCGCCACCGCCGCCATCTGCCTTTTGCTTGCCGCCCTTCTTGGGGGCGGGCGCTTCGGGGGCGACGGCCTGGGCGGGAGGGGCTGCTTCCCAGACGACGCGCTGGCCTGTGTAGGCGGCTTCGCGGCCCATGATGGCGACGAGGGTGGAGAGCATCATGCGGTCGCCATTGTTGATGACCTCGCCTTTGCGGATGGCGGAGAAAAAGGCGTCGTGCTCGAGGTCATACATGCTTTTTTCCTCGCCGCGGAAGCGCCAGCGCTGCTCGCCATCGATGACGGGACCGTTCGATTTGATGATGAGACGGCCTTTGGTGCCGGTGAAGTAGTCGGAATTGTCCCCCTGGCAGCCGGTGATCTGGCGGCAGCCGAGATGGGCGATGATGCCGCCGTCCCATTCATAGGCGGCATGGAAGTGGTCGAATATGTTTCCGCCTTCGCTCGGGATCTGGCGTCCGCCGGTGGCGATGCAGGAGAGCGGCGCCTTGTCGCCCATGGCCCAGACTATCTTGTCGATGCTGTGCACGGCCTGCTCGACGATGCTGTCGCCGCACAGCCAGGAGAAATTGTACCAATTCTTCATCTGCCACTCCACGTCCCCCATGCCGGGGGGGCGTCCGCTGGCGGGCTGCATGGGTTTCACCGGGCCGGTGTAGTAAGTGGAGAATGAGGCGAGAATGGGGCCGATGGCACCGTCCTGCACGCGCTTGAATGCTTCGATGCGTGAGGTCGCGTAGCGCCAGCAGAAACCGGCCACGAGGTTGAGCTTCTTTTCTTTCGCCTTGCGCACGGCCTCCATCGCCATGCGGTAGCCGGTGGCATCCACGGCCATGGGCTTCTCGCAGAAAATGTTCTTTCCGGCTTCCACTGCGGCGGTGAGATGCAGCGGCCGGAAACCGGGCGGGGTGGCGAGAATGACGACATCGACGTCGGATGCGAGCAGCTTCTGGTAGGCATCGAGGCCGATGAACTTCTTCTCGGGTGCGACGGTCACGCGGTCCGCAAATTTCGCGGAGAGCCCGGCGATGCTCGCGTCTGCCTGCGTCTCGAATGCATCGGCGACGGCGACGAGCTTTGAGTTGTAGTCCGCACCCAGGGCATTGGCTGCCGCACCGGTGCCGCGTCCGCCGCAGCCGATGAGGCCGATCTTGAGCGTCTCATTCTTCGAGTCCGCCTTCTGCTGCGCGCGGAGCGTGGTGGCGGCGGTGATCACGGCGGGTGCGATGGCAGCGCCGCTGCTGGTGCGGATGAAGCTGCGGCGCGAGACGGTGGAGTCGGCTGGAGGGGTGGACATGGCAGGGATGTGTGTGTTTGGAATGGACGGAAAGAAAGTCGTTCCGAGCGGGCGCGAAATTTCAGCGAAGCCGCCGCAAGAGAAGCGGAGCAGCGGCCCGGACAGGCGGCAGGTCCAGGGGCCGCGTACGCCGGCCGGGGATCAGAAGCGCGGGATGAGATTCGTCTGGCCGCCTTCCGTCCCTGCCACGCCGCCGGGCTGCATCAGGATTGGCTGCGTGTCATCGCCGTCGGCATCAGAGGGGTTCAGCGCGGCATTGATGAGCACATGGCCGTCGGCGAGGAAGGTGAGCCCGGCGTGCGCGAGGAAGTCCACGTCGCTCGCGCGGCTGTGGAGGATGATGAGCGTGCAGTCGCCCTGGAAGACAGCCAGCACATGGACGCCCTCGTAGCCGAACCAGAGCGTCTCCACATTGCGGCCGGCACCGGTGAAGTGCTCGCGCGTGTCGATGAGCATCTGCAGCACGCGCTCGGCACGGAACTCGCCGAAGGGCAGCAGATTCACCAGCACCTGCCGCCGCCAACCGAGGCAGAGACCGTTGACGGCTCCGGCATGTTTGAGCCGCTCGATTGAGGCGCGCAGGGAAGGGGCGATCTTGGCAGCCATGGGAATCAAGCCTCCTGGGAAAGGGTTTCGATCATCTCAAACAGGGGCACGCGCTTGCTGATCATGCCGCCCTTGCCGGGATCGTCCGGCCCCATGCCCGCGGAGGGATAGACAAACATGAGCGTGTCATCCGCTTCACGATAGGCCCCGAACCATGGCTCGCCCAGCTCGAGCGTCGCACCGATCTTGGCCCCGAAATGGCGCAGGCCCTGGAAATCGGCGGCGAAGTGGTCCACCTCGGCTTGGCCGGCATCGCCTTCGACGCGGCCGGCATTCATCGTGAAGACTTGGAGATCAGGCATGGGCTGGAGGGCTGGAGTTTGGCTGTGAATTTCTCGCGCAAAATACTCCCTCTTTCGTCTCAGAAACCACGCCGCAAGGCAAGGTAAAATGCTGCGCCGCGAAAAGAAACCAGGGCGGGTCACTTCGCCCCGGCCTTCTTCAATACGGCGGCCAGCGTCTTGGCAAACGCATCGGGGGAGGTCGCGCCGATCTGCTTGTCGATCGCCTTGCCCTCGCCATTGACGAACTGGATGTGCGGGATGCCGTTCACTCCGAATTTCGCGGCGGCTTTTTCGTTCGACGCTTCATCCACGTCCAGGTACGCCCACACGAACTTGTCGTGGAACGGCTTCACCGACGCGCTGGGGTAAACTTCCTTCTTCATCACCTGGCATGGGCCGCACCAGGCGGCGGAGAAGACGATGATGGCGGGCTTGCCGCTGGATTTCGCGGCGCTTACGGCGTCGCTGTAACTATGGACGAAGGCAGGGCTTCCTTTTGGAAAATCTCCGGCTGAAGACAGGGCAGGGGCGGCGAGTGCGAGGATGGCAACGATGAGATGGATTCGATTCATGGTGATGGGCGGTGTGGGTTTGCAGAGTTGTCAGTTTGGAATGGCCGCGCAGAAGAACGGACGGTGCCGCTCATCCTTGCGCACGGGGTGGGAGAGACAGCCGGCAAGGTTTGTTCCCGGCTTTTTTCAGGAACCTCCCGATTTGGGCAGCGAGATGGCGACCACCGCGCCGACAGGTTTGCCATTGGCCAGGGACAGCGTGCCGCCGTGGTGGGTGACGACTTCCTTCACCAGATTCAGTCCGATGCCGAGGCCGCCCTCGCGCTCGGAGAAAAACAGATCCGCGGCGCTCTTGAGCGCGCGGTCGGAGAAACCAGGACCGGTGTCGGCAAAAGTGACGCGGCACGATCGGTGGTCGATTGAACCGGCGATCGTGAGCGTGCCGCCGGTGGGCATCGCCTGGATGGCATTGATGGCGAGGTTGCGGAATGCCTGCGCCAGCCGGTGCCGGTCGCCGCGCACGGGCAGCGCATCAGGCAAATGCTGCACGATCTTCACGCCCGCGTGTTCGGCCTGCGCGTGCACGGCTTCGATTGTCTGCAGCAACACGTCGCGCGCATCGAGCGGCGACGTGCCCGGAGGCGCAGGCCGGGCGACGTAAAGCCACTGGTTCACCAGCCCCTCGATCACGCGCGATTCGCCCTTGATCATGGCGAGCGATTTCTTTGCTTCGGGATCGAGCGAGTCGTAATCCGCGAGCTGTGCGTGAAGCTGGATGGCCGCGAGCGGGTTCTTGATCTCGTGCGCCAGCCCCGCCGCCATGCGGCCGAGCAGCGCGAGCTTCTCCGACTGCTCGCGCAGCAGCCGCTCCTCGCCGAGCCGCGTGCGCGCATCGAGCAGCGCGGCGGCGAGCTGGCCGATCTCATCGGTGCGCGTCGCTTCAGGAATGTCCGGCGGCGCATCCCCAAAAAGGCGCGGCAGCCGTCGCGTCAGATTTGCCAGCGGCCGCACGACGCCCTGCGATACCGACCAGCCGAGCGCCAGTGACAGCACCCAGAAAGCGGTCAGCGCGCCGAGCGTGCCCGGTTGCGTGATCGATGCACCTGCGACGGTGGCCCGCACAAAGATCACGTCATGCTCATCATCGAGTCGCAGCGCCAGCGCCTCACGTCCGTCACCGAGCTTTTCGACATGCGCCGGGGCGCTCACCGCGGGCGGCATCATTCCGCCCGGCGGCATCAGACGGCCGCTGCGGTCGCGGAAGAAGACCTCCATCTTCAGCAGCCGCCCAAGGTCCGACGCCAGCTTCTCACTGCGCGGCAGTTTCAATTCGCGGATGAAATCCGCATCCGCCTTCGCCAGCGCCGCAAATAGACGCGCCGACTGCACGCGCTCTTGAGCACCCAGCCACGCGAGCAGCAACAGCGATCCCGCCACGACGAAGACCAGAAACGCAATGCCAAAACGCACGGCCAGCCCCGGGCGCGATGAAATTGGCGGCTGCGAGATGGCGGGCGGCATGGCCGGCCAACTTTGCCCACCTCTCATCCGTGTGCGATGAAAAAGAGAACCGCGGCCGTGACGGTCACGCAGTTGCAAGCGTGAACCATTCACGACGACCTGCTCGCAATCACGGCGACGAATCGCCAGCGCTGAGGCCGGTCCAAATGGTCCGCTCAAGTTCCGGGCGCCCACGCCGCGGTGAGCTTGAAGGGATCTCCAAGGTCGAGAATGCGTCGCGCGGAGCTGTCACAGACCTTGTCCCAAAAGGCGGTGCCGGTGCGGCCTGCGCGGTTGAGTTCGAGCACGGCATTGCCCCGCAGGAGGGCGCGCGTGTCGGGTGGCGGTGTGGTGAGTGCATCGGAAATGTGGTCAATGCCGGGCATGTGGTGGTCGAGCAGGCCATCTTCGTCGAGCCGCTCGAAGATGCCGTCGTCGAGCTGGCCGAAGCGGATGTCGATCTCGGAAAGTTCGTCGCGACACTCCTCCCACGAGCGGCCGCTTTGAGCGACGTGCCGGGTGAAGACGGTGTGTTTTGCGGCCCAGTCCACCTTGTCCGCCACCGAGTCCGGCGCGCCCGCGCCTATCAGGTTGAGCATCGTCTCCCATTCCTCGCACAAGCCGGCGGCCCACGAGGGCATGAATTCGCGGTGGAGGTTTGCCCGGGCCATTTCAAGATGATGGCGCTGGATGTCGAGCGCCGTGACCATGCTGCCCCGGGTCGTGCGTGCACGCACCGACTTGCAGGAGACATCCGCGCAGAAGCCGTGAAGAGCAGCGATGGGGTCTTCGAGTCCCATCTCGTCGCCGGGGCGCAGGCCGGCGTCGATCATGCGCATGACGAGCATGGTGACGCCGATGTCGAGCAGTCGCGCGCGGTGGGAGCACAGAATCTCGAAGCCGATCAAATGCTGGCGGCGTGCGGAGATGGTGCAGTGGGAGAGGTCGCGCGTGTTGAGCAGGGGGCGCTCGAACGTGGTATGGCTGTTTGCAACCGAGGTAAACGTGGCCATTCGCGGGGCGAGACTGAAAGCGGGCGGCCCGTCCTTCGCGAGCCCGCCGCCGCCGGCATAAATGACCTTCGTGACGAGATGCGGCGTCAGATGGACGGCGAGAGTTCGCACCGGAGTGATGGTGAGTACGTTCCCGTGCGTGGCCCAACTCGTGCCGGAAACGGGGCACACATTGTGTCGGAAGACTGCGGCCTGCGCGGCGTCAGGCAGCTCCTCGTGGAGCCGGCGGCAAAGATCGATCATCAACACGTTTCCAGCCTCGACCTGCCGCACGAGTTCAAAGGGACTCGATGCTTCGGGCGTGGCGTACTCGGTGATGGCGTAATCCTGATCGCGCCCGGGTTCGCGGTAGATCTTGCCGCCATTCGCCAGATGTACGCCTTTGTCCTGGCCGCTGGGCAGCGAGAAGCGGGTGCGGCCCGCCAGCCGGATCACCGCCTCGCTGACGAGGCGCGGTTCGATGCGCTTCTGCCGGTGGTCGAAAACGGCCATCGGGTATTCGGTTTCCATGCCTGCGAGGCAGGCGGCGGGAAGGCTGGGTACGGAGAGTTTGAACATGGCAATGTACTCCACCGCGCCGGGCGCGTGTGAGCCGGCGGGCCAAGATTGGGCCGCGCGCTGGTTCTCTCCGGCTCTGGTCCCGGCTTCCTGGCATCTGGTCTTCGTCGATCATGCCGGCCGAAACACCGTTCGCGCGGGACCTCAAGCCGACGATGCAACGAACTGGCGGGCGGATCAATGCGCACGTTGGACCGACGTCTTCAGGCGGCTCGCGCGCTTGGAGTTCCCGGGTTCACCTGAGCGAGATTGATTACGGCGTGCCGCCTCGCCTCCAAGTCGGGCGTTTCAGACCCCGACATGCGGCTTCGGCCTATCGCTCCGGTGCGGGCAGCATCTTGGCCACGACCCAAAGCAGAACGCCAATCACAGCTGCGAGCGCGGCCCACAGCCACGGAGAGCCGGTGCTGGACGTGCGATCCTGGTCGCGACTGGTGGTGAGCTTCTCCTCGGCACCGATCGCGCCGTTTTCCTTCGGTGCGGCCATGAGGTCGCCGCGCACGAGCTGCAAATCATACTGCGGCTGTTTGGCGCGGTCATTGCCGTAGTAGAGATGAAGTGGCGAGGTGGTGGTGATTTTGGCGATGAGCCGCACGGTCGCGTAATGCACGCGCACCTGTGTTATCTCGATGGGCGGATTGTCGCCGTTGTCCGTCTCCAGCGCGAAGGATTGCGGAAGGCGGTCGTGGCCGAAGCGAAGCTCGAATGCATTCGAGGCATCGCCGGGCTTGTGGGTCCATTGCGCGCTTCCGAGGTGCAACCTGGTGTCGTTGCCGAACGAATCCCTGATTGCTCCGGAGGCGGTGATGGATCGCTCAAACAAGGGTGTGTTCGATTGGCATGTGAGTCTTGAGGCTGGAAACGAATCGACCGGCATGGTGAACGTCCAGCGTGTGATGTGCGGTCGCTTCGGATCGGGCTTGAGCGAGACGGCCGGTTCGACAAAAGGCTCAGCGCTGGTGCCTGTACGTTCAACGAGATACGGCACCTGCCTGCCATCCTGCACGAGTCGAAGGTCGCCAAGCGACAACTGCGAGTGTGCGAGCACTTCGGGATCGAGCGTGATCGCGATGACGCCCGGTGCTGCGATCGTCACCGGTTTGCGGAAACGACTGCGCGCGAGATCGACATCGGTGCTTGCCGCATCCACTTCGGGGAGCGCGTTTGGTTTGGTGTAGCTGGCGTTGGTCGTGATCGCTCCGGCGGCGGCCTGGCTGGCTGTCGAGCCGGCGAGTTGCTGCTTCAGCTCGGCGATGTCGTAGCGCGGCACCGCGACGAGTGCGTTGCCCGAGATTAACCGCCATTCGCCTGCGGTGTCGGCATGAAACAATGTGCGTACGGGATGCTGCGTGACTTCCACAGTCTCGATTTTCAACGCCGGGCTGTCGCCGTTTTCAATTTCCAACGTGAGCTTGTCGCTCGCGACTGAACGGCGGACGGGAATGTCGAGCGATTCGTTCTTTCGGTCTGCGAGCGTCACGCGGAACACGGTGGCGGAACCAACGGCTTGCTTGGAAGTGTTCGGATCGCCGTTCTCAGCAGTCGAGACTGTTGCGCGACGACTGAAGACGGCGTCCGAGGCCGCAACACGCACGGAAGCGACGAACGCATTTTTTCCTCCGAGATCGAGCGTGACGCGCGAGCGTCCTTTGAGTTCTTCTCGCTTCACGATCTTCACGGGCAGTGGTTTCTCTTCTGGCACCGAGGAGCCTACTTCGAGCCGCGCGCCGCTGAAGGCGACGGGTCGCGAGAGTTGATCGTCGAGCACCACTCGCAGATGCGCGTGGCTCTGCGGCGTGGGCGTGAGTTTGATGACGACGGACTCGATGTCGCCTGGCTCGCGGAAGATGACGGTGTTCGCGACGAGTGTCTGCCAGTTGCTGCCATCGGGCGAAGCCTCGACCCGTGCGGCCTTGAGGAATCTCGTTTCGGCAGCGCGCAAGCGGATCGCACGAATGGGTTCGTTGGTGCCGGTGGTGATCCGAAGCTCGGTCGCGCCGTCGATGAGCTTCATGCTGAAGTCGCTCGGATCGATCAAGCGCTCGGGCTGGATCTCCGGCCATTGAATGACAAACGGCGTCTCCACGCCTGACGGCGAGATCACGCGCAGGTCTTCGAGCTGCGCGCGTGCGGCATGGAGCGTGGCCGTCGGCAGTTCGACGCTGGTGAGTCCGGTGGCCGTGACCGGAAGCGGTTGAGTGAACTGCCAGGCGGAGAAGTCTGCCGCCAAAACACGCCAGCCCATCAAGCATGTCACCGTCACCAGCCACCGAATGCATTTTGTCGTCATCATCACTCCAGTCCTTTCCGTCGCTTGAGTCTCTTGTGTCTTTTCACGCTGTCTCATGACTTCCCCTCCTCATCAAAAAACCGCTGATAAAGAAACGACGCTGCCAGCGCAATGATGGCTACGACGATGAGCGCCGCGATCCGGTAGCCGCTGCCGATGGCGGCGAGATCGTGGAAGAACAGCTTCACCAGCGTGACGGCCAGCAAGCCGATGCCCGCGTAGCGCGCGCCGCTGATGCGTTTCCAAATTCCAAGCGAGATCAGCGCCAGCGCGAAGACGGCCCAGCCGATGCTGTAGGACATGTCGCGCGCGAAATTGCCGCTGAAGTCGAAGGTGATGAACCTGCCGCCGGCGGGCGTGAAGTAGTCGGCGATCTCGATGTTCAGCAGGAGGAAAAGCAGCACGCCACCGAGCGATGCGAGCACGGCCCGCGCGTTGAACTGCTGGATGCGGTCGTTCGGCGGTCGCAGCCACCACGCGCCGGCGAACTGCGCCGCAGCGGCGATGCTGTAGGCGTAGAGATGCCAGTTGAAGATCGGCGTGCCGCTGCGTGCGTGATAGGTGAGCACGGCGGGATTCACCGCGAGACGGGCGAATGCGGCGACCAGCAGCGCGACGCCCACGTAGCGCAGGCCGTTGTGCGGGATGCGATTGAAAAGCCAGCACAGCGCCGCGCCTTCCAGCGCCCAGCCCAGCGTGAGCCACTGACGGTCGAACTGAATCGGGAAGATGAGCGTGATGAAGAACAATGCCACGCCACCAAACCACGCGAGCTGCGTGTCGCGCACATGGCCCGGTTTTGCCGTGCGCAAGATCGACACGAGACCCGCGAGCGGCGGCAGAACGAACGCGGCGGGCAACAGTCCCATCGCGCTGTTCGGCCAGGCGCGCTTCACGACGTCGTAGATCAAGAGGAAGTGACCGACGCCCGACACGGCGGAGGCAGCCCACGGAATCACGCTGTCGCGAAACGTGGTGCGGAACGCGAAGGGATACGCCATGAAGATGGCGGCAAATCCGCAATACCACGCGACCGGCACGACGGGAAGATCCGCGTCGAAACGATGCGAGTGCCACGCGAACTGCAGCGCGAGCACGCAGCCGAGCGCGGCGATGGTGAGCATGGACTGCTTCGCGATTTTTGCGAGGCCGAGAAGGACGATCACGAGCAGCAAAGCCAGCGCGAAGACGGGAGTGGGCACGGTCACCGGCAGGCGCGCGACGGCCATGATGAGCAGCAGAAACGGCAACGCGGACGAGACGACCGGCAGTGCGGCGGCGAGCTGGTCGTTCGGATTGCGAAGCGAGATCGCGCCTTCGCTTTGCCGCGGCAGCAGGCGTCGCGCGAGCCAGCAGCCGGCGGTGGCGAGGATGACGCTGAACGCGCCGAGCACGAACAGGAACGGTGAAAGGCTGGCGATGTGCGCAGGCAGTTTGAAGAGCCAGATCGCTGCGGCCACGAGCGTGAGCACGATCGCCGCGAGCACGGGGGCGAGCGCGGTCGTGATGACGGCGAGCAGGATGAGCAGCAGATCGACGAGTAGAATCGCGGGCCAGATGAGGAACGAAATCGCCTCGAGTTTCAGGATCGGCATCAGCATCAGCACGAGTGCGGCGACGGGAATCCACGGGCCGAGCGGAAGTCGTGGTGAGTTTTCCGGACGCAGCCTCCGCCACACGACAGGAAACGCGGAATGCATGATGCCGAAGACCAGATAGCAAGCGAGACCGGCCGGCAGCATCTCGTTCGTGAGCCGCGAGTCGGTCCAGACGGCCAGATGGATGAAGGTGACACCTGCGGTGATGATCTGCGCGAGCGCGAGTCGCGGTTGGATGCCGATGGTCGTGAGAACGATGGCATTGATCGCGAAGACAAAGGCATAAAGCAGCGCGGGGCGTTCCGTGATCGTGCCGTAACTCAGGAACCCGAAGGCGAAGAACATGGCGCTCGCGCAGAGGCCGAGCGTGGATGCGGCGGGGAAGAGATCGGCGGCATCGCGTTTGCGCGACCACCAGCTTCCGGCGAGGAACAGCGCCGCGAAGAAGAGGAAAATGGCGATGGGCACGAGCGTCGCGCCGCCCTCGAAGTAATTGCCGCGATGGAAGAATTTCCCGAACCAGCCGAATTGCATGATGACGGTGCCCGCCGCACCGAGCGCGGAGAGGAACAGCCAGCGGCGATGTTTGGCGATGCCGATGAGGCCCACATCGAGCAGCGCGATGTAGCTGAAAAGGCCGAGCGGATTGTCCTGGCCCGTGGAGACGAGAACCGGCGTGAGAAATCCGCCCGCCATGCCGAGAATCGCCACGACCAGCGCATCTAGCCGCACCGCAAGCAGGAAGGCGGTGATGGTGATGAGCGACATCAGCAGAAACGTCGGCCCTGAGCCGAACGCCGGGAATTTGTACAGCGTGTGCGCCGCGAAGGTGACGCCGTAGAGAATCAGCGTGCCTGTGGCGCAGAGCGTCTGCGCGAGCGTGGTGAGTGCTTTCTTGCGATGCGTGAGCACGCCGCCGACGAGCAAGCCCGCGCCGGTGATAAATCCGATGGCCGTGCGCGCTGCCGGCGAGATCATGTTCCGCTCGATGGCGAGCTTTACGAAGAACACGACGCCGAGGAAAAGCGCGAGTCCGCCGATCCACGCAAAGAGCTTCGCTCCCATGAATTGCTCGAGATTGATCGCGGGGCGGGTTGGGACGGATGGGACCGATGGGACGGATGGGACCGATGGGACCGATGGGACCGATGGGACCGATGGTGGTGGCGACGCGGGAGCAGCGGCGACTTCTTCTTTGATGATCGGTAAGGGCGGTGGCTGATGTTGCGGCTCGGGAGGTGCGGGGGCTTCAAAGACCGGCTTCGCCTCGGGCTGGGGCTGTGGCTCGGGCGCGATGGCACTGAGAATTTTTTCCGCAGCGGGCGGTGCGGCGGCGGGACGCTTCTCGAGTTCGCGAATGCGCTCCTGAAGCTCGAGGAGTTTCGCGGTGAGTTCTTTGATCCGGCCATGCGCGGCGTCGGCGCGGCTGATCGCATCTGACGCTCGGATTGCGGCGCGGATGGGTAAGACAAACACCAGCACAAGGAGGCCGATGAACAGGAGGAGTCCGATGAATTCGCCCATATATTTATGGCCAATGCTATCAGAACGAGGTGGGAAAGGGGAATTGATATTCCCGTCCGCGCGATTGGTTTGAGCGATGGAGCCGGATGCGGTCGGAAGCCGTGCCGATCCGGTCGGAGTCCACGCTTGCCCGATGCATGTGCCCGTTCCAGAATCGCGTCTGCCTATGAAAACCAACCTGCTCATCGCCATCTGCGCGCTGCCTTTTCCCGCCGCTCTTCTTCACGCTGACGGAGCCTTTTATGGCGATCCGCCGGACGCCGTGCATCCCTGGGCCATTCACGACATGAACCGCCCGCAGCCGCCGCGCGTGGAGCCGGCGACGTTCAGCTCGCAGGAGAAGCCCGGCACGCCGCCATCGGATGCGGTGATTCTTTTCGACGGAACCGATGCCACGCTCGGCAACTGGATCTCCGACAAGAACGGCGAGCCGACGAAGTGGGTGGTCAAAGATGCCACGCTGCAATGCGTGCCCGGCTCGGGCTACGTGCGCACGAAGGACGAATGGGCCGACTGCCAGCTTCACATCGAATGGTCCGCGCCGAGCGAGGTCCATGGTGACAGCCAGGGCCGCGGCAACAGCGGAGTGTTTCTCATGGGCCAGGTCGAAGTGCAGGTGCTCGACAACCACGGCAATCCGACGTACTCCGACGGCTTCGCCGGCTCTGTTTATGGCGTGAATCCGCCCATGGCGAACGCGCTGCGCAAGCCGGGCGAGTGGCAGTTCTACGACATCATCTTCCGCCGTCCGATTTACAAGGACGGCCAGCTCGTCGATGCGGGCTATCTCACCGTCTTCTGCAATGGCGTGCTCCTGCAGGATCACACCCCACTGCAAGGCGGCGGCGGCCACAAGGCGCGCACGAAGGACCGTCCATTCCCTGACAAAGGTCCGCTCAAGCTGCAGGATCACGGCAATCCCGTGCGCTACCGGAACATCTGGTATCGTCCGCTGCCGAAGCGCGCGATCGACGGCGGTGACACGAGCGTCATGAGCGCTGAGCAAACCGCCGCGAAGCGCGCCGAGATCGCCGCCAGCATCCGCGACAAGGCGGCGAAGATGGAAGGCAAGGAGAAGCTGCTGCATCTGCTCGAGTCGCTCGTGTATGCGAAGGACGCAGGCGCGACAAACGAAGCGACGGCGATGGCCGACGCGTTCGTGGCCGATGTCAAAGCCACGCCCGCCGACAAGATCGAATCCCGCAAAGGCGACGTGACGCAGCTCAACAACGCGCTGCAATACCTCGAGAAGTGGAAGATCGCCGACTTCGCCGCGACGGGTGAAGTGCTCCAGATCGTGAAAGCCCGCGAGTGGGACAAGAAGAAGTGACGGGCGTGGCGTACTGCCAGAGGGCGGGTCATCTGACGGTGGGCCGGTGTGCCGTCACCGGCCGCCAGGCTTCGGGGAACATCCGGACGGTGCTCGCGAAGTCGAAGCCCCGGAACTGTCGGGGACACGGGGCCTGCGGGAGCGGGCCGTGACGCGTTGGAGGACGATGAAGGCTTTGATGGCGGAGGGACGTTCACACGCCATCATGCTGCCGATGAAATCAATTCTCGCTCTCGCCCTTGTCCCGTTGGCGTCCGTCAGGCTTGGCGCCGTTCCTGTGTTTGATGATCCAAGTCCGCAGCGCTACGATTTCACCGCCCGCGCGAGCGAGATCGACCCGCGGGCCAGGGAGCACCCTGAGATCGATTTCGTTTTCTCGAAGAACGGCAAGCCGTCGGACACCGAGCACGCGAACGTGGACACGCGCGTGGCTCCTCAGGGAAAGCTGGTGGTGTGGCTCATGGGCTACAGCGCGCCGCTCTTCGAGCGCGTGAACGGCTACGGCCTTCATGCGATCCAGGTGAGCTACGCGAACGGCTGGTTTGGGAAGTTCGGCAAGGAGCCGCCGCCGGCGGACGACAAGTTTCTGGGCAAGATCCGGCTCGAGGCGGCGACGGGCGAGGACTTCAGCGATGCAGTCAGCATTCCGAGGCCTGACGGCATGATGGAGCGCGCTTTTCAATTCGTGAAATGGCTTTCGAAGCAGAATCCGCAGGGTAAGTGGGAGCAGTTCATCGCGGCGGACGGCGAAGGTCTCGAGTGGGAAAAGGTGATCATCTCCGGCTCCTCGCACGGATCGACGACTTCGGCGCGGTTCGCCAAACAAGTGAAGGTGGACCGGGTGGTGATGTTCTGCGGGCCGCGCGATCAATATGAGACCTGGCAGGCGTTGCCATCAGCCACACCGGCGAACCGCTTCTTTGCCTTCAGTCATGTGCTCGATGGCGGCTGGACGGGCGATCATTACTGCCGCTCATGGGAACTGCTGGGCCTGCATCAATTCGGCCCCATTGTGGACGTGGATGCGGCGAAGCCGCCGTATGGCAACACGCGCCGGCTCATCTCAAACGCCGATGTGAAAGGCGATGACAAACGCGCCCACAGTTCCGTGGTGCCTGGCGGTGCGGCGGTGAAGGATGCTGATGGCAAGTTCGTGCACGAGGATGTGTGGCGTTACCTCTACACGCACCCCGTCGATCAAACGGGCCAGTCTGTGCCGGCTGATCCCGGCTGTGAGAAGGATCTGCGCAATCACCCGAAGAGTGCAGCGAAGAAGAAGTAGGGCAGGGGGAGAAACCCGGAATGCCTGAATGCCAGCAAGGCCGCGGGCTGCGCAGGCAGGTGGTGGATCACGGCTGCACGACGCGCAGGCGTACGAACAGGGGCGTGCCGGTGATGGTGAAGTCGCGCCAAAAAAGGCCGGCACCGTCGGTCTGCTCGGTCACAGCGGTGGCGGACCATGACGTGAGATCCGCGCTGGTGTCCACAGCGTAGGACAGCTCAGCGGCGTTCTTGCGGTAGGTGAAGCGCATCACGCCGCCGGTGCGCGTGCCGGCGGGGAGGGCGGTGATGTCGCTGAGGGTCGGATTCGCGCCCTGCGAGTACTCGATGAGGTTCTTCGCACCATCGCCGTCGTAGTCATCGGTGGCACCCGCGCCGGCACCGCCATCTGGCAGGGCGAAGTATTGATCCCGCCACGCCTGCCAGGTGGTCATGTACTCATCCATGCCGATGTCCACGCGTGCGTTTGCCACACGGCTCTGGCCGCCGAAGTCTTTTTCGCCCGAGGCAGGAACGAAGGCGGAGTCACCGGCGTCTCGCGCGATCGAGGTGGAGAGGATGGCAAAGTCATCGCCGGCAGCATTGGTGAAGCCGAGGCTGGCGGTGGTGAAGGTGGAATTTGCGTCCTGGCCGGAAGCGGTCTTCCAGGCGGCGAATGAGCTGCGCGCGGTGTTGTTCCAGATGAACTCGAGGTTGTTTGCGGCGGAGGTGCCGCTGTAGAGGTTCCAATTGATGGAGTTCGCCGCGAATGAGCCGTTGGTGTTGGTCTTGAGGATGAACTGGCCCCAGCCGGTGCCGTCAGCCGTGGCGTAGATGATGTTGTTCTTGATGGTGGTGGTGGAGACGTTGTTCTGAATCTCGATGCACCCGCCGCCGGCCCCATCGGTGTCGTTGCGGTAGAGCGTGTTGTTGCTGATGGTGATGTTCGTTGCGCCGCCGTTGGTGCCGCTCGTCGCGCCGCCGAGCACGATGCCGCCCACATGGCACTGGCGGATGAGGTTGCTGCGGATGATCACGCTGTCGGAGAACTTGCCCAGGTGCTCACTGCCGGCGGAGATGCCGTAGTTGCAATGGTGCACGAGATTGCGCTCGACGGTGACGGACTGGCCGCCGTCCACGTAGATGCCGGGCGCGGCGCGGCCGCCGCCGTAGGCGAGGTTCGACTGCGAGTCGATGTTGTACACCGTGTTTCCGCGGCACACGCCGATGCGCGCGCGGTCCAGAGATGAGTTTGAGTTGGTGCCTTCGTAGCCGATGAAGTCGATGCCGATGTTGTTGCAGTCGTGCACGAGGTTGTTGGTGACGGTGAAATTCGTCACGTTGCCGTTGAGCGCCACGGACTCGCTGTTGCCGGTTTTGAGACTGTACACTTCGTTGCCGTCGATGACGATGCCGTCGATGGCCGTGGCCGCCGTGCCTTTGACCGCGATGCCGAAAGCATTCCCCGCGCCGGCCGAGTCGGTGTTCCAAATGTCATGCACCTTGTTGCCGATCAGCCGGATGCCAGCGCCCGAGCCGTAAACGAAAATGCCGATCGGGGCCTTCGCGGAGTTCGTGGTGGTGAAGTTCCGGATCTCCATGCCCTGCACGGTGATGTAATTGCTGTTCGCGATCTCGAGCAGGCCCGCGTCACCATTCGGCGGTGCGACTCCGGTGCGGTCGATGACGGCGGTCTCGCCCGGGTAATTCCGCAGCGTGATCGGCGCGCCGGCGGTGCCGAGCTTGCCGGAGAAGACGACGCGCTCGCTGTTGTAGGTGCCGCCGCGCACGTAGATCGTATCGCCAGCGGATGAGGCGGTGATGGCGGCGTTGATGGTGAGCAACGGTGCACCGATGGTGCCGGCGTTCGCATTGCTGCCGGTGGTGCTCACATAACGATCGACCGCTTTCAGCATCGGCGGCGATGCGGCGAGGGCAAACAGGGCAAGTCTGAGTATTCGTAAGGACATCTTAATCAATATGCCATCCCCTCGGTGCGAGTGCCAGCGGCATGATGAATTTTGCGCAACCTGCCTTTTGAGCGCACTGGCAGCCGCCGCGTTCACTTTGCCGGCAGAGACGCGAGTGCCGAGGCAGGCAGTTCGAGGCTTTTCCGCCGGCTGGTGTCGCCGCGCAGAAGCACTATCTCCTGCTTCGCGCAGCCGAGTGCTTTGCTCAAAAAGCGGATGAGTTCGGCGTTGGCTTTGCCCTCTGCCGGCGGAGCCTGGAGCTTGACCAGCAAGACCGGCCGGCCTTTCTCATCTGCGCTCCAGCCTCCAAACTCCGAACGGCGGGCATTCGGTGTGACACGGACGACGAGCTGCGTGCGGTCGGGAAGGGAAGGCATGGCGAGTCGTAGGCGAATCCGTCCTGGCTCGCAACACTCCGGTCGGGCGTTGCGTGCAAGGGAGTCCGTGATCCCGGCCGGTGCATCGTGTTGCTGCCGATGGAGTGAGATGAGGGTGCCGGGTCGCGATGACCACGAAGGTGTCGCATACGCCGCGAGCCGGGACGTGCTCGCGCAGGCGTGGCGCGGCTGGACAAATCCAGATGCTGCATGTAGAGGAGCGCCGCATGAAAAAAGCACTCTTTGGATTGATGGCGCTGGCGGGTCTCGCGGTTTCCCCGCTCACTGCGGCCGGTGAAGACGGCTGGATCACGATGTTCAACGGGAAGGACCTCGCCGGTTGGAAATCGAATGACGAAGTGCCCGGGGTGTTCACCGTCGAGAACGGCGAACTGAAGGTGAGCGGGGGGCGTGCGCATCTGTTTTACGTGGGGCCGGACGGTGCGGCGAAGTTCAAGAACTTCGAGTTCAAGGCGAAGGTGAAGACCACGCCAGGAAGCAACAGTGGCGTATATTTTCACACTGAATTCCAGGAGAAGGGCTGGCCGGACAAGGGCTTCGAGTGCCAGGTGAACAGCACGCATACGGATCCCAAGAAGACTGGCAGCCTCTATGGCGTGGTGAACATCCTCGCGCTCCTGCCGGGCCAGAAGGAACCGGAGGGCGGCACCCACATCAAGGTGCCGGAGGCACCGAGCAAGGACGGCGAGTGGTTCGACTACCATGTGACCGTGCAGGGCAGGCGCATAACCCTGCAGGTCAATGGCAGGACGACCGTGGAGTGGACCGAGCCGGAAGGCTGGGATCCGGCGAAAGCTCTGAAGAACATGCCGGGGCGCAAGCTGGGCGAGGGCACGATGGCCATCCAGGGCCATGACCCGAAGAGCACCACTTATTACAAGGACCTCTTCATCAAGCCGCTGCCTTGACGGCAAAGCGGCGCGGCGCCCGCGCACGCGGGCGCTGCGGGTGGTGGTGGCGTCGGATACAAGCGGATGCACGCGAGATGAGCCAGATGCTGAACAGCAACTTGTCCGTGGTGGAGGCGAAGTCGTCCTACGTGCGCGGGCGCAATGTGCTGCTGGCGCGTGCGAAGTTCGGTCCGCTCTACATGGACTACTACCTCCACCTCATGCAGCACGGCATCCGTCATGACGACGCCATGGATGCCATGCTCAAGGACGCGCTGGCTGTGATGACGCTCCACCTCTGCTCCCGTCCGCAGGACGAGGTGTGCGCCTGGACCATCAACATCACTGATCCATTGCTCAATGTCTTCGTCACCGGCGGCAGCCGGCCGGGCCGCGTGACGGGCCGCATCTTCACTGATGACGTGAAGCAAGGCGCGGAGAATCTCTTCATTTCCCAGACCACGCGTCCGAACCATCAGGCGCGCCAGAGCATGATCGCATTTCGCGGCACGGACGTGGCGAGGGCGGCCGAGGAATTCTACGAGCAGAGCGAGCAGCGCGTCACGCGCATCTTCCGGCTGGAGGACGAGGAATTCGCCATGCTCACCGCCGAGCCGGACTGTGATGTGGACTGGCTGCGCGGCTTGCGCGTGGCACACATCGCCGGACTCGACACGGCGGAGCACCTCGTGCCGTTGGAGACGCGTGGCTACGCCTTCGAGTGCGGTTGTTCGATCGATCGCCTTTATCCTCTGCTTGCGCGGCTTTCGGAGGACGACCTGGAGGCAGTGTTCGCCGACGGATTCGCCACCGTGACCTGCCCGCGCTGCGGCGCCATTTTCAACACGCCGCGGGATCACTTCGACGAGTGGCGCCACACGAAAGCGGCGGGCGGCTGACCCCGGGCGGATGCCCGCTCAAAACTCCTTCCAGCACACGCGGCAGCGGAAGCGGCAGGCGATGCCTTCCATCTCGTAGGCGGTGCGCTTGTTGCACTTCGGGCAGTGCACGGGGATGAAATTGTGGATGAACCAGCGCACGCCGATCCACGTCACGATGAAGTCGACAAACACGGTGGGCATCGGAAGCATCCAGTGCTCGGCCAGCCAGACGCGTGAGGACCACAACACCCAGGAGACGAGTCCTCCGGCCACTACCGGGCCGGCGAAGCTGAGAAGGAAAAAGCTCGATGTACTCATCTGGCGAAAAAAGTCGGGCTGACTATGAAAGCAAGGCGGCCCGGAGTCCAGCACGCATCGCTTCCAGCGGCGCCGGCATATGGAACCAGTGCTCGAAAGAGATGGCGCCCTGGTGAAGCAGGAGAGTGGCTCCGTCGATATAAGCCGCGCCGGCCTCGCGTGCCGCGGCGCCCAGATGCGTCATCTGCCCATCGGCACGGTAAACCATGTCGAAGACGCGGTGCCGCGCTTCGAGACTGGCTGGCGGCAGCAGCGGCGGATCAGCCGGCTTCATGCCGAGCGAGGTGCCGTTCACCACGAGATCCGCATCGCGCAGCACACCGCGCAGGCTCTCATCATCCCACGGCACCGCAGTCACATGCGTGACCGAGCCGCTGGCTTTGAGTTCGTGGACCAGCGACTCGGCTTTCTCCGGTGTGCGATTCACGAGGATCAGACGGGGGCATTTCTCCAGCGCGCACTGCACCGCCACGGCCCGGCCCGCGCCACCGCCCGCGCCGAGGATCAGCACGCGCAGATCGGGCACCTCGACGCCGAAGGCTTCTTTCACCGAGCGCAGGAAGCCGGGGCCGTCGCTGTTGAAGCCGTGCAGCCTGCCATCGCGGACGGCCACGGTGTTCACCGCGCCGAGCCGGCGCGCCTGTGGGTCCAGGACGTCCACGGCTTCGAGCGCCTCGAACTTGTGCGGGATGGTGACGTTCACTCCAGTGAATCCACGTCCGGCGAACAGCCGGAACGCCTGTGCCACGCTGCCGGCCGGAATCCGCACGCGCACGTATTGCGCGTCGATCCCGCACGCGCGAAGTGCGGGATTGTGCATTTGCGGAGACTTTGAGTGACCGATGGGATCGCCGATCACCGCCAGCCGTGCCGGCGGCGAGAGCGTGCTGAGAGGGGCCGTCCAGGCGGCGAGATCGTCGAGCGTGAAAAAGTCGGGCACGGCGGCGACGATGGACAGGGAAGGTGGGCTGTCCAAGACGAAGTGCGCGATGGACGGGCGTACCCCGGTGCGCGGCATGGCTGAGGCTTCCGCCCTCGCAGTGGCCGACTGCATCTGTCGAAAAGCTTGCCGAGCGCCGGCTGGTGAGCGAGTTATGCGCGTCCCCGAACCTCAATCCATCCCATGAAAACAAACTCATCTGCTGTCAAAATCGTCGCATCCGTCCTGCTCGCTTCGGTGTGTTCGCCGGTGTTTGCCCTCCCTCCGCGTTACGTCGGCCCGCGCGTGGTGGGTCCGCGTGTCGTCGTGCCGGTCCGTCCCGTGCCCGTGCCCGTGCGCCCGTTGGCTCCGCCCGCAGCCTCGCCTTACCGCACCGCCGTCGCCGTCCAGCGCGCACTGTCCGCCCGTGGCTACTACGGCGGCCCCATCGATGGTGACATCGGTCCCGGTTCCCGCGCGGCCATCCGTGCCTATCAGGCCGATCACGGCATGGAAGTGACCGGCGAGATCGACGGACAGCTTCTTCGCTCGCTGGGCGTCTGATCCGCTTCGCCGCAGGGCGTGAAAAACTTCATCCTTCACAGGCCGCGCTTGATCACCGCATCAGGCGCGGCTTTTTGCCATCATGCCAAAGCAGCCGTCTCATCCGCGCGGCCGCGGCGCGTTTGGAAACACCGCGCAGCGGTTCTCCGAATTCCAAATGGACTACGACGAGGGCGAGGCCCCGGCCAGGGTGCGCACGAAGTTCTATTTCGATCACTCTTCGAGCGTCATCTCGCGCAACAGCAGTCCGGACCTGCCCTTCGAGGCCAGCCTCAATCCCTATCGCGGTTGCGAGCATGGCTGCGCCTACTGCTACGCGCGGCCCACGCATGAGTACCTCGGCTGGTCCGCCGGCATGGATTTCGAGTCGCGCATCATGGTGAAGAAGGATGCGCCTGCACTGCTGCGGCGGGAATTTGCCAGACCCGGCTACAAACCGGTGAAGATCGCCCTCAGCGGTGTGACGGACTGCTACCAGCCCGCCGAGAAGAAGCTCCGCATCACACGCCAGTGCATCGAAGTCCTCGCCGAATGCCGCCATCCCGTCTCCATCGTCACCAAGAACCATCTCGTGCTCCGTGATCTCGACCTCCTGGCCGAACTCGCGCGGCATCAGGCCGTGGTGGTCATGCTCTCCGTCACCACGCTCGATCCGGATCTCGCCCACAGGCTCGAGCCGCGTGCCTCCGCCCCGCGGCAGCGGATCGAGGCCATCCGCGAACTCGCCGCCGCCGGCATCCCCGCCGGCATCATGACCGCACCCATCATCCCCGGTCTGAACGACAGCGAGATACCCGCGCTGCTCGATGCCGCCGCCGCGGCCGGCGCGCAATTCGCCGGCTACACCGTCGCGCGGCTGCCTTTTTCCGTGAAGGAGGTCTTCGCAGCATGGCTCGACGAGCACATGCCGGGCAGCCGGGACAAGATCCTCGGCCGCATCGAAGACACCCAGGGCCGCACGCTCTCCCACGCTGACTTCGGCAAACGCCTGCGCGGAGAAGGCGTGTGGGCAGACCAGATCGCCGCGCTCTTCCGCGTCAGCGTGAAGCGGGCCGGCATCCCGCAAAAACGCGCCGAACTCAGCGCCACCTCATTCCGCCGGCCCCTCACCGACCAGGGTGTCATCGACTTCGACACCGCAGCCACCTGAACCCGCGCCCCGCCAATGAAGCTCCACATTCTCAGCGACATCCACCTCGAGTTCGCCGCCTTCACGCCGCCGAAGGTGGACGCGGATGCGGTGATCCTTGCGGGTGACGTGCATGTCGGGCACGCCGGCCTGCGCTGGATTCGCGAGGTATTTCCTTCGGCGCCCGTGCTCTATGTGCTCGGCAATCACGAGTTCTACCGTCACGCGATGCCCGAGCTGGTCGGCAAGCTCAAAGCCGAGGCCGCCGGGACGAACGTGCATGTGCTGGAGAATGACGCCGTCGAAATCTGCGGCGTCACCTTCCTCGGCGCATCGCTCCGGACGGACATGGCGCTGCTGGGCGATCCCGTCATCGCGGGCCTCGCCGCCGAGGACGGCATGACCGACTTCCATCTCATCCGCGTCACGCCCGGCTACGGCCGCTTGCACCCGGATTTTGTCCGGCGCGTTCATGCCGAATCCGTCGCCTGGCTGCGAGCGCAGATCGAGGCGCGGCGCGGCCGGCGCATCGTCGTCATCACGCATCATGCACCCTCGGCAAAGTCCATCCCGCCGAAATGGCACGGCCACGCGCTGAATCCCGCCTTCGCCTCGCATCTCGACACGCTCGTCGCCGAAAGCGGTGCCGCGCTCTGGATTCACGGCCACATCCACGAGTGCTCCGATTACCGCATCGGCGACACGCGCGTCATCGCAAACATCCGCGGCTATCCGAACGAAGGCGTGAAGGGTTTCAATCCTTCGCTCGTGATCGAAGTTTGAACGCCATGACGATGCCACGTCATAACATCCATGCCGGCACGCAGGTCGTCGCGAAGATCGAGATTCGCGGCTCGCAGGGTGCGTGCGTGCATCCGCGCGGCGTGGTCGGCATCGTTACGCGCACGCCATGCGGTCACGAGCAGCACTACCTTGTGCGTTTCCCGGATGGCTTCGAGGCATCGCTCACGTTTGATCAAATCGAAGTGCTCAAACACTTCAAAGAACGCCTCGGCGAAGTGACAACGCCCGACTTCGATCTCGACGAGTTTGTCATTTATCGCTGCGTCGTCGGCTCACGCGCTTACGGTTTGGAAACCGATGCCTCCGACACTGACCTGCGCGGCATCTACCTCGCGCCGCCGGACTTGCAGTGGTCACTCTTCGGCGCGCCCGAGCAGTTTGAGGACAATGCCACGCAGTCCTGCTACTGGGAGTTGCAAAAGTTCATCGTCATGGCTCTGCGGGCGAACCCCAACATCCTCGAATGCCTCTACTCGCCGCTCATGGAGAAGGTGACGCCCGTCGCGGAGGAACTGCTCGGGATGCGCGAGCATTTTCTGTCGCAGATGATCTTCCAGACCTTCAACGGCTACGCGCTCAGCCAGTTCAAGAAGATCGAGCAGGACCTGCGCAATCACGGACGGGTGAAGTGGAAGCATGCCATGCATCTGCTGCGCCTTCTCATTACCGGTGCTGCGACCCTGCGGGAGCGCCATGTGCCTGTGCGCGTGGAGCAGCACCGCGACGAACTCCTCGCCGTGAAGCATGGGGAGCGCACATGGGACCAGGTGAACACATGGCGGCTGGCGCTCCACGGCGAATTCGAACGCGCGCTCACGGAAACAAAGTTGCCCGAGCGGCCGGACTACGAACGGGCCAACGATATCCTGGTGCGGGCACGCAGATTGAGTGCGGGAAGATGAGCCGAACAGACATGGCCTCCTGGCTCGATTGTTGCGTCCGCATCGGTTTCGATGCGGACCGTGCCGCCGTGTGGCATGGCCGGCTGGTCACCGCCTATCGGGAGCCGCAGCGCTTCTACCACACGCTTCAGCATGTCGAGGAGTGCCTCGATCATTTGGATCGTGCGCCGTGCGCCCGCAGCGCACTCGTTGAGATGGCACTCTGGTTTCACGACGCTGTTTACGATCCGAAGTCATCCGACAACGAGGAGCGAAGCGCCGCTCTGGCCGCCGCAGCATTGAAAGATGGATGCGTGCCCGGTCCGACGGCAGCCGAAGCGCAGCGTCTGATTTTGCTGACCAAGACCCATCAGCCTGGCGAAGGAGCCGATGACGCGATCTTGATCGACATTGATCTCGCCATCCTCGGCGCGGACGAATCACGATTTGAGGAATATGAGCGGCAGATCCGCCGGGAGTACTCATGGGTGGCGGAGGACGTTTATCGTGCGAAACGCACGGCGATCTTGAAGGGCTTCCTCGCGCGCCGTCATCTGTACGTCACATCCGCTTTTCGCGATCGTTTCGAGGATCGCGCCCGCGCCAATCTCACCCGGCTCATCGGGACTCTCCAATGACCATTGACCCACGCCTTCACCGCATCACCGCCGCCCAGCCTTATCCGCTGCTGTTTGCCACCATCAGCGGCGCTCATTTGTATGGTTTCCCATCGCCGGATTCGGATTTCGATCTTCGCGGGGTGCATGTGCTGCCGCTGGAGAAAATCGTGGGGCTCGCCGTGCGGGACGAGACGGTGCAGGACGAACGCATCATCGACGGGCTGGAGATGGACATCGTCACCCACGATGCGAAGCAATTCTTCGGCCTCCTGCTGAAGAAGAACGGTTATGTCCTGGAGCAGCTTTACTCTCCGCTTGTCGTGCAATCCTCGGTGCAGCACGATGAATTGAAGGCCATTGCACATGGCTGCATCACGAGGCACCATTCCCACCATTACTTCGGTTTCTCCGAGACGCAGTGGAACCTCTTTCTCAAAGAGTCGCCGCGCCGCGTGAAGCCTCTGCTGTACGTTTATCGCGTGCTGCTGACGGGCATCTGGCTCATGCGCACCGGCGAGATCGAGGCAAACCTCTTGACGCTGAACGAGCACTTCCATCTGCCGTTCATTCACGAACTCGTGCAGCGGAAGCTCGCCGGACCCGAGCAGTCTACGCTTGACGATGCGGACATCGCTTTTCACTCCGTGGAATACCAGCGCTTGCGGTCCATGCTCCAGCAGGCGCACGATGGCTCGACGCTGCGTGAAGCCCTTGAAGAATCGTCCCGAAAGGCGCTCAACGATCTGCTGGTGCAAGTACGTTTGGACAAGGTGACTGCCAGGGCAGGCAAGGCAAGATGACGCCCTGCGTATTCGCTCCAAACACCGAAAAAATTCTTGCGCATCAAACGGCACGAAGGTAATTAGCGCCTCGCTTTCGCGGAACCCGCGAATGAACACGCGATTCCTGAGTAGCTCAGCGGTAGAGCGGATGGCTGTTAACCATTAGGTCCCTGGTTCGATCCCAGGCTCAGGAGCCACTTCGATGACGAAGTATGTGCGTGATCCAGTCCAGCCACGCCGCGCCGTGCCGACTGCGGAGCCTGCGGTTTTGAAATTGCCATTTTGGGGCCTGTCCGCCACCATCGCGGCTGCTTTTCGCAACGACGCTGCTCTCACGCTCATGGCCCGCCGCCTCATTCTCTGGTTCAATGTCATCGCTCCCGTGGCGGCGATCCTTCTGCTCCAACAAGGCAGGCCCTGGTGGTGGGCGGTGCTCTGTGTGATGGCCGCCCACTCGGTCTGGCTCTTTGCCACGCTGGTGCCGTCGTGTTCATGGTGGGGGCCGGTGATGTTGCGGCTGCCCACCACGGAAAAAAAAGTGTGGATCACCATCGACGACGGGCCGCATCCGCAAGATACCCCGGCGCTGCTGGCCCTGCTGGCCGCTCACCGCGCAAAAGCTGCTTTCTTCATCATCGGCGAGCGCGCGGAGCGCTATCCGCAGCTCGTGCGTGACATCCTCGATGGCGGGCACGAGGTGGGAGATCACACGTACCATCATCCGGCGCACTGGTTTTGGTTCCTGGGCCGCGGCGGCATGTATCGCGAGATCACCAAGGGCGCGGGCATCCTGCGGCGCATCGCGCCCGAGCTGAAGCTGCGGTGGTTCCGCGCACCGGCCGGCATGAGAAACCACCACGCGCATCCGGTGCTGGACGAGGCCGGCCTGCGGCTCGTCGGCTGGTCTGTGCGTGGTCGAGACGGCGTGGTGCAGGACAAGTCGCGCATCGTGACACGGCTGAAGAGGGGCATCCGCCCCGGTGCCATCATCCTCATGCACGAGGGCCGCGCCGATCTGTCGGGTGAGCGTCTCGCGCCGCAGGTGCTCGGGGAATTGCTCGAATTCTTGAAAAGCGAGGGCTACGAGGCGGTGCTGCCGTGAGCGCGGCGTGTTGTGTGATGGCCGCGGCGGTGGTGGACAAAAAAGAAGGGCGGATGGTTCTCATCCGCCCCTCGGAATCACAGTTCGGACCGACGCTGCCGGATCAAACGTTGGCCGCGCTGTACTCCCATCCTTGTCGATAGGCGGCGCGTGAGATGAGTTTGTTGGCTCCCGGGTCGTTGCCGGCCTGCTTTGCACTGTCCCACTCGATGACCTTGCCGGGATTGGCGATGGCAAGATTGCCGAGCAGGCAGAGCTTCGTGAGCGGCACGGAGTAGTCGAAGTTGCTGCCGCAGATCTTGTCCTGCTCGATGGCACGTATGAGTTCGAGCTGCGGCTTCCCTTCGGCGAGGCTCAGCTCGAGTTTCAGCTCGGGACTCTTGCCGCCGAGGAACTTCTTGAACGACTCCTCCGGGATGAGGCGCGGGCTGCCGCAGTAGTCATCCGTGTTCATGATCGTGCCGCTGTCGCCGATGATCAGGAAGCCGCCCTTGATCTTGTCCCAGTCACGCGTGGCTTCCAGGTCCTTCGGGCGCCCGGGTTTGCGGCCGCCTTCGTACCAGTGGAGCTTCACCTCGCCGAACTTCTGCGTCTTGAAATGGCAGATTACATGAGAACTCTTCGGCCAGCTCACGTCGGTGAGTTCATCGCACTCGGCTTCGAGCTTGTAAGGCTCGCCAAGACCACAGGCCCAGAAGGGACCATCGAGCAGATGGCAGCCCATGTCGCCCATCGCGCCCGCGCCGTATTCCATGTGACCGCGCCAGGCGAAGGGATGCAGCCCGTTGATGTACGGGACTTCCGGTGTGGCGGCGAGCCATGACGTCCAGTTTAGATTCGGCGGCACTGCGCCGCCGACATACTTGGCCTTGGCCTCGTTGCCTTGCGGCCAGATGGGGCGGTTCGTCCACACATGAATCTCCTTCACGTTGCCAACGATGCCTTCGCCGATCCATTGCTTCAGGAAGCGGATGCCCTTGCCCGTATGGCCCTGGTTGCCCATGTTCGTCTTCACGCCTTTCTTCTTCGCGGCTTCGTGAAGCTGGTTGGCCTCCCAGATGCGGTTCACCAGCGGCTTCTGCACGCAGACGTGCTTGCCGCGCTTGATGGCCTCCATCGCCGCCGGGTAGTGCGCATGGTCGGGTGTGGAGACGGTGACCATGTCGATCTTGTCGCCCATCGCGTCGAACATTTCGCGGAAGCTCTCGAACATCTTCGCGTTCGGGTACTTCGCCTGTGCCTTCGCGAGGCGGTCGCGGTCCACGTCGCAGATGGCCACGATGTTTGCCCCCTCGGCTGAGATGCCCACGTCGCTCTCGCCCTTGCCGCCCGCGCCGCCGATGCCGGCGACGTTGACTTTTTTCGCGCCGCCCTCCTGGGCGATCAGGATGTTCGGCAGGAAGACGCCTCCGGTCGCTGCTGCGGTCTGGCGGAGGAAATCACGGCGGGTTCTGGCTTTGGATGGGATCATGGAGTTCGATTTGTGAGGGCCATTGAAACTCTCCCGCGTGCTTTTTCTTTCACTTCCGGCAGGCGGTCGGCGGCCGGAGATCGTGACGCGGCGACCGAGGGCCGATACGGTCTTACCACAGGCGCCAGGTCACCGATGACGAGTCCTTCACCTTGGCATCATCGGGCGTGCGCATGAGCTGCTCGAACTGCAAGGCCCACTCGTGTATCGCCAGACGCGCCTGGCCATACGGTTTGAAGTCACGGATGTTCAGGATCACTGGTGACTTGCTCTCCTCGTTGTCGGCAAATTCGAAGATGCTCGTCTTGCTGCGGGAGTCACGCAGGCGGCCTTCGATGGCGATGTTCCCCTTCAAGGGGCGGGACGGGCCGGCGAGGATGAGGTCAGTGGACGGCAGCGCCACGGAATTTACCGCCGTCTTGATCAGCGCGCCGCTGACGCTGTTGGGGTTCAGCTCCACGAACGCCAGCTCGAGCGTGAGGCTGTGGCGGCCGGGCTTGTCCACGATCTTGAATCGCGCGTCCTTCGAGTTTCGGAAAGCGGCGGAGAATTCTTCTTTCGCGTAGTCCCCCAGCTTGAGGGCGCCCTCGAGCCAGGACTCGCGGCCGGACTCGGTCTTCGCGAGCACTTTCGACATCGGACGCAGGTGATCCAGCGTGACCACCGCAATGTGGAGTTCATTCTTCTTTTCAAACACCGCCCTTGCCTGCGGTGAAGGATTCATCCAGTTCCGCAGGAACGGAGAACGGCCCGGCTGCGCCTTCATCTCGGCGGCATGAGTGAGGAAGGGCGTCGCGGCGGCGGCCTTCGGCTTGACCATGCGGTTCATCGACTCGCAGGAAACGAGCGCTGGCAGCAGGGACATGGCGGCGAGGATGGAATGGGATGGCACGTTCATCGCCGCCGATGATGCCTTGTCCCGGGTGCGCTTCAATCATTAATGCCGGCGGCCTGAACAAGCGCTCGCATTCCCCGGTCGAATGCTATCGTGAAGCCGATGAAGTCAGAACTCGACGCGTACCTCGCGGTGGCCGGCCTCTACCAACTTGGCGGGCTGGACACCGAGGCGCAGCATCCCTTTACGGTGTCCCTTTCGCATCTCGCCAAGGACGATCTCGGCGAGGCGGTCCGCGAGCTGCACCGCGTCGATGTCCTCGCGATGCGTCGTTTCGAGCAGAAGGCGGCGCGCATCCCCGCGCTGGCGGCTGCGATCGAGAAGACCCTGCTGGCAGGTCGTCGCATCTTTCTCTGCGGGTGCGGTGCCACGGGTCGGTTGTCGATGAGCCTTGAGGTCTTTTGCCGCGAAGGGATGCTGCCCCCGGCGCAGCGGGAGAGCGTGATCGCCTTCATGGCGGGTGGCGATCTCGCCTTGATCAAAGCCATCGAGAACTTCGAGGACCATCCCGAGTTCGGCCGCCGGCAGCTCGACGAGCTGGGTTTTGCGGAGGGCGATCTGCTGATCAGCTCGACCGAGGGAGGCGAGACGCCGTTCGTCATCGGCGCCACCGAGCGCGCGGCGGAGGTGTCGTCAAATGCACCTTGGTTCCTCTACTGCAATCCGGACGACAAGCTCACCCGCATCGTGGACCGGTCGCGCAGGGTGATCGAGGACAGGCGGATCGAGAAGATGAATCTTGCCGTCGGTCCGATGGCCATCTCCGGCAGCACGCGCATGCAGGCCAGCACGGTGCTCATGGCGGCCATCGGATTCGCCCTTCTGCATCGGCGCGAGCCACAACAGGCCCAGCGCGCGGTCACCCGTCTGCGTGAACTTGTCGAGAGCCTCGACTTTGCGTTCCTCCAGCCGTTTGTGGAAAAAGAAGCCGCCGCCTACGAAGCCGGCGAGTTTGTGATCTACGAGAGCGGGCGCTACGGAGTCACGGTCGTCACGGATACGACTGAGCGCGCGCCCACGTTCAGCCTGCCGCCATTTGAAAACCTGGATGTTCCCGCGCAGCCTGCCTCGTGGTGCTACTTTCACATGAGCGGCCAGCCGGACGCGGCGGCCGCGTGGCGCGCGCTGCTGCACAGGGCGCCGCGCACGCTCGACTGGCCCGAAGTCCGCGGTCTTGCCGGCGCGCAGTTGCTCGGTGGCTACGACTTTTCCGACCAGCTCCTGGCAAAGCGGGCCGCGCGTACGCGAGGTGCGCGCCATCATGTCTTCCGGGTTCTCGACAAGGATGGCACGCTCGTTTTTGATCTCGACGGCATGCAGCAAGGCCTGCACCTGCATGGTGTTCCCGACTTCTCCCGGCATCTCATCCTGAAAATGGCGTTGAACATTCATTCCACGCTGGTCATGGGCAGGCTGGGCCGCTATCTGGACAACCTCATGACCTGGGTGAAGCCCAGCAACAACAAGCTCATCGACCGCTCCATCCGCTACGTGACCATGCTCGTCCAGCGTCGCACCGGAAAGACGCCTGCCTACGACGATGTCGCGCGAGCTCTCTTCGCCGAGCGCGCCAAGCTGAAGATCGGCGAACCCATCGTGCTGAAAACGATGGATGCAGTGCTCGAGCAATTTCACGCCGTGGCGCACGCATAGGCGGGCTGGGGTGGTTGCATGCGATCACTCCACCACCTGCACCCTCCGTCCTGCTTCTTTGCAGAGGCCAAGAAACGTGCGTTCGGCGAGACTCAGGGGTCGGCCCTTGAGCGTGTTTGCCACCCAGCGACGGCGCAGCTTTGCGCGCGGCAATGGAATCGCCACGAGCTGGCCTGCGGCGATCTCGGCCTGCGCGGTCCAGCCGGCGGCGACGGCGACCCCGATGCCGAGCTTGGCGAGTTCTTTCATCGCCTCGGTGCTGCCAAGTTCGATGAAGGACGTGAGGCGCACGCCTTGCTTGAGGAAGAACTCGTTCACCATCGCGAAGCTGAGGCTGTTTCGGCTGGAGACGATGAGTGTCTGCGCGGCGGCATCCTTCGCCTTCGGTTTTGTCTGCGTCCACGGATGGAGGGGCGAGACGAGAAATTGCAGTTCGTCCTCGAAAATCGGATGGCACTCGAGGCGCGAGGTGTCCGACGGGCGCAACGATACGCTGAGGTCGATCTCATTCTTCACGAGGCGCTCGATGGTCTCCGGTGTCTCGCCAGGCACGACCTTGATGTCGTAGAGCGGAAACGATTCCTTGAACTCGCGAAACACGGCGGGCAGAATGAATTGTGATGCCGCCGCCGTGCAGCCGATGCGCAGCCGTCCGCGTGGCGTGCGGTCCAGCGCGCCGAGACTCGTGCGCGCGGCGGACATGGTGCGAAGGATGTTTTCCGCGTGTGTCAGGAATTCGCGGCCGTGATGCGTGAGATGCACGGCTTTCCCCTGACGGTGGAATAGCTGGCAGCCGAGATTCGTCTCCAGCGCTTTGATGGCGTGGCTCACCGCACTCTGCGTGAGGTGCAGCTCGCGGCCGGTGCGGCTGAAGCTGCCGCAGCCCGCGAGCACCACGAACGCGCGCACCTGCCGGGAATCAAGAATGTCATCCATGAATGCCATTCATGCATCAGGTGAAAAAGTTTGCGAGTGATTTATAGCTCGGACCCGGCTGCTGGCACCGCGACTGCTTGTGTTGGATGGCACATGAAGGCCGTCCGCCCAGTTACCTCACACGCGCTCCGGGGAGTGATCCAGCCGATGCGAATCGGTTTTGTCCCGCTCGTGGATTGCGCGCCGCTGCTGGTGGCGGAGGCGAAGGGCATGTTTCACCGCAACGGAGTGATGGTGCGGCTGAGCTGCGAGCCCGGCTGGGCCACGGTGCGCGAGAAGCTGCTCTACCGACAGCTCGATGCCGCGCACGCGATCGCCGGCATGGCGCTGGCTCTGCAAATGGGCATCAGCACGCCGGCGATGCCCGTGCTGGCACCGTTCGTCTTCAATCTTCACGGCAACGCGATCACGCTGAGCAGTGACCTTTGGAATCGCGGCGTGCGCGACGCCCAGAGCCTGCACAAGCTGCTGCGCTCCAGCCCCGGTCGCATGCTCACGCTGGGTATCGTGTCGCGCTGTTCTTCGCATGCGTTCCTCATGCGGCAATGGCTCGCCTCGGGCGGTGTCGATCATGAGCATCAGGCGCGCATCGTCGTGCTGCCGCCGACGCAGATGCCTTCGCATCTCGCCGCCGGATTGATCGATGGCTACTGCGTCGGCGAGCCGTGGAACTCGGTGGCTGTCGCCGCGGGCGATGGTTGGATCGCCGCGACCAGCGAACAGCTCGCGCCGCTGCATCCCGAGAAAGTGCTGTTGATGCCGGAACGCTTCATCGCCGAGCACGAAGACCAGGCGGGCGCGATCGTCGCCGCGCTGCGCGAGTCATGCGAATTCTGCGATTTACCGGCAAACCGGCCCGAAGTGGAACGCATTCTGTTTGAAAGCGGTCATTTCCCCGACTGCCGCCACGCGCTGCACAGCTCCCTCGTCGGCCCGCTCGATCTCGGCACCGGCAGGTCCGCTGACGTGGGCGGCTTTCACATCTTCCATCGCCACGATGCCAATGAGCCTATCCCGTCCCGCGGACGGTGGATCGTCGATGAATTCATCCGCCAGGGACTCCTGACGCCCGCACAACGCAAAAGCGCCGATGCAGCCATGGAGAGGTGCTGGTGCCCACTGCCGCCGCGACGTGCGATGACAAGTGTCCGACCTCAAAAAACAAACCCACGAAAGAACAGGCCCGCCCTCGCCTCCGCCTGAAACCCTCAAACCCGAACCCGCATGAAACCTCGTCATCTCCTCTCACTGCTGTGTGTCCTCGCCGTTTCCGCCCAAGCTGGAACGTCTGATCCTGTCTCCGCCAAGAATCCCAAAGCTCCGGTCACCGTCGCACCGAAGCCCGACGACAATCCGCTGTCGTTCTTCGACGGGAAACTCGTCTTCGATTTCCAGGAGAAGATGCGATTCGAATACCGCGAGAACAATTTCGACTTCAACGACAGCCTGAACTCGCTCACGGATGACTCGTGGCTGCTCCAGCGCGTGCGTCTCGGAATGAAGATCACGCCGGTCGAGTGGTTCACCTTTTACGTGCAGGGTCAGAGCGCCTTCGAGTTCGACTCGGATCGGCCAAACATCCCCGGCCAGCTCGGAGCGGAGGGCGACGATCCCGCCGACATCCGCCAGGCGTGGATTCAACTCGGCGGCAAGGACATGAACCTCACCGTCGGTCGCCAGGTTTTCTCATACGGGGACGAACGCATCCTCGGCCCGCTCGACTGGAACAATCTGGGCCGCACCTTCGACGCCGCGCGTTTTCATTACGCGCAGAGCGACTGGTGGGTGGACGTCTTCGCCGCATCTGTCGTGACGTTTGATCCCGACAAGCTCAACGCCTCGGATCTCTTCAACAACAAAGGCGTCGGTCGGAATCAAGTGCTCAGCGGTGTGTACTTCAGCAGCACGGGCTTCGTTCCGTGGCAGGTCACCGATCTCTATGCACTCGAGCTGCACGAGAGTTCCACCGCAGGCCACACCGACTTCGTAACGCTTGGCACGCGCATGAAGGCTGATCCGAAGAAGCTCGGCGGCTGGGATTACGACACGGAAATGGCCGTGCAATTCGGCGACGTGAAGAGCAAGGACCTCACCGCATTCGCCGGTCACTGGGGCGTGGGCTACAACTGGCTCAAGTGCCCATGGAAGCCGCGGTTCGGCATCGAGTACAACTTCGCCACCGGCGACAGCAATGCGGCGGACGGCAAGGTGGGCACGTTCCAAAATCTGTATCCCACGAACCACAAGTTCTACGGCTACATGGACGCCTTCGCGTGGCAGAACATCCACAACCCCGCCCTGAGCTTTAGCGTGCAGCCGACCGCGAAGCTGAAGGCACAAATCGATTACCATCTCTTCTGGCTCGCCGACACAAGCGACGCCTGGTATCGGGCGAACGGCACCACGGCCGTGCGGCCGATCACACCGGGCGCTGACAGTTTCTGCGGCTCCGAACTCGACGTCACGCTCGCTTACAAAGTCGGCAAGAACCTCAGCCTGCAGGCTGGCTACAGCCGCTTTTTCGCAGGCAGCTACTTGAAGGACGCAGGCACCAAGAAGTCGGACGATGCCGACTTCGCCTACGCGCAAGTGCAGATCGACTTCTGAACAACGCCTCGGCCCCTCGTCGGGAGGCCCGGGAGGGTGCCGGGCACCATGCATGAACACCATTCATCTATAAGCCAAAAAGAGATTCACCGCATAAATCACCCCAAACTTGCCGCTCTGGCACGCCACCCGCTTTCCCAAACATCAACAAGACCAACAACGACCTTATGAAACTCTCAGACATCAAAAACTCGGGCCACTGGCCCACGCTTCTCACCTCGTTCCTCTACTTCGACGTCAGTTTCATGGTGTGGACGATGCTGGGCGCGCTCGGCGCGCAGATCGGCACCACGCTCGGCCTCACGCCACAGCAAAAGGGGCTGATGGTGGCGGTGCCTTATCTCTCGGGCGCGTTCATGCGCATCGTGCTCGGGATGCTCGTCGATCGCATCGGCGCGAAGAACACGGGCTTGATCGCACAAGTCATCGTGATCGCCGGCATGGCCGTCGCGTGGTTCCTCGGTCTGCATCAGTTTCCACACACGATCATGCTTGGCCTCGTGCTCGGCGTGGCGGGCGCGAGTTTTGCCGTCGCGCTGCCACAGGCGGGACGCTGGTATCCGCCGAACATGCAGGGCCTTGTGCTTGGCCTTGCGGGTGCGGGCAATGTCGGTGTTGTAATCGATTCGCTTCTCGCTCCACGCCTCGCCGCTGCTTACGGATGGAACGCGGTTTTTGGTTTCGCGCTGATTCCGCTGATCCTCGTGATCGTCGCGTATGCGGTCTTGTCGAAGGAGGCAGACGTGCAGGTGAAAAAGAAGACGCTGCGCGATTATGTGAACCTGCTGAAGGAAAAGGACGCTCACTGGTTCTGCTTCTTCTACACGATCAGCTTCGGTGGTTTCTCGGGCCTCGCGGCATCACTGGTGATCTACTTCACATCGGAGTTCAAACTCACGCCGGTCGATGCCGGTAGCTGGGCGGCGCTGTGCACGCTGATCGGCGCGGTGGGCCGGCCGTTTGGAGGTGCGATCGCGGATCGTCTCGGCGGCATTAGCGCCTTGTACTTCTTCTACACGATCGCGGCGGCGGCGCTAGTGCTGGCGGCATGCGCTGGCAGTCTCCCGCTCTGCGCGCTCGGATTCTTCCTCGCATCCGGTGCATTCGGCATGGCGAACGGTTCCGTCTTCCAGCTTCTGCCGCAGCGTTTCGCCAAGGACATCGGTGTGATGACGGGCCTCGTCGGTTGCGGCGGCGGACTCGGCGGCTTCATGCTCGCGAGTTCGCTCGGTTATTCCAAAGGCTGGACCGGCAGCTATCTCGCGGGACTGCTCACCTTCTCCACGCTGTGCGTGCTCGCCCTCGTCGGTCTGGCGCTTGTGAAAGTCCGCTGGCGCACCACATGGGGCGCACTGGCCGAGGCTCGTATCTGATCACCCCGAGCTTTTCATTCCAGTGAAAATCCGCACCACCACTCACGGCATCGCCAGCGATGAAGGAAGCGATTCCTCCGACGCCTTTGCCGTGCGTGCGTGGGACCAGACGGTCATCGCCGTGCTGAGCGATGGAGCGGGTTCAGGCGAGCCAGCGAGACGCGCGGCGCGGCGCGCGGTGGACTCTCTCATCGAGCACTACAGCGCTCGCCCTCGCACATGGGGACCTCAGCGCGCTCTGCTGGAATTCACGCGCATGTTAAACCGGTCGCTCTTCAAGGAATCGCAGGCCAGCTACGGTCGCAGCGAAATGGTCGCCACGCTGGCCGCCGCTGTGATCGAGGGCGACCGGCTCTTTGGCTTGAACGTCGGCGACTCGCGTGTGTGCCTCTGGCGCGATGGCGCGTTTCAACTGCTCTCCGAAGATCACGTCGAACCCGAGCGGAAGAACATGCTCACCCGCGCGCTCGGCATGGCGGAGGAAATCGAGCCGCACTGTTTCACGACCGACCTTCAGGATGGCGACGTGGCGCTGCTTTGCTCCGACGGCGTGTCGAATCACTTCGGATGCAGCGATCTCGAACTCGCGCTGAAACAACGGACCACGGCCCGCAACATCGTGCAGGCCGCGCGCGGACGAGCGCGCGCAGAGACTCGGGATGACATGAGCGCGGTGGTGCTCGATATTGAGCAAACCGGGAAACTGCGCGCCATGAATGAACGCTCTCTGACGATCCCCGATGTGCTGAACAAAGGCGACTCAGTGGATGGCTTCGAGTTGATCCGCCCGTTCCACGGCACGGACCGCGTCTGGCTCGCGGACAAGGACGGCCAGCGAATCGTCATCAAATTCGCCCCGCGCGAGGCGAAGGACAGCGAACCGCACCTCGACGCCTTCACACGGGAGACTTGGAACGCCACACGCGCGCAGTCGGCTCACTTCGTCCGCGCCTATGAACCGCCGGGGCAGACCGCACGCTACTATGTGATGGAGTTTGTCGATGCTCCGAGCCTCCACGCTGTGCTTCACGAACGCAGGCTCTCGGTGGATTCGGCGGTCGCGCTGGGGCAGTTTCTTGTCGAGGCCGGGCAGAAGCTGCTGCGCCTCGACCTCGCTCACGGCGACATCAAGCCGGAGAATATTCTTTGCGTGGGTGATTACGCGAAGCTGTCGTTCAAGCTCGTCGATCTCGGCAGCGCGGCGGAGATTTTTTCGGTCACGTCGCGCGCCGGCACTGCCAGCTACTTCGCGCCGGAGCGCTTTCACGGTGCGCCGGTGAGCGAGCGCACGGAGATCTTCGCCATCGGCGTCACGATGTATCAGGCGCTGACCGGCAAGCTGCCGTTCGGCAACATCGAGCGCTTTCAGACGCCCGTCTTCACGCCCGCAAAGCGCGCCGTGAAACTCAATCCTAACATCCCGCCATGGCTGGATGCCGTCATCGCTCGTGCGCTCGCCATCAAGCCTGAGCGCCGCTACCAGCACTACTCCGAGATCGCCTTCGATCTCAATCACCCCGACGAGGTGGCGCCCTTCTTTGAAGAAAACGCGCCGCTCGTCGAGCGCAACCCGCTGGCCTTCTACAAGACCGGATTCTTCATCCTTCTGGCCCTCGCACTTTGGATGGCACTCAAGCTGCGATTCCATCATTGACCCCCAATACCGCAAACCCGATGCCCGTCGCACCCGCCATTCCTGACAACGCACCTTTCTCCGCCGAGCAACGCGCCTGGCTGAACGGCTTCATCGCCGGCCTCCTGAACCGTGCGCAGACCGGAACTGCCGCGGGTGCGACGGAGCAGACAAAGACTCCGCTGCTCATCGCATTCGGCAGTCAGAGCGGCAACGCTGAGAGCTACGCGAAAAAACTGGCGAAGGAAGCTGCGGCAAAGGGCTTCACCGCGCGCGCCGAGAGCCTCGATGCCGTGCAGGCCGCCGATCTCACGCGCGAGAAGAACGTGCTCATCATCAGCAGTACCTGGGGCGAAGGCGACATGCCGGACAATGCACAGACATTCTGGAGCGCCCTGAATCAAAACGGAAGCTCGCCCAAGCTCGACGGCGTCCGCTACAGCGTGCTCGCGCTCGGCGACAAAAACTACTCCGGCACGTTTTGCCTCGCCGGGAAGAAGCTCGATGCTCGCCTTGAAGAACTCGGCGCACAGCGGGTGGCACCCCGTGTGGACTGTGACGTGGATTTTGATGCTCCCGCGAAGAAGTGGAGCGCGGCGGCTTTCAATGCGCTCAACGGCAGCTCGTCTGTGCGGTCGGACTTGTCAGAGCAGTCCGACTCGTCTGGCTCCGGCTATTCAAAGGCGCGCCCCTTTCCCGCGCCTCTCCTCCAAAACCACTCTCTCAACGCACGCGGCTCGTCAAAAGACACGCGCCACATCGCGTTCTCGCTCAAAGGCTCCGGTCTCAGCTATGAAGCTGGCGATGCACTCGGTGTGTGCGTGAAGAATTGCCCCGACGTCGTCGATGCCGTGATCAAATCCCATGGCTTGGATCCCACTGCCGCCGTTCCTTTGCCGGATGAGGGAAGCGCGCCGCTTCGCGATGCGTTGATCTCACACTACGGCGTGCGCGAATGGTTCGGGAAGACTCCAGAGAAGCCGTTGTCGCCCGATGAGTTCGTCAGCTCGCTCCGTAAGCTGCAGCCGCGTCTCTACTCCATTTCATCAAGTCCGAAGGCGCATCCCGGCGAAGTGCATCTCACCGTCGGCGTCGTGCGCTACGAGAAAGACGGCACGGCGCACAAAGGCGTCGCCTCCACTTTTCTGGCGGATCGGCTCGCCATCGGCGACACAACTGGCGTGTTCATCCACACCTCCCCTCATTTTCGGCCACCTGCCGATCAGAGCCTGCCCGTGATCATGGTTGGACCCGGGACTGGCATCGCGCCCTTCAGGGCTTTTCTGGAGGAGCGCGGTGTCACCGGAGCTACGGGCAAGAACTGGCTCTTCTTCGGTGACCAGCGCCGCGCGACCGACTTTCTTTATCACGATCAAATCATGGAGTGGTTGAAGTCCGGACATCTCACCCGCCTCGATACCGCCTTCAGCCGCGATCAGGCCGAGAAGGTCTATGTGCAAAACCGCATGATGAGCGCCGCAAGCGAACTCTGGCAGTGGCTCGACGAAGGCGGACACTTCTACGTTTGCGGTGACGCCTCGCGCATGGCGAAGGACGTGGACGCCGCGCTCCTTCAAGTCATTCAAACCGCTGGCGGCAAAACCGCTGAAGATGCTGCGGCTTACATGGCGGATATGAAGAAAGCGAAGAGGTATCTGCGCGATGTGTATTGAGCGGTCACAGTTCAGCGGTGTGAATGCCGTGAAACTTCGGAGCGTGAGGAGCGAACGGAACTCTTCCCCCTCACCCCAGCCCTCTCCCCATGGGAGAGGGAGTTGGAGGCGCTCCGCGCCACTGGTGATCCGATCGCTTCGTGTCCATCGCTTCTTTTCCCACATCGGCCTGTCTTTCGATACTCGATCTTCACAACGGCGCTTTGGGACAGCCGCCAGTCGCAGAGTGACTGGACTGCTTTCACGCTTGGCGCGGAAGCGCCTTCGTCTCCCTCTCCCGTGGGGAGAGGGCTGGGGTGAGGGGGATTCTCGTCGTTCGCCCCAAAGCGCCTCATGCCACGGAAATCCAATCGCAAACACTCAGCCATGATGACCGCGACACTTCCCTTTCCAGCCTCACCTGCGAACGCCGGTTTCTCGTCCGAACAGCAACGCTACCTCGAAGGGTTTTTCGCCGGGATCACCGCCGGCGGCGTGAGCTTTGGCGATCTGGCTCCGACTCCCGCAGCGGCACCGGTTCCATCCGGCCCATCGCTCGATGACCTGACGAAGGAAGAGCGCATCAAGCGCGAGCTGCATCCGTTCGATGCCATCGAAAATCTGGTGATGGATGCGCGCTGGAATGCGAAGCCGGAGCCGGAGAATGTGTTTCGCTACAAATGGAACGGCCTCTTCTGGCTGAACCCGGTGAAGGACGGTTACATGTGCCGCCTGCGCATCCCGGGCGGTGTGGTGAAGAGCTACCAGCTTCGCGAACTCGCCGCCATCGCGCGCGATCTGACCACCGGCTACATCCAGATCACCACTCGTAACAATTTTCAAATCCGCCTCATCGAGCCAAAAGATTGCCCCGAGGTGCTTCGCGGCATTCAAGGCTGCGGTTTGCATTCCAAAGGCGCGGGCGCGGACAACATCCGCAACATCACGATGAACCCGTGCGCGGGCTACGATCCGCATGAGTTGATCGACGTGCGTCCGTTCATGAACGAACTCGCGACGTTGATCATCGGCTCGAAGGAGTTCTACGACCTGCCGCGCAAATTCAACATCGCCTACGATGGCGGTGGTCTCATCTCGTCAGTCGAGGACACGAACGATATCGGCGCCAGCGCCGTGCGCATCACGGAAAACGGGGAAGGCATCGAGCCGGGCATCTACTTCCGCATCGCTCTGGGCGGCGTCACCGGTCATCAGACTTTTGCGAGTGATTGGGGGGTGATTGTCAAGCCGGAGCAGCTCAATGATGTGATGGTGGCTCTGCTGCGCGTTTTCATCGAGCATGGCGACCGCACGAATCGCAAGAAGGCACGCTTCAAATATGTCGTGGAGGACAAAGGTCTCGATGGCGTGCTCGTGGAAGCGGAGAAGCATCTCAAGTTCAAGCTCACGCGCCTCGGGACCAATTCGCCGCTCCAGGCGAAGCGCTCGTTCTCGCAACAAGGCCATTCGCACGTTGGCATTTATCCGCAGAAGCAGGACGGCTTGGTATATGTCGGTGCCAGCGTGCCGGTCGGCCAGCTCACCGCCAAGCAGATGGAGCGCATCGCCGATCTCGCCGAGAGCTACGGCAGCGGCGAGGTGCGGCTCACAGTCTGGCAGAACTTCATCATTCCAAACGTGAAGACGGCCTACGCCGCCACGCTCGCGAAGTCGCTGAAGAAGCTCGGCTTTCACTGCGAGCAATCCAACCTCAAGAGCGGCTTCGTCGCCTGCACGGGCAACCGCTACTGCAAATACGCAGCCGCCGACACGAAGGGCCACGCCATCGCGATGATGGAGTATCTCGACAAGCGCGTGAAGCTCGACAAACCCGTGAACATCCACTTCACCGGCTGCCCGCATAGTTGCGCGCAGCACTTCATGGGCGACATCGGCCTGCTCGGCACCAAGGTAAAATCCGAAAGCGGCGAAGGCTATCACGTTACTGTTGGTGGCGGCTTCGGCGAGAATCGCAAGATCGGCCGTCAGATCTTCAGCGGCGTGCCCTTCGAATCACTGGGCACCACGCTGGAGGCGATGCTCAAAGGCTATCTTAGCGGCCGCAGCAGCCCCGATGAAACCTTCCACTCCTTCTGCAACCAAAGAACCATCGGCCAGCTCCAAGAGGCATTCTGCGCCGCATGACCGAGGCGCGGTCAGACGTGTCTGACTCGTCAGACCTGCTGGCAAGCGTGCTGAAAGAGCAGCGAACGCTCCGCACGCCCGTGGCGCTTTTTTCCGAGGAACACGAGTCAAAGTCCGTCAGACAGCGCTTCTCGCATCTCATCCCGCTCTCAAAACCGGGGCCGGGCGAGCAGTATGCGTTTGAAGTGAATCTCGACGCCTGCACCGGCTGCAAGGCGTGTGTGGCGGCCTGTCACTCGCTGAACGGTCTCGATGAAGACGAAAGCTGGCGCGACGTCGGCGCGCTCGTTGGCACGAGGAAGCAGCCGTATCTGCAAACGGTCACCTCTGCATGCCATCACTGCGCCGATCCCGCATGCTCGAACGGTTGTCCGGTGCTGGCGTACGAAAAGGACGAGGCCACCGGAATCGTGCGGCATCTCGACGATCAATGCATCGGCTGCAGCTACTGCATCCTGAAGTGCCCGTATGACGTGCCGAAGTTCAATGTGAAGCGAGGCATCGTGCGGAAGTGCGACATGTGCCACGGCCGCCTCGCAGCCGGCGAAGCCCCTGCGTGTGTACAGTCTTGCCCGAACGAGGCCATCAAGATCCGGGTCGTGAGCAAGTCATCGGAAACCATCACCTCCACAGGAATGCTTCCCTGCGTCTTTCCGAGCGACTACACCCAGCCCACGACACGCTATGTCAGCGCAAAGCCGTTGCCGACAAATGCGCAGCCGGCGGACGCATCGCGGCTCATGCTCGACGAAGGGCACGAACCGCTCGCTTGGATGCTGGTGCTCACGCAAATGAGCGCGGGAGCTTTTGTCGCGTGTGCCGCGGCGCTGTGGAGTCATGCGCTCGACCTGAAACTAGCCGGTTTCGCGAGCGCGGCAGCTCTCTTCACCGGCGTCGTCGGCATCCTTCTGAGCGTGCTGCATCTCGGCCAGCCGCTGAAGGCGTGGCGCGCGTTTCTTGGCTGGCGGAAGTCCTGGCTGTCGCGGGAAATCATCGCGTTCGGTGGATTCGCCGGGGCGGGAATGAGCACGATCGCAGCGTGGTGCATGAGTGACATGGGAGCGATGCGACTCACCTTGACCGCAGCCGCGCTCGCGGGACTGGCGGCGGTAGCATGCTCGGTGATGGTGTATGTGGACACGCGCAAGCAGCTCTGGTCGCTCGCCAATGTGTCCGGCAAATTTCTCGGGACCACGCTGCTGCTAGGCGCGGCGCTATGCGCTACAGTTTGGGAATGGAGCGGGGCGGCGGTCGCGACATGGGCGATCGGTTTCACGCTGGCGATTCGCTGGGCGCTTTCGGCTTGGGAACTCGCGGGCTTCAGGAATGCGTTGGAGGACGAAAATTCGGCGTGGCACAGATCGGCGCGCATTCTTCATGAGCGACTGCGCGGGCAGATGGATGCGCGCGCATTCCTCCTGGTGGCGACGGGTCTCGTGATCCCGACGCTTATCGCCGCTGGCGCGTCGTCGCGATGGATGCTGGCAGCATCATTGGCGCTCACGTTTTGGAGCCAGTTGATCGAGCGGCGGTATTTCTTCACGGCGGCGGCAGGATCAAAGATGCCGGGAAACTGAAATGATCACTGCACCTGCCATGACTTTTCGCGAATGGGACGGCCCGCTCACCGCCGATCTCGTGCGCGAGCCTGCGAAGTTCGGGCTCGGCCAGGTGCCGTCACGGCTGGCGCCGGATGCGACGACGAAAGCGATCTGCGGCTATTGTTCGACCGGGTGCGGCCTCAAACTGCATCTCAAGGATGGTGAGGCGATCAACGTAACGCCCGATCCCGACTACCCGGTGAACATCGGCACGACGTGTCCGAAAGGCTGGGAGGCGCTGACGGCGCTGGATGCGCCCGACCGCGCGACTACGCCACTGCTGCACGGCGAGGCGGTCGATTGGGATACCGCGCTCAAGTACTTCTGCGGCAAGATGCGCGGCATCATCGAGAAGCACGGCTCGGAGGCTGCGGCATTCATCAGCACAGGACAGATGATGCTGGAAGAAATGGCCTACCTCGGCGCGCTGGCGAAGTTTGGCATGGGTTTGATCCACGGCGATGGCAACACGCGCCAGTGCATGGCCACGGCGGTCACGGCTTACAAGGAGAGCTTCGGCTTCGATGCCCCGCCGTTCACGTATGCGGACTTTGAAGAGAGCGACGTGCTAGTCTTCATCGGTGCGAATCCGTGCATCGCTCATCCGATCATGTGGCAGCGCGTGCTGCGCAACAAACGCAAGCCGGAGGTCATCGTAGTCGATCCGCGCACCACGGAAACGGCGATGTCCGCGACGCAGCACTACGCGATCAAGCCGAAGAGCGATCTCACATTGCTCTATGGTCTGGCGTATTTGCTCGCGCGTGACGGAGGCATCGATCACGATTTCGTGAAGGCGAACACGACTGGATACGACGCCTTCGCCTCATTCGTCTCGTCCTTCACGCCCATGCGAGTCTGCGCCGAGACCGGACTGAGCACGGAGCAACTCGCGCACTTCGCCCAGACCATCCGCGATGGAACTCCGCGTGTTTCGTTCTGGTGGACAATGGGTGTCAACCAAGGCCACCAGGCCACGCGCACTGCGCAGGCGATCATCAACCTTGCGCTGATGACAGGAAACATAGGCAAGCCGGGCACTGGCGCGAACTCGATCACCGGCCAGTGCAATGCGATGGGATCGCGCCTGTTCTCGAACACGACGAATCTGCTGGGCGGACACGATTTTCGGAACGCCGCCCATCGCGAGAAGGTTGGCGCGGCAACGGGAATACCTGTCGAGCGCATCCCGAGCCGGCCGAGCCTTGCTTACGATCAAATCATCGACGCCGCCGATGCGGGAACGGTGAAGGCGCTGTGGTTCATCGCCACGAATCCGAGCCACTCGTGGATCGATCAGAGCCGGTTCAACCGCGTTCTTGACAAGCTCGACTTCCTCGTCGTGCAGGACATTTATTGCAGCACGGAGACGGCGAAGCGAGCGCATCTCGTTTTGCCCGCGGCCGGCTGGGGCGAGAAGGAAGGCTGCTTCATCAACAGCGAGCGGCGCATCGGCTACAGTCCGAAAGTGCGGCGCGCTCCGGGACAGGCGCTCGCCGATTTCCACATCTTCCGCCTCATCGCACACTACTGGAGTTGCGAGGATTTGTTTCGCGAGTGGACGAGTCCCGAGGCGGTGTTTCGCGTGCTCCAACGCTGCACGGCGGACCAGCCGTGCGACCTCACGGGGATCGAGGGATATGAGGAGATTGGACGGTGCGGGGGAATTCAATGGCCGGCGGCGAAAATGACGAATGAAGAATGGCGAATGACGAATGAGAGACGATTGTTCGAAGACGGCAAATTCTTCACTCCAGACAAGCGCGCGAAGTTTGTCTTCGACGAACCGCAGGCCGCGCCGGAGCAGCGGTGCGAAGAGTTTCCGCTCATCCTGATCACCGGGCGCGGCACGAGCGCGCAGTGGCACACGGAAACGCGGACGGGAAAGTCGGCGGTGCTGGCGAAGATGGCGCCAGAAGAGTTGTTGCTGGATTTGCATGCCGAGGACGCGGCGCGATTCGGAATCCGCGACGGCACGAGCGTGCGGGTGATTTCAAAGCGCGCGCAACTGACGGCGACAGCGCGGGTGACGACGTGTGTGTCGCCAGGCGAAGTTTTTCTTCCGATGCACGACAACCAGGTGAACCAGCTCACGCACTCTGCATTTGATCCGCACAGCCGCCAGCCAGCATACAAGCACAGTGCGGTGAGGCTGGAGAAGGTGTGAGCAGACGGCGGGAAGGAGGTTGCCAGTCGGGGGAGGCAGATCGGGCGCGCCGGCACACAAGACGAATCTCGTGTTCTTCATGACAGTCCTGCCACTGGTGCCGCGTCTTGTTGGTGCATGTCGTTGCTACTTCGCAGTCTCAGTCTTTCCATCGCCTTTGCAGCATTCGCCAACGGGGCGGCCGTGGATTTCTCCCACCAAATCGTGCCGATCATCCGCGAGCATTGCGCGGAGTGCCACACGGGTGACAAGAAGAAGGGAGGGCTGTCGATGAACGATCGGAAGTCGCTGCTCGATGGCGGTGAAGACGGCGCGGTCATTGTCAGCGGGCAGAGCGCGAAGAGTTCGCTCATTGCGGCGGTTCTCTCCAGCGACCCCGACGAGCAAATGCCTCCGAAGGGAAAACGAGTGCCAGCGGGGCAGGTCGCGCTTTTGAAGCAGTGGATCGACGAAGGAGTCGTGTGGGACGAAGGGTTTGCATTCAAGAAGCCGGCGTATGAGCCGCCGCTGAAGCCGCGGAAACCGGAATTGCCGGCTGCGGTCGATGGCCGCATGCATCCGATCGACCGGATCATCGACACGTATCTCGCACAGAAGAAGCTGACGCGACCGCAGCCGCTCGAAGACGCGGTTTTTGCGCGCCGGGTGCATCTGGATCTCGTCGGTCTTTTGCCGCAGCCGGAGGTGCTGGACAAGTTTTTGGCCGACAAGTCGCCGGAGAAGCGCGCGAAGCTCATCGAGTCGCTTCTCGCGAATGACATCGGTTACGCGGAGCACTGGCTGACGTTTTGGAACGATCTGCTGCGCAATGACTACTCGGGAACCGGCTTCATCACAGGCGGTCGGAAGCAGATCAGCAAGTGGCTCTACGAGTCGCTGGTGGTGAACAAGCCCTTCGATCAATTCACGCGCGAGCTGATCGCGCCGCCCGGCCCGGACAGCCGCGGCTACATCGACGGCATCAAGTGGCGTGGCGACGTGAGCGCGGGGCAGACCGTGGAGATCCAGTTCGCGCAGAGCGTCTCGCAGAGCTTTCTGGGCATCAACATGAAGTGCGCATCGTGCCACGACAGCTTCGTTGACCGCTGGAAACTCGATGAGGCTTACGGACTGGCCGCCATTTACTCGTCGCGTCCGCTCGACATCGCGCGCTGTGACAAGGCAACGGGAAAACAGGCAGTGGCTTCGTGGCTTTTCCCTGAGATCGGTCAGGTGGACGCAAAGGCCGCGCAGCCGGAGCGCCTGAAGCAGCTCGCCGCGCTGATGACGAGTCCGCAGAACGGCCGCTTCTCACGCACGATCGTGAACCGTCTCTGGCAGCGGATGATGGGCCGCGGCATCGTGCATCCCGTCGATGCCATGCAGACCGAGCCATGGAGCGCCGATTTGCTCGATCACCTCGCGACTCAACTCTTCGAGAGCGGCCACGACCTGCGCAAAGTGCTCGCCCACATCGCGACGTCGCAAGCCTATCAATCGAAGGCACAGGTGATCGACGCGGGTGAGGACGATCATGGCTACGTCTTCGCCGGGCCGCGAGCGAAGCGGATGACGGCGGAGCAGTTCGTCGATGCTGTGTGGACCCTGACCGATGCCGCGCCGAAGAAAATGGATGCGCCCGTTTTGCGCGGGAAGGTGGACAAGGAAGCGGGCAAATCAGTGACGCTCGCAGGACAATGGATCTGGGGCGACTCGGCCAAAGGCCCGACGGCACCGCCTGCGGGCGAGATGATCCAACTGCGAAAGGTTTTCAAGATCGAAGGCGCGATCGAGAATGTGATCGGCGTCATCACTTGCGACAATGAGTACACGCTCTTCGTGAACAACCGGCTGGTCGCTCAAGACGATGACTGGACCTCGCTCGAAGCCTTGGCGCTGAACGACAGTCTCCGTGAGGGCCAGAACTCGATCACCATCATCGCCAAGAACGCAGGCAGAGGTCCGAACGCAGCAGGACTCTATTTTGAGGCCCGGGTGAAGCATGCCGACGGCAAGGAAGAAACCATCGCCACCGACGAGAGCTGGCAGTGGACCAGCACGGTGCCTAGCGTCAAAGAAGGCCGCCTCGGTGCGGCTGCGAAAAAAGAAGACTGGCGGCCGGCTTTCGTCATCACGAAGCCCGTTGGCTCATGGGTGACAAAGATCAAGACCGAAGCCCCAGCCCTGCTCGCTCGCGGTTCCATCGCCCAGCAACCAATGGTTCGCGCCGCGCTGGTGAAGAGCGACTTCCTCATGCGCACGCTCGGCAGGCCGAATCGCGATCAAATCGTCTCAACGCGACCGAACGACCTCACCACCCTGGAAGCCATCGATCTCGCCAACGGCCAGACGCTCGCCGACGCGCTGGCGAAAGGCGCGAAGAAGATCAGTGCGCGAAATGAGATCGACGCGAAGGCGCTTGCGACACAACTGTATCGTCACGCCTTGTCCCGCGATCCCTCGCCGAACGAACTAGCCACGACACAAGAACTCCTCGGCCCGAAACCGACCGAACAAGGCGTGCAGGATCTGCTCTGGGCGATCTGCATGATGCCGGAGTTTTTGATGATAAGATAACCGCCAACCTGAGTCGCTGATCCCATGGACTTCACCCATCCTACACAACCCGAATACATCGTCCGCCGTGAATTCTTGAAGAAGCTCGCCGCAGCCGGCACCGCTGCGTGGATGACAGGCGAGCCGCAGGCCATCTGGGCAAAGACGGGCGAGAAAGTCGTCCAGCCGAAGCCAAAGGCGGATGCATGCATCCTCCTCTGGATGGCGGGCGGCATGGCGGCGCCGGATACGTTTGATCCAAAAGGGTATCTGCCTTTTGAAAAGGGCCTCGAGGTGAAGCGGATGCTGAGCACTTTCCCGGCGATCGACACTGCCGTCGATGGCGTGAAGATTTGCCAGGGCCTCGAAAACATCGCGAAGGTGATGGACCGAGCGACGCTCGTCCGCTCGGCGGTGCAGCCAGACCTCGGCAGCATCTTGCACTCGCGCCATCAGTATCACTGGCACACCGGCTATGTGCCGCCGCAGACGGTGGCGTGCCCTCACATCGGCGCTTGGATGGCGAAGGTGCTCGGTCCGCGCAATCCGGTGATGCCCGCATTCATCAACATCGGCCAGCGGCTCGAAGGCGTGGGCGAGAGCGAGGAATTGAAGGCATTCACCACTGCCGGATTCTTCGGCAGCGAATACGGTCCGATGAATTTGCCTTTCCCGGAGGAAGCCGCGCAGTCGGTGCGGCCGCCAAAGGGCATGGACCCGGGCCGCTTTGCCAGTCGCGACAAGTTCTTCCGCAAGCTCGTCGATCAGAGTCCGCACCGCGACTACATGAGCGATTACCAGCAGCAGTCGATGCTGCGCAGCCTGGACAATGCGTATCGCCTGCTCAGTTCCAAAGAGCGCGAGGCCTTTGACGTCACACTGGAGCCGAAGGAGAGCTACGCGAAATACGACACGGGCCGCTTCGGTCGCGGCTGCCTTTTGGCGCGGCGGCTCATCGAGGCCGGCGCGCGATTCGTCGAGGTGACGACCGAGTACGTGCCCTTCCTTTACTGGGACACGCACAAGGACGGTCACGAAACTGTCGCCGGACTGCACAAGGAAATAGACATGCCGATCTCGCAACTCGTCCGCGACTTGGAAGCGAAGGGACTGCTCGACCGCACGCTCATCGTCATCGCCAGTGAGTTCAGCCGCGATGCCATCATCGAGGGCAAGCCAGGCTCAAACGCGAGCGATCAGGCGACCTTCAAGGTGGAAAAAATCGAGGAGGCAAAGCACTACGGTCTGCACCGCCACTTCACCGGCGGCACGAGCGTGGTGATGTTCGGCGGCGGCGTGAAGAAGGGCTTTCTTTACGGTCAGACGGCGGATGAACGACCGCTCGTGGCCGTGAAGAATCCCATCCCCGTCGAAGACCTGCACGCCACGATCATGACGGCGATGGGCATCAGCCCGAAGACGCAGTTCGAGATCGAAAGCCGTCCGTTCTATGTGACCATCGACGGCAAGGGCAAGGCGGTGACGGATCTGTTCGCATAAATGCCTGCTCTCGGTGCAGGGGCAGAGTTGGCGTCCCGTCGGATGCTTTTGGCCGCTCGGACGCGAAGACGCCCGTTGGTGCTCTCCTGAGCCATGCCTTGCCAGGGAATCGCACACTCGGTCTGCGGGCATGGTTGACCCGCCGGCTTCGTTCGCCAGATTCACACGCCCGCGCGGCGCAGTGCAACACCACACACCATTCCCATGAGCAAGCCCACCAAGTATCGTTTTTCCTTCGGACCCTGGAACATCAGCGAGGGTGCCGATCCCTTCGGCCCCGAAGTGCGCAAGGCGTATCCGCATGAGAAGAAGTATGCGCTCTACAAGCAGCTCGGCTTCGACGGCGTGCAGTTTCACGATGACGATGTGGTGCCGGGCATCGACGGCCTCACGCCGGAGCAAATCTCGAAGCAGGCGGCGAAGGTGAAGAAGATCCTCTCGAATCAGGGGCTGGTTCCGGAATTCGTCGCGCCGCGCCTCTGGTTTGCGCCGCAGACCGTTGACGGCGGCTTCACTTCGAACAGCGCGAAGGACCGCAGATACGCCCTCGACCGCACGAAGAAGAGCATCGACATCGCGCGCGCGATCGGCAGCAAGGCCACGGTGCTATGGCTCGCACGCGAGGGCACCTACATCCGCGAGAGCAAGAATGCGCGCGTGGCCTACCAGCGTCTGCTTGAGACGGTGAATGCCATGCTCGCGCACGACAAGGAGATCGAAGTCTGGATCGAGCCGAAACCGAACGAGCCGACCGATCAGGCATACGTGCCCACCATCGGACACGCCATCGCTCTCGCGCATGCGTCCAGCGATCCGAGTCGTGTGAAGGGACTGATCGAGACCGCGCACGCATTGCTCGCCGGCCTCGATCCCAGCGATGAGATGGCCTTTGCGCTGGCGCACGACAAGCTGGCCTCCGTCCACCTCAATGACCAGAACGGTTTGAAGTACGATCAGGACAAGAACTTCGGCAGCGCGAACCTGCGCGCGGCTTTCAATCAGGTGCGTGTGCTCGAGGAGGCCGGCTACGGAAGCCGGGGCGAGTTCGTGGGACTCGACGTGAAGACGATGCGCACGCAGAAAGGGAAGTGTGTGACGGATCATCTGAAGAACAGCCGCGAGATATTCCTCCACCTCGTGCAGAAGGTGCGCAGTTGGGACCGGAAGCTCGAGCGGCAGTTCATCGATGCGCGCGACTACGAGGCGCTGGAGCTTGCCGTGATGAAGCACATCATGGGAGTGAAGTAGGCGGCCCGTTCTCCGATGGCAGACGACGCAGTCACGCCCCCCTCTCCCGGATCGCTCACGGCGCGGCTTTCCGCGGCGTCGTTCGTGCCTCCGTCGAAGGAGCGGCTGGCGGAAATGCTGCCTGATTTTGAGTTTCAGTCGGTGGCCGGCATCGGCGGGATGAGCGTGGTGTATCGCGTGCGCCGCATCGTGGATGATGACGTGATGGCGGTAAAAGTGATGCCGCCTCCGTACGAAGGACAGGAGGAGGACGCGCGGCGTTTTGTCATGGAGGCAAAGACGATGCTCGCGCTCCGTCACCCGAACATCGTCGCGGTTTACGATTACGGCCAGACTGACGACGGACACCTGTGGCTGCTGATGGAATTCGTCGATGGCATGGACATGCACCGCACCATCCGCGCCGGTGGCATCGGTGCGGCAGACGCGCACTCTTTCGTCCGCCAGCTCTGTGACGCCGTGCAGCATGCCCACGCTTGCGGGGTGGTGCACCGCGACATCAAGCCGGCGAACATTCTGATATCCCGCGACGGCCGTGTGAAGGTCACCGACTTTGGCGTGGCACGGCCGCTGGCCGAGCTGGCGCGTGGGGATGACGGCTACGGCACGCCGGACTATTCCGCGCCGGAGCGGCTGGTGGTGGGCGCGGCGGTGGATCACCGGGCTGACATCTACTCGCTCGGTGTGGTGATCCACGAGACGCTCACCGGGGAGACGCCGCGCCAGGCCGCGCGCCATGGCGGGGCCAGGCTGCCGGATTCCTTCACCGGTGTGATGTCGAAGTGCCTCATGGTCGATCCCGCGCGCCGGTATCAAACGGCGCGCGAGGTCGGAGCGGCGCTGAATCTTGCCATCGCGGAGGAGAGTGCGGCGCGGCGGGCGGCGGCTGCCAGGAAATCAGGAGCCGTGCTGCGGCCCGTGCCGCTTGCGCATCCGGCCGATTTGGGCCGTCGGCGCACGCCGTGGCTGGCGGAGGCGGGATGGGCGCTCCTGTGTGTTGGAGTCATTGCCGCCATCGCATTTTCCGAGTGGCGGAAGGGTCACCCGCATGAAGATGGAGGCGCGCCGACGTTTGGCGAGGCGGTGCAGGCTTTGATAAAGAGTGTGCGTTCGGCGGGCCGGTGAAGATGCCGGTGCTTCGGGCACCACGTCGTGCGCACTCGTTTTTGCAGTGATCATCCGTCCAGCGTGCGGCGATCACCGCAGTCGGATGGTGGTGGCCGGCCGGCCCTTGAGCGGCTCGAAGTCACGGTCCACGTAGGTCTTGGGCTGCAGAGTGAGCACCTTCTCTGCAAAGCGTGCATTCCCGCCCGGCGAGGCTGCGGCAAGTATGATGCGTCCTTCCGCGTCTTGGAGCACGAACACGTAGCCCGAGTAGGTGTAGCCAAAGCGCGAGGTGCCGCCCTTGTCGTCGTACTCGCTGGCGATGTCCTTGCCCTCGAAGCGGAATGGCGTCTTCACCGGCACATCCACGGGGAATTCTTCGCGGCCGAGCACTGCATACTCGCGCAACTGCAGCACCGAGCGGCCCATGATGATGAGCGTGCCTTTGCCCCCGTGCAGCTCGCGCGTGGGGTGTCGGTTCGTGATGTCCACGCCGACCGAGAGACGCAGCGCGCGGTCGTCGAACTTCTCGATCTTCGACAGCCGGTCGCTTTTGCCGATGCGGATGCGCGGCTCCAGCAGATACGGCTGGCCGCTTGCGGAGGCGCTCTTTGGTTCGACCACGGCCGGGGGAGCGTCTTCCTTTTCCTTTTTCTCAACCTTGCCCGGCACCGGCGCTGACGCGTCAGTCCGCTTCACTTCACGACCACCATTCTTGATATATGCCTGATCCTCGGGCGCGAAAATGGCAAGGGGATGCAAGAACACACGCCCGTCCGACCGGCGGAGCGTGACTGCATCACCACTGACGGACACCACCTCGGCCTCGATGCTGCGGCCAGAGGTGTCTTTGAATGTGCGCGTCGCCGCAGACGACGAGGCCGGATCGCATGCGAGGAACGCGACGAGCGTGAGCACGGAGGTGTGAGACAGATGGCGCGGGATGACGGGATTCATGGCGGCCTGTGGATTCGAGTACGGCGTCCAGACGGACGCAGCCATGAATACCCGCCGATTCAGCGGACGCAATGTGCGTTTGTCCTGCCGCCGGCAGGCAGCCCGGGACCGCGCCGCGGTCACTTGCCGTCCGCGCCTTCGTCAGGTTGCACCATCTGTCCCGGCAGCGGCCTGGCCTTGTCTGCGTAGCGGTCGAAGCGATTCGAGAGGATCAGCAGCGTCGGCGCCCAGAGACCGATAAAGATGCCGAAGCGTTCGGCATGGGCGCGAGTCTCCGCATCGTCTCCGCTGGCACCGCCAAGGAACCACCAGGTCCAGATCGAGAGGGCGATGGAAAGGATGCCTCCTTGAAAACAAATGGTGCTGAGGACGCGGCAGGTGTGCTGGTTCATGCGTGCGAGTCTAGGACTGGATGGGAAGATCGTCCAGACGGGATCGCTGCGCTGATGTGGTGATTCGCTGTCCGCATCTTGTCTCTGCGCCGCCAGGGAAAATCTCCTTGCCACTCATGCTTTGTATTGCAAAGTAAGCGCCATGACCACCCAGCAAACCGCTCTCGAGCACCTGCGCGTCATCCGCTCTCTCCTCGAAAAGTCCCAGGTGTACCGGGCCATCTCGGCTCCGGCGGCGTTGTGCGGCGGCGTGCTGGCGCTCATAGCCTCAGCCATCACCTTCCTCACCGCCGGCGCGATGGGCGCGCGCGGATTTCTCACGGAATGGGTCGGCATCCTCGCCGTCACTTCCGCGGTCAACATGTTCATGCTGCATCGCGAGGCCCGCAGCCGCTCCCAGCCGTTTTTTTCGGAGAACAGCCGCCTCGCACTGGCCCTGCGCGCCTTTACTCCGCCGATGCTGGTGGGCGGCCTGTTGGGTGTGTTTCTGATCTGGTTCCGCGGAGAGCTGGCGCTGGCGGCGCTGCTGTGGATCCTCTGCTACGGTCTCGCGCTGCTGGCCACGGAGCATTTCTCCCCGCGCTCGCTCGTGCGCCTCGGCCGCGCGTTTCTCGTCGTGGGCGGGTTCTTCGCTGTGATCTACTTCACGCAGCCGGATCTGGCGGCCGGAGGGAAGGGGGCCGCCGTGGCCTCGATCTTCCTCGGCACCACCTTCGGCCTGCTGCACGTCGCCTACGCGGTGGCGGTCTTTGTTCGCACGCCTGCGCCCCAGATTGCAGAGACATGATCGACTTCGACCAGCTCGACAAGGTCATCCACGAGAAGGCCCGCCTGTCGATCATGACGCTGCTCGCCGGTCACGACGACTGGAGCTTCCAGGATTTGAAATCCGAGCTGGGCATGAGCGATGGGAACCTGATCACCCACCTGCGCATCCTCGCCGGGGCGGGCTTCGTCGAGGAGGAGCGCGATGATTCCGGCAGCCGCCCGCGCACGACCTACAAGCTCACCAAGCCGGGCAGGAAGGCGTTCAAAGAGTACATTGATGTGCTCGAAGCCATCGTGCGCGCCGCGAAACCGTGAACGAGCCTTTGCCTCGCCTTGAAGCTTTGCAATACAAAGCTTTGGCCAGTCCCACAACCAACCCGAACCACCCACGAAATGAACATCACCATCGCCAGACATCACGGCATGTGCTTCGGCGTGCGCGACGCCCTGCGCACGGCACACGCCATCGCAGCCAGGAAGCCCGTCACCATCCTCGGCCAGCTCGTCCACAATCCCGAGGTGGACCGCCATCTAAAGGCTGCGGGTGCGCTCAGCGGCAGCCTCGATGATCCCGGCTCGGCGACGACCCGGGACGTCATCATCACCGCGCACGGCGCCTCGGAGGCCAGACGGCACGCATGGCGTGCCGGCGGATTCAACGTCACGGACACCACCTGCCCGCTTGTGCGCAAGGCGCACGATGCCCTGGCGGCGCTAGTCGCCGGCCGGTACCTGCCGGTCGTCATCGGCCAGGCGGATCACGTCGAAGTGCGGGGCCTTGTCGGAGATTTCGCCGGGGCTGCCGTCGTGTTGCACGAGGCCGACATGGCCGGCTTGCCGGACGCCCCGCATTATGGTGTCATTGCCCAGACCACGCAGCCGCTGGGGCGCGTGCTGCATCTGGTTGATTGTTTGAAAAGAGCACGTCCGGCCGCCGAGGTGCGCTTCATTGACACGGTGTGCCGTCCCACGAAGCAGCGGCAGGACGCGCTGGTGGAACTCTGCCGTTCCAACGACCTCATCGTCGTCGTCGGCGGACATACCAGCAACAACACGCGCCAGCTCGTCGAACGAGCGCGGCAGCTTGGCCGCGCCGCCATTCAGATCGAGAGCGCCGCCGAGCTGCGCGCCGGCTGGTTCCGTGGTGTGAGCAGTGTGGGTGTCACCGCCGGCACGTCCACGCTCGACGAGACCGTCGATGCCGTCGTCGCCAGCCTGCGCCGCATCGCCGCCGAAACGAGATTCTCCCCCGCGCACGGATTCCTCCGCGCCACCGCACGCATCGCGTGACTCTCGCTTTTCAGTTTTCTCCGCAACGCGCGCGTTGCTGGCGTGCGGTTGTGGCGGTTCTGGCGTACGCAGCCGAAGCGTGACGGCCGGATCAAAAAAACTCGCCAAACTTCTCCCTTCCCGGCACGTTCCAGATGACCTACGATTTCCGGCCATGAACACCCGTTCCCATCTCCATCTTGCCGCCCTTCTCGGCTTGTGCGTTCCGCTTTCCGCCCAGGATCCTGCGCCAAAACCCGCGCCACCGACGCTCACCCAGCAGCAAGTGGACACCATCGTGAAGCAGCTCGCGGACGTGGAGAAGGCCATCGCCCAGCAGCGCGGGGCGAATCTCGGAGCGATTATTCAGAAGCTGCGCGCCGGCACGGCGAGCGATGCTGCGGCTCTGTCCTTGTATGAGGACTGCGAGAAGCTCATCGCCGACCGCCGCGCGCTCACGCGCGACGAGAAGAAGACCCGTGAGGAACAGGTGAAGAAGCAGGCCGAGCGGAACAAGGAAAGCACGGCCAAGGAGGTGAAGGAGGATGGCGACTTCGGCCTCGCAGTGCGCTTCCAGCTTCGGTACCTCGTCCTTTCGCTCGAGGCGCATGAGGCCAAGGAGATCGACAAAATGCTGCCCGAGTTGACATCGTACATTCAGGACGTGGTGGCCGCCTCCGACAAGCTGCGCGGCCGTGCCGGCGCCTACCTGGCGGGGAGCTTGCGTGGCGGCGGTGGCGGCGGCGGTGGTCGCGGAGGTCGTGGTGGTGGCGGCGGCGGTGGTGGCAATCCATTCGTGCCGGCCTTCCAGATCGGCGACTACCTCGACGGTCAGCGCTGGAGTCTCGAGCCGGTCGATTTCGGGGCGATGTGGGAGAAGACCATTCTGCCGGTTTTCCGCGAGAAGAAGAAGTCCGAACTCGGCGCCCAATGGGACGCGCGCATCGCCGCGGAAGCGGGCTTTAAGAAAGGATCCATCTCGGATGCCGAGCTGTCCCTCTGGCAGCAGAACGAGGTGCCGGACATCAAATGGGCCAAACTGCAGGATCTCTTCGCCAACGGTGACAAACCCGTCAATGCCATGGCCGACATGCTGGCGATGATCCGCGACAATCCCGGGCACCCAAACTCGCCAAAGTGGCTGGAGGAATTCAAGCGGATGGTGGCTTCCGCCACGCCCGGTGCGGTGCCATCCACGCCGGGTGCGGCTCCTCAGTGACGCGACCACGGCCACACGCAGATCATGCTCGACGGCCTGTTGAGGTTCATGCGCGGTTTCTGGTTTGCCTTTCGCGGACTCGCCTGGCTGTTTTTTTCCGAGCGCAATGCACGCATCCACTTGCTGGCCGCAGCGGCGGTTTCTGGCGCGGGCATTTGGTGGCGCATCAGCGCCGTGGAGTGGTGTCTGGTGGCGCTGGCTTGCGGGGTGGTAATCGCGGCCGAGGCGATGAACACGGCGATCGAGAAGCTGGCCGACCGTGTGACTGTCGAGGACGAGGAGCGAATCCGTGTGGTGAAAGATGTGGCGGCCGCCGGTGTGCTCGCGGCTGCCGTCGCTGCGGCCGTGGTGGGTGCTCTGGTGTTTGGGCCGCGATTGCTGGCTCTGCGGTGAATCGTGCGCGAAGAGGGTGGAGGTTCAAAGGCCGGGCCGTCCCGCGGCGTTAATGACTGTGCATCCGATGAAAGCCTGCCTCCTTTTTCTCTTCGCCTTCCGTGTTGCCGCCTCGCTCGCCGCGCAGACGGCCGAACCTCCGCCCGCCGTCTCCGGCGATGGCAAAAGCGCGCCTTCCACGGGCCTCACCGATGACGAGACGGCCAAAGTGCTGGCTGAAATCACCAAGGTGCAGCAGGAATTCGCCAGGACGAAGAAGGAGGTGCTCGCTGGTGCTCTTGAGAAATTCCGAAAAGGGGCGGGCACGGAGCAGGATGCGCTGGACCTTTACCTCGCCAGCTACCGTGTGGTGAACATCGACCGCAAGCCGGCCACGTCGAAGGAGGACCAGGAAGCGCGCGCCAACGGCGACTGGCAGAAGAAGGCGCTGTCCTCGCTGGGTGAGGGCACCACCTCCGCGATGTTGCAGCTCCAGGTGGAATTGCTGGTGGTGCTGCTCGAGTCCGCCAATGCGACGAGCGATGCAAAGATCGTCGCCAGGCTGCGCAGCTACATGCAGGCCGTCATCGCCTATCTCCCCGCGGCCGCCTCTGCGGTGCAGGGGCCGCCGCCGCGGCGCGTCGTGGCCACGGTGGGGAAGAAGTCGAAGCGTGAGGAGGAGGAGCGTGCGGCGGAGCGCACGCTGGCGCGCAAGAAGAGCAGCGCCGCACGGCAACTGCGCCAGCCCGTGACGAGCACGCTCTTTGCCGAGGCATACAGCCTTGGCACCTATATCGAGGCGCCCGCGCAATGGCCGCGCTCTCCGGCGGATTTCCGCGCTGCCTACTCGAACATCATCCTCCCGTGGTACCGTGCCAACAAAAAGTCCGAGCTGCCCGCCGTGTGGGATGAGTACCTGAAGGCAGAGACGATGCTGCAGGAGATCGCCCTGCAGCCCGATGATCTCCTGCAATGGGGGGCAGGCGAATACAAGACTCTCTACTGGAGCAAGTGGCTCGACCTTCTGACCAACGGCATCACCGCCACCACGGCCACGCAGGAACTGGTGAAGACCATCCGTGAGAATCCGAATCACCCCGCGCTCAAGACTTGGGTGGCCGATCTGGCGAAGGTTGCCGGCGATCTTGGCGGCCTGAAGTTCGACACCACCCCCCCGCCGCGCGTGGAGCCAAATCCCTAGTTGGCGAGCAACCGTGTCGCAGTTCCATTCTCTATCTTAACGCCCTGCCAAGGCTGTGCGGGCCGAAGCCCTGCACTACTTTGCTTCCGCTTCGCTCACGATCACCTTCACCCGATACGACCACGTCTTCCCTGCTTTGATCTCACCACGCACGGGATAGCTGGCGATGAGATACTCGTCCGTCCCCCACTTGCGATGATCGACAAGGCTCATCGGTGTGGAGCTATCGAGCGTGATGGTTTGCTGGGCGCGCTGGAGTGTGAGCTTCGTGTCTGCGGGAAGCAGGCTTTCGTTGCTCAGCTTCTCAGGCAATGCGCATTCGCTGCGTGTGTTGCTGGCTTGCGCACCTTTGAAAGCCGAGACCGGAAGCATGAAGAAGTGCCGCCAGAACTGAGGCTTGAAGTCGGACTTTGTGGTGAAGTGGAAGTCGAGCGTGAAGGAGTCATTCGCCTCGGCGATCACCTTCTCTTCGTAGTCGATCATCGCGTGGCCGAGCTTCGTGGTGCCGCGGAATGTGACGGTCGCTTCGTTGTCGGCGACGCTGATGATCGGCTTGTCTGACTTCGTGATTTCGACGGAACTGCCGTCACTGCTCTTCGCCGTCGGCCAGCCGCCCGTGAAGAGGCGCTTGCCGTGCCACAGGATGCTTTGCGGTTCTCCTGCTGGCGACAAACGAAGCTCCAGTCCGCCGGGCGTTTTCACCGCCTGCATGTCTTCATCGAGCGAGGCGGCAATGACTTTCGCGGTCGGCGCTGCCGTGATGCGCACGGGTGGATCGTCGCCACCGCGCGGCGAGTCGTTGGTTGGCAAGAGGATGCGGCCATCGAACATGCGCAGCGTGAAGTCCTTCGCGACACGGTCGCTTCTCACGTCGCGATGATTCGCACCGAGATGAAGCGTGGTGTCATACGGCGTGCCGTTCACCACGACGAGACCTCCATCGAACTCACGTCTCCACGTGCCATCGGCCTCGCGATGCGCGGGGCCTTTCGGAAAGCCAAGCGGCGCGTCATACTCGGGGAACCACCACCAGTCGCCGCGCCCCATGTTGGCGCTGTCGTAGCCGAAGTAGCCATCGCCCATCAGTGTGGTGGCGAGCCCGAAGCGCAGGGCCTGCGGATCGCTGTCGCGCAGCTTCTCGCGCACCTCCTGACGCTGCTTCCACGGCAGCTGATGATTCGCAAACGGGTCCATCGGCATCTTGCGCGGATGACCGACCAGCATGGTCACCGCCGGCTTTCGACTCTCGCGACTCCAGCGCAGGTAGCGCGCGAGGAAGTCCTCGAAGTCCACCTTGCCCTCCATCACGCGATTGAACTCATCTTCGGCGAGGCAGCCATTCAGCGTCTCGAAGCCCGTGTTGGGCAGGTTCCAGTCATTGATCATCACCACGGCGCGTCCATCGCGCAGCGCGACGGTCTTTGGACACAGGATGTCCTCCACATGCCAGCAATCATAGAACACGCCATCAAAGCACGACCGCGCGAGAATGCGATCGCGCACCATCGCGAGGTTGTAGTCGAGCACCTCCGGCAACTTGGTGTTGATGCGGTAGTAACCCGGCCAGCCCTGCCAGCGCTTGCCCTCCGCGTTCAACTCCCACCACGCTCCCGGGATCGACTTGTGATCGATGCCTTCGATGACATCGACATACGGCAGCACGATCACCTTCGGATTCACCTCCCGCAGCCGCGCGAGATTCGCCTCCGTCTTCGCGAGCGGCTTCGACCAGTCGCGGCTGTCCCAGTCATAGTGCAAGTCATAGCACCCTCCCACGATGAGCCCCAGCTTCGACCAATACGCGCCACCTTCCTCCCACGACTTGTAGCCCAGCGCCGCCCCATAGCAGTTCCCGATGCGCGGAAACGGCGGGCCATCGCGCTTCGTGTCGTCGGCTCGCGCCTGATGAACGATGAGCAAACCAAGAACAGCGACTGAGCGAAGAAGCGGCTTCATGGGTTGCGAGTGTGGGATGCGTTGCTGCTGGGAGCGTTTTGTATGACAGCCCGTGTGACAGCGACGCATCCTTCACAGATGCCGCTCAGGCAACTGCGTGAACTGAGCCATGCTTGTGCTTCATCGTTCGAGCGACCGGTTCCGTCCGATCACTCTCCGGCGGCATTCAGGATCTGCTGTCGGAGTCCCGGAGCGATCCAGAATCGTGCCTGATGATGCAATTGATCGAGCAAAGGTTTGATCGCAGGAAGCAGGTTCGTCGCCTTCGCTCGAAGGAGAATGCCCAGGATACCGACACAGCGAAGCCCGAGACTGGCAGCCGCAAACCTGCCCGCGCGCTCGTCCATCAAGATGGCCTGGGCTCCCATTTCCACGGCCAATGACAAAGCTTCGCGCTCGCCAGCATGAAGTCGCTGGTTCTGCATGACCACCGGCAAAGGTTGGGTCACCGGCGTGACTCGAATGAAGGAAGGAAAAGCGAGACCGATGAAACGCAGATCGACGGTAGCGAGGCGTTGAAACTCCGACCGCACCGAAGGCGGAGCGTGAACGGTCCCAAACAGTGAAGCGAGCAGCGATTCCTGCCCGAGCAGGCAGAGGTTGAGAATCACGGAGGTGTCGGTGACGACAATCACTTCGAGAACAGGGCGTTCACTGTCTCCAGGTCTTCCTTGAGCATCTCCTCCGTGTAGCTGGGAATGCGGCGACGAAACAACTCTTCATCAAAGTCCATGCGCTCCAGACCGGCGAGCCTGGCTGCGATCCCACGCGACACTCTACCAGCGGCGTATAGACCGCAGGCGAGATCAAGCCGGATGTCGCACTCGGCGATCTGTTCCAAGGCGGGATCGTCTGGAAGAGTCAATGTCATGCGCAGAGGATAGACGCTCGTGGATTAGTCGCCAACTTGGAATTCATCCGGTGAGGTTGTTGCTAAACACGCGAATCGCCCGCTCCGGCCTCGCAGGGCACGCTGCCTCACACGCTCCACAGCCGATGCACTTGCTCGCATCAAGCGCGGGATGTGAGTCAAAGCCATCGCTCGATACGCTTAGAGCCTCATAGGGGCAGGAGCGAATGCAGGCGGTGCAGTCGCGACCTTCGGCGAGCCAGCAGCGACTGAGTTCGACTTTGGCGATGCCCATGATGGATCGCTTCTTTTCAGCCAACGACAAACGTTGTATCGCTCCGCTGGGGCAGACTTGGCCGCAGGCGTTGCAGTCTTCTTTGCAATACGCGGTGTCGAAGTCAGCGACGGGCGCGAGCAATCCAGCGAGACCGTGCTGACCGAGATCGGGCTTCAGGATGCGCGAGGGGCAGACGCGGATGCAACCGCTGCACCGGATGCACACGCCGGTGAATTGATCTTCAGGGAGACTGCCGGGCGGACGGAGCGGTGGAGGCTTCGCAGCAGTGTGTCGTGCGAGGAGAGCGCCAGCACCTCCAACGAGGCTGGCGATCAGTGGACGGCGGGCGAGGGCGAACGGGGAAGAGGTTGGAATGACAGGAGAATGGGGGCAGGAGAATAAAGATTCATCTGTGGCCCGTGTTCTGTTCGCGAGGCTTTGCTTGGCAATCGCAAGAGCCTCCTGAAGCGCGCCGAGCGGGCACATCCGTTTGCACCAAGCGCCGGGGAACAGGACGTCGAGGAGCATCGCGAGTGGCAGCAGCGCACCTGCACCGATGGTGGCGATGGTCGTGGGAAGTCGGAACGCGCTGAAGAATCCGGTGAAGAGCGCGAGCGGATCGAGCCACACGAAGAGCGGATATCCGGCGAGCGCTCCGCCGATGGTGAGCCACAAGAACCATCGTCCAACTCTCGGCCACGACCGCCAGCGAGCACGACCCGGCAGTCGCAAGCGCGCAGCCATCTCTTGAAGAAAGCCCACCGGACAAACGAACCGGCAGAAGACGCGCGGCACGAGCACCGCGAGTATAAGCATCGGCAGACCGATGAGCGTGATGATCCCCACGCTGCGTGCCGCGACCGCCGACACCAACGCGACGAACGGACTCACCGCCGCCACCGGCAACACCGAACGCAGCCACGGACTCACGAGCGCCGCGATGACGATGAGCGAAACCCAGCGGCTCATTTTGCGTAGCGTGCGTGGAGACGGCCTCTTCATGACATCGAGTTGGATCGCTTCACAATGAAGCGACGCAGAACACGAGTGACCGACAAAGGAACGAGGACCGGAGAATCAGTGTCCTTATTCTCCTGCCCCCATTCTCCTGCCATCAAACCGTCTATCGCTTTCATCCGAGGTAAGCGCCTTGTTCTTTGAGCAACGCTTGCAGCTTCGCGATGTCCACGTCACGCGGTGTGCAGTTGTCCTTCACCGCGAGCGCAGCGGCGGCACCGGCAGCGTGGCCGGTGGTGAGGCAGGACGCGATGAGACGCATGTCTTCGACGAGCTTTTCATCCACGCACGAACTGCGGCCCGCCGTGAGCAGGCCATCAAGCTTCTTCGGCAGGAGCACGCCATAAGGGATTGGCCAGCCAGCGTGCTTGCCATTCTGCGCGCCGCCGATGGCGACGGTGTCGGGAAACGTTCGCGGCTCGCGCGACTCCTGGTAGGTGAGCTGGTGCGTGCCTGCGAGCAGTCGCGTGGTGCGCACACCGAGCTGCGGCGCGACTTGCATCAAATACACGTCCTCGCCTCCGGGCGTCGCGCGGATCTTTTGCACGCGCTCCCAGATCGCCTTGCGATGCTCGATCTCCAGCCGCGTGAGTTCCGCGATGTCGAGTCCGTTCGTGCTCGGGCCACGCAAGTTCACCCAGCGCACCGACGGCAGTGGCTCGATGGAGCCCATCTGCTTGAGGCCAGCCTGCGCGAGCTTGTCTTTGTCAACGCGGTCCACATTGCCAATGCGATGCACGAGGCCGATCGCATGAAGGCGCTGCTCATGCTCGGCACCGGCGGCGGCGAAGATGTCGCCATCGCCCGTGGTGTCGATCACCACCTTCGCGAGGATCGCCTGGCGCCCGGCCTTGCTGTCAAAGACCACGCCGCGGATCGTGTTGCCCTCCATGATCACATCCGTGGCCCAGCAGTGAAACGCGATGTCCACGCCTGCCTCGGTGATCATCTGATCCATCATGAACTTCGTCGCCTCGGGATCGGAGGTCGGGTTGTGCTTGCCCGGCTCGTAGTTCACGATCCCTGGCTGCACCTTGGCAAGGCGGTCCATCAGATCGCCGCCGATGCCGCGCACCACCTGCGTGAGGTCGCCATTCTGCGTGGCATGCGTGCTGATCACCACGAGCACGATGCCACCCGTCCACAGCCCACCGAGATACCCATATCGCTCCACCAGCATCGTCTTCACACCTGCGCGCGCTGCCGACACGGCTGCCGCAAAACCCGCCGCACCGCCACCGACGACAAGCACATCCGTCTCGCGAAACACCGGCAGCGGTCGCTCCGGCTGAATCACTTGCCCATCGCGCAGGAAGGCCGGGTAATGCGGACGATCCTCCACCGGCGTCGGCTGCAACTCACGCGCTCCTTTGGCCGCCCCAACTTCATCCGCGACCAGCTTGCTGCCGATCGCCGGACCAAGTCCAGCGGAGGCGAACCATTGAAGCAACTTGCGACGGGCGACTGCGTGACTGAGCGGTATCATGCGAGTGAGAAGGGTGACGAAAAGAACGTCACACGATCGCGCTCACGAGACGGAAAGGCCGTTCGAGGGTTGAGCTTGTTGGCTCGGATTTTGTGCGCGCATCAGGCCGGCCATCTTCTGTGGCACGACCTAGCGCAAACGCTCGACATCACACAGCCGGACCTTCACACCGTCCTGCGCGCGATCCTTTGGATAGCTGATCGCGCGGTCGGATGCGCTGAGTCCTTCTCGCACTCTGGTTTGCGGTCGTTCATGCAACCCAGGTTTATCAAGTCCAACGTGGCGCGTCCGTTTGTGAAGACGAACACGGCCTGCTTCTCATCGGGATCGGAAGATCGAGGTTCCCGGCGTGTGCAAGGCTGAAGATGTCTCCCAGATCACGATGGGCGTCTCCACGCGGAATGCAGCGCCGAGCGTGCGATATGCGTTGGATCGCCGATTAGTCTTCGTGGCACATGGCGCAACTGATGGCTTCCATGTCTTCGTCGGTGGTCTCGTAGTTTTCAAAGAGAACGGCGCCGACGGTGGCGGGGAGCTGGGGATCAATGGCATCGCTGCGGGCGTGTCGGCCTGCTTCGGGAGCGGCGGGGACGAAGGCGGTGGCGAGTTGGTCAACAGCTTGGCGGACAGCGAGGCGCAGAGTGCCCAGGGCGGGCGTGGTTGAGAAGTGGACGACGAGCAACTGGCCTCCTGGGACGAGGCGAAGGATAGAGCCGCCGCGTTCGTGGACATTGGTGATCTCCTGGCACGAGCCGGAGTCGGCGCGGCGGCCGAGTTCGTCGCCGGCACCAAATGAGGCGCGGGCGAGGACGCTCCAGACGGTGAGCTGGGCGGGTGAGAGCTTGGTGTGGCCTAGATGCGCGAGGCAGTCGCCGGTGTGGTCAATGAGCAGGACGTTCTCGACGCCGGGCAGATCGAGAAGGGTTTGGAGGCAGGAGTGGGCGTGCGAGTTCATGGCCTTGAGTGACTGGTCTTGGAGGTAGGTGGTGATGACGTTTGCGGCCCAGGCATGCACGGTTCACATGGTGAGCAGGATGAAACGAAAGCGATGGCGGCTGCCGGAGCGGCGCGGACCGGCTCAGGCGACGGCGAGCGCGGGACCGACGGGCTGGGTGGACATGAGTTGATTGCGAAAGTTCACGAGAATGGACTGTGAGATCGCATTGAGCGTGGCGATGACGTTGCGACCCTTTTTTGCCTCGGCCTCGAAGCTGATGAAGCGTCGGGCGCGATTGTTGAGGAGGAATTCCAGGTACTCGACCGGGGCGGCATTGGGCACATCGCGCTTGTTGTATTGGAGTACGACGGGCAGGTGGTCGAGCGACGATCCGTTAAGGCGGAGATTGGCTTCGAGGTTTTGGAATGCCTGGATGTTGGCGCGTTGGCGGTCCATCTGGGAATCTGCAACGAAGACGACACCGTCTGCCTCGCGCAGGACGAGCTGGAGCGTGGCATTGTAGGTGATCTGGCCGGGAACGGTGTAGAGGTGAAAGGTGGTGCCATAGCCGGGTATGGCGGCGGTCTGGACGGAGAGAAAATCAAAGAACAGGGTGCGGTCGGCAACGGTGGACAGGGAGACAAGATCGCTGCGGCTGCCAGGGTCGAGCCTGGCGTGGAGCTGGGAGATGTTGGTGGTCTTCCCGGAAAGCGGAGTTCCGCAATAGACAATCTTGAAGCTCACGCTTCGCTCATCGTGACGAACGGTGGGCATGACCGATCAGGCGATGTGTCCGCCGGTTTTCGCCACCATGCGCGCGAGTTCGCGGCTGATGAGCGTGATCTTGTCGCGCAGGCCGGCGGCGGGCTCGCCTTCCTCGTGGAGGACGCCGAGAGCGATGGGGGGATGGAAGGAGAAGGTGATGAGACGGTCCGCAGTGTTGATGGAGAAGGTCTCCGCCCCGGAGATGCCGATCAGAGGTGCCAGGGCATGGATGTTGCGCGCGAGGTCGGGAGCCTGACGCTGGAAATCCTGCGCAGTCTGGGAGGAGCCGCCCCGGGACACGCTGCTCGTGCCGTTCACGCAGGAACAGGCTGCGATGCCGGGAATCGACGAGACGAGATCGACGACGCGAGTCACAGTGAGGTTTTCATTTACGCCGAGCAAGGCGCGCAGCATGACCTGCTCTGCATCACCTTGCGATACGGGGGTGATGGCGAGCACTGAACTGGCCGAGTCTGGAAGGGATGGCGCGGCGAGCGAAGTGGCGGGTGCAAGTGCGTGAGGTATTGCTTGAACGGACGGGACAGGAGGAGCGAATGAAGTCGGAGGCTGTGGCGCAGTCTGTTTGAGCGGCCCCGTGAACGGATTTGCGATCGGGGGCGGCAGTGGCGATGGCGTGAGGGACGACTGCAGGGCCGATCCGGTGAGAAACGGCTGGGCGGAGGGAGCTGGGGGAGGTGGCGGAATTCCCGGCAGAGGGGTGAACGTGTCGGGCGCGGCACCAGCAACGGGCGAAGGTGCTGCCACTTCGCGGAGAGATGGCATCGGGAGCGGCTGTGCGGCGGGAATCTGGGTGGGAGCACCGAAAAGCTGCTCGCTACTGAATCCCTCGGGAGCCTGCGCCTGCGGGAACACGGCGGGTGCCGGTTTGCCGGCCCAGCTTTGCACGGAAGTCGAACCAAAGGGATCAAACGAGCCGACCGGCTTTACGTTCATCACCGACCCAACGGACGGGTCGGGCAGCGGAGCGGGGGTGGGGGCAGGAGTGGCGAATCCGAAGTTGGCGTTTGGTTTCGGTTGGATGGGCCCCGAGCTCGGAGTCACACCGGGCATGGGCTGCAAGGGAGATGTTCTACCAGCGGCCGCTGCCGCTGCTTTTGCGGCGGCAAAGGGGTTGGTGGGTTGTGGCTGGGGCACCGCAGACACCGGAGGCTGGATCACGAAAGGTGCCGGCGGAGGAGGCTGTGCTGCGAATGGTGCTGGAATTTCAGTGGATGCAGGCGCAGGGCACGACGTGGATGGTAATCCATGGAATACTTCATTGGCGGGAAGATTGATCTTGAGTTCCCTCCGTGCGCCTGACAGGACATTGCGGAAACCAATGTCGGTGGTGCCATCGATGAGCAAGCCCAGTTCGACCTGCGCATTTCCGGCGGCCATCTGATTGCTGATGACTGACCCCGGAATGGCGGTCATGATCCACGATGGCACCATGCCCGGATCGAATCCCAGGTCGGTGCTGGTGTAGCCTTTTAGCAAGGTGGCCAGGGAGAGTTTCAGCGGACCGCCAGTCGTGTCGGCGCGCTGCGCGGGAGGCGGAGACGGCTGCGCGGGCTGTGCATGCTTCGGAGGCATCATCATCGACGGCGCAGGAGACGGAGCGGCGGGCTGAAGGCCAAATTGTGCAGGTGCAGGGAAAGCGGGGGGTGGCGGCGCAGGCGGTTCTGGCTCGGTGAGAGCAAAAGGCTGCGGTGCTGGAGATGAGATCGGTGAGTTGCCAAACGGTGAGGGGCCGGCTGCGGGCGTGGGCGGTTCGTCCCGACGTGCTGGCACGGAGAACGCAGGCACTTGTGGAGACTGTGATGCGACTGAACCGGCTCCTTCAAACGGCGAAACCAACGCGGGGCCGAAGGCCTGATTCGCGGTCGGGAGTTGATCCGGCACTGCGAATGCGGGTGGCAGCGTAGGCGGCGTCTGAGGAATTGGTGCAGGCGGTTGAGGCGACGAAAAAACAAAGGGCGAAGGGCCGGCTTGAGTCTGCATCGGCACAGGTGGGGACGATGCCGGCGTGCCGAACGGAGCGGTGGCACTGAATGGGGATGGCACCGCGTCCTGCGCGGTAGCCAAGGGAAACGAAGGGCCCGGCATTAGCGGCGGAGGAGCGCTATTCTCCCGACGTGGTGGCAGGACCGACGGTGCCCGGCCCTGCATTTCAATCTGCATCGGAGCGGCTCCCATGATGTCCCCTGCCAACGCAGCGCCAAACGGACTCTGCTGGGTGTCTGGCATCGACGGAGGTCCCGCTGGTTTGAAAGCAGGCGCTGAATGGCCGCTGCCAGCTTGTGTGGCAGCGATGAGGGACGGCAGCTTTGCGGCTGGCAGCGGCACATGTCGCGGGTCTTGGGGGGAAACTGGCGTCTGGAAAATAGCTGGGCATACCCGGTAGATTTCAAAAATTGGCACGGCCGCATGGCCGTTGCTCAACGCGGCCTCAATCAGATGCGGCGCCAGGCAAATCTGATGGTCCGGCGGAAGGGAATTGGCGCGAGCGAGTTCGGGCGGCAACTGCGGCAACACGTCGGCGACGGTCAGACAGGTCTGGCCACCGCCACCGGGGGTAAATGGCGATCCACCCGCGGGCCGCACATGCACCGGTGCGCCCCCAGCCGCTTCACCATCGCGGGCTTGGAATAGCGAACCACCAAACGGACTGGCTGGGGGGACTTCCATGCCAAACGGACTGCTCATTGGAACGGGCAACCCTCCTCCACCAAATTGACTGGACGAAGCTGGAGGCGGCAGAGGAGGTTCCAGCACCGCAGCGGTACCGGACGACTTGTCCTCGTTTGGACCTTGCTGGAAGAGACTGCGTATGGTGAATGGCATAGGGGATGAGAGTGCGCGGATTGAAGGCGTGGAGTGGTCAGCACATCCGAAATATGGTAATTATAAAAACATTTTCAATCAAAAATGCGATTTAATTTAGGAGTCTAAATATTTTCCCCTGCAACTTCAATGACATAGTTGTTTTTTGTCATGCTTGGGCATCAACCAGAATTGCCGGAGTTCGTGAGTCGTATCATTTCCAGCGAATCAGTTCGATTTCCTCGCCGGCCGCCAAGTCCGGAATACAGAGAATATGGCCCTCTTTCGCTTGAGAGGGTTGTCCCAAGTCAGTGGATGCGCCGATAGAGCCAGGAACTCACAGACTGAGTCCCTCGTAGCCGTGTCCGGTGGCACAGTGAGTGAAGAGATGCTGGCAGACTTCGTGTGCAGTGACTGCACCGGATCGCGGCAGATTCGGCAGCTCGCCGATCAGGACGGGCCAGTCATTCGTGTCTTCCGGCACTCGCCCGTGGGAGCCTTTGACAAGGCTGGCATTGAGAGGGATCACATTCATCAGCATCCGGAAGCCGGCCATTTTCGCGGCAAGTTTCATGCCGATTTTGAGCTTGGGCACCTTCAAGGCAGGATCGATGAAAAGCTCCGCCGGATCATAGCCACACTTGCGGTGAATATCGACGCACCGGGCAAAGTCGGGTGCCAGCCGGTCGTCCTTCCAGTAGTACCAAGTGAACCAGCTTCGTGCATCCGCGATGGCGATGAGATCACCGCTGCGTTCGTGCTGGAGGCCGTTGTAGTACTTCTCCGCCTTGCCCAGCACCTGTTGGACGCCGTCGGTGCTTTCGAGCATGGCGCGCACGGCATCTAGTAGAGAAGGATCATTGACGTAAACGTGCGCGACCTGGTGGTCCGCGATGGCGAAGACCCGGCAGCTTCCAAGCTCCAGCGTCTCGCGGCCGAGTTCGTCCTTGATTGAGAGCCACCCTTTGTCGCGAAACACACGGTTCAGATGTACGGGCCTGTCCACGTCAGTGATGCCGTACTCGGAGAGCAGCACCACCTTGATGTTTCTCGCTTCGTAGAATCGGATCAGGTTTCCGGTCACTTCGTCGATCTGCCGCAGGTCCTGGCCGATGGCGTCCCACTTCAACCCTGCGCGCTGCAGGTTGTAATCGAGGTGCGGGAGATACACCAGCGCCAGGCTCGGCCAGTGCTTTTCCTCCACCCATTTCGCAGACTCCGCGATCCAGACAGATGATTTGATGTCGGCACCCGGTCCCCAGAAGCTGGCGAAGGGAAATGGACCAAGGTCCTTCTTGATTCTCTCTCGCATGCCCATCGGCTGCGTGTGAATGTCAAAGACCTTCCTTCCATCCGCCGGATACAAGGGGCGCGGCGTGATGGCGTAGTCTGCTGATGAATACATGTTGAACCACCAGAACAGTTTTGCGCAGGTGAATTCGGCATCCTTCCGGCGCAATGCCTCCCACAGCTTCTCGCCGCGCACGAGGTGGTTCGACTGTTTCCAAAAACGGTGCTCGGCATACTCGCGGTCGTACCATCCGTTGGCCACGATGCCATGGTCGCGAGGCAGATTCCCCGTGAGGTAGGTGGCTTGCGCCGTGCACGTCACTGCTGGCAGCACCGGCTCGATGCGCGCGGAGCGGTTTCGCTCCAGAAAGGCACGGATGTTGGGCGTCGATTCCCCGATGAGCCTCGTCGTGAGTCCGACGACATTGATGACCGCTGTCCTTTGCATCCCTCATTCCAGGCGCAACCGCGCCGGCTCATCTTGCCTCAACCCACCAGGTGCGCCATTCCGGCGATGACGTACATGATCTTGCACACGACGTGCAGGCACTGGTCAACACTGAAGTCCGTCTTGCCCTCGCACTTCGCCACGTCGAGCGCCCAGTGAATCACGAGTTCCACTGCTCCCAGAAGGGCCGATCCGGTGACGATCCACACCATGCCGGCATGAATCAGGCAGTGCGCTGCCATGCAACTGATCCACATCGAGGGCGGAAGATTCGCGTCCTTCAGGCGGATCAGGTGCCGCCGGTTTTTGCACATCGCCAGGAACTCGCCCTGCAGCGGGAAGTCTGCCAGCGCATGGCCGATGGCGAGCGCAAAAAGAGCCTGCAAGCCCTGTAGCCATGTGTGAGGAGGAAAGTCCACGAGTCCAGACATGGGGCGGAGAGTTCCACCCACTCCCAACCCGCGCAACCGGAAACACGAGCCTGATTCCGACGCTGGTGTGTGGTCGAAATTCGAACGGCAAGCACCGGCAGCCGGCCGTGGAAGCTTCACGGCACGATCACTTCGCTCGTTGAGTTGTCGTTGAAAGTGACGAAGACGATGAGCCGGCCATTGGTGTCCATCACGTTTTGCTCCCACCTGCGGTTGGTCGTGTTTGAGCCGGGGAGGTCGATGTTGGTCACGGTTTTCGGGCCTTGTGAAGTCACCATCGAGTCACCGGTGCGCAGCATCAGTGCGAGCGGACCTCCGTTGGCGGCGGATCGCCACAGGCCCTTGTTGTTCGCGGGGGTGGTGCCGCCGCCGGTCACCGCTCCAAGGAATGCCATCTGCTCCGCGCCGCCCACCACCGGCAGATCGAATGCACTGAATGTCGCGCCGGCGATGCCCGGCGCCGAGTCGGTCACTTTCACGATCATCGACATCGTGCCTGAGAGATCGGTGTAAATGGCCTGTACGTCCGCAGGGGCAGCGCTCGATCCATCGCCGTTCAAGTCGAGCCAGCCGCGCCACGCGCCGTGATTCGCCGCAGTGAGCCAACTGTGCCACACGTTGCCGACCTTCGATCCGCCGGGCATGCCGGGCAGAGCGCTGTCGCCACGACGCAGGATGCAATTGAAGCCAACGCCCGCGATGCCGCGCCAGATGCCGTCGTTTTGCAATCCGGCGGCATTGTCACCGTCGTTGTTCAAAAAGCCGCGGAAGGTGATCGTGCCACCGCTGCCGATGGCGGGTGATTTGAGACTCTTGAAGGTGGCGCCGCCAGTGCCTGGCGCCACGTCACCCACGCCGGATGCGCCGGCGAGGAAGATCTTCGTGACCGCGCCGCCGATGGGCTGATACCAGAGGCTCTCGCGTCCCGATTTCATCAGCGCGGCAAAGAGCAGATTGCCTGCGGCGTCCATGCGCTGCGGATCGGAGTAGGAGCCGGCGAGATTGCCAAACAACTCCGCCGTGCCCGGCGCGGTGGTGTTTTCACGCGCGACCACGCCAACGGCGGTGACCGTCGGTCCTGTGACGCTGGCGCGCAGGATGGCCGTGTCGGTGCTGCCGTTTTTCATCGTGATCGAAAAAGCCGCCTCTCCCGTGGTCGCGCTCGTCTTTGCCGTGGCGAATGCGCCTGAGCCAAATGCACCGATCTGCAATGGAGCGATGCTCGGGATCGTGTCGCTCTCGCGCATGAGGATGCCGATGCCTGTGCCGCCGATTTCGCTCCAGAGGCCGGTGTCGTCATCCGTCGTTGCCGCGGGCGCGCCCGAGCCGACGCGAAGGGAAGCGAGGAACGTCACCTCCCCATGGCGATTGATCGCGGGTGTTTGCGGCAGCACGTCGAAGACGGTGCTCGAAGTTTCCGGCGCGGTGTCGCCGCTACGCGCAAACAGTTTCATGCCAGAACCGTCAAGCTTCCACAGACCCATGAAGTTGTTTGGCGAGAGCGTCACGCCGTTGGTGCCGATGAGCAGATAGCCCGGAAAAATGAGCTGTCCGTTTTGCGCGAAGTATCCGCCGCGCTTCAGCAAGTCGTATTTGCCGATGCTCGTGATGCCAGCCGCATCCGTCGCGTCGTTGCCAGTAATGATGTCACCCAGCGCGGGCGATGCGACGGGCGAAGGTTTCTGTGTTTGAAACGCACCCACGTCCATCAGTCCGCCGGACACGCGCGCGAAAGTGATGCCGCGCTGGTCCACGGGGAGCAATTCCGCCGTGTTGGAATCGCCATCGACGTCGAAGGCATCGGCGGGACGCAAAGCCGGAGGTACAATGCCGATCGCCGGACTGCCGGAGAGCAGCGCGCGCGTTTGCGTGGGGCCACCATTGGGAGCGAGCGGCCCGAGGAGCGGATCGGCATTAAGCACATCGCCCACGCCTGTGAGAAACGCGCCGCCGTTGTCGCTGGCAAAGTTGTAGCCCTCGGAAATGTAGGTGCCCGGCGGTCCGCCGTTCTGGCTGTGGATCGCGAGCGTCACGCTGCTCGCATGTTTGAAGATGTTGCCGAACAGCGTCACGACGGATGACGACGCTGCGCCGTCTGATCCGCACACGATCGCCTCGCCGAGCGAGGGGTTTGTCGTCGTGTTGTTCGCGAACGTGCAGCAGCGCACGAAGACCTGCGAAATGCCCGGTGCAAATGCTCCGATCTGCAGCGTGCTGTAGCCAAAGCCGGTCACGGCATTTCCAGTCAGCGTGCAGTTCATCATGTCCAGCTTGTGAGTGCTGGCGGTGGTTTGAAAGCTGACCGCGCCGCCTTGCGCGGTGGCTGTGTTGCCGGTGAAAAGGCAGTTCACAAACGAAGCATCGCCCGACTGCACATACGCCGCCGCTCCGACTGCCGCCTGATTGCCGGTGAAGGCGCAATTGCGCACGTTCACGCTGCCGAACGACAGAAAGCCTCCGCCGAACCCGCCGGTATTGAGCGCATTGGCCAGGGTCAATCCCGAGAGCGACACGTTTTGCGTGCCGCTAGTGAAGATGAGAATGCGGGATGCAGAGTTGCCCGAGATGGTCAGCCTGTCCGCGCCAGGGCCGACGATAGTCAGGTTCTTGTTCGTGGAGATTTCTCCGCCTGTGAGCGTGATTGCTGCGGGCGCCGCAAAGGTGAGCGCCGGATCGAAGGTGATGGTGTCGCCAGATGCAGCCGCAGCGATCTGGCCTCGCAGCGAACCGGCGCCACTGTCGAGCGTGTTTGTCACTGTCAAAGTAGCGGCGACGACGTTGGCAGCCTGCAACCAAACGGTGGAAGCAAGGAGCCGAACAATGAGGTGGCGATGCGATCGAGCGCGAGGTTGTTCCGCGCAAATGAGGGTCGGGTTCATGGGTGGATGATGAGGGCTGAGGGTCAAGGGAGCCGTGAGTGACGCCCGACAAACGCACGCGCATCGCCATCGGACGGTTCATCGTGTGCGCACCGATGACAGTGCGCGATTCCACTTTCGGCGAAATGCCTCCTCTCAATTTGCGATGATTCGCGCGGCGATTGGTTTCGCTTCGAAGTTGGTGCAAGCCGCTGGTTCACCCTCAAACGTCAGGCAACTCAGCGGACTGCCTCTACTGCTTCGCCGCGTGCTTCTCGATGAACTCAATGATCGGCGTGGAGTCATCCAAGCCGTGCGGATGATGATCGACACCGGCCTTGCGAATGAGCGTGATCGAGCCGCCGAGTTTCTTGTAGCGCTCTTCAATGATGCCAGTGTTCTCATCCCACGGCACCACTTTATCGGCGTCGCCGAAGACATGCAGCAGCGGCACATGGTTCTTCGCAAGCGGTTCGAGGTTGTCGATCGGATTCACCTTCGCGGCCATCGCTTCAGCTTCGTCCTTGAAGCCCCAGAGCTTCATCACGTAGCCCCAGTTCGTCGGATCGCCCTTGCCTTTGCCCTTGCCGCCGGGCCATGACTTGAAGTCGCACACCGGCGCGTCGCCGTAGATGCACGCGACCTTGTCGGGATTCGCCGCTGCCCAGTTGTAGCAATACAATCCGCCGCGACTGAGGCCGACGAGCGCGGCCTTCTTCGCGAATCCATACTTCGTCGTCAGCTCCGCGTAGAACGCATTCCAATGCTTCACCGCCTCGGGACTGCCGAGCATGTTCGGCACGCTCATATAAACGATGTGAAAACCTTTTCCGAGCAGCGCGATGTCCGGTGCGGGCTTGTGACCGAAAAACTCGCCGTGCCAAACCCACGGTTTGCCCGGCGCGGCCGTCTTCGGCGTCACGACGAGCACGGGTTTGCCGTCCACGGTGAAGTCGTATTTGTCGTAGCCGTTCCAGTTCGATTTCTTGCCAGGAAATGGCGCGTCGCTCGCCGCAGTTGAGCTTTTCGTCAGCACTTCGTCGATTTCTTTCGTGATCTCCGCCGCCTGCTTGTTCGCTTCGTCGAGTGGCAGGCCTGCCTTCACGCCCGGACGCTTGTGGCCTGCGGCACTGAGGTAAGCCGGATTGATGATTTTCTGCCGCTTTGAGACAAGTGCGTGCAGGGTGCTGAGTTTGCCATTGGGCGGAGTGAAATCGGCGATGGTGTAGTCGGCCTTCACGCCCCAGTGCTTCAGGATTTGCTGCGCCATCAGCAAGTGCCCCTCGGGGCCGGGATGCACACCGTCCTTTGAGATGTAGGCCGCCGGATCTTTCTTCCGCAACTCGGCGAGCGCGGCGTCCATCACGTTATGAATGTCCACGACCTGCCAGCCCTTTGCGCGTTGATCGAGCAGCCAGTTGCCGTAGGCACCGAGCACGTCGTTGTAAAACGGTGCCTCGCCTTTCTTCTGCACGGGATCGTAAGTCGGCGGCGTGAGATGAATCACCTCCTGCACGCCAGCAGCCTTCGCTTTGTCGCGAAGCCACTGGATGCCGTCCTTGTATTTCTGAAAGCGACCTTCATCGAGCGGCTGGTAGATGCCGCAGTTCATGCCGTAGCACGCGAGCAGAATTTCCGGCTTTGTCGTCGCCAGCACGCGTTCGAGCCGCTCATGCACATCCGGCCGTGGAAATTGTCCGCCAGCGTGGCCATCTTCGGACAAACCGGAAACTGTCTCGCTGCTCAAGCCCACACCGATGATCTCGTAGCGCTTCTTCGTGTTGGCGAGCAGCACTGTCTCCGTGTATTCGATGTAGCCGCCGCCGTGCGTGATGCTGTCGCCGATGAAGACGATGCGTTTCACATCCGGCAGCGATTCTGCTCGGAGCGTGGCCGCTGCGATGAGGGAGAGAAGGGAAAGAGTGATGAGCTTCATGGGAAAAGAGGCGGCTACATACGCAGCTTCGGCATCTTGTCCTTTCCCGCCGCTGGAATTGTATTGTGCGATTTCGTCTTGTTGCCGCATCGCGCCCCGGGATAATCGCCGCCGCATGAGCGCGCACTACGATGTCGATGGGCTGTCGGTGGTCGTGATCGGTGGCACCACCGGTCTCGGACTCTCGGGGGCGCGTCGCTTGGTGGAAAATGGCGCGCGTGTCGTGGTCACCAGCCGTTCGGAGAAAAACGTGGCCGACGCGCTGTCGGTGCTGGGCGAGAATGCGCGAGGCTTTGCCGCCGATGCGAGCGATTCCAGCTCTGCCGACCGCGCCGTGGCGCTCGCCGTCGAGTCCTTCGGTCGGCTCGATGCGCTCTATCATGTGGCCGGGGGCAGCGGACGCTCGAAAGGCGACGGCGCGCTCCATGAAATCACCGACGAAGGCTGGCGCTACACGGTCGATCTCAATCTCTCGTCCGTCGTCTTCTCGAACCGCGCCGCCGTCCGTCAATTCATCAAGCAAGGCGACGGCGGCTGCATCCTGAACATGGGCAGCGTGCTCGGCTGGTCGCCCTCGCCGCAATACTTCGCCTCGCACGCCTACGCAGCGACGAAGGCCGCGATCATCGGCTTCAGCAAATCAACCGCCGCTTACTACGCGAAGCAAAACATCCGCATCAACGTCATCGCACCCGCTCTCGTCGAGACGCCGATGTCCACCCGCGCGTGCGAGAACGACGACATCATGCGCTTCGTCGCCGCCAAGCAACCTCTCGACGGCGGCCGCGTCGGCGTGCCCGAAGATGTCGATGGGGCTGCGTTGTTTCTTCTGTCTCGCGATTCCAAATTCATCACCGGTCAGGTGCTTGCGGTGGATGGCGGATGGACGGTCAGCGAGGGGAGGGGCGAATCGTGAACTGCTGCAACTGCGTGCTCACCCGGACTCGTTCTTCGTCAATTTCAAAGCTGTTCAGCAATACATGAATCCATCTGAGTTCGACGACGTTTTCCGCGGGCGAGCAACTGCCCCCTCACCCCAGCCCTCTCCCCAAGGGAGAGGGAGACGGTGGCGCTGCCGCGCCAGGGCCAAAGCGTGCTTTGCACAAGTCGCGCGGCAGCGCGTCCTGCTCCCTCTCCCAAGGGGAGAGGGCTGGGGTGAGGGGGATTGTTTTCGTTCGTTGTTGAATATCCGAAGCCTGCTGAGCCAGTTGCAAAACCTCCGAGTTCGGGAGTTGGATAGTTCAAATTCATTCTCTTGCCTCCATTCTCCTGTCATCATCGCTGAGAATGACAGGAGAATGGAGGCAAGAGAATGGGTGTTGCAATTGGCTCTACTCTTGATCGCTTGCTTGACGGTACCGCCGCAATTTCCAGCCTTCCACCATTCCGTTGTTCCATGACCCTCGCCATCGGCATCGACCTCGGCGGCACGAACATCAAAGCCGCGCTCATTGATTGCGCCACTGGCGCTGCCGTCGCCACGCTGAGCAAACCGACGCGCGATGGCGAGTTTGTCGGCGATGTGCCGCGATTCGCTGTGACTGTGCGCGAGATTGTTGAGGAGTTGGAGAGCGAGGCAGGTGCGCAAAAGCTCGACATCGGCCTCTCGGCTCCTGGACTTGCCGATCCTTCGGGTCGTTGCATCCGCCTGATGCCCGGTCGCATGCACGGACTCGAACAATTCGATTGGTCAGCCTTTCTCGATCGGCGCGTGAACGTGCTCAATGACGCGCACTCCGCGCTTCTCGGCGAAGTCTGGATCGGCGCGGCACAAGGCTGCAACGATGCCTTCATGCTCACGCTTGGCACAGGTGTCGGAGGCGCTGTTTTCGCCGGCGGTCGCTTGCTCAAAGGCATGGTCGGTCGTGCTGGCCACCTCGGACACATCACGGTCGATGCCATGGCACCGACCGACGACTTCAACACGCCCGGCAGCCTCGAAGATGCCATCGGCAATCAAACCATCGCCGCACGAGGGCAGGGGAAATATGCCACCACGCTCGAATTGATTTCCAAAGTCGCCGCCGGTGATGCCGATGCGGCAGCTATCTGGCTCGACTCCGTGCTCAAACTCGCCGCAGCCGTCGCTTCACTCATCAACGTGCTCGATCCCGAGGTCGTCATCATCGGTGGCGGAATCGCCAGCGGAGCCGGGCCACATCTCTTCGAGCCGCTCGGCCGCTTCCTCGACCAATTCGAGTGGCGACCCGCCGGGCACGCGGCACGCATAGTTCCCGCCATGGCGGGCGATATGGCGGGATGTTTTGGTGCCGTCCGAAGTTTACTTGAATTCACATGACACACGCATCACCAGCAGAACGATACCTCGACGCTTCGGAAACGATTCTCGGCCGCGTCCGCGAGCAGCTTCCGCTCATTCACGAAGCTGCCGATCTATTCTCGAAGACCATTCTCTCCGGCCAGATGGTTCACGTCTTCGGCTCTGGCCACAGTCGCATCATGGTCGAGGAAATGTGGCCGCGATACGGCTCGTTTCCGGGCTGGAATCCGATTGTCGAACTCTCGCTGACCTTCCACAACCTCGTCGTCGGCGCGAACGGCCAGCGGCAGGCGATGTTCCTTGAAAACGTGTCCGGCTTCGCCTCGCGCATCCTTCGGAACTTCGATCTCAAGCACGGCGACAGCTCGCTGATCATCTCATCGAGCGGCTGCAATGTCGTGCCCGTCGAGATGGCGGAGGAATTTCAGAGGCGCGGCGTCAAAGTCGTCGCCATCATCAGCACCACGCACAGCGAGCAGAGCACAAGCCGTCATCGCGAAGGCAAAAAGCTCCAGCACTTCGCCGACATCACGCTCGATACCGGCGCGCCCGTTGGCGACGCGATGGTGAAGATCGACGGCCTCGAAACGCCCGTCGCCCCAGGCTCAACCGTCGGCGGCTGTCTTCTCATCAACACCATCAAAGCCGAAGTCGCCGACCGCCTCACCAAAGCCGGCCAGCCGCCGAAAGTGCTCACTGCCGGAGCCGTCGTCGGTGCGGAGCGAGCGACGGAGTTGTTTGAGGCAGCGTATGACGAGCACGCCAGGCGGATCGCGCGGTACTATGCCAATCTTGGAAATTGAACGCGTGAAGAAGTGGTTGGAAGGATTTGGCGGCAAGGATCAAGGCATCATCGTCGTGGAGAAGAGGACGGGTCAGGGCTTACGCACGAATTGCTTCTGAGTGAATTCCCACGGATTCAGGACGACCACGGATTGGACTTCTTCTGAACCCATCTGTGGAATCCTGAATCTTGCTGCGGGGCTAATCATAGGTTTGAGGCCTTTCGCTTTCGGTTCATGCGTAAGCCCTGAGGACGGGTGCCTTCAGGCGAGAGCTGCCCATTCGGGTCTTGTAGCCTGGATGTATCAACTGGCGACGCCCGGGCGTGTTACGGCTTTGTTTCCGCCGCCGAGTTCGTTCACGAGCTATCGCGCGCTTGGTTCGGCCGCGATGCGCAACTCCTCGAGTTCGGTCCATCGAGTGAACTTCGCTTCCAGCTCCGCCTTCTTTGCGTCGAGTTTGACCATGTGGTCTTGAGTGCCGGTGGGATTCTTGGCGTAAAAGGCGGGATCGTTTAGCTCGGCTTCCATGGCGGCAATCTCGCTTTCGAGTGCGGCGATGGCGGGCTCCAGCTCCGCCAGCTCACGGGTTTCTTTTTGTGAGAGCTTGCGCGGCTTGGTCGATACGGAAGCAGTCGCTGTGGCTGGCTTTTGCTTCACCAGCATCGGAGCAGCCATCTCTTTCTTCACGACCGCTCCGCGTTTCTCCATGTAGTAACTGTAGTTTCCGGCGCAGATCGACACTTGCCCGTGGCCTTCGAAGGCGATGATGCGGTCGCACACGCGGTCGAGGAAATAGCGATCGTGACTGACCACGAGTACGCAGCCTTTAAAGGCGAGGATCGCTTCTTCGAGCACGCGCATCGTTTGCAGATCGAGGTCGTTCGTCGGCTCGTCGAGAATGAGGAAGTTGCCGCCGCGACGGAGGATCTTCGCGAGCAACACGCGGCTTTGCTCACCGCCGCTGAGTTCCTTCACGCGCATCGTGACGCGCTCGTCAGTGAAGAGGAATCGCCGCAGATAAGTGCGGACGTGCAGCTTCTCGTCGCCAAAGGTGACGAACTCGCTGTTGCCGGCCACTTCATCCATCACGCTCTTTTCCTGATCAAGGAGCAGGCGCTGCTGATCGACGTAATTGAACACGGTGCGCTTCCCGATCTGCACCACGCCCTCGGTCGGCGCTTGCTCGCCCATCAGGATGCGCAGCAGCGTCGTCTTGCCGAGGCCGTTGCGACCGATGATGCCCGTGCAGGTGGCGGCATCGAAGCTGAGATCGAGATGACTGAACAACCAGCGATCTGGAATCGCTGCTCCGATGCCTTTTGCATCCACAACGATGTTCGCCAGCGGTGGCGCGGGCGGGATGATCAAATCCATCACCAGTTCCTCCGTCGGCGCATCTTCCGCAGCGATCTTGTCGAAGGTCTCCAGCCGGATGCGCGCCTTTGACCGCTGCGCCTTCACGCCCGCGCGCACGAACTCCAGCTCGTGCCGCAGGAAGGTCTGCCGCCGCCGTTCGTGATTCGACTCGATGGCATCGCGCACCGCTTTTGATTCGAGATACGCGGTGTAGTTGCCCGGATGACTGTAGATCACGCCTTCATCGATCTCGATGATGCGCGTGGCGATGCGGTCGAGGAAATAGCGGTCATGCGTGACAAAGAGCACCGCGCCGGGGAACTCATTGAGAAACTTTTCCAGCCACAGGATCGACTCTGCATCGAGGTGGTTCGTCGGTTCATCGAGCAGCAGCAGATCCGGCTGCGCCACCAGTGTGCGGGCCAGCGCGACGCGTCGCTTTTCTCCACCCGACAGCTCGCGCACGATGCGATCCGCCGCCGGCACACCGAGTTCGCTCATCGCCGTCTTGATGCGCGTCTCCAGGCCCCAGCCATCGTGCTCATTGATCGCGTGCAGCAATTCTTCTTCCTGCCCGCCCTTCACATCGCCGCTCTCGTAGCGCGCGATCATGTCCAGCACCGCGCTCGCGCCTGCGCGCACGTTGCCGAGCACCGTCGCGTCTTCATCGAGCGTGAACTCCTGCGCGAGGTAGCCGACGATCAGATCATTCCGCATTGACACCGTGCCCGAATCCGGCCGTTCCTTGCCCGCGATGATGCGGATGAGGCTGCTCTTGCCGCATCCGTTCCTGCCCACGAGTCCCACCTTTTCCCGTTCGTGCACGGCCATCGTCGCATGAGCCAGCACCCGCTGCGTGCTGAAGGTGAGGCACAGATCTTTGGCGGAGACGATGGCGGGAGTGGTCGGAGGGGCGGACATGATCGGGAATCAGATCGCGTCCATGGTATTGCGCTCGTTCGGCGTGCGGCAGACGGGGCAGATGGTGATGTCGGCGTGTTTCTCCACTTGGTATGCGGAGCCGCAGATGCGGCAGAAGACGACATTATCGCTGATGCGGCGGCTGGCGCGGCGCTCGGCGAGCACGGCCAGCACCCACTGCATGCAGACGAACACGACGCCGATGGCCATGCCGATGAGGATGAGATCGCTGAGTGTGACCTTGATCATGGCGGGAGCGGTTCCCATTGGAGCGACACCTCGCCCCACTGCACGGCGGAGCCGGCCACCGGCTTGAAACGAAGACTCGACATGCCGGCCTGCAGGGCGCGCATCTGCTTGACGTCTGGCATCGAGTCGAGCGGCAGGGCAAAGGTCACATGGCCGAGGCTCGAGACGCAGACCTTGAAGCGTGGCGGGTCAATCCCGCCCGGCAGCGTGGCGTTGATGTCGCGCGAGCCGGCGATTCCGCGCTGGGCGAGGGTGCCATGAGGGACGGCCCGGACCACTGACTTCACAACCGGAGCGCGGGCGGAGGGGGCGGCAGCTTTTTTTACGGTGGCCACCGGAGGCAGCGGCACGTCGTCGATGCGGAAGATGCGCGGCAGCGATTTGCTGTCCTGCACGCCTGGCAGTTCGACCAGTTTCATCTCAAAGCCGGTGAAGCCTGGTTTGAAGACGGGAAAGAGCCGTTCCGCCGCGCCGTCGGTCCGTGCAGGATTGGCGTCTGGTCCGAGCAGGAGGAAGTTCTCATCCAGGGTGCGGTTCATGATGTCACGCGTGGCGGCCTGGGTGGGATCGAGCAGATAGACCTGCTGGGGCGCGGTATTGTAATGCCGTGCCTGGGGATAGACGACCTTGAAGAGCATGAAGAAGCCGGCGACGCCGGCAACGGTCAGCGCGAGGTAGAACAAGAGCCGGCCCGCCGGACTCTCGCGCTCCCGCCACTGAAAGGTGAGCAGGGGTGGTTCCTGGCCCGGGGTCATCGGCTGCTGATGGCGGGCGGGGTGGTGCCGTGAGCGATCTCGAAGCCTAGCGCCAGCGCGGCGCTGGATACGAGCATCACCTTGCCGTACGGGGCGCGCACGTCGGCATAGATGATGGCACGGCGGTCGTTCTTGCGGTCTTTTTCAAGAGCGCGGTTGAGTTCATCGAGCGTGACTTTGGCGCCGTCATAGTAAACAGGGGCATCCTCGCCGCCGGCGATGGTGATCATGTGTGCGCGATCAAAACCAGTGAGCCGCGAGGCGGACTGCGGGAGATTCACGGTCACGCCGGACTGGATGACGAAGCCTGAACTGAAAAGGAAATATACGAGCAGCAGCAGGATGGTGTTCAGCAGCGGCACCGTGTAGAGCCAGGGACTCTGGCGCGGCAGTTGACTTTCGAGCTTCATGCAGCGGAGGAGACTCTGCGACCGGCCGCCGCGCTCACTTTTTCTGACCGCGCTTGCGGTCCATCATCACATCGGGCTGGCGGAATTCGACGATGCTGCCGCCGACGGCGGGTTCGGAATCGCTCCGGGCATCGTCGATGATGTTTACGATTTCGACGCCCGCGCGTTCCAGGTCGTGCATGATGGAGCGGGACTTGGCCGCAAGGAATGCGTAGAAGAGATACGAAGGAATCGCCACACCGAGGCCGAGCGCGGAGGTCACGAGGCTTTGATAGACGCCCTTGGCCACCTCGGACGGCGTCATGATGCCGTTGGTGGAGGACAGATTGGTGAAACTGTCGAGCAGGCCGATCATGGTGCCGAGCAGGCCGATCAAGGGCGCGACGTGTGCGATGGCGTTGAGGATGCCCAGGAAGCGCTCCAGCCGGGTGACCTCCATCTGTCCCGCATCCTGCACCACCTCTTTGATCTGTTCACGGTTCAAATGATGGCGCAGGAGGGCAGCCTGCACGACCCGGCCGACGGGCACCCGCGTGGCCATGCATTCCTGCAGCGCCTCCGCATAGTGTTTGCGCCGCACCAGACTCGACAGGCCGGCCAGGAACTCGCCGATGTTCATGCTGGCCCGGTGGTAGTAGGCCAGTCTTTCCAGGAAGACCGCGACGGAGAAACAAAGGCAGCCGATGAGCAGCCAGACGAGCGGTCCTCCTTTGGAGATGAGTTCGGGCATGTGATGGATTCGGGGACGCGATGAACATCCTCCGGGTGGAGGCGCATCCGCCGCCCACAGGAGGGATAAAGCAAGACTAATACCACTCGCGCGGTCTTGTAAACCTCCGATTCGGGTGGCCCGCATCCCGCCTCCCGCCGCCTGGGGAAGGGGGGAGCCGGGGGCGGGCGGCGGGATTCCGGGCAAGATGCGCGGATTGACGCGCCGGAGTCGATCCGGTACATCCGGTACATATTCAGGCGCATCATGATCTCCGTGACCGCACTCTCCCTCTTCTTCGGCAGGCTCATCCCGCTCTTTCGCAGTCCGAAGGCTCTCGCCGTCTTCACCGCGGCGTCCTTGAAGCTGCGGGGTCGGGCAAGGATCTCGCCATCGCCTGCGCCGGTGACGGCGGGGTGGGTGATGCGGGGAAAAAGCTTCGTGGCGATCTGGTTGACCTCATTAGCAGCCTCGCGGGAAACATCGCCGCTTCGGAAATCGACAAGGCGGTCACTCCTGCGCAGCGGCAGCACCTCGACCACGCGAACCAGCACTTCGTGCGCTTCACCGGCTGCGTGGTCGAGGCGCTGCTGCGGCAGGTCGTCGGAGAGCGTGAGTTCAACCTGCTGTCCAGCCAGCGCAGCGCCGCCGTCAGGGACCGCGAGGCGCTGAGGCAAAAGCTCCTCGATGCGCTCGCGGGGCTGCCGGAGGCGTGGATGAAGTTCGTCCACGGGCAGAAGGAAGGCGAGGGCACGCTTGCACAGGCGGACTTCGTGCGGGAGCTGGAGCAGGCGCAGTTGGGGAAGTCCGACGGGCCGGCGATTGAGCCGGCAGTGCTCCAGAAATTTCTGGCCGGCTGGCTCACAGGGCTGCTGGGGGACCAGTCGGACCCGGCGGGGCTGGCCGGCGAGCTGGCCGCGAGCATCGCCCCCCGCGTAAGCCGGGCGCTCAGCGATGCCATCGGCACCGATCACCCCGCCGCGCGGGCCGCGCTGGCGAAAAGCCTGCTGCGCTATCAGGCGGAGTTCGGCCAGCACCTCGTCGCCATTCGTGAGGGGCTGGCGGATCTGCATGAGAAAGCCGACCGCATCGAGGCCGCGCTGCTCGGCAGGGGCCCAGGCAAGCCTGCCGCCGCCGGGCCGCTGCGCGTCTTCCATGAGCAACCGGAGGAATTCCGCCGCGATTTGCTAGAAAGCCCCCACGCCTGGTTCCTCGTCGATGGTCTCGATGAGATCGGCTCCCCGGAGAAGCGCCGCGCCCTGGCCGCCGCCCTGCATGAGGGAATGCTGCGCCATCCCCGCGCCCGCTGGCTCGTCACCTCCCGCATCGTGGGCTACGCGGAGGCACCGGTGCATCTGCATGGTTTCAAGGCGGAGGTCGTCACGGCCGAGCGGAAACGGAAAGTGCTGGAGGATTTCAAAGTTCTCTACATCCCCGAGGCTAAAGGTCCGGGGACTGATGAACTCTTGGGGATTCCTAAGATCGAACGCGAGGACCTGAGTTTCACCATCGCACTGAACTGGCTGTCATCATGGCTGCATACCCAGGTCCTGTCCCAGAGCCAGCGCCTCATCGAGCGGGCAAAGCGCAATCTGGGTCATGCGGTGGGTATCCAGGATGCATTTGATGATGCAGCGAAGCCCATCCATGCCATCGGCCTCGGCGCGGAGCCGCCAGGGGTGCTCGAAGAATGTCGCGAGGATCTTGAGGATCGGATCGATCCGCGCCCGGAAGATACCGAGGTGGAGGTTGAGCCAGGCGAGCCTTTCACCTTCCCGGTCGCGAACGTGCGTTACCTGGCTCCGTTCGATGACAGGCAGCGGCGAGATTTTTTGGTGAAATGGTTCCAGCTTCGGGACTACAGCTTCCCGGACCAGACGGTGGACGCCTTTGTGGACGGCCACATCGCCGACATCGACCAGCGCGAGGCGGAGGGCGTGCGGCTGCTCTCGCGCATCCCGAACATGCTCTCCTACATGGCCGTGCTGGTGCGGGATAAGACCCCGCTGCCCGACGGGCGGGCGCGGCTCTACCATGCCATCGCCCATGCCTACTTGGAGAGTCTGGACTACGAGCACAAGCATATCTTTGCGCTGCCCGGGCGGGAGCCGGGCACCCCGGCGGATCGCTTTCCGCCCGTCACCCCGATGCAGGCGCGGGAGTGTCTGCGGCGGCTCGCCATCGCCCTCATGTGGCGGCAGGGGGATGGCGACGCGGCCGCAGGAGCACCGGTGAACCGCGTGGGCGCGGCGGAGGCCCTGGCCGTGCTGCAGCCGTTGATCGAGAGCTGGCTGCGGGATACGCACTTCAGCGCTCATCATCGGGGCAGGGACCACGGGCAGATCGTCGCGGCCATCCTGCATCATCTCTCCCGCCGCTCCGGCCTCATCCTGCCCGTCGGGCCGGAGGAGCACGGCTTCGTGCACCTGAGCTTCCTGGAATTCTTCGCCGCCGAGTGGCTCAGCGCTGAACTTACCCGCCTCAATGACCGCGATGCGGAGACCACGCGCAAGGCCCGCCTGGCCCCCGCCGCCCTCGCCGCCCATCTGGATGCCAAATATCCCCCGCCGCCGGACTTCGCCTACGGCAAGGAGGACCTGCACGCCCTGGCGGACCGCACCGCCTGGCGTGAGACGCTCATTTTCCTGGCCGAGCTGCGGGCCGATCCTGAGCGCGGGCATCAGGACGCGCAGGATGTGCTGGTGGAGCTGCTCTTCCCGCCGCTCGTCCCCACGGAGCCGCTGGACCAGCCGCTACCTGCGCTCACCTCTGAGGAATGTAAGCTGACCGGGAACGTGCCCCTGAGCTTCGCCGCCGCCCAGCTCGCCATCCGCATCAGCCAGGACCCCGCCATCGCCCTTGATCCCGCCCTCTGCCAGCACTGGTGGCGCACCCTGTGGGTGCACCGCCTGCGCTGCACGCGCGAGGAGTATGAAGGCGACCCCGAAAAGGCCTGGCACATAGCCCCCGAGTTGCTCCGGCGGGAGGCCATCCGGCCCGCCGCTCTCCAGAGCCTTGATGCCGCCCTCCAGATCTTCACCGCCGACGGCACCCGGTGCCTGGAGCGGGAGCTGGACCTGCGCGACTGCACCACCTTGCGTGGCGGTGATCTCGCCAGTCTCCGCTGCGGTCGCTGCATTCACGAACTCTACCTCGCCGGCTGCACCGGGCTGACGGATCTAACCGGCCTGCGCGCGCTGAGGGCGTTGCGGGAGCTGTGGCTGGACCGGTGCACCGGCCTCCATGGCGCGGGCGTGCTGGAGCCGCTGCGCGGGCTGGACAAGCTGATGCGATTTTCTCTCAGTGGCTGCACCGGGCTGACGGACCTCACCGGCCTGGGCGCGCTGGGGGCGTTGCGGGAGCTATGGCTGGACTGGTGCACCGGCCTCCATGGCGCGGGCGTGCTGGAGCCACTGCGCGGGCTGGACAAGCTGGAGCGATTGTCTCTCATGCACTGCACCGGGCTGACGGACCTCACCGGCCTGGGCGCGCTGGGGGCGTTGCGGGAGCTATGGCTGGACCGGTGCACCGGCCTCCAGGGTGCGGGCGTGCTGGAGCCGCTGCGCAGGCTGGATCATCTCGACCTAATTAACCTATGTCGCTGCCCCGGCCTGGACGAAGAGGGAGTCAAAGCCTTTGAAAAGGCGGTCAGGGATCGCCGAGGCGCGAATGGGCCGGAATTCCACTGCGAATTACGATAGCCGGACCGGTCCATGGAGGGCGGGTTCTTGACCGGCGTGGCTTCAGGCTGTGGTTTTTGGGGATGCTGGGGAAGGGGATGGGGCCAGATGCGCGAAGGCTGGAGGCAGAATCATGGGGGGCAGAATCATGGGATGGCATAGGCCTGTCCGAAGCCGCCAGGATGATTCTGCCCTCCATGATTTTGCCTCAAATTCTCTCTGCACTGACGGCATCATCCACAAGGATGCTGCGCTGAGTCAGCCTTTCGGCACTGGCAGCGGATGGCAATGATGAAATAGCAACTCTGACTCTGAAACGAGCAGCCGGCACCCTCAAAATAGTCACTGCGGGACTCAAAATATCGGCTTGGACTCTGAAAATAGCCGATGGCATAGTGAAAATAGACAAGTTCAGGCATAAAACTAGACACTTCTAGAGCAAAAATACTGATTCCTAGTGGCAGCACTGGAACTCAAATCTGGAGCCGGCCCAATGAATGGTGAAAAAGTTTTTCGAGAGAATGCGCATTTTGTGATTGACGAATGGCAAGTAATTCTCTGAAAATGCACCGCCGCACCTGTCACTGGAACCTCTCACCTTCTGACGAGCCATGCCCATCACGAACAATGCCTCCTACGTCCCCACGATGAATGAGTTCGCGGCCCACTGGGGCCTGGTGGACGCGGCGCTGGGCGCGCCGCTCATCGTCAGCCCGGATAGCAAGACCTCCGTGTCGCGGGTGAACTTCGGCACGCTCAAGGCCAACCTGGGCATGGCCAATGACGAGCTGGTGGACCATCTCAACGACCAGGAGATCGCCCGCGGCGACATCAACCTGCGCAAGGCGAAGCTGCTGGAGCACCTGCGGGAGTTCACCCAACTGATGAGCGCCTATTATGCTGCCACGGCCTTCTATAATGCGGTGCCCAAGCTGCCGAACGTGACCGACGGGCAGGAGCGCTTCTACGCGCCGCTGCGGGATGCGAACTCCTTGTGGAAGAAGATCAATGTGGCCGTCGCGCCGCCGGGGGTGACCCTGCCGCTGGCCTTGTCCGACGGCATGGTGCAACTGGTGTTCGACGATGCCCTCAGGCAGTTGAACCAAGCTTATGACTCGGAGGCCAACGCGGCGCAGTCCGTGACAGTCTCCCGCGCGACACGCGACAAAATGAAGGCGGAAGCCTACGAGGTGATGAAGGCCTACCGGCAGGCGGTGCCGCCGCGCTGCGCGCAGCATCCGGAGCTGGTGGATACGCTGCCAGCGCTGACGCCCGCGCCGGGCCACACGCCGGAGCCAGTGAACGCCAGCGCCGTCTTCCAGGCACCGGATCAGGCGAAGGTGGCCTACGATGCAAGCGCGGATGCCGACCTGGCGCGCTACGAGCTGCGCAGCAATCCCGGCGACGCCTACCAGGACGAGGACGCGGTGGTCATCGCGACCAACGACCCTGCCGATCCGCGCGAGTTTATCACGAGCTTTGCCCTCACGCAGCCCGGCGCGCAGGTGGCGCTGAAGGTGTACGTGGTGCTGAACTCCGGCAACGAAGCCGGCAGTGCCACGATGGTGGTGCACCGGCCCCTGTAGCGTGAGGATGCAGAGGAAAGACTCGCTTGCCGGCGGCTGCAAAACAGCGGCGTCATCATCTGACGCGTCCGTTTCAAAGTGCAAGATGACCATGGGCAATTGCCGCCAATCGAGAGGGAAGACACGCATCATCTAATGGCACTGCTGCTTTGAATCCCCGTTTGGCATCCATTGTCCGCACGATCACGAGCAAATGACATGGGCATTGCCTCCCGAGGAACCGCCCGAGACGCGACGAGCGGGGCATGTGAATGCACTCTTGCGGAGCGGGGAGCGGATGGGCAGCCACCGCAGGCATTGACATGGGTTCATACTCGCAGTTGGAAAAAGCATCTCAGCGTGTATCATCCGCGCCCAACCATTCGGTTTCACCATGACACGCATCTCATGCAGCGGTGACGGAGAGGATGCCCGGCGAGGGAAGCCGGACGGAGGAGAATTTGAACGAGGCTTGGCACGGACTGGTCGGTTCTTGTTATTATAAACAGAAAACTTATGACTTTTATATTGAAGTCCCAGTCGATGACCGTTAAAGTTAAACCCTTCTGAACAAACACGCCATGCGCTACCTCGCCTCCATCACAGGCCCACAAGTGACCAGGTTTGCCAAGCGAGCGGCCGTGTGCTGCGCGGCACTGCTCGCGGGCATCTTCCTGCCGCTGCCGAATGCCATACTCCAAGCGGCCACCTCACAGATCGTCGGTACCTATCCGGTGAGCGTGCCTGCGGGAAATTCAGCCTGGGTGTCCGGCCTGGTGACTGCCGACCTGTATGAAGGCGCTGCTGTCACCGTGACGGCGGATTTCGACGGCAAGGCGCTGGTCAGTTTTTCCGCCCCCGGCTGGACGGCAGGGGCGTTCAACCGGCATTACGCCGAACCACAGTCGGGCACCAGTTCCGGGCTGGCGATCGACATTCTCTCAAATACGACGGACACGCTGAAGCTGAATACCACGCCCGCCGCTGCCGGATTGACGAACGGAATGATTTTCGTGGTGAGGAAGCACACGACACTCGGCGGGCTGATGCCGACCGGCGGCGGACTTGCGGTGATGATCGACAGCCTCATCCTATTCGGCACCAACGGCCTGCAAACATCCTACTTCTACAATGGTGCGGGCTGGACGGATTCCTTCGGCACGGACTCGAACAATGTGATCGTGCGTCCGGCGCAGGGTTTTGTGATCCATGCCACGTCGCCCCTGACGATCACGGTGGGCAGCGGGGAGGTGGCGTATGTGAAGAGCACGGCCACGCGCATCCGGGCCAATGCCAATGTGCCGAATCTGATGGGTGCGCTCAATCCGCTGGGCACGACGACGACGCTCGGGTCCCTGGGCATCACCAGTTCGATGCAGGCGTTCAATGACTCGCTCGTGACGCTCACGCCGGGCACGCTCGCGCAGGGCGGCACCTATTTGAGCAATGGCGCGAACTTGATCAACGGTCTCGGTCAGAATTCGACAAGTGTCACGCTGCCGGCCGGAGCCAGCGTGGTGATCAATGTGAACACGGCAAAGAACATGGTGCTCGCACCGGTTCCCGTCGGCCCATAATCAAGATCCGCTCTTCCGATGAAAACCTTCGCTCTGATCATCTGCGCGGCCTTTGGCATGCATTGCCTTTCCAGCGCCCTCGCCGGCACGGTCACTCTCACCAGCGTGGGCGGGAGGAAGTTCACCGACCAAAGCGGCACGCCCCTGCCGGCTGGCGCGGCGATCCGCGTGGGCACCTTCAACCTGCCGCCCGCCACGCGCGACCAAACCCTGCATGACACGAGCGACTATGCCACTCTGACGGGCTGGTTCAAGCCACTGGGCGAGGCCATCTCTGGCGCGGGCTCCATCGCACAGGCGAACGGCGCGGGCAGCCAGTTGCGCGCGAACGGATTCCCGTCCGCGGGGGAGATCTTCGGCACCATCGCGAATGTATCCGGCAGCTACATGGCGCCGGGCACCAAGCTCTACGTGTGGATCTTCGATGCTGCGAATCCGCGTGACTCCTCCCAGTGGGGCATTTTTACCGCTGCGGAATGGGTGGTGCCTCCGGCCATGGGTGCCACGGCTCTTTCCACGAAAGGATCCGTCAATGCCATCCAGGGAGATGCCAATAGCGGCCAGCTTTTGCTCGGCACGCCGGCGCCGACCTACGGGAACTGGGCGATGAAGCACTTCCCGGCCGATGCGCCGGGATCGACCACCGCCTTTAGCGCCGACCCGGATGGAGATGGCATCCACAATCTGGCCGAGTACGGCTGGCAATTGAATCCGAACGCCAAGGACGAGCCGCGCTCCCATGTCGATAACGGCACTCCGGGCGAGGCGAAGTTCATTTTCAAAACGCCGCGTCATCTGGCCGATGTCACGGTCATCGCCGAGTGCTCGACCGATCTGAATACATGGACGCCTGCTGCGAGCACGGTGACCGAGTCCGATGCTGACTTCGACACGCGCACCTGCACCGCCGAGCCAGGCGCCGCCCGCTACTTCTGGCGCGTGCGTTTCTCCTCCGCGGCACCTTGATCTCTCATCTCCGAAAGCCCCTCGCATGAACTCGCTCCTCAATCTTCGTACCGCAGGCATCCTGCTCCTCCTGGCGGCTTCCGCCGTGGCAGCGCCCGTGACCCTGACGATCAACAGCAACGGCGGATCACCCTACGCGGACGCCTTTGGCAATTCGCTCCTCACCGGTTCGATCATCCGTGTCGGTGTGTTCGATGTATCCCAACCGGCGAATCTTGCTCTGCTCCAAACGAGCAATGACTACCTCGCCTTGGATGCCTTGTTCACGCCGCTGGCCGAGGGTCTGGCCTTCGCCGGCGATATCAATCAAGCCGGTGCATCCGGCAACCAGATCATCATCAACGATCTGTTCGGCGCGGGAGACGTTTTCGGCCAGATCGAAAACATCGACGACGGCTATTTGCCCACCGGCACACAGCTTTACACCTGGGTCTTCAACAGCGCGGCCCCGCAGACGGCCACGCAGTGGGGCATCTTCACCGCCACCACCGGCTGGGGGTTCCCGATGAATCCGGGCGCCGAAGTGCTTTCGACCTTTGAGATCGACAACGTAATCCGCGGCACGAATACCGGCACGCAATTCCAGCTTACACCGGTGCCCGAGCCGGGAAGCATCGCGCTGGTCCTCGTCGGCGCGGGCATTCTGTTCTGCCGCGCGCGCCGTCAGGACGCCATGAAGCCGGCGCTGTCCTGATCCTCCGTCACTCCGGCCAACTTAATCTCCGCCCGCCATGCGCCCGCCCCCACTCCGCCTGCTGACCGTGCTGCTCACCTGCGTCGTCGTCTGCGCGGGCCATGTTCAGGCCCAGCAGTCCGCCGCGCGCGTCTGGAATGAGGAACTGCTCGCCGCCATCCGGCGTGATGTGCCGAATCCCCCCGGCCATGCGCGCAATCTTTTCCACACCGCCGTGGCGATGTATGACGCCTGGGCTGCCTATGACGCCACAGCAGTGGGCTATCTCTACAATGAAAAAGTCACGCCGCTGCCGGGCGACATTGAGGCGGCGCGGCATCAGGCCATCAGCTACGCGGCCTACCGCATTCTCAAGAGCCGCTTCCCCATCCCCGCCTTCAACGGCAGCAACCAGACGGCCATCGACAACGCCACCACCACCAACAACAGCCTGAATGCGCAGCTCACCACGCTGGGCTACTCCATCGCCACCGCGCAGGCGGCGATCACCAACGGCACCACGCCCGCCGAGGTGGGCAAGCGCATCGGCCAGGCCGTGCTGACCTGGGGCGCGCAGGATGGATATTCGAACACGACTTACCCGCAGGCATATACCGCGGCGATCAATCCCAATCTGAATCTCCCCTTGCCGGTGCTGGGCACGAACCTGAATTTCGTCAACAACATGCCGCTCGGCTTCGGCATCCCCTCCGGCACGGACCCGAATCTCTGGCAGCCGCTCGCCCTGTCCACGGGCGTGACGCAGAACGGCATCCCCATCCCCGGCGGCACGCAGACTTTCGTGGGAGTGCAGTCGCTGGCCACCATCCCTTTCAGCCTCACGCGCGCCGATGCGACTAAGCCGTGGGTCGATCCCTTCGGTGGTCCGTCGAAGCTGAGCCGCCCTGGGCAGCCCAGCTCCAGCGATGCCTCGTATAAGGACAACTTCATGGACTGTCTGCGCAAGAGTGCGAAGCTCAACGACAATACCGTCATCGACATCTCGCCCGGTGCCATCGGCAACAATCCCCTGGGCACCGACACCGGTACCGGCCGCGCCACGAATCCCGTGACCGGCCTGCCCTACGCGGCAAACCTCGTGAAACGTGGCGATTACGCCCGCACGCTGGCCGAGTTCTGGGCTGACGGGCCGAATTCGGAAACGCCCCCCGGCCACTGGCATGTGCTGGCGAACGAAGTGTCCGACGACCCGCTCACCGTGAAGAAAATCCGCGGCACCGGCCCCACGGTGAACGATCTCGAGTGGGACGTGAAGACTTATCTCTCCATCGCGGGCGCCGTGCACGATGCCGCGTGCGCCGCATGGTCCTTGAAGCGCTACTACTCCGGCACGCGTCCCATCACTGCCATCCGGCACATGGGCACGAAAGGCCAGTCGTCGAACCCGCTTCTCCCGCATTACGATTCGGAGGGTCTTCCGCTTGAGACGAATGTGGTGGAACTCATCACCAACGCGAGTTCATCCCCTGGCGGCAAACACGAACTCATCTGGGATGTGGCGACCGGCTCGTTTGTGCCGGGATCGGCTTTCGTCGATGAGATCGCCGTGTATTCCTGGCCCGGGGAGCATCCAAACAATCTGCCCGCGCCTTCCGTCGCCACGAATCAAAGCATGGTGTGCTGGATGCTGGCGAAGGACTGGCTGCCTTTCCAGCGCAAGACCTTCAACACGCCGGCCTTCCCCGGCTACATCTCCGGCCATTCCACCTTCTCGCGCTCCGCGGCCGAGGCTCTCACGCTGCTCACCGGCAGCGCGAATTTCCCCGGCGGCTTTCATCACCACACGACGACGGCGAACTCGCTGCAGATCGACCTCGGTCCCAGTGCGAACGTCGATCTCCAGTGGACGACTTACTATGATGCCGCCGATCAGGCCGGCATCTCCCGCCGCTGGGGCGGCATTCATCCTTATGAAGACGACTACCACGGCCGCGTCATCGGCGCGCAGGTCGGCGTGTCGGCGTTCAACAAGGCGGAGAAGTACTGGACCGGCACGATCCAGAGCGAGACCATCGTGCCTGCCGTCACGCTCCAGGCGAACGGCGATGCGATCGTCACCTGGCCCGAGGTGATCGGCCGCCTCTACCGCGTGCAGAAGTCCACCAACATGACCACCTGGACCGATGCCTCAAAGCATCTCTTCGCCGCTACCACCTCCGGTTCCTTCACCGATGTCGCGCCCGCGCCCGGCACCTTTTACAAGATCATCGAGACCACGCCGAGCATCGCCCGCACATGGAATGAGGTTTTGCTCAATGCCATCCGCATCGACACCCCGCATCCGCCGAAGCATGCGCGCAATCTCTTCCACGTCGCCACCGCCATGTACGATGCATGGAGCGCCTACGACACCACCGCCATCGGCTACATCCATCACGAGCGTGCCACCGCCGGAGACGTGGCCGCCGCGCGCAAGGAAGCGATCAGCTACGCTGCGTACCGCATCTTGAAGAACCGCTTTCCCATTCCCGCCTTCAACGGCAGCAACCAGCAGGCCATCGACAACGCCACCACCACCAACAACCGGCTGGATTCACAAATGGCTGCGCTCGGCTATGACACGGGCATCACCACCACCAGTGGTACCACACCGGCCGCGTTGGGCAACCGCATCGCCGCCGACATCATCGCCTGGGGCCTGGCGGATGGCTCGAACCAATCCGGTGGCTACCAGGATCCATCCTACTCCAATCCGCAGCCGGCCATGATCGTCCTGCAATCCGGCCTGCCACGCGGGTATGGCGTGCCATTCGGCACCGACCCGAACCTGTGGCAGCCGCTCGCGTTTGACGCCGCATTCACGCAGAATGGACTGCAGGCGGACCTCGTGCAGAAGTACGTCGGTGTCACATGGCTGAACACATTGCCCTTCGCGCATACGCGAGCCAGTCCCTCCCTCCCGTGGATCGATCCAGGTCCGCCATCCGCACTGTACATGGGCGGCGGAGTACCCACGCCTGCCGAGGCTGTATCTGACCAGGAATACAAGGAGGGAGCCCTCTACGTGCTCGAAGCCAGCGCGCGACTCAATGATCAGACGCTCATCGATATGTCACCGGCCTCGCTCGGCAACAGCCCGCTCGGCACCGATGACGGCCACGGCTACACGGTGAATCCTTACACCGGCCTGCCTTATGCCTCGAACTTCGTGAAGTTCGGCGATTATGCCCGCGTCATGGCCGAGTTCTGGGCCGACGGCCCGCAGTCCGAGACGCCTCCCGGCCACTGGCATGTGCTCGCCAACGAAGTCGCGGACAATCCGCTCACCGTGAAAAAGATCGGCGGCACCGGCCCCACCGTTGATGATCTGGAGTGGGACGTGAAGACCTACTTCGCCATGTCCGGTGCCACACATGATGCCGCCTGCGCCGTCTGGTCCGTGAAGCGCTTCTACCAGGGCGTGCGCCCCGTCACCGCCATCCGCTACATGGGCGCGCTCGGCCAGTCATCGAACCCCGCGCTGCCTTCCTACAATTCGAAGGGCCTGCTTTTGGAAGATGGCGTCTGCGAACTCGTCACTGCCGCCAGTGCCGCCGCCGGTCAGCGCCACGAACAAGTCTGGGATATGAGCACCAATTCCTACGTGCCCGGCTTGTCGCTCATCAACACCGTCGTCGTTTACTCCTGGCCCGGCGAGCCGGCTGATCCCGCCACGCAGACCAGCAGTGTGCGCTGGATGCGCGCCATCGACTGGGTGCCCTATCAGCGCGAGACGTTCAATACCCCCGCCTTCCCCGGCTACATCTCCGGCCACAGCGGATTCTCCCGCGCCGCCGCGGAGATCATGACAGCGCTCACGGCCAGCCCCTTCTTCCCCGGCGGCATCGGCACCTTCACCGCGGAGGCGAATCATTACCTCGTCTTTGAACAGGGACCCACCGCCACCACGCAGCTCCAGTGGGCCACCTATTACGATGCGGCAGATCTGGCCGGTCAGAGCCGTCGCTGGGGTGGCATCCATGTGCGCGAGGATGATTACAAGTCCCGCATCGTAGGCTCTCAGTCCGGCAAGCAGGTGTGGAAGCTGGCGCAGAAGTTCTGGAATGGCAGCATTCTGACCGAGCGCATGGCCCCGACCCAGACCTTCCTGCCAGGCGGCGGTGTCACCATCACCTGTCCGGCGCAGCGCGGGCTCTACTACCATCTCGAAAGGAGCTCGGACCTGATCAACTGGACACCCGTCACTCCGGACACCCGCTGTGACGATACGACCATCAGCTTCACGGATCCCACCAGCAGCTCCGGTGCGCGGTTCTATCGCATCGTGTTTGATGCGAAGTCATCGTGAGATGGCGCTCCTGAGGGTGAAGCAGGGCAGGGACACGGCACTCGATCCACGCGCGCGAGGTGAACGCCCGCAGGTCTTTCCCGGCGAGAATGGCCGGCGAGAGGGTGTGAGGCAGAAAAACGGGAGCATACTTTGCCTCGCGTTGTTCTGCCATCCAGGTTGGTTCTGGCTTCACCAGCGGCTTCCGGCGGCAGCATGAACGCCGCCTCGCTTGCAATCTCCGCGGACCCGGGCATTCATCGCGCTCATGAGACTCCCGAATCTCCTGTTCACGCTCGCGGCGGCCGTTGTGCTGCTCTCCCAATGTGAATCACCGCCACAGCCGCAGGTGCGACAGCCCCGGCAAGGTAGCGGACAGTTCATGCTCGGCGTGGACTTCCTCGCATCGCGGAATTTTGACCTGCTGCGCGGCAGGCGCGTGGGCCTCATCACCAACCAGACGAGCATGACGGGTCGCGGTGAGCGCACGCGCACGCTTCTCCAGCGTGCGCTGGGCGGGGGCCTCACGGCTCTGTATGCGCCGGAGCACGGGATCGATGGCACGGTCGTGGCCGGACGGCATTTTGCCACACAGCGTGATGCAGTGACAGGTCTGACCGTGTATTCGCTTTATGGCGACACGCGCAAGCCCACGCCCGCGATGCTCGCACCCATCGACGTACTTGTCTTCGATCTCCAGGACATCGGCTGCCGCAGCTACACTTACATCAGCACGATGGTCGTGGCGATGGAGGCGGCGGCCGAGTGTGGCAAGGAATTCGTCGTGCTCGACCGCCCAAATCCGCTCGGCGGCTGGCGTGTGGAAGGGCCGCCGCTGGAAAGCCAGTGGAAGTCTTTCGTGGGCCAGATACCCGTGCCTTATGTGCACGGCATGACGGCTGGTGAACTGGCGATGATGACGGCTGCGGAGCATTGGATCGCCCGCGTGCCGAAGCTCACGGTGGTCAAGATGCAGGGCTGGTCGCGCGGCATGATCTGGCAGGACACTGGCCTGCCCTGGCACCGTACCTCGCCGAACATCCCGTACGCTACCTCGCCGGCCTACTACGTCACCACGGGCATTCTCGGTGGTGGCAGCAGCATCGACATCGGCATCCCGGGCAGCAGCCCGTTTGGCATCGCGGCGGCCACCGGCGTGAATCCATCATCCATGCTCGACTACTGCCGCCGGCTGAACGCACCCGGCGTCTCCTTCTCGCCTTATCAGAACGGCGGCTTCGGCGGCGTGCGCCTCAGCATCCATCCGCGTTGCGGTGCCGACCTCACGGCGCTCGATGTCTTCCTGCTTGCCGAACTCAATCGCCAGAGCGGCGGCAAGGTCCTGAACATCCGTGGCGACAAGCTCAATCTCTTCAACAAAGTGTACGGCAGCGCCAGCCTCTACAACGACCTGCGCCGCGGCGTCTCTCCGCTTCACATCGTCGCCGGCTGGCAGCGCTACAACGATTCATTCAAGTCACGCCGGCAGCGTTATCTGCTTTACCCGTGAACGGCGGAGCGAAACCGGGAAGGAAGCCGGCGGCGCCGAGCGCCATACCGGGCCGTATTACCACCCTTGCCATCAGCCGGATCGCGTCTTAAATCGCATTTCCGTTTTCAAATCCGAATCCCCCATACCATGACACCTGACGAAGCCAAGACCCAGCTCGACGAGCGCGTGCGAGAAATCATCAACTGGCACTTCTCACCTGAGACCGGCAGCCCGTTCTGGCTTGAATGGGCGTCGAAAAACTTCGACCCCCGCAAGGAGATCAACGGCTACGCCGACATCATCGCCAAGTTCCCGCATTTTCAGGACGAGTGGCTGCGCGATCTGCAGCCCGATGTGTGGGTGCCCGCCGCATTCAAGGGCAAGCCCTACAACATCTTCGAGACCGGCGGCACGACCGGGATGCCGAAGCAGCGCATCGGTTGGAATGACTACAAGACGGACTACGAGGAATTCAGCCACAAGCTTGATGACAAGCATTTCCCGCCCGGCGTGGCATGGATCATGGTGGGGCCGACAGGCCCGCGCCGTCTGCGCCTCGCGGTCGAGCACCTGGCAAACTACCGTGGCAGCTCGTGCTATTTCGTCGATCTCGATCCGCGCTTTGTGAAGAAGCTCATCGCCAACAAGCAGTTCGACGTGGCGCGCCAGTACATGGAGCATGTCGTCGATCAAGCGGTGATCATCCTGAAACATCGCAAGATCGCCGGCATGTTCACCACGCCGAAGCTGCTCGAAGCCATCGGCGAAAAAATCGACCTCTATGACGCCGGCATCCGCGGTTGCTTCTGCGGCGGCACGACGATGACGCCGCAATACGTGCGCTTCATCACCGAGGAAGTGTTGGAGAACCGCATCGGCTTCTACCCGACGTATGGGAACACGCTCATGGGCCTCGCCGCCAGCGTGCCGCTCACGCCGGAGGACAATTTCTCGATCACCTACTACGCCCCGCAGCCGCGCGCCGTGCTCCGCGTGGTGAATCCAAACGAAACCAGTCAGACGGTCGAATACGACACCTGGGGCCGCGTTGAGCTGACCACGCTCACGAAGGAGTTCTTCATGCCGCGCTTCCTTGAGCGTGACGAGGCCATGCGTCGCAAGCCGCGCGCTCCGTATGCATGGGATGGCGTGGCGGACGTGCGTCCATTCGGCGCGATGGAGAAGACCATCGTCGAAGGCGTTTATTGATCCGGCTCCATGAGGCGTCTCCCTGTCTCGTCCTGCATCACCGCGAAAATGACGGAAGCTGATGCCGCGCACGTTGGTGCCCTGCGTCGATGAGTATTCGTCTTCTCAGCGACAGGCGAGCAAGGTGTTGGCGGAAAGCAGCCAGATGACGAGCTTCTTCTTCGCGAGCTGCTCGTCGGGCTGGGCGATGAAATCACGCATGGCGCTTATCGAGCTGCCCGTGCTGTCTGCGATCACGTCGAGCGGCTGGTTCAAAAGAACCGCAAGCTGATTGCCGAAACCGGCTTTCATGGGCGTCGAAGCCCCGGCATCGCCCGTGGCGGCGAAGCCAAGCGCGGGGTCATCGAATACACTGGCAAAGCTGTCGCCGATCACCGTGACCGGTGAGTCATGGCGCGGATCCATGCCGACGATGGACACGAGCGTCACCTGCTCCTGCGGGAAGATCGCATCCGGTGCCGCGAGATCGAGGGCGGCGACGAGATCTCCGTGGCTGGCGCGGTCGAGCAGACGGGCATCGACAATGGGCGTCTCAGCCAACGACTTGAGGGCCTGCGGATACTTTCCGCGGATGTGTTTGGTCAGCGCTTCAGCCATGATCTTCATCGCATCCGGCGTCCAGTGCGTGTCCTGCTGGAGGAAGACCTGCCTGCGCAGCTTGAGGCGCCACATCTCGGGCGCGAGATCGACGACATCAGCGCCGGCGGCACGGAGTTTGTCGTGGAGCGCGAGCTGGTCATGATGATGGACAGGATCGTCAAACTTCTCCGGCGAGAGATGCTCGGGATAAATCATCGTCTTGGTCGGCACCGGCACGAGCAGCAGGGGCAGTCCCAGTTTCTTGAACCGGGCGGCGATCCCGAGCATCGCATCCACGCTGGATTGAGGACATGTGGGCGCGCGCGTGCTGTCCAGCGGACCGCGGCCACACAGCGCGGCGATATCGGCTTTGGCAAACAGCCAGCCGCCGGCAGCGACGTGCACGACTTCGTTCCCTTCGCCGCCGACGCGGATGAGCAGAGCCTGTTTTTGCTGGCGGACGAGTTCAGGTGCGCCGGACTCCTTCGTGCTCATCAGGATGGAGAGCGCGAGCAGACCGAGCGCGAACAGCGGCTTCCACGAGGCCGGCTTGCGCAACAGCGACCGGGCATTCGGCGCGGCCCACAGGATGAGTGCGCACAGCACGAAGTGCACGGTGTTGAAATTCCGCAGCATGTCGGCATCCAGCAGGGCCACGGTCGGCGCTGACGAAGGTCCAGCGCCGAACATCAGCGCGAGGAAGCGCACGGCATCCAGGATACTGCCAGCGCGGAAGAAGACCCACGTCAGCAGGAGGATGAAAAAAGTGATGGTGACTCTCAGAGGCTTTGGGAATCCGGCATAGACCGCTTTGGCACCGGTCACCTGTTCCAGCGCGAGAAGCCCGAGGTGGATGCCACCCCACAGAACGAGCGACCAAGATGCACCGAGCCACAGTGCACCGATCAGCATGGTGAGGGCGACGCCTATGCGCGTGTTCGTCTTCTCGTCGATCAATCCGGCGACGGGCAGACTCCAGCGTTTCCAAAAGTCGGTGATGCCATCAGCTTGATATGGCGAATGGAAAACATCCTCGGTCCTGACGCCGAGCACCTCAGCCACGCCCACGGCCATGTCCGCGTATCCGGACAGGAGAAAGTACGTCTGGAAAGCGAAGGCCATGATGCCCATCCACGCGGAGAAAGTGGACAGACTGCCAGGTCCCGCATCGAATGCCGCGGCCGCCATGCCACCCATCGGCGCGGCGAGCAGAGTTTTCTTGGCCAGCCCGAAGCAGAAGCGCGTGAAACCCATCACGAGCGGCGATGAAGACAAGCAGAACATGGAGGGGAAAGGAATCGGTGGTGAATCGGGGCGCCCAAACGTGACGATTCATGCGCGGGAAAACGCGGTGCGACAACGGGCAAAATAGGTCCCTCGTCGTGACAACGGGGACGAAGGACAACAAGAAGTGGTCACAGGGCTGCGCTCTGGCGCCTCGGCAGCTACGGCGACATCACTTTTTCCACCACCCCAATCATCGGTCCCAATTCCATGCGGAAGTCATTCCGCTTGAGCGGCGCGGCGTAGAGACTTGAAACGGTGCCGTCGAGAAACAAGGCATCAGGGCAGTGCAGTTTGTCGCGGAACAACGTGGCAAACTCGAAGAAGGTGACCGGCTCGTCGCTGATCGCGAAAATGGCGATGCCACCCGACGGCAGGCCAACACCATTGCGACGGAGCCGCGACTTCGATTCCGCATTGAACGCTGGATGAATCTTCCCGCCGCGCAGCAGCAACGGCCCGGATTGCGTCGCCAGCAGTACCTTCTCTCGTTCGCGCAGCTTCGAATACTCGGACGATTCGATGATGCGCGCGCCTTTGTCCGTGATTGCGAACACACCATTCGGCTTCATGAAGAAGTTCCCGTACCCGTCCGCCAGATTCAGGGGCGCGAGTTCCTTCCCATTGGCGACGAAGAGGCCAACGGGCGAAAAATCGCCGTGGTACATCCCGGCATTCATTGCGAAGACGAGCCGCTCGCCACGAGGGTTCAGCCAGTCGTTGATCCGGTCGAAGCGCTTGAACGGCGCGCCGGTGTCATCGCGATGAAACAGGATGACATGCTCCTGGCCCACGTCCACCTGGCACACGGTTACCATCTTTCCCGCGACCTCGACCGTGCGGAATTCACATCCGTTCACCATCACGGGCAGCATCACGCCGGCGGGGACGAGCGAGGTTTGAATCAAATGCAGGAGCCGTTTCATGTGGCGATTGTCCCGTCGTGACCCGGTCCGTCAAGAGCATCCGCCGGGACACGGAGCTTGCTTGCCGCCGAGACGGGCCGTGCCGCGATTCCACTGGCGACCGGTGAGTCCGCGTTTCTGCATCTCGTGGACGTGCGAGCGGGATTTGAGGGGTTTGGGGAAGCCGTGAAGCATTTCAATTTCGCCGGCAGAGCAGCGGCTCTCATCGCTCACTACGACGCGAGTGATCTCGGCGAGCCGGTCCTGATGCCGTGGCCCCCAGTCGTCTCGGTGGAGAGTCAGGCCCTTCGCTGCCGCGCTCTACTTTTCCTTGGCGTAGGCCTCGAATGCTTGCGCGATCTTCGCCTGTTTTTCATCGCCTTTGTGGAAGATGAAACGGTGGCGCAAGTGCAACTGGCCGCCTTTCTTGAGGTCGTAGGCGCCGTCTTCGGCCGCCTTGTCGAGGCTCTTGGTGCCGAAGGCGTTCGCGGTGAAGAGGCCGTAGGTGCGCACATGCCATGGCGTGGGGTGGCGGAAGCTCGACGGGTGGTTCAGCATCGCCACGCCGACGTGTTCGCCGCCGACGGTGCCGTGGTAGTCACACCACTTCGCGCGTTTGCCCCACGCATCCACGTCGGTCTGGCCCTCGCTGTTGATGATGTGGCCGGTGCCTTTCTTGTTCTTTTCGATCTCGACGGCCATTTCGGTGGGCACGCGGATGCTCAGGCCGGCGTCTTTCTTGTCTTCAAAGTTCACCGGCCCCTCGGTGGCGGTGAAGGTCTGGTTCATGTCGATGGTGCGCGTGTCCTTGCCGGCGCTGAAAATCATGGTGCGCTCCTCTTCGAGGTACTTCGTGCCGTCGGGCGCGACGTAGTCGATGATCGCCACGAGCGTGGCCGAGCTGCCTGAGGCTTCAAATTTTGCGAACGCGCGATGGCGCTCGCCGCCGAGTTTCGCCACGCGTTCGGCGGTTTTCGGATTGTCCCCATACGTCGCGCGTTCGGACCAGGACTCCCAGCCATTGATGCCTTCGTGTCCGAAGCAGATGCCGCGGTGGTGGGGGTGGTCGTGCTGCTCGCCATCGACTTCCTTCATCGGATAGTTCCGCGTCATCTGCACGCCCGTGGGGCCAAAGACCGGCGCGAGGTAAGGCTTGTTCGCTTGATCGACGATGTACTCGGCGAAGGGCTTGCCGTCCGCCTTGACGATGGCGCCGCCGGTCGGCGTCTTTTCGAGAGTGACTTCGGCGTGCGCGGCCGCCGCGAGCGTGAGGGAGAGAAAGAGAGCAGTCTTCATAATGGAAAAAGGAAGTGCCACTCTGAACGGGCGTGCCGCGGGGTCCTTTCCCGGCTTCGTGTGCTTTTCGTGCTGCATGCTGTCGGATTCATCCTTCCCGAGAAGACGTCAAAGGGCCTGGAGGGACGGAATGGGCGGCTGCGGACGGCCCGGCGCGCTGCTCCTGCGGCAGTGCTACGCGCGCCTTTCCCAGAGCAGGGCCAGGAAGAGCGGGAACTCCGCCCGGGCGCGGTTCTCGGCGCGCGCGCGGGGGCCGGGCTCGCTTTGCTTGTCGGATACCAGCTCGCGCAGACCGGCGAGCACCAATCCGGCGCTGAACGCTGCAGCGCAGAGGTCATGCAGACTGCGGTGGAAGGAGATGGTCGTCTCGCTTTCCGCCTTTCCCGGATGCATCACGATGGGGATGCTCATCGGGGATGCGTAGGCATCGAGCCGGCGGTACTGGATTTTGCGCTCCTCCTCGTGGCCCCAGCTCGACTGGCGCGGAATGCGGAAGCACGGATGATTCAGCACCCAAACCATGCGGCCGCCTGGACGCAGCACCCGCGCGCATGCCGCGCACACCTCGGGCAGGTGTTCCATGTTTTGCAGGCAAAGAATCGCGGAGAGCGCATCGAACGGCCCCAGATCGCCGAGGTGTGCGGCGTCCCGCTCAAGGTAGCGCACCGGCGTGCGCGAGGGATACTTCCGCGCCGTGGTGACGAGCGTGCGCGAGGCATCCACGCCCGTGACCTGTGCGCCGGCGTCCGCCAGCGCGCGGGAGAAAACGCCCTGGCCGCAACCGAGATCCAGCACGCGCTCGCCCCGCGCGGGCCGCAGCATGTCGAGCGCCGATGGGATGACGACGGTGCGATACAGCTCCGAGCCGCGCTCGCCGATGATGCGGTCATACCAGCCGGCGGATTTCTCCCACGATGTGGCGTGCGGCTTTGCCGGCGGGCGCTCGTGACGTGGCCGGGCGTTGCGCCCGCGTCCCTGCGTCTTGTCGAAAGGCCGCCCGGGCCGTGCATCGCGAAAAGGTCTTTCCATGTGGCGCGCATGTTTCGTGAGACCCGGCGAAAGTCAAACGAGTGCCGGATGGCACCGGGCGCGGGCGCACCGGCCTGAAACGCGGCGCGGCAAAATCACCGATGGCTCATGCATTGTTTTGTGACAGGTTCGGCCATTCAGGCGGATCACCACCTCACCTGAGAATCACCGCATGAAATTCTTCACCATACTCAGGAATGCCGCGCGATGTGCCGGGGCTGCGAGCGTTGCGTCCCGTCCCCGGCGCCTTCTCGCGCGGGTGCTGCCTGCGATCTTCGTCCTCGCTTCATGCACGGCGCCGGTGCAGCGATTCGGCAGCGGCAGGCTGAATGCCTCCGAGAAGATGATGTGGTCCACCTATCCCATGGGATCAGAGAAAGGCATGGGCACTGGCTTCGTCGTTCTGCGGCGGGATCGTTCTGCTCCGGGCGGCAGCGTGCCGGTGGTCGTCACCGCCGGGCATCTGCTCGATGCCATCGGACGCAGGCCCTTTTTCATCGGTGCGCGGATGCCCGATGCGAAGGGCGACGCGCAAGTGGCGCTCATCGAATTCAAACCGCCGCGCGACAACGCGCGCTTCTTCTCCCGCGATGCGCGGCATGACATCGGAGTCTTCGAGCTGCGCATTCCGCCGGAGTTTGCTTCCCAGGTGTCGATGCCGTCGTTCCTGTCCGATGCCATGCGCACCGGCCGGCGCCTGCGCGCGGGCGAGGAAGTTTCCTTCGTGGGCTTTCCCGAAGTGCTGCCGGAGATGGAAGGTGCCTTCCCCATTTTGCGCACAGGCCGCGTGGCCTCCTATCCTGTGGGTGTCGCGGCTGCCGAGGGAGTCTTCGTGATCAATGCCGACGTGTATCCCGGCGACAGCGGTGCTCCGGTCTTCGTCACCGGTCGTGCAGGCAGGCCCGAACTCGCCGGCATGATCATCCGTCGCGTGGGATCGGATCAGAAGGCATTCTCCCATCTCGCCATCGCCGTCGATGCCCGTGCCGTCTATGAAGCGGTGAACTCTCTTGCCGCGAAGAGCGGGCGCGGAGAGTGAGCGGCGGCCTCGGTGAGAACTCGACGTGCCATCCTGTGTCACCCCATTCTCCGTGCCTGCCGATCTGACGCCTGACAAGCTCGCCGAGGGATTCCTCGAATTCCTCGACGTCGAACGACGCGCTTCTCCGCGGACGCTGGCGAACTACGAGCACGCGCTCGATGAATTCCGCCGGCGGCATCCGGGCTTCGCCGGCTGGGATGCGCTCACGGCGGATGATTTCCGGCAGCATCTTTTCGCCATGATGAAGCGCGATCTTGGTCGCGCCACCATCCGGCTGCACTTCGCGGCGTTGCGCAGCTTTTTCAAGTGGCTCACCCGCCGGCAGGGCTGGAAGCACAATCCGCTGCTCGACGTGCAATTGCCGAAGCAGGAAAAGAAACTGCCAGTGGTGCTGACCGTGGCACAGATCGAGCGGATGCTGGGGCTGCCGATGACGCTCGATGTGCCGGTGAAGCGCGCCGCGCCGTGGGGGCCGGAGAGGGATGCGGCCATCCTGGAGCTGTTTTACTCCACCGGCATGAGATTGAGCGAGCTGGCGGCGCTCGACGTGGATGACATCGACACCATCTCCGAATGCGTGCGGGTCTTTGGCAAGGGGCGCAAGGAGCGGCTCTGCCCTGTGGGATCACACGCCCTGCTGGCCGTGCAGCGCTACCGGCAGAAGGCGGGCATCCACGGCGGGGCGCTTTTCCTGAGCCGGTTGCGCAAGCGCATGACCATCCAGTCCATCGCCGATGTGGTGGACAAGTACTGGAAGGCCAGCGGCCTGCCCGTGCACGTCACGCCGCACAAACTGCGGCACAGCTTCGCCACGCACCTGCTCAACAACGGCGCGGACCTCCGTGCCGTGCAGTCGCTCCTCGGCCACGCGAGTCTTTCCACGACGCAAATCTACACCCACGTCTCCACCCAGCGGATGAAGGAGGTGTACGAATCCGCGCACCCAAGGGCGTGAAGGGCAGGGGAGGGGTGCCGCCCGTCACATCTTCGGCGCCTTGGCCACGACCTGCGCGAACTCCGCCGCATTGAAGGCCCGCATGGTTTTCGTGTGAACGTTTCCGAGGCCGGAGAGCGCCAGGGTCAGTCCGGTGGCCGCCTCGTCATCCTTGGCCTCGAAAATGACCGCGCCGTCGTATCCGCCGAGCGTCCAGTATTGTTCCTTGATCTTTGCGCCGGCCTTCCGCGCGGCGGCGCGGAAGGCGGCCGCACGATGCGGTGACTCGTGCATGTTTTGAAGTCCCTGCGGGGTGAAGTTGATGAGTGTGATGTAGGTGGCCATGGTGATGATGGTTTGGGTTGCGGCAAAACTTGTGCGGGCCGCCGATTCCTGCCCCGCCTCGCTTGCCGTATGATGCGCACGGTTTGCCGGCGGCTCGATGCCGGAAGTGAAAGCCGGCGTGCAAGTTTCTCGTTGTCAGCGGCGGCCGTGCTCCGGGAGGGATTGCGGTGGCGTCCCCAAAATTGTTTCATCCACCATGCGAGCGTTCTTGTTTCCCATTTTCTGTGTCTTGGCAGCGGGTGCGTGCCGTGCTCTCGAACCCGTCTCCGAAGGTGCGGGCAGACTGAACGCCGCCTTCGACGCGATGCATGTCGAGGACCACTGGATCGCGGGGGCCATCGTCGATTGGAAGACCGGCGATCCCACCGGCAAGCCCGTCACCGATGCCGGGAAGCACACGCACTGCAGCCAGTTCGCAGCAGCGGCTTGTGAACGGCTGGGCATCTACATCCTGCGGCCGCCGGAACACTCCGCCGTCCAGCTCGCGAACGCACAGTTCGACTGGCTCGCCTCTCCGGCCGGCAAGGAGAGTGGATGGACTGCCGTCGTGGACGCGGCGGCCGCCCAGGACTTTGCAAACAAGGGCCGCGTAGTCGTGGCCGTCTGCAAAAATCCCGATCCGAAAAAGCCGGGTCACATCGCCCTCGTGCGTCCCGGCACGCGCACGCCATCGGAACTCTCCGCCGAAGGGCCTGACATCATTCAGGCCGGAGGGCACAACTACAACTGCGGTCGTTTGAAGAAGGGTTTCGCCAATCATCCGGGTGCTTTTGAAAAGGGCGGGATTCGATTCTTCGCGCACACGGTCCGGTGAAGTGGGAAAACTCCGGGCACCGGTCCCTGCGGCATCTACGACATGGGAACCAAACCGCACCTTCATGAATCGTCCCGCGAAGGCCGCGCCCTTTTCGCGGCACGCCCATCAGGGCTTACGCATGAACCGAAAGCGGAAGCTTCAAACCTATGATTTGCCCCGCAGCAGATTCAGGATTCCACAGATGGATTCAGAAGAAGCCCAATCCGTGGTCGCCCTGAATCCGTGGGAATTCACTCAGAAGCAATTCATGCGTAAGCCCTGAAGCCGCATAATCCTGTGCGAAAACCGATTTGCGCGCGCCATGCTCCTCTCCTAGTCTCCGCCCCCCCAACATGGCAAAGCAGGCACTCGGCAAAGGATTAGGCGCGCTCATCCCGGCTCCCGCGGCAGGCGGTGGCATCGTGCGCACGCCGCCACCACCGTCACCGCCGGCCGCCGTCGCTCCGCAGCCGGCGGGATCGAATCAGGTGGCGTCTGGCGACCAGGTGCAGCGTGTGGCGCTGGAGCAGGTGGTGCCGAGTCCGCTGCAGCCGCGCAAGGAATTTGAGCCGGAGCAATTGCGCGAGCTGATGGATTCCATCCGCGAGCATGGCATCATCCAGCCGCTCATCGTGCGGCGGGTGAACGGGAAGCTCGAACTCATCGCCGGTGAGCGCCGCTTCCGTGCCTCCCGCGAGCTGGGGCTCAAGGAGGTGCCCGTGATCACCCGGGAGGCATCCGACCGCGATGTGCTCGAGATGGCGCTCATCGAGAATCTGCAGCGCGAAGGACTCAATCCGATCGAGGAGGCACGCGCCTACGAGAGGCTCTCGAAGGAATTCCAGATGCGGCAGGAGGACATCGCGCAGCGCGTGGGCAAGAACCGCGCCACCGTGGCCAATGCCATCCGCCTGCTCGACCTGCCTTCCGGCGTGCAGCACATGCTGACCGTCGGGCAGATCAGCACGGGACACGCGAAGGTGCTGCTCAGCCTCAAGAACGCCGACGAACAGACGCGCGCCGCCGACGAGGTGGTGAAAAAGGCGCTCACCGTGCGCGGCACCGAGAAGCTGGTGGCGCAGATCCTGCGTCCGCCTCCGCCGCCGAAGCTGGTGCCGAAAACCAGCGCCGAAATGGAAGCCGCCCTCCGCATGGTGGAGCAGCGGCTCGTCGGCAAATTCGCCACGAACGTCATCATCCATCACGGCGAGAAGCGGGGGCGCATCGAAATCGACTACTACGGCATGGATGACCTCAACCGCGTGCTGGCGCTGCTCGGCGTCGAGGAGGAAAACTTTGGCGATTAGCATGAACGCGTGCCGTCACGACTGCCGCGTGAGCGCCGGAAGATCGTTCATTCTGGCCGTGCTGGTTTTGTCCTCCTGCACGAATGCCGTCAGTTCCGACGAGGCGGCGGTGCGCTCGTTTCTGGAGAGCTACTTTTCGACCTGGTCGGTGAAGGATATGGAGCGCTATGGCGCGTGCTTCGATCCGCAGGCGCGCATCACCTTCGTCGGCAAGGACGGCCGGGCGCAGAGCGACGGACTGACGGACTTTCTCCACGGCCAGAAGCTCGCGCACGCGCAGGCATCGACGCCGATGTCGGAGATACCGACGGAAATGAAGATCACCTTCGACCGGCGCGTGACGCTGGCCGCCGTGCGCTGGAAGCTCACCAAGGGCGGCGAGGTCGTCACCGGCACGGACAACTTCACCCTCATCAAAACCGAGGCCGGCTGGAAGATCATCAGCCTGGTCTTCTTCAACGACTGACGCCGTGAGCAAATCCACCAGGCCGGCCAGGCCGCACATCAACGAGGCGGACTACCGTGATGCATCGGGCACGAAGGTGCATCTCGTGCTTGGCGCCATCTGCTTCATCGCCGGCGCGGCGGTGATGGTCATCGAGATCAGCGCCTTCCGCCTGCTCGCGCCCTTGTTCGGGAACACGGCCTACACCTGGACCGCCCTCATCGGCGTGATCCTCGTGGCATTCAGCGCCGGCGGCTTTCTCGGCGGCTGGCTCGCGGATCGCAGGCTGGCCATGGACCTCGTCGGCTGGCTGCTCGCGGGCGCCGCGGTGCTGACGTTCTTCATCCCGGCTCTGAACGAAGTCTTCGGCGAAGCGCTCAGCAGCAAGGGGCTGATCTTCGGTCCCGTGGCCGCCTCGCTGCTGCTCTTTGCCACGCCCGGCGTGCTTCTCGGCGCCATATCGCCGGCTTGCGTGCGCTTTTACAGCCTGGTGAACAAGGACACGCATGTCGGCGCGGCGGCCGGCACCATCAGCATGCTCGGCTCGCTCGGCAGTTTCGCCGGCACCTTCCTCTCGGGCTTTTACCTGCTCTCGAACTTTGGCGTGAAGTCCGTCTTCCTCGGCACCGCCACGCTGCTGCTGCTGCTGTCCGCGCTGGCGTTTTTCCTGGCTAAGAACACCTGGAGGCAACAGGTGCCCGTGTGGGCGGGCGGGCTGTTCGCCGCGTGGTTCGGTGTCACGGCCAACGACAGGCCGGCGGACAATGTGGTGTGGTGGCGCGACACGTTCTACCACCGCATCGAGGTGAGCGAGAATGGCGAGGGTGCGAACAAAATGCGCTTCCTGCATCTCGACTCCACCGTGGAGGGCGGCATCAAGCTGGCGGATGGTTCGCTCGTGCTCGACTACCAGCGCTTCTGGAAGCTGCCGCTGTTGCGCGATGGCTTTGACGTCAAGCACGCCCTGTTCCTCGGCGCGGGTGCCTTCGGCATGCCGTGCGAGGTCTCCCGTCTGTTTCCCGAGGCAGCCGTGGATGTCGTCGAGCTGGACCCTGCCGTCGTCGAGGCCGGGCGGCGGTATTTCAATCTCGACAAACATCCCAAGGTTGTGGCCCACAATGCCGACGCCCGCAGCTTCGTGCGCAGGAGCAGCCAGAAGTGGGATCTCATTTTCGGCGACGCCTACAACGGCGTGCGTGCCATCCCCGCCCAGCTCGCCAGCCGAGAGTTCTTCAAGCAGGTGCGGGAGCATCTCGCGCCGCACGGCGTGTTCCTGATGAACGTGATCACCGCCGTCGATGGACCGAAGGCGGAGCTGCTCGCCGGCATGCTCGCCACGCTGCATGAGGCATTCCCTCACGTCCACGCTTTCCCCGTGAACGGCGGGGGCGGCCAGGCGCAGAATGTGATCCTGATGGCTGCGGGAGAGGACTGGACCCCGCTCTTCACCGAGCACACCTACGCACCCGGTTCCTGGCAGGCGCAGTTGTCCCAGGCATTTTTTCCTCCGGCGCGCCTGCCTTCCGGCGGGCAGATATTCACTGATGACTTGAATCCCGTGGACGCCGTCATCGCCCGTGCGCTGCTGGAGTGAGTCGAGCGCCGCGCCGGAGCAAGCCGGTTCCCTTGTTGTCCCGCCGGACGTATGAACTGGCACCTATCAGCATGAAATGGTCATTCCGCATCGCCACCATCGCAGGCACCGAGGTCAGGATTCACGCCACGTTCTTCTTGCTCCTGCTGTTCGTCGCCATGCAGAGCATGGGGAACGGGCACGGACTCAGCGGCGCCATCGAGGGCGTGGTGCTCGTTCTCGCCATGTTCACCTGCGTGCTGCTGCATGAGTTCGGACATGTGCTGTCCGCCAGGCTCTATGGCATCCACACGCCGGACATCACGCTCCTGCCCATCGGCGGCGTGGCCCGCCTCGAGCGGATGCCGCGCAAGCCGGCGCACGAGCTGGTGGTCGCCATCTGCGGCCCGCTGGTGAACGTGGCCATCGCCGGTGCCATCGCCTTCTTCCTCGGCGTATCCGCGCGGTTCGATCCGGAGTTCAAGTTCGGTGACGGCGCCCAGTTCTGGGCGCAGCTCGTGCAGTGGAACATGATGATGGTGATGTTCAACATGGTGCCAGCCTTTCCGATGGATGGCGGACGCGTGCTGCGCGCGTTCCTCGCCATGATGATGGACTATGGCAAGGCCACGCGCCTCGCGGCCACCATCGGGCAGGGCATCGCCATGCTCGTCTTCATCGGCATGCTGTTGAGCGGCTCGTTCAATCCCTTCATGATGCTCATCGCCATCTTCATCTTCATCGCCGCGGGACAGGAGGCGGCCATGGTGACGCAGCAGGAGGCCACGCGCGATCTCCTCGTGCGCGATGCCATGCTCACCGACTTCCGTGCCCTGCGCTCCACCGACGTGCTGCGGGATGCCGTGGACCATCTGCTGGCTGGCGCACAGCACGATTTTCCGATGCTCGATGACCGCGGAAGCATGGTGGGAATGCTCAGCCGCACCAGCCTCATCAGCGCACTGGCCGAACACGGGCCCGGCTGCCCGGCGGAGCGAGTGATCGACCGGTGTGACGATGTCCTCGCCCCTGCGCAGCCGCTGGCCGAAGCGCTCGAGCGCTTGACCGCGTCGCCGTGCCCAGCGCTGCCGGTCGTCGATCCGCTCAGCGGCCGTCTGATCGGCCTGCTGACGGCGGAAAACATCGCCGAGGTGCTGATGGTGCGCGCAGCCCTCGCGCGGCGCCCCTGAAGCCGCGCGCGCGGCTACCTGCCGCCGTCGAACTTCCACTGCGTGGCGAAGCCCGGCGGCAGCCGCTGGCCTTGCAGCGAGGCGCGGACGAGTTCCACGGGAATGGGGCCGAGACGGAGAACGGCGTCGTGGAATTGCTGCTCGGTCATTTTGCCCGTGCCGACCATTTCCTTGTGCAGCGCCAGAAATTGCAGGCCGCCGAGCATGTAGCCGCATTGGTAGAGCGGCGAGTAGTTGCCCTGGATGAAGCGGCGCACTTCGCTCGTCGCGCCGAGCTTCTCGTGCCCGACGCGGTCGGTGAGGAACTTGACCATCTCCTCCGGCTTCATCTGGCCGAGGTGGAACTTGAGCGTGACGATGATCCGCGCGCAGCGGTGCATCCGCCAGAAAAGCGCCCCGATTTTTTCCTCGGGCGTGGGATGGTAGCCGAGGTCCCACAAGCGCATCTCCCAGTAAAGCGCCCAGCCCTCGACGAAGAATGGCGTGCTGAACATGTCCCGCCACGGACGATGACGCGCCGCCATGAAGCGCTGCAGATGATGGCCGGGGATCAATTCGTGCGGCACCACGTTGTGCATGAACGGGCGGCTGTTGCCGCGCATCGACATGAGCTTGTCGTCGTTCTTCATGTCGGCGCTGGCGAAGGCGATGATCACATCGTGCCCGGCATACGCTGCGTAGGGCATGCTTCTCTGCTCCTGCGCCGAGAGCATCCGCGTGCCCCACCACTCCTCGCAATCCGGCGGCACCGTGACGAGGCGGCGCGACTTCACGAAGTCGATGGCCTTCCGTCCTTCGTCGCGCACGAGGGATTCCTGCTCGCCGGGCTTCACATGCAGTGATTTCACGCGGGCGAGCGCCTTCTTCCAATCGTCGCCGAGACCCATCGAGTGCGCGGCCTCCTTCATCTGGCCCTCGCACCACGCGAACTCGCGCTCCGCCAGTGCGATGAGTTCCTCGGGTGAATACGGAATGAACTCGTAGCCGAGCTGCCGCTTCAGTTCCCCGGCACCGATCACCTTGCCAATGAGCGGGTCTTCATCCTTTCCTTTGATGCCGGCGATCTCCTCGCGCAAAAACTTGCCGTAATCCTCCAGCGCCTTCGCGGTCTCCTCGTAGGGCTGCTTTATCCACCACGCGAATTCGGGCATGAAGGCGTGGTAGTTCTCGAACCACTGCTTCAACGAGCTGCCAAGCTCGCGCACAGCATCGGCGCTGCGCGATGCTTGATAAGCCGACGGCACTTTCGCAGTCGGAGCCGCGGGTTTCGCGGGCGGTGATTTCTCCGGCGGCTTGTCTGCCGACGGTGCCTTGGTGGTGTCGGCAGGCTTGGGTTTGGTTTCGTCCTTCGCAGGTTTCGGTCCGGGCGTCTTTTGCTTCGCCGCGTCACGCGCGGACTTGATCTGCTCCTGGAGCTTCTTGATGCGCGCGGCGAGCGGTGCGAGCGCCGCCGCCGCCTTTTCAGGCACGACGGGATCGCCGCGCACGCGCGCATCGGCGAGCGAGTCGATCACATCGCGGAACGGCAGCCACGCGACGAGTTCCTGCCGTTCGTCCTGCTTTCGGGCGAGTTCATTCAGCGACGAGTCGAGTGACGTCCGAAGCAGGATGGCATCCACGCGATCATTTGCGCCCAGCTTCTCGAAGTCGAGCGCGGCCAGACGCTTCTGCCAGTCGAGCAGCAACTTTTTCTCCCGCGCCATTTCGGCGGCGGAACAGCCCGCGACCTGCCAGTGACGCGACAGCAGCGAGGCGTCGGCCTGATACGACTGGATCATCTCCACCGGCGTGTCGGCGTGGGTTGGGGCGAGTGCTGGGAAGAGCGTGAAGAAGCAAAGGACTGAAAACAGGAACGGACGGAGAATCATGGAGCCACCGAAACGCATGGGGCGGAGGAATTCTTGGGGCGCGTACCGGCATGTCGTAGGGCGGGTATGTTCCGCGCCGCCGGCGTCGGTGGCACGAGAGGCAATCTCGCGGTACTACCCGCCTCATGTCGTGTCCGAACGCTCTCACGCCTCGCCCGTCGCAGTCACGCATCCGTCCGTTGAGGCGGGCGGGTTATCCGGCGTTCAGGTTTTCGCCGTTTTCGTTCAATATTCGCGCCGGACAAACCCGCCCTACGGGGCTGCGTGGATCCTTACTGGCCGACGCAATACAACTTGTCCTGCGTGCGGATGAAGAGGCGGCCATTGGCGGCGGCGATGCTGCTGCGGCAGCTCTTGGCGTCGCCGTTCGGCTTCGTGCCGTCGCCCATCTCATTCACGCTGAGAAGCTCGAACTTGTCGCCGCCGGCCTTCACGACATACACGTCGCCCCAGAAGTTGGTCATGTAAATCTTGCCGTCGGCGACGGTCGGGCTGCTCTCGAACTTCGACTTGCTTCCCGTCTCGCCGGTCCACACGACCTTGCCGGTCTTCGGCTCCACGCAGGTGATGGTGCGGTGATCGCTGTCGAGCACGTAGAACTTGCCTCCGTAAAACGCAGGCGTGCTCACATCGCTGGTGAAGTCCTTCGGATCGCTCGTCCATGCGAGCGCGCTGTCATTCTGCTTGCCGCTGAGGCCGGGCTTCACGCCGAAAACGGGCCGCTTCTTCGGGGAACATGCGAGCGCGATGCCGTCGCCAACGACGACGGATGGCACGAGGCGCAGGTTCTTGTTCTGATCCTGGTTCCAGTTGCCCCAGCGCCACAGTTCCTTGCCAGTCGCGGCGTCGTGACCGGTGATGCAGTCACCACCGATGATGAAAAGCTGGCGCTGGCCGTTGACGGTCGCGCACACCGGCGAGGCAAAGCTTTCGAGGGTCTCGTTCATCGCATCGGAAGGGCGGATCACCTTCCACACGTCCTTCCCCGTCGCCGGATCGAGCGTGAGGATGTAGCTGTCGTGCGGCTTGCCGGGCGTGCCTTTGTGGAAGCCCTGGAAGTCGAAATCTTCATTTCGCTGGAGCACCTGGATGTAGAGCCTGCCGCCATCGAGCAGCGGACTGCTGCCGTAGGTCCACTGCGTGCCGAAGGCGCCGTGCGTCTCCTTCAGATCCCGCTTCCACTCCTGCTTGCCGCTGAAATCGAAGCTGGCGATGACCGCGTTTGCGAAGAGAAACACCACGCGGTTGCCGTCGGTGGTGGCGCTCGGCGACGCGAAATTGCTCTTGTTGTCCCATTGCAGATCGCCTTCCGAGATCACGTTGCGCCACAGCTCCTTGCCGGTGTTTGCATCGTAGCAGAGGCCGACGAGCTGCTTCTTGTCCTCGATGGGCGCGGTGATGAAAACCTTGTCACCCCAAACGACCGGCACGCTGGCGGAGAGGCCGGGCAGGGGGGCGGCCCATTTCACGCCCTCGGTCTTGCTGAATTTGGCCGGCAGATTTTTCTCCGGGCTGGAGCCATCCTGATTCGGGCCGCGCCAGTTCGGCCAGTTTTCCGCGCGGGCGGATGACGTGACGGCGAGTGCGAACAGAAGTGAGCGGAGCGTGAGCTTCATGGGATGATGATGACTTGGATTGGAATTCGCGGAAGGGGAGCGAGAACGCAGGCCGGTGGCAAGTGGTTTGTCTGGGTGCGTCGGGGACACTGATGGACAGTCAGGATGACGCCGCAGGCGATGCGAAAGATCGCTTCGTCTTCGTGCTCGTTGGGACGCGGGCCGGTGCATGTGCATGGATCACTCTTTTGTGACGGTTTCGTCGAGATTGAGCAGCGTGCCCGCCACCGTCGTGAATGCCGCCAGCTCCACGACATCCAGCTTCGCATCCAGACCCGCCTCGCCCACGGCGAGCAGTGACTTTGCCGCTTCCTTGTCCTTGGCAAAGTCGGCCTGAGCGCGCTCGAACGAAGCGCGCAGCACTGCGATTTCCTTCGCCGACGGCTTCCGTGCGAACAGCAGCTTGAATCCATGCTCGATGCGCGAGTCCACGCTGCCGCTGATCTCGTGCAACATGCGCTGCGCGAGGAAGCGCGCGGCTTCGACGTAGGTCGGATCGTTCATCACGTTGAGCGCCTGCAACGGCGTGTTCGTGCGTGGACGGCGCAGAGTGCAGGTCTCGCGGAAGGGCGCGTCGAAGAGCAGCATGGCCGGGTTTGGCACGCTGCGCTTCCAATAAGTGTAGAGGCTGCGGCGGCGCAGATCGTCGCCCTTGCCCTGCACATAAGTGCCCGCACTGCTGCCCGCGACGACCTGCTCATAGAGCCCCGGCGGATGATACGGCTTCACCGAGGGACCGCCGATTTGATCACGCAACAAACCACTCGCCGCGAGCGCCTGATCGCGCACAATCTCGCCCATGAGGCGGAAACGCGGTCCATGCCACAGCAGACGATTCTCCGGGTCCAACTGAGAACCCTGAACCGAGAACTCTGAACTCTGGCGGTACGTCGCGCTCGTGACCATGAGCTTCACTAGATGCTTCACGTCCCAACCGCTGCGAATGAACTCGCTGGCGAGCCGGTCGAGCAACTCGGGATGCGATGGGAGCGCTCCCTGAGAGCCGAAGTCCTCGCTCGTCTTCACGAGACCCGCTCCGAAGACCTGCTGCCAGAGGCGGTTCACTATGACACGAGGTGTGAGCGGGTTCTGCGGACTCACCAGCCACTTCGCGAGACCGAGACGGTTCTTCGGCAACGACCTGTCCATCGCAGGCAGCACGGCGGGCGTGGCGGCCGTGACCTGCTCGCCGGGCTTGTCATAGGCTCCGCGCATGAGGATGAAGGTCGAGCGCGGGTCCTTCATCTCGTCCATGACGAGCGAGGTCTGCACCTCGCGCTCGGTGGCATCTCGCTGTTGTGTGAGCGACGTGATCTTGTCGTCCAGGGCGCGCAACGCAGGGCTCTGCTCGGCATGGAACTCCGTGAGCCGCTTGGTCTGCGCCGGTGTGCGCTTCTGAAGTTTGGCGAGAGCAGCAATCGATGCGGGCACGAGCAATTCAGCGTCGGACTCGGTGGTCGAAACACTCCACAACATCGGGCCGGATGCCTGACCGCACTCGACGGTGAGTTGAAGCTCAAGCGGCTTGTCGCTTTTGATTGGTTCCACCAATTCGAAGACACCCGTCACCGCCCGCTTCTCTGTCGGCCCCACGCCGACAAAGGTCTGCCGTGCGCCATCGAGCGTCTTTTTCAGTTCCGCGGCCGCCAGCGAGCCCGCGTTCTCCGCCGCGCGCAGTTTCACCGGCTTCTTGTCCAAGGTGGCACTCACATCCAGCCAGCGTGCCGAGCCGCTCATCGCAGCGTTCGCGCATTCAAGCCGTATCGCCGTGGCACGACCGGTGGAAATGGGAATCGAGCAGGCAAGCGTGAACGAACCGCCCGTCCTCGTTGGTTCGACGACAGCACCATCACCCTTCATTTCGACCGTTGCCTTTGCGGGCTTTGCGTTGGCGATCTTGGCGGGAGTCCACGCCACGGGTTCGGCCGTGAGTCGCTTGATCCAGCCTTCCACAGCCGACGCTGACTCGGTCTTCGAGCTGGCGAGCTGCTTGTTTGCCGCCGCGATCCCGGTTTCGAGTGCTGCGAGCTTCGTGGTTTGCTCCGCTGTCGGCAAACGCAGGAAGGGCGGCGCATTGATGCGGATCGGACTGCCGTAAGCGCCAACACCTTTCTCCGACACGTTGTGGAAGAAGGCCTTCATCGAGTAGTAGTCGCGCTGCGTGAAGGGATCGAACTTATGATCGTGGCATCGCGCGCAACTGAACGTCTGCCCGAGCCAAACCGCTGCCGTGGTCTCCACGCGATCCGCCGTGTATTCCGCCAGGAATTCATCCGCGAGCACGCCGCCTTCCTCATTGAGCATGTGATTGCGATGAAACCCGGTCGCGATCTTCTGGTCTGCCGTCGCATTCGGCAGCAAGTCACCGGCGATCTGCTCGATGGTGAACTCGTCGAACGGCATGTTGGCATTGAACGCCTTGATCACCCAGTCCCGCCAAGGCCACAGTTCGCGGTCGCGATCCACCTGGTAGCCGTTCGAGTCCGCATACCGCGCCGCGTCCAGCCAGTCGATGGCCATGCGCTCGCCATAGTGCGGCGACTTCAGGAGACGATCCACGACGCGCTCATAAGCCTGCGGCGACGTGTCGGCCAGGAAGGCATCGACCTCCGCGATGGTCGGTGGCAAACCCGTGAGATCGAGCGTCACGCGGCGAATGAGCGTCTCCTTCGAGGCCTCCGGCGAGGGCTTCAGTCCTTCCTGGGCAAGACGCTCACGGATGAAGTAGTCGATGGCATTCAAGGAGCGGTGGTTTTCAACCGCCGTCGGCGCTTGCAAAGCGCCGTTCCTTGGGACTTCTGCCAGGCGCAGCGGGATGAACGCCCAGTGCATCTCGTACTTAGCACCCTCGGCGATCCATTGCTTGAGCGTGTCCTTCTGCTTCGCGCTGAGCGTCTTGTGCGAGTCCGGCGGCGGCATCACATCGTCTTCATCGCGAGTGAACAGACGCTTGATCAACTCGCTCGCATCCGGCTTGCCAGGTTCAAACGCCTTTTTCGCCAGCGCCTCCTCGCGCACATCCAAACGCAGCTCGGCCTTGCGGCGGTTCTTGTCCGGGCCGTGGCAGTAGAAGCAGTTGTCAGAGAGGATCGGGCGGATGTCGCGATTGAACGACAGTTCCGCCCGGCTCGCGGGAGCGGCGGCGGTCATCAAGAAGACGAGGAGGGGGACCCTTTGCATCGCCGAGAAGAACGGCAGTCCGACGGCAGCTTCATCGGAAAGTCTTCGGGAAGTTGCAAAAGGACTCCCCGGCGCTACCCGTCACGCCTCATGCGCCGGCTGTGCATTCACACCATCACAAACAAACCCTGGAGCGTTGAGGAGTGCATCGCGCGCTACTCTGCCGCAGGCATCGGCGGCATCACGATGTGGCGTTACAATCTTGAAGGCCGCGACATCCGGGCGGTAGGCCGGCAGACGCGCGAAGCGGGCATGAAGATCGTGAGCCTGTGCCGCGGCGGATTCTTTCCGGCGGCGACGGCGGAAGGGAGGCAGAAGGGCATTGATGACAACCGCCTCGCCATCGAGCAGGCGCACGAATTGGGCACGAATCTCATCGTGCTGGTGTGCGGCGCGGCGCCAGGGCAGCCGCTGACCGAGTCGAGAAAACAAATCGCGGACGGTATCGCCGCCGTGCTGGCGGAAGCCACGGCCGCGGGTGTGCGGCTCGCCATCGAGCCCCTGCATCCGATGTATGCGGACGACCGCAGTGCGGTGAACACCCTGCGGCAGGCGAATGAAATCTGTGACGCGCTCGGCTCTCCGGAGGTGCTCGGCATCGCCGCCGACGTGTATCACATCTGGTGGGATCCCGAACTCAAATCGCAAATCGCGCACACCGGCAAGGCGGGCCGCCTCTTCGCCCTCCACATCTGCGACTGGCGCACGCCTACCATCGATCTGCTCAACGATCGCGGTCTGATGGGGGAAGGTTGCATCCCGATCCGCCAGATCAGCGATTGGGTGGACGCCGCGGGCTTCGATGGATTCCGTGAAGTCGAGATATTCTCGAACCGCCTGTGGGCGATGGATCAGGCGGAGTATCTCGGCATGATCCGCACGTCGTACCAGCGCATCTTTGCGGAGTGCTGATCTGCCGGCAGGCCTGACCGGACCTGCGTGCGACATCGGCGTCGGCTTGCGCCGGCAGAGTTTCAAGCGCGCCGTGCTGCCCGGCGGAGCACCGATATTTCCCGGTGATGAGATCGTCTGCTGTTTCGACCGTGTCCGGCAGGAGGAACAATGTCCGACCTGCGGCTGTCACTATTCCTGTTTCCGTGTATCATCCGCGGCTTGCCATGCTCGAAGACGCCCTGGAAGAATACCCCGCCACGCGCCTGCTGAAGGACGGCCTCATGTGCACCGTGAGGCCGCAGCAGAGTGCGGACGAGAATGCGTTCGTATCGTTCCTGCGCGCCGTGCCGGAAGTGGAGCGCCTTTTCATCAAGCAGCGTCTGGGCACAGCCCGCTTTCGTCGGCGCTGGTGCCAGGACCTCGACTTCGACAGCGCCATCACGCTGCTGGCCATCGCGCACGATCACATCATCGGCATGGTCACGCTGCAGCACCGGCAGGGCGGCTGGAAGCGGCATATCGGCCGCGTGCATTGCCTTACTCATCCCGAGTACCGGGAGGTCGGCGTCAGCGGCATGATGGTGGACGAGATCACCAGCGTGGCACGTCACTGCGGCCTGCTGCGCCTGGAGGCGGAATTCAATGGCGAGCGTGCCGCCTCCATGCGCTGCTTTCAGGAGGCCGGCTTCGTCGAGATGCTGCGGATGCCCCGCTATCTGCGCGACATGTCCGGCGGCGGTCACGACTGGGTGCTCATGGGCTTGCAACTGCGCCCTGACGCTGACGTGATCGCGGCGGGGGATTGAGCGCGAGCTTGTCGTCGTGCCGGCGGCTCCCGGTTCTTGGTGCCCTTACGCAGTGTGCGCGTCGAACATGAGTCACCCCAAAGTGCTGCTGCTGCCCGCATCAGGGCCGTGGCGGTTGAGCTTGTTCCAGGCCCGTCTTTTCCCTTGCGCCTCGTGACCGGATCACTATTCTCCCGGCCCTCCTGTCGCCCGGGCATCAGTCCTCCGGCAGGTGCCTTGAATCCACAGACCAAAAATCCACGCCCGGCGGCCTGCTCGAGTTTCCCACAACCGGTGCTTCGCGCAGTGCAGCCGTCAATCAACCGCCTATGAGAGCCGATCTCGTCGAACAAGCCGCCCAAGTCATTCCTGACCCGCCCGTGTTGATCAACATGGTGTCTAAGCGTGTGAAACAGCTTGCCCTTGGCCGTCCTGCCCTCGTCGAGCGCCGCCCCGGCATCCGGGAGGCGGACATCGCGTTGCTGGAGATCATCCAGGGCAAGATCAAGATCGAGGACGTGCAGGATGAGGAGTAGCGCGCTTTGGCGCGCCGGTGGACTGGTGAATGGTTGATGGTGGAGGAACGGCGGGTCGTCCAAGCCCGCACTCCATTCAACAGCTGTCTGACGAACGGATTCGTTGATGCCTCCATCAACCTGCCGCCATCAACCTGCCGATTCCTTTCCGCCGTGTCCGAGATCGCCACCAACCGTAAAGCCCCGCGCGACTACCACATCCTCGAACGCTACGAGGCCGGCGTGGAATTGCGCGGCACGGAGGTGAAGTCCATCCGGCAGGGCAAGGTGAATGTTTCCGACGCCTTCGCCCGCGTGGACAAGGGCCAGGTGTGGCTCTACAACCTCGACATCCAGCCCTACGACAAGGCAAGCCATGTCCAGCATGAGGCCCGCCGCACGCGTCGTCTGCTGCTGCACAAACGGGAGATCAACAAGCTCACCGCCGAGTCGCTCCAGAAGGGCCTCGCGCTGCCCGTGCTCAAGCTCTACTGGAAAGGCCCGCGTGTGAAGGTCGAGATCGGCGTCGGCCGCGGCAAGACGAAGGGCGACCAGCGCCAGGACATCAAAGCCCGGGCCGAAAACCGCGAGGCCGCCCGCGAGGTCGCCCGATTCAACGACCGCGGAAAGAAGTAAAAGTAGAGAGGCTCACGGCTTCTTCGTTCCGTTCGTCTTCTTTTCGGGTGATGGCGGTGCTTCGAGGGGCGGCTTGCTCGTATCCTTTGCCTGCTGCACTCCGGGCACGCGGAAGAGCTTGCCGGTGTAAGGGCATTTCACTTCCTGGCCGGCATTGAGGCCGGTGACGTCCACGAGCTGGTATTTTCCGGCGAAGGGACTGTTCACCAAGCCAGGGCGACCGGGGATCGGCGTGCCAAAGGGCAGCTCGCCGGGAACACTCACCGGTCGCTTCGGCGTCGGCACCGATTTGCCCGGGGAAGGTGAGGGGGCGTTTCCTCCAGACGTTGGCTTCGCCGGCGGAGGTGTGGCCTGCGCCACGGCTGGCAGAGATGTCGGTGCGGATGGAGCTGCGGGCCTGGCTGTCACGACAGGCTCACCCGTTGTGGGTTCTGGCGGCATGGGCTTGGCACGCGGGACGTTGGCGAGTTCGTCGGCGGATGGTTTCTCGGGATGCGGAGCGGGCCGGGGAGGCGGAGGAGGAGCCGGTTTCGGTTTCGGCTGCAGCGTCGTGACGGAAGTCCGCGGAGCGGGCCGCGGCACTGGTTTGACGACCGTCTTCTCCACCGGCTTCGGGCTGGCGGCAGGTACTGCTGGCACGGACTTTGGCAAAGCCGCTGCTGCCGGGGCCGTGTAGTGCGCGGGCGCGGGCCGCGGAACAGCCGCCGCAGTTGCGGCGCGCCTCTCTTCCTCAGCAGACGTCACGACGAGGTAGCGTGAACTCTGAATCGCGCTCGGCGAGCGTGCCACATAAACCCCGGCGGACCGCACCGCCTGCGCCTGACCCGGGACCGCAGCGGCAGGAGCCTTGGCGCTGGCGGCCGTGACAGTGACAAAGCGCGAGTTCGTGGCGGGCAAGCGGACGTAAGGCGGCACCGGGCGACGGCCCATTTCGACGGCGATGTAGGGCAGGAGACCATCGCGCTGCACCACGCGCCACGCCTCGCGCGGGGGCAGGGCGCAGGAAGCCATGCTCAAGAGCGCGACGGCTGGCAGAAACAATCGGACGTGTGAGTTCATGGGGGTGGTGGGCTTGAGTTCTTGCGGGGCAATGCGAGGCACGAACAGGCCGGATGGCAGAAACCGGGGCCGCTGCGTCGCGTTTGCGATGATGGCGGAATCAGCGGCGCGCGATCAAGCTTTCTTCATGACGCTGCCGACATTTTTTCAAGGCAATACAAACCGCATCACGCTGAGTATAAATACCAAAGCTAAAGAGGTGCCTTACGGCATTGGAAATCAGGAATGCCAAAACGAGTGAAGATGAAGGCGGAATCAATCTTTCCTGTGGCGGAGCGGACGAAGGTGCGATGGTGAGTGACGAGCGGTGTTCACGGAAAAAGAGGTGCGGAGATCGGCTGGTGCGGCGCGTTTTACATTGCTCTTTTCATCGCATGACGGACATCGAACATCTCATCCAGAGCGGCAGCGTCCATGTCTGGCTGTACATTCCCGTCGCTATTCTGCTCGGCGCGTTGCACGGCCTGGAGCCCGGGCACTCGAAGACGATGATGGCGGCCTTTATCATCGCCATCCGCGGTACTGTCTGGCAGGCCGTGCTGCTGGGCTTGTCCGCCGCCATCTCGCACTCGCTGCTCATCTGGCTGCTCGCGGCGCTGGCGCTGAACTACGGCAGCAAATGGAGTGCCGAGACCATCGAGCCGTACCTTCAGCTCGCCTCCGCCGTCATGATCCTCGCGCTGGCGGCGTGGATGTTCGTGCGCACGCGGCGCGAGGTCCGTGAGGCGGCGGAGCACGGACACGGGCATGCGCACTCACACGAGCGCAATCACGGTCATCATCACGGCCATTCGCATGGGCATCACCGTCATCACCACGATCACGGGTCCGGACACGGACACGCGCGTGACGATGGGCACTCTCACGATCATGCGCACCCCGTCGAGGGCGGGGCAGGGGAAATGCATCCGGTGGAGCTTCCCTCCAGCCTCAGTTCGCCGGGCCGCTTTGCCTCTCTCCTGGCGAAGAAGCGCACGCAGGGACCGCATGGCGGCGTGATGCTCGACACCGGCCACGGCTGGCTCGAGATCGCCATCTTCGAAGACGGCGTGCCGCCGCGCTTCCGCATTCATCCGTGCCGCGCGAATGGCGATGCCGTCCCGCTGCCAAGAGGCACGCGCCTGACCATCGAGACCGCGCGGCTCGATGGCAGCACGCAGCTTTTCAAGTTCGAGCCGGCTGCCGGCTTCTGGGAGTCCGCCGCCACAGTGCCCGAGCCGCACGAGTTCACGGCCACTCTGACCATGGGTCACGATGATCACGCGCACACCTACCGGCTGAAATTCAGCGAGGCGCACGAACATGAGCATGACCCTGACGAAGGCCACCCGCACGAGGGCGACCACGGTCGCGCGCACGCCCCGGTGATCGAGGAGATCAAGCTCGCCGGGGACGACGTGTACCAGGATGCCCATGAGCGTGCTCATGCCGAGGATATCGCGCGCCGTTTCGCGAACCGAAGCGTCACCACGCCGCAGATCGTCCTGTTTGGCATCACCGGCGGGCTGATGCCTTGCCCCGCCGCATTTACCATCCTTCTCGTGTGCCTGCAGCTCAAGAAGGTCGCGCTCGGCTTTGCCATCGTGGGCGCATTCAGCTTCGGACTGGCGCTGACCATGGTCACCGTCGGCGCGCTCGCCGCATGGAGCGTGCAGAAGGCGCAGCGGCGCTTCACCGGATTCAGCGAGTTGATGCGAAAGGCGCCCTACGTCTCCTGTGCGCTGCTCGTGGTGCTGGCGCTCGTGATGGCGTGGAGCGGCTGGACCGGACTGCACGCGCACGGGCACTCGTGAGCAAAAGACGGTGAAACAATCGTCCTGAAACTCTATGGGAGCAAACGGACGGGGCAGGTTCAGCCAGCGCGTCGTCTGCGTCGCAAAAGATCGATGTAACAGTGGAGAACCAGGCCGAGCTGGGAATCCACGGAATCGTCGTTCAGGCCGGGAGTCTTCCCTTGTGCCGGAGCAGCCCGCCTCACCACGTCATCGATCCAATTCGTGATGGCGTTCTCTACAAACTCGGCATTCAGGTTTTCGGACAATCCCGCACATCGATTTCGCTTCGCTGCCGAGTCGATGGCGTTCAGCAGAAAGTCTGCATCGGTCGTCAGGTCACCAATGTCTGGAATGGACAGGCGGAGGGTATCGAGCAGTGTGTTGCAGCAAACAGCGGCTTCGTCCAGATGCCGCACGGCCTCGTCGGGTTCGCTGCATTCAGCGAGATCTCGCAGGGTGCACGCGAGCTTCACCCCCGACACACACTGCTTGCAGATGTCCCCGGCGTCCTGTTCCTGGAAATGCGCTACGCATCGCTTGTATGCAAGTGCGACGAACTTTGCTCGCCTTTGCAAGGCCTGCTCATCCGCCTTCATGCAACAAACGGATATGTTCGATGTCGTCGTTCCATGTATCGAGAGATCTCTGCTCACTCTCGAAATCCGGAGCGGAGAGGGCGGCGCTTGTTTCCCTCAGCATCACGCTGATCTGGTCGAAGGAGCGGTTCAGCAGCAGTGCGTAAATGCCAGCCTCAAAGTCGCCGAGAATGTCTTTGGCCACGGATTTGCGGAATGCCTGCATCTCGTCGTCGGGCCCCGGCGCATTCAAGGCTGCGACGTTTTCCTTGAGCGCCAGTTTCCAGGAAAGACGGGCATCTTGTATCCTTCCCGCCAGCAATTGAGCCGTTGCCGCATGGCACGGGAGCGCCCGTCGGCAGCCGCCCGTAATCGCGCCTTCAAGATCAACCGGTGACTTGGCAAGTCTGCGGGCCACCTCGACCAGCAGGTCTTGCGTTGAGAACTCCGGCAGGGCCTTGCCTCTCGTGATCGTTTCGTCAGCCGCGTTCCGGCTCAGTTTCTGGATCACTGCCTTGAGCGCTTCGAGTTCCTCGGCCAGCCGGGCGGCAGTCTCCCTCATCTGGATCAGCGCTGTCGGATTCTCGGCCACCAGTTGCAGCAGGCCCGCACGGCAACTCGGCGATTCCCACTTGGTCGGCGCGGACATCAACATCTCGCGGTAGGACATCTGGAGCATCTTCTTGTCCTCCGGCTCCGGCTCGTGAGGATCGTAGTCGAATGCCGTGCCGCACACATACACGAACACGGGAACGGGGCGGCTGAACCCGAGGGCCATTTCCCTTTCAAGCTGGGTGTAGCTTCTGCGGCCGCCACCGAGCGGCAGTCCTTGAGGCTCCGATCCGTAGCACACGCCGGCAATGTGAATGACCGCGTCGCAGTTCTCCATGATGCCCCGCAGCATCTCCGTGACCTCTTCGTAGCTTTGAGGAAAAGTCTCCTGCGTCACCCCGTGGCATTGAATCCGGTCAACGACTGCCTTCACCTCGTCGCGGACGGACTTCAAATCCGCACTCGCCGCTGAAATGAATACCTCTGGCCTGCGAAACCTGTGTGCCATGCGTCCATAACGGGAGTGTTTGCGCGTTTTTCACTGTCGTTGCGAGCGACGACCGGCCCGCTCTCGTTCAGGCTGCTCGAATCGAATACTCCGTACAGCACAAATGAGTTTGCCAAACTCGGCCCATCCTGATTAATCTCGCGCGCATGTCGCATTTTTCCTGGGTCGTGGACGGCAGCATCGTGGGGCTTTATCTGCTCGGCACGATGGTCGCCGGACTGTGGGTGCGGCGCTACGTGCATCGCGTGGAGGATTTTCTCGTCGCGGGCCGCGAGATGAATCTGTATCTCGGCATCGCCTCGCTGGCGGCCACCGAGTTCGGCATCATCACCTGCATGTATGCGGCCGAAAGCGGCTACACGCAGGGCTTCGCGGGTGCCACGCCCGGACTCTGCCAGGCGGCGGCGATGTTCGTGATCGGCGTGACCGGCTTCTGCGTGAGGCCGCTGCGTGCCTCGGGCGCGATGACGCTGCCAGAGCTCTTCGAGCAGCGCTTTGGTCCGCGCGTGCGCTGGCTCTCTGGCGTGGTCATCGTGATGGGCGGGCTGCTGAACATGGGGGTGTTCCTGAAAATCGGCGGCGATTTCCTCTGCGCCGTCTGCGGCTTCGACCCCGCGCACCTCACGCTGATGATGGGCGCGCTGCTGCTGATGGTGGCCATCTACACCATCATGGGCGGGATGCTCTCGGTGCTGGTCACCGACTTCCTCCAGTTCGTCGTGATGAGCGTCGGCCTGCTCGTGGTGACGGTGATGATCCTGACTCAGATCGGCTGGGACCGCCTGGTCGATGCCGTGCACACGCATCATGGCGAGGGTGGGTTCAATCCGCTGGCAAACCCGCGGATGGGCTGGTGCTACCTGTTCAACCAGGCCCTCGTCGCCACGGCGGCGACCCTGACGTGGCAGACGACGATCGCCCGCCTGCTCGCGGCGAAGGATGCCGAGACCGGCCGGCGCATCTACTCGCGCACCAGTTTCTTTTTTGTGTGCCGGTGGCTCATCCCCGGACTGTGGGGCATCGCCGCGCTGGCCACCCTGCCCTTGAGTTCCGCGGGCGACGACACACTGGCGGCCATGCCGAAGTTCCTCTCCACCTTCCTGCCTGTCGGCCTCATGGGCCTTCTCGTGGCCGCCATGCTCGCCGCGGACATGAGCACCGACTCCTCCTACATGTTGAGCTGGGGCAGCGTGATCTACAACGACATCCTCGCGCCCTTCCGCAAGACGCAGTGGTCGCATGGCCGCGCGATCCTCTGCAACCGCTTCATCGTCGCACTCATCGGCGTTTACCTTTTCATCTTCGGCCTGGTGTACAAGGTGGAGGGCAACATCTGGTCCTACCTCGCGCTCACCGGCTCGATTTATCTTTCCAGCATGTCGGTGCTGCTCATCTCGTGCTGCTACTGGAAGCGCGCAAACGACTGGGGCGCGCTCGGTGCCATCTTCCTCGGCGCGGCGGTGCCCATGCTGCATCTCACGATGGAAAAGATGCCCGCCACCGCAGAGTGGGCCAGGAGCGTCGGCAAGGACGTGCCCGGCATCGCCGCCTTCGTCGCCGCCGCATTCGGCATGGTCGCCGGTTCGATGCTCAAGCCGGCCCCACGCGGCCCGCAGGGCGTCGGCAGTCAGCAGTGAAGACAGGATTCACGACGAGTGATCGAAGGGCGCATTGTTTGCATTGTCAGTCAAGCTCTTGCTCCCCGTTCCCCTGCCGCCTGAATCCGAATGCTGCGTGCCATGCACCGCTGCCGCAGCAAAACCTGCATTCTGTCAAGCAGTTGTAGCCTGACCCTGTTTACCCGTGGGTGCGGGTGCGGAGCTTCAAAAGCGAAGCGGCTGGCTGCGCCTGGTGGCGCAGGGCGAGCGGAGCGAGGGCCGGGGAGGCGGCCTGCGAGGCACGAGCACCCGAAGCCACGGGGCGCAGGCGGTGGGACGCGAGGGACGAGCCTGACTTGTGAGGCGAACCCCAGACTCCCGCCAGCACTCCAGACGCACCAGAGCCGAACGGGGGGCCGGTTGCCTGCAGCGCCCCATTATGCGGCCTGATGACGGGGGACTTTCGCAGTCCTCAACGCCCCATCGAAGCGAGTGACACACGAAGGCCGCAACGCTCGCCGCATAATGCCAAGCTCAGGCACTCGGCGCGGTGGGAAGAAGCGTTGCAGGCCGGAACAGCGTTGCACTCGCCCCATGCTCACGAACGCCGCTTGAGCAACAACCACAGCAGGCCACCAGCCGCCACGATAAAGACAACGATGATGCTCCACGGTGTTGATGAGGTTGGTTCATTGTGCGGCGTCGCTAGTTTCACTTTGGGTGGTTTCGGTGCTCGCGAGGACTTCACACCGTCTATTCCAGGCACCTTGCTCGGAGTTCCGCCAACCTGTTCGCTCGCGATGAAGTCCGTGATTTGTTGTGGAGTAGTAGACTCTGCCTTGAGAGGATCGGATTTTTTGAGACGATCAATAACGCTCTCGAATGGGATTAGAACCCGCTCACGGTCGATTAGTCTAAAGTCAGCCATGATGACTGAAAGCTCCACCTCCGACGACTGAACGATCATCGAAATCGATGGGGCGAGACTAAAAACGGCTGATTCAATTTTGGCAGCACCCTGGCTCACAACTTTTCCAACAGGAATAAGCTGCTCTTCTCCGTATCGTTCTCGGCATTGCTGGAGGATTCTAGTCGTGAGAGCTTGTTGGACGTTTGGCGTTAGTGAGCTGTAACTGAGTGACTCTGACGCGAGGTGATTGTTGCGAAAGTTGACGATTAGGGTTTCGCCTTGAGATCGTGGAAGCCAATACTGCGCCGCTCCTTCTCGTGATGATCCTTTCGTTGCACCGGGGAAACGCTGGACAAACGAAGCTTCGGTGGTCCCCATGCCGAGGTTTTGCAATCCGGCATCAGGCAGAACATCCGCGATGGATTGACCGTGACACAGTGGTGTGCGTGCAAAAATAATCATGCACGCTATCGACAGCACCAATAAACAACGTGAGGCGATTCTCATTTGATCTTCTGGTTGTTAGCCTTCCTGAGCATGCCATCGCTATCATTCGACTCAGGTGTCTTTTCCCACCAGATCCAAAGATCACCGGAAGAGTAGTGCGGCACCATCTTGTCGATCCACTGATCGATTGTGAAGATGGCTCCTGGATTCATCACATGCTGAACTTCCCACTCGGCAAACCCAATTCGATTGTTATGGAGGTCCATCGTTGAGTCGAACGCAAAGCTCTTGTTCTCTTTGTTTGTCGCTTCATGCGCGTTCGTAACAGTGATGGCGATTGCTTTCCCATAGGCTTGGCACAGCCAAGCTGACCATGTGGGGTGCTTGATCGCATCTTGCTTGACCTTGTCGTCTGAGAATCTCGTTTTAACTGCCTCACGGATTTCACCTGACTTCACACGAATCGCCCAGGCTTTTTCCGCGCCGATGATGAGCGGCAAATCTTCTTCAAGATTTGGGCCAACGTCGGGAACATCGAAGTAAACTTTGTGTTGGTCGCTTCCGACTGTGACAGTGACCGAAAACTCCCCGGGAGTGGCACGCGCGATGCGAACTTCCTTTCTGTTTGTTTTGACTTCAAATACCGTGGTTCCAGTGGAGGTCCATTGAATCGTGCCTTGAGGCAGTGAGGCTATAATGTCGTCTAACCCTCGCAGTTTCACATGCGCCTCTTCATTTGGCCAAAGCGCGAACAAGTTGGAGGCTATTGGCTCGTTTCGAGGGAAGTAGTTGTAATAACGGCGGCTGCCAGTTGGGCTAACGTAGCCATCCATCTGATGCACCTTTACCTCCACCGGGAGGAGGGCGACGTCCATCATCTTCGCGCCGTTGGCAGGTACCGCGGGATCATGCGCGTCTGGCTGGGGTGCCGGCACCCTTGCCGGCAAGCTTGTCGTCGCGTTTTTTTCGATGGTCAGGGTGATCACGGCGGGTCCGCCCGGAGTACCGGGCGTGACGGTGTCCGGCGGCGGGATGTCGCCGTAGTCGAAGATGCTGGTCGGTGAATAGAAGGACGACGGGCTGAGAGCGTGATTGCTGATCTGATCCATTACACTCTGATCGAATGCGGCGGGTGAATAGTTCCCCTTGCGGCTCAACAACAGAAAGGACTCGGTGTGCGGGGAGTCCAACAGGCCGTCGGCGTGCAGACGCACACGGCACTCCTGGACGGAAACCGTGCCGGAAAGACTGACGTACGATCCCGCAACACTGACTGTGGGCATCTCCACGTACTTGGCCAACGTGCTCATGGCAGACACCGGAACGTCCATCCAGGTCGAAACCAGCGTTTGGTCGCCCGGACCCACGGGCAGTTCGTCAGGTGGAAATTCACCAGGGACATACATGGGCCAGTGGTAGCTGATCACGCCGTCGGTGGGCATCAGGCGGTCCCAGATCGGTCCGCCGTTGAGGCGCACCCAGGATTCGAGCATCCGAGTCTCGGCATGTTGATAGATTGGCTGGCCGTCGAGAGATGACATGCCCCAACTGTCAAGCACATGGCGCAACTGGACTTGAAGATGAATGCCTGGAGCGCGGGGCATCGCGCTGGCGGTGCCGTTGAGGTCATGGATCACGTCCTGGATCTGGTCCAGCGTATTGTCGTCTCCCAACTGGGCGGCCTCGTCGGCCAATGCCCAAAGAAGGTCCCGCAGCGCATCGAGGTTGTCCTTCATCGTCTGCCATGAGGCAAGCAGCGTGTTGAGCATGGCCAGATTGGCCAGCATTTGCTGGTAAGTCGCAAGCATGCTTTGCACGGCGGTCAGGCCCTGGTGGGTTGAGACGCCTTGGTCGGTGTGCGGCAGGAATTGCGGGGGTATCTCGAAGGAGAACAAGCTCTTCACCTGGCCGATGTTCACCAGAGCATAGTCGTCCCTGGATGCCGTGGAGGAGGACCAAGGGTATGCGTTTGGCGGGCGGTGCCCGAGCTGGATGAGGCGGTCATAGAACGGCTTCGCCACGGATTTAAGCTGCCCTGCGTTCACCGCGGCGTAGTCATCGCGTGAGACGCCCGCGGCGGCGGGGCTGTCCCAGGCTGCGGCCATGCTGTGTACCGCCGGACCTGCTCCGTAACCCGGCCAGGCGTCGTCCATGGCCTGCATGGCTTTGCGGGCGAGGGTCTTGAGCTGGCCGATGTTGGCGGCCGAGAAGTCGTCGCGCTGCGCGGCGAGAGTGGAGGGGGTGACGTTCCGCTCGGGGTGCGCGGTGTTTGTCCACCATGCGGGCGGGGCGGCGAGCAGGAAGGGATCGGTGACCATGAGGCTGGCGAGCACGGCGGCGGTGTATCTCCAGAGGAAACGCGGCTGGCTGGACGGCGGTTGCGTTTGCGGGTGCATGGCGGTGGTGTGGGTGGATTTGCGGGGGCGAAGTACTGAGGGCTGGGCGCAGGGGGGGGCGGGGCGTGAAGTGCGGGCGCTAGAGTTGCTGGCAGGCCATGCGCCGGAGTGCGCGAGCGGGGCGCGATGGACGCGCCGCAGCCCGCGCACGGTGCCACGGCAGGCTCGTTCCTACTGCGCTCCGGGCACGCCGAGGCCGCCGTCGTTCTGGAACTCGGCGGCCATGGGCAGATCGCCGCCGGGCGGCACGCGGACTTTTTCCGTGGCGGTGAGCGTGCCGGTGACGGTGGCCCCGCCGTTGAGCGCGGCCGCGCCTGTGACCGTGAGCTTGCGGCTCACGCTGGCGGCGCCGAGCACGGCCAGCGCCTCCGCACTGGCATCGGCGGCGCTGTTCTTGTGGCGGATGGTGGTGCGCCCGCTGGTCTCGATCTCCAGCGCGTTGCTGCGGTTGGGCGTGTTGCCCACGGTGTACATGTCCGCGGGATTCTCCACGCCGTTGCCCACCACGAACTGCAAGGTGCGGCCCGTCATGGCCGGACTGGCGAAGTCGTTGTAGCAACCTACGACGATCTCGCCGGACTGATTGCCCATCAAGCCGCGACCCAGCACCATCGAGTAGTCAGCCAGCGACATGGACCATGAACCGGCGACGAGCGAGCTGGTGCCATAGGCCTGAGTGTTCGGCCCGGCCAGCGAGACGGACCCATTGCCCAACGCGGACGCCCAGAGTCCGAGCGCCATGGACGCCGCGCCGCCGGCGTAACTCCACGAGCCAAGCGCGGCGGAGCACGGTCCCGTGGCCGCATTGTAGGAGCCCGCCGCGAGCGTGCACGAGCCGGAGGAATTGTTTCCGTAGCCAAAGGCCGCCGAGTAGGTGCCTACGCCAGTGGTGCCCGTGCCGGCATCGAGGCTGGACCACTCGCTCTGCGTGAGCACCATGCGGTCGTTCACCTTGATGGTGCCCGTCTGCGGATTGAGTTCGATGGACTTCGTCACATCGTCCGGGTGCATCAGGCGCAGCGCGTTTGACGTGCCGCCCAGGCGCATGATGGGCGTGGCGCGCTGGGTGATGTCAGCGCTGACCGCGCCGCCGCTGCCCGCCACTCCCTTGTGCCAGGTGTAGTAAAGCGGCGCCACCTGGCTGATGGCACCGCTCTGGGCATTGCTCAAGGTGTGGTCGAGATAAAACCCGACGCCCGGTGCCGCGCCCGCGCGGCTGACCTGGAGATGCGCGGTGAAGTCCTCCCAATCCGCCGCACCGACCGGAGCGGCGAGCGCATCGCCTGTGGCAAAGCCGATGCCGCCATGCGTGAGCCAGCTGTGATCCAGCGCACCGGCACCCGTGCTGCCATTGAGGAGGTGGAGGCTGCTGGAGTCCAGCAGCACATCGGTGCCGGCACCATGCACCGCGAGGGCCTCGGCACCGCTGGCAGGATTGATGACTACACTGCCATCGACCGTGGTGACGCCCGTGAGCGTCTGGTCAGCCCCGGCGGACAGCGCGCCCAGGCCCAGGGCGCAAGCGCCCAGACGCGCGAGGGTGGCGAAACAGGATGCGAAAGAAGAATGATGCAAGGATGTTTTCATAAGATGGGTGAATGAGCAGGTTGCTGGATGCTAAGATGCTAAGATGATAAGATACTAAGATGATGAGATGATGAGATGATGAGATGATGAGATGATGAATGGCAGGCGGCGGAAAGGAGCGGGCGAAGCGCTGTTGCATTTGTCATCGACCATCAACTATCCACCATCTTACCATCCGCCAGCTCAGCCGCCGACGGTGATGCTCACCACGTCGCTCCACTGGCCGATGCGCTGGTCGCCGACGCGGAAGATGGCCTTGTAGCTCCACTTCTGGGCGGTGGCGGGCAGGGGCGTGGCGTCCACATAGCCCGGCGTGGTGTCCTGGGCGAGGAAGACGAAGCCGGCGCCGCCGCCGCGATCGACAAGGATTTCGATCATGTCGAGGAAGGCGCTCTGGCCCTGCCAGGTCCAGCGCACGAGGACCTGGCCGCCGGTGAGCACGATGTCAAACTCGGGCTTGAAGACGGCGAAGTCCGGGCCGGTGTGCGCCGCGCCCTCGATGCCGAGGGCTTCGCCGATGGCGGGATTGTATGCGGCGTGGGCCTTGATGCTTTGCGCCAGTTTGCGGAAGCGCGCCTCGACGCCGGGCGCCACGATGGGCACGGCGGCGGGCATGGGCGCATCCGCAGGCGCGCCGGTGGCCGGCGGCGCGCCGCCGCCGCGGATGATGTCCTTCCAGGCCGTCCATTGCTGGCTGCACTGGGAGCATACCTGCTGGGAGGCAAGGATGTAGGCGAAGTATGCGGCATCGGCGGCCTGACCGCTCACCTGGGCCGGACTGAGGCCGAAGGTGGCGGTGTGGCTGCCGATGTTGTTCTGGAATGTGGTGAGCTGCGCGGAGAACTCGTCATCGCGCCGCTTGAGATAGTCGGATTTGGGCATGGGAGTATGGCGTTTGGATTTGGATTTGGACGTGGCGGGGGTCGAAAGGAGCTGGCCGGGGTAGGGGACGAATCCGGGATCGCCGGGTTCGAGGTAATAGGCGGGATCGCCCCAGCGCAGATTGGGATCGTCCCAGGTGAAAGGCGTGCCGGTGAACGGATTGATGGCGTCCCAGAGGAGCGGCTTCATGGCAGACGGCGGGTTGGGGAGCGACGGGACTGAGGACGGCGTCAGCGGCCATTTTGGCACGCCTGATGGCTGGCATGGGCAGCGCCGGGCTGCCGGCGGGCGGCGCAACCGGAGCGAGATGCCCTTTTCGTTGGAAATCTGGCATTCCCGACGATCCGAAGGCACCGACGGACGATCCGTAGACACCGACGGACGGTCGGTAGGCACCGACGGACGGTCGGTAGGCACCGACGGACGGTCGGTAGGCACCGACGGACAGTCGGTAAGCACCGACGGACAGTGGGTAAGCACCGACGGACAGCCGGTAAACACCGATGGACGGTCGGCAGGTGCCGACGGATGGCCGGCAGGTGCCGTGAAATGATCCGTCCGCATGGTGGCCTGTCGGGACCTCATGACCGGGCGGAAGGAACGCGGTAGGAGCGCCCTTGCCAGGGAGGTGCAGCCCGGGCGTGGAGAAACCCGCCCGGCCGAACCGGCGGACACGGAGCAAGGGGCGTGCATCCCGGCATCGCACCCCGCATGAGGCGGGCGGTGCTGCGAGGCGGACTTTGGCGCGAAACTCGGCTGCACCGCAGCACACACCCGGCCTACGGCGATGCGGTGGCGCGGCAGGCAATGAGCGGCGGTCCTGGCATGCGGATGGGTGGCCGGGATGCACCGGGTGAAAGCGGCCTCCGCGGCGGCTTTGGGCTGCGGTGGCGCAGACACCGCATTGGCTTTGCTCACACACCAGTGGCACCTCACACGCCGCCTGGCCGGCACGCTCAATGTCCGCGGAGCGAAAGCCGTGCCTGCGCCCCTCCGGGGCTGCGCCACCGCACTCCAAAGAGGCCTCCGCGCCGAATGCCGAATGCCGAATGCCGAATGCCGAATGCCGAATGCCGAATGCCGAATGCCGAATGCCGAATGCCGAATGCCGAATGCCGAATGCCGAATGCCGAATGCCGAATGCCGAAGGTGTCGGATGGGAAATTTAGAGCGGGAGGGCTCATGGCTTTTTCAGAATTATCCATCGTTGTATAGAATGAAATTGGAAATGTCGATCCTATTTTTCCGAACCTTCGATTTTCACACGGCGATATCATGTGAAGCTCAACGTCCTTGAGGATCAAGGCGGGTGACAAAGTGCCAGACAATCGCCGCGCCTGAGTCACGGTGACGCGGGATGAAATCCTCCGCTCACCCGACACCGCTCATCGCTCTCCAAGGGCTTGTCGTGCGGCCGCTGCTCGATCACGAACTCGACGAGTTCGGCTCGCTCATGGCCGCGCATCACCACCTCAAGGGCGGGCGCAGCGCGGGCGACACGCTGCGCCTACGTCGCCGAACTCGACGGCCAGTGGGTCGCCTTGCTCTGCTGGGGCGCGGCGGCTTACAAGCTCAAACATCGCGAGCACTGCATCGGCTGGGGCGCGGGGCTGTGCAAGGCGCGCCTGAAGCTCGTGGTGCAGAACCGCCGCTTCTGCCTGCTCACCGACAAGGGCGCGGCGCCCAATCTGGCCTCGGCGGTGATGGGCGCGTGCCTGCGTCGCTTGCGCCCCGACTGGCTCGCGAGCTTTGGTTATTCTCCGCGTCATCACAATTTGTGAAAATGACTTCTCAGTGAACGTGTCACACAAAGACACGAAGACACTAAGTTTGCCTCCTCTTTCATTCCTTTGTGCCTTCGTGTGAGATTGAAAAGGCGATTCACAAATCGTGATGACGCGAGGTATATCCCGAATCTCAAAATGAATGTCATTTTGCCCACCCACCACCGGGAGGTCTCGATTTGCGATGGACTGCCTCTGACGCCCGCCTGCGCCCTCTGCCGATGTTCCGAAGGCCAGCGGCCTTCTGTCTTCCAGCCCAAGGGTTCGCGCAGCAGATGCTGGGTATGGGTGGCAGCTCCACCGATTCGATAAAGGGCGAACCGCAACGCGGTTCCGTCCGCAGGGTTCCGCGCGATGGACGGAACCACGTTGTGGTTCTCGCTCACGGAATGCAAGGCGACCCTCCAATTCCCAGGGTTCTCCGAACCCTGCGCTTAATGACACAAGCCCGATGGGCTTGAAGAGGAATGCCAGTTCTCAATCCGCATCGTTGTGTCACGCTGGCCTGATCCTGGTCCTTTTCGCGAACCTCAATCAGACAAACATTTTGAGAACATGTCCATGATTTGCTCCGATTCAGGATTCCAAGGATGAATTTAGAAGAAGTCCAATCCGTGGTCGTCTTGAATCCGTGGGAATCCAATCAGAAGCAATTCATGCGTAAACCCTGTGCCCCGGCCGCGAGAGTACGTGTGCCATTCTTGACACCCCGCTGCTTCCGCCGCAGTGATCCGCCCGCCAGATGATCCCCTCGCTCGCAGAAACCTCCGCGCTCATCCGCAGCCGCCGTACCGTCAAGCCCGCTGATATGGAAACGGACCGGCCCGTCGAACATGCGCTCTTGATGGAACTGCTCGAAAACGCCAACTGGGCCCCTACTCACGGCCTCACCGAGCCATGGCGTTTCCGCGCTTTCACCGGCGACGCACGCGCGCGCCTCGGCGGCGAAATGCAGCGGCTGTACCGCGAGGTGACGCCGCCCGCCGAGTTCCGTGAAGACAAATTCGACAAACTCGGCGCTAATCCTCTGCTTGCCCCGGTCATCGTCGTCGCATGGATGGAGCGGCGTGGCGGCGACAAGATTCCCGAGATCGAGGAGATCGAAGCCGTGGCGTGCGCAATGCAGAACCTCATGCTCTCGGCGACTGCTGCCGGCCTTGGTTCCTTCTGGTCATCGCCTCCGCTGATTTACGAGCGTGCGTTCAACGACTGGCTCGGCATCCGTGCCGAGGACCGCTGCGCCGGCCTGCTTTACCTCGGCTGGCCGAAAGACGGTGCGTCGTCCGGTCTCAAATCCGTGCGCACTTCCATCCACGACAAGATTTCCTTCGCCGATGCTTGAGTGGTGGCAGAACGTCTGGAACTCCGTCGCCCAGTGGATTCAGCCGGCGCAATGGTCGGGCGCGGCGGTGTGGACGCTGACGATCTCGCTGCTCGTCCTTGGCGTCATCGGCTCCGTGCTGCCGCTGCTCCCAGGGCCGCTCCTCATTTTCGTCACGGGTCTGATTCACACCTGGCTCCGTCCCGAGTCCGGCATGAGCTGGCCCGGCATCATCTTGCTCGGCCTGCTGCTCGTGCTCGCGTATGTGCTAGACTTCGCCAGCGGTGCGTTCGGCGCAAAATGGTTCGGTGCCAGCCGCTGGGGCATCGCCGGCGTGTTCATCGGCGGCATGGCCGGGATGTTCTTTCCGTTTCCCGGACTCATCGTCGGCCCGCTCGTCGGCGCGCTCGCCTTTGAAATGATCTTCGCCGAGAAACAGGTGCGTCCCGCCATCAAGTCCACCTGGGGCGCACTCCTCGGCACCACTGCCGGCCTCATCCTCCGCCTCGTCGTCAGCCTCGCGATGGTGGCGGTGTTTTTCATCGACGCGTTCTGGTGGTGATCGCGATCCATCGGCCGCGAGCAGACACGAAATGCGCGAGGAGACTGGACTGCCGACGGTTCGTTCGTTTTCGTCTCCTACGGCTGCTCGAGACGGATTGCTGAATCATCACTTCGAGTTCTCCACCAGCAGCTTGCTGTCCGCCAGCCACTCGCGGAAGCGAAACACCCACGCACCGGCGGCTGTGGCGGTACCGTCGCGGTAGCCGAAACCGTGGCCGGCGTTTGAGTAGATGTGGAGTTCTGCGGGTACGCCGACGGCTTTGTATTTGAGGTAGAGAGAGGCCATGCCTTGCGAGATGTCGGGTCGATCGTTGTAACCACATGCGATGAAGACCGGCGGCATGCCTTTCTCCGCGCTGAACAGATCCGACGTGCCAGGATAGATCAGCGCTTGAAAATCCGGCCGGCTGCTGGCGCGCTCGATCGCATCTTCCGCATCGGCTTTGCCCGAGTCCGACTTCATCGCGGCGAACGCGGCCAGCTCGCCGCCAGCCGAAAAGCCCATGATGCCGATGTGATCGGGCTTGATGCCCCACTCGGCGGCTCGCGTGCGCACGGTGCGGATGGCGCGGCGCGCATCGGCCATGGCGTGATCTTGAATCGTGTAGGTCGAGCCCGGCTCCCTCGCGAGGCGATACTTCAGCACGAACGCCGCGATGCCATGATCGGCAAGCCAGTAGGCCAGCGCGTAGCCTTCGTGACCGAGGCAAAGCTTTGAGTGACCGCCGCCCGGCGCGATGATCACCGCGACGCCGGTGGACTTGTCCTTTGCTGGTAGCACGGGCGTGATCGACGGATTGTGCACGTTCGATACATTGTTCTTCCCCTTGCCGTCAGAGTCTGTCGTCTCGGGTTCGTTCATGCGCGCCTCGGAACCCGGCGCGCCATGCGACCACAAGGGAATGGTCGCTGGCGGTGCTCCAGCGTGCGCGAGGCTGACGGCGGTGAGAAGGAGTGCGGCGGATGCTGGCAGCAGTGGGATCATACGCAAATAAACGACGCCGAAGCGTGCCGATTGCGCAGATGTGGAGTTCGGCGGGAATTTTCGGCCAGACCGCATTTTCGCTCTTGCCAGCGCGGGCGCGTTTTCATAGCCTCGCGCTCTCGAATCGCAAAATCACAAAAACCAGCCTCAGTCCATGCCATGAAACCACTGCTTCCCTCCATCCTCACGCTGGCGATGGCGCTCGCCGCGCCGGTCGTTTCTCATGCCGCCGATCAAGCCATGCCTGCGCAGCCGGGCGGCAAGCTGCCGGGCAATGTCGCCATCCAGCTCGTCAAAGTCGCCGATGATCTCGTCGAGCCTGTCAGCGTCGCTGCGCCGAACGATGGCAGCGGTCGCGTCTTCATCATCGAGCGTCCCGGCGTGATTCAGATCATCAAGGACGGCAAGAAGCTGAAGAAACCCTTCCTCGATCTCAAGGACAAGACCATCTCATCCTTCCTTGAGCTGGGCATGTTCAGCATGGCCTTCCATCCCGACTTCAAGAGCAATGGAAAGGTTTACATCTGCTACGCCGACCTGTGGTTCAACGGTGCCTCAATGGTGACCGAGTTCACCGTGTCGAAGAGCAATCCCGACAAGCTCGATCCCGAGAGCGCGAAGGTCATCATGCAGATCGACTTTCCCTACTGCAATCACCACGGCGGCCAGATCGCCTTCGGCCCCGACGGTTATCTTTACGTCGGCGTCGGCGATGGCGGCTGGGAAGGCGACGTGATCGACGCCGGCCAGGACCTCAGCACTTACCTCGGCAAAATGCTCCGCATCGACGTGAACAAGTCCAGCGGCGACCGCGCCTACGACGTGCCGAAGAGCAATCCCTTCATCACCCCGCTGCAGCAGATGACCCTTTTCGGCGTGAGCGAGGAAGCATTCAGCAAGGTGCATCCCCGCGCGAAGTCGGAGATCTGGGCTTACGGCTTGCGCAATCCGTGGACTTTCAGCTTCGACAGCAAGACCGGCGACCTCTACATCGCCGACATCGGGCAGAACCACTGGGAGGAAGTCGATTTCCAGCCCGCCAGCAGCAAGGGCGGCGAGAACTACGGCTGGAAATTCATGTGCGGCAGCCATCCGTTTCCGATGAAGCTCGTGAAGAACGCTGATGGCACCGAGAAGGCCGTCGATCCCGAGAGCTTCCCGAAAGTCGGCGTGCTTCCGATTGCCGAATACAGCCACGTCGATCAAGGCATCTGCGTCATCAATCTCGGCGTCTCGCGCAACAAAGCGTATCCCGAACTCGACGGTGTCTATTTCGTCGCCGACTGGGGCAGCGGCAAGGTATGGGGCATGAAGCAGGACGGCGGCAGGTGGCAGATGCAGGAGATGCTTGACCTCGCCGACGGCCTCAAGCCCACAGGCTCAGGCATCGGCCCCGACGGCAGCATCTACATGTCCCAAGGCACCGCCGGCTACGGCGGCAAGGTCGATCCGTATCAGGAAGAACGCGGTGCCGTCTGGAAGATCGTTCCCGCCGACAAAGTCCCCGCCGGTGCCACGACAGCGCCATTGGCGAAGAAGTAGCGGAGTCGGCAACAACGAAAGTACACTCAATCGAGGCGGGCCGTGTGGCCCGCCTCTTTTGTTCGTATCGCATGCCACTTGAAGGCACTCGGCTGCACCAGCGTGACCACCGAGCGCAATGCCATCGTCGCCGTGCGTGCCGCGCCGTTTGCAGACAAGGACAAGCTCTGGGTCGGCTTCGACAACCAAACGAACTACCTGCCTGAGATGGACAAGCACGATGCCATCCTGGTCTCGGCCCATACAAAGGCTTCGAGCTTGCCATCGGCTACTAGGTCGCCGGCTCGAAGGGCAAGTCGCCGATCCCCGTGCTGGAATACGTTCGAGGCCGCAGTCGTGGCCTCGCGCTGAGGAACTCTGGTAACGCCTGAATGATCACAATCTCTTCAAGAACTCCACCGCCGCCTTGCGGAATGCCTCATCATCTGGCGGGGATCCCGTCTTCGTGATCGTGTCGCGCACATGCTCGCGCGCCCTGCGGTAGTAGCGCTCATGCGTGTGCCAGATGGGTTGCTTCTCGTTCTTCTCGTTGATCAACCAGAAGCCGCCCGGCTTCTCGGGTGTGCCTTCGTTATCATACAGCTCCCAGTAGAGCACGAACGGGCAGCCCCACTCGATGCCGGCGATCATTGCTTCGATGCTCTTCTGGTTTTGCACCTCGGGCGTGTAGCGTCGCGTGGGGAAGCCGTATTCACCGATGAACACGCGCTTGCCTTGGATGCCGGGTTTGGGCTTCAACTTGGACTCGATGTAGTTGAGTGTGGTGAAGAGGCCGTCGTGGATGTCTTTCTGGATTGCGTCATAGCAGGAGTAGCTGACGAAATCGACGTCCACCTGCGGCAGGATGTCGTTGGTCAAACACTGGCCGCCTTGGAGAAACGGCTCCACCAAGTTCACTTCGGTGTAGTGCCAGAGTTCGACATCATGATGCGGTGTGTCGCGCTTCGCATCGTCGATGGCACGTTGACGCACACGCAACCATTCGGTGAAGCGCTCACCTGCGCCATCGGGGAAGGGCTTCTTCGGATCGAAGTGCGAACGCAGATGCCAATCGCCCTCCCAGTGGCCGAGGTAGAACTGCTTCCCCGTGCCGCTGTAGGTGCGCAGCAGATGACACGCGAAGTCATACAGCTCGCGATACTGCCGGTCGTGATCCTCGGACTTGAATGTGTTCGCCTGCGTCTTGCTCGTGAGCGGATACACCCAGATGAGGCAATACGTGAACGACATGTCGAGCACCGCCTTGTGCGACGGCTCTTTCGTCGCGAGATCCGTGAGCGTCTCAATCGCCGGATCACGCTCCGGCACATTGCCCTTCGCCGCACCGAACGAACTCTCCCGCGAGAACGCCACCTTGATGATGTTCGACCCCAAAGCGCGAATCAACTTTGCGCTCTCGACGATGCGCGTGTCGCTCGTGAACTGATACCGCTGCCCGATCGCCTGCGTGCCGAGGATGTAGTTGAAACGTTCGAAAGTATCTTCGCTGTGCAACGCCTTCCCGCCGAAGGCGAGCAACGTCAGACCGAGAGCTGTAAAGATTCGCACAGTGTGCATCCGCACCAGATGCTGCTTCACGGCGTTGCCTTCAAGTGCTTGTCGAAGAAGCCGAGCACCAGATCGCGGATGTCGCGCTGGGCTGGATGCAAGTCGAAGCTGTGTGGTGCGCCGGGGATGCTCACAAACTCATGCTCGACTCCAGCGGCTTTGAGTTTCGCAGCGAAGGTCGCGCTCTGGCTGTGATCGACGACTTCATCCGCCGTGCCGTGGATGAGCAGCATCGGAGGATCGTGCTTGTCACAGTAGTTGATGGGTGATCCTTTGGCATACACTGCGGCGTCTTCGGCGCGTGTTTTCAGGAACATCTTCATGTCATGGTAGTTCGGCAGATCGACCGCACCGTAGAGATCGACGGCACAACTCACGCGGGCGGAGACATCGCCCAGCGGTTCCTTCGGATCGAGTCCGTCCGCTGGACCGGTGACGGCGAGCATGGACGCGAGGTTGCCGCCTGCCGAGCCGCCGATCGCTCCGATGCGATCTGGGTTGATGCCGATGGTTGCTGCGTTTTTGCGCAGCCAGCGCACCGCTGTTTTCGCATCATAGACAGACTGCGGCCAAGTGGGATGCTTCACGCCTTTGTTCCAGAGCTTGTAGTTGATGCTCATCGCCACGTAACCGCCACGCGCGAGATCAGAGCAGATGCTCACTTCGCGTTGACGCGCCTTGTCGCCATCATTGAAACCGCCGCCGTGGATGAAGACGATGGCGGGCAGCTTCTCGCCCGCAGCGATGGTCTTGGGGAAGTAGAGATCGGCTTTTTCTTTTCGATCGTTGGCGAGATACGAGACATCTTTCTCTACGCGGATGTCGTCGGGGACGGGCACCGGTTGGGATGGTGGCTTCGCGAGGGCTAGGCAAGGGAGGCAGAGGAGAAGGGTGAGGGGTTTCATGGCGAGGGGCTCTGTTGTCCGTCGTTGGGGATAGCGACCGGGACGGTCGCTTTACCAGTTTACGACCGGGACGGTCGTTCTACGGATGGTCGTTCTACGGACGTTTGGTCTTCGGACGGTTGTTCTTCGGGTGATCGCGTTGCTTCTGGTGCTAGTTGAAGTCGTCGATAATCGAATACACCCGCGTGTTCAGTTCGCGCATGGCATCGAGCAGCGGTTGATAGGGTTCATAGGTGGCGCTGAACATGCCTTTGTTGCTGTCTTTGTTCGAGGGGTCGGTCTTGGGGTCGGCGGGGTCGTTGTCCATGTATTTGAACCAGTGCCATCCGACGCAGGTCTTCGACTCCATGAGGGCGAGGGCGAAGTTTTGATAGAAGGCTCCTCGCTCGGCCTGGGTGTGGACGAGCCAGCCTGCGCCGGTCGTGTTGGCCATGCCGCTGTCGGTGCCTTTGGCGTAGAACTCGGTGATCATGCAGGGCTTGCCGGACCACTCGGTCCAGCGGCGCACGATGTCGGGCTGCGGGGTCCAGACGTAGTAGTAGTTCAGTGAGATAACATCGCACCACTTGCCTGCGGCGCGCCAGACGCCTTGCTTGTTCACGGCGGGATCGTGGAAGCGTGAGCCGAGGCAGAGGTGATGCGGGAGCACGGTGCGGATGGCTTTGGTGGTGGTCTCGAAATACATACTGAAGACGTGCTCGACGAAGGCGCGGCGGTCGGCGTCGGTGATCTTCGCGCGCTCGATTCCTCGTTTCGCGAGCCACACGGTTGCGCCGTCGCGCATGGCTTTGAATCGCTTCTTCGTGGCATCGAGCTTCAACATGCGATCGAGCATGTCGGCGGGGATGGGCAGTTCGTTGTCGGAGAAGGTGCCGACGAGGAATGGATCGTCCTTCATCGCGCTGAGCTTGTCTTTGCAAACCTGTGCGCAGTGCGCGGCGAAATCAGGATGGAAGACGGGCAGGCAATCCTCTTCATAGCCGGTGTGGCCGGGTTGCTGATGGGTGAGGCCGAGCTTCTTGCCGAAGCTGCTCATGAGGCTGAGCGTGACGGTGTAGGGCATGGGCTTCGTGGCGGCGCGCAGCGTCTCGTGATCGGAGAAGCCGCCGCAGCCTCGGAAGCCGAGTGCGCGGAATTGGTCGAGTGTCTTGGTGCGCCAGGCGTCGGTGCTACCGAAGAGTTTGGCGAAGGGTTCCTTCGCGGCGAAGTCACTGCGCGGTTTCACGCTCGCGACTCCCGTGAAGACGAACGGGCCGCCATCGGGGTCGATGAGCCACCAGCGATCATCGAGCTTCTCGACGCGGAAGAAGCCGGTGGCTTTCTGCAAGTGATCGGCACGGCCGCCATACTTCGTCTCGGGGATGGGGCCGGTGTTGAGCTGCGGCAGGCTGTCGAGGGTGCGGGTCTCGCGTGCTTTCCACTCGGTGCTGCCTTTGGGCTGGGCTTCGATCCAGCGGGTTTGGGCGAAGATTGGCGTGGTGGCGAGGAGTGAGAGAAGAAGCAGGCGCATGAGAAGTAGAACGACCGTCGCGGTCGTAAACTGGTAAAGGGAGCGTCTCGCTCCCTCGTTGCGAGCGGGACGCTCGCGCTACGGGTGACGACCGGGACGGTCGTTCTACTCGTTGGTCCTTGTCGTGTTATTGCGCGGAGGCGACGAGGATGAGCTTCGCACTCAGCGTGAACAATGCGCTGATGCCGATCACGGCAGCGATGCGGTAGAACCATTCGGTTGGCGAAATTACGGGGCGAGGCATAGAGCGAGCGCGGATGAAGCTGAGTGATCAGAGTGCGGACGACTCTGTGCGACGACGGCGAAGGGTGAGGACGAGCGGGCCCATCAGCATGAGCATGGCTCGCGAAGGCTCAGGCACGGCGATGAGGCTGAGGACGCCGGTGCTGTTGTTGAAGCTGGCACTGAGACTGCCGCCGAGGCTGAGCGAGCTGACATCCAAACTGAACCCGCTGGAGATGCTGCCGCCGCCGGTGAGGTCAAAGAGCGTCCACTTGTCGCCCGCGGTGAAGCCGACGAGCGAGTTGGGGTTGCTGATGACGAGCGTGCCGCCGAGCGTGGGATCGAGCGTGCCGAAGAGCTTGATGCGGTCCATGGCGGAGGCGTTGGCGGTGAGATCGCCGCCGCGCGTGAAGAGGTCGAAGTAGATGAAGCTGGTCGCGCCCATCACGGTGCTGCCAGCGCCGCTGGTGTTGAGTTCGAATTGCGAGGCGACGGGTGAACCGAGCGTGCTGTCGCCGACGACGAGCGCGCCGTTGATGGAGATGAAGTTGTTGCTGGCGGCGATGACTTTGCCGGTGCCGCTGAGCGTGCTGTTGCTGTTGATGGTGGCGGTGGTGGTGTCGATCTGCGCATTGGCGACGAGGGTGCCGCTGTTTTGCACGGTGGTGGGGCCGTTGTAGTTCGAGGCGGCGTTAACGACGAGCGTGGTGCCGTCCACGACGAGGTCGCTGCTGGCGCTCGCGCCGCTGATGCCGGTGCCATTGACGACGACCTTGCCGCCGCCCGCGATGGTGAGCGTGGTGCCGTCTTTGACGAGTCCGCCGCTGACGGTGAGCGTGCCGCCGCCGGCGTTGATGGTGCTGTGCGTGGCGGCGGTGATCTGGCCGGCGTAGCTGCTGGTGCCGGAGTTCACGAGCGCGGCGCTGCCGTTCAAGGTCAGCGCCTCGGCGGTGGTGTAGGCGACATTGTTCAGCTTCAGCGTGGCTCCGCTGGCGACGGTGGTGCCTGCGGCATTGCTGCCGAGGGCGTTGTTGGCGGTGACTTCGAGCGTGCCCTGGCTGATGGTGGTGAGGCCGCTGTAACTGTTGCCGCTGTTGGACACGGTGAGCGTGCCGCCGCCGAGCTTGGTGAGCTTGCCGACATTGCCGATGTTCTGATCGGTGATGGTGCCGGTGAGCGCGACGTTGTTGCCGTTCGTGTCGATGTTGGCGGTGAAGTTGTTGCCCATCGTGAGGTTGTTGCTGATGGACATGCCGGCGGTGGTGACGAGATGGCTGTTGCTGGTGGTGCCGAAGTTGATGGTGCCGCTGCCGAGCGCGGAGGCGGCGGCGACAAAGATGCGCCCGGTGCCGACCTCGGTGCCGCCGGTCCAGGTGTTGCTGGCATTGCCCAGCACGAGATCGCCACCGCTGCTGACCTTGAGAATGCCGCTGCCGGTGATCTGGCCGCTGAGCGTGAGAGTCTTGCCGCTCGTGGGCGTGAAGGTCATGAGGTTGGTGCTGGTGGCGCTGGTGTTGATGGCATTGGTCAAGGTCACGCTGGAAGGCGCGGTGGCATCGAGGGCAATGCGCGCCGCCGCGCTGCTGGTGGAGGTGGTGATCGTGCCACTGCCGAGGCTGCCTGCGCCGACGATGTTGAGCAGGCCGTCGGATATGGTGACGGTGCCGCTCATGGTGTTGCTGGCGTTGTTGAGCGTGACGGTGCCGATGGTGCTCTTGGTGAAGCCGCCGCTGCCGCCGAGCACGGCGTTCACGGTGCCGGAGCGCGCATCCATGCCGCTGTTCGTGCTCAGTGTGCCGCTGCCGTTGATGGTGCCGCCGGCGAGGACGACGCTGCCGACGGTGTTGCTGAACGTCGTCATGTCGAGTGTGCCGCCGGTATTGATCGTCACGGTGCTGGTGCCGGAGATCTGGTCATTGCCTTGCAAGACGGCGCTGCCGGTGCTGGAGACGTTGTTGATGGAAAGGTTGCCCGCGATGGCTGTCGCACCTCCAGTCTTGCCGAGGTTGAGCGTGCCGCCGTTCACCGTGGTGTCGCCCGTGGCGGTGTTGGATGCGGCTCCATTCAAAGTGAGTGAGCGTGTGGCGCTGGTGGAACTCATCGTGAGGCCACCATTGGACACCACGCCGCCGAAGGTGGCGCTGTTGCCCAGCGTGATGGTGCGCGTGCCGCCGCCGAGGTCCACGCCGCCATTGATGGTGATGCCGCTGCCGCCGCCGCCGAGCGTGACATTGCCATTGATGACGGCGCTGTTGGCGATGGTGCGGCTGCCGGAGGCTTGCAGCGTGGTGCCGTTCGCCATCGTGACGGGGCCGGTGCCGAGCGAGGTGTTGGTCGAGATGACGAGCGTGCCGGTGTTGAGGTTTGTGCCGCCGGTGTAGCCGTTGCTGGCGGAGAGCGTGAGCGTGCCGCCGCCGTTCTGTGTCACCGTGCCGCCAGTGCCGTTGATGGTATTGCCGACGGCGATGGCATCACTGCGATTGAAAACGAGCGAGGCGCTGTTGTTGATGGTGCCGCTGCCGAGGCTGCCTGTGGTGCCGCCATTGCCCACCTGCACGGTGCCGCCGCTGATGGTGGTGTTGCCGGTGTTCGTGTTGGTGCCCGTGAGGATAAGCGTGCCGCTGCCGCTGTGCGTGAGTGCGACGGTGGAGGTGCCGGTGAAGCCGGTGATGCCGAGCGTGGTCGTGACATCCGCTGCATCCGTAAGCACGCCGGAGAAGGTGGTGGTGTCGGAGCCGGACACGCTGAGCACGCCGGTGCCGCCGTTGCTGTCGAGGTTCGTCACGGTGCCCGCGCCGCTGAGGGAGAAGATGGTGGTGTCATTCGAGCTGCTCGCGTTGGCGACATTGAAGTAGCCGCCGCTCTCGACGGTGACCTTCGGACCGACACCGGTGCCGCTGCCGAAAACGTTGTTGGCCTGCATGAAGGCGATGACGCGATTGCCGATGGTGAGTCCCGCATTGCTTGTGAAGCTGATGTTGGAGCCGCCAGTGAGGAGGTCGAACTTCGCGGCGGTGTAGTTCGTGGTGATGCTGGAGTCGGCGACGAACCGCAGGGTGCCGTTGCCGACGGTGATCGCGGGGCCGAACGTCGCTGGTGTGCTGGCGGTGCCTTGCTGGAGCAGCTTGAATGCCTCGCTGCCGGAGGTGAGCTGCGCAGTCGCGGTGCCGTTGCTGAACAACGTGAACGTGCGGGTGCCGCCGCCGAGATCAATCGGCGCATCCAGCATGAGACGACCGGTGGTGGTGGCGGAGCCGATGTTGATGTTGCCATTCACGGTCATCGATGAGGCACCGACGGTGCGGTTGGTCGTGCCTGCATCGAGCGTGGTGCCGCCCGCCATCGTGAGCGCACCAGCGCCGAGCGCGCCGCCGGTGACCGCGCTGCTGGCAAAGGTGGAGCTTGATCCGACGATGATGCTGCCCGTGCTGATGGTGGTGCCGCCCGTGTAAGTATTGGCTCCTGAGAGCGTGAGGCTGCCTGCTCCGAGCTTGGTGATGCCGCCGCCTGTGCCTGAGACCGTGCTGGCAAAGGTGGCCGCCGTGCCATTGACCGTGATCTGGCGGACGGCGGTGCCGAGGTTGACGGTGCTGTTGAATGTCACCGTGCCGGTGCCGCCCGAGGTCTGGCCGATGGTGAAGTTGCCGTTCACCACTGCAGCCATGCTCAGCGTGCGTGCCGTGCCGCTGGCCGACGTGACGGTGCCGCCGTTGATATTCAGTGTGCTCGTCGTGGCCGCGAGGCTGTTGGTGCCGAGCGCGAGCGTGCCGCCGCCCGCGCCGACATTGATGGTGCCGGTGATGTTGGTCTGCGCGTTGTTGGCGGTCAGCGTGCCGCTGCCATTGTGCGTGAAGCCCACGGAACTGCTGAAGTTGCTCGCGGTGGTGTTGAGGTTGAAATTGCCCGCGCCGGAGAAGGTCACCTGATTGGAGCCCGCGCTGAAGCTGGAGCCGGACATGGTGAGCGTGCCGCCGCCTGCCTGCGTGATGGTGAGCGCCTTGTTCATCGCGATCGCGCCGGAGAGCGTGTTCGTGCCGCTGGTGTTCTGACTGGTGATGCTGGCCGTGCCCGAGCTGCCCGCGCGGATGGTGAACGGACTGGCGATGGTTTGCCCGCCGGTGGACGATGCCGCGCCGATGAGCACCTCGGCATTCGCAGTGCCGCTGGTGTCGCCGAGGTTGATGGTGGAGCTGTTCGCGGTGCCGCCGGTGTTGAACTGCAGCTTGCCCGCGTTCACAAAGGTCGCGCCGGTGTAAGTGTTCGCCGCGCCGTAGATGACGGTGCTGTTTTGATTGATCGCCACGGTGTTCGCACCCGCGCTGCCGCTGCTGGAGATGATGCCGCCGAAGGTGACGGTCTTGCCATTGTTGCCAAAGATGCGGAGCTGCGTCGTGCCCGCGAGATCGACCGTGGAGCCGAAGCTGAGGTCGCCGCTCACGGGATTGATCTCGCCAAAGGTGGCCGGAGTGCCGTTGAGCACGACGGGCGTGTTGATCGTCTGGAGCGCGGTGGAGTTGTTCTCGATCTTCGGAGCCGCGCCGCCGAAGTCGAACAGGTTGATCGCGCTGCCCGTGAGGGTGAACGACTGGTTCGCGCCGCCGCTGATGTTTTCAAACGTGATGCGGTAGCCGTTGTAGGAAGCGCCGTTGTTGATCGTGGTGTTCCCCGTGCGGCCCGCATTGTGCCAGCCCTGGCCGATGAAGAGATTGTAGTTCGAACCGAAGCCCGCGTCCCAGTTGGAGCCGGTCTGCATGTCGGTGCTCGTGGTGCCGGTCCAGCCCGAACTGGTCTGCGCACGCAACGTGCCAGCGGCTATGATGAGCGCGATGGCAACCACGAATCCAGCGAGACGAGAGGCCTGGGAATGGAGTGAGAACTTCATAAGCTGCGGGTGGATGAAAGGGGAAGGGGGAACCTCGCAAATTGACGATCAGGCCCTTTTTGTCGCCTCACGAGAATTCGGGAGGGCGTCGTAGAACGACCGTCCCGGTCGTGACCCGTAGCGGGAGCGTCCCGCTCTCCGCACGAACGAGAGCGAGACGCTCTCGTTACCAGTTTACGAGCGAGACGCTCGTTCTACTATCGAGCGGGGCGCTCGTTCTACTATCGGGACGCTCGTTCTACCACGGCTCCTCGTCGAAGCCATCCTCGCGCAAACGGCTGCACGAGGTGTCGATGAGCTGATCCCACACCCACACGGTGCTCTGGCCTTGCAGCAGCCGGGCGTGACGCGGATTGCGCCACTGGTAGCGCATCACACGATGCCAGTGCTCGTCATCGCGGACGATGCGGTTCCAGGTGTCCTCCTGCCAGAGCGATTCCGCGTGGCCGAAGCGCTTGTTGATCTCGTGGGCGGTGTAGCTCTTCCACGAGTGCAGCAATTGCTCCGGCTGCCACTCGCCGAGCGGACGCACGAGCACATGAACGTGATTCGGCATGACGACATAGCCATGCGTGTCGGCGCGGTCCTGATGAAAATAGGTGAGCGCTGAGCTGACGACCTCGCGGATGCGCGGATCGCGCAGGAGACAACTGCCGTGCCCGCTGTCCATGACGTGCTCCAACCGCCGCCAAGTGCGGACGAGAAAGGCCTGGTAAAGCTCCCAACTGTCCTCCGTGACATCGCCGTCGTGCTGCTCGCGTTCGAGCTGCAACCGATGCTGCCAGGCCTCGCGCTCGCGACGGACTTCCTCGGTGACCGCCAGGGGCACGGAGTCATTGAGGCGAAAGGTGAGGAAGTAAGTGGCTCCCGGTTGTCGCCAGTGCGGGAGATTGCGCTCGTAGTTGCGCATCGCGGCGCGGGGATTGAAGCCCTGGAACTCAGGCGGGAGACGGAAGTTCGGTTCTTCGGGATACATGGCTGAGCGAGATCGTAGAACGACCGTCCCGGTCGTAAACTGGTAAAAGGAGCGTCTCGCTCCTCTCAAGCGGCGAGCGAGACGCTCGCGTTACGAGTCACGAGCGGGACGCTCGTTTTACGGCCTCGTCACCATCGTCCGCATGAAGCGCCGTGCCGAACCACTCACAGCATCAGTCACGATGACCGTCCGCGTCGCACCCGTGCCGGTTTCATTCACCGCAGCACCAACAGCGAGCACGGTGAAGGCGTTTCCGTTCGTGCTGCGAGCGAGATCGGTCCAGGGGCCTGCGGGCGAGTCGGCGCCTTGCACGGTGAGGGTGATGTCAGTGTTCGCGAGGTTGCGGGTGATTTGCAGGGTGAGCGCTCCGGTGGACATCGCAGCTTGATACAAGGCACCGCCGTTCGCGAGGGCGTTGCCGCCGAGCGCATACTCCAGCAGATTCACAAAGCCATCGCCGTCTGGATCGGCGAGGTCGCCCGCGATGAGCGGGTTGCTGGCATCGGTGCCGAAGACAGTCGCGCGCCAGGAGTCGATGGGTGTCAGCACCGCGTTCACGGTGAGCAGGAAAGTGTCGCTCGCGCTCAACGTGCCGTCGCTGACGGTCACGGTGATGGTGGCTGTGCCGCTCTGATTGGCGGCAGGCGTGGCGATGAGCGTGCGATTCGAATCGCTGCCGCCGAGGGCGAGATTCGCATTTGGCACGAGCATCGTGTTCGAGGAGGTGGCGGTGACAGTGAGCGCGCTGGTCGCGGTTTCGATGTCGCCGATGGTGAAGGGCAAGGCAGCGGTGCTCGTGTTCGCGTCGATGGTTTGATCCGCGATGTCGCTGATCGTCGGCGCGTCGTTCACCTGCGTGATGGTGACGATGAAACTGTCCGAGCTGGTGCCGCCGCCCGCGTCCGTGACGGTGAGCGTGATGGTGGACTGACCGACAGCGTTTGGCACGCCAAAGACCTGCACGGTGCGGTTCGCGCCGCTGCCGCCGAGCACAATGCCGTCGAGCGCGACCTTGTTCGTGTTCGAAGAGGCTTTGGTCACTACGAGGTCTGCGGCGGCAGTTTCGGCATCGCCGACGGTGAAGCTGATCACACTCGTGCTGCCGTCTTCGACGATGGTGCGGTTCGTGATGTCGCTGATGGTCGGCGGCGTGTTCGTGCTGCCGAAGACGGGCATGGCGAGCGTGGCATTGGTGCGGTTGTAGCGTGCGCCGCTGCTGTTGTTGCTCGCGTGCGTGACGCCAGTGAGCACGAGCACGACTTTGCCGCCTTGCACATAGCTGCCGATGTTTGGAATGCTGAACGAGGCCGGATTCGGATACGATGCGGGGATCAAGGTGGCGCTGCCGATGGCCGTGGCGGTGGTGCCGCCGGTGGTGAGCAGATTGTTCGTCGTCGTCTCATTCGCGGGCGCGGTGTTCCAGGTCAAAGTGCTAACATCACCGGCAAAGGCCTGGTTCAAGGCCCAGAGCTGCACGTTCTGCTGGAAGCTATTGGTGAAGTTCACGGTGAACGTGGCCGTGCCGCTGGCATTCACGTTCAATGCGCTCACATCGAACTGGAAGTAAGCCTTGCGCGCCGCACTCGTCGCGGGCGCGGCGTTATACTTCGTGGTCACATAGCCGAGCGTGGCCTCGTCGATGTTCGTCGTCGGGTTCGTGCTCTCGATGGTGCCCGCTGCGCTGACGGTGATGTTTTGCGTGCCGCTGGGGCCGTTCACCGTCACGTTCACCGTGGCGGAGTTCGTATCACCCTGGCCGTCCGTGATCGTGTAGGTGAAGGAATCGCTGCCAGTGAAGCCGCCGTTCGGCGTGTAGGTCACGCTCGTGCTGCCTGCATTGATGCTCACCGCGCCACTCGCGCCCTGAGTGACGCTCACGACGCTGAGCGTGCCGCCATCGGCATCGCTGTCATTGGCGAGCACGCTGATGCTCACGGCGGTGTTCACGTTCGTCGTGGCGCTGTCGTTCACCGCCGTGGGCGGGAGATTGCCGCTCGATCCGATCACCGTCAGCAAGCCCGCGCCGCTCGTGATCGTGCCCGCGCTGTTGCTCACCAGGCAGTCGTAGTAGCCGCCGTTCGCGCTCGTGGCCGTCACGTTCAGCGTGGCGTTCGTCGCGCCGCCGATGTTCACGCCATCCTTGCGCCACTGGTAAGATGGTGCGGGCAAACCATTCGCCTCCACGGTGAAGGAGGCCGTGCTCCCGGCATTCGCCAGCACGCTCACCGGCTCCGCGAGAATGGCGGGCCTGCGCGCGGTCTCGACGAGATATTTTTCCAGGAAGCCAATGGTCTCAGGCCGCACGTCGATGGGATTCGGGAAACCGGTCTCGATGCGCGAGGTCTCATACAACGCGAACGAATGCTGGCCGCCCGGCACTTGCAGGTAGTTCTCCAGCTCCGCCTTCTGGCTGCGCTGCATTTGATACGTCACCTCCGTCTGGCTCTGCCACACGTCATCATCCGCCGAGCCATGCGCTACAAACATCGGCGCGGCGGCCGGGTTCGGATAGTTCACCGGCGACGCGCGGCGATACAGCGTGCGGTTGTCCCACGCCGTGTAATTGAGGAACTGGTTCATCTGGTGGTAGTTCGGCAGATCCGTCGCGCCATAAAACACCGCCGCGCAGTTCACCGTGGTGGCGTAGCCGTCATACGAATTTCCGCGCGTGGGCGGCTCCACTTTCAGCGACGAGGTCGTGATGCCCGCGTCATTCGCCGGACCCGTCATCGCCAGCATCGAGGCCATGTTGCAGCCCCATGAGAAGCCCACCACGCCGATCTTGTTCTTGTCCACCGCATACACGCCCGCGTCCGACTTCTGCTTCAGCCAGCGCACTGCCTGCTTCGCGTCCCACAGGTTGTAAGGCCAGCACTGCACCGTGCTTGATGACATGGCATAATTGATCACCATCACAAACCAGCCGCGCGCGGCGAGTTCGTTCGCGGCATCAACTTCGCGTGTGTCCTGCTTGTCGCCGTTGTTGCCGCCGCCGCCGTGGATCACGATGATCGCCGGCACCTTTGTCGAACTCGGCGTGAGCGTGCTCGGATAATAGAGATCACACAGCGTGCCGCCCGCCGCCGCCTCGATCTGAGAAATGCCCGAGCTGTAGCTGGCAAAGCTCACGTCATTCACATTCGTCACCGTCGCGCGCGAGTAGATATTCACCTTCGCGGGAAGGCTCGTCACGCTGCCGCCCGCGTTCGTCACCACGCAGTCGTAGAGGCCCTCATATGTGCCGTTCACGTTCGTCGCCGTGTAGGTGTTCGTCGTCGCGCCGCTGATGTTCGCGCCGTCCTTGCGCCACTGATACGTCAGCGATCCGCCCTTCGCCGCCACGCTCAGCGTGAAGTCGCGCGTGCCGCCCGTGGCCACCGAGAGCGAGCGCGGATGCACATTGATCACCGGCACACCGGGACGCCCGATGGTGAAGTTGCTCACCGTCACGTTGTCGATGCCCGTCGTCGTCGCCGGATCGCTCGCGCCCTGCTCGTCCTCTTTGCAGATGTGCCACGCCAGCCACACCTCGTCGCCGGGCGAGACATACACGTCGCGCAGATTGAAGGTGTAGTCGTTCGTGCGCGACGAGGTGCTCGTGGGCGCGATCTCCTTTACCACCGCCGTCCATCCGCTCGTGCTCGATACGCGCCTGCCGAACTCCGTGCGCATCGACTCGTTGTAGTTGCCGTTGAAGGTGTTCAGATAGCGATGCGTCTCGATGAAGTTTGACGTGATCGTTCCGCTCCCGACCGCAAACACGCGATACGCGAACGCCACCGCGTCCTTGTTCGTCGTCGCCGTGCCCACCGTCTGGTAAGCCACCTTCATGCCCGTGAGAACGCCACCCGTGTTGTTGCGGAAGCGGAGCACCACGTTCACCGATTGGCTGGAAAAAATATTCGCGCTGCCCGTGGTGAACGCGCTCGGCGTGCCGCCCAGCGCGCGATTCGACGAGCCGCTGTTGCCCAGGCTATTCAATGTCGCACTGCCGCCGACGCTGCCCGTCGTCACCGCGCTGAGACTGGTGATCGCCGTAGCGACCATGTTGCCCGTCGAGACCTGGCCCGCCGTGAGATTCGCATACCAGCCCGGCAGCGTGCTGTTGTCCGTCCACGTCACCGAGCCGCTCGCAGGCAGCGAATCAAACGTCTGCGTGTAAGCCTCCCCCAGCGCCACTTCATTCGAACCCGGACTGGAGGCCACGATCTTGATCTGCGCCTGCGCAAAGATGGGCAAGAGCAGCAGAAGAGCGAAAAGAAGACGGATCATGCCCTGCATCATGCGCCTGCGCCGGAGTCTGTCGCCTCACGAAGATTGGGGAGGAGTAAAACGTGCGTCCCGCTCGTATCGCGTATCGCGAGCGTCTCGCTGGCCATTGAAGGAGCGAGACGCTCCTTCTACCAGTTTACGAGCGGGACGCTCGTTTTACGTTCGTCACCCCATGAAATCCGTAGCGCACTTTGCGCCTTGAATCCCCTCCTGGCGGAACCTACCTCTCCGCATGGTCCCCTACGCCGAACTCGAGTCCTTCTTCACCGGCCTCGTCGCCACCGCTCAATCGCGCGGCATCACCTGCGCGATCACCAGCGGCATGGCCTGCGTGCATTTCGGCGTCGCCGCGACGACGAAGGACTGCGATGTGCTCTGCACCGTGGAGAAGGCCGATGACTTCCGCCAACTCATCGCGGAGACACCACTGCGCGGCCTCCTGCCGAACTATCGTGGCAACATCTCCCCGCCGCTCGACGCCCGCTGGATGCGCGGCGGTTGGACTTCGCACTTCACCTGGAAAACCAAGCCGGAGGAGACTTGCCTGGACGTCTTCGGCATCGCGCCGCGAGGGAGTTCGGCTTGGGAGCTGCAGCTTCAGGGCATCTACGCAAGGCCCAACGTCGTAGCCGAAATGAAGCGCACGAACCGCGACAGGGACTGGCCTTTCGCGACGGCTCTCGGCGGGCAAATGCTGGACGAAGGCGACCTCAACGGCTGGCTCCATCTCCATGACGTGGATGTGCTCCGGGCTTCGCTCAAGGAGTCCGTCCCAACACCCGCACAGATCAGCAACCGCCCCATTCTGAAACTCGCTCCTTTCGATGATTCGTTGCGAATCAAACGTCTGCTGCTCGCCGAACGCCTCTTTTGGAGCGAGCTGGATGAGATTCGTGTTCACATCTATCAGGCTCATTTGCGGCCCTATCTTTCCGCCGTCCGCAAGGCTTCAGGCGGCAACCGTGAACTCAGCGTGGAGACTGGTCATGCCATTCGTGTTGAATGCGCCCTGGCTCATCTGCCATTCCATCCGCTGCGTGATCATGGTCTCGACAAAATGGTGCAGACTGCACGGCAAAATGTCGGCATGACGATGGGCATGGACGTGATAGAGTGGCTGCCGTCCGCCCACGAACACTTCTACGGCTTATGAACGAAACCACGAAGCAGCCCATGACGCCCGCGCAAAAACGCAGGTGGCGGAAAGTCATGCGGGACTTCCACGTCCGCGCCTTCGGCGAGGAGATGGCGCGCATCAATTTCCTCCCGGAAAAGCAGCGCAAGGCCGCCGTCGCCGAGATGATCGACTATGCCCGCAGCAAAGGGGTCGATCTCGGCAGACCGGCACGCGGCTACACGCTTTGATTGATCCGGCGGCCTCACGAAGATTGGGGAGGAGTAAAACGTGCGTCCCGCTCGTATCGCGTATCGCGAGCGTCTCGCTGGCCGGTGAAGGAGCGAGGCACTCCTTCTACCAGTTTACGAGCGGGACGCTCGTTTTACGTTCGTTCACGACATTCGTCACCCCATGAAACTCCCCACCATCCTCGCCCTCAGCCTGCTCGCCCAGAGCAGCGATACCGCGTGGGTGGAGCGCCTCGCGTTCTGGTCCGGCGGTGAACTCCGGCAGCAGCGCGCGCGCTTGCAGCAGATCGAAACGGAACTCGCCACGCTCCCCGCGCCTGCGATGATCAACAGCGGCAACCGCACCGGCTTCCAAACCGGTCGCGCCGATGACGATGAAGAAGATCTCTGGGCCGAGATCGAACTCGATTCGCCCGCGCTCGCCGACACCGTCGCGCTCGTGCCCGCGCTGGTGAAAGGAGCCGAGACTCGCGTGCCTGGCTATGGCTTCCCCGTGCGCTTCCGCATCGACGCCACGGACGATCACAATCACACCAGCGTCCTCTTAGAAACCGATCACGACCTTCCCAATCCCGGCGCGTATCCCTTCGTCGTGCGCTTCCCGCCGCGCATGATCAAAAGCGTGCGCCTCACCGCCACGCAGCCGTGGGAATTCGATGGCCCGCGCGTGCTCGCCCTCGCCGAACTCATGCTCCTCTCCGGCCCGCGCAATCTCGCGCTGGATGCGAAGGTGCGCAGCTCCAGCACACGCGACAATCCGCCGTCGTGGTCGCGCAGCAATCTCACCGACATGATCACGCCGCTCGGCCTGCCTGTCGCACCCGGCGGCAGCGGACCGCTCGGCTATCACAGCGCCGTCTCCACCAGCGCGGATGCGGAGAAATCCATCGTTCTCACCTTGCCGCAAACCACACCGCTCGACGAACTCGTGCTCGTGCCCATGCAGCGCAGCGAAGTGCCCTCCTGGTTCGCTTATGGCTTCCCCGTGCGCTACCGCATCGAGACCTCCACCGAACTCGACTTCCGCGATGCCGTCGTCGTGCGCGAGCATCAAAACCGCGCGCTGCCATCACCGGGGCAGAACCTTGTTTGCTTCAATCTCCGCCACCAGCCCGTTCGCTGCATCCGCATCACCGCCACGCGCCTCTGGGAACGTCGCGGTGATTTCGTCTTCGCGCTCTCCGAGGTGCAGGCCTGGTCCGGCGATCGCAACATCGCCAAAGACGCCCGCATCACCGCCAGCGATGTGCTCACCGGCGATGAAGCAGCGCGCTTCAGCCCCGAAGCCCTCACCAATGGCCACACCGCCGCCGGCACCATGCTTACGCTGCCCGACTGGCTGAACAAACTCGAGCGCCGCCGCGATCTCGAAGCCGAACACACCACGCTCAAAACCGCGCACACCGCCCTGCTCGCCCGCTCCGAGCAGCAGCTCGTCACCAGCAGCGTCAGCGGCGTCATCGCGCTCAGCTTGCTTGCCACATTCAGCTACATCCGCCAGCGCCGCGCGCGCCGCCGCGATGCCGAGCAGCTCCGCGAGCGCCTCGCGCGCGATTTGCACGACGAGATCGGCTCCAATCTCGGCTCCATCGCCCTGCTCTCCGCTTTCGCCACTCAGGACGACGCCACGCCCGACACCATGCGCACCGACCTCGCCGAGATCGAGCGCATCGCCCGCGAGAGCGCCGACTCCATGCGCGACATGGTGCAGCTCCTCAGCCCGCGCCGCACCGATGGTGGCAAAGACTGGCTAACTGTGCTCCGCAACCTCGCCGAGCGTCAGTTGCGTGGCATCGAAACCAAGGTCGAAGTGCCCGTGCGCCCCCTCACCATCGAGCCTGACATCGAGACGCGCCGTGAGCTGTATCTCTTCTGCAAAGAAGCCCTGCACAATGCCGCCAAGCACTCCAAAGCCACGCTGATCACCTTCACCATCGAAGGCGACGACGAACGCATCCAGATCATCATCAGCGACAACGGCACCGGCTTCGACCAAACCCAAACCGCCACCGGCCACGGCCTCCGCAACCTCCGCGAACGCGCCACTTCTCTCCACGCAGAACTGAAAATCACCACCGCCCCTGGCCAAGGCACTAAGTTTCAACTCATCGTCGCCAGTGATTCACGCTGGAGCCGGACAACGACGCACGCATGAAACCGAAAGAGTCTGAGCGATGACAAGAGAATGAGGGCACAAGAATGAAATGAAGAAGTTTACCCACCAACCGCGCCCATCCATGCCGCATGATTGGCAGCACCAGATTTGAATTCATTCTCCTGCCCCCATTCTCCTGTCATCAAAAACGTCTTCATAAGGAACAGCGCGAAGCGGAACAGCTAACGACTCGAAACGCATGAACCCCGAATCCCTCACCCGCACCTGGCTCGTCGAAGACCACGACACCTTCCGCCGCAGCCTCGAACGCCTCTGCACAGCCAAACGCGGCCTCGCCCCCGCGCAAGCCTTCGCCAATGCCGAGTCCATGCTCGAAGCCCTGCGCACCACGAAGCCTGACAACCATCCGCAAGTGCTCCTCCTCGATGTCGGCCTCCCCGGTCGCAGCGGCCTCGACATCATCGCCGACGTGCATGACCTCGCCCCCGACTGCCGCATCGTCATCCTCACCGTCTTCGAAGACGAAGCCAAAATCACCCAGGCCATAAGCGCCGGAGCCTGCGGCTACTTGTTGAAGACCTCCCGCCCCGAGCAAATCGCCGAAGCCATCCTCGACGCCGCGCACGGCGGCTCGCCCATGTCCCCCAACGTCGCCGCCAGCGTCGTCAAGATGCTCGCCAAGCTCATCAAACCCGCCCCCGCGCCCATCGCGCTCACCCCACGCGAGCGCGAACTCCTCGCCCACCTCGTCGAAGGCCGCACCGGGAAAGAGATCGCCGAAAAGATGAACGTCAGCATCCACACCACCGACACCCACACCCGCAACCTCTTCGCCAAACTCAACGTCCACAGCCGCGCCGCCGCCGTCGCGAGAGCGCTGAAAGATGGACTCGTGTGAAGTCTCAAAATGGCCCATGAACCCGAGCCGCCGCTTTCGTCAGTAGAGCCTCTTCACGCGTTCTTCTTCGGTTTGCCCTTTCCTTTGCCTTTGCCCTTCGGTTTGCCGCTGGAGACCTCACCGCGCTCCAGCGCCGAAACAGCCTCAGCGCCGAGTCCGGCCAAAACATGCGCTTTCAGCTCGGTGACGAGCTTTTCGGTGATGTCGGCCCGTTGACGCGACAAATCACGCGTTTCGCCGAGATCGTTCTTCAAATCGAAGAGCATCGCCTCCTTCGTGTCCCAGTAGTAGAGCACCTTGTAGTCGCCGCGACGGATCGCCGACTGCGGATGATCGATCTCGACTGGTTGATGCCACACAAAGCGATCAATCGGCCGCTTCACCGGTTCCTTGCCTCCGCTTAGCAGCAAAGGCCGCCAACTGCCGCCCTCGACACCTTTAGGCAGCGCATAACCCGGCGCAGCAAAGTCGAGCACCGTCGCCATCAGGTCGTAGAGAATCACCGGCGTGTCACAACGCGTGCCGGGCTTGATGCCCGGGCAGCGCACGATCAATGGCTCGCGCAAGCCACCTTCGCCGAGATTGCCTTTGCCGCCGTTCAGAATCTCTGTGCGACCGCCGTTGTCGGAGCTGTAGATCACCACCGTGTTCTCCGCGATGCGCAGCGTGTCGAGCGTCTTCAAAACCTCGCCGATGCACGTGTCGAAGTCCTCCGTCATCGCCGCGACGACCGCACGATCACCTTTGCCGCCGCCACCGCTGAGTCCTTCATACTTTTTCAGCGTCGCCGCGAGCGCCTGCGGCTTCTGATGCGGCGCGTAGTAGCTGAGTTGCAGGTAAAAAGGCTTCTGCGCCTTCACTTGCGACTCCATGAAAGCCTTCGCACGTCTCGTGATGCCAAACGACTGCTTCGGGTCCTCCGGATCGGTCGTGTCGCCATCCTCGTTCATCGTGATGCCATCGCTCGCGTCGTAGCCCATCGACTCCGGCGTGTGAAACCACTGCCACTTGCCGAAATGCGCCGTGCGATACGCCGGATTCGCCTTCTTCAGCGTGTTCACCAGCGAATCCGTCACCGGCGCGCTCCAGTTTCGCGCCGACTTGTCCGGCGCATTCAGCGTTGTCGTCGTGCGGCCCATCTGAATCGCCGCCCGCGAGCACTCGCACTTGCAGTGCGCCGAGTAAGCCTGCGAAAACGTCATCCCCTGTGCCGCCAGCTTTTCCAAATTCGGCGTCCGAAACACCGCCGTCGCGCTCAACGGCTCATCCGCCTTCATCCGCACCGACGTGCCGCTCCATGACTGATCATCCGCGAGGATGAAAACAAAGTTCGGCGGTGCGGCGGCAAAGGCCGTGACGTGAAACGCGGCGAGGAGAGTGAAGATGATTTTCATGTTTATCGAGGTTTGATGACGTAGCTGTGCTGCACGCTCCCGTTCGGTTCCTGGCTGCCAGTCACGCCGGGCACGGTGGTAAAGACATACTCGACCTTTGCCTCGTCCTTGCTCACTGTGACGCGGACGTGGCCGGAGGCGGGGCGGACTTCGCCCTTGTAGCGATAGTCTTCGGCGCTGCGCGTGTGGCCGTTGGGGTGGCCGGGTTGAGGGACTTCTTGATAGATGATGCCATCGGCTTCTTCCTTCACATACAAGTGATCGTGACCGTGGAAGACAGCACTGACGTGGTGTTTGACGAAGAGCATATGAATCGGCAAAGCCCAGCCGGGGCGGTTCTTGGCGAAGCCATCGGTGCCGTCGCTGCTTTTGCCGCCCCATTCGAGATACGGCACATTCACAATGCCGCCGCGCACGTCGTGATCGAGTCCGCCGATGAGGTGATGCAGGAAGACGAAGCGGAACTTCGCCTTGCTGTCCTCCAGCGTCTTCGTAAGCCAGCGATACTGCGCCTCGCCGAGGGTGCGGCTCCAGTTGTCATCGCCCGTGCTGTCGCGCTTCGTGGCCCAGAAGGGATCGAGCACGATGAACTGCACATCGCCCCACTCCCACGCATAGTAGTTCTGCAAGAGACCGGCGCTTTCCAAAGGCGTGGCGTTGCCAGTGTAGATGCCGCCGGGCTCGGGATTGGGGAAGTATTTCTTCCGGTTCGCCAGCGACCAGAGCGGCATGGAGTTCGCACTGCCATCGAGACGCTCGGCCTTCTCGCCATCGTGATTACCGAGCGCGAGGAAGATGGGCGTGCTGTGCGCGATCTGCCCCATGTAATAGCGCTGCGCTTTGTATTGCGACTCGGAGCGCGTGTAGAACCGGCCGAACTTGTCCACCATCGTGGTGTCGCCGAGATCGACCATGAAGTCGGGCTTCGAGGCGAGCATGTTCGCGAGCGTCTGCTGATACACCTGCACGTTCGTGTTGGTGTCCAAGTGCGAGTCCGCCTGCATGACAAAGCTGAACGCGGAGCCCGGCGCGCGCTGTGTGTGAAACGTGCGCACGTTGTCCGGCACCGCATCGCCCGTCGCGGACTTCGTGGTGAGTTGATAAGCGTAGCTCGTGTCGGGCTTCAATCCGCTGAGCACAATGTTCTTCGACTCGCCAGCCGCGAGCGTGAGGGGCGCTGACTTTTGCGTGAGCGACTGCGCATCAGCACCATACGAAGCAAAGACCTCCATCGGCTCCCAAGCCATCACGCTGATCGTGATCGAGTCCGCTCCTGGTCGGCAAAGCCACGCATTGAACTTGTATTCTGGGATCACCGCCGACTCCACACCCGCGCCGCCGTTGCGACCGCCTTTGCCGTTGTTCTTTCGATCCTTGTCGCGATCGCGCGGAGCATCTTGAGCTACGGCGGCGACGATCACCGCGATCAACGCAGCAATCATGGGAAACAGCTTCGGACTCATTGCTTCGGAGAGTTCGTCGTTGAGGTGTCAGCATCAGCTTCATCAGGACGCGACTTCTTCTTGTCGCCCTTGCCTCCTTTGCCGCCGCCCTTTCCGCCGCCTTTGCCACCCTTTCCGCCACCGCCTTTGCGATCACCGGAGCGCTCGCCTTTGGGGTCGTAGTTCGGGTTCGGCGTTGGCATGCCAGCACCGATGGCGCGGATGTAGTCCATCATGCGATTGTCGAGCGACTGCACGATCTCGGGCTTCGAGGCGGCGAGGTCTTTTCGCTCGCCTACGTCCTTGCTGAGATCAAAGAGATGGCGTTCCTCCGTCTCGAAGACGCGGATCATCTTGTAGTTCTGATAGATGATCGCGGAGGCAGGGCCGAGCGGGTCTTTGTCGTAGTGCGGGAAGTGGACGACGAATTCCTCGTGCGCACGCTTCGGCGCGGCGTTGGCATCGCGCTTGATCACATCGACGAGGCTCGCGCCTTCGAGTCCCGAGGGCAACGCTTTGACACCCGCGAGGTCCATGATGGTGGGCAGCACATCCACCGTGCTCGCGCGCACATGCAAGAAGACCCCGGGCTTGATCCCTGGTCCGGCGACGAGCAAGGGAACGCGAATGCCGCCCTCCCACACCGTCCCTTTGCCCTTGGTGAGCGCACCGTTTGCATTGCCGCCCTGCGCGCCGTGATCGGCGGTGTAGAAGATGTAGGTGTTCTCAAGCTGGCCGAGTTCTTTGAGCTTTGCGAGCACGAGTCCGATGGTCTTGTCAATCTCCTCATTGCCCGCAGCCTCGCCGATGCGGCCGCTGTCGAGCCGGTTGTTCATGCGCTTCTTCACCGCTTCAACGGTCTCAGGAAGCGCACACTCAATAGACCTGCCGGGATAGTGTGAGATGTGCAAATAGAACGGCTTCCGCACGCGCACCTGCCGCGTCATGAAATCCATGCCGAGCTTCGCGGTGGCGTAGCATTGCTTCGGGTTCGGCTCACTGGCGTTCTCAGGACCGCCGTTGCTATTCGGTCCATCGTTCTCGTCGTAACCATTCGTCTTTGGGTTCTCGCGACCGACATGCCATTTGCCAAAGTGCGCCGTCGCATAGCCGTGCTTCTTCAGCAGCGTGCCAATCGTCTCGATGCCATCGGGCAACTGCGTCGTGCTCGGTGGCGAGATCACCTTGTCGCCGGGCAAACCCACGCCGTCCTGCTTCGTGTCGCCGACATACGTCATGTGCAACGCCGCCGGACTACGTCCGGTGAAAAGCGCCGCGCGCGTCGGCGTGCAGCGCGGTGAGGCCGCGTAGAAATCCGAGAAGCGAATGCCGCGCTGCGCCAGCGCATCGAGGTTCGGCGTGCGAATGAAATCGCTCTTCGATCCCTCGGGATTGCGATCGTCCTGCGGCACCGACATGGACGCCCAGCCCTGTGCTTCGCCCATGATGATGAGGAAGTTCGGCTGCTGCGCGGCGGCAACGCGCTGTGGCGAGGCGGCACAGAGTGCCAGCAACGATGCGATGACGGTGAGAGGTCTGGTGTTCATGGCTTGGATGTGGCTGGAGTTGAGGACTTGTTTTCTTCGTTGCGTGGTCGGGGCTTCTTCTCCTTTCGATCACCGTCGCCGCCGCGAGTGTCATCGCGAGGGCGCTGGTAGGTGACGTGAAACTCTGCGCTGTCGAGGATGCTGTCTTTGATCTGCGTGAGCAATTGCTCGCGTGTGACGAGACCTTCGCCCTCGAACTTCGGTGCGGCGGGCAGGGCGTAAAGATGCAGCGTGTAGGTCTGCTTCGCGCCGCCAGCGGAATGCGGTGTGACGTAGGTCGCATCGCGCTTCCAGGTGCCGCCGAGTTTGCCGATGCCCTTCACGTTCTTCGGCAGGCTCGTGACGTTCGCGGGGATGTCATACATGGTCCAGTAGGTCTTGAGGATGCCGTCGCGGTCGATGTGATCCATCACCAATGCGTAGCTCTGCGTGCCCTCGGGTGCGCCCTTCCATTCAAGCGGCAGCGTGGCTCCTTCGCCGTTGCCGTTGAACTCATTGGGCAGCTCATCGCCATCTTTGAGCGCGGGGCTGGTGAGCACCATGTTACCGCTGTGCTTCGGTGTGATGAGCATGGGCGGTGTCGTCGCGGCGTTGCCATCAGGCGGACGCTTTTCCTTCGAGCGATCATCGTCGCGCTTCATGTCGGGACGCGGACCACCTTTGCTGCGGTCACCTTTACCTTTGCCGCGATCCCCTTTGCCACCTCCACCTTGGGGACGATCTCCACCACCGCCTCCACGCTCGCGCGGCGAATGTGTTTCCGTCTTCACCTGGCCTTGTCCATCCACGAACTCAAACTTCACCGTGCTGTCGTCATTGAGCGTGTAGATCACCTGGCGCGTCTCGTTGCCGACTTCGTATCGCACGCTGAACTTCTTCCCATCCTCGCGCGTGAAACCGGTGATCTTCGCGCCGGGCAGTGGCGGCAGATACTCGCGCACTCCGCTTGTGCGCGGCTGCGGGTCCACCTGGCCGTTGCGCTCCACCACTTCACCATGGAAGCCACCGTTGAGATACGGATACGTCTTCGTCGCGTGATAATGATAGCCGAGTGTCGCTGACTCGTGCCCGTTGAACTCATCGAGGCCCGTCACCGGCGATCCATCGGGCTCGTCCAAACCGAAGATCGCATAACCATCGAGCGCATAAGCCACCGGCAGCCCCTTGCCGATCTTCGCCTGCAAATGCAGCGGCGCGATGTGGTAGTGATAATCATCCGCGCGCCCGCAGTGACCGCCCCACTGATCCAGTTCACCCGCGAGGAAGGTGTCCGTGTGGCCATTGGTCTTGATCGGATTGAAGATCGGCACGCCATTCGCCGCGAGCGCGATGGCTCCTTTGAAGAAGTGCGACTTCGCCGACATCGGATTCTTCGCCACCACTGGCTTCAAGGGAATGCGCCAAGCGTTGTCACCAAAGTATTTCTGCGGGATCGGCACCTGTTGCTGCCAGGCCGTGATGCCGATCATCATGTCGTGATCCGGCATGCCATTGGAGCCGACGTAGAGGAAGTCGGCGTCTGCACGCAGATCGAGCTTCGTGAAAGGCAGGAAGGGTTTCGCTGCTTCCGGTGCGTTGGGCACGTTGGCTGGAGACGTCGAGGCGAGTTGCGGGCGCAGATTGATGATTGAAGCAGCCTGCGATTGATGCGGCTTCGCGCTCCACTCTTCGAGAATGTGCGCGCGTAAAGCCTCGCGATCCGACGTTTCGAGCGTGTGAGCGAACGACGAAGCGCCTCCGAGGGCACACAAAACTATGGGTTTGATGTTCATATCAATCCGAGCGGTTAGGTGTTCACTTGCCGATGCAGTAGATCGCCGAATTCGAGCGCAGCAGCAGCGTATCGCCCGCGATGGCTGGGGTGGCATTGAAGGAGGCCGAATCCGTGGCCATCACATTGTGCGCGAGTTGCTCAAACTTCGGCTTCGCAGCGATGACGGCGATGCCAGCCGTGCGCGTGACGAGGTAGATCTTGCCATCCGCCATCACTGGCGACGCATACACGCCTTTACGGCCACGCCCGACTTCGATGCGTTCTTGATAGACGATCTCGCCATCCTTTGCGCTCATGCAGTAGGCCACGCCCTGCGAGTTCGCGAAGTAGAGATGGCCATCGTGAAACACTGGGGTCGGAAAATCCGTGCCGCGTGTGCTCGTCCATAGCACATGCGACTTTGTCACGTCGCCGCTGCCGCCCGCTTTGATCGCTACCGTGCCGGGACCGCGATTCCCGCCAAAGGCATACACCACGCCGTCATGCGCCACGACACCCGCGGCCATGTTGCTGGAGATCGGCACCTGCGCATACCAGCGCAGTTTGCCCGTGTCCGGATTGAATCCCCACACTTCGTTTTGCACCGCCACCACGAGATCCACGCGCCCGCCATCCACTGGCACGAGCACCGGCGTGTTGTAAACCTTCTCCAAATAGGCACCGCCATCCGTTTTCCATCGCGGTTTGCCCGTTGCCTTGTCGAAGGCCAGGATCGCGCTGCTCTCATCCGCCGCATTCACGATCACCAAGTCTTTGTAGAGCACCACACTCGTCGCCGAGCCCCAACCGCGACCGCTCGAGCCCTTGCCCGCATCCGCCTGCCAGAGCTGCTTGCCATTCATGTCAAAAGCGAGCACGCCGCTCTTGCCAAAGAACGCATACACCCGCTCGCCATCCGTCGCTGGTGTTTGCGTGGCGTAGCCATGCTCGGAGAGACGATCATTAAACTCGTCTTCCGACGCATCCGCTGTGACCGCGCGATCCCAGAGCACTTTCCCATCCGACGCATTGAGACAAATCAGATGCCGCTTCAATTCGCGGATGTTTCCTGGCGCATTCAACTCCAGCCCGTAGCCGCTGTAGCACGTCACGAAAACCTTGCCGCCGTGCTGAATGGGACTCGACGACCCCGGCCCTGGCAACTCCGCCTTCCAGCGCACGTTTTTCGTGTCACTCCACTCCAGCGGTGGTTTTGATCCCGTCGCGATGCCTTGACCGTCGCTGCCGCGAAACTGAGGCCAGTCCGCCGCGAAGCATGAAGTGGCAAGAAGTGCGCAGCCAAACACAAAAGAAGTTGAGTGCATGATGCCCGATGAAACTGAGGCTGTGTCAGCACGGTGCAGTAGAATTGCGGGAAAATTGTCAGTATCTCGTCAAGACGCGCGCAAGCTCACATCCACCGCGCCAGACGTCGTAATCGCGCGGGATGGCGCAGCTTGGCAAAGGCGCGGGATTCAATTTGCTGGATGCGCTGCTTGGTGAGGCCGGCGACGAGGCCGATCTCTTCCATCGTTCGCAGAGTGCCGTCATGCAGACCGAAGCGGAGCATGAGCACTTCGCGTTCCTGTGCGTTCAGCGCGGAGAGCACTTCGTTCACGATGCCCGCGCTGTCGCCGCGTGCGGCGAGGCTGTCGGCTGTGGCGCAGCGATCATCAGCGATGAAGGCTTCCAGCTCATCGGCGTCGCCATCCGGCGACACGGCCTCGTGAATGGAGATCGTCGTTCGGAGGCTGCCGAAGATGTGACGTGCGCGTGAGAGTGGCATCCCTGCATGCCACGCGACTTCATCTTCCTCGACCTCGCGACCGGCGGCTTGTTCGAGGACATGACGAGAGCGAGCGAGGCGCATCCATGCCTGCGAGACATGCGATGGCAGCCGGATGAGCCGTTCCTGTGATTCAATGGCACGCGTGATCGACTGTCGGATCCACCAGGCCGCGTAGCTGCTGAAGCGACAGTCGAATCCCTCACCGCAGTTTTCCGCCGCGCGAATGAGCCCGAGGTTTCCTTCCTGCACGAGGTCCATGAAGCTCAAGAACGAGCACGAGCATCCACGTGCGATGATGGGCACGATCCAGAGGTGCGTGCCCACCAGCCGCCATTTCACCTCCTGCGCCTCACGATGATGACGATGCGCCTCGCTCACTTGGTGGCGAAATTTTGCCAGTGGCATCCACGCACTTTGTTCGAGATGTCGGACGTCCGCATCGCTCATTCCTTCGCGCGTGCTGCTTTCGAGCCGCAGCATGTCTTCCATCACGGATTCGATGACGCGGTGTTTGAAGTTCAAGGCTGTGAGCACTGAGATCAATGCCTCCAGCGCTGCAGTGGTCTCGGCATCGCATGAGTGAGCACTTGCATGGAGTTGCTCGCAGGCCTCGAACAGCCGCTGCACTTCATCGAGTCGCTTCGCCAAAAGGCTTCTGGAAGCAGCATCTGCGACCGTTTTCCGCGTGCGAAGCCAGCGGTCCGCGCGCTCCTCGCCAAGGGTGATGCGCCGCGCGATGGCGGTGAGATGGCGCGCCACATGACCGATGCCGATGAGCAGCCGGATCATCGTGCGCTCGGCGTTGCGCATCTGCGCGATCCATTCGCTCTCTTCTTCGCGCGATGGTCGGGACAAGGCGCTGATGCGCCCCTGATATACGGCGAAGCTGTCAGGCAGCCGGCTCATGGCGATGCGAAGCGCGGGAGCGCGGATCCATGCTCCGCAGATGGGAGCGAATGCGACAGGCCCGGGTGCGCACGGCTCCCGCGTTCAGTCCCGTGCGCCTGGCCACTTCGGCGGCGGGAACATCATTGAGAAGAAATGAGTGCACGATCACCCGGTCGGTCAGCGAGAGATGCGACACGGCCTCCAGCACGTGATGCAAAACATCGCGGCTGTCCTGCTGATCATCGAATGGCATCGTCGCAGCGGCGATCTCGATCTCGGGCTCCGGCACATCATCGAATGCCACCGAATGTTGCCGCGCAAGACCGCGAAGCACATTGGCGCAAACGCGTTTCACGATCATCACGGCCCATGCGGCGAGTGGTGTGCGCGGATCGAACGAATCCAGTGCGCGGAACAATTTCATCCACGCCGTCTGCACGGCATCCTCCGCCATCGACGCGCAGGGCAGCGAGCGTTGCGCCACGCGATGCATCAGCGGCGACAACTCCCGCACGAGCCGAAGCGCCGCGTCCTGATCCCGCCGATCACGCCAGCCCACCATCGCTTCGATCACCGGATCAGTGCCCGGTGATGGCGTGGAGGGTGTGGGAGAAGCGAGTTTCATGCGGAAGAGGATGGTGAGATGCCTCTGTCAGTGTTTGATCAGCGAAAGCCGGATGATTTGTCAGCGGAGCTTCAAAAGCGCTCGATTTTCGATTCACCGGCTCACGCGATAGAACCTCCGCGTCGCACTCGCGGCGGTGACATCGGTCCAGGTGCCGGTCGCGCCGAGGAAGATGTCGGTCCAGTGAATGAGATCCGAGGACCACTGCACGCTGTAGTTGATCCCGCTTTGTATGGGCCATGTCAGGGTGACGTTGCCCCCAGTGATCGCTGTGGCCGTGGCGCTCCAATTCGCGGGCGGAGTGACGGCGCTCACCGTGTAGCTGGCGCTGGGGGAGGTGGTGGTGCTCGCGTTGCTGTCGGTGGCGCTGAGGGTGTAGGTGATCGTCGTGCCGGCGGCGAAAGCGGGGATCGCAGCGCCGTAGGTGCCATCGCTGGAGAGACCGTCGCCGTGAGCGCCGTCATCGAGCATCGTGACGACGGTGGGCGGGCTGCCGGTGGTGATGGAGATGCTGATGTCGTCAAAGTAGGCCTTCGGCCCCGTGGGGCCGCCGGTGCCGTTGCCGATGAATTGGAAACGGATGCGCAGCGTGCTCACGCGTTCGCCGGCGGTGAGCGTGTAGGTGTAAAGCTGGTGGACGTGATTGCTGCCAGTGGCCTCGCTCACGCGGGTGGTCCACGTCGTGTTGTCGGTGGAGGTTTGAAAGTTCCAGCCGAGCCCCGCGGTGAGGTTGGAGGTGGCCACCCAGAAGGTGACGGTGCCTGCGGTGCCGCTCGCGTTGATCGCGTTCGTCGTCTGCGCCATCGTCGCGAGCGGATCGGCGGTGCCTTTGCCCATTTCGAGGCCGCAGGTGCCACCTGTGCCATGATTCGCAGCGGTGCTTTGCTTGATGTTGCCCGCGCCGCCGGTGCTGGTGAGCGTCCACGGATACACCGCGCCGGTGCCGTCCCAGCCTGCGGTGCCGCCGGTGGCCGTGCTGCTCATCGTCTCGGCAAAGACCGTGCTCGTGCTCTGCGTGCCGTTGCCATAGCTGAGCTGCGCGCTGGTGATTGTCGCGCCACTCGCGGCGCTGATCTGCGCGGTGACCCACGGACTATCGACATACGTCGGCGTGTTCGGCGAGGTGCGGATGCTGGTGATCGTCGGCGGTGCGATGTAGCCGGTGCCGGTGAGGCTCACATCAAAGGCCGCGCCCACGCTGCTGTCACTGCTGGCGATATGCAAAGCCGCGGTTTTCGCTCCGGCGGTGCTCGCATTGAACTGCACGACCATCGTCGTGCTGCCGCTGGCCGCGATGCTCGATGCGGGTGGAGTGGTGACGGTGAAATTCGACGAGTTCGTGCCATCAATCGTCACGCCGGTGATGCTGAGCGCCGAGGTGCTGCTCGTGTTGCGGATCGTGAACGTCTTCGACAGCGTGCTGCCCACATTCACGCTGCCGTAGGCCACGGTGCTGCTGCCATCGGTCAATGCGGAGCCCGTCGGCTGCTCGACGGCGATCTGCGTCGTGGTCGCGGCCGGGCCGGTGTAGCGGACGATGACTTCATTATCCAGGGTGAGGCTCGACGACCAGATGAACTGCGCACCGCTGCCGGTGAACTGCGGCTGGAAGTTCATGTAGGCCGGGAAATTCACGCCCACCGTCGCCTCGGTGTAGGTCGTCGCATTCGGCCAGCCAGTGGTGGAGTAGGCGGACGACTGCCAGCCTGCGGGCAGCGGGTAATGCATCGCGTAGGCCGTCTCGGTGAGTGAATGAGTCGCGCTGGCAGAACTGCGTGTTCCATCGGCCAGCTCGACCACTTGATTCGGATTGTCCAGGGGAGCGATGTAGAATGTCTGCGCCTTCCATTGGTTGTTCGTCACCGTGCCGTCGCTGAAGCTCGCGATGAAGCCGCCGTCGCCGATGTGATACGGATCACCGCCATTCAATTCGGTGCCGAGGCCGAGATTCTCCTCCCAATCAACGAGCCGCACCGCGTAAGTGATCGGGCGCTTCGCCTTGAACTTCACCACGCACGAATTGAACGACGTGTAAGGCACCGGATCGACGCCGACGAGCACGCCATTCACATACAGCTCGAAGTAGTTGTCGCTGAAGCTTCAAAACAAAGCACCCAATCCCTACCTCCGCAGCACATTGATCAGCTCGTCCACCTTGTTGATGAGGTCCTGCATCTGACTCTGGTTATAGCTGCCATCGGCTCCTTGGCCGAGGGTGCTCACGCCATTGCTGTTGTTGCTCGTTTGTGCCAAGGCATTCGCGATGGCGTTGTTGAGATCGTTGAAGGTCGCCCGCTGCTGGATGTCTGCGTTGAGGGAGGTGAGTTGCGAGCGCATCTCGGCACTGGAGGCAGGCGAGTTGTTCGTTGGTTTGGTCGGATCGAAGGGCATGGCCGTAAAAGGATGAAGTTTGAATGATGAAGGATGAAGAGATGCGGGCAGAAGGACTCAGGTTTCATACTTCATCCTTCCGCCTTCATCCTTTCCGTCAGGGACTCACCGTGACCTTCACCACATCGGTCCAGTCGCCATTCGGGGTGCCTTTGTCCCAGAAGCGCATGCGGTATTCGCGGACTTCGGGCACGCCAGCGGCCAGCAGCGGACGCTCGTCCATGTAGGGGCTTTCGGTATCGATGCCCAGCATCTCCCAGATGCCCGTGCCACGCTTGCTTTCGATATACACGCCCATGTGACCGTATTTGGCAAAGGTCAGCTTCACGCACTGGCAGCCTGCGCCTTGCAAGAGGTCGGCGCTGAACTTCGGCAGCGCTTTCTCGGTCGCCTCGGAGCCGATGATGCCGAGGTCGGTGCCGATGGCCTCGGTGTAGTTGGCGCTGAGCTTCATCTTGGCGATGAGGGCAAAGATGCGATTCAGCACGCCGGGCGGCACGGCGGACACTCCGGCAGGCAGCGCGGGCGTGACAAAGGTGGGCAGCACCACGTTCGCCACGCCATCGCCGGTGAGCACGTCATCCACGGCATCGGTGGTGGAGGGTGAAAAGTTGCGCACCGCGCTGAGCCAGGTGCCGAGGACGTAGTTGCCGTATTTCGCGTCATTGACGCTCGCGGTCACATCGCCCGCCACCACGCCGAGTGTGGGGCCGTGGATGGGGAGTTTCACCGCATAGTTGTCGAGCCAGTTGACTTGGTCGCCGATGCGGCTGGGGTAGTAGTTGGTGCGTTTCATTTTGGTTCGGTTGTTCAGTGGTTTGAGTGGATTGAAATAGTCGGACGGCTGGTCCCACGAGCCGCTGTCCCAGGTGGATTGGTCCCAGTTCATGGCGGTGGCATGGGGCAAGGAGCTTGGAGCATGGGGCCGGAGGGAGAAAACCCGCACGCCTCGGGGTGGTCACTCCACGCGGCGGGGGCTTCCTTCCCGCTCGCGGGGTCTTCACTCCTCGAAATGGGGCGGCACCCCGGACGATTCATGGAGCACCCCGGCAGCGGCAGGGAACACCCCGCGCCAGGGAGCCAGCACCCCGCCGGACGGAATGGCGTCCCTGCGCGGCGGAGGGAACACCCCGCGCCGTCCATGGCCCACCCCGGACGCCGGAGTGGGCACCCCGCCGCGCGCAGGGAGCACCCCGGACGAAATGGGGCGGCCCAGAAACCGCCGAATCGAGCCATTTTGGCCCCCAATCGCCCTCCCAAGCCCCCAAACAGCCCGTTTGGCAGGCTCAGGCAGGGATTGGCAGGGGAAAACGCACTCATGGCTGGCGGGGTCGGTTGCTGCCGCCAGTTATCCGCCAACTCCGCGAAACCCGTTAGCCAAAAGGATTTGGCTACCATCCTCACCGCCTCTCCGCCGCCGCCACCAGCTCGGAAAACGTCGTGTCGAAGCGCACCGCGATCCGCATCAGCGTCCCCGTCCAGCAACCGTTCGGGCACTGCCCCTGCTCCAGGTTGAGGATCGTCTGATCCGTCACCCCCGCCGCCTTCGCCAAGGTATAGGCACTCAGCCCCAACGCCTCCCGCCGTTCCTTGACTTCTTCGCCGATGCGTTGGTGGAGCGAGCGAACGTAGTCATCAGCGGAGCCATGCATGACACCGCCCCCGAGTCAGGTTTGGCGTGGTGGAGAGGTTCACCGCCTCTCAGTTCATTCCGGCCACCCGGCACGGCGATGAGTCGGTGATGGCGCGGAGTATGCGGGAACGGGGAGGTTCTTGGCAAGGGCTTTCGACCTGATGCTCATACTTCCCGGTCGAAAAGTATCACGCTCACCCCCTACCACTGGCACATCGAATGCTCGAAAATACTGTCTTGCCAGTCTCCGCAGCTTAATCCAGCATCTACCCACGAACATGAACCGAAAAATCACCTTCCTCATTGTTGCCATCGCGCTCGCCGCCATCGGGTTTGCAATTTATAAAAACAAGGCACCATCCACGACCTCCTCCGCCAGTGCATCCGGCGAATATCAGGGCCAAATCAAGGTCGGCCACCTTGTCGGCATCTGCATGTCACCGTTGTTTCTGGCCGATGCCAAGGGCTACTTCAAAGAGGAAGGTCTGGACGTAAAACTGGAGTGGATCAAAAGCCCCAGTGACCAGACCACCGCCCTTGCTGGTGGAGCGGTTCAGTTCATCCACAATCCGTTCACCAATACGTATCAGGCCGACGCAAACGGGGCCAATCTCAAAATCATTGCGGGCAGCGGCGAGGGTGGCCTTGTGTGCATCGTGCAGCCCAGTGTTGGCATCACCTCGCTTGCAGGTCTGAAGGATAAGAAGGGACTCAAAGTGGGCAGTCAGCGGGTCAATACCCTTGAAATGGCCTTCTACCGGATGCTCCAGGCCAACGGGTTGGCCTACAGCGATTTCAACATGGTCTATTTCCCCGACCACTTCTCCATGCTCGCCGCCTTCCAGAACAAGGAAATTGATATTGTTACTCACGTTGAGCCTTACGCCACCACGCTCATTCAGAAGAGCGGCGGCATTCCTATTGGCACGTCATTGGATGAGACTGTTTGGGGCAAAGGTTCGCCTGATTGCGTGGTTAGCGCTCATGGGGACTTCCTATCCAAATACCCTGCAACGGTTGAAAAGTATATTCGTGCCATCTTGAAAGCCGATGCCTTCATCAAGGAACACAAGGACGAAGCTATCGCGCTGCTCGACGAAAAGAAATACTACAAGGTGGACAAGGCCACGCTCACCGATGCCCTTCCACGCCAGATGCCAGGAGTTGACCTCCGTGCAGGCGTGAAGGCCATGGATACTGCCATCGCCGATATGGTGAAGCTAGGCTACATGAAGGCCAAGCCCGAGAATGTCGTTGATCTCACCATCCTTGAAAAAGTAATTGGCAAATAGAGTGCGACTAAGATGGCGAACGGTAAGATCAGAAACGGAAAAACCGACTGGCCCGCGAGGGCAGTCGGTTTTGGCGTTATTTTGGGGATGATCGCCCTCTGGGAGGCGGCGTTTCACCTTCGTTGGTTGAATCTTTCTCTCTTCCCACCGCCTTCCCAGTTTCTCGGCTTTCTGGCAGAAAGTGAGTTCTCCATCGGCTTCGGCCCGGAGCGAATGGAGATGCACACCGCCATTCTCTCCAGTTTCGTGCGTATCGCCGCAGGCTTGTCGCTGGCCTTTGCTTTTGCACTCGTCGTCGCCATCGCCATCTCAGGTTCACGCTACACGCGCTATGCACTGACTCCATTGCTTCAGTTTCTCGCGCCGATGGCTCCCATCGCCTGGATTCCGGTTGGCATCATCCTGTTTGGCCTGAGCAATGCCACGGCCATCTTCATCGTCTTCATGGGCACCGCCTTTTCGCTAACACTTGCAGCCATTACTGCCGTGCAAGGAGTCAGCCCAGAACTGCTAAGAACCGGAGCCATCCTCGGTGCCACGGGATTCAAGAAATGGCGTTACGTCGTCTTGCCAGCCATCATGCCTGAGGTATTCCTGATGATGCGCCTGAACTTCTTTGGTGCCTGGATGGCCGTCCTCGCCGCCGAGATGGTCGGGTCACGCGATGGCCTCGGTGCCGTGATTTTGATCGGGCGTGAGTCTTCGAATCCAAACCTCATCCTCATCGGCATGTCCCTCATTGCGGTTTCTGGCTTCATCATTGACCGCATCCTCCTACTCATTCAACGCCGCATCCTCTGGTGGAACCCGACCCTCACAAGCCAAGCGCAATAACCTGCGAAAACCTCTCCTTCGCTTGGCCGAACCCCGATGGGACCGAGACGCTTGCGATTGAGGGGATGACGTTTTCCGTCTCAAAAGGCGAGTTCGTCGCCATTCTCGGGCCGAGCGGCTGCGGCAAAAGTTCGCTGCTCAACTTGATCGCTGGTCTTGAAACGCCGAAGTCCGGCACCCTGCTCGTCGATGGCAAACCCGTGAGTGCACCGGATTCTTCGCGCTTTCTGATGTCGCAGTCTGCATGCCTGTTCCCTTGGCTGACGATTCTACAGAACGTGGAGTTTGGCCCCAAGATGCACGGGCTGTCTCCCAGTGAGCGCAGAGAACAAGCCGTTCTGATGCTGGAAGCAGTGGGCCTACAGGACTGGGCCAAGAGCTTCCCTCATCAGCTCTCAGGCGGCATGAGGCAGCGAGCGGCTGTTGCTCGTGCGTTGGTGAATCAGCCGGAGTTCTTGCTGATGGATGAGCCGTTTGCCGCTCTGGACTATCCGGCGAGGTTGGCGATGCAGGATTTTATTTTAGCGGTTCGTGATCGATTTAATCCAACAATCCTCTTTGTGACTCACATGCCAGAGGAAGCAATAATTTTGGCAGACCGAATTAGCATTCTCGCGCCTCGCCCAACCATGGTGATTTCCGACATGCGCGTTGATATAGCTCGCCCTCGGTTGAGCAGCATGCCTGAGTTTGCTGCTTTTATCGGTATCATTCAGGACAGTCTGCCAGTGGCTCAATCCAACCAGCAACACTAGCTCTAATAATTTATGGAAACACGAACCCAAAGATGGGCGGCCCGTCTATTGAAGCACGCTTGGCTAACAGGATTAATCCTCGCTCTCAGTCTGTGCGGAACACTTGCTGTCACCCTTTGTCATGCCCACACAATTGACAAATGGTTAGCGGATGTTCCCCTCATCAACTCTACCATCGGTGTTCTGGGTCTTTGGGTGACAATAGCTTTTGGATTTGTGGGTTGGTTTGGCTCCATCGTGGCAGAAGCTATGCAGAATAAAATGAAAGGCGGTCTAGATTCACTGCATAAAGCCAACACCGATCTCAGCGACTCAATCAAAAATCTTGAAGAGGTGGTCAGACTCAGATTGCGCGGGATTCCTGAGATATTAGGGCGCGCAATCTATATGCTCGACAATGTGGCAGATGAGCTTTTCATCATTACATTTACCGTTCGCTTTGGGGCCGTTCACATTCCTGCTTTCGGTGATCAAACTGATCGAAATATTGTGACCGTCCCAGTGATCAATAAGCGGTTCCTATTTCCAGAAGCATGCAATGAGTATTGGAAGCTGATCAAAGAGTGCGCAGGCAAGGTTCGCAAATTTCGACTGCTAACGGTGCCCGACGCCGCCTTGAAGGGCTTCTTTGAGGATTTGAGCAAAAGGTCAGGTTATGAAAAATTCGATGTGGCAAAAGCTCTGGCTGATGTGCCTCAATCGTGGTCCAAAATAGCACAGACTCATGGATCGAGAGACACTCACTTAGGAAACGCCGAGTTCCGCCAAATTGATACGTTACCGTTTCAAATGATCCTGGCGAGACTTCGACCCGATGCGAAGGGCTCGGCAAGAATGGCGTGTCTGGTGTTCTTGGTTGGCAGCCACACCGCCCAGCATAGATCCGCCGCAGCAGGTTTCTACACTGAGCTTGAAGACTTCATCGACATTTTCAAGAACGTCGGCGAAGACCTGTTTCATGATGCCAAGCAGTATGTTCCATCTGCGATTAAGCCAGTGAGCGCCACTTGAAGCAAGCGACGACTATTACATGGACTTCCGTAAACACTATATCAAGACCCTCCAGCCAAAGGACAAAGAGCCGGAGATTTATCACTTCCACATCCATGTGGATGCACAGGAAGTAATGCCCGACGAAACAACCGCCGAGTTACTTGAGGCCGGATTGACGCATGACTACTTCGATCCCGACTTTCATGTCTATGGCCGCAACGGCGACCCGACATTGCCTTTCGAGCACTTCGCGCCCGTGCAGCACCTGACCTTCGTCACCTCCAATGCCGCGAAATACCGTGAAATGTGGCACAAGGCGGTGGACATCGTGGAGCGCAGTGGCTCCGAGTGCTACGTCGAAGGCGAGTTCATCGTGGTGGACGAACCGGTGAACTGCAAACCGTTCGACCGCTCAGCCTATGACCGCATTGCGCCTGTCGTCGATCCGACCACTGCCGCGCCCTTCGTTTACAAGTCGGCGATTGACGGCCAAATGCGTTCGCTGCCAGCGGTGGTGACACTGCGCCGCCTCAACCCCGAAGTGAACGGACGCCGCGACCGCTTCCGCCGTGGAGAAATGCACCTCACCTTGCGGGATGACGTGCATCCCGTGCTGTTGGAACTGCTCTGCAATCTCGGCTTTTCTGTGCCAGCCATTCCCAAGCTCGTCGAAGCCGAAAACGGTTCATTGAAAAGAGAAGGTGATGGTGAGTTCTCGATCATCCGCGACATGCCTCTCACACTGCAAACTGTGGACATGCGGGAAATGATGCGGGTGGCAAACCTTGCCGTTCGGCTAATCGAAGAAATAGGCGGTGTAGCCGACGGCAGCATCAAGATCGAGTTTGCCACCCACTTCGCAGTGCTCAACGGTGTGGACTACAGCACCTCCGTGCCACCCGTGCTCGACAAGGTGCGTTTCCGCCCCGACTTCGCCCATCTCGATCACAATCACCTTGGCTCGATTGATGCCAACCTCGCTAGACTTACTCGCAACGCACGCCAAGTTGTCCGCACAGCCCCCCATCAGGACAAGATTGCTAGATTCAAAGAGATTTGGTCCAAGACTGCGCAGCTTACTCCAGCTTGAGGAATGTCGGCAAGGCGGCCTAAACTGGCGTAATCACGATAGGTTATGTATCATCCAACACCAGTCCATCAGGCTCGTTATGAGCCGCGTGAGAGATGAGTTGGAAATCGGCAATCGCCAGTCGCTGTAGCCGCCGAGCGTGAGCGACGAGGCATTCGTGGTCGCCGTTTCCCAGGTCGATTCGCCGTTGTCGGTCTTCTGCCACATCAAACCGGTGACGTTGTCCGTGATGGTGCCGTTGCCATTGTCGGTGAAGGACTGCGCGTTCTGCGTGTAGTCCGCGTCCTCGCCAAAGGTCGAGGTCGAATTGACCGTCTGGCTCGTGTCCGGGATCTGCGCCTGGCTCGCGCCGGCCATCGGATACGCGGTGATGCGGTTGTTCACGCTCGTGTAGGTCGTGGTCGTCGTCGCGCCCGGCAGACGCCAGGTGATCGTGATCGAGCGCGGATTCGCCGTGCGGTTCAAACGCCAGCACTCGTCGTAGTCGGTGCCATTGATCGTCACACGCAGCCGGTAATGGTCCGGCGAAGCCACCGCGCTCGGCGAGGTGTCTTCCATGAGATTGCCCGAGCCATCCGTGGTCAACGCCACCGGGTTTTTATACGCATTGGCACCAAAAGAAGCCCCCGCCACCGGCTGCGCCGTGTAGCCGCCCGTGCCCGACGCACGCATCGGCGTGATCTCCGGCTGACCATCGACCTGGCCGCCAAAATTCACCACCGTGCCACGAAAGCTCGTCATCGTGTAAGGCGACTGCGGCGTGCCATACGGATGCGTCGCGTCCACGGTGTTGTTGCCGATCGCGTGGTAGTGATAGCCCCACGAGCCGTGATCGTGCCCGCCATTCGAATCCAGCGCCTGCCGCGCCGTGCCATCCGGCTCCACGTAGCCATAAATCGGATAACCATCCAGCGCCCACGCCACCGGCTTGTCGTCCGTGAGCGGCCCGCCGAAGCGAGCGGACAAATGCATCGGGATGATGTGATAATGATAGTCGTCCGCCATGCCGCAGTGACCGCCGTAGTAGTCGAGTTCGCCGATTTCATAACTCACTCGGCCCGTGTTGTTCGCCGGATTGAAGATCGCGATGCCATTCGACGCCAGCGCGATGGCCCCCCGCTGAAAATTGTTCGACGTCGAGCCCGGCGTGAAGATCAGCGTCGGCGATGCCGCCACCGTCGGCACCAACGGCAGCCGCCAGTAGTTCGGCTGGCCAAACCCAAGCGACCCCGCGTTGTTCTCCGGGTTCGTCGTGTTCGCGAAATACGAAGCCGGCAGCGGAATCTGCTGCTGCCACGACGAAATGCCCGTCATGCGATTCGGCATGTTGTCCGGCATGTTGTCGGACTCTTCGTAGAACGTGGTGCCATCCCAGAAAAACCGCACTTTCGGCCGAAAAGGCGCAAACGAGGCCGCCATGAGCGCTCCATTGCCGCTCGGCGCGGTGAACGACGAAATCGAAATCAGCGCCGCGAGGTCGAAAACACCCGTCGAGGCCACCTGGACCGGTTTTTGCACGCGACGCGGCTGCGATGGCGAGGGAGCCTTCGGTATCACCGCAGCCTGTGCAGCCGACTTTTGCAGATACTCGTCCAAAATGTGCTGCCGAAGCCCTTCTTTGTCCGAAGAGCTCAACGTGTGTGCCTGCAACGCCGTGACGGAGAGGCCAAGAAGCAGAAGAGAAGGAATCGCTTTCATGATGCGGAGGTCTAAACCCAGCGTGTCATGCCTTCGTGGTGACGCATGGGAAGAATTGTCGGCATTTCGTCAGGATGACCGCCAAGTGTCCTCCCGCGCTCAATTTTCTTGCCGGCGCGTCACCGCCCCAAAACTACGTGACCTTCTCGGTGACGTGGAAGTCATGCTTGCCTGTCGGCCACTTGTGCCAGCGTGGACTACCGGAAATCAAGGTGTTCTCCTACCGCCCAAGTTCGCGCAGTTTGGTCATCGTGGTGCCGACGGCTTCTTCCGCCACGGCAACGAGCGCGGCGTAGTTCTGATCGTGCTTTGGCAAATGGTTGAACTTTGCCAGTCACGGCTTGTCCTTGCCGCATTTCGCGAAGCTGATCGTCTCGTGGTCATACACGGGGGATGTGACCGCGCGCTCGCCCGATGGTCGAGCATCTCGTTGCCGAGGTAGAACGACGGCCCGTCGCCTACGTCGAGATTTCCGATGTTGCCGAGCGCGAAATCAAACCTTCGCTTCGCGCAGGCGGCGTGAACGACGCATCCGTGTCGCCGAGATGCCATTTGCCCACGATTCCCGTAACGTAAGCCGCCGCCTTCAGGTGCTGTGTCATCGTCTTCTCGCTCACCGCAGCTCTCGCCGGATGTCGTGGTGACGATTGCCGTGGAGCAGGGCAGGGGAGCCATGATCTCGCATCGGCAAGCCAAGTGACGTTCCTCGTTTTGATATTAAGGAGAGGGGGAGGTACGGACATCCCAGATGACCTTGATGGAGTGGCGGGTGGCGTAGGCCTTGCCGGCGGTGGTGAGCTTGGCCGAGAGGGCCTGAAATGGCGGGCCGTGGTTCGTGGCGATGGCGGCGGTGAGCCGCGCGATCTCTGCCTTCGGCGCGCCGGTGTCGTAAAGGCGGGCGAGCTGCTGGTACTCGTCACGATAGACGCGCAGCACATGCTCGTGCAGCGCGATGGATGCCTGGATGATGTCTCGGTTGTCATCGGTCTGGCGAAGCCTGCGCACCCGGGTGAGCGAGTCCTCGACGAAGCTGATCTTGGCATCGACGACCTCTTTGCGCGTCATGGGCGCGGTCTCTCCGGGCTTGGCGCCAGTGAGCTTCACGGACGGGGTGTCGAGTTCCTGCTCCATGGCGCGGCCGGCGAAACCATGCATGAAGTTGGTGTTCAAGACGGCGCGCTCGAAACATGTTTGCGGAGAATCGTGGCAGGCCGGGAGGAGGCTGCCGAGGGTGATGGCGGCAAGCAACCGCGAGACGCGCAGAAGAAATGCCCGCGTGGAGGGCATCAGGCGGGCAGGGATGCAGGGCGTGGTCTTCATGGGGACGAAGGATGGCTGTCAGAAAGCGTCACTTCAATGCCGCTCTGATGGACTTGGCGACCACCTCGCCCAGGAACTCATAGCCTTTGGTCGTGAAATGAACGTCATTGGGGTTTTGCATATCAGCGAGGCGGGGCGTGATGGCTGCAAAGAGATCGTCGGTGGCGATTCCGTGTCTGGTCATCAGTGCGGCGGCGGCTTTGTTCCGCTCGACGACGGAGGCGGAGGCTTGTTTCTTCGGCGGATCATCGGGGATGGGCGTGGTGCTGGCCCAGATGAGTCTGGCACCGGTTTGCTTCATGCGCGCGACGAGCTGATCGAGCCGACCGGTGTATTCATCGACCGGCGTGTTGCGGTCGTGGATGCCGAAATTGAAATGGATGACGTCCCATCGGCCGCCCCCAAGCCAGACTTCGATGTTCTTGATGCCGCTGGCTGTGGGGCCGCAGTTGGCGGGGGCGCGGTGGACATTTGCCTTGCCCGCGAGGGCCGTGCGCACGGCCTGGGTGTAGCCGCGCGATACGGAGTCGCCGATCAGGAGGACGCGCGGCAACCTGGGGTCATCCTGTACGAAGTCCCACGCGGTGGATTGCCCGGCGATCCGGGCCCGCTTGTGCAAAGGCAGGTAGAAGCTGCCGAGCTGGTCCTGCAGCGTTCGTTCCCATGCCTGCTGGTCTGGCGGAAGCGCGGCGACGAGCGCCTGATAGCGCTCTTCGATGACGGCGTCCTCCTTCGCCTTCTGCGCGGCGGCCTCGGCGGCGTTGGTAGGCTCGCCTGCGGGCGGTCGGGCAGAGGTCTGGGAGAGTGCGAAGACAGGAAGAATGAAGATGGCAGGCAGTGTGGGTTTCATGGTGGGGAATCAGCGTCGCATGATGGGCAGGAAGCATGCATTTGCTACTCTGAAGCCCTCGTGACGGAGCCGACAGGGCTTTCGAGCCTCGCGTCGAGGGAAGAAGTGTTCATCCACGATGCACACATGCCGCGCATGAGTCATGAAACAACAATGTCTTTGATCACCTTTCCATGCACATCCGTGAGCCTCCGATTGAGGCCGTTATGGTAGAAGGTCAGCTTCTCATGGTCGATGCCGAGCAGGTGAAGCGCAGTCGCGTGCAAGTCGTAGCTGTAGAGCGGATGATCGGCGGCCTGGAATCCCAGGTCATCCGTGCTGCCGTACGCGGAACCGCCACGGATGCCGCCGCCGGCCATCCACGCGGTGAAGGCACCTGGATTATGATCGCGACCTTTGCCTTGTGACGCGGGTTGACGTCCGAATTCGCTGGTGCAAATGACGAGCGTCTCATCGAGCAGGCCGCGTGATTTCAAATCAGCAATCAAGGCTGCTGCACCGTGATCGAGCACCGCGCCCCAGTAGCCGTGGTCGCGCACGAGGTCTTCGTGGCTGTCCCAGTTGGGACGAATCTTCTTTGCGGTCGTGTTCTCTGCGCCGCAGAAGATCTGCACAAAACGCACGCCGCGCTCCACCATGCGTCGGGCGAGCAGGCACTGACGGCCGAAGGGTCCGAGGTCCTCGTGGTCGAGCTGATACAACTTCTTCGTCGCCTCGCTTTCGCTGCGAACATCGGTGGCCTCGGGCGCGCTGAGTTGCAGGCGCGCGGCGAGTTCATACGCAGCAATGCGCGCATCGAGTTCGGTGTTGGCGCGGCGTTGCGCGGCGTGCTTGCGATTGAGCGTCTGCAAGAAGTCGCGGCCCGCCTGCTCGGAGCCTTTGACGTAGCCTTCCGGCGGAAACAGATCAGCGATCGGCGGCTTTGTGGCGTCCGTGGAAATCGCCGTGCCCTGATGCATCGCAGGCAGGAAACCCGAGCCCCAGTTCAACACCCCGCCCGGTGGCAAGCCGCGCGGATCAGGCAGCACGACAAACGATGGCAGGTCCTCGCTCTCGCTGCCGAGACCATACGTCACCCACGCGCCCATGGTGGGAAAGCCTGGCAGGATGTTGCCCGTGTTTGCCATGAACATCGCCGGTCCATGAAGCGCCGACTTGCTCTGCATCGAGTGCAGAAAGGCGATGTCGTCCACGCGTTGCGCGAGCTTCGGGAACAAATCGCTGATCCATCGCCCGCACTCGCCGTGCTGACGAAACGGCCAGTAGCTCTGCTGACAGTTGCCCGGCTTCGATGCGAAGAACGTGAGCTTTCCATCCGGATCAAACGGCTGCCCGTGCCGCTTCGTGAGCACCGGCTTGTAGTCCCACGTATCGACATGCGACAGCCCGCCCGGACAAAAGATATGGATCACCGCACGCGCCTTCGCCGGATGATGACCGCGTTTCGACGCGAGCGGATTCGCTGCTTGTGCATCGCGATGCAGCATCGACGCAAGCGCCATGCCGCCGAACTGAGCGAGCAGATTTCGTCTGGAAATTTCGTGAGTCATGGCAAGAACACCGGCACTGCCCATTTGCCGATTCGAATGGTTTCACCGGCTGCGCAATCCTTCTGGAACAGCGAGCAGTAGTTCCCCGCATTCGTCGGCGCAAACAACGGCACCTCGGGCAGTGCAACCTTCTTGAATCCCTGATCCATCAAAGCCTGCGCCTGCGTGTCCTTGTTGCGATCCGCCAATGGCGTGAGGAACCAAACCGTGCCCGCGCGATCGCAGGTGATCGTCTTGTCACCATTCAACCCGACCACCAAAAACTGCGTTCTCTTCAACGGCGTGGGCACATTCGCGACAATGTAAGCGCGATCCGAGAAGAGCGCCGCTTCCATCGCCAAAGACGAGACCTCCGCTCCCTTCATCGAGAGCTTGCCCGGCGTCTGCACACGCAACGGCTCGCCATCAGCATTATCTTTGACTGGCTTCAACTCAGCCTTCGGCTTCTCCTTGCCACCAGTCGCTTTGCTCACGAGCTGGCGAAACTTCACCGCACCACTCACGTCCTTGCCCGCGAGCACGTCTTCCTCGCGGAAGCTCGCCATCAAGATGTTTCGATCCACTGTGCGGCTGTAGTCATAGATCACGCGAATGAGCCCATCGCTCGTCTGCTGACCATCGGGATACGAGACGCCTTTGCGTTCATCGAGCAGCAAGCCGCCGAGCCAGCTCTTCCCATCATCCTTGGAAACATACGCCGTGAGATGCGAGCGATCCGTCGCCGTGTCGATGGGGCCGTGCTTGACCAGCAGCAGATTCCCTGACGCGAGCCGCCGCGCGAAGAACCGTGACGACGTGTGCGCGATCTTCGATGGCACCAGCTCCGGCCACGTCTTGCCACCATCGGTGCTCACGCTTTCGCCGATGCCATAGCGCGTGCGCACCAACAGCCAGAGCGAGTGATCCTTTCGCTCGATGAACATGTGCTCGTCGAAGCTGCGTTCCTTCACCGGCACATGGCAACCACCGCGCACCGTCCATGTCTTGCCTTGATCGGTCGAGGCCACAAACTGCGCGCTGTTGTCGTGTTCGCGCCAGGTGGACACCGGCAGCGCCCACTCGCCGGAGGAAAGCACCAGCGGCTTGCACATCATCACGCCATCCGTGATGCGGCGCGGCCTGCTCCACGTCGGTTGTTCAGCATCGGGATCGCTCGTCTCCATGCACCAAACGCCGTGCTCCAGGTCCTGACGCTTCTTGTCCATCTGCGCCCAGAACGAAAACAAACGTCCATCCGGTGCCACCCACAGCTCCGGGTCATACGCGCGCACCGGACCGTTGCCATCGGGATCAATGACGAGCACCTCCTTCCACGTCGCGCCATGGTCACCGCTCGTGCTGATCACCACGTAGTTGTTTTCATCCTCGCCCGGCGTCACGCCCGCATACCACGTCGCCCACAAGCGCCCCTTCGGCGCGACCGCCATGCTCGGGATGCCAGTGAACGCGCGGTTCGTCACCATCTGCTCCGGCAATGGCGGCGCGACATGCTTCGGCGCGGGCAGGAGTGGCGCATGGGCGGCGTGTAGCGCTGCAACCGATGTGATTAGGGTGGCGAGAAGAGTCTGGCGTTTCATGAAGCTGTTTCTCAAACGTCGGTCGAACCGCTGCCTTCGCGTCGATCTTGCGACGAGCATTTCATGATCATCGACAGAAGAATGGAGGCTGCAGAGTGTTTTATCTGGAACTCCCTTTCCTGCCCGTGCCTCGACGTTTCATCCCGCAGCATCTCGTTCCTCTGCTCGCCTGCGTCATCACGATGAGCGCCGCAGCAAAGGACGAGCAGCGAGTGCTCGGGGTGTTGGAGTCATTCGATGCGGTCCCGTTGGGGCCGTTTCAGAAGGGATTCCTCGACTTCTGGCGCTGGGATGATGCCAAGCGCGCCGAGGCGCGGACTTGGAGCCAGTTGGAGATCGTGAAGGCTCCTGATCCCGAGTCGGGGCAATGCCTGCGGATCGTGGTGAACGATGGGCGGGCACTGACGGAGGGCAGCATCGCGCTGGCTCGCATGACGCCGTTTCTACCACCGGAAGCGGATGCGATCCGTCTGCGCGTGCGCGTGCTGCGCGGTGAGATGGCAATCTATGCGGGCGGACCGACAGCCTACTACGCGAACAGCGATGTCTTCACCGAGCCGAAAACAATTCGTGCGGCTGATGACGCCGATTGGGAAGAGGTGACGCTGCCGCTGCATGCACCGCTGTGGCGGAACTTCCGGCGCGCGGGTTTCAGCACAGACGCACCGCGCTGCTACTACACGCGCTGGGCCCAGGAGCCGATGGGTCTCTTCCTCTCTCCCGGCTCCACGGGCGAGATGCTGGTGGATCGCATCGACGTGATCGCCTGCGGGCAAGGCATGCCGTTTCGTGACTTCACGCCTGACCAAGTGGAACTCGTGAAGACAGTCGCCGACTTTGAAGACGGCGACACCACAAACGCCTTCACCTGCTACATGGCCGCAACGGAGACCGAGTGGTTTGAAGAATCGTGGAAGCGCAGCAAAGTGCTGCGCTTTGAGCCGATGCAGCATCGCCTGCACGAAGGCGGACTCAGAGGCCATCGTTCGCTCGAGTTTTACGGACGCACTGCCGAGGAGGTGCATTGCGCTGGCATCCGCGTGAACGGAGCCGCAGCAGCGAACGGCTTCGCGGTCACGATGCGCGCGGATGCTCCGCAACGCCGCGAAACACTGCTCGATGGCGAGCCGGTGGTGCCGATGGATTTCCTCGTCTTCGTCGCACCCGCCGACCAGCCCTTTGCATGGTCGTCCGTGGCTGCCACGGACGAGCAGCGAGCCATGCCTGGGCCTGGCTTTGATTATCAAATGACGCTGCGCGCCATCGCGGGGCGAAGTGACCTGCACTTCGCGATTTATCAAACGCGTCGCTATCTGAAGCCGGGCGAATGGTCGCGCGTGATCCTGCCAGCAACCGACTTCAGCTGCGTTTACGGCCAGGGCACGATGCGGCATCCCTTCACGAACCATGCACCGCTCGATCCCGCGCAAATGATCGCCTTCGCGTGGCTTCCACCGTGGTGTCGCAGCGGATCGCGAGATGCACCCATCACGTTGCAAATCGACCGGCTCGATCTCGTGCGACTGCCCGGTGATGCGAAGGCTCAGCGCTCCTTCTGGCAGGTGGACGACGTTTCACAGATGCACCATCGCGATGAAGGCCGCGACGCAGGACGCACGCGGCACTACTGGCTTCTTGAGAAGTAGCTTTGATGGGCGGAAGGATCAAGGTCAGCAATCTGCGTCATCGCGCAGCATCCTGCGCATGAAGGAAAAGCACCGCCGCTCCTTGGAAAGCTGCGCGGAACTTCTGCTTCGCACCACCGGCAACGGCTCCGGTCTTCGTGATCTTCCCGGTGGCGACTTCCAGCCACTCGACGTCGCTGGTGGCCTTCGAGTCAGTGAGATCGACTTCGATGTCGCCACCACCGGGTGCGAAGACGATGCATGACACGCCGGGCTCGGCGAGGCAGTAGCCGGTCGAGGCTCGCTTCACATCAGGCAGCATGGCAGCGAGGTTCACGCGCTCCGCGAGACGGCGCGTATGGCCGAGGCTGGCGCGCACGGCGTCCCACGTCGAGGGCGATCCTTCGCCGATGATCTGGTTGTCGTAGGGGTCCATGAAGATCGGATTCAGGCCGCGCGTGAAGCTCTTCCAAACCCACGTGCTGTTGCCCCAGATGCCGCCGAGGTGGTCGGTGTCCGGGACGATGACTTTGCGACCATCTGCGGGCGGCGGGTTGAATTTGTAGTCGTAGCCGTCGGCGGCGAGTTTGTTCGGAGAAATCCAATCCGCCGGGCTGTCGAAGAGGATATGGTTGGTGCCGCGCAGCTTCGTGCTGGGGTTGTATTGGAAGGTCATGCCGACGGGATGCTGCTTGGGACGCTTCGCTTCCTCGGCTTTGATGAACCGGATGAAGTGGTATTGCCACTCGGTGGAGTAGATGCCCGTTTCGTTCGCGATCTCCCACAGCACGTTGTCGAAGTCTCCCACGGCATCGAGCACGCGGCGCACGTAGGCTTCCTGCACCTTCGTGACGGCGGGCTGCTCGAGCGTATGCACTTCGATGCCGCGTCCGTCGCCATTCGCATCGCCGTTGATGGCGTTGATGTTGTTGTCAGGATGAAATGGATGATCGCGCCACCACTCCTCCTTCTTTTGCTGAAGCACCCAACCCTCGAACAACATCACGCTGACGTAGATGCCGCGCTTGCCCGCAGCTTGCACGCGTGAGCGCAGACGCTCGAAGTAGGAGTCGTTGAACTTGGTGAGGTCAAACTTCGGTCTGCCATCCAACGCATCGCCCGGACCGTTGCGCTGCCACGGATGCGGCGTCACGACGAATCGCTCATCGAGAAAAAGGACCGCCTCCTCGCGCCACAAACGGAAGAAGTTGTGATGATGCCGTTCGAGGAAGTCGAGATACGCCTCGTAGTCGAAGGCTGGCGGCGGATCACCCTTGCCGATGTCCACCAGATTGGCCCAAGTGTGCGCGCCAGTAAGATACACCGCCCGCAAGGTGCCATCGGCGTTCTTCGTGCCGTCCGTGAAGTAGCGCGGATTCGTGGGATGCACACGCAATGGCCCGAGGGCCTGCGCATGCAGCGCTGACAGTGGCGCGAGACAAAGCGCCACAAGAGCCGAGCGCCGCAGCACCTTTTGTCGGGCTGACTTCGGCAGGGTGCCAAATTGAGCAAAGGAGTATTTCATGATTTGGCGTCTGTTGTCCGTTTCACTGTCTCGCTCACTTCGCGCATTGCCAAGCGAACGTTGGCGACGGCGGTGTGTGATCCGTCGTGGCCGTGTGCGAGTTCATTGGCGATGCCGGCATGTACGAGGCGCAGGATGAATGAATGACTGGGGATTCCAGCGGGAGGCTGATTTGCAGCTCAGGCTGCTTCGCCTGTGGGTGGATTGTCGACCAGGAGCAACAGACGGTCTTCATCCTCTCGCTTCGATGCGGAGGTCGTGCCGTCCGTTGCAGCGCAATCGAGTGTTGATGATGTGAACCTGATCAGGGTGAAGGCAGACGGTGCTGGACAAGGCGCGGTGAGGGTGCAGGTCGCTTGCTCATCGTGAGCTACGTGAGACCGGCTTTCGTTGGCAGCGCCATGACCATTCGTCCGTCGGGTTGGTGTTGCATGTGCTGCTCCAGGACTTTCCTGCCGCCCTGACCTTCTTCGGAATTGAACTCGAGGATGGGGCACAGGCTTTCCGGCTGGGAGGCGACGCAGTGCGGCGCGGCGATCCAGGGGCTGGTGATGTGGGGCACGACTTTCACGCCAGGATACTGCCGGACGAGTTCACACACCTTCAGCCACTCGGAGATGCCTCCGCACCAGATGGGATCGGACTGCACGTAGTCCACACACTTGCGATCGAGGAACGGTTTGACGGCCCAGTGTGTATACCAGTGCTCGCCGCCTGCGATGGTCAGGCCGGTCTCGCCTTTGATGCGGGCGTAGCCGTCCAGATGCTCGGGACAGATTGGTTCCTCGATCCAGAAGGGCTTGTAGGGTGCGACGGCTTTGCACAGGCGCAGGGAATACTCCACATCGTCGCTGTGCCGGATGCTGTGGTTGTCAAACATCAGCGTGGCGCCGGGGAGTTCCTCGCGAAGCATCCGCACCAGCTCGACATTTGCCTTGAACCCCTGCTCGCCTTCCTTCGCGCCGTTGTTGAAATACCACTTCTGCGCGCGGTAGCCGCGATCATACGCGGCGCGCGCCTTCTTCGCGGCCAGGGCTGGTTCGATGCCCACTTCGCCGGGGCGCCAATACACGGGCACATGATCCCGATGCGCACTGCCCATGATCTGGAAGACGGGCTTGTCTTGCAGCTTGCCGCGCAAGTCCCACAGGGCGTTGTCCACCGTGCTGAATGCGATGAAGACCTGTCCGGTGGCTGTGTGCCGCGCGTTGCGAGGCTTGCCCAGGATGGACTCGCCGGCGAGTGGATCGCGAAACTCGCCAAAGAGCCGCGCCTTGCCTGGGTAGATGGCTTCCCATAGCAACTCGCCACTCAGCGCCGGATCGCGCGGATCTTTACCGGCGAGCAATTCACGAATCCTGGGCAGATGCGTTTCGAGCGTCTTGCGATCCTGTGATGAACTGCCGACGAAGCTGCCGATGGTGCCGTCCGAGGTTTCGATCTCGATGGCTTTGGCAAGACGCACATCCTTGATCTTCACGGAGCCCTCCGCTGCGAAGGGTCTGCCCGCGCACAAGAGACTGGTGGCAGCCAGACTCGTGAGCTGGAGGAATTCACGTCTCTGCACTTCGATGCCGCCAGGACCGGGTCCTCTGCGCTCGTGGAGGTGTGGGTTGTTCTTCATCGTTTCAGTGGGGCGTTTCATTGGAATCACTATTTACCAGGGATCAAAAGGGAATGCCGAGCCGCGCGGCGATGCGCTTCGGACGCCTGAGTGCTTCTTCCATGCGCGAGGCTTCATCAATGCCGCGCAGGTCTTTGCACGCGGGATGCGCCTCGGAGGCGGCGATGATGCCGAGGAGATGCAGCACATGCGCGGTGCTGTGTTTGTAGGCGGAGGCGCTCATGTTCGCATCGAGGCGGAAGACTTGATCTTCAAGTGATTGGAAAGCCTCGAAGACCTTGTAAACTCTCGTGTCAAAGCGGCCTGTGCCAGTGGGAAACTTCTTGTGTGGCGAGCTGTCGTTCAGCCACATGTCCTTCGCCGCGCAGATGAGCGGCGCTGCGCTGACGGCGGCACCGATGAGCAGCGGCAGCCCCAGCTTGATGGCTGTGGCGATGCCGAAGTCGTCGCCGCTGTGCGGGGCGAAGTCGAGCGCCAGGTCGCGACACATCGCCGCCCAGTAGAGGAAGTGGGGCTCGTCCAGTGTGCTGATCTTGCCGCCGATGAACTTCGGATGCTGTGCGAGCTGATGCAGCAGCCACGGCCCGAATGGACGCGCCCACGGCACGAAGGCCGGCTCCAGGGCATGAACGATGCCTGGACGCACCAGCCACTCGGCGATCTCATGATAGGCATCGCGGCAAGGCTCCGGCTCCAGTGCACTGAGGCACCGCGAGGTCATGAGCATGACCTCGCAGTTGTCGTGCTGCTGCACGATGTCGAGCAGCGGACGATACCGCTCCGCCTTGAAAGACGAGTCATGCTGGGTGCCGCGCGCCGTGACGCCCGCGATGAACTTCATCGCCGGGAACTCCGCGCGGAACCGCCGCAGCACTTCCGCATACTGCGCATCATCCATGTCAAAGATGTAGCCCGTGTCCGCATTCAGCACCGGCACGAATTCCACGCCGTGATGATCTGCGGTCGCCTTCATCCAGCGGATGCTCGCGAGGAAGCCCTCCCAGTCCGGCTTCCGATCACGAAACGGCAGCAGTGCCGCCGCGCAGAGACGTGGTTTGCTCGTGTGGTCGATCAATTCCTCCTCGCCTGTCCACGCCCACTTCGTATCGAGCCAGGCTGTGGAGGGAGTGAGTTCCTCGGGATTGGAGATCAGTGTTTTCATGGAAGGTGCTGACTTTGGAGATGAAGGAATGCGAATGGCCGAACCTTGGGGCCGGGCAGTTCGCTTCCGCCCGTCCCTGGCCATTGTTCTCGTGGCGGATCAGGCGAGCGGCTCCACCGGCAGCCACTTGCGCTGCGCCCAGCTTTGCAGGCTGATCTCAGCGAGCTGCACGCCCTTCGCTCCCTCACGCAGCGACCACGGGAACGGCGTGCCCACGGCCACATGCTTCAAGAACTCCTCCCACTGGATTTTGAACGCATTGTCATACGTCGTCGTGTCCGGCACCTCCTGCCAGCCGTCGAAGAAATTGACCGGCTGATCGATGTCCGGATTCCACGTCGGACGCGGCGTGGTGCCCATGCTCTGCACCCAGCACTTCCGCAGCCCCACGATGGCGCTGCCGTGCGTGCCATCCACCTGCATCGTGAGCAGATCATCACGACGCACGCGCACGGACCACGAGCTGTTGAACTGGCAGATGACACCGCCTTCACACTCAAAGGTCGCGTAACAAGAGTCGTCGCTCGTGCAGTCATAGGTCATGCCGCGCTCGTCCACGCGCCGCGGGATGTGCGTGGCACCCATGCAACTCACGGCCTTCACCTTGCCGAACAGGTTGTCGATCACGTAGCGCCAGTGGCAGAGCATGTCCACGATCATGCCGCCGCCGTCCTCCTTGCGGTAGTTCCATGACGGACGCTGCGCCGGCTGGTCCGCATCCTCGCCAGTGAAGACCCAGTAGCCGAACTCGCCGCGCACACTGAGGATGCGGCCGAAGAAACCCTGGTCCCTCAGCAGCTTGAACTTGCGGATGCCGCTCAGCCACAGCTTGTCCTGCACCACGCCGTTCTTCACGCCCGCGTCCTCGCACAGCTTCGCGAGCCGCAGAGCCTCGCTCGTCTCCACCGCGGTCGGCTTCTCGCAATAGACCGCCTTCCCCGCCCGCACGGCCTTTTCAATGAAGCCCGCCCGTTGCAGCGTGCCGCTGGCATCAAAGAAGATGACGTCATCTGGATTCGCCAGCGCAGCATCCACATCCGTGCTGAATCGCGTGACTCCCGTGCGGGCCGCAAGTGCCGCCAGCTTGTCGTGATTGCGTCCCGTGAGGATCGGGTCCGGCATCAGTGTCAGATCATCGTTCACCTTCACGCCGCCCTGGTCGCGGATCGCCTTGATCGAGCGGATGAGGTGTTGATTGGTGCCCATGCGTCCGGTGACGCCGTTCATGATGATGCCGATTCGTTGTGTGTTCATGGTGTGAGGATGAGGTGTGAGGTTGAAAATGAAGTGATGGCTATTGAGCGGGAGCGTCCGTGCATTGCGGCCAGGCGCCCGCAGGCAGCGCGGGCACGTCCACGCCCGCCTTGGGCAAGGTGCCCGCCAGCTCCTGCCGCCAGTGCGCCACATCGCCAGCCGGCCCGTAGCAGTAGATCATCCGCAGCGGAGCATCGCCGATGTTCGTGAGCTGGTGAAACACACCCGGCGGAATGTAAACAGCCTGCCCCGGCGAGACCGTCCGGCGTTCCTCCCCGAGACACATTTCGCCCGTGCCTTCGACGATGAAATAGACCTCCTCCTGCTCCTGGTTGTGCCACGGCACCTGGCCGCCACCCGCGTCGAGCGTGACGTTTCCCATCGCAAAGTTCACCGCCTGCACAGGCGCGGCTCCGCCCACGAGGTTCTGCGTCCTGCGCCGCGCGGGATAGCGCCGGCCTTCGATTCTGCTGAGGTCTGAGATGGTCATGGTGTGATGGGTGCTCTGTTCGCGCCACCATGAAGTCACCGGCATTGCTGCTGGTAAAACAGCACTTTCCGTTCATCATGGACGGAAAAAACGATGGACCTCTACCAGCTCGAATACTTCCTCGAAGCCGCGCGGCAGCGAAACTTCACCCGCGCCGCAGCCCGCCTGCACCTCGCCCAGGCTGCCCTCAGCGAGCAGATGCGCAAACTGGAGGGCGAACTCGGCACCCCGCTGTTTCACCGTGGCAGGCGCGAAACCACGCTCACCGCCGCGGGCGAAACCCTGAGCACCCACGCCGAAGACTTGCTCGACCGTGCGAAGGCAGCGCGTCAGGCCGTGAATGACCTCATGGGCCTGAAAGGCGGGCGGCTTGTGCTCGGTGCCATCCCGTCCGTCAGCGCCTGCCTCCTGCCCGCAGCCATCGCCGCCTTTCGCAAACGCCATCTCCAGGTGGAACTCTCCCTGCACGAAGGCACGTCGGAAGAAGTGGCGCAGTGGGTCGATAGCGGACGGGTGGAGCTGGGCATCGTGCAGCCCCCCATCACCAGAGGTCACTTTGATGAATCAACACTCTTCAACGAACCCTTCGTCCTGCTCGTGCCGAAGCATCACGCCACTGCCCGGCAGCGTCGCGTCAGCCTCGCGAAGCTCGCCGGCGAACCCTTCGTCTTTTACAAAGGCCGCGCCCGCGACACCGCCCTCACTGCCTGCCGCGCCGCTGGATTCGAGCCCCGCATCGCCTGTGAGAGCAGCGAACTGGAGACCGTCCGCTCCCTCGTCGCCGCCGGACTAGGCATCGCCATCCTGCCCCGGATCGCCACACGGGACAAGGTCGCCGGCTGCACCACGCTCCAGCTCCAAGGCGAGCGCCTCCAGAGAAAAGTCACCCTCATCAACCGCGCCAGCCACGCACTCTCTCCGAGCGCCACTGTCTTCCGCGCGACCCTGGGCCAGCATTGTCATGAGCTGATCAAACAAAGACCATGAGAGGGCTGCACCAGCGCTCCCGAGCTAGCCCCAATTCAAGTAGTGCTCCAGGTTCGTGTAGCCGTCCTTCTGCGTGGCGTTGCCATCCGCAGAATCGTTGGGACTTAAACCCTGCGCCTTTTCCCACTCGTCGGGGATGCCATCGCCATCACTGTCTTTGGCGGCCGCGCCGGATTTGAGCTTCGGCCAGCCGCCGACTTCGTTCTGGCTGTCGATGCGGCGATGCGTGCGGTCCTTCACTCCGGCGATCACGCGTTGATCGGCAGCGTCGCGAGCCTTGCTGGCACCGGCCTTCTTCAAGATCAGCTCATAGGCTTCGCTCGCTGATTGAGTGACAGGTCTGTCCTTTTCAGCCACGAACTCGGCGGGCTGCACGAACTTCTCCTTTGGCACATCGCCGATGTATTTGCCGCCGCGCGTGCCGAACTGGAAGGCGGTGTAGTTGTCGGCGTTCCACTCGGGCTTGTCTTCGAAGTGATTGTTCATGAAGAAGCCCACGGTCACATCATTCGCCTCAGCCTTCGGCGCGATGGGGAACGGGTTGCGTTTGAAGTCGGTGTTCGGCCCCGGACGCCAGTAGTTGGCGATGAGGTTGAAGCGTCCGCTGGCGAGGTTGCACGCGCCTTCCCAGTTGTAGATGACGTTGTTGCGGAAATCGAAGATGGCCTGGGCGTTCGACTTCTTCGGATCACCGCCGCCGAGCGTCGGATGCCGGTCACGGCTGCTGAACAAGAGGTTGTGATGGATGCTGACGTTGCCCTGCGTCTTGCGGAGGGACATGAGCATCGCGTGCGGCTGCTTCTTGTAGTGGCAACTGTCATTGAGCGCCTCGCCGACCATGCACCACTGCATGGTGAAGTTGGAAAGCATCTCCGTGTCCATATTGCCGTCCACGCCCCACGTCAGGGTGAGGTGATCCAGAATGACGTCATGCGTCAGGTCAGGCTCGGAGCCGACATCCAGCGCGTCATTGCTCGTCTTGCTTTCGTCACCGAGCCGGCAGCGCAGGTAGCGGATGATGATGTTGGATGAGCCCTTCATGATCTTGAGCGTGTTGTCTCGAATCGTGATGCCATCGCCAGGAGCCGTCTGTCCAGCGATGGTCAGGCCGTTCACCGCTTCAATGCGCAGATCCTTCTTGAGCGAGATGTTGCCGCTCACGTCGAAGACAATCGTGCGTGGCGTGCCTGCCTTGATCGTCTTGATGCCCTCGCGCAGCGTGCCGCGTCCGCTGTCGTCCAAGCTGGTGACGTGATACACATCTCCGCCGCGCCCGCCTGTGGCAAAGCGGCCATAGCCCTCCGCACCGGGAAAGGCGATCAACTCATCCGCAGCAAAGACAGATGATGCGGAGAGGAGCAATAAAGCAAAAACAGGTTTCATCGCGGCACGAGTGTAATCACGAAGCCGTGTTCTTCATGGCAAGATTCGGCAAATGGAATTGAGAATCCTGCAAATGAGATCTGAAGGCATCTCGCCGAGGTCGAGGCAGCCGATTCTCGGAGCGTGGTCCGCATGTGACCCGATAGCTACTTCAAGCAGCCCATGGCCTTCTTTGCCAGATCATCCACGAGATCGGCCAGATAACTCCAATACGCCTCCTTCTCGATCGTATCGCGGACTGTGGCTGCGGGCAGAAAACGGCGCATTTCCTTCATGAAGTCGTCACGCATGGCGGGCTGTGATCGCAGCGAAGCTGTGCGTTCGGTGAGCGAGGTCACAAACTCCGTATTCTCACGCTGATGGTCGTGGATCTTGATCGGAATGAGCCGGGTCGGAAGCTCGATGCCCTGCTGGGTGAGCCAGCCGATGTCCCAGAGATCGCGGTTCTTGATGCGGTTCTCCCGGAAGGCGAGCGCGATGATCTTGTCCGCCAGTATCTCCTCCCGGCTCTGCGCCTGAAGAATGAGACCCGAGGTGCCGAGATCGATGCCGTAAACATTGCGCAGCATCATCGGGCGCGGGTCGTGGCTGGGGATGGCGCAGATGTCGAGGTGAATGCGCTGCGCCGGCAGATGCCGCTGGCCGGGACGTGTTTCGATGGTGAGCTTCCAGGTGGACACTTTGCCGCCCGTTTTGACCGGCTCGCTGACGCTCACGGGCAATGCGTAGCGGGTTTGCAGACGCTCGGTCAGCACGCGAGCCAACTCTGCCAGATCGCTTTTTTTGAAGAGGCTGCCTCCGGTGAAGTCGAGGTCTTCGCTCAGCCGGGCGGAGCCGTAGCAGGCTCTCAAGCAGGTGCCTCCGATGAACGTCAGACCGGTGAGCAATCCCGCCTCGCTCATCTCGCGAAGGATGTCGTGATGAAGCAGTTCCTTCTCCACCACGGGCCGCAGGGCGGTCAGCTCCGCGCGGGAGCGCAGCGCCTCGTTCACGAGCTGGTCAAACAAGCTCACGCGCCACCTCCTCGTCCACGAGTTCCATGCTGCGGCGCGTGGCCTTCATATCACGCAGCGCCTGCCGCACCGAGGCACGCCAGAGATGCCGATCCCTGTCGTATGTTAGCTCGCCACTCACGTCATCGGGAAGCTGCGCCGTATGCACGAACTCGATGTGCCCATAGTCCCCGCAGTCCACCACATGGCTGCGACCGGAGGTCATGAGACTGATCCAGTTCATCGGCACCTGCGATATGACGCCCGCATCACTCAGCACCGTCTCCAGGCTGAGGTAGTTGAAGTCCCCCGCTCGCAACCGTGCCGCCGCATGAAAGAGCACACTGCCCGCTGGATAGTCCGGCACGGAATAGAGGTAAATCCCCCGGCACACTCGCTTCAGCACCCCGGCCTTCGTCGCCCGGGAAAGCAACACCGCCAGTTGCCCACAACCCGGGACGGCTGCCGCGAGATCCGATGGCGCAAACACGCAGTGATCCCGGTCCGCCAACATGCGGAGAGCTTGCTCGAGTTGCCGCAGGGGCTGCATGGCTGAACTCTACAAAAGATTGCAGTTAGTGCAATCTTTTGCTCACCCCAAAGCGGCTGAACCCAAAGGCCCGCAAACCCTGTTCAGCCCATAGGTTTGAAATCGTGCAAACCACCCTCGCCGCTGTCTTCGAGGTTCGTCACAGCTCGATAACCCGTCACTTCACCACCTTCACCCGCTTCATCTTGCCGATGAATTCCTCCCGGCTCATGCCATCGCACACGAAGTAAACCGGGGATTCGTCCACCAGCAGCTCTCGCGCGCTTTTGAGCGGCTGGCCGACGAGGCTCATCACGTTCGCTTGGTCGCCAAACGCATGAGTTAGCTTCGCGGTGCCGTGGCAGTGCCAGAGGGCGGCAAAATGGCGACCTTCGCGCTCAAAACACAGCGCATAGGCGGACGCATCGCCGAGGTCGATGCGTTCGAGGAAGCGCGAGGAGTCAAGCAGGCCAGCGAGCGTGGCGTGGGCGATGGACCACGGTTTGATCATCCAGCCCCAGCCGATGAGCGACCCGGCGCGAGTGGGATAGATGCCGTAGTGCAGATCGAGGTCTCGAATCGTCGGCGAGTAGCAGGCGATGATGGTCGGCACACCGGCAGCGCGGGTGAGGAGGTAGCTGCGAATGGTGATGGCCGTCGTTTCCTGCTCCTGCGGTGTGAACTCAGCCTGCGGAAACATCTCCGCCGGACAGCCGACCCAGGAGATCTCGGAGTTCCACACCGGCTTGGACCACTTGCGTGCGAGCGCGGTCATCTTTTGCGTGTCGGCGGCCCAGCCGGACTCCTCGATGATGGGGAAGTGCGCGGCACGGTCGCGTTTATACCAGCCCTTCTTGTAGTGATGGTAGCCGAGCAGATCGACATCGCTGGCGCAGAGCTTTAGCACGTCATCCAGCCACTTCACATGCGCGTCGGTGATCTCCACGGTGTCGGCGATGAGCACCTTTGCCTCGGGGATGACCGTTTTGATGTTCCGGCTGACGAGTTGAATGATGCGCGCAGCCTGCTCCACGGGCATCTCCGGCACGGGCTCGTTGAAGACCTGAAACATCTTCGCCCGGCCGCCATAGCTGGCCGCCCATTCGCGCACGTAGCGCTCGAAGCCGCTCGTATCCTTCGGCAGCCAGCCGTGCTTCTCCTTGGCAGACTCGTAGCTGAAAAACGCCACGTCCTCCTCGCGCAGACCGGCGGCGAGTTTTACGCCCGGCTTCACCTGCGGCGGAAAATGCTCGCCGGAGAAGATTGGATCAATGCCCGCCTCCGCGAGCATGTGGACGAGCCGCTGACTGCGCTGTGGCGCGACGAATCTACCGTTCTCCGGCTCAAACGCGGCCCACACGGCATCGCTGGGAGTGCTCCTCATGCGCGCGATGCTCATGCCGGTGAGCTTCATCAGCTCGATCTGCGCTGCCTCATGCCCGCTGTCCATCATGAACCCGCCGAGACGCTGTTCCTTGTCCCGCAGTTTCAACTCCGGCATCACGCCAAAACGCCACACGACATGCCCGATCACGCGCTGAGCCTCCAGCACCTCAAACGTGGCCGAGTAAGCCCCGCGCGGCCTTTGACCGAATGCGACCGTCTCCGTGCGCATGCCCGCCGCAGGCACTTCGAGTGTCTTTTCATGATCATGCACGATCTGGTTCGCATAATCGCGCAACACAGCCCGCAAGGTCACGGATCGTGCCTTCGCATGAAATCGCTGCTCGAGTCGCACTCGCGCGGTGACAGCCTCCTCGGGCCGGAAGAAGGCAAACGCACGCCCGTCCCTCTCGACGCTCGCTTTGATGAGATCGCTCTCGGCGGCTGCAGGCACTTCAGGCTTCCGCGCGGTCTTCGCCGCCTCGCCGACCTCAACCAGGAGACGATGCGTCACCGTTCCGGTGCCATCCGGATGCACGCGCACCTGCGAAACCAATCCGCGCCGATCTCCGAGCATCTCGGTCATCGACCAACGCGCCAGCGGATGCAGCGATGTTTGAGCGCCAGCATCGCTGCTGTCCAAACTCATCCGCACCTCGCCTTCGGGCATCTGCACGCTCACCGAACGCCAGCCTGTGTGCCACGCCTCCTTCGGCGTCGTCTGCGGATACGTCAGAAAGCTCTCAGCACCTGCCGCATCCAACACACGCACTTGTTTACCCGGTAACGCGGCGTCCGCGATGCCGCCATTGAAGCCCTTGTATTCGCCGGGGAAGAACACCGGATTCCAAGATACCTCCTTCGGCACGTCCCGCGTGAAATGCAGCGTCGTCGTGATCTCAAAGCGCTCCGCGCTCATCACCGCGCGGTTCACCTGCCGATAGCCTTCCTCCGCCGCATCGCAGATCCAGGTGTAGCTCACGCGGTCATTCGCTGCCTCCACCTGCACTGGCATGTCAAACTCCGCACGCCGGTCATCCATCGAATACACGCCCACCGGCTTCCCCGCGATACCATCCGAATCCCGCCCAATCCGCCGCCGCGTGAACACCTCGCCCCCTTGTGAGAATAGCATCCGCCCCTTCCAACTCACCTCCACATATCGCCGCGGCTCCATCACCATCTTCATCCCGCCGATCTGATGCTCGGGGAGATAGTCGAAGTGACGCCGCACCTCCTGGCCATGCAATGCAGCGCCTGGTGCGAAAACCAAGGCGATGAGAAGTGGGAGGGTGTGTTTCATTCTATTGCTCCTGAAGTAGTCTTCGCCGCCAGCGCATCCACCTCGCTCATTTTGAAGCGCACGCTGACGATGGAGCAGCCGATGTCTTCCTTGCGGTAGTTCGCATACGTCGTGGCGACGATGGTGCCGTCGGGTAGCAGGTGAAGGCCGGGGTAGAAGCCGTCTTTGAAGGTCTTCAGCAGGCTGACGCGATACTGGCCGGGCTTGCCTTGCTTGATGTCGTCGTAGGTGCCGACCCAGGCGATGAAGCCGCCTTTGTCCTTCGATTGCGGCGAGGCGTTGCGGAAGACGATGACCATGCGGCCATCGGGCAAAGTGATGCCGTGATGACGATCTCCCGTGAGGCCCCACGGTGCATCGACGGCTTGAGACCATGTTTTGCCTTCGTCGCGACTGAACATGACGAGGCTGGTGCCGCTGCGTTTGTTCTCGCGCATGAGGCAGCAGAGTTCGTCGCCATCGGGCGAGCGGAAGACATAGGGTTCGCAAGGATGCTTGCCGTCGAGCTTCGTGCCATCGCAGGCCAGCGTGGGCGCGGACCAAGTGAAGCCGCCGTCGCGGGTGATGGATTGCAGCACTTGCAGCGTGCCTTCCTCGCCGATGCCGCTGCCGCGATGGAACAGGCCGAGCGATGAGCCGTCCTTGAGCCGCACGATGCTAGAGAAGGTCATGATGCAGCGAAATGGATCATCCTTGGCAATGCGTCCGCCGATCGGCGGCAGCTCGCGCCAGGTCTTGCCGTCGTCCTCGCTGACGATGCGCGGCATGTAGCCTTCGTGACGGCCCGCGATGGGCGTTGGGTTCTCCTTGTCGGTCAAGGTGCGTGCGGCGAAGACCCACAGGCGCTCTTTGCCCTGCGGATCGGTGATTCGATAGATGCTGGGGCAGTTCTTGAAGTTGACGTAGTTCGGCGGCAGCGCGTCGTCCATCCGCGTCCAAGTCAGCCCCGCGTCATCGCTGCGAGCCATCGGCCCTGCGTGGCCACCGTGGCCGATGTTCCAGACGCAAAACATCGTCTTGTTGTCCGCCAGCATCGCCGTGGTGGGATGCGCGTGATACTCGCCCGGCTTCGGCGAACCACGCGCGATGATGACCTGCCGCTGGGTGTCCTCGGAGAGGTCGATGTGCTTCAACGCATCGCGCTGCTGCTGCCACAGCGCCTTCTTTTCAGCAGGCGCGGATTCCCACGCGCGTTTCGCGGCTTTGGTGGCGTTCGTGACCTCGGGCTTGGCTTGGGCGAATGCGGCTAGCGGCGTGAGCAGCAGGGTGGTGGCAAGAATGATCCTCAGCATCAAAAGTTAGATCGTCAGGGGTGACGATCCTTTACGCCCACCGTGCTGAATATCTACCGCCGCAGCGCATTGATCAGTTCGTCGAGCTTGTTGAGCACATCCTGCATCTGACTCGGGTTGTAACTGCCATCGGCACCTTGGCCGAGTGTGCCCACGCCGTTGCTGTTGTTGCTCGTTTGACTCAGCGCACTCGCGATGGCGTTGGCGAGATCGGCTTGCGTCGCGCGCTGCTGGATGTCCGCATTGAGCGAGGTGAGTTGCGAGCGCATTTCGGCGCTGGAGGCAGGCGAATTGGGCGCAGGTTTGGTGGGATCGAAGGGCATGGCGTTGAAGGGGATAGGCAAAGGAATGAGGGCAAAGGAATGGGTGGATTGATTTGGACGGCACTTCATTCCTTTGCCCCCATTCCCTTGCCATTCGGATTCGGCATCACGGACTCACCGTCACCTTTACCACATCGGTCCAATCGCCATTCGGGGTGCCTTTGTCCCAGAAGCGCATGCGGTATTCGCGGACTTCGGGCGTTCCAGCGGCCAGCAGCGGGCGCTCGTCCATGTAGGGGCTTTCGGTGTCGATGGCTTGGAACTCCCAGGCACCGGTGCCGCGTCGGCTTTCGATATAGACGCCCATGTGGCCGTATTTGGCGAAGGTCAGCTTCACACACTGGCAGCCCGCGCCTTGCAGCAGCTCGGCGCTGAACTTCGGCAGCGCTTTCTCGGTGGCCTCGGAGCCGACGATGCCCAGGTCAGTGCCGATGGCTTCCGCGTAGTTGGAGCTGAGTTTCATCTTGGCAATGAGGGCGAAGATACGATTTAGCACGCCGGGCGGCACGGCGGTTACGCCGGCAGGCAAGGTGGGCGTCACAAAGGTGGGCAGCACCACGTTCGCCGCGCCTTCGCCCGTGAGCACGTCGTCCACCGCATCGGTGGTGGAGGGGGAAAAATTGCGCACGGCGCTGAGCCAGGTGCCGAGGACGTAGTTGCCGTATTTCGCGTCATTGACGCTGGCGGTCACATCCCCCGCCACCACGCCGAGCGTGGGGCCGTGGATGGGGAGCTTCACCGCGTAGTTGTCGAGCCAGTTCACCTGGTCGCCGATGCGGCTGGGGAAGTAGTTGGTGCGTTTCATTTTGGTTCGGTTGTTCAGTGGTTTGGGTGGATTGAAATAATCGGACGGCTGGTCCCAAAATCCGCTGTCCCAGTTGGATTGGTCCCAGTTCATGGCAGTGGCATAGGGCAAGGGGCTTGGCGCAGGGAGTCAGAGGTAGGGCGCTGTGTCCTCACAGCGCCGCTGTTGGCCGTAGGCGCACTCGCCAGAGTGCGGAGGGCGCTCCGCGTTCTGGCGAACGCGCCTACCCTGCTCGCCTCGGGGTGCTCACTCCACGCGCCGGGGTCGTCCTTCCCGCTCGCGGGGTGTTCCCTCCGGGAAATGGGGCGACGCCCCGGACGACTCCTGGAGCACCCCGACAGCCGCAGGGACCACCCCAAGCCAGGGAGCGAGCACCCCGCCGGACGGAACTGCGTCCCTGCGCGGCGCAGGGAACACCCCGCGCCGTCCATGGACCACCCCGGACGCTGGAGTGGGCACCCCGCCGCGCTCATGGAGCACCCCGGACGAAATGGGGCGGCCCAGAAACCGCCGAAAGGAGCCATTTTGTCCCCAAATCGCCCTCCCAAGACCCAAAATAGCCCGTTTGGCAGGCTCAGGCAGGGCTTGGCAGGCGAAAACGCATTCATGGCTGGCGGGGTCGGTTGCTGTCGCCAGCTATCCGCCAACTCCGCCAAACCCGTTAGCCAAAAGGATTTGGCTATGGAGCAAAGTAGTCATGCGCTTTAGCGCGTGACCCCATTGAAGACCCCATCGCTACCTTCTCGTCCCAGCCAAGCCCGTGCGCGCTAAAGCGCAACACTACGTTCTCCCCGTCTCCACATCTCCTCGTCTCCAAGTCTTCACCGCCGCTCCGCTGCCGAGACCAGTTCCGAAAGCGTCGTCCCGAACCGCACGGCGATCCGCATCAGCGTCACCGACCACGCCCCATTCGGGCACAGGCCCTGTTCGATGTTGAGGATCGTCTGATCCGTCACCCCCGCCGCCTTCGCCAGGGTATAGGCGCTCAGCCCCAACGCCTCCCGCCGTTCCTTGACCTCTCTGCCGATGCGTTGGTTGAGCGAGCGAACGTAGTCATCAGCCGAGCCATGCATGACACCGCCCCCGGAAAAGGTTTGGCGCTTGGTTGGAAATGCCTGATTTCAGCCCGGCCACCCAGCCCGACTCTCAGGCAGTTGATGGCCGGGATTGTGCGGGATCGGGGGCGATCTTGGCAAGCAAGTTTTGGCAAATGCAATAGCGCCAGAACCACACGCATCACCCTAAAACGTTCCGGCTATTGTTTGGACGCAGGCTTCACTTTCCGATCCACCACTAGCACCGGCACCTTCGCTGCACGGATGACGTTAAGAGCCTTGTAAAAATCGGCTGCTTCCTTCGCGTTTTCCTCGTCTGTCTTGCTTGGATCACTCGGTCGTTGCGTGGTTATTATCAAATCCACTTGATCTGGTGCGATGGCAATCGCCTCGTAACCAGCGTCCAAGTCAACATCCACCAGCTTCGTGTGATCCGCCACTATCACCTTCAAGACGCTCTTCTGAAACAACAGCGCCTTAAGAGCTGCAATCTCGTGACAGTCAGCGTAGATCATTCCTGCTTTCCAGGCGATGTCGGTGGCACCGATGAATGAAATACCAAAGGTGAAGAGTGCAGCTGCCTTCAGGAACAGCTCCGACATTCGGCCTGCCACTGCCTGAGTCCCGCTTACTTGTTCACCCCCGATCATCAATACCTTAGTCTTCACACGGCTGTCACCGAGGATGTGAAAGATGGTTCGTGAGTTCGTGGCAACCGTGAGAGCTGCCAGTGGACCGCCTCGTGGAGGCACGGGCACATCGAACTTTACCAACAAATTCGCAATCTCGTCGTTCGTGCTTCCAGCGTCGATGGCGATAATACGATGCATTTCTCGCCAAAAGCGTGTCAGCTTTGTGATCACACTCATTGCGTTGCTGATCGATCCGCTTCCTCTTGGGTTCGACTGTAACATTGCCTGTTTGATGATCTCCTGGGTCACAAGCTCTGGCAATACCTCTTGCTCCCCGTCTGCTAGCATCGGTTTTCCCACCACCATAGAAAGGCACCACTGCGCCAGCTTCTTCTTGTGTTCGGCGTTGCGGAACTTTCTACCGGCCAGCGGGTCCGCATCCTTCATCACGAGCTTGTGTGTCGGCCCCCGGCCCCTCCTCTCGAGCTTGATGTCATGCGTATTTTCGATGAACTCAATGTCTCCGATAAGAGATGAGCGACTGAGCTTGCCAAATCTTTGCGTTAGCTCCGCTACAGTCACACCAGCCTGGGCGGACTGCGCGCATTTCAGGATGTAAGCTCGGCGACTCTGAGTGACTCGGTCGCTAGCTGATTTTTTGTTCGATTGGTTCATTTTGCAGCAATAGCACCTCTAAACGTCCAGATTTTTGGCGCTTTTTCGTCTATTGAACAAACTTGGGTCCGATCATGAAAGGGCGGCCAAAATCGCGAGTTGGTTCCATCTCGTAGTTCCACATGGGCGAATGCCAACCACTCCAGCCGCCACGCCTCCCCCAAATCAAACAGCCCACCAATCCCAAAATACCAATGAAGACGCAAGATCAGGACCAAAGGCCAAAACTCTATGAACGCTGTTCGGTGCTGCCAAGGCAGACGATTCGCAAGAAACGACTCTCGTTCAGCCTCGACATACTTCAAAAGCAGGCAGCCTCGCCTTTGGTGTGTCACCAAGTTTACGCTGCAGCCTTGATGGGGCTTGCCCTGATGGCGATTACCCCGACTGCCCCAGCGTTGGACCTCTTTCGGGTTGTTCTCCTCAGTCCTTTGGAAGCCCCAGAACTTTACCCGCAAGCATGGTGGCGCTTCAAGATCAACAATGCGGGCGACGTGATTGGTAATCGTGGCGACCAAGCAGCAGTCTGGAGAAATGGGACAATTACCCTGCTCGGGATGCCCTCGACCGCTACCAATAGCAACGGGTTTGACATCAATGACTCTGGCGTCGTTGCTTGTCAGGTTAACAACATCTTTTTCGTTGAGGAAAACTCAGTGGCGATCTGGACTCCGCCTGGATCATGGAGAAGAACGACGTTCCCCAGCGGAGATCGTTTCACGGTCCCATCTGCAATCAGCAACAACGGTTCGTGCGTAGGGTCGTCTAGTGTAGCGGCAGGAATTCCTGGACTCGCGTTCTTCCTGGCTCCAGGAGCAGAAACTCCGATAAGGCTCTCTCCGGTTTCGGGGCAACTCCATATCAATTGTGCAGCACTTGGTATCAATAACAACGCATCCCCTTGGATTCCAGGTGTAAGCTTCACTGACGTCAACGCTCCTTTAGCGGTTGTTTGGAAAAACAACACCAATCCCGAAGCTTTAGCCCGCTTCGTCGGAACAACTGCAAGCGGGGCAATGGCTATCAACGATGGAAATGTTTCTGTTGGATACTGCAATGTAGAAACGAACAATGTCGTCAGCCAGTATGCAGTCTATTGGGACTCAACGGGGATACATGTAATCACAAGCGGCGTAGCAAATGACATCACCAATTCGGGCGTAATTGTCGGAAGCACGATTCAAACCTACTCAATTTCGTCCTCGCTGGCATGGATCAAATTTCCGTTCGATTCGACCGTTTATAGTCTCACCGCTCTTCAGAGTAATTCTTCACTAACGCTAAATACAGCCGACGGTATTAACTCGAACTACCAAATTGTGGGACGATGCTCATCTGGTGGCTATAGTGCACTCCCCGTGCTTGTGCGAAATGTTGGAGGATCCTGGAACACCGCTTCGGCTTGGAATATGGGCATCACGCCAAAATCAGTTCATCCCGTGCGCCTTGAGAGTTCGGCTGCGATTACCGTCACAGGCCCAACGACTGCGATTACTGTATCAGAATTGACGGTGGGCAACAATACTCGACTTGAAGTGCAAAGCACGCAGTCGATTTCGGTGGTCGGGAATGTATTCGGCAATGGAAACACGGTGGTGACTTCGAGCGGGATGCTCGTTGTTGGCGGCCAGGTGACTTCGCCAGTCACGGTGAATGGAATTCTTGCCGGGGCGGGAACGATAAACGGTAACGTTTCCGTCCAATCAAACGGAATTGTTCTTCCGGGAACCAGTCCAGGAAAGCTCTCTGTGAACGGCAATCTCAGTCTAGCATCCGGTTCAATCGTTGCATTTGAGATCAACGGCAATGCTCCAGGAACTCAATACGACCAGATACAAACTTCTGGGACTGTCAGCTTATCGAACGCAATTCTGGTGCTTGCGGCTGGATTCTCGCCAACTTTGGGTGACGCGTTTGTTGTTTTCGACAATACAGGAACGTCACCTGTCAATGGCACGTTCTCAGGAATGCCCGAGGGTTCCACCTTTATTAACAACGGCTTCCGCTTTCAGATAACCTACCAGGGCAACACCGGTAACGATATTGTGCTCACTGTCCTCAGTGCCCTCACCCCCATTGAGAATTGGCGTTTCGCAAATTTTGGAACAGCCGCGAATACCGGTGCTGCCGCAGATGAAGCCGATTTCGACGGCGATAAATTGTCGAACCTGGTTGAATACGGCTTCGGAACTTCCCCAACTACTAGCAACGTCCTCTCCACTCCTCTCATACGCAGTGAAAACGAGATAACTCTCGACTACACGACCAGCGACACTGCCGCAGATGTCACCGTGTTTGTGGAGAGTAACATTGATCTCGGCAGCTCTTGGACCGGCGACGGGATCACTTATGAGATTTTGAGCAGCAACAGCGGACGCACTACCAGGAGAGCTCACATTCCGAGTTCAAATTCCGAACCACGGCGCTTTGCACGAGTGAAGGTCACACGACCATAGTCCGTTTGATCCACTGAGGTGGAACCGACCCTCGCCAAAGGTCGTCGTGGTGCTGATCGCCTGGCTCGTGTCCGGCAGCCTCACCTCCGGCCACGCGCCCATCGGATGAGCTACTCTGAAATCCGGCGAGCTTGACGGTCTTCGTCCGAAAACGTAGTTTTAGCCCATGAGTGCGATTGCCTTGCCTGAGTTCGAGCGTGACATCCACGCAGCACTGGCCCGTGTGCTGAGTGGGGAATCGCTGATTTTGCTGGATGGCGGCAGGAGCATTGCCCAGATTACCCCAGCGCCTCGTGCGCCAGCCAAGGGGGGCGAGCCGGTGTCACTGGCCGAGTTCTTCTTGAACTCGCCGCTCCGCGATAGTGGCATCCAGATGGAGCGAGACCGCAGCCCTGAGCGTGAAGCCCCAGCCTTTTGAGCAATGTTCGTCCTCGACACCTGCCTCGTCTCCGAGTTCGCCAAGAAAGCACCGAACACGGGTGTGGTGACCTGGATGCGACAGCAGGTGGAAGCAGACCTCATCATCACCACGATGACCCTGGGTGAAGTGGTCAAAGGCATCCATCGTCTGCCTCTGGGCCAGAAGCGATCCGATCTCGAACAATGGTATGCCAACGACCTGATCGTCCGGTTTCAAGGGCGCATCCACAGCCTGGACGAGGCCGTGGGCTACGAGTGGGCAGGCTGTGCGCCCGGCCGCGAACTCGCGGGCACGGCCATGCCTGCCGTCGATTCGCAAATCGCCGCCGTGTATCTGTTACTCGGAGCCAGTCTGGTGACACGAAATGTGGCGGACTTCGCCCACTCCGGGGTGAAGCTGGTGAATCCTTGGACGCAAGGCTCACTTGCCTGAGTCCTTGAACCAACTCGCTCATCTGCCCACCCTCCATGAAGACCATCACAGCGATCCTTGGCCTTCTCATGGCGGCGCGTGATGGGTCGTTCGGCGCGGTGGTTCATCAGGCGGCAGCCGATCAGGCTAGCGGTGAGTTTTTCCGTGCTGGTGATAAGCAGGAAGTTCTCCGACATGGCCTGTGTGGTGAGCACTGCCGAATGCGCGGAGAAGGCTTCGAGATGGGTGAGCGACACATGGCCGCTGCCTCCGACGACGATGGGAAGGATGTCCTCCAGGCGTGGGCCAGTCATGCAAACATTTGCCGAGAATTACTTTCAGTGGCTGAAAACGCCCGCCTTTCGCCACGGTCACGAGCCGCAGTGAACGTTGCTCAAATCCGTCGCTTTCCGGAGTTCCTGAAGTTTACCGCCGCAGTTGGCCTGCATCGATCACGCGCACCTTCACGTCTTTGAACAACCCCGTGTCGGCGATCTTCTGCGTGCGTGTGTCCTTGCTGGTCTGCCAGAGTGGGGCGGTGCTGCCGTCGGCGCGGCGGAGGCGGAGGTTGTCGAGATAGATCGTGCGTGTGCCGGCCCTGCCACCGCGAATGACGATGCCCTGGCGTGGAAGCGGCCCTGGCGCAGTGCCGCACAGGCCGATGACGCGATGCTCCCAGGTGCCGGGTCTGCCGCGCACCTCGGGTGCGGTTGATTGATCGCGGCCAAACTGGTCGATGCCTTCGCCTTTCTTGAAGAAGAGCGTCATCGGCGTGCCCGTGTTGCCTTTGAAGGGCGAGTAATACCACGCGGCCTTCTTCGGCGTGTCGGGTGACACGGCGACATCGAACTCGATGAAGTCCGTGGCTTGCTGGAAGATGTCCACGGTGGTGATCGGCACGACGATGAAGTCCTTCGGCTTCGCTTGGTCCGTCACCGTGACGGTGATTTCCAAAACCTCGCCCTCCGGCGCGGCGGGTGCATCGAGCCGCATGGGCGCGGCTTGATGGGTGAGCGCAGCGCCAAGCGAGTTCACCCATGTGTCCATCTTGGCAGTGAGTTCCTTCACCACCTCCGGCTTGGTGGGCGCGAGATCCTTCGTTTCGCCGATGTCGTTGCGGATGTCGTAAAGCTCGACGCGGTCAAAGTAACGATGCATGCGCCAGTCGGCTGTGCGGATGGCGTCTTCATTGTGCCACGCCCAGTAGTAGCTATCGACCGGGCTCGCACCGCGGCTTTGCAGCGCAGGCCAGATGTTCCTGCCATCGAGCGGCTTCGTTTGAGGCAAAGGAAGGCCGCACATCGCGGCGAGCGTCGGCAGCATGTCGCAGGCACCGCAGAGGCCGTCCCACGCTTGGCCGCCGGTGAGGCCGCCCTGGGGCCAATGAATCGCCGTGGCGAGGTGCGTGCCGCCTTCGAAGATCGTGTGCTTGCCGCCACGCAGCGGACGATTGCTGCCATCGGCCGTGGCACCGTTGTCGCTGGTGAAGACGACGATGGTGTTCTCACGCAAACCGAGTTTGTCGAGTTCATCAAGTATTGATCCCACATTGCGATCCAATGCCTGCATCATCGCGGCATAGACACGCTTCTTCGGATCGGTGATGCCTGCGTCAACGGCGGCGAGATCATCATCCTTCGCCTGCAATGGCGCATGCACGAGATGAAACGGCACCTAGCAGAAGAAAGGCTTGCCCGCGTGTCCGCGAATGAACTCCAGCGCGTGTGCGGTGATCATGTCTTCGGTGTAGCCGGAGTCCTTGAGGCGCAGATCGCAATTGTGCCACCAGCTCACGGGCCCCTTGTTGTTCACGGTCGCCCGCGTGAAGTAGTCCGCGCCGCCGCCGTAATAGACCCACGCCTCGTCAAAGCCGTGCGCATTCGCCCCGAGACCGTCCGCAGGCTTTTTGTTCGGCTTATCCGCGAAGGCGCGCGTGAACTCCGCGCGATACTCCGGCGTGGCCGGATCGTCACCGTTGTGCCATTTGCCAAACACACCCGTGCGATAGCCCGAGCCCTTGAAGACCTCTGCGATGGTCGTTTCCTCAGCCGCCAGCTCGCCACCGACCTCCGGCCCTGTGCCGACCCGAAACGGATGCCGTCCCGTGAGAAACATCGCCCGCGTGGGCGAGCACACGCACCAGCCCATGAAGTTTCGCAGCTCCACGCCTTGCTTGAAGAGCCTGTCGATGTTCGGCGTCTGGATCGTGCCGCCCGGATGCGCGCTGATGTCGCTCCAGCCGAGGTCGTCGGCGAGGAGATAGACGACATTCGGCTTGGGTGCATCGGCAGCATGAAGCGCGGCCAGCGGTGCGAGCAGCAGTGCGGTGAGAGCCGAGCGCAGCGAGACAGCCTGCCAAGCTGATTTCAAAAGAATGCGGGCAACGGTGAGGTTGGGTTTCATGAAGTGCTTCGGTCTCTCGCGTTAGCGTTGGGCATGGAAAAGGTTGTCACTAATGCTGACGCGCCAAGTGTCCTTGGTAGGCGCCGGATCATCCGGCAGGAGTGCAGGCTGGCCCTTGAATCCGACGAGGCGGATGGCGCGGCCATACGGCTTGAACTCATTCTTTGAGCCCGTCTGCTCGTGCATGAGGAAGCGGTTGTGATGAATCTCCACCGTGGTGGTAAAGCCCTCCGCCGGGCCGACAAAGATGTCGTGCTTTGGATATACATTGATCGTCTTTAACAGCTCACTGCCATCGCCCACTTTCACGTCGGAATGGGCGAGAAAAGTGTTGTGATGCACGATGAGTTTTCGTGTCGCCGGGCGCGGAGGCGTGGTTGGCTCGCCTGTATTTGCATGCACATCGAGGCACCAGTTGGGAGGGTCGGCCCCGCCTCCATCAAAGAGCTTCGGGCGCGGCACGCGGATGAAAGTGTTGTAGCGCGCCGTGTAGCCACTGCCGCGCGAGCCGTTGCTGGCGATGGCATGCCAGGCCCACTCGATGCGGTTTGCCTCGAAGACATGGCCGTCGCCACTGCCGTTGGCGACCAGCACCGGATAGGCGGCGATGTCGTGAAGATGGTTGTGGTGAATGTGCCCGCGGACGCTGTCGCGGAAGTGGGCAATACCGCCGCGCTGAAACTGGCTGATCTCACAGTTGTCCACTTCCGCATCCACACACGCGATGGCGTAACCGGATGGTGGCGGCTTCACGGCATCAATCTCGCACATGAGTGGATTCGGTCCGCGCAAACGCACGCCGCTAAGCCGCGCTCCCGGCTTCAATTGGATCCTCCAATCCAGCTTGCTCATCCCTGCCGTGAGCAATGGACCCAGCGCACCCTGCGCACCGCGATCACCAGCAAGCGTGACCTTTTCTGGCACGATCAACTGCGCGTCGGCGAGATCGATAACCTTGCCCGATTCGATCCAGACGAGGTCCCCAGGCTTTGCCATCGCGAGCGCCTGCTGCATGGACTCGAGCGAATCCACCCGTTTCGCCGACGGCGTCACCTTGGGCCCTCCAGTGTAACCTTGCCCACCCCCAATGGGCTGCCCGGTGGGATTCGCATCCGCGCCGAAGCCGGAGGGCGCTTCCGCAGCGTGCAGCGCGGCCAGCGGCGCGGCGCGCGGCGCGAGCAGCAGGGTGGTGAGGAGCGTGAGGATGAGTCTCATGGCGTTTCGTTGTCGATGCAGAAGGAGCAGCGTAATGCTGGCGATGAGTTCACTCCAAACCGTAGCTCTTCATCCACCAAGCCAGACGTTCGGCATCGGTGGGCTCGGGCTTCTGAAGGCGGGACTTCCAGGTGCGCTGATAGTCGGCGCGTTTGTCCTTCTTGATCTGTTCCATCGAAGGCTCCGTGGCCGGATCGCCAGAAGCACCGCGATCTTTGCTGTCGGCGATCCAGGCATCAAGTTGCTGCCGCATCGTGGCCAGAGTTTCCGCATGTTCCGGATGTTGGGACACATCGTGCAGGCCCTGAGGGTCCGTTTTCAAATCGTAAAACTCAATCGCTGGCCGAGTCGGGGCCAGCCACTTGGACTGGAACGTGTCCAGGCCGCCGGAGGCTTGCAGCACGCGCAGCAGCGGCAGGCCGGGGTAACTTGCCTCTTTGTATCCCGACCAGTTGAGCCGCGAGAGTTCGGTGTTGAAGTTCCGCACCAGCCACGAGTCACGACTGATCACCGCGCGAATGCGATCCATCGCATCGCCACAGCGATCGCGTGCCGCGAAAAGCACCCTGCGCTCGGGAAATTCGCCACCGAGGATGGGCTTGCCTTCCATCCAGGGCGGAACCGCGAGACCGGCGAGTTTGAGCATCGAAGGCGCGAGATCGATGAGACTTACGAGCCGTTCTTCGACACTCTTGGGCGCGATCTGCGGCCCGCGCATCAGCAGCGGCACTTGCAACCCTTCGACACTCAGCCACTGCTTGCCCCACGGCATGGGACGCCCGTGATCGGCGAAGAACATGACAATGGTTTTGTCGATAACGCCTTCGCTCTTGAGTTGATCCAAAATCACGCCCACTCGCTGATCCACGACTTCAACGCTGCGCTGATACGCATACCAATCACGCCGCATCAGAGGCACATCGGGGTAGTTCGGCGGCAACTCGATGGCACGAAGCTTCTCTTCATCAAACGTGTCGGGAATGGGGGACGGACGATGCGGCTCGGTGATCTGGAACTGCGCAAAGAACGGCTGACCCGGTTTGCGCTTCCGCCAGTCGTCGCCGTCGAACATCTCCTTCGCATCATGGGCGAAGTTGTAGTGCGTCTTGCCCTTCGTGATCGTCTTGCCGCTGCGCCTGGCTCCCGGAGCCGCCGCATTCGTGACAAACCATCCCGCCTCACGCAGCAAGCCCGGCAGATGCCGGTAGGGCGCGGGCAGTGGCTGCGGATTCTCCACATCATGCGGATGCAGGCCGGTGGTTGTCTGATAGCATCCGAGGATGAAGGCGGAGCGCGAGGAGCTGCACACCGGCGCCGTCGCATAAGCACGCGTGTAGCGACAGCCCTCCGCAGCAAGGCGATCCAAGTTTGGAGTGCTGACCTGCCTCACGCAATAAGCGCCCGTGTCAGGCGACATGTCATCCGCGATGATCCATACGAAGTTCGGGCGATCTGCGGCGGCGAGAAACGTGGACAGTGGCGCGAGCAGCAGAACGATGAGCAGAGTGAGAATGCGTTTCATGTTTGACGGGTTGTTTTCAACGCCGATTCGCCACACTTCTTCGGCCCAGACGGCACTTGGTTGATCCATGCGTGGTTGAAGTCTCTTTTGCCTCCGCGCGACGCTGCGATAGGACCAGACGCGATCTGCAGTTTAGGTCTGACAGTATGCGATCGCGGCTAATGCTCTTGATGTTCTTTCTCGGTTGGTGCTCGCCGCTTTGTGCCGAGTTTCTCGCAGGTGCGGCCATCACCGATGTCACCCCGAAACAGCTTCCCGTTCTTGTGAACGGATTCTTCACGAGCCGCTCGATCAGCACGATCAGGAAGCCCGTGAGCGCCCGTTCGCTCGCCTTTTCTGACGGCACGGAAAAGCTCGTCATCGTGGTGGTTGACAGTTGCATGATGGGTCGCGAGCTGCTCGATGCCGCCAAACAGCGGGCAAGTGAGAAGACGGGGATTCCCCATGATCGGATCCTGATATCGGCAACGCACAACCACAACGCCCCGTCCTGCATGGGGTGCCTGGGCACCGACGCCGATCCCGTCTATTCGCAGTTTCTCACAGACAGGCTTGTCGAGGCCATCGCAGCCCCGTTGCAGAACATGCGCCCGGCACGGATCGGCTGGGCGGAGATCGACGCCGGAGATTACACGTCCGTGCGTCAATGGTCGATTCACCCACGTCACGTGGAGGAGGATCCGTTCGGCAATCCCACGGTGCGAGCAAACATGTATGCTGCGGCCAAGTGGGATCACGTCACCGGGCCGTGCGGCCCGGAGGATCCCATGCTCACGATGATCTCGGTGCAGACCGTGAAGGGCGAGCCCATCGGCCTGCTGGCCAACTTCTCGATGCATTGCTTCGTCGATGTCGATGTCAGCGCGGATTATTTCGGACTCTTCTCCGATGGTTTGCAGGCCAAGCTCGATCCGGGCAAGACAGGCTTTGTGGCGATGATGTCGCAAGGCTGCAGTGGCGACACTTGGAGGCATGACTACCAGAAATCGCCTGATAAAAACAAGGACGGCGTGACCATCGAAGGCTACTCGAACGGACTATTGGCCCTCGCTCTGAAAGCACTGGAGGGCATCCAATACTCGTCGCCCAAATCCATCGCGATGAAGGAGACGCGAATGACCCTGGGCTACCGGACCCCTGACAAACAGCGGCTCGAGTGGGCGCGGAAGGTCATGGCCGAGGTCGGCGACCGCCAGGTGAAGTCGCTGCCCGAGGTGTATGCGCGCGAGCAGCTTTTTCTCCACGACAAGCAGAAGACCGAGATCGTCGTGCAAGGAGTGCAGCTTGGCGACCAGATCGGTATCGCCACCACGCCGACGGAGACCTACGCTCTGACGGGTTTGAAAATCAAAGCCGCCAGCCCCGTCACTCATACGATGGTCGTGGAACTCGCCAACGGCGGTGACGGCTACATCCCGCCTCCGGAGCACTTTCCCCTCGGCGGCTACAACACCTGGCCGGCACGCACTGCTGGACTGGAGATCGAGGCCGAACCGAAGATCACCGAAGCCGCACTGCGAATGCTCGAAGCCGTCTCGGGAAGGCCAAGAACGCAACGACGCGCTGGCCCGGGACCCGCAGTGGCCTACACCCTCGGCCTCAAACCGCGTGGCTACTGGCGTCTCGACGAATGGAGCGGTCCGCGGGCTGTCGATTCATCACCACACGGTTGCGATGCCTTCTACGAACCGCGCGTTCTCCACTTCCTGCCGGGCCCGCACGATGCCGCCTTTGCCACCGGCGGGATCAATCGCAGCGCGCATTGCGCAGGAGGACGAGTGACCGCGCAGATTCCAGGCATGACAGGAGACGAAGTCAGCATCTCCCTGTGGTTCTGGAGCGGCACTGCGGAAGGTCTCATGGAAAAGCCCGAGTGGATCGTGTCACGAGGCGCTCCGTTCACCGGCCTCGACATCGGCGATCACATCGGCCTGCGGGACAACCCGGATGGAACTCGCGGCCTCGTCACCGCCGCATCATTCGCCCGTGGAGCAACGGGCGTCGACAGCATCAAGCGATGGACTTGGCATCACCTCGTCGTGGTGCGCTCTGGAAAAATCCTTCGCCTCTATCTAGACGGCGCGGAGGTCGCCTCTTCATCGAGCGACGAAACAGCCGAACGCCACCCAGACACCTTCTTCTTCGGCGGCAGTTGCGCCAATCAAAGCAACTTCGAAGGCCGCCTCGATGAGATCGCCGTGTTTGATCGCGCTATCGAAGCTGACGAAGCAGCCACGCTCTCACAAAGAAAAGGCATTCCAGCTCGCTGACATCTGCTTCACGTTGAAGTGCGCCTTATGCATCCAGAAGCCCGCGACACCCACGCGGTGATCGCCCTTGCCCGCGCCGCTGCCTTTTCGATCATCAAAGCGCGTGAGTGAGACTGCGTTCTCCTGCGCTTCACGGAATCGAGCGTGCCGAGCGATTTCCGGATGCTGGCATCCGCCCTCATGGCCTTCGTCTTGGGCATGAGCCGCATCTTGTCGTCGATCTACACCGACCGCCTGCCATCATCTGCTGCGGTGAGCGGCAGGAGCGACGTGAGAAAAAGAACCGAGAGCAGTGTGAGTGTCGGTTTCATCAAATCAGGGCAGCCTGTAGGACCTGCGAAAACGGGCTACTTCTTTGGCTTCTTCTTCGTCACGCCACCTTCGAGCAACCGCAGCTTCTGCTCGGCATGAGCCGTGAACTCGGCGCGATCGAGGAAGCCGTCTTTGTTGGTGTCCGCGCCGTTGAAATGCTGTTCGCTGTGGTGACCCATTTTGGAAATCTTGCGATACTCCGTGGCGTCGAGCTTGCCGTCGCTGTCGGCATCAAGGCGTCGGAAGCAGGGTTCGATGCCTTCGGTGAGAATGGCGAACCACGTTTGTTTGTTCAGCGCGCCAGCGAGTTCGGATGCGTCGATGAAGCCATCGTTGTTCTTGTCGCCAGTCTTGAAGTGCTCATCACCGTGATGCAGCGCCTGCACGTCGAGTGTCTTGTATTCTTCCAGCGAGAGCTTGCCGTCCTTGTTCTTGTCAGCGGCGCGCATGATGCGCTGCATCAGCGCGGCACTGGGATCTGCGGCGATGAGCGAGCTGGCGGCGAAGCCGAGCAAAAGCAGTGCGATAAATCGATTCATGGTTGCTGGAGCCATTCGAGGTTAAAACGCGCGCAGTCGATGGAGTCCGCACGCTCGAAAAGGCATAGCACCGTGCCATCCGGCAGCACGGCGAGATCGGAGTAGGCGGATTTGCCAGATTCGAGGGTTTTGTTGATGGGCCAGGTATTGCCGTCGTCGCGGCTGAGTTTGATCGAGAGGTTTTCGCGTTTGCCTTTGCCCATCGGAACCTCCTTGCCGGACTTGTCGAGCGGCAGCGTGTGCGGATTGGAGAACAGCAACGCGCCCGACGGATGCATGACCATTCCTGCCATGCAACGAGGCTCCCAAAGCGCGTCATGAAACACGGCCTGGCTCCAACCTGTCGCGCCATCGGCGCTGATGGTCACAAGCTTGCGATTGGGCTTCGATTCGTTGCGCGAGACCAGCATCACGCGACCATCGGAGAGCGTGGCGAGGATGGACTCGTTCGGGTCGCCGTAGTCGCCCTCATTGGGAATGGCGATGTCACCCGCCTTCCACGTCTTGCCGTGATCATCGCTGAAGATGGTTCCGCACGCGGAGGGGCCATGATCGCCGATGCCGCCATACGCGAGCCAGATGGGCACCACAAGCCTTCCGTTCTGCATCTGAATGCCATGACCTGGCCCCGTGGCGATGACTTTCCAGTCATACTTCTTCCGAAAGGGCTCAAAGCTCGCCGTGATTTCCACCGGAGCGCTCCAGGTGGCTCCATCGTTGGTGCTGCGCATGGAAAAGCAGCGCGCGTAGTTCACGCAGTAGAGGAACTCGATGGCTCCCGTATCGCGATCCACGATGGCGACGGGATTATTCACCGTCTGCTCGTGTTCGCCACCTTCCTTCTTCCGCGGGTTGCCCTCGATGCGCTCCGCCTTGTGCGCGATGTGCTGAGATGGCAGCCAGGTCTTGCCGCCATCCGTCGAGCGGCGCAAATGCACCTCGATCTCGCCCCAGTCGGAGCTGTTGTTCTTCCGCGCCTCGCAGTAGGCGAGCACGGTTCCTTTGGTCGTGACGACGATGCCTGGAATGCGATAGCGCGCGATGCCGTTGAGCTTTGGCGGAAAGACTTCGCATTTTGCGAGTAGAGGCTCAGCGGCGAGAGGTGCGGACGCAACCAGCAGGGCGGTGAGGAGTGTGAGGATCTGTTTCATTTCGTTGTCTTTTCAAATCCGCTTCCCTTCATCGGGTTCGCAGTCGTTTCGCGAGCTTTTGAATGAGTCGCGTGGTGCTGGTGGCGTTGCAGGTCTGGCCGACTGTGGCGTGTTCTTTCCAGTAGGCGGCGCTGTTGATGATGCCTTCGCGTTGCAGGACGGTGATGGCTTGCTCCGTGGTGGTGACAGGCGTGAACTGGCTGGCCGCCCTGATCATCATGGCGGCCACCTGCGCTCCGGCGAGGTTGGGTTTGCCGCTCCAGGTGTTGATGTCGGTGATGATCTTTTGCTCCTGAAGTAACCGAAGGTCGGCGCGGTAGTCTTCGGGCATGAGTTGCTTGATGTTGGCAGGCGCGGGCTTCGGCTTCAATGCCACGGATTTGCCAGGAACAAACTCGGGCGCACCAGCGCGAAGATCAGCTAGCGCTTTGGCCAGACGCTGCTTTGCCTTCAGCGCGGCGTCATCGGTTTCGCTCACGGCTTTTTCGGCGGCGGGCGAGTCGCTGATGTCGGTGAACTTGCCGTCGCCGTAGAGTTTGAACTGATGATCCGCGATGAAGTAGTCGCCTGCGAGCTGGGCGTAAACCCACACACGCGCCTTGCCGTCGCGTCCGAGGATCTGCGGGGCGATGCTGCGGCCATCGAGCTTCAAGTTGGAGGGCGGAGACACGCCCGTGAGTTCGAGCACCGTGGGGAAGAGGTCAGTGAAGTCGGTGAGGTCCGCGCACACGCGACCGCCAGGGACGAGCGCGGGGCAGTTCACGATCAACGGCTCGCGCACACCGCCCTCAGTGACGTCGCCTTTGATTCCACCGACGGGCCGCCCGCGAATGGTGCCGATGGGATCGCCAAAGGGGCCATTGTCGGAGGTGAAGAGGATGATCGTGTTGTCGCGCAGGCCCAGCTTCTCGAGGTCTGCCACCAGCCGGCCCATCTGCTTGTCGAGGTAATGCACCATGTCGATGAGGATCTGCGCGCGGTCCTTGGTGCCGGGCTTGGTGGCCGGCGTGCGCATGAACGGCGTGTGCGCGAGAACGGCGGAGTAATACACAAAGAAAGGCTTCTCCCGATGCCGCTGCATGAAGTCCACCAGGAACTCGTGCGTCAGGTCGGGACCGTATTGCTCTGGCTGGCCTTGAACGAACTCGCCGTTGCGACAGTAGCGGGGGTTCCAGTAGCGGTCCGGCGTGTTGCGGCCCATCCAGAGCATGTATTCGTCGAAACCCATCGCCCGTGGCGCCTGCGCGTCGCCCTCGGGCGCGCTCTGACCGAGCTTGCCGATGGCGCAGGTGGCATAGCCGGCCTGCTGCATCACGTTGGCGATTGTTGGATGCCGCTTCGGATCAATGACGGAACTGTTGTTGCCCAAGTAACCGGTGCGGAAGGGATACTGCCCCGTCAGCAACACTCCGCGCGACGGCCCGCACAGCGGCATGGAATAACACCGCTCAAACCGCAAACCCGTGGCCGCGAGCTTGTCCAGATTTGGCGTCTGAAACGGCGCGGCTCCATAACAACTGATGCGCGAAAGCCCCACGTCATCCGACAGCACGACAATGATATTCGGTTTCCCTGCGGCTTGCAGCACAGCCAGCGGCGCGAGCAGCAGGGCGGTGAGAAGGGTGGCAATGGCTCGGGGTTTCATTCTGGCGTTCCTCCCTTGCTTACGAGTCGGCGATTGAACTTCACGCGAGCGACGGCTTCGTCGTTAGCGACGAGCACGTCTTCTTCGCGGAACGTCGTCATGAGGATCTCCTGATCCTTCGAGCGGTTGAAGTCCCAGGTCAGATAAATGGTGCCGTCGGCGGCTTGTTGGGCGTCGGGGTAGCTGCAGCCGACGCGTTCGTCGATCATGAGTCCTTTGGACCACGAACGGCCATCGTCTTGCGAGAGGAAGGCGGTCAACTCGCGGCGCAGCTTTTTCCCGACCGTGGTGAGATCGACGTCGATGGCCGAATGCTTCACCAGCAGAAGGTTCCCCGATTGCAGCCGGCTGACGTGGAACCGCGAGGCGGTATGTTTGATGGCCGATGGCCGGGGAGCGCTCCAGGTGGTGCCGTGATCGGTGGAAAAGAGTTCGGAGATGCCCTGTGGCGTCTTCAGATCGCCTGCGTTTCCGGTGCGTGTGAGCATCCAGAGCGAGCCGTCTTTGCGCTCGACTGCCATGGGTTCGATAGCGTGCAGGTCGTGGCTGACCTCGATCTGGCCGCGCACTTTGAAGGTCTTCCCGTTGTCTTCTGATACGACGGCTTTCAGCAAGGCGGTGTCCACCGTCTTGCGATCATGCACGGCGAAAAGCCAGTCGCCATTGGCGAGCACCACGGGCTTGTTGATCATGACGCCGTCGGAGATCGGGCGCGGCTGTGACCACGATGGGCTTTCCTTCTCTGCATCGTCAGCCGTGATCGCCCATGCCTTCTTGGTTTGATAAACATGGGAGACGCCATTGATGACGATGTGCCAGATGATCCACAGCCTGCCCGTAGGATCGACCCAAGGCCGCGGGTCCATCGACTTCAGCGGGCAGGGACCATCAGGATCAAGCGCGAGCACTTCCTTCCATGTCTTGCCGCCATCTCCGCTCGTGCTCACGACGACATAAGCATTCGGGCAGGTCTCGATCTTCGCGCCTGGCGTCGTGCCCACATACCAAGCGACCCAAAGCCGTCCGCCACGCGTGATCGTCATGCTTGCCACGCCGGAGCAGGTGCGTTTCACGCGAGCGTGATCTTCGGTGCTACCAGGATTAGGGATGAGTTTCGGCAGCCAGTCCTCGCTGACGACGAGCGTCTTCTGCAGGGGACTCAAGGCATCAATGGTCGGCAAGCCTGGCGGGTTGGCAGCGAATGCGGCACCTTGAAGCACAAGCAAGACCGCGAGATGAAGACGAAGGGAGGCAGGACTCATGGTTTCTTCTTCTTTTTCGGTTTCTTCGTAGTGGCCTCGACAGCCACGGTCTTTACGCGTTGGGAGAGAAGCGCATCGAGTTGGCTGCTCATCGTTGTTTTGAGTGATGAACGGCCGCTTTGATCGGCGATGTTTTGAGTCTCGATCCAATACGGCGGCTGGAGCTTCACGCTGGCTGCATCGGTGTAGTCGTAGAGTTCCTCGGACATGAGCTTCTTGGTGCTCCACTCGATCCAGCGCGTGTAGCGATGCGTCTCCGTGCGGATGGAGTAGCCCATCACCTCGGGATTGCCGCCGCGAAACGGACGCGAGAACTGGCTGAGCACCATGTTGCGACCTTTGGCGGAGGCATCGTTCAGCACAGGCACGAGGCTCTGTCCATCGAGCGGGCCTGCCGGCTTCAATCCGGCGAGCGCGGCCAGCGTGGGATAAATGTCCACGTATTCAGTGAGCGCCTGCGTGCGTCCGGGTTTCACGCCGGGAGCGCGAATGAGCAGCGGCACATGTGTGTCGAGTTCGAAGTTGGTGTCCTTGCACCAGTGGTCCGCCTCGCCGAGCGAGTAGCCGTGATCACCGAGCAGCACGACGATGGTGTTCGAGGCAAGACCGAGCCGCTTAAGCTCATCGAGCAGTTTGCCGATTTGCGCATCGGTGTAGCTGATGCAGGCATGGTAACCGTGGCGCAGATCGCGCGCCTGCTCCGGCGACACGCGTTCATCATCGGGAATGCCGCGATAGCCCGCGAGTTCGAGATGATCGGGATACGCGACCTCCGGCGCACCTCGCGTGCGCGCAGGATTGCCGTGCAAAGCAAACACCGCAGGGTCGTAGAGATCCCAATACTTCTTCGGCGCGCTGAACGGCAGGTGCGGCCGGAAGAAGCCGACGGCGAGGAAGAAGGGCTGCGAGAGTTGTTTGAGCTTCGCAAGCGATTCGACTGCCAGATTGGCGAGTTTGCCATCGGGATAAGCGTCGTCGGGCACGTCAGCTTTCTCGAAAGGCAGGCCTTTGCCCTGACCTTCGTCGTTGTCGCGTTGGAGGTAGTTCTTCCAGCCCGTCTGCCGCAGCACCTCTGGCTCCGACCATGACGCGGGGTCGAGCTCGCGCTCATCTCCGCTAAAGACCTTGCCCAAGGACTGCGCATGCCAGCTGTTGTTTTTGAAAAGCTGCGGCAGCGTGACGAGATCGGGCTGCGTGGTGCGGAATAGATTGCGATTGTGCCACACGCCGGTGTTGTCCGGCAGACGGCCAGTGAGAATGGACGCGCGCGAGGGACCGCAAACGGCCTGATGACAGTAAGCGCGATCAAACTGACGCGCCGTGGCGGCGAAGCGGTCGATGTTTGGCGACTTCACCACTTTATCACCATAGCAGCCAAGCGTCGGACGCAGATCGTCCACGAAGATCATGAGGACGTTCGGGCGCTGCTCCGCAGCACAGGCAAACTGACAGGAGAATGGGGACAGGAGAATTAGAAGAAGCAATCGAACCTGTCCTCGGAATGAGCAAAAATCAGCAGTCATTCTTCTGTCCCCATTCTCTTGTCGATATCTGTCGTCGTTCATCATCACTCGACCTCCTTTTTCTTTTTCTTCTTCGACGGTTTCACACTCGCGTCGTAGTCCGGATTCGGCTTCATCATCTCGGCACCGACCTCCTTGCGCCATGCGTCCAGCTCGCGGCGGAGTTCGTCCACCTTCGCGGTTTCGGTGGTGGCGAGGTTTTTGGTTTCGCTGAGGTCGTCGGCGAGGTTGTAGAGTTCGATGCCCGCAGGATCGAAGGTCTCGATGAGCTTCCACGAGCCTTTGCGGATGACGCTGCTGGGCACACTCGACGGATGCTCATTGTAGTGCGGGTAGTGCCAGAAGAGCGAGCGAGCGGCCAGCGAGCCTTCACCCGCGAGCAGCGGACGCAGATTGACGCCGTCCTGATGCTGATTTGGTCGCGCGGGCAAGCCTGCAGCCGCGAGGCACGTCGAGTAGAGATCGGTGCTGATGACGGGCTGGTTCACAACAAGTCCCGGCTTCGTCACGCCGGGCCATTTCACGATCAAGGGCACGCGAATGCCGCCTTCGTAATACGCGCCCTTGTTCGCTCGCAGCGGCGCGTTGCTCGTGGCGTTGTAAAAGCCGCCGTTGTCGCTGGTGAAGAGGATGACGGTATTCTCGTCGAGCTTCAGCTCTTTCAGCGCCGCGATCACGCGACCCACGCTGTCATCCACACTCTCGATCATGGCCGCATACTCCGGTTTGCCCTGACGCTGCGCCTCGGGAATGCGCTCGTATTTCGCGACGAGTTCCTTCTTGGCCTGCAATGGCGTGTGGACGCCGTAATGCGGGAGGTAGAGGAAGAACGGCTTTTCGCGGCTCTCGCGGATGAACTTCACCGCCTCGTCCGTGAGCCGGTCGGTGAGGTATTCGCCTTCCTTGCCATCCGGCAGCACGTTCCAGACGGCGCGCTGACCCGTGGCGGGGATTTTCCAATCGCCTGCGTAAGGAAAGAAATAGCTGCCCGGCGCTCCGTGCGCATTGCCACCGATGTTCACGTCAAAACCGTGATGCTCAGGCAACGAAAACGGCTCGCTGCCGAGATGCCATTTGCCGATGCTCGCCGTGCGATAGCCGCCCTCGCGCAGAGCCTCCGCCAGCGTGACCTCCTCCACGGGCAATCCGCGAAGGAAACGCCCCTCGCGCAGTTTCGCCTTCGGGTCCCAGCGCCCTGACGGCAGCCAATCCGTGAGCAGCAGCCTCGCCGGATACTTGCCCGTCAAAATGGCCGCACGCGTCGGCGAGCACACCGCGCAGGCCGCATAAGCCTCGCTGAAGCGAACGCCTTCCTTTGCCAGCCGGTCAATGTTCGGCGTCTGATAAAACGTGCTGCCCTGGCATCCCAGATCACGCCAGCCGAGATCGTCAATGAGGAAGAGGATGATGTTGGGCTTTTGCTTTGGCGCATCGGCGGCGTGCAGCGCGGCCAGTGGCGCGAGCAGCAGTGTAAGAAGGGCGAGGCGGAGTTTCATTCACGTCTAAAAGTCATTCAACCGCCGAGGCTTTCCGTTTCTTCTTCGAGCCTTTGGCCGGGGCGTCGGTCTGGGGGAGTGATTGGGCGAGTTGGGCTTTGATTGCGGCGAACTCGGGGTTGGTGGCGAGATTCGTCCATTCGTTGGGATCGGTCGTGTGGTCGTAGAGTTCCTCTCCGCCGTCGGCGTAGCGGATGTAGCGCCAGCGTTCGGTGCGGAGGGCGTGGTTGCCTTGACCGTGAGTAGTGAGTGTGGGACGCGACCAATCGAGCGATGGGTTCTTCAGCAGCGGAACGAGGCTGGTGGCGTCGAGCGAGGTGATGGCGGGAAGCGAGCAAAGTTCGTTGAGCGTGGGGAAGAGGTCGATGGTGCCGACCGGGCGCGTGGTGCGTGAATCGGGCTGCGTGACGCCGGGCGCGGCGATGATCATGGGGATGTGCGTGGAGCGCTCCCAGAGGGTGAATTTGTGCAGATGCTGCTTTTCGCCGAGGTGCCAGCCGTGATCGGACCAAAAGACGATGATGGTGTTTTTCGCGGCGGGACTGGCATCGAGCGCATCGAGCAGTCGTCCGCTGAGCGCATCGCCGAAGCTGATGCTGGCGAGGTAGGCCTGCACGAGTTCGCGATGGCGGCCTTCCTTGATCACGAGTTCGTAATCGCCGCGACGTTCAGCGGCCATTTGTTTGCCAGCCTCGGGCAAATCGTCGCAATCGTCGTCTTTGATCGGTGGCAGGATGATTTGATCCTGCGGATACAGATCGAAATACTTCCTCGGCGCGTAGAGCGGCAGGTGCGGACGATAGATGCCTGCAGCGAGGAAAAAGGGCTCCTTTGACGGCTGAGCGAGTAACTTCACAGCCCACTCGATCATCCTGCCATCGCCCATCTCGGCATCGGGCTTGTCGAACGCGCCCCAGTCGAACTCGTTGGCATTTTGCGGCGGCTTGGAAAAGGTGCGCACGGCTTCGAGACGATTCAGCGGGAAGCCGTCGGGCCAGGTGAAGTGCTTCACATCGAGTCCGCGCGCGAGCTGATCCTGGTAGTGGCTGTCGAAGACCTGGTCGAAGTAGTCATGCCAGTCCGTGCGGCGATTGAAGCCGGGCATGTGGTGGTTCACCTTGCCGCCACCAAGCACATGATAGCCGTTGGCTTTGAAATGCTGTGGAATGGTGGCCACTTCGGGCAGGGCTTCGAGCCACTTCGTTTCATTGCCGTAAATGCCGGTGGTGGATGGCCGCAGTCCGGTGAGCGTGGCAACGCGCGAGGGATTGCACACCGGCGCGGCGACATGCGCGTTTGTGAAGAGGAGACCGCGTTTCGCGAGCCGGTCGATGTGCGGTGTCTTCACCTGCGGATGCCCACCGAGGCAGCCGACCCAGTCGTTCATGTCGTCCACGACGATCATGAGGACGTTGGGTCGCGAATCAGCAAGCGCTGACAGGCACGGAGATAGCAGGAAGAGACAGAACAACGTCAGACACCAAGGTGAGCCGTTGATGCTCCTCTTCGTGTTCATGATCATTGGGGCGGTGTCCGGGATCATCGTTGCTTCTTTTTCTTCTTTGCAGGCTTCGCCGAGATGACAGGCTCTTTGCCGAAGAAGTAATCGGGATAGCCCCAGGTGAGTTGCTTGCCCTCGGCTTTTCGGTTCACGGCGTAAACCTCGGCCTTCAAGCGCGTGAGGTTGTCGGGATTGAGCAACGGGTCGTGGGTTTGTTCGCGTTCGGTTTGGAGACGTTGCTTCATGTCGTCCAGGACAGCCGCGTGATCACTCGACGCGGCGAGATTGTGGAACTCGAAGGGATCTGTTTTCAGGTCGTAGAGTTCGTAGCGCGGTGGCTTCTGCTGGAGCTGGTAGGCAGCGCGCACTTGTTCGGGAGCGGCGGCGACGGCTGCCGCGACGAAGGGGAACTCCTTGTCGATCTTCTCCATGTCAGGATTCGCTTCATCGGGCAGGAGATTCTCGATGAGCTTGTATCGGTCGCTTCGCAAAGCGCGCTGCGGGAAGAAGTTGGCAGCGGCTGCGTGCGTGTGGAACTCGGTGAAGAGATGCGTGCGCCAGTTCACCGATTCGTTCGTGAGCAAGGGTTGCAATGTCATGCCTGGCAACCCCGGCACGGCGGGGGCTCCGCACGCGGCGAGCACGGTGGGCATGAGATCGATAGTAGAGACGAGTTCATCGCACACCTGCGGCTTGGCTTTGCCAGGCCAGCGAATGAGCAGCGGGATGTGCGTGCCGCCTTCGTAGCAACTGCGCTTGCCGCGCAACAGATCGGGGCCGTGGTCGCCCATGTAGATGACGATGGTGTTGTCCGTCGTGCCAGAGCGCTCGAGCGCGGAGAGCAAATCACCGACCAATGAATCGAGCCGGCTCATGCAATTGTAGTAATCGGCGACGAGCTGGCGCAGTTCGGGCGGATCGATGCCAAAGTAGGGCAGTGCTTTCACGTCCTTGCCGACGAGCGGATTTTTCGGCAGGCCATCCACCTGCGCGAGAAACGGATCGTGCGCATCGGGATAGTTGATGTGCAGGAAGAAGGGCTGGTCACCGCCTTTGAAGAACGCCTCCGCATGTCGTGCATAGTCGGCGAGGTGCTTGCGCGAGAAGTTGCCGTTCGGAATTTCCACGGTGTCGTATGTGAAGGCCGACTCGGGATTGACGTGCAGCTTGCCGATGATGCCCGTGCGATAACCAGCCGCCTTGAGATTGCGCGGGATGTTTGGCGTATCCTCGCGGTAGAGACGATAACCCCACGTCGCGAGACCGATCTGCCCATGCTGATGCGGATACAACCCCGTGAGAAAACTCGCGCGCGACTGACTGCACCCTGCCTGCGGCACGAACGCGCGATTGAAACGCACGCCCTCGCTGGCGAGCCTATCAAGGTTCGGCGTGCGTGCATAAGCATCACCGTAGCAACCAAGCTGCGGGCCGTTGTCCTCGGAGACGATGAGAAGGACGTTGGGCTTGAGCTTTGGCAGATCATCGGCACCCAGCGCGACCAACGGCGCGAGCAGCAGAGCGGTGACAAGTCTGAGTGCGATCTTCGTCATTTGGTTGGTCTTGGCTTCTCGATGTCGAGGAGCTTCATGCGATCAGCACCGTTGGCGACGGCGGTCCGCAGTTGGGCTGGCGGCAAAGTTTTCACCCATTCGAGTGCGGATACGCGGAGACGATTCACCACATCGGAATGCTGCGCGGAAAGCTCGGAGGTCTCGGAGGGATCGTTGGTGACGTCGAAGAGCTGCACGTTTGCTCCGGCGTAGTCGCAGTAGAACTTCCACGGGCCATCGCGCATGGCGAGCGGCGGCGCGAAGTAGGACGGATTGCCCACGACTTCGAAGAACCATTCCCAATGCAGCGGACGCTGGCGAGTCGCGGGCTTGCCACGCAAGGCACCACTGAGGTCCTCGCCGTCGATGGAGGGAGCATCGCAGCGAATGCCCGCCAGCGCGGCGAGCGTGGGCATGAGATCAACTCCCGACATGATGGTGCTCTCATCCACTTTGCCGGCGGGGATCTTGCCCGGCCATGTGGCGATGAAGGGCACGCGGAGGCCGCCTTCGTAGAGGCTGCGTTTGCGCCCCCGCAGCGGCCCCGGCGAGCCCATGCCCGCATTGGACGCATTGCCGATGTGGTAGTCCTCCGGGCCGTTGTCGCTGGAGAACACGAGGATGGTGTTTTCGGCAATTTTGAGCTGGGCAAGCTCTGCGCGAAGTCGTCCGACGTGGCGATCCACTTCGGCAATCGCGGCGAGGTAGGTCTTCATTTGCTCCGCTGGTGATTTCGCGGCCTCGATGTAGTCGCCCATCCATGTGCCGAACGCCTTCGGATCAGGATTCAGGTCGCGGTAGGGTTCGCGCAAGGCTTGCTTCGGACGCAGCGGCGCGTGCGGCAGGGGCGACCAGACATTGAGGTAAAAGGGCTTGTCCGCATGCTCGCGCGCAAAGGCAATGGCGCGATCAAACGCAGCCTGGGTCATGGTGAAGGGATCTTCATCCGCCTGCTCCTGCTTGTTCTGCCGGAGGCTTTCACCAGGGCCGCTCACCACGGCGGCGGCGTCGAAGCCATAGGCGGCGGGTTTCGGCGAGTCACCATACTTGCCCAGATGCCACTTCCCGAAATGTGCGGTCACGTAGCCCGCCTGCTTGAACACATCAGCCACCGTCATCACATCGGGATCGAGCCAGTCTGCCACCTGCCGCTGCTTGTTCACCGCCAGCGTGCTCGTGATGTGATGAAAGCCAAGTCGCGCTGGATACTGCCCCGTCATGAACGCACCGCGGCTCGGCGAGCAAACGGGGCCGTTGACATAGAAGTTCTTGATGACCAATCCGTCAGCGGCGAGCCGGTCGAGATTCGGCGTGCGCGCATACGGATGACCGTTGTAAGCCGAATCGCCCCAGCCTTGGTCATCGGCGAGGACGAAGATCACGTTTGGAGGACGAGCCGCCTGTGGGCCTAAGCTGGTGCGGGCACCCATGCCGAGCTGTGCCTCAATCGCGCTCGCCACTTGCTTCGCGAGCAACGCCGAACCCTCGTCGGTGAAATGCACATCATTCGCGCGCTGCATGGTGGCCACATGGGGCGCGATCGCGGCATTGAGATCGTTGATGGTCACGCCGCTCTCCGTCATCACCCTCCTGGCCACGGCGTTGTATTGATCCACGCTGCCAAAACGCCTTGTCGGCCGCAGATTGCCGCCATTGGGCACTGGCGTTGTCGTGGCGAAAATCAGCTTCGCGCCGGTGGCCTTCATCTGCGTCACCAGCTCGCGCAGATTCTTCTCATACACCTCCGGCGGCGCATGGCGCACGCCCTCGGGCGGCAGCTTCGCGTCGTGCAGTCCGAAGTTGAAATGAATCACATCCCACTTCTTCTCCCCCAGCCACGCTTTCAGATAGTTGAGCCCATTCCCGGTGGAACTGCAGTTCGTCGGCGGCCGATGCACGTTGGCTTTGCCCTTCAACAGCTCGCGAGTCGGCAAGGTGTAGCCGATCGACACCGAATCCCCGATGAGCAACACGCGCGGCAAGCCAGCGACATCCTCAATGGGCCTCAACGCCGAATCGGGCGCTGGCTTGGATTTGGCGGCTGGTTCAGCGGCTTGCAGTGCGGCAAGCGGTGCGAGTAGGAGAGCGGTGAGAGCCGAGCGCAGCGAGACAGCCTGCCAAGCTGATTTCAAAAGAATGCGGGCAACGGTGAGGCTGGGTTTCATGAAGTGCTTCTGTCTCTCGCGTTAACGTTGGGCATTGAACAGGTTGTCACTGATGCTGACGCGCCAAGAGTCCTTGGTCGGCGCCGGATCATCAGGCAGGAGTGCTGGCTGGCCCTTGAAGCCGACGAGGCGGATGGCGCGGCCATATGGCTTGAACTCATTCATTGAGCCCGTCTGCTCGTGCATGAGGAAGCGGTTGTGATGAATCTCCACCGTGGTGGTAAAGCCCTCCGCCGGGCCGACAAAGATGTCGTGCTTTGGATACACATTGATCGTCTTTAACAACTCACTGCCATCGCCCACTTTCACGTCGGAATGGGCGAGAAAAGTGTTGTGATGCACGATGAGTTTTCGTGTCGCCGGGCGCGGAGGCGTGGTTGGCTCGCCTGTATTTGCATGCACATCGAGGCACCAGTTGGGAGGGTCGGCCCCGCCTCCATCAAAGAGCTTCGGGCGCGGCACGCGGATGAAAGTGTTGTAGCGCGCCGTGTAGCCACTGCCGCGCGAGCCGTTGCTGGCGATGGCATGCCAGGCCCACTCGATGCGGTTTGCCTCGAAGACATGGCCGTCGCCACTGCCGTTGGCGACCAGCACCGGATAGGCGGCGATGTCGTGAAGATGGTTGTGGTGAATGTGCCCGCGGACGCTGTCGCGGAAGTGGGCAATACCGCCGCGCTGAAACTGGCTGATCTCACAGTTGTCCACTTCCGCATCCACACACGCGATGGCGTAACCGGATGGTGGCGGCTTCACGGCATCAATCTCGCACATGAGTGGATTCGGTCCGCGCAAACGCACGCCGCTAAGCCGCGCTCCCGGCTTCAATTGGATCCTCCAATCCAGCTTGCTCATCCCTGCCGTGAGCAATGGACCCAGCGCACCCTGCGCACCGCGATCACCAGCAAGCGTGACCTTTTCTGGCACGATCAACTGCGCGTCGGCGAGATCGATAACCTTGCCCGATTCGATCCAGACGAGGTCCCCAGGCTTTGCCATCGCGAGCGCCTGCTGCATGGACTCGAGCGAATCCACCCGTTTCGCCGACGGCGTCACCTTGGGCCCTCCAGTGTAACCTTGCCCACCCCCAATGGGCTGCCCGGTGGGATTCGCATCCGCGCCGAAGCCGGAGGGCGCTTCCACGGCGTGCAGCGCGGCCAGCGGCGCGAGCAGCAGGGCGGTGAGAGCCGAGCACAGCGAGACAGCCTGCCAAGCTGATTTCATAGAGATACAGGCAACGGTGAGGGCGGGTTTCATCCGGGAATGGCTCACGGTAACGACGATTCGCCTCACTTCTTCGGCGCGGGTGGCAGAGCTTTTGATCCATGCGAGGTTGAAGACGTAGTGGTTCCGGCTGGTGATGGGCTGGATGAGGCCATCGCGGGTCTGCGTGATGGCGAGGTAGCCGTTGATGTCGGCATGCTCGTTGGATCAAAACTCCGATACGATCGCTGTTGGTTGGCCTAGCCAGACCGAGGTGTTGCTAAGTCTGCTGAGCGAGGAAGCTATCGGGAGTCGCTGCACATAGCTGTGAGGATCAACGGGTTCTTCGGCGTCATCCCAGAGTTCGGCCACGAAAGCAACACGTTGTGACACGGAAGGAATCCGACCTGCTGGGTAAGCCGCTTGCTGTTTGTAACTCAACTCCACGACCCATAGGTCGCTTTTGAGATCCGCTTCTCCAACCAGTGCGAGATTCCAGCTCTCGGTAAACAGCGGATAACCTGCGGCAGAACGATTCGATCCTTTGACACCTTTGGAAGCTTCCGGATCGCTGAAAAGTTTCACCTCCACGTCACGGCAACTCCATTCGAGTTCGGCAGCCGCATTGACCGGCGTATCCCAGGAGACGCACATGCGCATCAAAGGGGAAGCCGCACTCGAAAGCCAAGCCAGCGGCACTGGAAGCTGAACTCGAACAATATCGCTCTCGTGTTCGATGATGCCCTGCCACACAAAACGGGCTCGCTGCCGAGAGGCGGTTGTGAACTGCTCACTCCGAGCAAGCCCATAGCCAAGCGTTCGCTTTGCCAGTTTATGCAATGAAGGCTGCAATCCACCCGCGACATCAAAGGCCGAGATAGCAAGGACGGCTTTGGCGGTGCAAGCGAATGGCCTCGTATCGCCCGAGCACTGAGCTTGCAGCGCCTGCAACACAAACGCTGCTTCTCGAGCTAGCAGTGGAGCTGCGAAAGAAGTGCCGTTTGTCTCTTTGGCAAAAGACAGGTGATCGAGTCCCCAAACTCCACCTCCCTCAATGGGTCTATAATCCTTTCCTGCATCGCCCGCAGACTCGCATAAATCGGGCTTCGGACTCTTGGCAAAACCTGGGCCAATGCGCGTGAACGGACTCGGAGCATCCGCATCCAGCTCGGACGCTATGCCGCCAGCAGCAATCTTGCGAGCAATGCCACCCCATGTAAGTGCATTGAAGGCACGAGGATAGCTCAACAACTCCCAAGCCGGATCATCGTAGTGATTGGGGTAGGGTTTCGATGGATTGAGTCAACCCTGTGAATTGCCTGCTGCAATGACGATCAACACGTCCTGATCGAAGGCGAAGTTATCTATCTCCTCGATGAGCTTCAGCGTCTCTTTTCGCTTGGTAGTCTGCATGTCGTCCAATCGAGCATCCGAATCAAAGCTGATGCTGAACACCCGGACGTCAGGCGCTGCGATGAGTGCGGCAGCCAAAGCAGTCACGACACTTTCGGTGCGAATCCGACCAGGCTGTCCATTGCCGAGGCGAATCTCCAGAAAACGGCAAGAGGGAGCAGGAAGATCGGCACCAGAACTTAAATCCACATCGCCATAGACGACTCTCGTAGCCACCACTGAACCATGAGAGTCCGTGGGATCATTGGCACAGTTCAGGCCCAGCATTGGGCCTCCTCGACGATAGGGAGCCAGCCATTCGTGGTCAGTCGGGACGGCTGTGTCCAAAATGCCCACGCAGGGCAGGCGAGAGACGACAACGGGAGGGGCCTTTGTAGCTAGCCCTGCTCCACCAATCTCGGGAGGCAGTGCTGAGGCCAAAGCAACGATGGGAGCATGAATGGACTGCACCGATGTAAACTCATCGGCGATTCGTTGAATCGTCTCTGGAGTCAGTGAGGCACGCAGAAAGTAGCGCCCCATGTAGCTCCGGCCTTTGCCTCGGAGGCGGTCTAGCTTGCTGCCCTGCAACATTTGCGTCATCGCACGAAAGACCAAATCAGCCTCTACTTCAGTGATGAGCGGTTGAAGCTGAATCAATCCCTCACCTGAGTTTCGCCCCAATTCCTCCAGCCACTCCTGGTCATATTTGAGCCTGCCTTCCAGCCAGTCAAAGTCCTCAAAAGCCACGAACCTCGATTGCTGTCGCACACCCGATTGGCTCAATTGCTCCGTGCGGGCAAGAAGTTGCTTCATGCGTTCAGCAGACGCATGAACGGTGGCCGCGCCGCTGGGATGGACCTCGATCAGATCGAGTCCCGCCCTCTCGAAGATCCTCGATTGCTCGCCGCTGAAAATCACCGGAGCGGGTCTGCGCTGATTCACCGCATCCTGCGCCTTGGAGAACTTTTCGAGACCCTGAGCCGCGTCAGCGAGGATGTAATACTTTCGACTGCTCAGTGGGTCACGAGATTGGGCCGCTCGCTGGGCCACTTTCCGCAACGACTGATGCAGTGTTTTGGACTTCTTCGCCCAATCAATGTCAGGATACTGCGCTGGCGGCCCGCCACCCTCTTTTGACTCCACCGACAACTCGTGGGTCTCATTGAGGAAGTAGTTTTGTGGCCGAGCGACGGGAGGGGGCATGTGGGTTACTCTGCTAGAATGCTCCTGCGTGCTTCGGCCAGCACGAATTGTTCGGCATCAGCGAAGGAAGAGGCTTTTTCGACCTTCTTTTGCAGGTTGCGGCTCGGCTTGAGGCTGCGCTCAGTGCAGAGCCTCTTTCCGAAAGTTGCAAGCTGGCGAGCGTTTGGCTTCGGAAAGGCCAGTTTGAGGTCAAAGCGACGCCACAATGCCTCATCGAGTGCGTTTGGCAGGTTCGATGTAGCCACGATAAAACCTTCGCCATGCGAGTGCTCCAGCTCTTGCATGAAGGCTATGACGATTCGATCCAACTCACCGACGTCCATCGGGCTGCCACGTCGTTTTGCCAGAGCATCCACTTCATCGAACAGCAGCACACAGGGCGTGTGCGTGGCATACGCAAACAGCTCGCGGAGACGAAGCGCTGTTTGACCGAGGTAAGCTCCGATCAAAGAGTCAAAGCGAACCAAGTAACAAGGAAGTCCCGTTTCGAGTGCGAGAGCAGCAGCCGTAGCCGTCTTGCCGCAGCCCGATGGGCCGTGAAATAGCAATCTAGAACGACGAGGCACGCCATGCTCGGCTAGCCGATCTCTCGATTTCCATTCACGAACCAGTTCCTTGAGATCGTCTCGCAGAGCCTTCGGCAGCTCGAGTGAATCCATGCTTCGTGTCGGCGGAATCGGCATCAAAGTAGCTTCAACACTCCATGCTGTCGGCGACTGTCCTGGGTTTGATGCCGGTGCAAACTTGGCTGCCCCGTTCAATGCACCCAAGAGATCGCGTTCGAGGCGATGATGACCTCGATTACCTTCCGCTGATGCCATGCGCCTCGATATCTCCGCCGCCCTCAGAAGGTCGTGGGATCCGATCGCTCGGAAGAGGTTGATGATTTCGCGGTTCTTGGTCATGCCTCAGAATACACGGAGCAATCCGGTTGCCAACTTCGGAAGAGCCGCACCATCCGCTGACAGCAGCGCCAGTGATTCACTTCTTCGGTTTGGTCGGCAGTTGTTTGATCCACGCGAGGTTGAAGACGTAGTGATCCTTGCTGGTGATGAGCTGGACGCGGCCATCGCGGGTTTGGGTGATGGCGAGGTAGCCGTTGATGTCGGCGGTGGTTTTGCCTTCAGGGGCGATGAGGCGGCGGTCGGGCCAGGTTTTGCCTTCGTCGTAGCTCACGGCGGTGTAGAGGCCGGTGCCGGTGTAGTCGCCGTCGGTGGACTTGAAGGTGAGGCCTTGGCGCTGGTCTTTCGGCGTGCGGGCCTGATCGGTGAAGGAGCAAAGCACGATGGGGCCTTCTTTGAGCCGCAGCATGGCTGGGCGCTGCGTGTTGCTGACGACGGGAAACTCGCTGATGGCCCACTGCCACGTCTCGCCGAGGTCGCTGGAGTAGCTGACGGGCATCTTGAGGTCGAGACGCTTCTGCGCGAGCTCCTCGGGTGAGAGACGACCGAAGGCCATGATGCGTCCGTCGGTGAGTTCGACGATGGGTGAATGAATGCCCGCGATGAATGGGCCTTTGCCTCCGGGTTGAATGTCATCCGATCCGCGACGATCCCGCCCGGTCTCGCTCCAGGTCTTGCCGTTGTTGCGACTGATCGAGAATCCGGAAAAGTCGAACGGGATCGCGATCACGCCTTCCTTCGTGCGGATGGGATTGCTGGCCGACTCGCCGTGTGCCCGCATCACTTCGGCCTTCGACCAGGTGACGCCGTTGTCGGTGGAGCGGCGGATCACGATGTCACCGTGCTGTCGGCCCTCGACGATGTGGTAGAGCGTCTTGTCGCCGTCCCACCAAACCTTCGGCGCGTGATCGTTGACGTCTTGAGCATCCCAGAACGCCGAAGCCGGTTCCCATTCCTGTGCGCCGAGGCGCAGTCGCGAGGCGGCGTTCGCGGTGGTGAGATCGGTTTCGCCCAGCGTGGAGAACCAGACTGCGAGCAAATCGCCATTCGGGCATTCGGTGATGGATGGGCTATGATTCTGGCTGATGAACACGGGGCCGACTGCGCCCTCCGCGATCCGCACGAAAGGCTTCGGGCCTTCAAAGAACGGCTCGCGTGGAGAAGGCGGCTGCAGCGTCGGCACCGTCTGACTCACGTTCTGCGCATTCAGCGGCGGCGTTGCGAGCGGCAGCAGCTTTCCCTTCAGCGCCTCACCCTGCACGACGCGGAAGCCGATGCGTTCGCTCGCGGAGTTCGTCACCCACGAGCCGCGATTCGCGGAGCGCAGGAAGCGGATCATCGACGAATGAAATCCGCCGCGAAACACGCGACAGTCACCATCCGCACGGCCCAACGGGTCGGTCTGAGCACCGCTCTCATACGGCCCATACCAATCGCTGCACCACTCCGCCACATTGCCATGCATGTCGTGGAGACCCCAGGCATTTGGCGTCTTCCGCGCCACCCGCAGCGCGCCTGCGCCACCCGCTTTCGACTCCTCCTCGGGATGATCCAGACCAATGATCTGCCCTTGCTTGAGCTTCGCGGACGCTTTGCCGGCATTTCTCCAGTCATACTCACGCGGCATCGGTCCCGGCGGGAAATACACCGCACGATAGTTGTCGTCGCCGAACCACTTCTGGTGCGCATCCGGCAACGTGTCGCCCGTATGGAAAAGCGTCGTCGTGCCCGCGCGGCAGGCATACTCCCACTCCGCTTCGGTCGGCAGGCGATACGTCGTGCCCTCCTTCTTCGACAGCCATTCGCAAAACGCCACCGCCCGCTCCCAAGTCACACCGCTCGCCGCATCATCATCGGCCGGCTTCAACTTCGGATCGTTCCTTTTGAACCCAGGATCGAACTGCCGAAACTGCGCCACCGTGACCTCGGTGATGCCCATCAGGAACGGCTGCGTGATCGTGACTTTGTGCGCCGGCTTCTCATCGAAATCGATCCGGTCGAAATCCTTGTGCATCTCTCCAAACCGCTTCTGCCGCAGGTAATCCTCCATCGGCGGCCCGTCCTGCCCCATCATGAACGTGCCCGCCTCGATGCGCACGAGCTTCATGCCGATGGAGTTCGTGGCGGGTTCGTCAGCATGCATCGCGGCGAATGAAGTGATCAGAACGGCAGCAACGAGGAGTTTGGATTTCATGACTTGAAGAGAAGGTGATTTTTGGCGGCCCTGCCTACTGCGCGAGCTGATTCAGCACCCACGCTTTCACATCGCGGTTAAACTTCGCAGGCATGTCGTGGCCGGTGTCCTTCATGACGAGGCTGGTGGCGTTGAGTTGATGGGCGGCGATGGCGTCTTCGAGCTTCTTCACGGCCTTCGGCTGGTCCTCGCGCATCTTCCTGCTCAGCCAGTCGTTCTGACCGGCGTAGTCGCCGTAGAGGTAGAGGATGTTTTTGTTCTGATAGCGGTCGAAGGTCTTGATCGAATACCAGCCGCCTTCGATGAGCACGAGGTTTTGAAACTTGCTCATGAGATACTCGTCCCCCTTCTCAAACATCGCGACGATGGAGTGTGCGCCGTTCGACATGCCGCCGATGATGTTGTGCGCCGTGTCGATGTTCGGGATGTTGGCGTAAACCTTCTTCAACATCGCGGTGTAGGCCTTGCAGATCGCCTCGCCATCCTGCTCGGGCGTGATGAGCAGCCCTTTGAAGGGACCGGTGGGATCAAACTTCGCGTTGAAGAGCGGCAGGTTCACGAAGATGCAGTCCTTGTTATCCATGATCTGCTGACCTCGTCCCGGGCCTGCGCCCGGCCCGCCGTGTCCGCCGTAAAGGAAGACAAACAACGGGAACTTCCGCTCCGGCGAGTAGTTCTCCGGCAGCGCTAGATACGCCTGTGTCAGCGCCTCCTGCCCCGACTGCATGGCATACAGCGTCTGCGGCAATTCCGGGAACTTCAGGATCATCCTCATGCCGGGTTTAAGCTCTAGCGCGGGCTTTGAGTCATCTGTGGCATGCAGTGCTGACAGCGGCGCAAGCAACAGTGCGATGAGGAGTGAGAGCGAGAGGTTCATGAGTAGCGACTGCGAGTATTGACACTTGATTCTGCGCGAGCGGTCGTCGGCCTACTTGCGACCCCATTCAAACTTGTCGCCGCTTTTGAGTTCGGTGCGCTTCGTGGCTCCACCGGCACGGGAGTCGAGCACGAGGACAGTGCTCTTGCCTCCGACTTCAAAACCTCCTCCTTTCACGACCACAAAGGTGGACTCATCAATCCCCACACCAAGCAAATCGGGATGCGCCTGAATCGCTGCACGGAGTCTCGGTTCGCGTCCACGCTTCACGAAATGCTGATCCACGATCACCTCGGGCCAGACACCCAGTGCTTCGCCGAACTTGGGGACGATGTTGCCGTCCTTGGTCTTGTCCGCACCCATGAGCATCAGCTTGGACATGATCGCGGCACCGGCGCTGCTGCCAGCCAGCACCGCGCCTTGCGCATGACGCTCGCGGATCGCCTCCACCACGCCCAGGCGCTGCAGCAGCGGCATCATGAGCGACTGCTTGCCACCGGAGAACCAGATGACCCCGGCGCTCTGCACCTGCGCAAGCGCCGCCTTGGAGTCATCGGCGGACATCACGGCGATGTGGGTCGCCCCGGCTTTGCCAAAGGAAGCCACGGAGGGCGCGGCGTCCGCTTCGGGACCTTTGCCAAACGGCACGACGAGAACATGGGCGTCAGTTCCGCCAGCGAGATCGAGCAGCTTCCGATGCATCCCGCTCGGCGTGACACCTCCGCCAATAATGACGAGCGTGCCTTTCGGTGCATCGGCAAACGCAGCGAGAGTAGTGACAAGAAGAGCAATGAAGAGTGTGAGAATGCGTTTCATGGTCAGCGAATCCAGATGCCTTTCCCGGTGCCGCCCTTCGGCGTGGTCTTGGGATAATCAGGGTTGGGTTTGAGTTCGATGACCTTCACGACCTGCTCGATGGGCAAATCCGTCTGCGAATCGCGAGAGCGGACGCCGGTGATGCTGACGTTGCGGACGGTGCAGTCGAGGGCGGGGGAGAAGATTTCCGTCCAGCGCGAGGAATCGCTGCCGGGCGCGCCCGTATAGGTCGCGGACTTCGGGCCGATGGCGAGGAGGTGCCAATCGGGGGCAATGGAATGATTCACGCGCACGTTTTGTATCGTGAGGCCGTCGGTGTTGGCGTGGACTTCGATCTTGCCGGGGTGATGGAAGGTGAGGTCTTCAAAGCGGATGTGTTTCAGCGTGCCGACGCCAAGGCTGAAATCGTTGTCGCGACCGAGTTCGAGGTTTGGCTGGTCGTAGAGTTTGAACTCGCGGATGTCGGTGATGCGGCGCAGCGTGATGTCGCTGATGGGACAGTCGAGCGTGGTGCCATCGTCGAAGCGTTTCACGCCGGGCAGGATGCGGATGGAATTGGCCGCAGGCACACCTTTGGGCGCTCCGGTAACGTCCTCGATGATGATGCGCTCGATGGGGCCGTAGCTGGGCGCGTAGTTTTTCCATTCCCAGGCGTTGAGCGCGACGTTGTCATCATGCGGATCGCCGCGCACGCCACGGATGAGGCCATCGCTCGCGGGACCGTTCACATGCACGCCATCGCGCCCGTGATTTTCGAGGGTGATGTTCTCGACAGTGAACTCATGCGCGTTCGCCAGATGCACGCCGAAAGGACGGCTCTGGCGGATGGTGACGTTCTTCACCGACACACCTCGCACGTTTTGCAGCAGGATGACGCCGTGGGTGCCAAACGCCGCGTTTTGCTTCGAGGAAGCACCGCGCGCATTGCCATTCGACTCTGCACGCGTGACCGCCAGCGTGGTCCAGATGCCGCCCTCAATGCTGATGCCGGTGTCGAGCGGTTGATCGCGTGGCACGGGCTTCGTGTTCAAGGTGGTGACACGCTCATTGCGCACCATGCAGGTGCTGGTGCCCAGTTTGAGCCGAATTTCGGCCTTCGCGTCCGCCGTGAGCTTCTGGCCGGATTTCATCACCAACGGCCCATCAAGGTAATAGGGCTTCTCACGCGCCGGAATATGCAACTGGCCATCCGCATCGAGATCCGCCTGAAAAAACTCCGTCCACACCTCGGCAGTGACGCTGATGGTTTGAAGCTGTCCGCTCTTGTTAGGCCATTTCTCCGTCCAAGTATCGGTGCGCACTTCGGTGGCTTGCAGGGATGCCAGAAGGCAAAAAGTAGAGAGGCAGAGAAATGGCGTCCGAGACTTCATGTTCGTATAGCCCTTCTCTGTTCATTGAACTGGCAAGATGAGACGCGACAGCGCACCAGGCTTGTGATGCACCTGCTCGGTGGCGATGGCGGTCTTTGCTCCGCGGATGCCTTCGGCGGTGTTGGAGTTGCGGTCGTAGAGCGGGAAGTCGGCGCCGCTGATGTCCACGCGGAGTTGGTGGCCTTTGGCGATGGTGGCGGCGACGGGGCCGAGATCGACGGTGATCTCATACACTTGGCCGGGTTGCATCAGTTCGGGTTTGAGCAGCGAGTTGCGATAGCGTCCGCGCAAGATACCACGCGCAATGTTTTGCGCGAAGCCATCGGGATGCACGTCGATGAGCTTCACCGCCCAATCGGCATCCGGTGTGTCGGTGGAGACGTGGAGCTTTGCCTCGGCATTGCCTGCGAAGGTGAGCGGCGCGGTCATTGGCTCGCTGGTGTAAACGAGCACGTCCTCGCGATCCTCGGTGGTGCTTTGATCGACTGGTCCCCACACGGCGGCTTTGAGCGGACGTGTTTCGGTGACGGAGCTCGATGGTGTTGGCTTCGCAGGATCAGCGCGGAAACTGTCGGTGGGTTGATCGCTCGTGGGTGCTTCGCGAGTGAGCCGGCCATCGCCTCGGCGCGTGTTCGCTTTGCCAGCGGAGTGCAGATAAAACGAAGTCGCTTGGAAGCCTTCCGGCGGCCAAGTCTGCGCGTCACGCCAGATGTTGTCGCCCATGCTGAAGTAGCGCACGGGCGGAAACGGCTTCGACAGCGAGACGGCGTCTTGTTTGAGATGACGATCAAACCAGTCAAGCTGCAAAGCGAAGGTGTCCACGGCGGCCTCGGGGCCGAACTCTACTTCAGCGGTCTTGGTCTTGCCCACGCTACCGTGATCCCAGGGGCCAAGAATGAGGCGCTGCTGCTGGCGAGTCTTCGCATCACGCGCCTGCTTTTGCATGGCAATGAAGTTGTCCACCGACTCGCGGGAGAAGAAGTCGTAGTAGCCGACGACGTGCAGCGCGGGCAGTTGCAGCTCAGGCAGGCGCGGCGTGAGATCGAGCCGCGTCCAGAAACCGTCCGGCTCGGGATGCGTGAGGAAGGCATCCAGCCACGGCATGTCCCAGCCGATGGCGCTGTCCACTTCGCTGAGCGGCAGGCGGAGGAATGCTTCATCGAAATCATTCGGCTTGGCACCTTCAGGCTTCGGTGAGTTGCCTGCGATCCAGCCCGCGATGAGCGCGAGTCGCACCGAGCCGCCGAGGTAGAGGTTGCGATAAAAACTGCTCCACGTCGCCTGCGGGGCGATAGCGGCGAGTCCGGGCGGATGTTCCACCGCGGCCTGCCACTGCACCGCGCCGACATACGAGCCGCCCATCATGCCCACGCGATCGCTGCACCATGGCTGACGCGTGATCCACTCGATGGTGTCGAAGCCGTCCTGGCCTTCATTGTTGTAAGGCGCGAAGTCTCCCGCCGAGCCAAATTTCCCCCGGCAATCCTGCGCGATGAAGATGTAGCCGGCTTTCGCCCACTTCTCGCCCGTGCCCTTCTGCTTTGTGCGGTCATACGGCGTGCGGGTGAGGATGACGGGTGCCTTGTTGATGGCCTCATCGCGATAAAGATCCGCCGTGAGCTTCACTCCATCGCGCATCGCGATGGTGATGGTTTCCGTTTTGACCTCGGCGAAGGCGGAGGCGGCGAGGAGAAGGAAGAGCAGGTGTTTCATGATGCGGTTGAGTTGATCGACAGAAAAATGGGGACAGGAGAATGGGGCGATTCTTCTGTCCTCATTCTCCCGTGGATTCAGTGACTCAGCTCACGCCAGAATCTCCCTCACCACCTCGCCATAGACATCCGTGAGGCGGTAATCACGGCCAAGATGGCGGGAGGTGAGCTTGAGATGATCAATGCCGAGCAGGTGCAGCATCGTGGCGTGGAGATCGTGGATGTGGATTTTGCCGTTGATGACGCGATAGCCCATGTCGTCGGTGTCGCCGTAGGTGAGGCCGGCTTTGACGCCGCCGCCGGCCATCCAGGCGCAGAAGCTCTCGGGCTGATGCTCGCGGCCGTGCTTGTCGATGGGCGATTTTCCGCTGAGGTCCTGGCTCCAGGGCGTGCGCCCAAACTCGCCGCTCCAGAGCACGAGTGTGTCTTCGAGCAGGCCGCGTGATTTCAAATCCTTGAGCAGCGCGGCGACGGGTTGATCGGTCTGGGCGCAGAGCTTGGGCAGGTTGCCACGGATATCGCCATGATGATCCCAACCGCCGGTGCTCACCTGCACGAAGCGCACGCCGGCCTCGCTCAGTTTGCGCGCGAGCAGGCAGGCGCGTCCAAAGATGTTCGTGTCTTTGCCATCGACGCCGTAGAGATCGAGCGTGGCTTTGCTTTCCTTTGAAAGGTCCACGATCTGCGGCGTGGTGAGCTGCATGCGGGCGGCGAGTTCCATATTTTGAATCATGCCTTCCATCGCCGCGTCGCCCCCGAGATCGCCGACGAGACGGCGGTTCATGCGGGCCATAAAATCCATGCGCTGGCGCTGGATGGCGTCCGTCTCGGAGACGTTGCGCAGGTTTTCGATGGGCAGCGTTTTGCTGTCGAGCGGCACGGTGAGGCGCGTGCCCTGATGAATCGCGGGCAGAAATGCCGCACCATAGTCGCGCACGCCGAGTCCCTGGATGCTGACGAAGCTGGGCAGGTTCGCGTTTTCCGTGCCGAGGCCGTAGCTGACCCACGCTCCCATCGAGGGACGCACTTCCGCGAAGGTGCCGGTGTGAAATTGCAACGTCGCACCGGCATGCTGCGGATTGTCGGCGCTCATGCCGCGCAGCAAGCAGATGTCGTCCGCAACGCTCGCGAGATGCGGCATCAAATCGGAGATCATCATGCCACTCTGCCCGCGCGGACGCACGGGTGCCATCGCCTTCAGCGCGAGGAACTGCTCGGTGCCGATCTGCGTGACTTCCTTGCGCAGCGGCGAATCAATCTTCTGCCCGTGCTTACGCTCGATGAAGGGCTTCGGGTCAAAGAGGTCCATCTGCGACGGGCCGCCCTGCATGAAGAGGAAAATGACACGCTTCGCCTTCGGCATCATGCCGGGGATGCGTGCCGCAAGCGGATTCGCAGCCGCGCGGGCGATGTCCTGCAAAGCGAGCGCTCCGAAGCCGCAGGCGGTTCGCTGGAGGAGTTGGCGGCGGGTGAGGAGTGTGGGCGTGTTCATGGTGTTTTGGAGTGATGCAGTGACGAATGCGGGATGTGCTGAGAATCTGTGCTCACTTCTTCGGCGGGGCAGCGGGTCGATGATGATGAGGCGCGTGTTTCATCGTTGTGTCTCGATTCGGCCTGAAGGTTTGGAGTTCTGCAGACTGAGGATGATGCCTTTGGCTTTCGCTTCCGCATCGGCATTGTGTCCGACGCGAGCGGTGGCCAGCGCCTCAGTGAACGTCGCGATTTCCTGCGGCGTGATCGCCGCGGTGCCACGGGCGACAGCGCCTTCCTGCATCAACTGGTAGGCATGGGCCAGGGTGCTTTGCGCAGTTCGCTGCTGCTGCAACTGACGCCGACGCTCCAGGTAGTCACTGCAGCGCACGGTGAGGCGCTTGTGGTCTCCAGGTTTTAACGTCAGCAACAAACCCTGCCTGAGTTCCGCAGCCGGGTGATTGGTTTCTCCCGAACCGCTTGTCACCGAGTGGTCGGCATCGGGGATGTGTTTGAACATCAAGCGGAACGTGCGCTCGGTCGCGGTTGGATTGTATGCGATGAAGTGCCGTTCGATGCCGGACAATGCGCTTTCATAGTCTTCCCTCGCGTCGAGATTCAGCACCATGATCTCGCGGTCGCTCGCTTCGGCGAGAGCTTCGTAGAGCCAATCGTTCCAGAGCGCCAGGCCAGCCATGTAAGCAGCCGTGCCGCCACGATGACCGCCGGTTCCTTCGAGGCTGTAGAATGGCTCAACGGGAAAATATGATCCGAGTGCGGGGCGCTTCTTCTCATCGAGCGCCAGCACCGGTTCGGTCCAGAACGCGGGGAAGAAGTAGAAAGAGTTGATCCGATTCAGGTTCGAAAGCTTCAAGAGGAGATCCGTCAACGGATGCTCGAGATCGTGCTTCAGCGTCCACACAATCATCAGGTGCGCCTCGCTGTTCTCCCACGGACAAGCCACATGCGCGCCGCCGTGGGGATAAAACAGCCCGGCATTTCGCAGTTCACGGCTCACGGGCGTGGTCTCGTCCTCATACCAAAACGTGAGGCGCAAGAGCGTGTTCATGAAGTCGCGGGAATAGCGCAGGAACTTCGGATTGCGCGTTGATTCAAACAGCCGTTGGGCCGCTGCAATGCCGTAGGCGTTGCCAAAAAGTTCCGTGATCGGGAACTCAGCCACATCCTTGTATTCGCGGTCGTAGATTTGGTTCTGCACGCGAAACTCCATTCGCTCCATCAGCGTCTCCACCGCGCGCTGCGCTTCGGTCAGGTAGTCCTTTCCCGCGGTGATGTCGAACGCTTGCAACATGAGATGCGCGTAAGCTCCCGCCTGCCACGGCTCGCGAATCAGCCCCAACTGCTTCATGTCATTTTGGACGGCTGCCTGCTTCGCGTAAGGATCGAACCACTGCGGAAATACATCGCCCGTATTCTTGGCCAGGTCTCGCAGTCCCGCCGTGGCCATGAGGAAGCGTCCGGCAATGGCGGGATTGAAATCGCCCGTGCCGGTCGCGGATGCCGCACGCAGCGCTTCTTCGTGGAAGAAGAAATTCTGCCAGCTCATTTCCAAATCGCCGACGTGAGCTGGCTGCCGTGTGCCGTGACGAATGAGCCGCGCACGAGGATCGTAAAAGCGCGGCAGCGCGTCCGCCTTCTGCAAACCAACTTGCAACGCCTCCGCATCACCGTGGACACGCGCGAGCAGCAGCCACGGCGTGAGGTGATTGTTCACCGTGGAAAAATCCCACGAACGTGCGCTGGGATGAACCTGCATCTTTTCCTGCGCCGGTACCAGCGGGAGCGGCTCGTCGTGCCACGGCGCGGAGATCTCAGCCATGTTTGATGGAGTGCTCAGGTCGGCCATCGCCTGCCGCGCGACCTGATCCCAACTCGCCGCCCCACCCGTCAATTGGTTCCGCGGAAAAACCGAATCCGCCGGATGCAATGGCGCGAACGTCCGCATCATCGTATCGAGCGCTTCCATACCGGATGGCTTGGTCGCACGGACAGCTTGATGAAGGAAGAACTCCACTGTCATCTCGCCAGCAGGCAGGCGCCGTCCCGACAACTTTTTGAAATGCATTCCCAGCCCCGTCCGCCCCGACTCACTACGCGTCATGATGCGCACATCGTGAAAGCGTGCGACTCCATCAGGCTGCATCCAACGCATCGGCGTCATGTTGAAGAACACTGCCGCCTCGCGCCTATCGTCCCAGAGATACGCTGCTGGAAAACCGTAGCCATGCGGAATCCCGGCGCTGCCGTAAATGCTGTCCGGCCCCTGGTCGAGATGGAACGCGATGTTTGATTGTTGCATCCACAGCGCCACGACCGGCTGAGGCTTCTCCAACATTAGTGGTGCAGTCAAATGGCACGTGATGACGAACCGAAACAGCGGACTGTCCGCCGTCGTCTCCACGCGCATCGTCCAGTCATAATCGGGCTGACGATGCTTCCCGCCGAACTCAACCGTTTTTCTGTCGTGAGCGTCCTCCAGAACCGCGTAGCGACTTGGCAGCAAATTGAACAGAGGCCCTTCGAGCAACGGCTGGCCCGCATCAAACATCGCGCGCCACTCCTGATCGTCGCGCACAAACGTGCTCAACGTGAACACGCCGTTGGTCTGGGTAAACACGAGCTTTTGCTGCTCCGTCGCCAATTCAACTCGCGCCGGTTCTGCCACAGGAGTCACCTTCGATACCTCACCAGCGTGCAGCATAGCCAGCGGCCCGAGCAGCAGTGTGGTGAGAAAGAAGGCTTTCATGCGCGGACGATTGGGTTCATAGCCGAAACACAAATTCATTCGAGGCCAGCAGGCTGTGGCACAGCTCGGTCCACTGGACGGGGCCAGCGGGCTTCCCAGATGGCGTGACGGCTTCGAGGAGGGCGAGGGCTTCGTCGCGCTCGGAGGAAGTGATGGGGCGGTTGAGCGCGCGCAGCCACAGGGTCTCCAGGCGGGCGAGGTCGTTCTTCTCGGCGGCAAGCAGGGACTTCGCGAGGGCGAAGGCGCGTTTGCGGATGAGGTCGTTGTTCAGCAGAAAGAGCGACTGCGTGGGCACGACGGTCTGGTTGCGCTGGCCGGCGATCATCGCGGGATCGATGAAGTCGAACTGCCCGCGCAGGCGATCCGGTCCGGCGAAGTTGTTGCGAAACACGGGCAGGTAGATCGTGCGCTCAAACTCCTGGATGGGGCGCGGCACCTTGTGCGCGTAGTTCGGCGGATTAACGCCCTTCAACGAGAGCGCGCCGCAGTTCTCCGCCTTCTCCATCACGAGTGCGGGGCCGCCGCTGTCGCGGGCGAGTTCGCCGCTGATGGCGAGCAGGGAATCGCGCAAGGCCTCGGCATCGAGGCGCTGGCGGTTCATACGCCAGTAGAGCTTGTTCTCGGGATCGAGTTCCGAGGAGCGGCGGTTTTCAACCGCCGTCGGCGATTGCAAATCGCCGTTCCTTGAGGACAGGCGGTAGGTGCGGCTGAGCACGAGCGAGCGGAGGAATTGCTTCTGCGACCAGCCGCCCTGCATGAAGCGAGTGGCGAGGTGATCGAGCAGCTCGGGGTGCGTGGGCAAATCACCACGCGCGCCGAAGTAGTCCACGCTGGGCACGAGGCCGGTGCCGAAGAGCTTTTGCCAGATGCGGTTCACCGTCACGCGGGCAGTGAGCGGATTGCGTTTGTCCGCGAGCCAGTCGGCGAGTTGCAGGCGTCCGCTTTGACCGGCGGGGATGGCAGGAAATTTTTCCCACGAGGCCACACGCACCGCTCCACGCGGCACGACCGTGCTCGGTGCATACGGATTGCCACGGACATAGATGGGCATGTCAGCGGGCTGCGCGCCGTCGCTCATGGCAAAGGCTCGCGGGGTCTTGTCTTTGAAGAACTCGGCGTGCTGGATGTCGCCCCCGAGTTTCTTGATGCGCGCGTCGAGTTCGTCGCGGCGTTGGGAGAGGGGCTCTTTATCTCCAGCAGATTGGCTTCGCCTGTCTCGGGGACTCGGCTCAGGGAGGCCAGCAGATTGGATTGCTGGTTTGGATTCACCCTTAGAAATATCTGTTGGCCTCCCTGAATCTGCTGGAGATCCAATCGCAGCGAGCTGCTTCACCACGTCGGCCTTCTCCTCGGTGAGCTTCGTCTGCTCGGCTTTCCAATCGGCGATGCGTTGCTCGTTCTCCGCTTCGAGTTTTTTCCGCGCGGCGAGTTGCACGGGTGTCTCCGGCAGCACGGTGCTGTTGAGCTGGCTCCAGACACCCATGTCCGGCATCTTGTGCGAGGAAGGTGAACTGCGCAGCATGCCAGCGATGCCATAGTAGTCCTCCAGGCCGATGGGATCGAACTTGTGATCGTGACAGCGCACACAGCCGAGCGTCATGCCCATGAAGGTCTGGCCGATCTTGATCATTTGCGAGTCGATGTGATCGGTCTCCATCTTCGCCTTGTCGGGATTCACGATCTCGATGTCGCCCACCATGAGGAAGCCGGTGGCGGTGATTTTCGCCGCACGATCCTCGACGGACTTCGATGGCATCAAGTCACCCGCGATCTGCTCGCGGATGAACTCATCAAACGGTTTGTCCGCATTGAACGCCGCGATGAGCCAGTCGCGATACCGCCACGCGTGCTCGGCATAGACGTTGTTCGAGGTGCCCATCATGTCCGCGTAGCCGGTGAGATCGAGCCAATGCCGTGCCCAGCATTCGCCGTAGGCTTTGGAGTTCAGCAGTCGATCCACCACATGCTCGAAGGCCTGCGTGGAGGTGTCGTTTTCAAAAGATCGCACGTCCGCTTCTGTGGGAGGCAAGCCCGTGAGATCGAGCGACACACGACGCAACCAGGTATGGCGATCCGCATCGCGCACGGGTTTGATACCCTTGGTTTCCAGTGGCTTGAGGATGAAGTGATCCAGCGGCGCGAGTGGCCATGAGGTGTCGCGCACCTGCGGTGGCGATGGATTGCTCACTGGCTGGAAGGCCCAGAACTTCTTCCCCTCATGGAGATCAATGACGCGCTTCTTCACTGTCACGACCGCCTCGGTCTCACGCGGATCAGGCGCGCCGAGCTTCACCCATTGCTCCAGGATGGCGATCTCTTCTGCGGGCAGTTTGGCTTTGGTCGGCATCTGCAGCTCGGAGTCGGTGTAGCGGATGGCTTTGATGAGCAGACTCTTCTCCACATCGCCCGGCGTGATCGCCGCACCGTGATCACCGCCGGTCTGCCAACCAGGTTTCGAATCGAGGGCAAGGCCGCCTTTGATCTTCTTCTCATGCGAGTGGCATTCGTAGCAGCGCTGGATCAACAGCGGACGCACCTTCGACTCGAAGAACGTGAAGTCAGCGGCGTGAGAGACTCCGACGATTAGACAGAAGAGTGGGGACAGGAGAATGGGCTTCATCTCATTTCGCCTTCTTGGTTTTCAGCGCGGGCAAATCCATGTCCTCACCGGCGGCGAGGATGTGGCGGCGCATGGCAGCGCGTGCTGCCTCGGGATCGCGGCGCTCGATAGCGCTCAAGATCGCCTCGTGGTGCTCGATGGCGGTCGCTTTGCCGATGCGCCCGATGGTGCGCAGACGACTGGTGACGCCCAGTTCAGCGAGCGAGTCGAGAATGAGCCGGTAAATCCGGTTCCCACTCGCATCAGCAATGGCGTGGTGCGCGGCGATGTCAGCCTCGATGGCTGCGGCGTTGTCTGGTGCATTCTCCAACTGCGTTTGAATGCGGCGCAGCGTGCGGATGTGCTCCTTGGTGGCGCGTTCCGCCGCCATGGCCGCCGCATCGGGCTCGATGGAAAGGCGCGTCTCATTGAGCTGCTGAAGACGATCCGCCATGTCCGGGATCAGTAGCGTGAGCGAATCATTCAGCGGGCGATGCAGCCGGTCCACAATCTTGATGCCATTGCCATGCTGAATCTCCAGCATGCCTTGCTGCTCCAGGCGTTTTGTGGCCTCGCGCACCACGCTGCGGCTCACGCCGAGCTTCTCCGCGAGCGAGCGTTCGCCAGGCAACCAGCGATCATCTTCATCCTCCGAGTGCTTGCCACGAATCAGCTTCGCAAGCTGCTGGCAGACGGTTTCGACAAGTGAAGCAGGGCGTTCGAGTGAGACGAGGTTCATGGAAAGGTTCAGTTGAAGATGTTTTCGAGGGGATCACTGCTCGCTGCGGGTTCCTGATAGTTCATCACTCCGACCAACAACAGACTTCGGTTCAACCGACGGCGGAAGGGCCCAGTCTATGATGGCCAGAAGATGCTTGAACAAGGGCATGAAGCGCAGTGGTCAGAGGTCGGACCACTGCCAAAACGCGACCAAAAGCAATGCCCTATCATGTTCGAGAATAGTTCGTCCTGTTTGCCGTTCTCCTGGGGTGTCGCCAGCGGGGCTTACGAAGTGTATCACGGCGTTAGGCGGTAAATCCTCACGTCGTCGTAGTCGCAGCGGACGGTGTGGCCCATCTGGCGGAGGCCGATCCAGCCGGGGTGGGGCCATGCGGCGCCGTTGGCAAATCAGAGGCGTCATGGCTTGCCTTTCTTTTTCGCTGACGAACCAGCGGCCTGGTTCACCCAATGATCACCTTGGCGGGTGAACAGTTTGCCTTCTTTGATTTGCTTTACCGGCATGCCGCGCTGGAACCACCAGTGGTCGATTTCTTTCGGCGTGGCTGCGGGTGCGCTGCGACGGTCGAAAAGGATGGTTTCGGCGATGAAGCCGTCGGCGTCGAACAACTCGCGGCTCATCAGCACGCCATCGCGGTTCGTGTATTGCCGCCGCGCGAGCTTGCCATCGAGATAGGTCAGTTCGCGGATGGCTTTGCCTTGGGCGTTCAGGTCCTCGTGTTTCACGAGCACGCCACGCTCGTGCTGCTCACGCTGAATCACGCCGTCATGCAGGTGGATGATTTCACGACCGTTCGCGAGCTTGTGCTCGCTCGTCCAGGAGAAGTCCGCGGGCTTGTCGGCCAGCGCGGTGAGCGTCGTGGCACGCGTGATTTTCACAACGGGCGACGGCTTGCTTTCGAGTCCGCTCCATTCGACGGCGAGTGCCTGATAATCGCCGGGTTCGGCGAGTTCGTGACGAGCGCCGGGTCGCAGCGGCTCAGTGGTGATGCGCTTGCCATCGCGCAGCAGATGATAGCCGAAGGTCTCGCGATGTTCTTCGGCGGGGATTAGTTCGGCTTTGTCCTGCACGAGGCGCAGATGCGGCGCGTCCGGCAGACGCACGATGGCGACATGGACCTGCGTCTGCCGCTGACGCAGCAGGATGGGACCGGCGTTGCCGACACCGTTTTGCATGGCGTCGGATGCCTTTTCACCGAGGCGCTGCCACTGCTCGTCTGTGAGCAGGCGCGCAGCAAATGACGTCACATCGGCACCGCTGCGCACGGGGCTTTGCGAGGTGCCATGCTGCTTGCGAGCAAGGCCGGCGAAGCTTTGCGCAGTCTTGCGCTGGTAGGCGATGATTTCGCCCCGAATCACCAATTCTCCGCTGTCGGGGAAGCGTGCGGTGCTTTCCACCTGCAACTCATCCGCGCCATCGGCGAGGTCTTTGGTGACTAAGGTGAACGGAGCCTCCTTGAGATCGTAGTTCGTCACCAAGGCGACCTTTGTGCCATCGGGGCTGCCCTTCGGGTCGGCATCGTAAATGGTGGAGGCATCGCCTGCCACCGCCGGAAAGCAGATCTGCGAGAGTGGATGAAGAAACGTCCATCCATCGCCTGAGCGGAGGTCGGCGATGTTGTGATCACCCGTGGCGTAGCGGCCGCTGTCGCCACATGGACTGACATCGCCCACCGGCACGGCAGCGAGGATGTGCAGATCGCTCGGGAAGGGCTCATTCCAGCGCCGTCCGCGCACGAGACCGTTGCCCATCAAGTGATACTCGCCATCACCGAGCCAGGACGTGTGCGCATTTTGCAGCATGGGAATACCGATGCGCTCTTTCGTTCCATCTAGATCATACCAGAGGCGCGACGAGGTGAAATCGCTGCGGTCGCCCTTCCAGCGCGTGAAAAAGACCGGATGCCGCGGATTCGGCATGAATTGATAACCACGCACGCCAGGCAGCGGCTGAACCTCGCTTTTGTCCGCGATGCGAATGCGCAGCGCAGAACGTTCCTTCTTCACGTTGGCATCCTTGTCCTTCGAGCGCGTGAGCGTGCCGCCGTGGAGCCACTGGTCATCGGCGTCCGGTTCGCCGAGTTCGATTTCTCCAGGCAAACTGGCCAGCACGCGTCTCTCACCAGAGTCCACGTCGAGCCAGAGGATGTCGGACGTGGGCGCATCGCGTTCATCACGACGAAGCTGACGGTAGAAGAGCCAGTTGTGCCCATGCGCCCAGCGCGGCAGCGCCCCGGCATCCACGCGCCGGGTCTGATCCTTGTGCGCATCGTAAAGAAACACCTCCGCATGCAGCTTGTTCTCAGCATCGCGTGCATAGCAGAGATAGCGGCCGTCAGGGCTGAAGCAGCGCGTGTTGTGGTAATTGGCCCAATGCCTCATCTCCGGCTCATTCGTGATGCGCCACACACCGAGGTTCTCGCCATTGCCGGGTGTCTGGAAGGCATCGCGGGCGTTCGACGCGGTGAGCGCTGGGAGCAAAAGCGTGGTGAAAAGGGCAAGAGGTCGTTTCATGGCTTCTTTGGGCTGGGCTTGTAAATCACGGCCTCACTCGCGTCCTGTTTCACCTCAGTCTGCCATCGCGTGAGAGCGGCGGTGAGTCGAGCAACATCCGCCGGGCGTTCAGCGGCGAGGTTTTTGGATTCACCGGGATCGTTCGCCAGATCGTAGAGTTCCCAAGGCGCCTTGGCTTTGGGCCGGATGAGCTTGAGGGATCCTTCGCGCTGCGCGAGCGCGTCGCCTAGCTGAAACACGATGCGTTCATGCGGTGATGGCGATTCACCCAAGAGAGCAGGGAGGCAATTGCGACCATCAAGCACGCGATCTTTCGGCAGTGGCAGACCTGCGGCATCGAGAAAAGCAGGCAGCAGATCGAGATGGCTGAGCATCGCGCGGTTCACGCTGCCCGCGGGAATCTTGCCCGGCCAGCGGAAGATGGCCGGCACACGAATGCCGCCTTCATACAGGGTGGGAGCGCCATTCCGATAGATGCCGGCGCTCGCCACACCAAGACCGTGCGTGGGCCGCAGAATGGGACCCATGTCGGAGATGAAGGCCACAAGTGTGTTCTGGCGCATGCCGCTGGCATCCAGCGTGTCGAGCACACGCCCCACGTTTTCATCCATCGCGGTGAGCACGGCGAAGTAGCGGCGCTTTTCATCGCTCTCGCCCGGTGACCAGCCGTAGGCAGCGAACGCGCTGTCCGGTGCCTGCCACTGCGGCTTCTCGCCAGCCTTCATGTTGATGCTGCTGACGTAGTGGGGCGCATTGAGCGGCAGATAGACAAAGAACGGCTTCCCGCCCTTCGCCTGACGCTTGATGTAATCACAGGTCGCATCCGCAAAGATCTCGCCACTGTAGCCTGCGACGCGATGCGGCTCGACGCCTTTGAACATGTCGTATTCGCCGTGGTAGGTGTGCGTGAAGTAGTTGATGTTGCCGGAGCGGAAGCCGAAAAACTCATCGAACCCGCGCTCGGTGGGTCGGCTGCCGGGCGCAAAGCCGATGTTCCATTTGCCAAAGCAGGCTGTGCCATAACCCGCCTCCTTCAAATACTGCGGCATGATGCGTTCGCGATGCGGCAGCCCCACGCCATGCCAGTTCTCCTCGGAGCCGAGTTGATGCGTGAGTCCATTGCGCATCGGATATCGTCCCGTCAGCACCGCTCCACGCGAGACGGTGCAAGTGGAGGCCACCACATAAAAATCTGTGCAGCGCACACCTTCCTTCGCGAGCTGATCAATGCGCGGCGTCTTGATGCCAGTGTTTCCGTAGCAGCCAAGATCGCCGTAGCCGAGATTGTCCACGTAGATGAAGACGATGTTTGGCTTCGGAGCTGCGGTGGCGTGCAGCGCCAACAGTGATGCGAGCAGCAGCGAGGTGATATGTGCGGTGATCGCGTTGATGTTGGTCAAGTGCTGGCGGTGATGCGTCGTTTCCATGTTAGGGCGCAAGAGGCAGGAAGAATGACTGCAGTCTTGCTAAACCGGCATCTAAGCCAAAGCACGAACAAGAATCAAACCGGGGCCGCATGTGTGGGCAGGCGAGTGTGTCGAGGCAGCACGGAACGTGTGGATGTCGGCGTCACCAAGTCGGAACTTCAAACGCAGGACAGTCTAGATGTGCCGGTTGCTGTCGGGCTTTTGCAACAAGCAGCGCCGACGGCCCCGAGACATCGAACCGTCACTCGAAGGTCATGCACTTCTTCAAGTCCATGAGGCATGGTTCCGAGATCTACCGGCAGCCCGTGTGAGCGGCGGTCGGGAAGCTCAGCTTCGCTGGCGCGGTGCCAGCCAGTCAAGCGACGAGCATGCAGATTGGCAGCATCTTTATGGTCGGCAGTTTCATCCGATCAAGCGGGCGGTCGTTGGCTCATCCACCGGCTTGCACGAGCGATAACCCTCGCCGTGCTCGGGGAGATCGGCGAGGAAGGCATCGCGTGCAGTGGCTTGCTCGAATGTGAGGCCGATGAGCGCACGGCCGACGCGTTCGCCGGACTGGCGGTAGTTGAAGTAGCAGAGGCTGGCGCGGTCGCGGATGAGGCGGGAGAGGAAGTCGTGCAGAGCACCGGGGCGTTCGTAGAAATCGAGACGCAGGAAAAGCGGATGCGTGAGCAGGTCGCCGCGCAGCGGGATGGCGCGGAAGGCCACATCGACCGCGCCGCTGAGGTCCTGCCATTGGAAACCGCCCGCATCGAGCCGTGCGGGCAGTTCGGCGAGTTTCGCGGCGCTTTCGGCGGTGACGGTGAAGACGGGCCAGGCTTCGTCGGGATGATGCAGGCCGTATTGGAAGTCGGCGATGTTCAGGCCCTCGAAACACGAGTCGAGCAGCGACAGCATCGCGCCGGGTCGCTCGGGGATGTTGATGCGCAGCGTGCGGGACACCGTGCTGGCCGCGCCTTCGCTTTGCGCGATGAGACCGAGCTGCAAAAAGTCGACGTTCGCGCCGGTGATGACGATGAGCACCTTCTTGCCCGCGAGCGCCGCACGCTCCTTCAGCAACGCAGCGAGCCCCATCGCGCCGCTGGGCTCGGAAATGCAGCGCAAGGTCTCCCAAAGCACGCGGATGGCCGCGCTGACCTCCGCGTTCGTGACCGTGGCGATGCGATTGAGCATCGTGCGGCAGATTTCAAAGGGCAGGGCTCCCGCTTTTCGCACGGCGGTGCCATCGCAAAAGATGTCGAGGTCGTGCAACTCGACCGGTTGGCCTTTTTCGATGGCTGCCTTCATTGACGCTTGGCCCACGCCTTCCACGCCGATGATTTCGATGCTCGGCCAGTAGGTTTTGAGCCAGTCCGCCGTGGCCGAAGCCATGCCTCCGCCGCCGATTTGCAAAAAGGCCGCGTCGAACGGCCCGTGACCTGAAAGCACAATCTCATCTGCCAGCGTGCCCTGACCAGCCATCACGGCGAGATCGTCGTAAGCATGCACATAAACGGCTCCGCTGGCCTTTTCGTGTTCGCGAGCCGCGAGCACCGCCTCGTCGTAACTGTCACCCGTGAGCACGATCTGCACAAAATCGCCGCCATGATGCCGCACGGCGTTTTGTTTCACCTTCGGCGTTGAGCGCGGCATGTGAATGCGCGCCTGAATACCGAGCGTTTTCGCCGCGAGAGCCACGCCTTGCGCATGATTGCCCGCCGAGGCCGTCACCACGCCGCGCTCGCGCTGCTCCGGCGTGAGCTGCGCCATGCGATTGCACGCACCGCGCCATTTGTAGCTCTTGATCGGCGAAAGGTCCTCGCGCTTCACCCAGATCTCCGGCCCCGGCTCATTTCCCGGCAAAACGAGTCGCTCCATCGGCGTCGCTTGCCCGAAGCGATACACACGCTCACGCGCAAAAAGAATCTCCTGCCTCAATCGGCGGTCCAGCGGCAACGGGTCACAGTCCATGCGATGTTTCTTCATCAGTGTGAAACGGGCGGCAAGAAGATTCGCCATCCGTAATCGCATGCCCGCCTGACATCTCGAAGTCCCTGCGCGCCGAATCACGAACCGCTATACGCTTGCCGACACCACTGATCCCGACATGGGAACGTGTCGATCGAGTGATGCCGCCAGGCGCTCGCGGAACTTCACATGCCTCCATCGTGTCCAATGCACGAGCGGTTTCCACACAGCATGAACGAGGCGATGCTTGATCAGCAGATGCCAGAAGCGATTGCTGCGTTTGTAGAGATAGCTCATTGCCAGATAAGGCAGCACTGCCGTGGCATCGGACGGACGCCGACGCCAGATGCTTTGTGCCGAGTAGAGCTTTCGGTAGAGCCAGTCGTAGCCCAGTTGCAGTTCGTCCGGCGACAGGTGCTTCGGCTGGAACACCACATGCGCAGTGTCGTAGAGATCCCAGTTGGTGTGCAGCAGACGACCTTCACGTTGCATCTGTCTGAACAGCGGTGTGCCCGGATACGGCGTGAGGATGTGAAAGGTGCCACACTCGATGCGATTCGACTCGATCCACTGCGCGAGCTGGGTGAAACAATCGCGGCGATCTTGATCAAAGCCGAGCACGAAGCTCGCATTCACCTGGATGCCATGTTCGTGCAGCATGCGCACGCGCTGCGTGTAGTCGTCGGTGCGCGGCGTGCGTTTCTTGGCGGCTGCGAGGTTCTCATCCGAAAGAGACTCGAAGCCGATGAACACCCCAGTGCAACCTGAGAGCGCCATCTCGCGCACCACGTCTGGGTGGTTCGTCACATCGAGCGACACCGCCGCGCTCCAGATGCGTTTGAGCGGACGCAGCTCGCGACACAGCGCGCGCAGATAGTCGGGCTTCGAACCGAGGTTGTTGTCGATGAAGACCGCATAAGGTTCGCCGTCGTCTTCCCACTGCTTGCGAATGTCCTCGACTGCCCGAGTGCGATACGGCATCGCGAGTCCCTCGGTGCTCAGGTAGCAGAAGCCGCAACGATTGTGGCAGCCGCGGGTGGCAATGAGACTGCTCGTGGTGAGAAAGCTTTCCTTGGGCAGCAATCGACGACGCGGTGCAGGATCCGCATCGTAAGGGCGCTCGAAATCCGCATCGTATCGGGATTTCAGCGTTCCGCGTTCGATGTCGGCGAGGATCGTGGGCCAAAGCTGAACGCCGTCGCCGAGTGCGAGCGCATCAGCGTGCGGCGCGGCCTCCTCAGGGCAGGACAACACATGCAGCCCGCCCAACACCACCACGCATCCGTGCTCACGAAACCAATCCGCCAGCTCGTAAGCACGGCGCGCAAAGGTCAGATGCACCGTGATTCCAACGACGTGCGGCAGCGGGCTCACCGGAGGTGCGCCTTGCAGCAGGTTCTCGTCCCAGTAGCGCACACGCCAGGTGTCCGGTGTCGCGGCTGCGATGCTCGTCAGCGCCAGTGAAGGCGTGAGCACATGCTTGCCAAAGCTTGCGTGCGGGTCCTTCGGATAGAAGGGATTGATCAGCAGCGCATAGCGGTCTTCGCACTCACCGGCTCGCAATGTTCGAATGGCCGGCGCTTCAGTAAGCTCACGTGGCGACCACAGTGGTTTGCGTGGCTGGTAGAATGGATCATCCGGAACAGACGACAGCAGATGCTCGAACATGGAATGAGAGTAACAGGTCTGCCGAGCCGCCAGCAACGATGAACAACGGGTTCACAAAGATTTCACATATGCTTCACGGAAGACCCGCATTGAGCACACCGGCAGACTTGCCGCTCATTTCTGACCGGGCATCCGATGTAAAACCTGCCCATTCTTGCCAGTCCGGAGCGCAGCATGTGATTTATCCGTCGGCTGTGCCGCCGTCGAATGATCCTCAGCGATGCAGAACGCGGTGGCCGCGCTCTGGCTTGTGATCATTTGGGCAGACTCCATGCGGATGCCGGCGAAAGCGGTGTGGCTGGGCGCTGAAAGCGAAGGCGTCCAGCAGATTCTCTCACTCGGCGCGCATCGGCACGGTTGCGTCGCAGCCGATGTGATACGAGCCGAAGCTGCCGCGGTCTCCGATGAGATTTGCCCTCTCGTGTCGCGACGCCGGACTTCACGATGCGGCGAAGGGTCTTGCCTCGTCGGCCTGAAAGGGACCGTCCTCGCCGACGATGTCGTTGAGGAGATTGCCTGACGGTCGCGGACGGCAAATGCAGCCCCTTTTGTGAAGTGTCGTGCATGATGAAATCGCGCCTTGTCCGGCGGCACGGCGGTTGTATGGAAGGCGCTTCGGTTGCTTCGCCATTCCGCCATGAAAAAGCAAAACACCCCCATCGCCGTGCGTGCCGGCAGCATGGAGTTTCTGAAAGTGAACGACAGCCCGTGGGACTGGAGGGACCTCTACCACTGGGTGCTCTCGCTTTCGTGGCCGCGCTTCATTCTGGCGGGTTTGGGGAATTATCTGGCGCTGAATCTCGTCTTTGCCACTGCGTACTGGCTGCGCGCGGACTGCATTTCGGAGATGCGCCCCGGTTCCTTCTCCGACGCGTTCTTCTTCAGCATGGAGACGCTGGCGACGGTGGGCTACGGGCACATGCACCCGGTCACCCTTTACGGGCATGTGGTGGTGAGCCTGGAGATCATGGCGGGGGTGTTCATCACCGCCGTCATCACCGGCGTGATTTTTGTGCGCTTCTCACGGCCGACGGCGCGAGTGATCTTCAGCGACAAGCTGGTGATCGCGCCCTTTGACGGGAAGCCCGCGCTGGCCTTCCGCGTGGCGAACGGCCGGCACCAGAGCATGGTGGAGGCGCACTTCTGCCTGATGCTGCACCGGGATGAAATGACCGCCGAGGGCGATGACGCGCGGCGCTTCTACACGCTGAAGCTCACGTTCGACCGCCTCATCCTTTTCCCCGCAGCGCTCACGCTGCGCCATGTGATCGACGAGAGCAGCCCGCTCTTTGGCGTGACGCGGGAGCAGCTCGAGGCCAGCCACTCGCGTTTCATGGCTTCTGTGACGGGCGTGGACACGGTGATCCCGGCGCCCATGCAGAGCCAGCACGATTACCACTGGCGCGACGTGCGCTTCGGCGAGCAGTTCGTGGACATCTACTCGCCGGGCCGCGACGGACGCTACACGGTGGACTACGGCCGCCTGCACGAGACGGAGACCGTGGGGTGAGGCCGAGGGCCGGGGGCGATTCCGCGCGCTGCGTACCCTGCCGCCCGAAGGCGGGTGCTTGGCGGTGATTGACCAGCCGGGGGAATGAGGCAGATTCCGGCCCTTTTTCCCTGCGGAAGGGAAGGGGACCCCGCCCAGTCAATGCCCAGCGAACCCATCAGTTTTGAAGACGCGGTCGAGAGCGCCATCGAGCGCGATGCGCGCTACCAGCCGGAAGCGTACGCCTTTGTGCGCGATGCGCTGCATGTGGCGTCGAAGAAGTTTCGCGGCGAAGGCGACGACCAGCATGTGACCGGGCAGGAGCTGCTCGAAGGCGTGCGCGAGCACGCGCTGCGGGAGTTTGGCCCCATGGCGCTGTTTCTTCTGCGGGAGTGGGGCATCACGCGCGGCGAGGACGTGGGTGCCATCGTTTACAATCTGATCGAGTGCTCGTACTTCGGCAAGAACGACGGCGACAGCATCGAGGACTTCGCGGGCGGCTACGATTTCGAGCAGGCATTCACGCAGCCTTTCCTGCCGGTGGCGAGGGCGGAGCAGAAGCAGAAGACGAATTCATGAGACACAAATCAGCACGGGTGACGAATGGCAGGGCTCCGGCCGCGGGACGCGGCGCGCACATCACGCTGCCGCCGGCGAGGGCGGAGGTGCGCACGCTGGACAACGGGCTGGAGGTCATCGTGCAGCAGGATCACTCGCATCCGCTGGCCAGCGTGCAGGTGTGGGTGCGGGCGGGCAGCATCCATGAGGAGCGCTGGACGGGCGCGGGGCTGGCGCACCTGGTGGAGCACATGGTTTTCAAGGGCACCACGCGGCGCACGGCGCAGGAGATATCCCGGACCATCCAGCATCACGGCGGGCAGGTGAACGCCTACACTTCATTCAACCGCACGGTGTACTGGATCGACGGCCTCTCGGAGCAGGTGGACGCCTACCTCGACGTGCTGGCAGACATGGTCATGCACTCGAAGCTCGATGCCGATGAACTCGCGCGCGAGATGGACGTGATCCGCCGTGAGATGGCGATGGACAATGACGACCCCAACTCCGCCGCACAGCATCTCATGCAGGCCACGGCCTTCCGGAAGCATCCGCTGCGCCACCCGGTCATCGGCTACCGCGAAGTGTTCGACCAGGTGGCGCGGGAGGATGTGGAGGGCTTCGTGCGCCGGCACTATGCGCCAAACAATTGCTTTGTGATAATCACCGGTGCCGTCGAGCCGCAGGCCGCCTTTGCCGCGGTGGAGCGGCATTTCAAGGCATGGCGGCGCAGGCCCTACGAGGCGGTGATGCAGCCGGAGGAGCCGCGGCAGATGGGACCGCGTCGGAACACCCGCACCTTCGCCACGGAACTCACGCGCGTATCGTTCGGCTGGGTGATCCCCGGCGAGGCGGACGAGGAGAAGGCGGCGCTCGACGTGCTAGGCTTCCTGCTTGGCGGGGGCAAGAGTTCGCGGCTCTACCAGGAGCTGCGCGAGAAGCGCGGCCTCGCGCACTATGTGTGGGCCGGTGCGTGGGCCACGCAGGAGTGCGGGCTGTTCAATGTCGAGATCGAGTGTGATCCCGGCGATGCCGCAGCGGCGGAGAAAGCCGCGCTGGAGGCAGTCGAACGCATGAGGCAGCGCGGGCCCACGGCGACGGAGCTGAGCAAGGCCGTGCGCACCACGCTCGGCAGCCAGTTGCGCGCTCTGATGACCACGCGCGGGCAGGCATCGAGCCTCGGCCACGGCTGGCTCACTGCTGGAAGCCTCGACTTTGCCGCGCTGCACCTCGGGAGCATCGAGAGACTCACGCCAGCCAAGATCAGGGACGCGGCCTTGCGCCACCTGGATCCCCGGCGCATGAACGTCACCATCGTCGAGCCGCAGACCGCAGGGAAACCGGAGGCCGTCGATGCCGCGGGATCCCGCTGTGAAAAAATCGAACGCATGGTGCTGCCGGGCGGCCTCACGCTCATCGTGGGGGAGAATCCGAAGCTGCCGCTCGTCTCGCTGCGGGCGCAATTCCTCGCCGGCGTGCCGGTGGAGACGGACGAGAACGCGGGCGTGACTCAGGTGGCTGCGCAGATGCTCATGAAGGGCACCCGCACACGCAGCGCCGCGGAGCTCGCCAGCGTGCTGGAGAACCGCGGCGGCGGAATCGTGACGCAGGGCGATGTGCACCGGCTCATCCTTGGCGCAGACGTTCTCCGTGGCGACGAGGCGCTCGGCATGGACCTGCTGGCCGATCTCGCCTTGAATGCGCAACTGCCCGCAGCCCAGCTTCCGCTCGTGCAGAAGCGTCAGATCGCCGCCATCCGCGAGGAGCAGGAGGATCCGCTTACCGTCGCACTGCGGCTGTGCCGGAAAAAAATCTTCGCCGGCGTACCCTATGCACGCACCGCGCTGGGCACCGAGCAGACGGTGAAGGACCTCACCGTGGCCGCCTGCCGCGATGTGCTCGCGCGGCATGTCTGCGCTGCCAATGGCGTCATCTCCGTCTTCGGCGACGTCAAGGCGAAGACCGTGCGCGCGCTGGTGGAGCGAGTGTTTGCGAAGCTGCCGAAGGGACGGCGCGATGCCTCGGGCGCCGCAGCCTTCCGCGGTGCGTCCAAGCCCGGCGAGTGGGACCAGAAGCTCGACAAGGAGCAGGCCGTGCTGGTCATCGGCTTCCGCACCGTCGGCTTGCAGGATACCGACAGCTACGCGCTCTCCCTCATCGACGAAGCATGCAGCGACATGGGATCCCGCCTTTTCAACCGCATCCGTGAAGAACTCGGCCTCGCCTACTACGTCGGCGCGCAGTCCTTTGCCGCGCTCGGTGCGGGCGCATTCTATTTCTACGTCGGCACCGATGCGGCGAAGATCGAGCTGGCGGAAAAGGAAATGAAGGAGCAGATCTCCGACCTCGCCGCCAGCGGACTCGCCGCCGATGAGATCGAGCGTGCGAAAACCACATGGCGCTCCTCATGGTTGCGCGCGCAGCAGGGGAATCCTGCGCTGGCCGACGGCATCGGCTGGGACGAACTCAACGGCCTGGGTCACGACCACATCCTCCGCCTGCCCGCCATCATGGACGCGCTCACGCCGGCCGAAGTGCGCCGAGCGGCCGCGAAGTACCTGCGGCCCGGAGCGGCGTTCGTCGTGCGCGTATTGCCGGAGTAGGTCGGGGCGAGGGTGGATCGTGGATGGATGGAGCACGTAGCACCGAGGTGGCGGGGCGTCGATGTCCCGTCCTGCTCCTTTGGCCTCCCGTGTCCTGATTGTTCATGCGGGGCGATTCGTTGCTTGTCATGGCGGGGGAAGAACGTAGTCTGCCACCCGCGCAATGGACCTGCGTCTCCCGTGGCCGTCGGCGCATACCACCATCGCATGAAGACCCTCGTACGCCGACTCGCCTCCTCCGCCAGCCTCGCCGCTGCCCTGCCCGCAGCGATCGCCGGATTGCTCCTCAGCTCATGCGTCACCAAGAAGGAGCCGCCGCCCGAGCCGGAGAAGCCCTCCACGCCGGAGAAGCCGAAGGAGCTTTACCAGTGGAATGGCAAGGGGCGCACGGCCACGCATGTGAAGATCAACATCAATGAGCAGAAGGCCCATGTCTTCAGCGGCAAGGAAGAGATCGGCTGGGCCACGGTGGCCACCGGCATCTTCAAATACCCGACACCGGTGGGTGACTTCAAGGTCATGGAAAAGGTGGTGGACAAGAAATCGAACCTGTTCGGCAAGACCTACACCAGCGGCGGCAAGCTGGTGAACTCCGACGCCAAGATGGGACGCGATCCCATTCCCGAAGGCGGCCGATTCGAAGGCGCGCGCATGCCTTACTACATGCGGCTCACCGGCGATGGTGTGGGCATGCACGCCGGCCCCATCCCGAAGCCCGGCTACCGCGCCTCCCATGGCTGCATCCGGATGCCGCGTTCGTTTGCACCTCTCATCTTTGCCAGCGTGTCTGTCGGCACGCCGGTCAGCATCGTCGGCGAGGGGCCGTCCTACGCCTCGTATCTGAAGCGCCAGCAGTCATCGGCTCCGAAGGTGGCAAAGAAGACCGACGCCGCAGCCGGCACGGCAAAACCGGACGGAGGACCCGCCGCCGCACCGGCGGCCGGAGCCGCGTCGAATGCGACACCGGCATCTGACGTGAAGCCCGGCGCCGAAAAAGCGCCGCCCGCTGCCGCACCGGCTGCCAAAGAGCCGGCGATCGAGATCAAGCCGGCCGTCACGCCATCGGCACCCGCCCCCCAAGGGCAGTGAGAGCGTGCAGTGCGGCTCCCCGGTGGCCCTGGCTCGTCGCGCATTTTCGGCGCGCTCATTTTGCCATTGCGTTCAAATCCTCGTTCGTGCTATTTCACAGCAATGCCTCTCGCCCGCCAGCTCAATCACATCATCAAGCTGCTCGACGATGACTCTGTCGTGGTGCGCGAGGCGGTGCAGCAGCAGCTCGCGGGCATCCACCACGAACTGCCCGCGCACCTGGACCAGCTCGAGCGTCCGCTGACGGATGAAGAAGAGCGCATCGTGGCGCAATTGCTCGAGCCCGTGCGGCGCACCGATCTGGAGGAGACATGGATGCGCTGGCGCTGGCAGGCCCGGCCCGATGAGCAGCTCGAGATGGCAATGGCTCATCTGTCCGCCTTTTTGAACGGGTGGAAGACGCGGCCCGAAGATCTCGGCCGCCGCCTCGACGAGATCGCGCAGGCCGCGTTTCACGAGCAGGGACGCATGGATGCGCGTGAGCTGGCCGAGTGGCTCTTCGGCGGCCGCGGCGAGTCGGCGCGCCTCCGCGGGAACAGCCGGAACTACTACGCCCCGGAGAACAGCAACCTCTTCTGGGTGTTGGACAACGGCATGGGCAATCCCATCAGCCTCTCGTGCATCTACCGCTTCGTGGCGCGTCGCTTCGGCGTCACCGTCGAGGGCTGCAATTTCCCCGGCCACTTCCTCGCCCGCGTGCCCTTCCATGGCAGGCTCTGGCTCGTCGATTGCTTCAACCGCGGCCGCTTCATGCTCGCCACGGATGTGGCGAAGCATCACCCGGCGGCGAATCCCGCCATGGAGGACCTCGTGCGCGAGCCGGCACCCGTGGATGCCATCCTGCTGCGCACCCTGCGCAACCTCGACGAGTCCTACGACCGTCTCCACGCCATGGCCGATCGCCAGCTCATGCGCAAGCTGGCGATGCAGATCATGGACGAGTGAGCCGGCGTTTGGCGCAAGCCATGCTTGCCCGCAGCCGGGGCCGTGCTTCTCTCCGCCATGAACTCGCTGCTGCGCAGGTTCAATGTCTATGGTGACTTCTGGATGCGTTATCTCTTCTTCGCAGCCCGGTGGTGTCCGTGGTTTCTCGAGCCGGCGCTCACCTGGGCGATGGGCGCGGTATTCTTTCTCGCGCTGAAAAAGACGCGCTTCACCGTGGCGGCAAACCTCGCCGTCGTCAGGCCCGGACAGACGCTCTGGCAGTATGTGAAGGACACCTTCTGCGTGATCTTGAATTACGGCTGGACGCTCGCCGACATGGCGCATGTGCGGCTCGGCGACGAGGTCATCGATTGGGAGGTGTCGGGTCAGCGGCATCTCGACGGGCTGGCGCAGGCCGGGGCAGGGGCTGTCATCCTTACCGCGCACATGGGGAACTATGATGTGGCCGCCCCGATGTTTGCCCGGCGGCTGAAGCGCCGCATCCACACGGTGCGCGTGCCGGACCGGCATGACGAGACTCAGGAGTTCATGAAAGAGCGGCGCGTGGAGAACAATTCCGAGTGGCTGACGGTGCACTACAACGAGCCGGGCGGCATGCTGGCGGTGGAACTCACCCGGCTGCTCCAAGAGGGCGAACTGGTGGCCATCCAGGGCGATCGTGTGCTTTTCGACGTGTCCGCCCGTCCGGCGGAGTTTCGTGACGGGATCACATGGCAGTTGCCGCGCGGCCCCTTCTTGCTCGCGCTCGTGGCGCGCGTGCCCATCGTGCCGGTCTTCATCGTGCGCATCGGCTGGCGGCGCTACCGCGCCATCGCGCACGAGCCTTTTCAATGGACCGGCGATCCGCGCGACAAGAACGCGGCGCAAAACGCGGCGGCCCGCTGGTGGAGCGCATGCCTGCGCAAGGTGGTGGAACAGCATTGGTACCAGTGGTTCGTCTTCGAGCGCGTCTTCGAGCGCCAGTCGATCCATGATGACGAGGAATCATGAAGACGGACCGCCTCATCGACGATGCATCTCTTCCGCTGGTACGCACCGCCCTGGCGCGGGTGTTTTTGCCGCCGAAGCCGCCGGTCACGCCAGAGGATGCGGACCAGATGGTCGCCGCGCGGGATCGACTGCACGAGCGGGAGGTGATGTGGGGGGCTGCGTTCTGCGCGGGCTGGTCGCTTATTGCGGTGGCGTGTTTCCTGCCGTGGGGCGGCAGCCACGGATGGTGGATGGCACCGCGTTTGCTGCTGTGTCTCGCCGCGTGGCTGCCGGTGTGGCTGCTGGTGCTGCAGCTCCTTGTGGTCGTGCCCGGCGCTCTTTGCGCGCTGCTTGTGGAGCGCCGCATTCTCATCGCGGCCGAGGCGCGCCTGCTCATGGACTCCGTGGTGTTGCTGGCCTTGTCAGTGGCTGCGTGCGTGCTCGTGGCATCGTCGTGCCTCGCTTGCCAGATCGTGGGCGACATCTGGCTTTTCGTGTTGCTGCTGGAAGGAATGCTGCGCGTGGTGCTGTTGGTATCGAAGCTGCTGAAATAGCGGTGCTTGTCCCTCAACCCGCCGGGAGGCGTGCTCACACCATGAATGCCCTGAAGCTTGCAGTCGCCGTGCTTGTCCCCATCGCCGCCGGACTCGGATACGGCTGGCGGCAGGAAACCGAGAAGTCGAAGGCCGCAGTCCAGTCGCTCGATGTCCGCCATGCAGCCGAGCTGGTGAAGAGGCATGACGAAATGCAGGACGCGCTGGCCGCGCAGGCGGCCCAGCATCAGCAGGCCATCCAGACGCTGAATGCGGAATTCGACAAGAAGCTCGCGGATTTTCAGCAGGAGCAGCGCAACCAGCTCGCGAGTGCGTACCGTGAGTTCGACAGCATCTTCGAGGGCAACAAAAAGACCATCGACTACATCAACCTGCTTGAGGACAAGGTGAAGGCCGGGCAGGCGATATCGAAGGCCGAGGTGGAACGCCTGGCCATCATCACCACCGGCATCAGCTACCTGCAAAAGCAATACGCCAGACCGCTGGAACAGTTCAGCGAACTGGCCGCCTATTTTGAAAAACAAGCCTCGCAGCAGCCCGAGAAACCGAAGGGAGGATTCTTCCGGCGCGTGTTCAGCAAGTCCTACAAGGAAGAGGAGAAGCAGTTCATCCGCGAAGAGGCCATGAAGCAGGCCTATGAGCAGGCGCAGGCGAAGTTCAGCTCCGTGTATGCCACCGCGCAGCGCCACATGGCCGCCGTGAACCTGAACGCCGACGAGCAGGTGAAGAAGCTCTACGCGCTCATCGATGACAAGCAGCAGGCGAACAAAGAAAACCTCGCCGGTTTCTTTGATCAGGCACGCAAGGCGCTCCGCACGCACCAGGAAGTGCTGAAATTCGAGCCGGAGAATCTGCCGCAGCCGCCGGCAGTACCCAGGCCATGAGCCGGTGCGGTGCGGCGGGCCTTTTGATTTGAATGGCAGGGACGTTCGTCCTTGCGCTGCCACGCAAACGCTCAACCCTTCGGCCTGTTCCACGCATTTTCATGCTTCAATTCCGCACCGCATTGATCTGGTCCGCGCTTTCCGGTTTCCTCGCGCTGGCGTGGGAGATCGTGTGGAGCCGGCTGTTCAACTTCGCATCAGCATCGCGGGCAGAGGCTTTCGGGGTGATGCTCGGCTCTTACCTGCTCGGGCTGGCGCTGGGTTCTCTATGGAGCCGTCGCTGGCATGACGCGGCGGGCGGTCCGTCCGGCACCGGTGTGGCGGATGCGCAGCGCCGCACGGTCGCGCGCTGGATCATGGCGGCGAATGGCACCGCATTTCTAGTGGCACCGCTGACTTCGTGGGCGGTGATCAAGGTGTCCTGGTTGTGGGCGCTGCCGATGGTGATGATTAGCGGCGGATTGCTTGGCCTCGTTTTTCCTCTCGTCTGCCATTGGGCCATACCGCCGGATGCCAGGTCGGGCCAGCGTCTGTCGCAGTTGTACGTGGCGAACATTGTCGGCTCAGGCTTCGGCAGCCTCTTCACCGGCTTTGGCTTGATGGAGTGGCTCGGCATCGCAGCCATCTCGGTGATGCTTCTTGCCGCGGCGTGGGGCTGGGCGGAGACGGTGGCTTCGTGGCGGATGCCGGCGGGGTGGCGCGTGGCGGGTCTGGCGCTGGCCGCGGGCGCGCCGGCCTTCTTTGCCGGGTTCTACGAACGCTTGCAATACAAGAGCGGCTACCAGCCGGGAATGCGCTTTGAGAAAGTCTTCGAGAGCCGGCATGGCGTCATCACCGTGGACACGAGCCATGCGGTGTATGGCAACGGCGCATACGACGGCGTGATCAGTACGTCGCTTGCACGCCAGCCCTGGCTGGTGCGGCCATATCTGATCCCGGCGCTGCATGAGACCCCCGAGGACGTCCTCATGATCGGCGTTTCGTCCGGCGCATGGACGCGCATCGTCGCCAGTCATCCCCAGGTCAAAAGAGTGACTGCGGTGGAGATCAGCCGTGCCTGCCTCGACGTGGTACGGGCCTATTCCGAAGTGTCATCCATCGTGGCGGACCCGAAAATCGAGATGGTGATCGACGATGGCAGGCGCTGGATGCGGCGGCACGCGGAGCGGAAGTTCGACGTGATCGTGGCAAACACGTCGATGCACTGGCGCGAGTTTGCCACGGCAGTGCTGTCGAAGGAGTTCCTCGAAATGACACGCGCTCATCTCAAGCCGGGCGGCATCGTGATGTGGAACTGCACCGGCTCGGGCCGAGCCGCGCGCACGGGGATGGAGGTCTTTCCGCACACGATGATGGCCATCAACAATTGCATCGGCAGCCTCTCGCCTCTGCGGCTCGACAAGGAGCGCTGGCGTCGCGTGCTAGAGGCCTATCGGATCGACGGCACACCTGTGTTCGATCTCGCCTCGGAGCCGGGCAGGGGGGCGCTCGCTCACACGCTAACCTTTGCCGATCGCTGCGGTGATCAGCCCGACGGAGACGAGTGGCGCTGGCTGAACCGCGAGCAAATGCAGGCCAGGTGGACCGACGAGCGCATCATCACGGACGACAACCTCGGTCACGAGTACGTTTCCCGATCCCGGTAGGGACGGGGCCATGTCCGGCTGCCAACTTGGTCAGCGGGGTGATTTCTTGCCGTTGCCTGGCTTGTCAGTGCCGCCCGCCTCAGCCCCGTCGGCCGCGGCATCCCCCTTCCTCAGCGGGGTGGTGATCGGGCGCATCATGTCGGGCACGATGAGCCACTTCTTGGTGTCGTCTTTGTCCTGCACCATGGAGATAAGAAAGAGTTCCTCGATCTTTGCTTCGACCGTCTCCTGCGACGTCCGCACCACGGCGTGGATGACCTTGTTGCTGTCTTCTCCACCAAGGCTCACGACGCTGATGTTGAGCGTCTCCTCCTTCTTCTTTTTGACCTCGGGGCTGATCTTCATCTTTTGATGCACCGCCATCCGGTCGGCCACATAGAAATCGATGGCGGACATCTTCTCGAGGTCGCTGATTTCCTTCGCGCCGAGTTTCTCCAGCATCTGGTTCTCCTCCGTCATGGTGGGAGCCATTCTGACGATGGCTATGGTCTCCTTCTGCTTCCTCTCAAGGGAAGTGGGCAGGAGCATCGTGGCCGCTGTCTTCCAGTCCTGCGCCACCACGGCGGCGAGATACTTTTTCACCGTTTCGGTGCAGGGATGGTCCAGCGGGACGTTCTCAGAGCGCAGACCGGCGGGAACAAGGGCGGTCAGCAGGATGGCGAGCAGGACGGAAGTGCGTGGGCAGAAGGAAGAGCGGGCAGACATGGGCGGACTATGCGGATTTGAATCGGTAGTTGTTAACGGGGCGGCCGCTGGCCGTCAAACAGGAATCCCCTGTGATTTTCCGCCGTGCACCGGCGCACTGGAAGATGCGAGATCATGCAGGATGCATTTTGCAAATCGCCGGGCGGGATTGTAGAATGGCCCGCCCTGCTCCCGTACGATCATACCGGGCGGGCTGGAGCCGCCTTCGAAGACAAGACACCTCATGGGATTACACGACCGCGATTACATGCGTCCGCAAACCCGCAGTCCATGGGAATTGCTGCAAGGGGTGAATGTCCTGCATGTGATCATCTGGGCGAATGTGATCGTTTTCGTAGCGCAGTACGTTTTTGGCGCGCTCGGCGAGCGGCTCGTGTTTGATGACGGCACGGAGCAGTTCATGCCGTTCGGCGGTGTCAGCGTCGAGGGTTTGTCAAAGGGCCGGTTTTGGAATGCGTTCACCTACATGTTCGTGCATGGCAGCCTGCTGCATGTCGGAGGGAACCTCATGATGATCTACTTCGCCGGCAAGCGGGTGCTGGCCCTGCTCGGCACGCGGCATTTTCTCAACATCTATTTCCTCTCCGGACTCATCGGCGCGGCGGCGGAGCTGGTGGTGAAGGCCTACGCGCAGGGCAACACACAGATTCCAATCATCGGTGCTTCGGCGTGCGGTTTTGGGCTGTTTTTCGCCCTCGCGGTCATGTTTCCGCACGAGGAGGTCACGGCGCTCATTTGGTTCATCTTCCCGGTGCGGATGCGGCTGTGGACGATGGCGCTTGGTTTCCTGGGCATCAGCGCCGGCCTTGGCGTGTTCTTCATGTTCTTCATGAGGCAGAGCGAGGCGGCGAGCTGGGCGAACTTTGCCCATGTCGGGGGCGCCCTGACCGGCTGGTACTATCTCAGGCTCATCGGCTACGGCGGCCTGCCCATGACCTTCGAGCGCCTCCGGCGTGAACGTTCCGCTTTCGGCCTCCGGCCGGAAATGGTGCGTGCCAGACACCGCCGGCTCTCGGTCAATCTCGAAATGGATGCCGGATCATCCAAGGCGCGGGATTCGATGGCGGACCTCATCAGCGACGAGGTCGATCCCATTCTCGAGAAGATCAACGAGCAGGGCATGGGCAGCCTTACGGACGAGGAGCGGCGCACTCTCGAACGCGTCAGCCGCGAGATATCACGACGTTCCAGGCCCTGAACTCGGTCGCATGTCATGCAGCGATGCGCCGGTGTGCTGGTGCTGGCAGAACTCTCCTTGCAATCGCACCAACCGTCATCAATATGGCGTCGCGCTTCGTGTTCCGGCCGGTGTGGTGAAATTGGTAGACGCGCTAGACTCAAAATCTTGTGTCCGTGAGGACGTGTCGGTTCGAGTCCGACCACCGGCACCATCGAAGCAGCTTCGGCGGCACGTTCCAGTGCCGCGCGACGGTTGTCAGGAGGCTACCGTGCGGCCTCCGTCCCGCGGACAAGTTCGGCGACTTTCTTCGTGATCTGTTCCTCCACGGTGTCTGTGTACGGTGCACGGTGACCGTACTCAAACATGCCGGTCACACCTTCGTAGCCGCCCTCCTTCAATACGCGCAGGGAGGGCACGTAGCTGAGCAGATTGTTGTTGTAGCCGCACACCCACGTCGTGTTCCAGCCATGCGCGGCTTTGAACTTGAGCGAGTAGTCGACAACGGTCTCGCCTGTGAGCGCGATGATTTTGAAGTCGCCGCCGAAGCGCCACACCTGCACCGGATACGCCACATGGTCCGGCGGGCCGCCCTGCGTCTCGTGCTGGCGGATGAAATGCTCGAATTCTCGCCTCGGCATGCCGCTCAAGCCCGGAGCACGCTGCTTCAATTCATCGAGCGGGATGCCGGGCTGGAGGAAAAGCTCCGTCTCGCCCAATTGCGCACGTAGCGGTCCGGCCAGCGGCGTCATCTTCGCAGCAATCACCTGGTTCACCGCCTCGGCGAGGATGCGGCCGTACATGCGCGCGAGGTCGGTGGCTTCGGCATCCTTTCCGCGGATGCGCGGGAGCGGATTCGCGTCACCGCCGCAGTTCTGCACAAACATGGCGATGGCACCGGGATTCATTTTTTCCAGCTCGAGCTGCGCGAAACCGGCATAGTCGCCGCTGATGCTCAGGCCGCCGAGAGCCGTTGTGTGGCACGAGTAGCCGAAGACCACGGCCTTCAACTGGTCTCCGGTCTTCACCGTGATCACCGGCACGTCTTGATCCACCTGCCCGCCCATCGAGCGGCTCTCTGGTCCGCGCGAGCGCCGGCGGTTCACAGCCACCCCCGCGAGCCCCTGTTCGAATGCGAGATCGGCAGGCACGAGGTTCGCGACGGCCTTGCCGATGAGTTCATCATACTGAGCGTAAAGCCGCGCGGTGTATCGGTCGCGTGCGGCGGTCTCTTCAGGCGTGAGTTCGTAGTAGAGCCACAGCACGTCTTCGGTCACCGGACAGCTGTGATTGTGAGACGTGTTCAAGATCAGCCGCTCACGCTGGATGCCATGTTTGTCGAGCGCCTGCCGGGCGATGCGGTCCACCATCTTGGTGCTCAAGCCCACGAGATCGGCCGTGATGAGCACGGAGGTGGCACCCGTTTCATCGCGCAACGCCAGCGCCTTGATCCAGATCGGGTGCTCCACTCGTGAGGACATGCGTGTCTTGCCGCCGTAGCCCGCAAGTGGAACGGATTCCGTGGGAGTGATGTCCACCTTCGCCGCACCGGCCTGCCAGCCGGCGTGAACGGATGGGAGGCAACAGAGCAGGAGGGAGGAGACGATGAAGGGTTTCATGGGATGGTGATGGCGGTGGATTTGCTCGAACGGACAGAGGGGACCAAAGGAACGAAAGGGGATTGGTTGATCACTTTGACGGCGGAAGCGCGGCTCACTCGCCCACGATCTCATAGGTGCCTTCTCCTCCTCCGGAGAACTTCACGCTCGTGCCCGAGGCATCCCCGAGCCGCACCTGGAGCCCGCCCTGGCAGACGATCCACGGACGCACCTTGAACGGTGCGGAGAAACGGATGCTCTCGCCGGCGAATGCGCGGCCTCTTTCCACCCGCTCCGCGCTCCGGTTTGACCGCGTGTCATACACGAAGGCACCGAGCAGTCTCACCGGCTTTCCCGCCGCCTTCACTTGCACGGTGTGCCAGCCGTACGGCAATCCTCGGATGCCCTTGCGGTTTTCCATGTGCAACGTATTGCCCGCTGCGTCGGTGAAAGGCTGGTTCGTCGCCGTGCGCAGCATTTCCTGGCCGTCAACAAGCGCCACGATCTCGCCGCCGTCCGCTGCATCCACATAGGCAATGGAAATATCCGTGCCGACGAAATCGGTGGTTGCTTCCGTTTCCGGCGCGAGCTTCACCTGCGCATCGCCATACGGCGCGCCCCAGTCCGACGCGAACGGCCCGGGCTTGCCCGGCAGTTTCCAGCGCGGACTGGTCACGGGGAACCATTGGCGGTACAGCGCGGTCTTTGAATCCGCCGCGACGAAGGCAGACCCTGTGCCAGTGACTTCGACGATATGCCGGTCGCCAAGGCAGAGCACCCCCGTGGCGAAGGTCGAGTTGCGATGGTCGCGGGCGCGCATCGGCCGCCGCCGTGCGCTCTCGCTTTGCGTGCCGTCCACGCGGATGCCGACGAGTTCATCCTTGGTGGAGGCCCACAGGTTGACGAACGTGTCGTCGAGGATGAAGCCAGTGTTGCAGTGCAGGCGCTTGTCGTTCGCGGCGTAGGTGGTGATGTCGCCCTCCCAGCCGATGCTGTGCGCGCTGAGCCGCTCGGGCAGCGACAGTTGGGCGAAGCCGGATTTGACGGGATCGGCGGCTTCAAAGGCACGCTCGAGCTGCTTCGCCCAGATCTCGTGTGCGGCCGCCTGCGGATGGCCGTCGGCCGGCACGAGGGCGCAGCTGTTGCACCAGCGCGTGGTCTCGCTGATCACGCGGCCGAGATCGACGTACGGAATCTGGTAGCGCAGCGACAGCTCCCGCAGGTGACCCGTGTTCGGCGTGTAGGTCTCGCGGTTCTGCCACATGCAGAAAACGAATTCGATGCCTGGATAGCGGTGCTGGAACCAGCGGATCGCGCCCTCGAAGGCGGCGACCTCGTCCGCGCCGTCAACTTTCTCGTTCGCACCGCTGCCGAAAATGACGAGATCAGGCCGTGCACCCTCGGGCCGGGCAAACACGGCGGGGTAAAGCTCCTGCCAAGTTTTTCCCTTTGCGTGCCCGTTCACTCCGGGATCCGGCGGCAGGCTGAGCGTGGCATAGGCTTCCAGTCCCGAGTGCGACTCGGCTATGCACGAGCCGTCGCACGCCATCGTATTCAGCAGCAGATGGTCCATCGGGTAATCGAATCTCTGCATCAGCCACTGCCGCAGACGCCCGCCGTACATGAAGTGGTGCTGCCACCACCCGATGTAGTCATTCCACTCAGGATGCCCGGCCGTTCCGCCGTCAAACTCGCGCGACTTCGAGAGCGGCTGCTTGAAGGTGGCGGACTTTGGGTCTTCGTCGTACGGAACCATCGGCGGATTTGCACTGCCGCGGTCGATGCTCGATCCCATCACGATGAGATGCAGCGGCTCGCCTCGCCACAGCTTCTGCATCGTGCGAGGAATGCTGCGGTAAAGGTCCGGCATCGCGCGGCCCTCCGGCAGCCGGTTCAGCGCCTTGTCACCCCGTGCCAGGCACGGCGAGAAGATCCACACGTCCTCCTTCGCCGTGTTTCTGAACTCGACCGTGAGGCCGATGACATTTGGCTCGCGCGTCGATCGGGTGCCGCTCTCCGTGAATCCGAAAGGGATCACGGCCTTTTCCACCTTAAGTTCAAAATCAGTCCCGTCGCCCGAGTCGCTCACGAAGGACGCTCCGGGCACAAGTTCACCGCGCGAGTGTTTTGGAAACGTCCGGGTGTCTGCGAGGCCGAAGTCCTTCGGACTCCATGTGCCTTCATCGCTGTCGAGCCGCATCATGTGGACCGACGCACGCAGCGACTTGGGTTTCGTCTGATGGCCGAAGACCGACAAGCTCACATGCTCGCTGCCATCCAGCCCTGTCTCGGCCAGAAGTGCAAACTGGTGCAGGCTCTTGCCCGGGTGAATGACCGCCACATTAGGCACTGCGAAAGGAGGGCGAAATGCCGTCTGCCGTGCGGCGCGATACGCCTCCGCGTCGCCATACGCCGCGTGATCCCAGTACGCGATGCTTCCCGACTTGAATTCCGCACCCTGTCCCGTGCGCGAATTGTCGAAACAGTGAAAATCCAGCGAGGGATTCAGCAGCAAATTCACGGCGGTTTGCGCGCGGGCGGCAAGCGTGACTGCGAAGCAGGCGGCGATGCAGGTGGAGCGGAAAAACATGCGCTCAGTACACGTCCGTGAGGCTCGAGCTTGCAGCCGGGCGCGATTGATCGCTGGCTCGCAGAAGGCTCGGAGTACCCCCGCTGCGCTGGTGGACTGGGCGCGCTGGATGGTTTTCTTGCGCGGCCCTTGTCGTCCGTTCCGCCATCTGACAGAGCGGGCGCTGGAGGGCTGTTAACATGTGCATGTTCGCACTCTGTTCATTCCGCCTCGCGTGCGCGTCCTGTTTCGTATCCGCCGGCTTCGTGTCCCTGTCGTCGGCGGCCGATCCGTCCATGGAGAAGCGCGTCTTGTTTGACGGCAACTCGGCGAAGTCCTGGTATTCCGAAGAAGGCACGACGAAAGCTGCCTCGGAAGTATCGAAGTCAGGCGCACCGACCCTGCACTGGCACATCGACGTCGATTACTTCGGCGGTGAGGCGAAGTATCCCGTTGGCTGGCCGCGCACGGGACATGCGTTGAAAGGCGACGAATGCGACTGGTCGGGCTGGGACTATTTGCATCTATGGATTCACACACGCACTTCGCGACCGTCGCTGCCGCGCGTGCCTGCGGTGATGACGATTCTGCAAGGGCAGGGGAAATCGTCGCCCTTGCAGATCGTGCTGTCGGATTTGAAGAAGGATCAGTGGCTGGAGGTGAAGCTGCCAGTCTCGAAGCTATCGCTCGCCAGGGAGGTGCAGAAGATTCAATTCAACATCGCCGAGGATCAGTATCATCATCAGGACACGCTCGACTTTCACATCGACGAGATCGCGCTGCTTCGCTATGCGGCACCGACGCTGGTGGACTTCACATCCGTGAACGCCGTGGTCTTCAGCGATGCGAAGGCCGTGCCGGCGAGCTTTTCGTTGTCCGGCGTGAAACCTGACGAGAGCAAGCATGTGACCCTGCAATTGAAGCGTGATGGAGCTGTCGCTGCTTCAGAAAAGTTCGTGACGAAGCGCGGCGTGCAGCGTCTGGCGCTGGATGTCTCCAAGGCGACGCTCAAGCAGGGCGAGTATGAACTCATCGGCTCCGTTGAGGGCGGCGACGCGGTGGCCGTGTCGCGAGTGCGCGTCGTGGAGTCGCCATGGCGTTGAATGAAACTGATCTCGTCTATGAAGATTTTTACGACATTCCTGGCGATGGCCTTAGCCGCGATGAACGCTCACGGAGCGCCGCTGCTGTTCGACATGGGCACGGACAAATCCGAGGTCTGGTCTGGCTTTACACGCGTGACGGCGGCGAGCATTTACTCCGATGCGGCAGGTTTTGGATGGAAGAGCAAGGAGGGGCTCAAGGCATCAGCGAAAGCTTTCAAGAGCGGCGAAGGCGAGCCGCCGCCGATCTGGACGAATGCGATCACTGAAGACGTGATCGCGGGTGATGGCGAGAATGCCTTCGTGATCAAAGCCGAGCCAGGCGACTACCACGTCTATGTCGTGTGCGGTGCCAGCGATGCGCTGCGCGAGCAGTTCCATGATTTCACGGTCGCGGTCGGTGATCAGACGCAGCGGGTGCAAATCGAGGGGGCGTATCAGTTCGTGCCGCTTCGATTCAAAGCGAAGGTGGGAACGGGGCCGCTCGAAGTGAAGTTCGCACCGCGCAACAGGTTCATCGTGAACGCCATCCTCGCATGGCGGGATGCGGACGACGCGACCGTGAAGCAGGACATCCTTGATCCCTTCGAAGACTGGACGTGGAAGATGCCGCCTGAGGAGTGGGCGAAGTGGAAGGAAGAGCCGGAGCCACCGACCGGTGAAATGCCGGCGGTCTCAGATGCGGACAAGGCGCGAGGCTTTGTCGTCTATTCGCGGCCATTCACTGAGAACATCTATCGCCACACGAAGCCGCGCGCGGAAGAGATGAATCCCGAGCTGCGAGCGTTCGCGACGGGTGGTGAAAATGAGCCGCTGAACTTTGCCATCTATCCGCTGCGCGATCTGGCGAATGCCAAGGTGAGCGTGAGCGTGAGCGACATCGGCCCCATCGCGGCGAAGAACATAGATGTCCGCCACGTGCGCTACCTGCGCGCGATGCCGAACTACACAACGAAGTTCCGCTGGAGCTGGGTGCCGGATGTGTTGGAGCATTTCGATTCGATCTCGCTGACGGCCCAGCAAAACGAGCGCTTCTGGCTCACCGTGCATGTGCCGGAGAATACGCCTGCGGGCAGCTACACGGGCACGGTAACGCTCACCTGCGACGGTGGCAAAGCCGTGTCGCTGCCGGTCAAGTTCCGCGTCCTGCCGATCAAGCTGCGTGAAGACCCGTCGAAGATCTTTGGCATCTACTACTACCATCCGCTGGATCGCGCGTTTCAGGCGAAAGACGAGGTCTCGCGCGAGTATTTCCGTCGCAAGGCTGACCTCGAACACGCGGACATGGCGGCGCACGGCACGCGCAACATCGTGCTCAGCGTGTGGTGTCGCGGCGCGGACGCGCAGGGGCATTTCAATATCAACTGGGACCTGCTGACCGCGAAGATCGAGCTGTGGCGGAAGCACCAGTTTGTCGGCCCCATCGCGATGGAGATCAGCGTGGGCGAGGTTTACGAGAAGTATATGAAGGAGCGTGTCGGCTCGCATTTGAAAGGCGTGAAGGACCCGCCGCCGGAGTTCGAGCAGGAAATCACGGCGCTGGTGAAGACCATCGAGGCCGAGCGTCAGAAGCGCGGCTGGCCGGAGTTCCTTTACTATCCGTATGACGAACCGCAGACCGATCCGGCAGCAGTGAACTTTATGGTGAAGGTCTTGAAGGCGTGCAAGGCCGCCGGCGTTCGCACCTATGTGACGGCTGATCCGACGCACGATCACTACGATCCGATGCGGCCCTATGTCGATGTGTGGTGCACGCAGCCGTTCGCGCCGGATCGCGAGACCGTGCTCGCGGACACGAAGAAGCGCGGCGTGGAATATTGGTGCTACCCGAATCACGTTGGCGGCGAAAACGATCACACGCCCGTCTCCGGCGCGCGCATGACCTATGGCTTCGGCTTCTGGCGCAGCGGCTTCCGCGTGCTCATTCCGTGGATCTACTCGAACAGCAGCGGCGATCGTTTCAATTACCTCGATGCGGGCTACATGGACTTCTTCAACCGCCAGGAGCCCGACGGCACACCGATGCCGGTGGCGCTGTGGGAAGCGTATCGCGAGGGCTACGACGACTACCGCTACATCTTCACGCTGGAAGAGCTGATCAAGGAAGCGCGCCAGAGCGGCAAGGCTCAGGTCAAAGATCTCGCCGAGGCTGCGGACAAGGATTTGCAGTCCATCTGGAGCGCCATTCGCGTGCAGCCGAAATACAAGGACGAGAACCTCTGGTCACCAGGCGAGTATGATGTGTATCGCTGGATGATCGCGCGACAGATCCTGGCGTTGCAGGAAAAGATCACAAAGTAAGCAGACGATACCTTGGTGAGGCCGATTCCGACGCGGAATTTCCGACCGGAACAGGACTACCAAGAAGGCCGCGGCATTCAAATTCGTCCAATGAGCCTGCGGTGTCGTATTATGACGGGGCCGGCTCAATGGAGCCGGCTCCCCTCAGAATCTTCAGAGACATGATTGCATAGCAAGCAACCCGAACCGACCGCAGAAGGAGCCGTGGACAAGTTTCCTCTTCCAGAACGAATGCCCGTGATGGTGCTCTCAAACTGCTTCCTGCTGCCCGGCTGTCTTATGCCGCTGTTTATCTTCGAGGAGCGCTACCGGCTGATGGTGCGGTACGCGCTCAAGGCCGACCGCATGTTCTGCGTGGGCATTCGCAAGCGCACCTGTGGTGATTGCGGGCAGGAGGAGGTGCTGCCTTACACCACGGCGGGTCTTATCCGTGCGTGCGTCCGGAATGAGGACGGTACCTCCCAGCTCATGCTTCACGGCGTGCGCCGCATCCGCATCAAGGGCTGGACCCAGGAGCAGCCGTTCCGGATAGCTGATGTGGAACCGCTGGTGACGGAGCCTTTCGATCTCGATTGCGTGTCCGAACTGCAAAGGCGCGCCGCCATGCTGCTGCCCCCGCCGGGCGCCGCCGTGTGCGAGGTGGTGGACCTTGTCCGCAAGACGATCGAATGCATGCGCAATCCAGAGCTCGTCTGCGACGTGCTGGCCTACCATTTTGTGAAGCGCACCTGCACGCTGAAGTCGCTGCTGTCCGAGACTTGTCTCATCAGGCGCTACTCGATGCTCATATCTGAACTGGAACGGGCCGCGCAGGACCGCGGATGAGCGTGAAGACACCCCGCCCGGGAGCAGCGGTTTGTCACAGTTTCCCGAGCGAGTCGTCGAGCGCGGCCAGCAGTTCGTTGATCGTGGCCTCGGTTTCGTCGCCCATGTTGGAGATGCGGAAGGTTAGGCCCTTGAGCTTGCCGTATCCGCCGTCGATGACCATGGAATGACCAGACTTCAGCAGTGAATTGAGCTTCGCCACGTCGATCTCGCGGTTGTTCTTCACGCAGGTGAGAGTCTTTGAGCGATAACCCTCCGGGGCCAGGAATTCGAAGCCGTGTCTGCGCACCCACTCGTGGACCATGCCATTGAGCTTCTCGTGCCGCGCGTGGCGGGCGGCGATGCCCTCGGCGGCGAATTCGCCGAGCTTGTGGCGCAGCGCGTAAATGAGCGGGATGCACGGCGTGCTGGGCGTCATGCTGTTCTCGCCGTTCTTTTTGAATTCGAGGAAGTCGAAGTAGTAGCCTCGGTCCTTGATGGTGGCGGCGCGTTCGAAGGCCGCCTCGGATGCGGCAAAGACGGCGAGGCCCGGAGGCATGGCGAATGCCTTTTGGGTGCCGGCGAGCAGCACGTCGATGCCGAGGGCGTCGAAATCGATCGGCACGGCGGTGAGGGACGACACGGCGTCCACGATGAACAGCACGCCGGGATGTTTTTTCCTGAGAGCGGCGATCTCTGGCAGCGGGTTCATCACGCCCGTGGACGTTTCATTGTGGATGAGCGTGAGGGCGTCGAACTCGCCGGTGGCAAGGCGTTTGTCGATCTCCTCTGCCAGAATGGGCTGGCCCCACTCGACCTGATACGCCTCGGCCTGCTTGCCGCATTTTTTGGAAACGTCGAACCACTTGTCGGAAAATGCGCCGCAGCAGCAATTGAGCACCTTTTTTGCCACGAGATTGCGGATGGCACCCTCCATCACACCCCATGCGGACGAGGTGCTGAGAAACACCTGCTGCTTCGTACCAAAAAGCGATTGAAGCTGCGGTTGTATTTCCGCGTAGAGATTCTGGAAGTCCTTGCTGCGGTGGCCGATCATCGGCTGCGTCATGGCAGCGAAGGTGGCGGGCGAGACTTCGACGGGGCCGGGGATGAAGAGCTTGATGTGTCTGGGCATGGGGTTCTGCATTGGCGGGCTTCGTGCCCGCCGGGGAGCGCGATGATAGGTGCGATGCCGACGCGCGCAAGGGCGGAGGAACTTCGATTGCCGGCTGGAGGGCCTCTGTGCCAGTGGAGCTTCGCCTCCCGGCTTCACACAAGCCTGCCCCGGGCCGACACCCACCGGCCCTTCTTCATCACGCGGTCAAACTCCAACCCAGCGCGACGGCCTGCGGCGAGGCATTCATCAGCCTGTGAGGCGAGGATGCCGGAGATGAGCACAATGCCCTCGCGCTTCACCGAGCGGGCGAGTTTTGGGAAGATGTCCACCAGGATGTCGAAGAAGATGTTCGCCGCCACGCAGTCGTAGCGCCGCGCGGGCTTCCATGTCGTCACATCGACGACCTCGGCGATGATGCCGTCGATGCGATTGAGCCGCAGATTCTCCAGCGTCACGCGCACCGCGTCGGGATCAAAGTCACACGCCCATACATCCGCTGCGCCCAGCTGCAGCCCGGCCATCGCCAGGATGCCGCTGCCGCAGCCGAGGTCGGCCATCGACCACTCGCGGCCTGCGCGTTTCCATTCCGCAGCCGCGTCGGCGATGAAGCGGAGGACGGCGGCCGTTGTGGCGTGATGTCCCGTGCCGAAGGCCATCTCGGGCGGGACGCACAAGATTTCGCGACCCGGAAACAACCGCCGCGTCCTCGCCATCGCCTTCGCGCCACGCTGGCCGATGATCACCAGCCGGTCGCGCACGCGAATCGGATCGGGCTGGGGCGGAGCCATCGCCGCCCAGTTCTGCTTCTTCAAAGTGCGAACCGAGCCGCCATAGGCGCGCTGGATGGCCCGCGCAGCAGTCTGGCGCTCGCAAAATGCCTCCACGGTCACCTTTGGACGCCCCGGTGCCGAGGTCACCACCACCTCCACTTCAGGGGCATCGCTCAAGCGTTGTTCCCATGCATCCGCGTCCGCCGGCGCGCACCGCTTTGTCCACACAAACATGCGCCGACATAGACGCTGCGGGGGACGAAGGCCAGCCTGGAATTCAAGCTGGAGCGGGTGACGCGATTTGAACGCGCGACATCAACCTTGGCAAGGTTGCGCTCTACCACTGAGCTACACCCGCGAAACGAGGCCGTATAGTGTCGCGGTCGTCGGATTGTTCAAGCTGAAATTCTGTGATTGATCAGTGCGTCGTGCGCCAGGGCGGGGAATGAGCGGCGCCGACTCAATTCACGCGAACACAAACCATGGGGATCAATCGACCGGCTCGCCCACTACTCCGGCTTCCGGTTCCTCGGAAGGCAGGAGCAGGGCGATGAAGGCCGCGGGAATGAAAAACCAACTGGCGAAGAGCATGGCCTCGCGGACATCGACGTTCTTGCGGTAGATGCCGAAGAAGACCGTGCCGGCTGCGGCGATGATGCGGCCGATGTTGTAGCAGAAGCCCGCGCCCGTCGTGCGCAGCAGCACCGGGAAGAGCGGTGGCAAGCACATGGTGAAGAGACCGAAGACGCCCTGGCACGCACCGATGATGCAAAACCATGTCTTGGTCGCCTCCCAGCTCCACGAGCGGCTGAAGAGCGAGTACATCGCCGCGAAGTAGGCCAGCAGCATGACAAAGATGGTCCGGCGGTAGCCCATGAGCTTCGCGAGGCCGCCCGCGACGAAATTGCCCGCCACGGAACCGAACATGATCCACATCAGCGCCACCACGAGCGCGCTGTCTTTTCCAGCTTTGTCGAGGGCTGCGATCTCGGGCAGGCTCTTCACCACCTTCGCCTGCCAGAACAGAAAGGCCCAGTGTGCCGTGAGCGATACGCCGCAGATGATGAGCACCCGCCAGGTCACCCCCCGCACCCGTGGGCCGAACAGTTCGCCCACATGCGGCACCGCCTGGCCCTCGCGCGCCTTCTCCCATGCCTCCGGCTCGGGCACGGCCTTGCGGATCCACAGCGTGATGAGCGCGGGCAGGATGCCCACGAGGAAAAGATAACGTGGCTCCCGCCCCGCCAGCATCCAGCCGGCGAAGCACGCCAGCAGCACGCCGCAATTCACCGCCGTCTGCAGCACCGCGGCGATCCAAGGACGCCAGTTCTTCGGCCATGTCTCCGCCAGCAGCGATGCGCCCACCGCCCACTCTCCACCGATGCCCAGCGCCGAGAGGAAGCGGCACGCCATGAGATGCCACCAGTTTTGCGCGAAATAGGACAGCCCCGTGAAGCAGGCGTAGGTGAGGATGGTGAGCATCAGCGCGCGGCTGCGCCCCAGCACGTCGCCGATGCGCCCGAAGAACCCTCCGCCCAATGCCCAGCCGACAAGAAAGGCCGCCTGGATGATCGATCCCTTCGTGCCCACCTCCGGGCTCTCCTCCGGCAATCCCATGAGTTGTGCCACAAACACCGTCCACACCAGCGTGTAGAGATGCATGTCCAGACCGTCGAAGAGCCAGCCCAGCCACGCCGCGATGCCCGACTTCCATTGATGCGCGGAGAGATCGCGCAGACTCGTGATTTCCTTTTCCTGATTCATCCGCCGGCCAGCCAAGCGGATTTAGGCGGCGAGTGCAAGCCTTCTTCATGGCCGGCGACGAGCGATCGTGACAATCTCACGACGAAATGGGAGCGGTGCCTGGCGTTGTCCCTGGGAGATCCGCACGCCCGTAATCGTTCAGCGATATTCCGGGCCGGGATTGCGGTGCCTACGCGACGGTTCGCGCCGAGCGGCGGCGGCAGACAATCGACAGCACCAGCCACCCGGCAAGCCCGATGCCGAACCAGGTGGCGGCGGACTTCTCCTCGCTGCGCCACGCCTTGCGCAGCTTCAGCTCGAGCACGGCGTGGTCCTTGAGCTTGCGGAAATGATACGCCACGCCATCGGACGGGACGTCGATGAGCAGCGAGCGGCGGCCCGTGGCACGAAGCTGGCTGGCGACCTGAGCTTCTAGGCCGAAGCTTTGCGGAATTTGCGGCGCGTCGAAGTCGGCTTGAGCGCCGGCAGCGCGCGTGATCTCCCGTCCGGCGATCACCGTCGCCGGTTTCCCTTCCGCCGGTGCAGCGGCCGGCGCAGGCGGGGGCGGTGCGCCGAAAGGATCAGCCGCCGATGGCATCGACTCTCTGGCCGCGGGGGCTGCGGCTGCCGGCGGAGGTGGCGGCGTTGCAACCGGTGGCATGGCTCCACGATCTTCCGGGCGCAAAAGCGACTTCATCGAAATCAGGCCGTCGATGGAGTCGGCCTTTGGTTTCTCCAACGGCGGGCCGAGTCCGTCTCCAATCTGCTGCGTGCCGCCACGCTGTCCCGCAATGCCGATCTGCGCCGCGTTGTTGGCTCCGTTGAGCACATTGGCCCGCGCGTTGCCGTTAAGAGTCAAATTGCTCGTGTTGTTTGCACCAGCGAAGCCCTGCGACACAATCGTGCCGCGCTGCGGCTGCACGCTTGATGTTGCGCCGGAAATCGTCAGGCCGCCGACTCCGGCCACCGCATTGCCAGAGAAACTCATCGTGCTCCCCTGGCCCAACTGCCCGCCTGCAAGGGACGAACGCCCGCTCAAGTCGGCGTTCCCCATGACGCTCAACGTCCCGCCGCCCACCACGACCGGTGTTCCGGCATTCATGGCGAGCGCGGTGCCGATCTCATTCGCAGCCGTCACCGAGGAACGCGAGTCATCCACGATCTTGAGCTGGCCTCCGGCCAGAGTCAGCGCGCCTGAGTTCAGGGTGGTGTTGCCCGTGTAGGTGTTCGCGCTGTTCAGCACCAGCGTCCCGGACCCGGCTTTCGCCACGGCGGCCACGCTGGAAACATCGCCGCTGATGCGCACACCCGAAGAATCCGCCGTGCCTGCAACGCTGTTCGCGCCCGAAATCGTCAGCGCCCCTTGGTCGAGGAAACCGTTACGCACCACCGTGTTGTCATTGAGCGTGATGTTCGACTGGTTTTCACCGAGGCCAATGGCTTGGTTCGCCACAGGCGTGCCGTAATTGATGAAGCCCTCGAACTCGGTCACCTCCTTCGAGGTCTGCGCAGCCACGTTGTTGAAGTTCCATGTGTTGCCCAGCGCGAGCGTTTGCCCTGCTTTCTTCCCTTTGATGGGTGACGCGATGCGATTTTCCGTCAGCACCAACTGCTGCCTGCCGAGTTCCTTTTGAAGATCGCCCAGATCTTTTCCGACTTGCCCTTGCTGCGCGATTTCCTTGCCGTCATCGGCCTGTTTCTTCGCCTGACGCAGCACGCTCAGCTTTCCGCTGTTTTTGTCCGCCACCTTCTTCGTCTCCACCTCGATCTGCTTCGAAATCCTCTCGGCTTCTTGCAGTGCGTAGTCGCCTTCTTCCTTCGAGAGCGTGTTACCGCGCAAGGCCAGCACCTTGTTCAGTCGGCTGAAGTCCGACATCAGCCCCTGCAACCGCTCCACCACCTGGCTCTCCTCGGCCACTTCCTCCATGTTTCCGTCGATGTCGCGGATCGCATACTTCTTCGGAACAATCGCGGTCCACACGGTGCGTTCGGCGGAAATGCCGACGAGTTCGGGGTCGTCCATTCTCAGTGAGGCACCCAGCCTTCCACATGGGTCGGACTTGTCGGAAGAGTCAGACCCGTCCGACACCCCTGCGCGCATCCGATACACGAGGCGCACCTCCAAAGACCTCTGCCCTGCCCTCGTCTGAATGAGCGGCACAAGCCGCACCACACGGCCATCTGCCGCCTTCTCTTGATCCGCGCGCACGGCCTCGCCGCTCACGATCACGCTGATGAGTTCCGCTTGGTCCGGCAGGATCACCGGCAGGAATTGCAGCGAGCGATTGAAAACAGAATACGCCACCGTGTCCCACCGCTCGCCGTCCGCACGCCAAACGCTGGTGATGTCGGCCAGCGTCACGATCGCCGCATTGCCTTCGGTCGATTGAAGCTGCTCATACGCCACCTTCAGCGAGCCCGCCGCGCCATTGCCGCTGCCGCGATAGAACGACGGCTGCGAGAGCACATCAGGCACATACGGCAGCGCGTTCTTCGCGCACGTCTCCACGCCTTTCACTTCGATGGTCTTCGACTCGCGGCTCGATGAGTTGTCGAGCACGAAGAACCGCCGCAACCGCTCCGCGCCCGCGACATCGA
>JAIBCL010000013.1 GCA_019694165.1 Verrucomicrobiaceae bacterium | reverse complement strand
CGAAACCTTCTACAACCCCGTGCGCCTTCACAGCGCCCTGGGCTTCCAGTCACCCGCCTCCTTCGAACAATCCATCCAATAAAACCAACCCAACTTTCCGTGTCCTCGTTTTCGAAGAAAGATCACTTATTCATAACCAAATCCCACCCAATTGAACCCCTGTTCTACCACCACCCGACCCTGGATAGCCACAAAAAACTGTGGACGAATCTGATTCGCCCACAATTTATTGTGGCTAAACAACGTTCGTCTTACTTACTGCCGAGTTTCGTATTGACCCAACTCACACAACGATCAATGAACCCGAATATCTGATCCTCGAAGAATACGAGCGCGAGTTTCATGATGAGGGTTCCGATCAAGGAACCGGCCACAAGTCCGACGAGTATCGCAAGTAGAATAGTGTTTGTCATGGTAGGTAATGGTAATTCGAGCCGAACAAAACGGATGCAGGCAACGGCTCGTAGCTGCCTGTCATGTATTCAAAGTCATTCGCTCGCCGTCGCCTGATCCGAGACGTTCGTCCAACAAGCGGAGTCTCTCTCGTTTTCCCAATTAAATTATGCCAGCAGGAATGAGTCATCCAGAACTTGGGGCTGTTGCCTTCGGTGCCACGAAGTTGGTCGGCTACTGCTTCGCTGCTTATATGCTTTCGAAGCGCTACGAGAAGACTCCATCGAGTTGGTTTCCCATCGGACTGACGCGAACGCTTATCGGGATCGCCTTTGGCTATCCTTACGTCCAGTTTGTGAAGAGCACTTTGGGTAGCCCTGTGTTCTTGGCTGGTCTGATACCCATTCGCATGATCGAGTGGTTGCTTCTGATCATTTTGTTCTATGATCGGCGACTGATTGATCGTGCTCGAGCATTTCAGGCTGCGGCACTTTGGACAGGCTGGTCCTTCGTGCTCGACATACCAGCGATCTTTGGATACTTCGTAATCGGAGGCTTTTGGATATGTTGACGGTCCCACCTCCACCAACCAAGGACGAACAAAACGGATGCAGGCAACGGCTCGAAGGCTATCTGTCGTGTCAGCAACGTCTTCCGCTCGCCGTCGCCTGATCCGGGACGTTCGCCTAACTCCAGCGTCACTCACCATGTCATCGCAGCAGCCGTCAAATCCAGATGAGTTCGCAGGCATGACAGTTAACGAGAGGTTGGTTGTCGGAGGCCAGATTGACGCTTGGGACGCCGCCGCTCGCCGTAGGGACTCTGTTCGGATGATTCATATTCTTCAGATAGTTGGATTCACTGAGGCCGCAGCCACAGAGACTACCACGGCTGTTCTCGCAGCACCTTCCCGATATGGATTCTGACTTCCTCATTATGACACGCAGCAGACCCATCACCGGCCAAACGAAGGCGAACAAAACGGATGCAGGCAACGGCTCGAAGGCGATCTGTCGTGTTAGCAACGTCTTGCGCTCGCCGTCGCCTGATCCGAGACGTTCGCCCAACAAACCGAATCGATCATATGAGTAGTGAGAAGCCATCAAGGATTCCCAATACTCCACTTCTGTTCGTGAGTGTGCTCCTCCTTGGTCTGATCGGGCCAGTGGTATCCTTTGCTCGGTGGCATAACTGGGATGCCATGAGGTGGACGCTGAAGATTTTGAGCTGGTCATTGATGCTCGGGGCGCTTCTTTACATGCGGCGTGAACCGAGACTTTTGAGTTGGCTTCGATTTGTCCCTTGGATGACTTTGGCCATCATCACTTTCCTCTCATGGATAGCGTTTATTACAGGAAAAATTACGAGTGAGATCACAGTTCAGGTCGGCTGGTGTCTTGTCGTTGGTGGATTGTTTTTGACCCTCCGACGCCGCTATCCGAACCACTTCTCAGCGACCGCCTATCTCGACTACGATCCGCAACCGATGTCCCCCATGTTGGAGCCTTCATCCTGCGTATCATGCCAGACAATCATTCCTCCCGACAGCGACACCTGCCCCAAATGCGGATGGACCTACAAAACCACATGACCATAAAAGGCGAACAAAACGGATGCAGGCAACGGCTCGAAGGCTATTTGTCGTGTCATCGGCGCTTCCCGCTCGCCGTCGCCTGATCCGAGTCGTTCGGCCAAGAAACGGAGTCCATAGCCCATGTCGAAAAAAGCAGTCGCAGAGTCATTGCCGACAGAAGCAGCAAAACTGCTGGTAGGAGCCATCGCCGGAACGTTAGGAACAATGGGTTGGCTCGTTTGGCAGGAGGCAGGCGGGCCTGTTCTGACAGCACTTGAGAGTGCAACCAGTAAGCGAGCACTCCTGAAGCTATGCCTTGCGCTAGTCCTAGTGAATCTATGTTCATGGTTCGTGTTTTGGTTGATGCGTAATCGGCCAGAGAAGCCACTTACAATGAGGTTTCCTTTTGATGAGCATGGCGGTCACTACATTGACCCGAAGACAGAAGCGGCCATTTGCCCGAAGTGTCTAGCGGACGGAGTGATCGTCCACATGATGAATGTTGGAGGAGCAAAGCTGTGTAATGCTTGCCGGTGCGCTTGTCGGGGACCGGACACACCCAAGAAAACCAAACCATGATCAACACGAGGCCGAACAGAACGGATGCAGGCAACGGCTCGAAGCTCATCTATCGTGTCCTCCATGTCTTGCGCTCGCCGTCGCCTGATCCGAGACGTTCGCCCAACCAACACGCCACTCGTTTCGCGGAGCAGGCAATATGAGCACCATCTCTGACACTATCGATCACGGCGCTGCCTTTGTTCGCAGCTTTGTGGTGAGAGAGCGGAGAGATCGCCTTGCTTTTGAGCACTCTAAAGGCCGTCTGCTCGGCCGCTTTTGCCACGAGGCTGCGGTTCTCCTCGACCAGCGCTTCGCTCGCAGACTGCACACCCCAGTATCCGATTATTGCCAGATTGTGGAGATGCTCCGCAAGGCAGGAGCCGGTCGCAGATGCTTTGTGCTTTCCCACTGCGCCGACATTGACGGTCAGACGCTTGAATTGACCGAAGCATTGTCGCGAGCTGTTGGTTACGGCCTTCCCTCGATCATTTCTTGTCTTCCAGGTGAGCTAGCCTACTTGGAGACAGAGCAGGTGGCTGGGCCGCCGGACAGATACATTCTACACAGACCCGGTGGCCTGCCACAGATCAACTCCCCAGCATGATCCCAGATCTGACCATCCGCCACACAAGGGCGAACAAAACGGATGCAGGCAACGGCTCGAAGGCTATCTGTCGTGTCAGCAACGTCTTGCGCTCGCCGTCGCCTGATCCGAGACGTCCACCCAACAGCGCCACTCGCCGTGCAGCAACTATCGAAAACAGCGCTTGGTGAGATTGAAACCAATCTCAGTGTTTCGTTACCGAGTCTCTACCGCCATCTTCTGACGAGGATTGGGCATGGCGTTTTCGGCCAGAACGCGGGGTCTGCACTCAATACGACCAAGGAGATCTACCACCCAGCAGCAATCAAGGGGCTTTATGAAACCTTCTTCAATGACCCTGACATGCTTTTCGCTCGCTATTTGCCCTTCGGCTGTGACAACCAGACGCAGGAGCTATGGATTATTGATGTTTCCCAGCAGATGGCAGCTTCCATTTGGCATGAGACTGTCCCTGACGATTGGGCAGACGAGTCGTGGCTACAGTTCGACGCATGGGAGAGGCGTTACCTTGCCACCGCTTGACCGGGGCGAGCGTATTCTAGAGAAGGCATTTTCAGTGGACAGCGGGACAACAGAGCAGATTCCATCTGCCAACATCATGCCGAGACGGTGGTGGCGACGGCTCGTAGCAGTCTGCCATGTCAGCGGAGTCTTGCGCTCGCCGTCGTCACAGTTTAGACGTCGCCTGGCCAACGGAGATCTTCGTGAAGCATGTGAAGAAAGCGATTCTCACAGTCCTTGTCATTGGGATGCTCGGCTTCTTCGTCCTTGTTGGACTGGTATTGCGACATCTGCGTAACTATCCGTTTCCGTTTCCGGGACCCGGGCGCTCGGACTTCTCTGCTCATCTGGCAGGGGACTATTCCATCTACCGGACGAATGGGCTTAACGTTGTCATTTCACCGCAAGGCTATGGACCCGGAACCCCCGTTATTCCCAGTCTGATTGTTGAGTGTGCGACCGACGGGAGGTTCATCATCGCCAAGAGGAATGGCATGAAGCGCCGGAGTCCCAATGATCCGAAGGATGCGTTTGAGGACAGAGACCCGGAAGTGGTGGATTTTTGGATACTCGACACGCAACAGCCACGCGTTAACGGTCCCCTGTCCGAGGCAGAGTTTGCGAGACTCCGCCGCTCTTTGGGCATCTCTGAAAGCGTTGTGTTACGGAATGTTCATGAGTTTCGACCTCGTGAACCAGATGCAAATCCATCAGCGAAGAGATCCATGAACAACCCGCAAGAGGACTTTCAACGGCGAAGTGCGACAACCGGGCGTGAGTAGCAAACCTCGTAGGGAGTGAGGTAACCGAGGCGATTGCGGGTCCGGCTGTTGAGGATGGCGGCGAGGCGGTTGCACTGCGCCTGGCTATATACGGCAATGTCGGTGCCCTTGGGCGGATATTGACGGAGGCAAAATGATGGGAGCGATGGGCAGGGAGGCGGAATGGTTGACGGTGGATGGCAGGAGCAGAGTTGATGGGCGGGACGTGGGAGGGGGCGACGATTTGTCAGGCAGAATCATGCGGGGCAGAATCATGGGTTTGCCAATGAGCACGCAACGCGACAACCAGGATGTTGCCTGCCATGATTCTGCCTTTCATGATGCTCACTGCAATGGTCCGCAGTCCTCGCCGTCGGATCAGATGCCGTTGGCCTCGATGTACTTTGGCAGCAGGCCGCGCCGGGCGTAGAAGTCCACTTCGGCGGCGCCGCAGGACTTGAGCTGGTCCTTCACACTGGCGGCGCTCTCGCTGTCGAGCACATGCTGGCGGATGAGGAAGGTCTTCTCGGATTGCAGCTTGAGGAAGCCGGCATCCACCTCCGGCGTATGCGGCCACTTGCCGGCGGCCTGCCCGGTTTTGAGCACTTCGGTGAAAGCCTGCCCGGTCTGCTGCGCCTGCTTCTTCGCCTCGTTCACGCCGGCGAACCAGTCGGCGTGGACGATTTTGTAGTAGTCGCGCATGGACTGCTTGTTGTAGTGGGTGACGAGCTTGCGGCCGTCGCGTTCGAGGAAGCTGGTGGCGCGGAAGGAGTCTGTGTCGATGGTATCGACGAAGAAGGCGTCCTCGCGGTCGATGGCGAACTCCCACTTCAAGTCCCAGAGCGTCAGGCCGATCTGACCGAGCAGCTCGCTCACGGCCCAGCCGCCAAGGATGGCCATCTTCACCGTGTCGAGAAATGAAGCGGCGGACACCCCGCTCATCATCACCGCCTCCTGCTTGGTCACATTGCGGTCCTCCGGCTCGTACTTGCTCGTGAGGTCGTAGATCGGGCGGCCCAGCATCTGCCAGGCCTGCATCGGCCCGTTGAGCCCCAGCTCCTGCTCGTAGGCTTTCTTGCCCGCGTCAGTGAGCGTCTGATACTTCCGCAGCACCGACGAGCCGCCCGTGATGCCGAAGCGTACGATGTACTCCAGCGGGATCACGTAACTGTCGCTCTGATGAAACTGCGCGTAGTCGAAGACATGCCCGCCGAGGAACGTGCGCTGCGGGGGCTTCATCACCGGGAAACGGCGCACTACATTGAAGCAGCTCGGATTCGCCGGCATGCCATCGCGCACCACCTCGCCGGTCTTCGCGTCGATCATCCCGAGGTGATGCGTCATCGCTCCGCGCTCGAGCATCGCTTCGAGCGGGCCGGTGAGCAGTTCCTTCCTCCAGTCGTCCCCGACAGTGGCGGAGGATTCGATGGCCGCCTTCACGCGCTGCCACGTTTCCGGCTTGCCGAGGCGCGAGTAGAGCGCATGTCGGAAGACGGCGCGGCTGAGGTCATTGCCCTCGATCTTGAAAATGGAGCCGACGTCGAAGACCGAGCCAGCCTCAGTCGTCTCGCACACCATGAAGCCCGGATGATCCGGCGCGGCGTAGATGTGCTGCACGGAGCCGAGGTAAACGGGCGCGCCGAGCTTGGCGATGTCGATGCGGGAAGGGGCTGTGTCAGGATGTGGCATGGCGTTGAAGGTGTGGCTGTGTTGTCTGAAACAAAATGCGGCAGGCGGCAACTGGTTTTCAGGCCACCTGCCGGCAGGGAAACACGCCCGGAACACGCCGCCTGCGCATAGCCTGGAGCCGATGCCCGCGGCGGAACCCTGGCGAAGTTTCGCTACTTCAATTGCTCGCGCAGGATGCCTCGCAGGTTTTTCAGCGCCTCGGGCAGCTTCACGTCGTCGGAGGCAGCGGGCAGCGGGGCGTTGGCTTTCAGGCGGGCGAGTTCCGTATCGAAGGCGGGTTTGTCTTTGGCGCTGGCGCTCGCGGCGGCTTTGGTGACGGCGCTGGTGTATTGCGCGAGGAGCGTGGCGAGTTTGGGATCGGGAGTCGCCGGTCGTGGCGGTGGGGCAGACGCGGTGCCGGGCGTTGCGGTGCTGATGGCGTCCTGGGCCGCAGTTGCCTGAGCCGGCCGCCAGGCGATGCGGTGGACGGTGATTTGTGTCTTCGCCTGCGCGCCGATGCCGAAGAGCGGGCCAGCCGGGCGCTTGCTCCAGTCGCCCCAACCATCGGGCATGTTGATTCGCTGCCAGTCGCCGCTCCAGCGGTAGATGATCTGGCCATCGAGTTGCGCTGTGAGGCCTTCGGAGCGGATCTGAAGGACGATCTGATGCTTTTCACCCTTCGGCAGCCAGTTGTCACGCTCGGCTGCGTCGGGTGTGTCATGCAGGAGCCAGCCGTCGAGCTTTTCCATCCCGGCAGTGTGGCGGAACGTGCTCTTTGGCCTCTTGGGGCCACCGTTCAAGGTGAAGGCTCCGGTCTTGTTTCCCGGCGTGAAAAACAACGCGACGAATCCCTCGGAACTCGTCGTCACCTCTGCAAGCAGGTCGAGGTTCCCCGTCGCAGGAACCGGCAACGCGCAGGTGCCGTGGACTTTCTCATCGCCCCCGCCGACGAGTTGCCCGGCCTCCATGCGCCACTGGCCCTGCACGATGGCGCGAGTGATGTCGAGATTCGGCAGCACCTCCTGCCATGCTCCGCCGGTGTTGGTTGCTGACGTGGAAGCGGCTGTGGCGAGGACAACGCGGAAACCTGCTTCCTTGCCGGGAAGTTTTGGCGGAGCCCAGTGGCGGCGAGACCAGCGGATTAAGTCCTTGTCGCTGTCGAACCAGCTCGCGCCGCGCACAATCCGCTCTGGATCGGCCTTTCCGGGAATCGCCTTGAAGTCCGCTACATCCTCGCAGAGTTCGCTAACATTTCCGCTCAGGTCGAAGAGGCCATTCGCCGACGGCGCAAAGCTCCCGACTGGGCTCGTGTAGGGAAAGGGGTCGCGGAAACTGGCGATCAGCTTCTGGTCCGGGATCGGCGGCACACTCTGGATTTCCTCTCCACTGTAGTTGGCGAATCCTGCGGGCGGCGGCCATTGGTCGCCCCAGGGAAATCCGCCCACCTGTTTGTCGCCCCGGGCGCTGTTCGCCCCCGGACCGGGGGATGCATCCTCGCTGGCGCCGATGCCGGCGGCGCAGCTCCACTCGTGATCGCTTGGCAGACGATACGCTTCGTCAGGCGCGAGTTTGCCTGCTTTGCGCTCGCGCTCGGTGAGCCATGCACAAAACTCTTTCGCGCTCTCCCAAGTGACCTGCACCGCTGGATGCGCGGGATCCTGCTCGAATCCCGCTTTCCGCCAGGAGCGCTTCGTCTCGGTCACAAACGCCTCGTAGTCCTGCACCCGCGTCTCCCACACGGAGAAGAGCACGCGCTTCCCATCCGTCGGCCCGCCGGTGATCGGCACGGGGACGAACTTCATCCCGAGCGAATTCACAAACGGCGCGTCCTTCGTCGCGGCGGCAGGTGCGGCTAACGGCGCTCCACCGGACGCCGACAGGTCGAGAAACTCGAAGCTCGTGACCATGACTGGCTCGCCCTGCTGGGGGCTGACAGCGATCTCATATGAGCCGCTGGCCAATTGCGCGTCTGTCACCGACCCAAGCTCGATCCCGTTGAGCTTCGCCGTGAGCGACGTGCCGACGGCACGGAGTTCGAGCAGATACGGTTCGTTATCCGCCAGAGGCTTCGCGATGGGGAAGTCCCGCAGTCTTGTGGCCTTGCCGGCATCTCGGGTGTATCGGATGATTTCGACGGTGCTCTCGTCGCGCATCCCCGCCTGGTAATGCCCAGTGCTGCCGTGCCGGGCTCTGAGATTTGGACGCAGCGTGCCCGGCTTCCCGAGGACGGAGCGCATGCGGATGGCACCGTCGGCCTTCACCATTGAATCGGGGATTGTCGCGGTGACTGAGGTCACGAAGCGCAGGCCCTCCTTCGCCCGCTGCACGCGCTCTGAACCGTCCGCAGCGCGGGGGATGCGGAGCAGCGTAGGATCGCGGAGCATGTCCTGCCACGACTCGGCGGCGGGCGACGATGCGCCGGGTAGGGCGCTTGCTCCTGCAAGCGCCGCCGATGTTGATGTCGTTCCCGCAGGGCCACTCGTGGTGGCTGGCGGAGCCGCTGCCCTATCCGCGCCGGGCTTGGAGTCGCTGACCTTGATCGGCGCGGAGGATGCGGCGGCGCTTTTGGTGTCGCTGCTGGTTGAAGCTGATGATCCGGCGGCGGCGGTCTCGGCGCTATTCTTTTTTCCACCGAGCGTGAAAACCAATCCGCCACCGATCACGAGCGTGGCGGCGATGCCGATGATGAGGCCGGTCTTGGGTTTGGGATTGGGAGCCGCGGATTGCGGTTTGGGCTTCGCGGCGGGCGCGGGACGTAGGCCGGGTGTGGCTTTAGCCCGCCCGGCAGGTGGTGCGTTCGCAACGCCTTTGCCGGGCGCATTCGCTGATTCCTGCGCGGGCCGGGCGGGCAGCGCCACACCCGGCCTACGGTCGGGCGGCGGCTGAGCGGCGCTGCGCTGTCCCGGCACATTTTTTACCGCGCCCTGCGGCACGGCGGCCGCGGCCTTGGAGGCTTCCGGCTTCACGCGCGGCGTGGTCAGGATCACATCGAGGTCTTTGCGGATCTCCGTCGCGCTCTGGTAGCGCATCTCGCGGTCGGTCTGCATCGCGCGCGCGATGATGGCGTCGAAGCGTGGATCGACCTCACGCTTGCTAACAATGCTGGGCATCATGAACATGCCGCGCGGGATCATGCCGGTGAGCATCTGGTAGAGCATGACGCCGATGGCATACAAGTCGGCCCGGCCATCGACATTCACGCCCATGATCAGCGCCTCGGGCGCGACGTAGTCCGGCGTGCCCATCGCCATGCCGGTCTTCGTGAGGCCGCTGGTCTGCGAGGGGTCGTCCATCTTTGCGAGGCCGAAGTCGGCGACCTTCACCTGGCCCTGCATGTTGATGAGGATGTTCGCCGGCTTGATGTCGCGGTGGATCACGCCGTTCGAGTGCGCATAGGCCAGCGCATCACAGACATGCGCGGTGATCGCGAGCGCATGATCGGCAGGCAGCTTGCCGCTGGCCTGGATCATCTTCGCCACGTCCGTGCCATCGACGTATTCCATGATGAAGTAGAGCAGCGGCGGGCCAGATGGTAGGGCGGCTGCTCCGCCAGCCGCCGCGGGAGACGGAGAACTGTCCGTTGGGTTGCTCGTAGCATCGGAGGGGCGCGGCGTCCGGGCGGCGCTTGCGGGAGCAAGCGCCCCACCTTCATGGATCTCGCCGAAATCGTACACGCTGACGATGCCGGGGTGATTCATCTTCGCCATCGTGCGCGCCTCGTTCTTGAAGCGCTCGACGAACTTCGCGTCCTCGTCGTCGAGGCCCGGAGGCAGAATCTTGATCGCCACCATGCGGTCGAGCGACTTTTGCTTGCCCTTGTAAACCGCGCCCATTCCGCCGTGGCCGAGCATGGAGATGATCTCATACTGCGGCAGCAACGACTGAAGATGCTCCACGCTCGGCGGCTTCCAACCAGCACCGGAAGAGCCGGCTCGGGAGGAGGGAGGGCGCGGTTCAGTTGGAGCGGAGTCGTCCATGCGGGGATCGGGCGTTGACGCCGATGATAGATAGAACGAGCGGCGAAGGCCACACAATTCCCGCGAGACCTGCGACGGACGGACGCGCTCAGGTGTGCCCTGGTTCTCCCCGCTTTCGAACGCTGACGTCAGTTCCTGGGGGCACTAATTGCCTTGCTGCAACACCGTCGCGAGCCAGGCGAGTTCATCTTCGACCTCCTCGGGAGTCTCGACTGTCTTGGCGACTTCTTCGCGCAGCAACTTGCCGAACCTGCGGCGGAGACGGAAGACTTGCAGGCGCAGTGACGCCTCACTTGCTCTTAGTTGTACGGCGAGGTCGCAATAAGGCGTGTCGGTATCCTCCATCTCGATCACGGCTTGCAGTTGATCGAAGAGTTCTTGCCGGCCCTTCCTTTCCAAGTGCTTTCGCAGCCGCTGGCGCGCGGTGTCGATGAGCGATCTGGCCCACGCGGCGAGGTAGAGAGTCTCGGGGTCGCGCTGGTCGGCGGGTTCGTTGCTGTATTTTTCCTCCGCCGTTTCGACTTCGAGCGGCAGCACGATGGCGCGGCCGCCACGCTTTGCTGCGTGCTGGCGGCGCAAGTGATCGGCGATATGGCGGGTGAGCGCGCCGAGGAGGAAGGAGCGCATCTTGCCGCGCTCGCGCTGCGCAGCCTCAAAGAGCCCGCCGGTGACGGCCATGAGAAAGAAGCTCTGCGTGATGTCCTGCGCATCGGGCCGCTCGAAGCCGCGGCAGCGCAGGTAGGCGTAGATGGGATACCAGTACTGGCGGCAGAGATTGTTCATCGCCACCTGCGCCTCAGCACCGTCCTGCTGCGAGCGCAGCACCAAGCTCCACTGGGTGGTGGGGAAGGCCACGCCCAGAAGCGAGTCGCGATGCTTCACATCGTGCTCGATGGGGCTGCTGGGCAGGTTGTCGGGCATGGGTGGAGGCGGCAAGACTGTCGCAAAACCGGGGGATCACAAGCGCCGGGAGCCAAGGCTGCTGCCGGACTGGCCCGGTGAGATTGTCGAAAAGAGGTTTGCGCATGGGCCAAGCAACGCCTGTGCATCAGGCGTCGGCTCAAGTCCCCATGCCATGAACATGTGGCATTGGATGCGGGACGGCGGGTTTTCCACGCCACCACGAACGATAGGGAAGGGCAGTCCGCCGGGGATTATCTCACCCCAAAGGTTGTGGCACGGGCCCGGCGAACCGGGAATTTTGTCAGCCAGGAATGCAACAACGGCGGGACGATTTCGAGACATTTCACTGAAGCCAATCAACTGAATGGCCAACACCCTGACCACCACCATGAAAACAACATCCGTGCCGATTGCCCGCATTGCGTTGCTAACCGCAGTGGCGGGATCCATGAGCTTCGGCTTTGCATTGGCAGACAGCTTGCAGCGCGAGGTGTCGCCTGTGGCGACGCGGCTGCCGCCAGTTGCCATTCCTTTTGACCAGCTCGGAGCCGAGGTGCAAAAGCAGCGACCGGGAAATGATGGCCGCGTCACGCCAACGAAGAGCGGGGCCAGGCTCACGGCGGTGATGCAAGACCTGGAGGGCGAGGCCACGCGAGATGGACTGTGGATTTCCTCCACTGCGGATGAGGACGCGGCCACGCCCAACCGCTTCCGCGTGAAAGCCATCGAGGTTTCCCGCCGCTCCTCATCCGGCAGTCCGTTCAGCGCGTTCGCCCTCGGGCATGAAGGCATCGTTCAGGCGAGCACGGAGGCCGCCGTGTTTCTCCGTCCTGGAGTCATGGAAGAATACACGGTGAGCGCTGACGGAGTGCGGCAGGACTTTGTGCTGACCCGGCGGCCGGCGGGCGGCGAAGGAATGCTGGTGGTGGATTTGGAGGCAGCGGGCGCTTGTGCGGAATCCGCTTCGTATGGTGTGAAGCTGACGGTGCTGGCCACTGGTCGCGAACTGGCATACAGCCGGCTGAAAGTCACTGATGCCGCCGGGAAGGAACTGCGGGCGCGATTCGAGGTGCCTGCGCCGGATCGTGTCCGTGTGCTGGTGGAAGATGAATCAGCAGTCTATCCCGTGCGCATTGATCCCACGTTCAGCGATGCGGACTGGATCAGCATGGGCGGGCTGCGCGGCGCGAATGGATCCGGCATCCTCGCCATGGTCACCACAGGGACGGGCGATCTCTACATCGGCGGCACCTTCACCATCGTCGGCACGGCGCTGGCCAGCAACATCGCCAGGTGGAATGGCAGCACCTGGTCGGCGCTGGGCGCGGGCGCGAACAACACCGTGCGTTCGCTGGCCGTGTCAGGCACCGATTTGTATGCCGGCGGTGACTTCACCACCGCCGGCGGCGTGACTGTGAACCGCATCGCCAAGTGGGATGGCAGCACCTGGGCGGCGCTCGGCACGGGCATGAACAGCCTGGTTTTCTCGCTGCTGGTTTCCAACGGCGTGGTCTATGCGGGCGGTGCGTTCACGACTGCGGGCGGGGTGACGGCCAATCGCATCGCCAGGTGGAGCGGCGGCGCGTGGTCGGCCATGGGCACGGGAATGAACAACGTCGTCTCGGCGCTCGCGGCTGCGGGGAGCTACATCGTCGCCGGAGGCAGCTTCTCCACGGCGGGCGGACTGACGGCCGGCAACATCGCCAAGTGGAACGGCAGCGCGTGGTCGGATGTGAGTGCCGGGACGAACGGCAATGTCTCGGCGCTGGTGGTTTCTGGTAACGAACTCTATGCTGGCGGCGGGTTCACCACCACGGGCGGCGGACCGTGCAACTACGTCGCCAAATGGAACATCAGCGGCAGCTTCTGGTCCAATCTCGGACTCGGCGTGGACAACGCCGTGACCTCCGTGGCGATGGCGGGCACTGACGTTTACGTGGCGGGCGCCTTCTTGAACGCCGGCGGCGCCCCTGCCACGCGTGTAGCGAAGTGGAACGGCACGGCCTGGTCGTCCGTGGGCGTGGGATTGAACGCCACCGTGCGCGCGCTCGCGGTCACCGGCAGCACCTTGCACGCGGGCGGTGACTTCACCCTCTCGGGCAACAGCGCCGAGTTCATGTATTACATCGCGAGCTGGAATGGCAGCGCCTGGTCGGCGACAGGCCCGGGATTCAATGCCAGCGTGGCGGCGCTCGCGGTGGTGGGCGGTGATTTGTATGTGGGCGGGCCGTTCACTGCGGCAGGCAATTTGCCATCGACGACGAACTACATTGCGAAATGGAACGGCAGCGCCTGGTCCTCATTGGGGTCAGGCACCAACAACCAGATTCTCGCCCTGGCCGCTTACGGCGGCGACTTGATCGCCGGAGGCATGTTCACCACGGCGGGCGGTGTCACGGCGAACTACATCGCCAGATGGAATGGCAGCGCGTGGTCCGCTTTGGGCGCCGGAATGAACTCCTCCGTCTCCGCGCTCGCGGTGTCCGGCGGCGACCTGTATGCGGGAGGCGGCTTCACCACGGCAGGCGGCGTGGCGGTGAATCGTGTCGCGAAATGGAATGGCAGCACCTGGTCCGCGCTGGGCCTGGGCATGAACTCCTCCGTGTATGCGCTCGCGGCGAGTGGCAGCAACCTCTACGCCGGAGGCCTCTTCACCAATGCGGACGGCGTGGCCGCCAGCCGCATCGCCAGATGGAACGGCAGCGCGTGGTCCGCCCTGGGGGCGGGAACCAACGGAGATGTCAAGGCGCTCGCCATTTCCGGCAGCAGTGTGATCGCGGCGGGCAGCTTCACCACCGCCGGGGGGGTGACGGTAAACAGCATCGCGCTCTGGGATGGCATCGCCTGGTTCGCGCTGGGGAGCGGCATGAACAGCTCTTCCACCGTCAGCGCACTGGCCGTCTCCGGGAGCGATCTGTATGCGGCGGGGGACTTCACCACGGCAGGCGGCGTGTCCGCCAGCCGCATCGCCAGATGGGATGGAACGGCGTGGTCGGCCCTGGGCTCGGGACTGAACAACTCCGTATATGCGCTGGCTGTTTCCGGCGGCAGCCTTTATGTGGGCGGCTTCTTCACCAGCGCCGGTGGGAAAGTCTCGCCCTACCTCGCACAGGCTATTGTGTCCGCGCTGCCTCCTGCGGTGACATTGGGCGGTGCCACATCCATCACCACCACCGGAGCCACGCTCAATGGCACGGTCAATCCCAACGGCCAGACCACCACGGCGCAGTTCGAGTTCGGACTGACCACCAGCTACACTCACAGCGCGAGCGTGACCTTGTCCCCCAACGATGGCAGCTCGGCGCAGGCTGTGATTGCCGCCGTCGGCAGCCTCACACCCGGCACCATTTATCATTACCGGCTCACCGCCACCAACGCCTCCGGCACTGGCATCACTGCCGACGGATTTTTCACCACCACGGGCATTCCCGAGATCACCCTGCACAACGGCGCGACCACCGGCGCGCCGCAGCTCACGGACGGACAGGCGGCGGTGGTGGACTTTGGCTACACAGCGCAAGGCACCGCGATAACGCGCGATTTCACGATCTCCAACACCGGCAGCGCCGCGCTCATCGTGAGCAGCATCACGGCGCCGTCTGGCTTCACCGTGCTCAATGCGCCCGGCGCGGCCATCGCCGCTGCGGCGACGCATACCTTCCAAGTGCGGCTCGATGCCACGAGCACCGGCACCTTCAGCGGCAGCGTCGTGATCAACAACAATGACGCGGACGAAGCCATGTTTGATTTCCCCATCAGCGGCGTGGCGCAAAATGCGGCCTTCAACAACTGGGGAACGAGCAGCGGCCTCACCGGTGCCAGTCTCGCGCCGACGGCGAATCCAGCGGGCGATGGGGTCTCGAATCTGCTCAAGTACGCCTTCAACATGAATCCCGCCGCCGTGGACGTTGGCACGCTTGCTCCCGGCACCGGCACCACCGGCTTGCCGGCCTATGATCGCACCGGCAGCGGCGCGGCATCGTTCTTCCGCTACGAGTTCATCCGCCGCATCGGTAGCGGGCTGGTTTACACGCCGAAGAAGTCCCCCGATCTCATCAACTGGTCGAACCTGACTTCGACTCCCACGGTGACGGCCATCAATGCGAACTGGGAGCGCGTCGTGCAACTGGAGCCGTTCGACGGCACGGCGGTCGTGGAGTTGTTCGGCAAGGTGGTCGTGACGCTGCCGTAGTGGAGGACGGTCTCCGACCGGTCAATGGCCCGGGGCTTAACACGCAAGTTTTGCAACCGCAGTTCCGATCTTCAGTGCGCCACTCGGCGGCGCCGCAGGACGGTGGCGAGGCAGACGCTGCCAAACAGCAAGGTCGCTCTCCCCGGTTCGGGCACTGACATGGTTTCGACGGAGAACTGCAGAGCTCGGTCGCTGCCCGCCCAAGCCTCCGGCACGCCGCTGGACCAATGGCGCTGAGCGCTTCCGTCTCCGATGCTCCAGCCTGGCTGCCCGGTTTCCGAGGGGTTGGTCGTCGAATACCAATTGGCAAGGTGGTTGACAGCGACGTCGTGCGGCACGGAGGCCACCACCCAATATGTCGTCGAGGCGGCAAGCGCGTAGGTTCCCGTGTAGGTGTATAGACCCAAACTGCTTGGGTTACTGTTGCCCGTCAGGGTCACCAAGCTGGTTCCCGGGAGCCCGGCGCTATCAAGGTATAGCGCAACTTTGAAGTCGACGACTCCGAAGCCGGAAAGACTCAGGGTCACACTTTCCAGCGTGGCAGCCGCACCGGTTGTAAAAGAATTAGCGGCATCGACTCCTGCGAATCCGAGAGGGCCGGTTAAGTTGTTTACGGCAAGGGAGCCATCGGACGTATTCCCCAAATTGGAAACCACGGTCGCCGCTTGGGCTTGTGGGGCGAGGGTGATGGCGAGGATGAGGCACACTGCGATCAGCGCGAGCGAACGAGCGCGGCCATTGGTTACGATGCCGGGCGGGAAGTGTGGGTGAGTGTTCATTTCGTGCTGGGGCGAGAGCGTGCTTTGCATCGCCGGGCGGCAGATCGTTCTGCTTCCTCTCCTTGCGGGAGAGGTCCGGGAGGAGGGGGGGACCGATCGTGCGCCTTGAGCATTTCCGATGGCGCGGGGTCCGGGTGTTTTATTTCCAGACGGCATTGGTATTCGCCGCGCCCTGGCGGCGGGAGGGCAAAGAAAAGCATTCATGCATTTATTATCGTAAAGCACCGCGCCGCGTTTCAAAACAACAAAAACTTTTACTGCCGGGTTTGGTGTCCTTTTCCTGGCCCATGACAACGGAAGCTGTTTCGATGCCGCGTGCTTTGCTTCGCCGGGCCTGAAGCTCGTCACGGGCGCGGCGGCTCGGCAGCGGACCCTGGTACCCACACCACACGGAAGCCGTAGGCGGTGGTACGTGCGCCGGGGCCGGAGCGAAAGCGGCCGGACGACAGCAGATAGCCGCGATCGGCGTGAGACCAGGAGGCACCACGCAGAGTCCGTTCTTTTTGCTCACCGTCATACCAGTCCTCAACCCACTCAAACAAGTTGCCGCCCAGGTCGTAGATGCCGAGCTTGTTGGGCTTGAAGCTCATCACGGGCGCGGTGGTCGGGTAGCCGTCTTTGTAGCCCTTGAGATAACTTCCGTTTTTCTCGTCATGGCTCATGTCGTTGTAGTTCCCGGCTTTGTCCCGGGTCCTGGGCGGGAAGTTTTCACCCCACGGCCACTCGGTATCTATCTTGTGGCTCAGCGAGGCTGGAGGGGTGTCACTCCCCCATTTCTCCTTGCGTCCGATGCCGACGGCGAAGCTCCACTCCTTGTCCGTGGGCAGGCGGTAGGTCCTGCCTTCTTTCTTGCCCAGCCAGGCGCAGAACGCCTGCGCGTCATCCCAGCTCGTATTGATGACGGGGTGGTCCTCGGCCCGGTCGGTGATCTGGATGCCCTCGATGGTTTGATCTTTCCACTTGGCATCCACGCCCTGCACCTCGGTGGCATACGCGGCGTAGTCCTTGTAGCGCGTCTCGTGGATGCACATCAGCACGTCGGTGCCTGGCACGGGGACAAGCTTCATGCCGAGGGTGTTCGTGATGCCGCCCCGCAGCGCGATCGCGGAGGCTGGGCTCACGTTTTTGGGCAGCGCGCTGGCTCCTGCAAGCGCCACGCTTCGGGTGCTCGCACCCGTGGTGCCAGCCGGGGAGGCGGGCGCAGAAGCACCTGCCCCATCTTCTGTGAGCGCCTCACGATAAGCGCGCACCGTCTTTGCATCGGCGAGGCGGTCTGCCTTCGTCAAATCCGTCTCCATCTGCACCAGGCGTTTCTCCAGCGGCACGATCAGGTCTTTGAGGTTTGCCGCCTGGGTCGCGACGAGTTTGGCAAAGGCGTCGCGGTAGATCTTGCGCAGGTCTTTGAGACCGGCGGGCGTCTTGTCGTCATCGCTCTCCGGCACGGGCTGTTTGTCGGCGAGCAGTTTTTGCTCCGCCTCCAGCGCGAGGACGGCATCGAGATGCCCCGCAGTTTTCTCCTCCGTGATTTTCCTGGCGATGCCGCCGACGTAGCTGGCGTTCAGTTTCGCCATTTCGGCCTCAAACGGCGCGGCGACGCGCTCGGCCTGCAGCTTGATGAACTGTGCATCGAGCGCGGCGAGTTCAGCGGGGAGTGGCGGCGGCTCAGTCGTAGCGGGACGCGCCAGCGTTCCGCCGGGTGCGGCAGGCGGCGGCGCTGGGGTCGCGGCGGATTTCTTGGGGGAGACCGCGGCGGGCGCGGCGGGCAGTTCGCGATACTCCAGCTTGCTCAGGAGGATCTCGTTCGGCCTCTGGGCCAAGAAGTAGATGCTGCCGCTGGTGAATGCGGTGTCCTGCGCACGGCCCAGTTCCTGGCCGTCGAGGAGGAAGGTGAGCACGCCGCCTTGTGCGCGAAACTCGGCGGTGTGCGTGTCTTTCATCGAAATGCCCGCGGGCATCTCAAAAGCCTTCAGCACCGTGCCCTGTCCCCCGCTTTGGCGGTGGATGCGTCCGCTCTTCCCATCCACCTTGACCAGGTAACCGTCGCCCTTGATCTGGCCGCGCACCACGAACCCGAACATGTCGCCGATGCCGACCGTCTGCGCCCGCAGCGTGGCACGGATGGACACGTCCTTCATCGAGGCAGTGCCGCAAGTCACTCCCAGCGGCTTCGCGACGAGCCTGGCCCCGGATGCGTCGGGCTTCTCCAGCACGTCGCCCTTGTTTCCGGCGCTCATCCACTCGGCGAGGCCGTCGATCCATTTCTCGCTCGATGCAGCGGCACCCGGCGAGCCTGTCAGCTCGCGATACTCCACCTTCTCGAATACGGTCCCTGGCTGGCCGAGCAGGTTGAACAGGCCGCTGCGGAGCGTGGAATCCTGCGCGGTGGCGACTTCGCGGCCGTCCACGGCGAGGCTGAGGCGGTCGCCTTGCGCACGGAACTCCATCGTGTGGCTGTCGGTGATCGAGAAGCCGGCGGGCATCGTGAAGGTTTGGAGATCGGTGGGCTTGCCACCTGTCTCCATCTGGATGCGCCCCTGCCCGTCGGAGGACAGAATGGCTTTATAGCCCGCTTGTCCTTGCTCCGCCGTTACGGTTGCCCGCAGTCTGACCTGCCACAAGCCATTCGCATCGCTACAGCGCGCCGTGGCGCGGACCGCTATGTCGGTGAAATGCGTTGGAACGAAGCCGAAGCCCTGGTATTCGACGGTCACGAGGCCGGTGCCAGATGGTTTCCACGAACTGCCACCTTTCCAGCTCGCGAGGGCTGGTGTGAGTGCGTCGATCCACTTCTCGCCCGATGCCACGGCGGGTGCGGGCGCGGCGGAGTTCTCGCCCAGCTCGCGGTATTCGAACTTCTCGAACAACGCGCCCTTTCCTTCGATGGAGATCGCGCCGTGGGTGCGCACGCTGTCGCGCGCCGTGGCGACCTTCTGGCCATCGAGGAACAATTCCATCACGTCCTTGATCACGCTGAACTCCATCTCGTGCCGCTCGGTGATGGAGAAGCCGGCGGGGAGATCGAAGCTCGCCAGTGTCACGTATTGCATCTTGCCTTCGGGGTTCACCTCGCCGCGGTAGATGAAACCTTTCCCCTCTTTCTTCAGGTGGGCCTGATAGCCCCCGTTGCCCAAGCGCAGGTTCAGCTTGTAAAAGTCCGTGCTCGCGCCGCCAACGGCCCGGACCCGCAGGGCGACATCCTTGAAGTCACGCGCGATACCAGCTCCAAAGGCATCGACCTGCCGCGAACCTCCGGCTTCCTTCACCATCCTGGCGCTGTTCGTATTCTTGGGATCGGCCCACCACTCGGCGAGGCCGTCCACCCATTTCTCGCTGCCGCTCGCCGCAGCGGCGGACGCTTTGGCAGGCGGCAGCTCGCGGTATTCAATCTTCGAGAGATGAATGCCCCCAAGCTGCGAGTAGATGAAGAATTGACCGGTTGAGGCGGTCGCATCCTCCGCGTTGATGACCTCAGCTTCGTTGAGCCGCACGATGATGCGTGTTCCCTGGAGGCGGACGTGGAGCGTGTGCTCCTTCGTGATGTCGAAGCCCGGCGGGGCCGCGCTGCTGCCCAGCGTTACGCTCGGCTCCGGCAGCTTCCCATTGCGGCTTTGCAAGTCCACCTTCCCTCCGCCGGATGAAAACACATTCATCACGTATTGGGACCGCTTTCCGTCCTGCGACGAATCGCGTGCGGAGATGTTCCAATAGCCTTTGGGCGAATCGCACCTGGCCGTGATGCGAATCTCGAAGTCGCGGAGATTGTTGAGGGTGCACAGCGTGGCGGCCCCCGTTGCCTGCGGGGTCAGGTAGATGCCGGCGCCCTCGCGCACCAACGAACTGGGGAGATTCGTGCCGGGAGGATACACCTTCGCGATGGCATCTATCCACGGCCCGCCCGAGGCATCGACGGGCGCGAGCTTGCTGGCGAAATCCGCCGGCAGCTCGGCGACGGCGAGGTCGCGGAAGGCGGCACCTTCCTCCGCAAGAGTGATGCCCGGCACGCCGCTGGCGATGGTGGTGTCGCGCGCCGTGGCTGCGAGCGTGCCGTCCACCCAGAGGCGGATGTCCGGCCCGGTCATCGTGACGAGGAAGTCGTGCTCCGGGGCGCTGCTCATCGTGAAGCTCGCGAGCACCGTTTCCTTTCGCGGGTTGCTGGTAAGCTGAAGGATGGAGCCGGTGCCGTTCTTCTGGAATCTCACGATATAGTTGCCTGGCAGTGCTTCGTTGTGCCGCAGCACCGCAGAGAGATACCCGCGCACGCGTCCGCGCATGGCGGTGTCCTTAAAGTGCTTCTCGCCGAGCGCCACGCCGGCCGTGCCTTTGAAATTGCTGGCGACCAGCCAGCCATTGTCCTCCTTCACGCCGGTCTGGCCCACTCGCGGAATCTCTTTCTTCGCCGCGCCCATCAAGTCCTGCCAGCCGGTGATGACGGGCAGGGAAGATGAGGCGACAGCCGCCGCGGGCTTCACGCCCGTCAGGTCGGCATACTCCAGCTTCTCGATGATCATGCCGGTGTCGCAGACGAAATAAGCGCCGCCGCTGCTGAACGTGGAATCGCGCACGGTGCCGACCGTCTGTTCATCGACACGCAAGGTCAGCACTTCGCCCTCAGCGCGGAACTCCAGGGAGTGCCACGCTGATTTGTCGAAACCGGGGATCGCCGGGAACGCGCCGAGCTCCACGAATTTGTCGTTCGCATCCCGTCGGCGAATCGTCGCACTGCCGTCCGATTTGAAGTCCGCCACATAGCTGTGCATATCGCCATTCGTGATGCTGCCGGCAGTGCGCAAAGAGAACTGCAACGAAACATTGATGGGACGGACCCGCGCCCGCAACGCGTAGTCGCGCAACGAGCCTCGTGGACCAAGGGGAAGACCGATGGGGGGATCGCGTCGCTTGACCTCCACCCCATCGGCGACCTTTGCGAGAGCGTCGGCCGAACTGCCCGGCCCCTTGGCCAACACCTCGGCCAGTGCGTCCACCCACTTCTCGCCGCCGCCGCCCGCAGACGCCGCCGCGGTCTTCACGCCCGTCAGGTCGGCCATCTCCAGTTTCTCCACGATCATGCCGGGATTGCCGACGAAGACGAGACCGCCCTTCGTGAACGAGGCATCGCGGACGGGACCGACCACCCGGCCGTCCACCGTCGCGGTGAGCACGTCGTCCACGGCGCGGAATTCGAAGGTATGGCGGGCGTCGGGGGAAAAGCCCGGGATGGGCGCAGATTTGCTCAGCTCGGTATCCACCGTCGGCTGGGTCAGGTCGTAGCGAATGATCCTGACGCTGCCATCGGGGGCGAACGATGCTCGGTAGTTGCGCGCGATTTTCGCGGTTACGCCGCCCGAACCCCGCACGCCCAAGTTGAGGTCGTTGTTCATCCCACGCACGGTGGCGCGCAGGGCGACATTCTGTTTCTCGCCGGGCGAGATGTTGAAGTTGGCCCTTTCCGTGACTTTCCCGCCCTCCCGCGAGGGCTCGATGGCCTTCTCCCGCCGCTGATCAGCCGGCCGGGCGAAATACTCCTTCAGCACATCGACCCACTGCTCCTCCGCCGCCGCGGGTTTCACGCCCGTCAGGTCGGCCACCTCCAGCTTCTCCACGATCATGCCGGGATAGCCGACGAGGCCGATGCCGCCATTTGTGAACGAGGCATCGCGGATGGGCTCGAGCACACCCCCATCCAGCGTCGCGGTGAGCACATCGCCCACGGCGCGGAATTCGAAGATATGGCGGGCGTCGGGGGAAAAACCCGGTATGGGCGCAGAGCGGCTCAATTCGACGCTGGGCCCGGGCTGGGTCATGTCATAGCGCTTGAACGTGACGCTGCCATCGGACTGCAAAATCGCCTGGTAATCGCGCATGTTTTTCTCGGGTGGAGTGCCCGAAGTCCGCACGACCAGGTTGAGGCCACCCTTGACCCCACGCACGGTGGCGCGCAGGGCCACGTTTGGTATTTCTCTGAGCGACGCGTTGAAGGGGAAGGTCGCTCCGGCTTTGGTGAATTTCACGCCTTCCGGTGTGGATTCGATGCCCCTCTCCCGCTGCTTGTCGGCCGGGCGGGCGAGATACTCCTTCAGCACGTCCACCCACTGCTCCTGCGGCGAAGCGTTCGTCGTGGCGATGGCGGGCGATGGTGCTGCGGAGGGCTTCTTCGGCGGCTCGGCCACTTTGACCGGCCCCGTGCTCGTAGCGGGGCGCGCCAGCGTTCCTTTGGCGGCGGAATCCTGGCGGATTTCGCTACGTCCGTCATCCTTGGCGGATTCCGCCATGGGCTGCTTGTCGCCACCGAGAAAGAACACCGCGCCGCCGATGAGCACGACGGCTCCGGCGGCGAGGCCGAGCCAGAGACCGGTTTTGGATTTCGCGCCTGGCGCGGCCGCGGACTGTAGGCCGGGTGTGGCCTTGGCCCGCCCGGCTGGCGGTGCGTTCGCTTCGCCTTTGCCGGGCGCATTCGGGGATTCGTGCGCGGGCCGGGCGGGCTGCGCCACACCCGGCCTACGGTCGGGGGGCGGCTGTGCGGCGCTTCTTTGCCCCGGCACATTTTTCACCGCGCCCTGCGGCACGGCGGCCACGGCTTTGGAAGCATCCTGCTTCACGCGCGGCGCGGTCAGAATGACATCGAGGTCTTTCCGAATCTCCGTCGCCTGCTGGTAGCGCGCCTCGCGGTCCGTCTGCATCGCGCGGGTGATGATCTTGTCGAAGCGCGGATCGATCTCACCATTCGTCTTCACGCTCGGCATCAGGAACAGGCCGCGCGGTATCTCGCCGGTCAGCATCTGGTAGAGCATGACGCCGATGGCGTAGAGGTCGGCGCGACCATCGACATTCACGCCCATGATCAGCGCCTCGGGCGCGACGTAGTCCGGCGTGCCCATCGCCATGCCGGTCTTCGTGAGGCCGCTGGTCTGCGAGGGGTCGTCCATCTTTGCGAGGCCGAAGTCGGCGACCTTCACCTGGCCCTGCATGTTGATGAGGATGTTCGCCGGCTTGATGTCGCGGTGGATCACGCCGTTCGAGTGCGCATAGGCCAGCGCATCACAGACATGCGCGGTGATCGCGAGCGCATGATCGGCAGGCAGCTTGCCGCTGGCCTGGATCATCTTCGCCACGTCCGTGCCATCGACGTATTCCATGATGAAGTAGAGCAGCGGCGGGCCAGATGGTAGGGCGGCTGCTCCGCCAGCCGCCGCGGGAGACGGAGAACTGTCCGTTGGGTTGCTCGTAGCATCGGAGGGGCGCGGCGTCCGGGCGGCGCTTGCGGGAGCAAGCGCCCCACCTTCATGGATCTCGCCGAAATCAAACACCGCGACGATGCCCGGATGCATCATCTTCGCCATCGTGCGCGCTTCGTTCTTGAAGCGCTCGGTGAAGTTCGCGTCATCGTCCTCCATCCCCGGCGGCAGGATTTTGATCGCCACCATGCGGTCCAGCGATTTCTGCTTGCCCTTGTAAACCGCGCCCATGCCGCCGTGGCCGAGCATGGAGATGATCTCATACTGCGGCAGCAACGCCTGAAGATGCTCCACGCTCGGAGGCTTCCACCCAGCACCGGAAGAGCCGGCTCGGGAGGAGGGAGGGCGCGGTTGAGTTGAAGCGGAGTCGTCCATGGGTTCTCGGGGGAAACCAGCGGGCATCCTAGCCCACATGCTCTGGATTTGGCGACGCTTTTTTCCGGTTTGAAGCGACGCGACGCACTGCCGGGCCGGGACGAGGTTGGCCGTCCGTGGAGTGCCATGCGTCTCTCGGTTTCGGCGCTTGAACGCCGGGGATGGTGCGTTTGAGTATGCGACGTGATCGACCGCCGACGACTCATCACCGGGCTGGGTGCCGCTGCCGCATGGCGGGGTGCCGCGGCGGTCGTGGATGTGCCGCCGAAGCGCATGGGGCTGGTGATCCACTCGTACTCAAAGCGCTGGCGCGGGAAGCACTCGAGCGTGAAGCATCCGCCCTTCGAGACGGCGCTCGATGTGCTGGATCACTGCCGCGAGATCAGCGCGGCGGGACTGCAGACCGGAGTGGAAGGCTGGACGCGCGAGTTTGCACGGGAGGTGCGCGCCACGCTCGACTCTTACGGACTCTATCTTGAAGGGAGCATCACGCTGCCGAAGGACGAGGGGGATGTGGCGCGCTTCGACAAGGACCTGCGCGCGGGCAAAGAGGCTGGGGCCGGCGTTTTCCGCAGCGCCGTCGGCGGCCGGCGCTACGAGCTGTATTCGCGGCTGGAGGAGTTCAAGACATTCAAGGCGCGCGCCTGGCGCTCGATGCAGCTTGCCGCACCGGTGGCGCACCGGCATGACGTGAAGATCGGCATCGAGAACCACAAGGACTTCGAGTCCGCGGAGCTGGCGGAGATGCTCGGCAGGCTTGCGAGTCCGCACATCGGCGCTTGCCTCGACACGGGGAACAGCCTCGCGCTGTTGGAGGACGCGATGACGACGGTGGAGACGCTGGCACCCTTCGTCGTGACCACGCACATCAAGGACATGGCCGTGCAGTCGTGCCCCGAAGGTTTCCTGCTCTCAGAAGTGCCGCTGGGCGAGGGCATCCTTGATCTGCCGCGGATGCTGCGCCGCATCGAAAAGGTGGCTCCGGCCGCGACGGTGAACCTGGAGATGATCACTCGTGATCCGCTGCGCATTCCGTGCCTGACGGAGAAGTACTGGGCCACCTTTCCAGACAAACCCGGCGTGCAGATGGCCGCGATGCTGGCGCTGGTGAAGCAGCGCGGCGTGGAGAAGCTGCCCACGCTTTCCGACAAACCGGTGGAAACCGCGCTGGCCATCGAGGAGGAGAACATCTTGAAATCCCTGCGCTACGGCGGAGAGAAGCTGGGGCTGCCGTACCGTCAGTTCAACCACGCCGTCGATCTCACCGATGAAAAATAAGCCGACCTCCATGATGAAACACACGCTCGCACTCATCCCGCTGCTCACACTCGCCGCCCACGTCAGCGCAGCCGACTGGCCGCATTGGCGAGGGCCAAGCCACGACGGCATCTCGCCGGAGACGATCAAGCCCGGCGCGGTGCCAAAGGTGTTGTGGAAGGCCCGGGCAGGCACCGGCTTCTCGTCCTTCAGCGTCGCGGGCGGCCGCGTGTACACGATGGGCAATGAGGACGACAAAGACACGGTGTGGTGCTTCGACGCCGCGAGCGGCAAGATCGTGTGGTCCCACAGCTACCCCGCTGATCTCGGCGACAAGTACTTCGAAGGCGGCACCACCGGCACGCCGACGGTGGATGGCGGGATGGTCTTCACGCTCAGCCGCTGGGGTGATGTTTTTTGCTTCGATGCCGCGAGCGGCCGGGTGATCTGGAGCCGCAATGTGCAGAAGGAGCACGACATCCGCATACCCGACTGGGGCTATGCAGGCTCGCCGCTGGTCAGCGGAGACATCCTGCTGCTGAACGTGGGTGAGAGCGGCACGGCGCTGGACAAGAAGAGCGGGAAGACGCTCTGGACGTCGAAGAACAAGGACGCCGGTTACTCCACACCGACGCCGTATGTGGCGAATGGAAAAAAATGCGCCGCCTTTGGCTCGGGCCGCACCTATGTCGGCATCGAGATCGCCACCGGCGCAGTGTTGTGGGCGCAGGACTGGCGCACGAGCTACGGAGTGAATGCGGCGGACGCCATCGTGCATGACGGGCAGTGCTTCATCTCGTCGGGCTATGAGAAGGGGTGCGCGCTGCTGAAGCTGGGCACCAACCCGCCGGCGCTCGTGTGGCAGAGCCGCGTGATGCGGAACATGATGAGCCCGTCGATTCTCGTCGGCGATCATCTCTATGGCGTCGATGGGAACGAGGGGAAGAAGCCTGCGCTCAAATGCATCGAGTGGGCCACGGGAAAAGAGAAGTGGAGCTTTCCCGATTCCGGCGCGGGTGCGATCACCATCGCGGGAGATCAGCTCGTGCTCCTCGGCGAGAAGGGCGAGCTGTGCATCGGCAGGCTCTCGCCCGAGGGTTTCCAGCCGGGCACGCGCGCGAAGGTGCTGGGCGGCAGGTGCTGGACGGTGCCGGTGGTGGCGAACGGAAGGCTTTACTGCCGGAATGCAGCCGGAGACGTGGCGTGCGTGGGAGTGAAGTAAAGTACGGGGCAGGGCGGGATGCCGTGCATACGACCTTCGACCGATGATGTCAGCGTGATCGCAGTGCTACGATGCCGCCTTTTTATGCCGGCCTTCCGCATTATTTTTCTGTGCGCGTTTCTGGCATCGCCGGTGGCGGTGCTTCATGGGCAGTCGGCTGGCGACGGCACGCTGACGAGCATCGCTGACATCCTGGCGCTCGACGGTCTCGATGCGCGGCAGAACCCGCGGCCCGTGCGGCTGAATTGCGTGGTGCTCGGTGAGAGCACGATGTTCAACTTCATGTCGGTGCATGATGGAGTCAGGGGACTGGGAGTGATTCTGAAGCGCGCCCACCCGTCCGTGAAGCAGGGGGATGAAGTCGAAATCACGGGACAGACCATGATGACCAGTGTGGCGGGCCACATGCATCCGCGCGTGGCCGCGGAGTCGATCCGGGTGACAGGCGCCGGGAAGCTGCCGCAACCGACGGCGGTGCCGGCCATGGACCTTACCGACGTTTCGTTCTACGATCAGTGGGTGAGCATCGACGGCTTTGTGCTGGAGTGGAAGTACAAGGCGCCCGATTTCCAGGTGCGGCTGGTCTGCCGTGACGGGATCGCGGATGCCAATGTGACGGTGCCGGATGCGGCGAGCCTGCCGCCCAGTCTGCACGGAGCGCGCCTGCGCATCACCGGTGCGGTGGTGAGCACGCCGTCGCTGGGCAAAGTTCTCTTCGTGCCCGACGCGAAGCAGATGGAGATAGTCGAGCCGGGAATGGAGGACGTGTTTGCAGCGCCACCGGCGTCGATCGATGCCGTCGTGCAGCGGCAGCTCGAGTTCGCGCGGCGGTGGCGGGTGAAAGGTGTCGTGGCGGCAGTCACGCCGGACCGCAAGGTCTTCCTCACGGGACCCGAGGGAGGCATGACGTGCCAGATGCAGCCGTCCCGAGGTCAGGAGCAGGCCGGAACCATTTACAGCGACTCCGGCCTGTGGCCGACGCCGGTGGCGGGTGATGAAATGGAACTCGTGGGGTCCATCGTCAGCAGTGATCCGACGGACGCCGACCTGCGGGCCTGCGGACTCATCGGCTGTCAGGGGCGGGTCATCGGCAAGTCGGCGCCGCCAAAGGCAAAACCCGTGGAACTCGAAACCCTGCTCGGATGGAAGAATCACGACGACTGGGTGAGCGTGGAAGGCGTGGTCACGGCCTGGATTCAGCAGGGGGGCACACTCGGATGCTCCATCCTCGGCACGCACTCGTCGGCGCAGATTCTTGTCCGCAATGCGGGCCCTGCATTGCCCGCCGACCTGCACGGCGCGCGGCTGCGTTTCACCGGCATGAGCCGCAGCTTGTTGCAGAGCCGGACCGATGTGCTGCATGTGACAGGTCCATCCTTCGTTGAAGTGGTCCGGGCAGGGACGCGCGATCCGTTCGACGCGCCGCAGAAGGACATGAAGGACATTTCTGACGGGGGGACATCCGCGCCGGAGCGAGTAAGAATCCGTGGCGTCGTCGTCGGTGTGCCGGATGAAGGTGTGCTCCATGTGCGCGGCCGCGACCAGGCTGTGTGCATCATCCTCCAGCGTCCGTGGCCGCGCATGGAGGGTGCCAATGGCAGGAACGTCGTCGATTGCGGTCCGTGGCCGGATGTCCATGCCGGAGATGAAGTCGAGGTGATGGGTTCGGCCATGAAAAATGTGATCGAGCCGCTGCCGGTGGGATTCGATCTTTACGAGTGCTTCATCAGGAAGCTCGGGCATCCCGCCGCCGCGCCGCTGCCGGTGCAGGCTTCACTCGCGGAGGTGGCGCGGGGTTCGCATACGTCCGATCTGGTGGAAGTGCGCGGCCGGCTGCTGGCGCTCCACCAAGTGCCGATGGAGCATGGAGAATGGCGCACCACCATGCTGCTGGAAGCCGGCGGCGAGGAAATGGCTGCCACCCATCATGCCGGGGGCCGGGCCGGATTTGACCGGCTGAATGTGGATGATGATGTGCTGGTGCGCGCGCTGGTGGCGCGTGGCAGCGCGCGGGATCCCCGGCAGCTGTGGCTCCTCTCGCCGGCGGATGTGCGCTCGCTCGGTGTCTCGCAGGCCGTCCGCACGCGGCAGTTCTGGCTCTGGGGCGGCGGCGGCGCGGCGGTGCTCGCGCTGCTGCTCGGGTGGATCGCCGTTTTGCGGCGCAGCAGCCGCGTGCAGGCGGAGGCCGCCCTGATGCTGGAGCAGCGTGTGAACGAGCGCACCGCCGAACTGCGCCAGACACAGGGAGAGCTGCACCGCGCCCTCGCGCAGGAGCGTGAGCTGGGGGAACTGAAGACACGCTTCGTCGCCATGGTCAGCCACGAGTTCCGCACGCCGCTGGGCGTGATCATGTCGTCGGTGGAGCTGCTCCAGCATTACTCCGACCGCCTGCCCGAAGATGAGAAGCGCCAGCAGCTCGCCGCCATCCAGAGTTCCACCCGGCACATGGGCGGGCTGATGGAGCAGGTGCTGGTGCTCGGACGCGTCGAAGCCGGGAAGCTCGCGTGCCATCAGCAGCCGCTCGATGTAGCGGCCTTCGTCGCACGCATCGTCGATGAGATGCAGTCCATCTCCGGTCACAAATGCCCCGTGGAGACCACCATCGAGGGCTCGCTCGATGGTGCGGCGGGAGACGAGGCCCTGCTCCGTCACATCTTCGGCAATCTCATCGCCAATGCCGTGAAGTATTCGCCCGCGAAGAGCATCGTGATCTTCCGCATCCGGCGCGCCGGAGCCGACGCGGTTTTTGAAGTGATTGACCACGGCATCGGCATACCGGAGGAAGATCGTGAGCGGCTCTTCGAGGCGTTCCATCGCGGCTCGAATGTCGGGGATGCACCCGGCACCGGCCTCGGTCTCGTCATCGTCAGGCGCTGCGTCGATTTGCACGGCGGCAGCATCGAACTATCCAGCGAGACTGGCGCCGGTACAGCGTTCACCGTACGATTGCCTTTGTTCGCCCGCGACACGCCATGAAGAAGATCCTCATCATCGAAGACCAGGCCACCATGCGACGGAACCTCGCCCTCATGCTGCAGATGGAGGGGTTCGACACCGCCACTGCCGAGAACGGCCGCGCCGGCATCGAGAAGGCCCGCGAGCAGCAGCCCGATCTGGTGCTGTGTGATGTGATGATGCCTGAACTCGACGGCTATGCCGTCTTGCGCGCGCTGCGGGAGGACGAGGCGTTCGCGAACACGCCGTTCATCTTTCTCACGGCGCGGACGGACCGCACTGACGTGCGCACCGGCATGAATTTCGGTGCGGACGACTACCTCGCGAAGCCCGTGGTGCGTGACGATCTGCTGGCCGCGGTGCATGCCCGCCTCGCGCGCGCGGAGATGTTGCAGCAGCGCTTTGCGGAGAGCTCAGGCTTCAACCCTGACTTCAGCCGGCCTGATCTTCTCCAGCACGCCCACGGACTCACACCCCGGGAGTCGGAGGTCCTCGTCTGGGTGGCGCAGGGCAAGAGCAATGCCGACGTGGCGGCCATCCTCGGCATGAGCGACAAAACCGTGAAGCACCACCTCGGCGTCTGCTTTCAGAAGATGGGCGTGGAGAGTCGCAATGCGGCCAGCCTCGTGGCTCTCGAGACGCTAAGCGGGCACCGCCGGCTCTGACGAACCGCGCGCCCTGTCACAACCAATCACGCCGCGGCAAACGCCCGGCCAGCTCTCAAGCCAGAAGCGCGGTCACCGGCTTTCCACCGTCGGTGATGGGTACGGGGCGCGTGCCGTCCATGAGTTCCTTGCCGGGGTCGATGCCGATGGCCGCGTGGATCGTGGCATGGAAATCCACGAGCGACACGGGATTCTCCACGGGCTTCTTCGCCAGCTCGTCAGTCACGCCGTAGGCACCGCAGTGTTTCAGGCCGCCGCCGGCCAGCACCATGGAGAACGTGGTGCCCTGATGGCCGCGACCGCCGCGGCCGTCGAATTCCGGCGGACGACCGAACTCGGTGCCCACCACGACGAGCGTCTTGTCGAGCATCTTCTTGGACTCCAGGTCGGTGACGAGCGCAGAGAGCGCGGTGTCGAGTTCCTGGATGAGCAGGTGCTGGTTCTTGAAGCCCTCATTGTGGATGTCCCAGCCCGTGCCGTTCATGAAGTTCAGATTGTGAGAGACCTCGATGAAGCGCACGCCTGCCTGCACGAGGCGGCGCGCCAGCAGGCAGCGCTGGCCGAATTCGCCGCCGTAGCGCGAGCGCAGATCGCCCGGCTCCTCCTTGAGGTTGAAGTGACGCATGAAGCTGGGCCCGGCCAGTCTGAGAGCCTCCATCTGCGCCATCTGGTAGTCTGCCTCGGCCGGGTTGCGCACGGCACGCGCCATGAGCGGCTTGAGAAGTTCATTCCGGGTTTCCGCACGCTGGTCGTCCACGTAATCGGGGCGCGTAAAGCCGGCGGGACCCGTGTTGGTGTCCGTGAGATACACATAGCCGCTCTTCGCCCCGAGGAAGCCCGGCCCGCGGCTCACATTCGGATACCCGATCAGAATGTACGCCGGCACGGAGGGATCCGCAGCCCCACGCTGACTGGCGATGATGGAGCCGATGCTCGGGTAAACGACATTGCCCGAGATCATGCGCCCGGTGTGCACGAGGTTGGTTGCAAACGCATGCTCGTCGATCACATGATGATTCACCGTGCGGACGGCGGTCATGCGGTCCATCACCTTTGCGCACTGCGCCAGATGCTCGGTCACGCGCACGCCGGGCACGGCGGTGTCGATCGACTTGTAAAGCGAGCCGGGTTTCTGCGGCTTGCCCAGATTGTCGCCCAAGTCCTTCGGATCGAAGGTGTCGATCTGTGCCATGCCGCCGCCGAGCCAGATGAAGATGCAGGCCTCGGCCTTGCCTTTCGGCACGGAAACCGGCGTGGTGTTGGCAAACAAGGGGGACGCGCCGAGCGCGGCTGTCCGGGTGAGGAAGGTACGGCGTTTCATGATGCAAATGAAACGTCGCGAGCCGCCGGGATTTCGCGCCAATCATGAAGCGCCGCCAGGACTGGTGCGCCGGCTCTCGCCGCCGACCGGCGCAGGGAAACCGCTCATTTGCGGATCATCACCAGGTCCCAGGTGCTGCACATCGCGCGCACGGGTTCGCTGCTCGAGGGCAGGCGGATGTCCCACGGGTTCATCTCGCAGACTTTCATCACGGTAACTTCACTCACCCGCAGCTCATATTGCACGGTGGCGCCGAGGTAGGTGGTGCTGATGATGTGGCCGGGGAAACGGTTCGGCGAGTCGCGCACGTCACCGAAGGTGAGCGCCTCTGGCCGCACGGAGAGCACCACGGGCTGGCCCTGCACGGGACGCCAGTCGTCGTTGTTCGGACGAGCGCGCAGCACGCCGAACGGTACCTCCACGTCATAATAGCCCTCCCGGCTCGACTCGCGGATCACCCGTCCGTCGATGAGGTTCGCCTCGCCAATGAACTCGGCCACCATGCGTGTGGCGGGACTTTTGTAGATTTCCTCCGGAGATCCCACCTGGACGAGCCGCCCGCCTTCCATGATCGCCATGCGGTCCGCCATCGAGAGAGCCTCGTCCCGGTCGTGCGTCACATAGATGGCGGTGAGGCCGAACTCCTTGCAGATGCGCCGGATCTCCGAGCGCATCTCAAGGCGCAGTTTCGCGTCGAGGTTCGAGAGCGGCTCGTCGAGCAACAGGCAGCGCGGCCTGATGACCAGCGCGCGGGCCAGGGCCACGCGCTGCTGCTGGCCGCCGGAGAGCTGCTGGATGCGCCGCGAGCCGAGGCCGTCGAGCTTCACGATGGCGAGGGTCTCATCGACGCGCCGCTCGATCTCCGGGCGCGGGCGTTTTCGCTCTTCGAGACCGAAGGCCACGTTCTGTGCCACGGTGAGATGCGGCCACAGGGCGTAGCTCTGGAACATCATGCCCGTGCCGCGCCGGTGCGCGGGCAGGTCGGTCACATCCTCGTCATCGAAGTAGATGCCGCCGCCATCCGGCGCGTAGAAGCCGGCGATGTGCCTGAGCAGCGTGGTCTTGCCACAACCGCTCGGCCCCAGCAGGAAGAACAGCTCCCCCTGCGCGATCTCCAGATTCACGTCGGTGAGCACGGCGCTTCCGCCGAAGCGTTTCGTCAGATGCCGGATGGAGATGGAGACCATGAGTCGTCCCCGGGCGGACCAAACTCCTGCGCGAGGGGACGCTGTTCTATCGCAATCCGTCGGCGTCCGCAAGTGAGGGCTTGGTCCGGCGGCGTGCTGCTCAGGGCTTGCGCATGAAGACATTTGGAGTGGATTCCCACGGATTCAGGACGACCACGGATTGGACTTCCGCTGAACCCATCTGTGGGTGGAATCCTGGATCTTGTGGGACAACGCAGAAGCAACAGACTCACAGCGGCATTTCATGCGCAACCCCTGCGTGCTGGCGGGGGCTTCTGGCGCACGAGCTTCACCCGCGACGTCCCCAAGGCAGCAGCAGGCCCCAGCTTCTCGCTTTGCGCCCGGCGGCCGTGAGCAGCGGCACGCGGATGTCGTCGCTGCTGGCGAGAATGTCCGGGTCGCCGAAATCGAAGTCTTCGGCGCGCGGCAGGTTCGGCGGCAGATCTTTTGCGAGCTGCGCTTCCGCCGGCTCGGGTGTCACCGCCGTTTCACCGAGCGGTGCGGCGGCCGGCCTCGCGACGGTGCGGCCTTCCCCGGGCACGACGAGGCCGCCGGAGAAGACGAGCTTCATCGCATCCTCGATGGACAGGGGCGCATCGGTCAGCTTCTCGGTCTCCACCACGAGCAGCAGCCCGGTCATCACGCTGAGTGCGCCGGGCACGAACACGGCGGTCATGTCCCTGCCGGTGTCGGTGTCGTAAAACTGACCGGTCACGAAGCCGAGCATCTTCATCCCGGCCGCCGGGTAATCGACATACACCACGCGCTTGAAATTCTGCTTCGCGCCAAAGCCTTTGAAGGCATCGATCACCTGCTTGAGCGTCTTGTAGATGAAGGAGATCACCGGCACGCGCAGCATGAGCTGGTCCATGGCCGTGACGATGCGCGCGCCGATCACGTTGGTGGCCATCACGCCGAGAAAAACGAAGACGAGCAGCGGGATGAGCACGCCCACGAATTTTGAGACTTGGTGAAACGCGTTCGACTCGAGATCGATCACATGGCCGCCGGCGACGAGGTTCACGTTCACCGCCACGAATTCGAGCATCGGCTCGCTCCAGCCCTTCAGCAGATCATAGACTGACTGGAGAATCCAAAAGGTGACCACCAGCGGCAGCGCCAGCGCCACGCCCGCGAGCAGCTTGTTCCGCAGCCACACGAAGGGCTTGTGGTGGAAGGCTGGTGTCTGGGGGGCGCTGTGTGGCTGGGCTGGCATGAATTTCAAGTTGGGACCGTGCGACGGGCGGCCCGTTCGATCCCCGGGCCGCGCGCTGTTGAAGATGCGAACGGCGCTTCGACGCAATCTTTGACATGCGCGGAAAAAGTCACGGCTTCTTTTCCGCCAATCACACGCTGGTCGTTTCGGCGGGCGGTGACATTGTCGGAATCGATGCCTCGGTCGGCGCGGAAGACTCGTTTCCCGGCTGCATTCACACGCGGCTGAACACGACACATGAGTCGATGCCGCCGAAGCCGAAGGAGTTGCTCAGCACATGGTCGAGCTTTGCTTCACGGGCGTGCAATGGGACGAGATCAAAGCCGCCGAGCGCGGGATCAACATCCGTGAGATGGAGCGTGGGGGGGAGCCAGCCCTGCTCCATCGCAACGAGGCAAATGGCCGCTTCGATGGCGCCTGCTGCGCCCAGCGTGTGGCCCGTGTATGCCTTTGTGCCGGAGACGGGAACGTGGCGAATGCAATCACCGAAGACACGGGCGAGCTGAAGGCATTCGTGCGCATCGTTGGCGGGCGTGGAGGACCCGTGGGTGTTGATGTAGCTGATGTGCTCCGGCCGCAGGCGCGCGGAGTCGAGCGCCTGCTGGACCGCCGCGCGGAGCGGCGCGCCATCGGGGCGCGGGCTGGTCATGTGGTGGGCTTCATTCGTGAGCGACCAGCCGGTGATCTCCGCATAAATGCGCGCGCCGCGTTTCTTTGCATGCTCGTACTCCTCGACGACGAATGCCGCCGCGCCCTCGGCCATCACGAAGCCGTCGCGATCGCGGTGAAAGGGGCGCATCGCATGCTGCGGCGGCTCGCCGCTCCAGCGCGACATGGTGTGGATGTGATCGAACGCGGCAAAAGTGAGCGGCGCGAGCGGGCACTCCGCCGCACCGGCGATCACCACATCGGCGCTGCCATCGCGGATGAAGCGTGCGGCGTCGATGAGCGCCACATTGCCGGAGGCGCAGGAGTTCGAGTTCGTGGTGGCGGGGCCTTGGAGGCCGAACTCGATGGCGATGTTCGAGTGCGCGGAGCCGCCCCAGATTTGGAACGCGAGCGCCGGCGTGACGGCGCGGATGCCGTGCTCGAGAAATGCCGCGTGCCGCGCCTCGGCGTGCGCGATGCCGCCAAGGCCGGAGCCGAAGGAGATGCCGACGCGGTTGGCAAGACGAATGTCGGAGAGCAGGCCGGAGTCGTGCAGGGCGAGCCGGGAGGCGACGAGCGAGAACTGCACGTAGCGGTCGAGACGCTTGAGTTTGTGCGGCGGGAACCAGGCTGCGGGGGCGAAGTCGTCGATCCAGGCGGCATGGCGGGCGTGGAGGCGAGTCACGCCGGAGAGCGAATGACCGCTCTCCGGGATGCGGCGGATGGCGCTCGCCTCCCCCTGCAGGCCGGACCACAGCGCAGCCTTGCCGGTGCCGATGGTGGTGACGGGTCCTATGCCGGTGATGACGGCTCTGCGCTCGATGTTCCCCGCGCGGTGCTCCATGCCGCGTCAGCCTTTGAAGACGAAGAACTTCCTGCCGGCGAAGTTCAACAGCATGGATGCCACGACATTCGTGAGGATGGCGAGCTTCGTGGCCAGGCCGAACTGATGGATGAGCCAAGGACCGGCGATCTGGCTGATGCCGAAGGCGACGCCGCTCACGGCGGTGAAAAAGAGGAATTCGAGTATGGGATGATGGCGGCCGGTCTTGAAGACAAAGAGCACGTTGGTGACGTAAGCCACGATGTTGGCGAGCATGAATGCGATGAAATTGCACACCAGCAGGTTCTGCGCGCGGATGTCGTCGCTCTGGTGGTCTTTGGCGATCGTGAGGCTGTGATCGGGCGCGGATGCGGAAGGCCACCAGAGAACTTTGTGGGAAAACTCCACCGGGTGGTCGTTCACCTTCAAGCCGACTTCGGCAGGCAGCACCGAGTTGGTGAGGGCCAAGACCACGCCCAGGAAAACGACGGTGGCCAGACCGCCGCACACGCTGTAGGCGGCGAACTGGATGAGCGGCGGCACCTCGCGCGCGCGAATGCGGGTGAGAATGGTCGGCAGGTCATTGTGCCGGAGGAAGTCGATGGCGTCTTTGATGGCGCTGGTCATGAAGCGGCGCACTCAAGGGGCGGTGGCGGGAATGTCAAGGCGGGCGGTGGTTGGGTTGGATGGTGGATCGTCCTCGTCCTCGCGCTCGAAAACGTCCGATGTTCGAGGGCGATGACGGAGCCGGCCTTGTCACGACCCTCCAAATCGCGTACGCCACTCCGTCAGCCGCTCCATGATTTCGAGACGCTTTTGCCGGGGACTGAGTTCCCATACGAGAGGGATTCCTTTCGGCACGAGGGGCAGCAGTCGATCGAAGTCCACGCAGCCGCCGGTGAATGGGATGCGGTGATCTTTCGCGGGCCACGTCACGTCATGCACATGGCAGCCCAGAAGTTTCGGCGCGATGGCGGCGAGGTACTGCGCGTGATCGAGCAGCCCGAGGTTGGCCTGACGCTGCACATGGCCGAAGTCGTGCCATGCGCCGATCCACGGACTGTCCCCGAAGTCGGCGAGAAGCTGCAGCATCTCGGTCTCGTCCGGCACTTGCTCGTAATGGCTGCGCGTCTCGATGGCGAGCGCGACCTTGTTTTCCTGCGCGACGGGCAGCAGCTCGTGCAGCGCGGCACGCGCCCGGTCGAGATAAAAGGTGGAGGACTTCTCGCGTTGCTCGACGAGCATCAACTTGATGTCGGTGAACTTCCGCGAATAAGCCCCGCCCTCCGCAGCGAGCGCTTCAAGCCGCGCGGTCAGCGCCTTCATCGGCACGCTGCCCATGTGCAGCACCACGCGGTTCACGCCGAAGCGCACGGCGGTCTGGATGGACTGCTTCGTGAGCTTGATGGCACGCTCGCGGTCAAAGGGGCGGTGCGAGCTGAATTCATAGGCGTCCGGCGCGTCGATGATGACCTCGACGGGCGAGGGGCAGAAATTGTGGATGCTGGAGACGCGGATCTCGCCGGCGTCATGGGCCTGCATGAGGCCGGGAAGCAGGGCGACGCTGGTGCCGTGGCTGATCTCAATGAACTCGAAGCCCATGGCGCGCGCTTCACGCGCGAGTTCGCGTCCGTCGTGGAAGCGGTGGCTGTTCCAGCAGGTGGAGAGGGAGAGCATCGCGGAGGTCGCAGATCGCGCTTCACACGCCGCGCATGGTGGCGGGGCTCACATAAACCGGCAGCGTGATTTCGGCGGGCGGTGTGGCGGACTTCGTGTCCCAGGTGAAGATGCGCACCTGCGGCTTCTCCTTCGTGCCGTTGATGAGCACGGCGTTCACTTCGAGCAGGCGCTCAGCGCCTTCGGGCACTGGCAGGGGCTTGATCTTGAGCGTGAGGTCGTTCCTCCCGAGCACGAGGCCGCCGATGATGAGCTGCTGCTCCATGGTATCGGCCAGCGGGCCGTAGTCGTAGCCGCCGATGCTGGCGCGCAGCTCGTAACCGAAGCACTGGATCTGCAGCGCGGAGACGTACTGCGGCTTCCGGCACTCGGGCGGAGTGGCGGGCACCACGCCGCTGGGTGTGAAGGCCGGATCGTCGAGAAAGTCGGGCTTGAGGCCGTTTTGCAGCGCGGAGCGCACCTCGGGTGACTGGGAGAGATTCATCAGCCGGTTCGAGTCGAACTTCCACGCGCCCTTCTCGTTGAAGAACTTCAGGACGATGACGTTTTCCGGGATCACCTCGGCGTCCAGGCCGAGATCGACTTTGCCGAAATAGACGAGATGCGCGGTGGGGCCGTGCTGCTCACATTCGAGCAGCCGCAGGCGCGTGATCTCGGGCGGCTGGATGGGGATCTCGAAAATCGAGTCCGGATACGTCTGGCCGCCGCTGATGATGAGATTGCGCGTGACGACCTGGCGGTAGGTGGAGGTGGAGCGCTTCCACGCATCCATGTTGCGGTTGATGACGGCATTGCGCCATTCGTGATAGACCTTTTCAAGCGCAGTGCGCAGCGCCACGTCGTCAGCGGCGTGGGCGGGTGCGCAGGCCGCGAGGAAGAGCAGCGGCAGGAGACGGCGGAGGATGCGGATCATGGGTTTTGCAATGGCGTGGGGCTGGAGAATTCAAGACACTTGTGCATCTGTAAATCAGGATTCTTTGCGGAAAAGCATTTGCCGCCACGGCGATTGTCGCGATTTTTGGCGCTCTTTTGACCCCACAGCGCATGGAGCAGACACCGGAAGGACATGGCAGACTGACGCCGATCGACCGCAATCGCGAGCTGCTCAAGTCCGCCCGCGAGGAGACCTACAAGGTCGGCGGCGACTTTGCCCTCTCCGCCTACGTCTGGGAGCCTGCGCCGGACAAGAGACCGCCATATCCGCGCTCGGTGGCCGCGTTCTTTTTTAGCAGCGGCTGGGACCACGGGCAGGTCACGCAGTTTGCTCCGCACTGCGTGTATTTCGCCTCGCGCGGGATGACGGCCATCGCTTTCGATTATCGCGTGGGAACGAAGCACGGTGCCGGCCCGCTGGAGGCCATGGCGGATGCCCGCTCCGCCATCCGCTGGATCCGCATGAACGCTGCCGAACTGGGCATCAACCCTGGCAAAATCGTCACCGTCGGCGGCTCCGGCGGCGCGCACGCCATCACCAGCGCCGCAATGCTGAAGGGCTATGATGATCCCGCCGATGACTTGAGCATCAGTGCCGTGCCGAACGCACTCGTGCTGTTCAATCCCGTGCTCGATACCTCGAAGCACGGTTTCGGTCTCGAGCGTTTCCCCGACGCAAAAGCGGCGAAGAACGCCAACCTCATCCGCGCCATCGCCAAAGGCATGCCGCCCATGCTGCTGATGCACGGCACGGCGGACCGCGTTGTGCCCTTCGATGGCTCCTACACTTTTGCCAAGAAGATGGGCCGCAAGAAGAACAAGTGCCGTCTCATCGAATTCGAAAGGCAGGGCCACGGCTTCTTCAATTTCAACCTCTCTTTCGAAATGTACGAGGCCACGCTCATGGCGATGGACGAGTTCCTGGTCGAACTCGGCTTCATCGAGGCCGATCCGAACGCCGGCCTGGGCGAGGAAGGTGCGGTGTGAGATGTGCGTGCTGTTTGAATGACGAATGACGAAGGGTAACGCGAGTCGGGAATGAATGCAGAATTGCCGAAGAAGATGCAAGGTGAGCACCAGTTCCGTCCGCATTCTCAGTCCCGACCGCGTTCGCCCGCCATCATCCGCCCGGATATCCGTCATTCGTCGTCCTGCATTCCGCAGTCGTCATTTTGCATTCATCATTCCGCCCTTTGATCATGAAAAAAGCCATCCTCGCCCTGCTCGCTCTCGTCTCGCTGTCCGCTCCGCTTTGCGCGCTCGCACCGGCGTGGCCGCAGGAAGGCAGTGACCTGAAGCCGGATCCAAAGGCGAAGTTTGGCCGGCTGGAAAACGGATTCCGTTACGTGATCCTGCCAAACGATGAGCCGCCTGGCCGAGCCAGCCTGCGGCTCTACATGGATGTCGGCTCGCTCATGGAGGCGGACGACCAGCAGGGCATGGCGCACTTCCTGGAGCACATGGCTTTCAATGGCACCAAAGGCTATCCGGAGAGCGAGGACATGGTGGAGTACTTCCAGCGTCTCGGCATGTCCTTCGGCGGTGATACGAATGCGCACACCTCTTTCCGCGAGACTGTCTATCAGCTCGAGATACCGAAGGTGGACGAGAAGTACTTCGCCGATGCCATCAAGCTCTTCCGCGACTACCTCGACGGCATGCTGCTCAAGGATGCCGAGATCGACAAGGAGCGCGGCATCATCCTCTCGGAGAAACTCAGCCGTGACTCCGTCGAGTACCGCACCATGCTCGCCGGCTTCAAGTTTGCCATGCCCGATGCGCTCGTCTCGCGCCGCATGCCCATCGGCCTGGAGGACACCATCAAGTCCATGAAGCGCCCGCGCTTCGCCGACCTCTACGAAACCTACTACACACCGCGGCGGGCCGTCGCCGTCATCGTCGGCGACATCAAGGATCCGGCCATGGTGGAAAAGCTCATCGTCTCGAGCTTCCAGGATGCGAAGCCGCGCCGCAAGGAGTCGCCCGATCCCGACATGGGCCGCGTCACGAAGGGCAGGGGGATCATCGCCATGCTGCATCATGAGAAGGATTCGCCGGCCACGGACATGTCCATCGAGCTGCAGCGGCCGTCAAAGCAGTTGCCGGACACCGCGGTCCGCCGCCGGGAGCTGCTGGTGCGCGATCTCGCTGATTCGATGATCAACACGCGCTTCTCCAAGCTCGCCAAGGAGGAGAACTCCCCGATCATGTCCGGTGAGTCCTACTCCTACGAGTATCTCGACTTCGTCGAAGTCATCGGCGTGCAGACGCAGTGCAAGCCGGAAAAGTGGAAGGAGGCGCTGGCCGTCATCGAGCAGGAGCAGCGCCGCGCGCTTCAGTTTGGCTTCACCGATTCGGAATTCGAGGAGGCAAAGGCATCCGTGCTCAAGAAGGCACGCCTCAGCGCCGAACAGGCCAGCACGCGGCAGTCGAAGGCGCTCTCCACACAGATCGTGAGCCTGCTGGCCGCGAAGCGCGTCTTCACCCATCCCGCCGCTGAGCTGCCGCGCATCGAGGCCGCGCTCAAGACGCTGAAGAAGGACGAGTGCCTCGCAGCCTTCCGCAAGAGCTGGGACTCCAAGGACCTCTGCATCTTTATCGGTGGCAATCTCAAGCTCGAGGGCGACAGCAGCGCGCAAATTCTCGCCGCTTACAGGGACAGCAACGGCAAGCCGGTAGCCGCGCCGAAAAACGAGGAGCAGTTGAAGTTCGCCTACACCGGGTTCGGTCCCGAGGGCAAGGTGGCGAAGCGCGACGAGGTGAAGGATCTCGAGATCACGCAGCTCGCCTTTGAAAACAACGTGCGGCTCAATGTGAAGCACACGCCCTTCCAGAAGAACGCCATCAGCGTCCTGGTGAACTTTGGCGGCGGCAAGCTCAGCGTGCCGAAGGAAAAGGCCGCACTCATTCCTTTCGCGCAGTCGAACTTCCAGCCCGGCGGCCTCGTGAAGCACAGCGTGGATGAAATCCGGCGAATTTTCGCCAGCAAGACGGTGAGCGCCGAGTTCGCCGTCGGTGACGAGGCATTCCTCATGGCGGGCAGGACGACCCCGGCCGATCTCGAAGCGCAGATGCAGCTCCTCGCCGCATATTTCACCGCGCCCGGTTACCGCGATGAGGCGGAGCGCCAGTTCCGGAAGAACATCGAGGCCATCTACACCAGCATCGAGCACACCGCCGAGGGTGTGATGACCGACAAGGTCTCCGGCTTCATCCATTCCGACGACCCGCGCTTCGGTTTCCCGGATCGGAGTGCGCTCGAAAGCATCACCACGGCTGACTTGAAGCAGTGGCTGGCTCCCGCGCTCAAGGAGGACTGGCTCGAGATCAGCCTCGTCGGTGATGTCGATTTGGAGAAGGCCGTGGCCGCCGTGGCGAAGACCTTCGGCGCGCTGCCGAAGCGTGCCGAGAAGAAGCCCGCCTACACCGAGGAGCGCAAAGTCGGCTTCCCGTCCGACAAAAAGAAGGATTTCCGTTTCACCACGGAGATTCCAAAGGCCATCGCCACCATCTACTGGCCCACCGAGGACATGAGCGACATCAAGCGTACGCGCCGTCTCATCCTGCTCGGCGCCGTGCTCGACGACCGCCTGCGCATCAAGGTGCGCGAGGAACTCGGCGAGACCTACAGCCCCGCGTGCTACCATGTGGCGAACGACACCTTCAAGGGCTACGGCTACATGACCGCCATGATCGAGTGCAAGCCCGGGCAGGCCGCCAGCATCGGCGCGCTCGTCATCAAGATCGCCGACGAACTCGCCACGAAGCCCATCACGGACGATGAATTCGACCGCGCGAAGAAGCCGCAGCTCGAGCAGCTCACGCAGATGCGGCGCGACAACCGCTACTGGGGCCAGAACGTCCTGCGCTGCGCCCAGGAGCATCCCGAGCGCATCGAGTGGTCGCGCAGCCTGCTGCAGGACTTCAGCGGCATTGAGAAGAAGGACCTCGAAGCCCTCGCCCGCACCTACCTGCCGGCCAGTCGCGCCATCACGGTGAACGTGATCCCCGAGGAGGCGAAGAAGACCGGGGAGTGACGAAGTCCGGCCGCCGCGGGCATTGCGTCCGCGTGCGTGTCCTCACTCGAGGAAATCGCCGGCCACCACGTCCTCCTCCGTGGCATCGCCGGAGACACCTTCGGCGATGACACGGTCGGTCACGTCGTCGAGGTAGGATTTCAGCACCTTGCTCAGTTCGAGAAACTCGGGCCACAGCGTCTCGTTCACGAAGCTGCGCGGCACGCGGGCCATCACCGTCGTTCGCCGCTGGCGCGAGTAGCGGTAGGGATTGATCGAGTAGCGCCGCAGCAGCGCGATGAAAAGCTTCTTCGACCAGCCGTCGGCCAGCGTGAACTTGTACTCCACCGGGCTTTCCGTCTTCGCGGTCTCCGCCAGACGCTTTTTGATGCGCGCGATGGCATCCGCCGCGGCGTCCTTCTCACCGGGCGTGGTCGCTCCGGCGTAGAGGCGTTCGATCTTGCGCAGTTTGTCGAGAAGGTCGCTTTCGAGCATGGGACGAAGCAGGAGACGCGCCCTCTTTTGGCGAAGACTGCGCGCAAGTCGAGGGATTTGCAGCAGTCGTTGACGGACCCGCCGGTGTCCCGATTCTTGAGTCCCGCATCCTCCATCTCGCATCCCGCATTCTGCATCCCTTGCTGCGTATCCTGACTTCCGCATCCCATGCAATCCCAACCACTCCGCACCTCCGTCATCGGCAGCTATCCATTTCCCGGATGGCTCGAGTTTGCTGCGCAGCACCTGGATCAGTTCGGCAGCACAGATGTTCGCGAGATGCAGGACGATGCGGCGATGATCGCTATCCAAGATCAGCTGGCGGCAGATCTGGATGTGATCACGGATGGCGAGCAGACGCGGTTTGATTTCAATCTGTCGTTTTACGGATTCATCGAAGGCATCGCCCTGGAGCCAGCGAGTCCGCGGCGGTTTGGTCCGCCGGCGCATGATCAGCGGGGGAAACATGAGATCGTGGGCGAACTGCGCGCGCCGCGTGGTCTCGGGGCGGTGGAGGAGTTTCAGCGGCTGAAGCGTCTGGCGGGTGGTTTTGGAAAGAGGCTGAAGGTGTCCGTGCCGGGGCCTTACACGCTGAGCGGTCGCCTCGCGCCGAACTCGCAATACAAAGACCGCTACGCCATCACCGAGGCGCTGCTGCCGATCGTGCGGAAGGAGATCGCCGATCTCGTCGCGGCAGGCGCGGAGGAAATCTGCATCGATGAGCCGTCGATGAGCTGCTACGGCTTCCGCGAGGACACCAAGCGCTTCGTGGACATCTTCAATGGCACGGTCGAAAGCGGTCGCGGCAAGACGCGCATCTGCACGCATCTGTGTTTCGGCAATTTCAAGGGCCACCCCGTCGGCTATCGCAAATACGCGCCGCTGTTTCCCGCGTTCCTCGATCTGCACTGCGATGAGGTCCACGTTGAGATGGCAAACCGCGAATACGCCGAACTCGAAGTCATCGGCGAGATCGCGAAACGCACCGACGTCGCCGTCGGCATCATCGACGTGAAGAGCTACTACATCGAGACGCCGGAGAACATCGCCGAAGCCGTGCGGGCCTGTTTGAAGCACGCACCTGCCGACCGCCTGGTCTTCGCCCCCGACTGCGGCCTCAGCCAGACCGCGCGCTGGGCTGCGAAGCAAAAGCTCGCGAACATGGTCGCCGGTGTGAAGCGCGTGCGCGAAGGCTTGTAGCACGACCCAGCGGGTCAGTCCGCAATCACTTGGCCGCCTTGAGCCGCTCGATGAGATACTCGTGCGCGGTCTTGTGCGGCGCGTCGGTGGCACCGGGGTAATAGAGTTCGCACTTCACGCCGAGCTTGTCGCAGCGCTCCTTGAGCTTCACGCCGTAGTTTGCGGTGTGCGTCGGGTCCTTTTGTTCCTGGCCGATCGCGGGCGGTGCGCTGTAGGTCATGTAAACGGGCGGATCGTCAGCGGTGAGATGCTCGATGGGCGAGTATTCCTTGATCCAAGGCAGCACTTCCTCGCGGTGCGCTAGAAACTCGGCGAAGCGCGTGTCGCGGGTCTTGGTGTCATTCGGGTCCATGAAGCCGAAGGCGTGGCCGCCGTAGCGGCTGTTTGGGGTCCATTCCTTGAGTTCCTTCGGATCGAGGGAGGTCTGAGCGCCGATGACCGCTGCGCACCACAGGCGCGTGGATTCGCGCGCGATGGGATCGCTGCTCTTCGGATCGGCCATGTCGGGATGAAAATCGAGCCACAGGCTGCTGCATGCTCCCGCGCTGCCGCCGGAGGCACCGATGCGTTCCTGGTCGATGTTCCACTCGGCGGCCTTGCTGCGGACAAACTGAAGCGCCCGCGCCGCATCGTGCAGCGGCCAGTCCACCGGCGGCTTTTGTCCGGCGAGCATCGCCTGCTGGATGAAGCGGTATTCGACCGACACGACGCTGATGCCGGCCGCGAGACATTCGCGCAGGCCGCTCACGCCGCTCTTGCTGCCTGCCACCCAGCCGCCGCCGTGGATGAAGAAGAGCAGCGGCGTCGGCTTGCTGGACTCCACCTTGTAGAAATCGAGCACCTGCTTCGGATCGCTGCCATATGGCACGTCGGCGAGCGTGGGCTTGATCGCTGGAGCGGCGGGTTTGGCGGGCTTTGCGTCCGGCTTGGCCGGGGCCTGGGAGAAAACTTGCGGGCTGGTGAAAGCGAGCAGGGCGACGAGAGCGAGGGCGGATTTCATGGAGGGATGTGGTGCGGAGGCTGAGGAACGGGTTAGAGGGAGAGGTTGTTGCACGAAGGCAGGCCGCGGCAGAAAACGAGGCGACAGTTGCAAAACTCGCGCTTGTGGCGTTAACTCCGCGCATCCCATGGGAGCAGGACAAGCCATTGAGCTTTTGGAGGCAGCCGGTGAGACGGTCGTGCAGGCGTCCTCATTGGATAGCGGGAGAACCTTTTGCCGCTCGAACGGGCGGTGATGTCACAAACGCAACCAACCAACTATAAATCGAAAACATGAAATCCATCCTCACACTCGCCCTCGCATTCGGCTTCCTCGCCATGCCGGTCAGTTCGCAAGCCTGCGGCTGCGGCGGCAAGGAAAAATGCACGAAGTGCTGCGGTGCCAAGTGCGCCGACTGCACGAAGGACTGCTGCAAGAAGTAGTCTGAACCCATCGACGAAGCCGCGCCCTGGAAACGGGGCGCGGCTTTGTTGTTTTTGGGGAGACGCGATCAGGCTCTCCGCTTCCACGGTAGGCTCACTCGACCCAAAGACGCTTCGATTTTCGCCTCAGGTGCCGGGCAGCAGGGAGATTGATCTTCGCGGGGCCACCGGGCTGGAGCATTGATATCGCGGATTCGATCTCATGCGTGCCTATGTCGGCACAGCCGGCCACATCGACGAGCAGGCCGAGCAAGATGCGTGACTGGATGGCGGGATCGGCTTGCACGAGTTCGGATGTGAGGCGCAGCGAGCCGTCGGCTTGGAACAGCGTGTCGGTGCGGGCGAATTCGCGCGCAAGCTCGTCGAGACAATCGCGATCCCGCCGTGCGTTCTGCGCGACACGTCCGAGGATCGGGACCACATCGCGATCGAAGATGTCGTCCAGCAAAGGCAGCAATTCGTGGCGGATGCGATTGCGTCGGTGCTCCGGCGTTGTGTTGCTGGAGTCCTCGCGGAATTCGACGCCGGCGGACGTCACGAAGGCGTCGATGTCACTGCGGCGCAAGGCGAGCAACGGGCGCAGTTTGATTAGACCGTCTTCCGTTTCGGATCTCGGCGCCATACCGGCGAGTCCGGCCAGTCCGGTGCCGCGGAAAAGATTGCCGAGGATCGTCTCGGCGTTGTCGTCTGCGTGGTGTGCGAGGAAGATGAATGGCGTGCGGTGCTTGCGTGCCATGCGAAGAAAGAACGCCTCGCGAGCACGGCGAGCGGCGAGTTCAGTGGAAATGCTCTGTTTTCGAGCAAGTGCGGACACGCGGACTTTTGCGATCTCGCACTTGAGACCGTGTTCTTTGGCGAGGTTACGGACGAAGTCGGCGTCGGCGTCGGATTCATGACCACGAAGGGAGTGATTCAAATGGCAGACGATCAGCTTCTTCCAGCCGAGCGCGAGGAGAGAGCGTAGCAGCGCGACGGAATCACGCCCCCCGGAGACGCCGATGAGCGCCGCCTCGGATGGTGCGGGCGCATTTTCAGAGGCGAGAGCGGTACGGAGGGCGGTGGCGAGTGAGCGGGGAGAGGGACGGAAGGGGGTGAAAGGACGGAAGCCACCGCCTGAGGCCGGATGGCTGCATTTTTCACCTCCAGGGTGCAAAGTGTCGTCTGAACACTGAGCACTACCCAATCCGCTCGGCTCCAAAATAGCCCCTGAGCGCTTCGGGGATGCGGATGGAGCCGTCGGCTTGCTGGTGCGTCTCGACGAGAGCGACGAAGAGGCGCGCGAGCGCGGTGCCCGAGCCGTTGAGCGTGTGGCAGAAGCGGTTTTTCCCATTTTCATCCTTGTAGCGCAGATTCATGCGGCGCGCCTGATAGTCGCCGAAATTCGAGCACGAGGAAACCTCGAGATAGCTGTTCTGACCCGGCGCCCAGACTTCGATGTCGTAGGTCTTTGTGCTGCCGAATCCGAGATCACCGGTACACAACTCGATGACGCGGTAGTGGAGTCCGAGAAGCTGCAGCACCTTCTCGGCGTTCGCGGTGAGGGTTTCGAGTTCGGCCATCGAACTCTCCGGCGTGGTGATCTTCACCAGCTCGACTTTGTCGAACTGATGCATGCGGATAAGTCCGCGCGTGCCGAGGCCAGAAGCGCCGGCCTCGCTGCGGAAGCAGGGCGTGTAGGCTGCGTACTGAATCGGCAGCTTCTCCAGCGCCACAATTTCCTCGCGGTGCAGATTCGTCACCGGCACTTCGGCTGTTGGCACGAGATAGAGGTTGTCACGCTCGCATTTGTACTGCTGATCCTCAAACTTGGGCAACTGCGCCGTGCCGACCAGGCACTCCGGCTTCACGAGCAGAGGCGGACTCACTTCCGCGTAGCCATGCTGTGTGGTGTGCAGGTCGAGCAGAAAGCTGATGAGCGAGCGCTCGAGCTTCGAACCTGCACCGCGATACACGACAAAAGCGCTGCCGCTGATTTTCGCTCCCGCCTCGAAATCCAGAATGCCGAGCGATGCGCCGAGCGCGATGTGGTCCTTCGGTTCAAAGTCGTGCTTCGGCTTCTCGCCCCACACTCGCACTTCGGGATTCTGCTCCGCGCTGTCGCCAACGGGACAGGCATCGTGCGGCGTGTTTGGGATGCCTAGCAAAAGCTCACGCTGCTTTTCATCCGCCGCGTCCGCGTCCTTGCCGATCTGGTCGATGCGCTGGCCGATGCCGCGTACCTCCGCCTCGATGGCGCTGGTGTCCTGGCCGTTCTTCTTCGCGATGCCGATTTCCTTGCTGATGCGATTGCGGTCGCTCTGCAGTTTCTGCCGCTCCGTCTCTGCCGCGCGGCGCTGCTCGTCGATGGCGAGCACCTCGTCGATCAAGGACGGCAGCGCCCCGTTGCGCGTGGCGAGGCGTTCTCTGATGTGATCAGTCTTTTCGCGGATGAGTCGGATGTCGAGCATAGGGCGCGGATGGTAGCCAAGGATGCGGGTTTGTCGAATGGGGCGGCGCACGTGTCGTGCAGCGGCAAAGCAGCCGTGTTGTTTCGCGGGACGTGCCGCGTACTCCGTTGACCGATTGATCTCCGGATCGCAAAAATCCGTCTGGATGTGCAAAGCCACCTGGCTCCGGTCGAGCGGAGCCGCCGTGGCAAGCCGGAGGTCGTTTCTGCCATCGCACGCCCAAGGCTCATCTCGCAGAGCGAGATGGCAGCCGTGCGGCCTCGGCATCCTCGAGTTCAGGCATCCGCCGCCCGTAACCGTACTTCTCGATCAGCCTCCGCGCCTCCGCCAAATCCTCCTCCGCCGACTCCCACGGATAGGGAAGGTTGGAAGTCGGACGGGGGAAGTCGGAAGTGGAAGAGATCGGCGCTTGGTTCCGACTTCCGACTTCCAACCTCCGACATCCAAACAACCTCGCCCGCGTCAGCAGCACGTCCGCCATGTGCAGCCGCATCGGCCCGCGCTCGGCGATTTCCCAGGCTTCGTCGAGGTCCGCCTGCGCGCTCTCGGGGCCGGTGCGCGCGCCGGTGAGAAACCGCAGCCAGGCGCGGGTGAGGAGGCCCGAGACGCATAGGAACTGCTGGCCGGCGCGGCGGAGACCGGCCACGGCGGCGTCCAGTTCGCGGCGGGCGGTGTCCAGGTAGGGCGCGTCGCTCCGCGCGCGCCGCTGGGTGTCCGGACGTGGCGGAGCGTCGGGTGGCGCGAGGGCGTCCGCGGCGGGCAGAGGACTGCCCGCCCTACCTTGCAGAATCGCCGCGTAAAGCGCGGCGCGGCCCAGCGTGAGATGGTCGAGGGCGAGGGTGAGAAGACTCATCTTTGCGTCGGTGACCCACTTGAGTGTCTGCGCCGCGCGCTGGGAGACGGCGCGGCAGGTGGCAAGGTAGCCCTCTCGCTCCGCGAGAGGAGCCTCAGCATCCGCATCAATCGCAGGCTGGGATGTATCGACGGATTTTCCCGTGACGGCAGTCTCACGCTCATCACGCGGAGCGTGATGGCTACTTTGCCACGCGGCGCGCTCGGGGGCGGCGAGGAGCAGGTCGCAATACCGGAAGCCGCGCAGCGAGTAGAGCAGCGGGTAGGCGGGCTGCATCTCCTGCTGCATTTGCTCGGCCTCGCGGAAGCGCGTCTCCGCCTCGGCCCGGCGGCCCGCCTGGTGCAGGGCGTCGGCGTGGGTCGTGCGCATGATCATCCGCATACTCGCATCGCAGCTGCGGTCGGCGTAGGTCACGGACTGCTCGGCGTCCCCCACCGCCCCGGCCACCTCGCCCAGCGTCAGCTCCAGCTCGCTCAGGTTGCTGGCGCGGATGGCGGCGTTCTTCCAGTCTTGCTGCCTGGCGGCCAATTCGAGCGAAGCCCGCATTGGCTCAAGGGACTCGGTCAGCCGACCCAAGGCGCGCAGTCGAAATGCGGCATCGCTCAGATACCAAGCTTGAATCCCTGCTGGGAGCGCGGACGAAACACGACTCCACGGTTGCTCGAAGAAGCAGGCGATTGCTCCCAAGTCCGAACCAAACGCGCCGAGTTTTCTCGAACTGTAGGCTTCCTCTCCTCGCTTGATGCGGGCGAAGTAGACCTTTTCATCCGCCTCCTGCTGCAACCCTGCCTGGCAGCCGTGGGCCACGGCTTGGTAGAGCGGCTGGAGGTCTTCGAGCGTGGGCTGGTCGCCTTCCTTCGTGCTCGCGCAGAGGTGTTCGTAGAGCCGCCGGTGGGCCGCGCGCCAGGCGTTTGTTGGAGTCCCGCCTTCAGGCGGCTCGGACGTTCTCAGCCCACCTTCGCCCTGGTCTGGGGCATCGGGCGACTGCGGACCTGCTGAAGCCGGGACTCCAACGAGCTTCGCTTCAGGCGGTTGGGTGTGCGTCGCGGTGGTCGCGCCCTTTCCTGACGGGCTGAAGCCGGGACTCCAACCTGGGCCGTGGCGCAAGCGTTGCGCGAAGAACTCGCGCAGCAGGGGATGGGCGTCGATGGAGACGAGCCGGTGCGCGGCATCGCGCGCCGCGGCGATGAGCCGCGCGTCCTCCAGCCGCCGCAGCGCGAGGTTGCGCTGCGCCTCGCTGATGCCGATGAGCGGATCGGTCAGCCCCGCGATGACTTCACCCGACCACAACGCCTCCAGGCAATCCGCCGTGGCGGGACGGTCGAAGAGGCCGAGCAGGCGCAGGATGGCGAGCGCGCGCCGGCCTTTGTCGCCCTCGCGCTCGAACTCGCGTTCGTATGCCTCCATGACGCGGAAGGCGTGGCCGCCCTGCTCCTCCGCATCGGCTTCCGCGAGCTTCACGAGATTGCGGTGGCGGATGTCGCCATCGTGCGCGTCGCGGAGAAAGGTGGCGAGGAGTTGCAGCGTGAGCGCGTGGCCTTTCACGTCTTCCACCAGCTTCTCGAACTCGCTCACCAGCTCGATCTTCCCGTCGCCGTTCTTCAGCTCGATGTTGCGCAGGTCGCTGCCTTTCACGCCGAGTGTCTTGAGCAGATGCACGCCGGCATCGCGGGACAGGCGCAGCAGTTTCACCTCCGGCGCGGTGGTCTGCCAGAAGGCCCGCAGGTCCGGCAGCGAGTAGCGGGTGGTGACGATGCACAGGCCGTGGCTGGCGGCGGCCAGGCCTTTGAGCAGCGCGGCGAGGCCCTGGTCCTTGAGTTCGCCCGGCGTGGGCGCGGTGGGCGCGTATTGCAGCGGCTCAAGGCCGTCGAGGATGAGGAGGCTGCGCCGCTGGCCGACGAGGCGGGCCAGGCGCTGGCCCTTCTCGAACGCGCAGGCACTGCTCGCGGAGGCCGGGCACGGCGCACTTTCTTTTTGCCGGAAACACCACTCTCCGGCGAAATGCCCCGTGAGGCCGGTGCGTTTGTTCCCGCCTCGATCCATGACCACGCGCATTCTTCTCCTGTCCCTCGCCGCCACGCTCAGCGCGCGCGCGGAATTGAAGCTTCCGGCCGTCATCGGCGACAACATGGTGCTCCAGCAAAAGCAGACGAATCCGATCTGGGGCTGGGATGCGCCGGGGACGGTGGTGACGGTAAAGTTCGGTGCGCAGACGGTGACGGGCAAGGCCGATGAAAAAGGAAAGTGGAGCGTGAAGCTCGATCCCGTGCCGGCGAGCGCGAAACCGGCGACGATGAGCATCGCGGGCACGACGCAACGGGAGATCAAGAACATCCTCGTGGGCGAGGTGTGGGTGTGTTCCGGGCAGAGCAACATGGGCTTCAGCGTGGATCGTGCGCTGAATGCGGAGATCGAGATCGCGATGGCAAAGTATCCGGACATCCGGTTGATCTCCGTGCCGCAGGTGGGCACGCAGGAGATTCAGGAGGACTTCCAGGGGCAGTGGGAGCCGTGCTCGCCTCAGAACGTAGGCAGCTTCACGGCGGTGGGATTTTTCTTCGGACGCACGCTGCACGAAACGCTCGGCGTGCCCGTGGGGCTGATCGACAATGCCTGGGGCGGCAGCTCCGCGGAGGCATGGGTGCGGCGTGATGTGCTGGAGAAGGACAAACGCTTCGCCGACTTGCTCGGAGGCTGGAAGAAGCAGGAAGCGGAGTTCTCGCCGGAGAAGTTCGAAAAGCAGAAGGCGGACTACGGGGCAAAAGTCGCGGCGTGGAATGAGGCGCGCCGAGCGGCCGTGAAGAACAAGCAGCCGCCGCCCGCGCCGCTGCCGCGTCCGCCGCAGAATCCGATGACCGGCCAGCACCGCCCCGGCAATCTCTACGCCGGCGTGCTGCATCCCACCATCGGCTATGGCATCAAGGGTGTGGTGTGGTATCAGGGCGAGTCAAATGCGGGCCGAGCCTATGAGTATGCATATCTGTTTCCGCTGATGATCCAGCATTGGCGGGATGAGTGGAAGCAGGGCGATTTTCCCTTCTACTGGGTGCAACTCGCCGACTTCAAGCCAGAGCAGCCACTTCCCGGTGACAGCGACTGGGCCGAGCTGCGCGAGGCGCAGAGCAAGACGATGAGCCTGCTCAAGAACACCGGCCAGGCGGTGATCATCGATCTCGGTGAAGGGCAGGACATTCACCCGCGGAACAAGCGTGACGTGGCCGCGCGTCTCGTGCGCTGGGCGCTCGCAAAGGATTACGGCCTGAAGATTCCGTATCGCAGTCCCGAGCTGAAAAGCATGGAAGTGCAGGGCCGCAAGGCGGTGGTGACAGTGGACTGCTTCGGCTCATCCCTGCGGACGGTGGACACAGCGGAAGTGAAAGGCTTTGCCGTCTGCGGAGCGGACAAGAAATGGGTGTGGGCTGATGCGAGGCTCTTGAGCGGAGACAAGCTCGAGGTGTCGAGCAGCGTGGTCGCCGCGCCGGTCGCCGTCCGCTATGCTTGGGCGGACAATCCAGTGTGCAACGTGTACTCCAAGGAAGGTCTGCCGCTCACGCCCTTCCGCACCGACGATTTCCCGCTCGTCTCAAAGCAAAACGCGGAGAAGGCGGCCGAGCTGACGAAATTGACCGATGCGAAGAAGAAGGCCGCGACGCAAAAGGCGGCGGAGAAGAAGTGAGGCGATACGTCTTGCCCGGCGATTTGATCCCGCCGCCAGCGCGGCTACGCCAGAATTTCCTTCACCACATGGCAAGGCTCGACACCGACGAGCCGGAAGTCGAGGCCGGCGGCGCGGAAGGTCAGGCGGTCGTGGTCGATGCCGAGACAGTGGAGGATGGTGGCGTGGAGGTCGGCGACATGGACTTCGTCTTCAATGATGTTGAAGCCCATCTCATCGGTCGCACCGAGGGTGACGCCGCCTTTGATGCCGCCGCCGGCAAGCCACATGGTGAATGCCTGCGGATGGTGATCGCGGCCCATCGAGCGGCCGAGCGCGACGCTGGCCTCGACCATCGGTGTGCGGCCGAATTCGCCACCCCAGACGACAAGCGTGCTGTCGAGCAGGCCGCGCTGTTTGAGATCCTTCACGAGCGCGGCGCTGGCCTGGTCGGTCTTGGCGCAGTTGCTCTTCACATTGCCTTCCACGTTGCTGTGTGCATCCCAGCCTTCGTTGTAGATATTGATGAAGCGCACGCCGCGCTCGACCATGCGCCGTGCGAGCAGGCAGGCGCGGGCGAATGACGGTTCCTTCGGATTGCAGCCGTACATTTTCAGAGTGGCTTCGTCTTCCTTCGTGAGATCCATCAGCTCCGGCGCGGAGGTTTGCAGTCGGTAGGCCATCTCGTAGTTCGCGATGCGCGTGGCGGTCTCGCCATCACCATCGAGCTTCAGGCGGCGCTGATTCATCGCGTTGATGAGATCGATCGTGTCCTTTTGCGTGCCAGAATCGATGCCCTGTGGCGTGCTCACGTTCAAGATGGGATCGCCCGTGTTCCGGAATCTCGTGCCGGAATACACGCTGGGCAAAAAGCCGCTGCTCCAGCATGCCGCGCCGCCGCTGATGCCGCTGCCCGTGCTCATGACCACGAAGCTCGGCAGGTCGCGCGTCTCTGCGCCGAGGCCATACGTGATCCACGAGCCCATGCTCGGCCGGCCCGGCTGCGAGAAGCCAGTGTTCATGAAGATCTGAGCCGGTGCGTGATTGAACTGCGTGGTGCGACAGCTCTTCACGATGGCGATGTCATCTACAATCGTCGCCAGATGCGGCAACACTTCCGACAGCTCCGCTCCGCATTGTCCGTGCTTTGCAAACTTGAAGCGCGGCCCGAGCACCGCCGCGTCAGGCCGGATGAAGGCGTATCGCTGCCCGCCGATGATCGACGGCGGCAACGGCTTGCCCTCATATTTCGTCAGCATCGGCTTGTGATCGAACATCTCGAGCTGCGACGGCGCACCGGCCATGAACATGTGGATGACCGCCTTCGCCTTCGGCTGAAAATGTGTCGGCGCGGCCATGTTCGGACTCCGCGAGGCTCCGTAAGCCGACTCCGCCAGCAGCGAAGCCAGCGCGATCTTGCCCGTGCCGACGGCGCAGTCGTGGAAAAAGTGACGGCGGGTAATGTTGGGGGTGTTCATGGGTGAGTCACAGTTTCATCAAGATTCAGCGCCGCACGACACACGGCCGTCCACAGCGCTTCGCCTTCGAGTTTTTTGTCGCGTTGTTTTTGCAGGAAGGTCTTCAGCATCGCCAGTTCGTCTGCGGCGGCAGGGCGGGTGGCGCAGCGGCGGAAGATGTTTTGCAGGCGATCGGCATCACTTTGCGATTCGGCGATGACCTTCTTTGCCATCTGCTGCGCGGCTTCCATGAACATCTGATCGTTCAGCAGCGTGAGCGCCTGCAGCGGACTGTTCGAGACATCGCGGCGGGCGAGGCAGCTTTCGCCGGTCGGCGCGTCGAAGGTGGTGGCCATCGCGAAGGGCGCGGTGCGTTTTGTGAACGTGTAGAGGCTGCGGCGATAGCGATCCTCGCCTTCGCTCACTTTCCAATCGACTTTGCCGTAAGTGCCTTCGCTGGTCACGCTCGCTGGCTGCGGCGGATACACGCCGGGGCCGCCCATTTTTAGGGAGAGCACACCGGCGGCTTTCAAAGCGGAGTCGCGGATGATCTCGGCATCGAGTCGGAAGCGTGAACCGCGAGCGAGCAACACGTTCTCGGGATCGCGCTGGGCGAGTTCGGGCGTGATGCGTGATGATTGCTTGTAAGTGGCGCTCGTGACGATGAGGCGGTGCAGCTTCTTCATCGACCAGCCTTGCTTCATGAACTCGACGGCAAGCCAGTCGAGCAACTCAGGATGCGACGGCGGCTGGCTTTGATAGCCGAAGTCTTCGAGCGACTTCACGAGCCCGCGGCCAAAGAACGCCTGCCACTGGCGGTTCACCGTGACGCGCGCGGTGAGCGGATTCTCCGGTGACACGAGCCACTTCGCGAAGGTGAGACGATTCGCTGGTGCATTCCCCGGCAGCGAAGGCAGAAACGCGGGCACGGCAGGCGAAACTTCTTCCTTCGGCGAGAGATACTCGCCGCGATGATAGCGATGCGTCGGGCGAGGATTGTTCGCGGGCCGCTCGCGCATCACGAGCGTGGCTTGGCCGCGCGGATCGCGGCGATTGGCGATGATTTGATCCGCGTGCATTTTCATCTCGGGCGCCGCCATCAAAAACTCACGCTGCATTTGTGCGCGATCATTGCCCGTGAGTTGGCCGGCAGGCTTCGCGAGCAAGGCCTCGATCTCCGGCGGGCAGCGCATCGCCGTCGCGTGATCGTCGGTGGTGACGGAGAGGCGGAAATTTCCGAGCGGACAGGCAAAATGCCGCTCGAATTGCATCTTCAGCGCGAAGGTCGAGTCGATGTCGATCGGCTTCTCGAAAACGAACACCGCCGCGTGATGTTGGCCCGCGCCGCCGAGCACCTGCCAGCCGGAGGACATCTCGCCGTCCTGTGTCGCGGAGGCGTTGCTTTGCTTCCGCGCCTTTGCTTTTGCTGCAGCCTTGCCGGCTTTCGCGGCGGCTGCTTTTGGCTTGGCTCCGGCAGCGGCATCGCTGATGCGATCTTCTTCTTCGCTGTTGGTTTCATCGGCGTCCGCGATCTTCACGCGCTCGCCGTTTTTCAAGACGTGCAGCTCGCTGAGGAAGAAGCCGCCGAGCGGCCCTTCGTAATACGTGAGGCCCGGCCCATCGTTCGGCAGGCTCGGATGCGAGGCGACTTCGAGCTTCAAGGCGCGCACGCCTTTGATCGATCGGTCGAAGGTGAAGTCATAGGTGTCGCTCTTCGTGATGTCGCCGCTGCCGAGGATGTAGCCATCGACCTGCTGCTCGAGGTGCGGCATCGATGACTTCATCGTCGCTGGTTTGATCACCTGCCAATGAGACGCCTTCGGAGATTCGCTGCCGAGCCATTCATCGAACTTTTTCTCCATCGCTTCCTTGCCGCCGGGAAACTTCGTCGGCAGATCGGCCTCCAGTTTTGCCACGAGCGCGGCCTTCTTCGCGCGCTGGTCGATGATGTCGGGCGTGTCGATGTAGTAAGCCGGCTCGTCGGCGTTGTTCAGCAACGCCATGAGCTTGTAGAATTCCGAGTGATCGATCGGGTCATACTTATGCGTGTGGCACTGCACGCAATTCAGCGTGAGCCCGAACCACGTCGTGCCAGTGACAGCCACGCGATCCACCATCGCGTAAAAGCGATACTCGTTTGGGTCGATGCCGCCTTCTTCATTGAGCATCGTGTTGCGGTGGAATCCGGTGGCGATGAGATCGTCCGGCGTTGGATGCGGCAGCATGTCGCCGGCGAGTTGTTTGATCGTGAATTGATCAAACGGCATGTCCGCGTTCAGTGCCTTCACCACCCAGTCGCGATACGGCCAGATGTTTCGCGGGCGGTCTTTCTCGAAGCCGTTCGTGTCGGCGTAGCGCGCCAGATCGAGCCAGCGTCGTGCCCAGCGCTCGCCGTATTGTTTCGAGCTGAGTAAAGTGTCCACCAGCTTTTCGTAGGCGGGGTCCGACTTGTCGTACGCGTCCGACGCCTTCACAAAAGCGTCTGCCTCAGCCGCAGTCGGCGGCAGTCCGATGAGATCAACATAGACGCGCCGGACGAGCGTGTAGCGATCCGCTTCCGGCGAGGGCTTCAGTCCTTCTTTCTCCAGCCTCTCCCGCACAAGCGCATCGATCGGATGCACGACCGAGGAGCGGCGGTTTTCAACCGCCGACGGCGCTTCCAAGGCGCCGCTCCCTGGCACTGCCACCTGCTTCGGCGGCACATAGGCCCAGTGCTGCTGATACTTCGCTCCGCTCGCGATCCACGCCTTGATGACCTCCTTCGCTGCATCAGGCATCGTCGTCTTTGTGGATGGCGGCGGCATCATGTCGTCCTCGTCCGTGCTGAAGATGCGCTTGATGACCTCGCTCTCATCCGGCTTCCCTGGCACGATGGCGATCTCGCCTGACTTGCCCTTGCCATGTGCGGCCTCTTCCTGATCGAGTCGCAGCTTCCCTTTGCGGCCATGCTCATCCATGCCGTGGCACTTGAAGCAATACTGCGCGAGCACGGGGCGCACGTCGCGATTGAAATCCGGCGCTGCGGCGGCGCGCACGGTCAGGCCGCCCGGAGTGGTTAGCAGGAGGAGGAAGATGGAGAAGGAGAAGGCTGGCTTCATCATCCGACCTAACGAAGCGGGGAAGGCATATTTCGCCTGCCGCGGGCCACGAAGGCAGACGCCGACAAGTCCCGCGCACGATCCGACAACTCCCGGCGCGCACTCGCCACTCTCTCAATAGCCACCGCTGCCGATCTTGCCGACGGTGGTGCCACCGTCTCCTGCCGCCTCGCGCCGGCGGAATTCGTCCATCATGGCCGCAGTCGCCGTGGCACCGCAGCGCGAGCCGCCGAGTTCCCGCACCTTGATCAGGCCGTCGAGATCGCGCACGCCGCCAGCGGCCTTTACCTGCACCCTCGGACTGCAGCTTGCGCGCATGAGGGCCAGGTCGTGCTCGGTGGCACCCTTGTAGTTGTAGCTGCCGTCTGGCTGTTTCACGAAGCCGTAGCCCGTGCTGGTCTTCACCCAGTCGGCACCGGCGCGCTCGCAGATTTCACAGAGCTTGCGCTTGAAGTCGTCGCTGCTCAGGCCGGCTCCACCGTTTGAGAGGTAGTCGTTTTCAAAGATCACCTTCACCCGCGCCCCGTGCTTGTGCGCCTCGTCGCACACGGCCTTCACGTCGGCCTCGATGTAGTTCCAGTCGGCGCTCAGCGCCTTGCCGATGTTGATCACCATGTCGATTTCCTTCGCGCCGTCCCTGCACGCCAGTTCCGTCTCGTAGCGCTTCGATTCGGTGGCGCTGTTGCCGTGAGGGAAGCCGATGACAGCTCCGACGATCACATCCGTCCCACGCAACCACTCGACCGCTCGCTTTACGGCGTAGGGTTTGATGCACACCGAGGCCACGTCGTACTTCGCCGCCAGCCTGCATCCGGCTTCCAGTTCCGCGTCCGTCATCGTGGGATGAAGCAGCGAGTGATCGATCATTTTCGCGAGGTCGGAGTAGCTGTATTTCATGGCTCGTGGAGGCTCTTTGTAGGTTCGGCCCGTCAGCTTGTCAAAACGCCCGCTGCACAGATCGGGGCACGGAACGCGTGTGGGAGCGGGCGTTCTCAGAGTACGGACGGGGACGATGGCAGTGCGCGCACCCTGATTCGTGCTGGGTGAAGTGCCATCACGAGCGGAAAACGGAGGGCGTTCGACCTCGACTTTCGGAGGTGACCGGCCGTCCATTTCAGCGATTGGTTGGTGGGCCGGAAGAAGACTGGAAACCTGCGGCGCAGTATCTACCATGCAGTCAATTCCCGCCTCCGCATGAGCACCGCTGCTGCCACGAGATCACTTGTTCACTGCAAAATCGCCACGCTGCGCCGCGCTAATCCCATTGGCAAAGGTCCGCGGATGTTTGATCTCTCCCGTCGGGATCCGCAGCAGTCTGGCGTCGGAGCGAAAACGTCCGGCGCAGGCATCAGCGCGCTTTCCGGGATTGTGTGACCCGCCAACTCTTCCAGTCCATGTCTCCGCTCATCCAGACTCTCTCCGACCTTGTCCGCATCAACAGCGTCAACTCGTCTTACGACGACGGTCCCGGCGAGGCAGAAGTCGCCGCCTATGTCCGGCGCTTTTTCGAACAGCGCGGCATGGAGGTGAGCGAGCAGGTGGTCTTTCCGGGGCGCAACAACGTCCTCGTGCGACTGCCGGGCCGGAATCCTGACCGCCGGCTCGTGCTTGAGGCTCACATGGACACCGTGTCGATCAAAGGCATGACCATTCCGCCGTTCGAGCCGGCGATTGCTGGCGGGCGGCTTTACGGTCGCGGAGCAGTCGATGACAAAGCCGGCCTCGCGATGATGATGCATGCCATGGCCGCCATTCACGAGTCGGGCAAAATGCCGCCGTGCGACGTGTTGCTCGCCGCCGTGGTCGATGAAGAGTTCTCTTTTCGCGGCGTGGTGAAGCTCGTCGAGCGACTAGCACCGGCGTGCAGCCGGTCATGTGCGGAGGAGACGCCTTCGGCGGCGCAAAGTTCGGGGCACAGGCAGGACGCGGGGATGCCCCCGTCGCAAGTTCCGGCCGGGCTGGAGGTCGAAGGTCACAGTACGCCCCGGGATGACGGCTCGCAGAGCGGTCCAGCGGTCGTTGCGGCCATCGTTGCCGAGCCGACCGAGATGCGTGCCGTGATCGCGAGCAAAGGCACGCTGCGGTGGCGGATCATCGTGCGCGGCAGGGCGGCGCACAGCGCGAAGCCGCATCTCGGCATCAATGCGGTGAGCCACATGGCGCGCATCGTTCTCGAATTGGAAAAAGATCACGCTGCACTGGCGGCGATGCCGCATCCGCTGCTCGGTCCGGCCACCTGCAATGTCGGCGTGATCCGCGGCGGCGTTCAGGTGAACTTCGTGCCCGACGAGTGCCACATCGAGATCGACCGGCGCATGTTGCCTGGCGAGCCGGCCCGTGACGTGCTGGCGCATTATCAAGGAATCATCGAGGTGCTGAAAAAACAGCACCCAAATCTCGACGCCGTCATGGAGCCGCCCATGCTGGTCGATGAAGCGCTCGAAACGTCCGTTGACTCCGGCATCGTCCGCGCCGCCCGGGCCACGCTGAGGGGGATGGGCCTCGACGACACCGCGTGCGGCGTGCCATTCTGCAGCGACGCCAGCAAGCTCTCCCGCGCCGGCATCCCCACCATCATTTTCGGCCCGGGCAGCATCGACCGTGCGCATGTGGCGGACGAGTATGTGGAGATCGACCAAGTCGAGCAGGCGTTTGAATTCCAGAGGCGACTCATTTCCACTTTCGAGTGACGAGCACTCCCCGGCCTGCTGCCGCAAGCCCGCCACAAATAGTGGTGCGCCAGAACCCGGGGGCGCGAGCATGCGGATCGTCACCGGTCCACTTTCACCTCGGGCCGGCCCTTTTTGAAGGCATCGATGGCGGCGTCGGTGATCTTCGCGCAGCGGCTCAACGTCACTTTGCGCAGGCTCGGAATCTTGGCGAGGTGATCGAGCAGTTCGTCGGTCACTTCCGGGCAAAGCTCGAGCTGGACGAAGGTCAGCGATGTACTGGCGGCCAGCGGAGCGAAGGCCGCGCCGGAGAGTTTTCCGGTGTCGTAGAGGCGGATGTACTCCAGTGCGGGCAGCCGTCCGGCAGCGGAGAGGGAGGCGACGCTAGCGGTGCTGTTCTGAACGTAGAGCCGCTTGAGCTTCCCAAACGCGGAGAGCCCCGACACATCCTCCTCGCCAAGTTTTTCTTTGGCGCGCAGCTCGAAGGCCCCGAGGTCAGGAAATGCCGCGGCGATCTCGCGCAGTTCCGCCATTGCTTTCTTTGGCGTGGGCGTCCAGCCGAGTTCCTTGAGATTTGCGAGCGGCTTCAGGCTGGCGATGCCCCGGCTCGTGGTCTTCGTGTGAGCGAGGCGCAGCAGGGTGAGTCCGGTCATTTGCGCCAGGTGAGCGAGGTCGCGGTCGTCGGTGTCGGTGCGGTCGAGATTCAGTTCCTTCAGCATCCGCAAAGAGGCGATGGCCTTGATGCCGGCCTTCGAGATCGGGCAGGCTTCGAGGTTCATGCTCTCAAAGGCCGTCAGTCCGGCCAGACGATCGAGATGCATGCCAGTGAAACGGCCGCGGCATTGGGTGAAGTCGATGCGGTTCAGCAGAGGGAACGAAGCGAGAACATCGACGTCTGCGTCCTCGACGGGCGAATTGGGGATCGTCAACCACCTGAGCTTTTGCAGACCGGCGATTGCATCGAGGCTCTTGAACGGCTTCTTCGGCGGCACCTGCTGATTGATGTCGATGCCGATGACCTCAAACGGCTCCGCCGGCAGCGGTTCGTTCTTTTTCAAATCCATCTCCCTGTCACCCATTTTTACCTTCACCCGCCATGCCGCCTGCTCGAAGGCCCACTGCGCGGCCTTGCGATCATCTCCCGGCGGGAAAGTCCGGTGCGACGCGGAAGAAGCCGAGGAGGCCGCGGTTGTCGTCTTCTCACCTGGCGGCATGGTCTCGGCCGTGCGCGGTGTGATCGCCGCGTCGAGTCCCTCGCGGTAGTCCTTCACCTGCCTGGCTTCATCGATGCGGTCCGCCTTCGTCAGCGTGGTCTCCAGAGACTCGAGCTTGGCGGTGTAGGCAGGCAGGATCGTGCCGTGATTCGCCACTCGCTGCTCTTCGAGTTTCTGCAATTGCCCGCGATAGATCCCGCGCAGCTTCTTGAGTGCCTCGGGTGTCGAGTCATCGTCGTCAGGCATCGGGAACTTGTTCCCGAGCCGCTTCTTGTCATCGAGAATGGCGAGCACGTCATTGAGCTTGCCTGCCTTCTTGGCTTCATCCGCGATGCGGTCCAGCGCGGAGATGAACTTTGCGTCGAGTTCGCCCCTCGCCGTATCGAACGGCGCCGTGACGCGCTCGGCGAGGAGCTTCTCGTACTGAGAGCGCAGCACGGTCAGCTCCGGCGGCGGGGCGGCGGGGAGAACGCAAAATGACGAATGCAGAATGACGAATGTGATGAGCGACCGCGTGTGGAGCAACGGGGCGCGCACTGCTCTGCGGACTGCGGCAGCAGGTCCGCCGCAGTTCAAGGGCTGTGCCGTCGCATCGCATGGAGTGCCGGAGGGTTCGGGATTTGGGAGCGTGGGCATTGGATTTGGGGCGGGGTGAATGGTTCGCGGGAGTCTGGCTGACAGCGGGGATTCACTTCTCCACGGCCACATCCTTGCGCGCTTTCTTGGAGGCGGCGAGCGTGGCGGCGGAGAAGGAACCCGCCAGGGTACCGGCGGCGAGGAATACGAACTTGGTGCGCACCTCAGGAATACGAATGCCTCGGCGCACAGCCTTCAATGAAGTGTTCCCCCCCCCGGGCCGTGGGAAACACAAATCCCCCAAGGCCACCCCGCCAGATCTCACTTTGCGGGTTTGATGCCGAAAACATGCTTGCCAATGAATGCGATCTGGCTGCAGCCCTTCGCCTGGGCGGTGCAATGAGCGCTGTCGATGCCCGTGCCAAAGAATTTCCATTCGCGCTCCTTGTTCCAGATGGCGTAGTGGCCGGCCCCGTCGCCAGTGATGCCACCGCCTTCGGGCACCTTGTCGGTCACTCCGGGAAGCGGGCCGGTTCTGCCCACATCATCGACAAGCAAGAGCGTCCCGTCATTCTGCACGATGATGCCCCTGCGAAAGAACCAGTGCGCGCTTCTCACATTCTCCACGTTCACTTTCACGGGCGCATCCGTCCGGCCCCACAGCCAGACGGAGCCGTCCGTCTGGAGCGCCATCGAGCAACCATCGCCGCCTGACACCGAAGCGCAGGGACCTAGCTCCGGCGGCAGCTCGATCTCCTTTGCCGCCTTCCCCGTTCCCCAGGCCACGACCTTGCCATCAGTCGTGATCCCGAGGACTTGAAACGAACCCGTGCTGATCGTCTTGAATCGAAGTTTTTTGAAATCGGGCTTCAAGTCGCCCCAGCCATGGATCCTGCCGGCCGAGTCGAGAGCCGCCGCGCCGCTGTAGCTCGGGCACACTTGAACGACACGCGTGAGATCGGCGGGTATCGTCCTCAGCCCCCCGTAGGTGCCCCCGCCCCAGCCGATGACCTTGCCCTTGTCGGTGACGGCCAGAATGTAGGCGGCGCGCTCGTTGTTGCCGCCCATGATCTGGCGCAGCTTCGTCTTCGCAGAGGGCATGTCAGCCATCGGCTGCGCCTTGAGATCGACCGGATCGCCCATGAAATTCCAGACGACACACACACCGCTCTCGACACCGCCGCCGGGGCCGTCCGCGGACACAGGGCCGGACGCCTCTCCGGGCTTCATGGCGCCGACGCCGAGGCCTTCGCGATACTGCCTTAGTTCCTTCGCCTCATCGATCCTGTCTGCTTTGGTCAGCGTGGCCTCAAGTTCCTGCAGCCTGGCGATGTAGGACGGGAGGATCGCATTGTGATTCGCCATGCGCTGCTCGTCGAGCTTCTTCCATTGCTCGCGATAGATGCTACGCAGCTTCTTCAGCGACTCCGGCGTCCTCGCGTCATCCTCCGGCAGCACCTGCCCGGCCGCGATGAGCTTCTTGTCCTCTTCGATCGCCAGCACGTCGTCCAGCTTGCCTGTCTGCTTTGCCGCCGCCGATGCATTCTCCAGCGCTGCGTTGAACTTGCCGTTCAAAGCCGCCAACGCCGCCTCGAAGGGCGCGCTTACCCGCTCGGCCACGGCCTTGTCGTATTGCGTACGCAGCACGGTCAGCTCCGGCGGCTGAGCGGCGGGCAGCAGGGAGCATGGGGCGAGGAGCATGGAGAGGAACGCTGCGGCGCGCGCAGCGCTTTGGACTGCGTGCAGCCTTGCTGCCGCTTTTCCAAGCCAGCCCTGCTGGCGTCTAGAACGGGAGACGTGGTTCACAGCGCGAGGCTTTGCAGACGCGGCAGCGGGAGAGCGGAACAAGGTTTGGAGACGCCGATGCCAGCAGGGCTGGCTTCGCAAGGCGGCAGCAGGGCTGCCGCAGTCCAAGGGCTGCGCCGTCGCATGGCGTGGCGTGATGGCGAGATGCGGATTTGGGAGCGGGTGCATGGGTATCGGGTACGATGGATGAATTGCGGGATGCTGTATGGTGAACATGACTCACTTGTCCACCTTCACATCCGGCCGCGCCCTGGTGAATGCCTTCACCGCTTCGTCGGTGACGCCGGTCTTGCGGATGCCGAGTTCCTTGAGCGCGCGGTTCTTCGTGAGCGACTTCAAGGCGGCGTCATCGAAGCTGGTTTCATGCACCACGAGTTTGCGCAGCTTTTTCAATGCACCGACCGACTCGAATGCCGCCGCGCTGATGCCGGGGCAGCCGGTGCATTGGAGCTCGGTGAGGTTCTCCATCTTCAAGACATGGGCGAAGCCCGCGTCCGTGATCTTCTCGCTCCGGTTGATCAGCAGCGTGGTCAAAGCACGATGGGTGCCGACGATTTCCACTTCGGCATCTCCCAGCGTCTTGATGCCGCTCAGTTCAAGGAGGTCCAGCCCGGGCACGGCGAGCGCCGCCTTGATGTTCTCGGCCGTGACGTTGTAGGCGAAGTCGATGTGACGCACGTTCGTCAGCGTCGCCATCGCGCCCGCATCGAGCGCATCGGGCCGCGCGCCGTAGAATCTCAGCTCGCGCAGTTTTGGCAGCGTGGCCAGCGTCCGAACCTTGGCTGGCGAGAGCATGGATGCCGGTCCGTCAAACATCAGATAGGACAGCTTCTGCCACTGGCTCAGCGCGGCGAATTCCTCGTCCGAGAGCACGGCTCGGACGAGCGCGAAAGTCTCGAGGTCCGGGTATTTGCGCGGCAACGCTGCGACGTCCGGCCCCGTGAGCGGCGGGCGGGGCTTCAAGACAAGAATGTTCAACGCGGGGAGATCAGGCAGCGCATCGGCAAGCGAACCTTCGAAATCCGAGGCGATCTGAAGCTCCCGCAGTGATACGAGGCCGGTCAGGCCGGTGAGGGCGCTGGCCGGTACCGCCTGCTTCCAGTCTGCCAGATAAAGTTTGCGCAGCGTGTCCTGTCCGGCGCAGGCATCCCACGGCGGCGGCCCGGCCACCGCTCCTCCGCCGTTTGGGCGCTCGATGGCGAGGAGATCGAAGTCGCCCTTCGGCGGGACAGTGCCGGCTAGCAGACGGACTTCCTCGTTCTTCCGGTCGAGCTTCACCCTGGCATCGTGCCCGTTCGCCAGCGCCCACTCCACGAGCCGCCGCGCATTGGCCGCCTTCTGTGTCTTCGATACGCGGGATGCCGCCCCCTGCGGCGCTGGCCGACCCGGCGCGTCCGCCGCGGGGGCGGGCGAAGACGATGCCACGGCTGGCGCCGCTCCCGCTTTGAGTCCCTCGCGGTACGTCATCACCTCCTTCGCCTCATCCACCCGCGCCGCTTTGGTCAGCGTGACTTCCAGCGCCTGCAGCTTCGCTGTGTAGCCGGGCAGCAGTGCGCTGTGACTCGCCGCGCGCTGGTCGTCGAGCTTCTTGAACTGCTCGCGGTAGATGATGCGCAGTTTCTTGAGCGACTCGGGCGTCCTTCCGTCGTCGTCGTCGTCCGGCAGTGGCAGCTTGTCGGCGATGCGCTTCTTATCCGCCTCGATGGCGAGCACACCGGGAAGATTGCCCGCTTTCTGGGCATCCGCCGCCGCCTTGTCGAGCGCGGCTGTGAACTTCGCATCGAGATCGCCCTTCGCCGCCTCGAAAGGCGCAGTGGAGCGCTCTGCCAGCAGCTTCTCGTACTGCGTGCGAAGTATGGTCAGCTCCGGCGGCGGGGCGGCACGGGTGGTGAAGCAGAGCGCGAATAGAGCAATGAAAATGTGCTGGTAATTCATGGCGGTTGAGATGGTAAAAGGGTAGCTGCTCGCCAGTCGGGACTACTTTTCCACCTCCACATCCTTGCGCGCTTTCTTGAAGGCGGCGAGCGCGGCGTCGGAGATGGCGGTGTCCTTGACGCTGAGGTTCTTGAGCTTCCCGAGGCCCTTGCAATGGGCAAATACGGCGTCGGCTGACAGCGCGGTGTTCTTGCCGAGCGTGAGCTTCACCAGGTTCTTGAGTCCCGTGAGAGACGAGAGCGCGGCGTCAGTGATGCTGCCGCAGTTCACGATGCGCAGTTCCTTGAGAGCTGGGAGAGCAGTGAGGATGCGCGTGAGCGCGGCGTCGTCCAGCTTCGAAATGCCATCAAGATTGAGTTCGGTCAGTCCTGATACCGAGGTGATCGCCGTGAGGTGCTCCTCGGCAAATGCGTCGAAGTTGCGGAACATCAGGCTGTTGAGTGAAGGCAGTGCGCACAGCCCCTCGACAGTACCGCGTGGAACCTTGTAGTGAAGATGAGCCGTCTTGATGTTCGGCAGCAATGCCGCAGTCGCCGTATCCAGCGGAGCGACAAAGGGAAACATCGATCCCAAGCTGATAAGGGCGGGCATTCTCGCGATCACCCGTGCCTTGCCCGCCGTGAGCGGCTCTTTCAGCCAGTCGAGCCGAAGACGCTCCACATGCTTGAAGCGATCCAATGCCGCGAAGTCCGAGTCGGACACGCCTTCGCGTGGCACGAAAGCAAGACCGGTCACCTGGGGATACTTGTCCGCGAGCATCGCGAGTTCGTCTCCACCTATACCAACCGCTATGATCAATTCACTGAGACTAGGCAACGGCGGCATCGCGGCCACCAGGGCGCGGGTTTCCACCACCTTGCCTTTGAATTCGAGGCTCTTGAGCTGCTTCAGCTTCCTTAGCATTGCCACGTCATCGGGGCCGACGACAGTCTTGTCCCCGATGCCGACGTAGAGACGGTCCACCTCAGGCGTGAATTGGAAAAGCCTCCATGGCAGGGCTTCATGCGATCCAGCTCCCCCGAGTGATTCGATCTTGAGCAGATTGAACTTCTGCTCCGGAATGTCCTGTGGCGCCGTGACCGTGAGTGGTCCTTTTCGCCCGGTGATCATGGCCTTGTGACCGTTCCGCACCGCCCATTCGACGAGTTGGCGCGCAGCATCCTCGGCGCTCACTTTGGGACCCGTATCGGTGATTGGTTCGGGATCTGTCGCAGGAGCAGTGGTGCCATTGGCCGCAGGCTTAGTCTCAGCGATGGCGGACGTGGCACCGACGGCGAGTCCTTCGCGATACTCCATCACCTCCTTCGCTTCATCGACGCGATCCGCCTTCGTCAACGTGGCTTCGAGTGCTTGCAGACGCGCCTGATAGGCCGGCAGGATTGCACCATGATTCGCCGTGCTCTGCGCATTGAGCTTCTTCCACTGCTCACGATAAATGGGGCGCAGCTTCTTGAGCGCGGGCGGCGTCTCGTCGTCATCTTCAGCGGGTATGGGCAGCTTGTCCGTCAGCCGTTTCTTCTCCGCCTCGATGGCGAGCACTGATTTCAGATCGCCCGCCTGTTTTGCCTCGGCGATGGCCCGGTCCAGGCCGCCCATGTACTTGTCGTTCAAGTCCGAGAGCGAAGCTTCAAACGGCGCGGTGACGCGCTCGGCCAGCACTTTCTCGTACTGCGTGCGCAGCACCGTCAGCTCCGGCGGCGGGGCGGCGGGGAGAATGCCGAACGACGAATGCAGAATGACGAATGTAGTGAGCGACCGCGTGTGGAGCAGAACGGCGCGCGCAGCGCCTTGGACTGCGCGCAGCCCTGCTGCCGCTTTTCCAAGCCAGCCCTGCTGGCGTCTCGAACGGGAGAGGTGCTTCACAGGATTAGGCTCCGCTGGCGCGGCAGCGACAGGGCGAAACATGTCGTGGAGCCACCGGCGGCAGCAGGGCTGCCTCCGAAAAGCGGCGGCAGGGCTGCCGCAGTCCAAGGGCCTCGCCGTCGCATCGCGCGACATACAGGTGGATTCGTGACTGGGGATCATGTGCATGGGATTTGAGCGAGATGAATGTCTTGCAGGAGTTTGGCCGGGAGCAGGAATTCACTTCTCGACCTTTACGTCAGGCCGCGCCTTCTTGAAGGCAGCGAGGGCTGCATCGGTGACAGCGGTGTTGCGAATGACGAGCGTCTTCAGCGATTTCTGTTTCTCCAGCGCGGACAGGCTGGCGTCCGTGATCTGGCTGCCTTCGAGGTTGAGGGTCGCGAGCTTCTTCATCTTCGCCAGCTCTTCGACGTGGTGGTCGGTGGCCTTGTCCTGCCAGAGGTAGAGATAAGTCACTTCAGGGAACAAATGCCCCGCGTCGGCAAAGGCGTCTTCCTCGAAGTCCATGTAGCTCGGAAACTCCAGTTTTCGGAGCTTCGGCCAGGCGGCGGCGATGGCCGACACATGCGCGCCGCTCATCTTGCCGCCACCGGGGATGAAGAACTGTTCGACCTTCGGAAACTGTGCCCCGAGCTGTGGCAGCGCCGCCGCCATGTCGTCCGGCCGCCTGCCAAAGCCCAGCGTGACGAGCGGGGCCGATCCCAGCGGCTTCATCCCTGCCATGGTCACGGCTGTGTTGTGTACCTGAAGGCCGACGAGATTCTTCAAGCCTGAGAGATACGCCATGCCCGCGTCGGTCACTTTCGTGTCACGCAAAGTGATGTTGCGCAGCTTTTTGAAGCGTCCGACGGCCGCCATGGTGTTGTCATCGGCTGCGGCGGCACGCAGATTCATGCTCGCGAGATTCTCCGACTGAAAAGCCTCGATCCCGGAAGTGTCGCTCTTGGCTCCGCTCACCACCGCCAGCGTCTCGAGCTTCTTCAAGGGCGCGGCGTACTTGAGCCAGGAGCCTTGCAGCTCACCGCAGTTCTCCACATGCACGCGGATCAGGTTCGGGCACGTCGGCAGGAAGCGCAGGGCTTCATCGGACTTCACGCTGTTGTTGATCGTGAGAAAAACGAGTTCTCGGAGTCCCGACAGTTTGTCGGCGTCAGCTTCTTCCAAAGTCCCTTTGCCGTTGGTGGACAGGTTGATGTCATAGAGGCTGAAGCGTTTCTTTGGCAAGGCATCCACACTGGTGATGAAATCATTCACACCCGCGATCTTCACTTTGCCGCCCAGGCCGATGACGAACTCCGCCGCCGCGCGGTCATCGCCCTTGGCCGTGGAGTTGTTTTCGCGCCGGCTATCGCGGCTCATTCCAAGCTTGGCCCCTGCACCAGCCGGTGCCGTCGGCCCGGTTTCCCCAGCGCCAGCCGCCAGCCCCTCGCGATACGTCATCACTTCCTTCGCCTCGTCGATGCGGTCCGCTTTTGTGAGCGTGGTTTCGAGTGCCTGGAGCTTTGCCGTGTAGGATGGCAGGATCGCGGCGTGATTCGCCGTGCGTTGCTCTTCGAGTTTCGTCAACTGCTCGCGGTAGATGCCGCGCAGCTTCTTGAGCGAGTCAGGCGTGGCGTCATCGTCATCCGGCAGCGGGAACTTGTTGGCGAGGCGCTTCTTGTCTTCGAGGATGGCGAGCACGGCATCGAGCTTGCCCTCCTTCTTCGCTTCATCCGCGATGCGGTCGAGCGCGGCGGTGAACTTGGCATCGAGATCAGCCTTCGCCGCATCAAAGGGTGCGGTGACTTTCTCGGCGAGCACTTTCTCATACTGAGTGCGCAGCAAGGTCAGCTCCGGTGGCGGAGCGGCGGGGAGCAGGGCGCAGGGAGCGAGGAGCAGGGTGGCGGCCAAATGCCGGATGCGGAATGGCGAATGACGAATGGGGGAGTGCATGAGCCTGGGGTGTGATGGTGTGGAGAGTGAACGGCCTGAGGGTGAAGTTTTGGTGGTCAGCTTTTCGGTGGTGCATTAGGCTCGGCGCATGAGCACGAAGATGATGGAGCGGAAGATCGCAGAGCTGCAGCAGCGCGTGGAGAAGCTGGAGGGCGGGGCGAAACCCGCAAACAAAGGCACCTGGCGTGAAGCCATCGGCTTTGCCAAGGATGATGATCTCTTTTGTGAGGCGATGAGGATTGGCGCGGAGCTGCGCCAGAAGGCAAGCCGGGCTGGCCGGTAGCACCCATGTTTGCCGTGCTCGATACAAATCACTTTCGCGTGGTGGCCGAGGGTGCCGACGCTGCCGATGTGCTTGATCAGCGCGCGCGAAAACAGGAGGCGGAGATTTTTCTCAGCGTCATCACCGTGCAGGAAGCCACAGGGGGCTGGCTCGGGCTGATCAATGGCATGACCGCCGGGCGTGCGCAGGTCCGTGCCTACGCCAGTTTTCAGAAAACCATCGCTGCCTTTGGGAAATTTGACATTCTGCCGTTCGACGACGATGCGGCGGAGCGGTTTCATGCTTTGAAAAAAGCATTCCCAAACGATGGCACCATGGACCTCAAGATCGCCGCCATCTGCCTCGCGCACGACATGACGCTGCTCACGCGCGACACCGGCGACTTCAAGGACATCCCCGGCCTGCGCGTGGAGAACTGGCTGGACTGAGCGCGGGTGCATGGGCGGCGAGGCCGGTCAGGCGCTGCTTGCTGTCACATCTTCACATCGGGCCGCTTCTTCTTGAAGGCGGCGAGGCCGGCGGGCGTCGTCTGGGTGTTGGCCGCGTCCAGTTTGTCGAGCGGCTTGTGGCGCGCGAGCACCTCGAGAGCGGCATCGGTGATCTGCGTGCCGCCCAGGCTGATGACGTGCAGCGACTTCAGATGCTGCCACGCCGCCACGTCGTCATCGGTGGCGGTCGATTTCCAGACGTTCAGCTCTTCGAGCTTCGCGAGCTTGGCGATGGCCTGGGCTGCGCCCGCCTCCAGTTTCGCCTCCTGGGCAGTGAGTCGCTTGAGTTTGGGAAAGGCGGCGGCAAGCGGCGCGAGATCCTCGCCCGTGAAAGTGCCTCCACGCGGCATGGTGAATTCGACCACATTGGGAAACGCGGCGGCGAGGCTGGGAAGCTGCGCCGAGGTTTCCTTCCAGTTCGCCATGCTGCCCACGCTGAGATTGCTCAAGTCGAGTCCCTTGAGATTGATCAAGGCGGGAATGGTGACGCTAGTGGAGAGGACATGGAGCGACACGAGGCTCTTCATGCCCGCGAGCGTGGCGAGGCCCGCGTCCGTGACCGGCGTGCCGCTAATGCTGAGGCGGCGCAGTTGCTTGAAGCTGGCGAGGTGGGGCATGCCCTCGTCACTGAATCCCGTGGAAAGGAATTCCAGCGCGGTGAGCGGCGCCGCCTTGATGTGAATCAGGCCGACGCCGGTGATCTGTCTGCCCGCGTTGTTGAAGAGGATTTCATTGAGCTTCTTCAAGCCGGTGAGATGCGGGAACATCCCGTCAGTGAGATTGAGATTGTGAAGAACGACGCGCTCCAGCTCCGGGCAGGTGGCGGCGAATCTCAGACCTTCATCAGTGATCCCGATCTTGTTGAGCTGAAACCACTTCAGCCCCGCGAGGCCGGCCAGATTCATCATGTCCTCATCGGTCACAGGCTTCGGCAGCGGCTTGCCCCAGCCGTCGAGGTGAAATGACACAATGACAAACTTGCCCTTCGGCAGTTCGGCGGCGGTCCGGCATGTCTTGTTGCCCGAGGATTCCTTGACGGTGACCGAGGTCTGCGTGCCGTCCACCGCATAGCCCAGCACCCACTCGGCGGCCTTGCGGTCATCGCCTTTGATTCGCGCCGACGAGTTCGCCGCGCCTCCAGCGGTGCTGGCGGATGCCGTGCGCGGCTCCGCTGTCATGGGCGGAGTCGCGGCACCGGTGCTGCCAGGAGTCGCGAGTGCCTCTCGATACGTCATCACTTCCTTCGCTTCATCCACCCTGTCGGCCTTCGTGAGCGTGGTCTCGAGTGCCTGGAGCTTTGCCGTGTAGGATGGCAGGATCGCACCGTGATTCGCCGTGCGTTGTTCTTCGAGTTTCTGCAATTGCTCGCGGTAGATGACGCGGAGCTTCTTGAGTGAGTCGGGCGTGGCGTCATCGTCCTCGGGCAGCGGGAACTTGCTGGCGAGGCGCTTTTTGTCTTCGAGGATGGCGAGCACGGCATCGAGCTTGCCCTCCTTCTTCGCTTCATCCGCGATGCGGTCGAGCGCAGCAGTGAACTTGGCATCGAGATCAGCCTTCGCCGCATCGAAGGGCGCGGTGACGCGCTCGGCGAGGAGCTTCTCGTACTGTGTGCGGAGCACGGTCAGCTCCGGAGGCGGGGCGGCGGCGAGCAGGGCGCAGGGGACAAGGAGCAGTGAGGCGGCTAAATGCCGAATGTGGAATGTCGAATGACGCATGGGGGAGTGCATGGGCTTGGAGTGTGAGGTGTTGGTGGAGGAGGCTGAGAAAAGCGGGAAAGTTTGATGGCTGTATGCTGGCCGAAGGTTAGGATGCCGGCATGAAAACACAAACGGAGCCAGTCGAGCGACTGATCGCCACCGTGAGAGCAAGGCGGGCGGCGGCAGGCGCGCGACCGCTGCCGAAATCAGGCTGGAAAGCCGTGGCTGGAACAGTCAAGGATGACGCCTTCTTCCGTGAGGCGGGCCGACTGGGTGACGAATGGAGAATGGCCGAGAACAAGAGGCGCTGATGTTTGCCCTCATTGACTCGAATCATCTGCGGGAGCTGGTCAGCCTCACATCGGCATTGGGCCGTTGGCTGCGTGATCGCATCAAGGCGTCCGGCGCCGAAGTGTTTGTCGGCATCGTCGTGGTGGAGGAGGCGATGCAAGGCTGGATGGCGCTGCTGAAACGCCGCGCACCCGGCCCCGCTCAGGTCGATGTGTATGCGCGGATGCAGGAGTTCTCTGGAAGCGGCGGTGAAGCTCGGCGTGCTGCCGTTTGATGACGATGCGGCATTGATCTTTGCGGGCCTGCGCCGCGCGTTTCCTCAAGACGGCCAGATGGACCTCAAGATCGCCGCCATCTGCCTCGCGCACGACATGACTCTGCTCACGCGCGATGTGGGCGACTTCAAGGACATTCCCGGCCTGCGCGTGGAGAACTGGCTGGACTGAGAGCGGGTGCATGGCGGAGGGCAGCCTGTACTACCGGGTCACCTTCACATCGGGCCGTGCTTTCTTGAAGGCGGCGAGGGCCTCGTCCGTGACGGGTGTGTCGATCAGCACCACCTCCGTCAAGGACTTGAACTTCTTGAGCGTCTCCAGCTCCGCGTCGCCGAAGGCAGTATTCTTGAAGTTTAGCATCCCAATGGGCAGTGCCCTAAGCGCTTCGATTCCTTTGCCGTGAAACTCCGCGTCGTTGGCGATGGTGAACCGGTTCATGTCCTTCCTCGATGCAATGATGTCGATGACGGCGTCCGTCAGCTTGCACCCGTCTGACTCCAGGAACTGCAGCTTGGGACAGGCATGTAGAAACTGCAGGCCCGCATCGGTTACGGGAACGTAGAAAAGAACGAATGCCTGCAGGTCGGGCAGGATGCCGAGATGTGTGTCAAGATCTTCATCGGTGAACGGGCGTTTCTTGTTCGTCGGCAATTTGATGCGGACAATGCTGAACTTGCCTCTTGGCAGTTCCTCAAGCGTGGAGGCATCGATCCTGCGCTTACCCTCCATCAGGCCGAGTTTCCCGCCCACGCTGAGCACCCACTCCGCCACTTCGCGCTGCGGCAGCTTCTCCAGTTTCACCCCGCCGCCGGCGGCAACTGGCGCGGCTGTCGCAGCTTCATTCGCGCTGGATCCCGGTGCCGTCAGAGACTCGCGATACGACATCACCTCCCTTGCCTCGTCGATGCGGTCCGCTTTTGTGAGCGTGGTTTCGAGTGCCTTGAGCTTTTCGGTGTAGGCGGGCAGGATGCCGGTGTGATTCGCCGTGCGTTGCTCTTCGAGCTTCGTCAACTGCTCGCGGTAGATGCCGCGCAGCTTCTTGAGCGAGTCAGGCGTGGCGTCATCGTCCTCGGGCAGCGGGAACTTGTTCGCGAGGCGCCTTTCGTCTTCGAGGATGGCGAGCACGGCATCGAGCTTGCCCTCCTTCTTCGCTTCATCCGCGATGCGGTCGAGCGCGGCAGTGAACTTGGCATCGAGATCAGCCTTCGCCGCATCGAAGGGCGCGGTGACGCGCTCGGCGAGCACTTTCTCGTACTGACTGCGCAAGACGGTCAGCTCCGGAGGCGGGGCGGCGGGGAGAATGCCGAATGACGAATGCAGAATGACGAATGTGATGAGCGACCGCGTGTGGAGCAGAACGGCGCGCGGCTGTGAGGAGGAAGGTGCTGGGTGTGGCGGGGGGGCATGGTACTTGAGGTGATGGTGTGGAGGAGGTTGGGAGATCAGCGTCTTCACTGAGAGGAGCGGGCGGCGCGACTCTGGTTCACCGTTTCACACCGGGCAGCGCGAAGGGATTCTCGCTCAATGACTCGCGGTAGCTCTTTACGGTCTCGGCGTCGGGGACGCGGCCGGCTTTGGTGAGGTCGGCCTCGAGCTGCTTGAGCTTTGCGACATAGGGCGTGAGCAGGCCGAGGTGCGCAGTGGTGCGGGCGTCGTCGTACTCGGCTGCCTTGGTGCGGTAGGTGGCGCGCAGGGTCTTGAGCGCGTCGGGCGTGGTGTCGGTGTCCGGAGGCAGCGCGGTTCTGCCTTCGACGGCCTTCCGGTCGGCGGTATCCGCTCCGGCGGGCATCTGGCGCGCGTTCACTGCGCGGTCGAGCGCGGCGGTGAATCCTGCGTTGAGTTGCTTCATGCTCGCATCATGCGGTGTTGTCACCTGCTCGGCGATGGCGGCGGCGTACTGGCTTTGGAGCGCGGCGAGTTCGACGGGGAGCTTCGGGGAAGATGGGGAGAGGGGGAGACTGGGAGACGTGGAGCTTTTTGCCGGCGCGGAGGCTTGCGAGAGTTCGGGCGCCATCGACTGACCGGCTGAAGCCGGGACTCCAACGGGGGCGGCGGCGAGGACTCCAGCTTCGCGCGCGCGCTTGATGAAGCCGGGCTGGCGGTCGGCGCTGATGCCATCGAGCGGCATGAATTCGAGATCGCGGAAGAAGGCCTCACCCCAGCCGGACATGATCGAGGCGAGGAAGGGCGCATTGGCGCGGCTGCCTGTGGCGGCGGGCACTTTGCCGGCGGCGTTGGTCTTCGCGCTGGCGACGACCTTGCCCTCGAGCGCGAGGATGAGATCGTCGCCGATGGCGGCGAACTCGACGAGCAAATCCTTCCTGCCCAGCGGCACCACGCCGCGCGCGGAATGAGCGAGGGTGATGAGGTCTTTCTTGAAGTCGGGCTGCGCGCCGACGCTGACGATGTCGCTCTGGCCGAGGTCGAAGAAGCCCAGCGCGTTGTCGTTGCGCAGCTTGAAGTAGATGCCCTTGAAGGAGCCGTCGCCGCTGGTGTTGGTGACGCGCGCGCGGATGGCGGCATCACGCGCGGCGCAGGCGGCGGGCAGCGCGCATGACTCGCGCCGCGGCAGCGTGAGCACGCCGTCTTTCCACCTGCCCTTCGGCGGCTTGTCAGCGGGGAAGCGCACCGGGCACCAGAAGCCGGGCACGGCGAGCGGCACGCGCGTGGAGGCGAACCGCTCGTCTTTCGACGGTCTGACAAGCGTGCCTTTGTCCGGTGCGGTGAGGGACAGTGTCTCCACTTCCCTCCCTTCGTCGTCATGCAGATGGACCACTCCGGCGTCGAACTTCCAGCGCCAGTTCTTCCACCAAGGCGTCCCATCTTGCCGCAAGTCTTCCCTGCCATTTCGCAGCAGGCGCACGCCGCCGTCGGCGAGGAGCAGCATGTGGCTCTCTTTGTTGCCGCGCGTCCAGCAGCCGGCAACGACGGCGCTGGTGAAGTCCGCACCATCAGTGGCAACTGCCGGCGCGGGCGGCTTTGCGGACTTTGCATCCGCGATCTTGATCGGGCCGGCCGGCAGTGTGGCGTCGTCCTGCGACTTTGCCGTCGTTTCACGCGCGGCGGCTGCCACATCGGGTGCGATCTCCTTCTGCCGCTGCCCGCGCAGAAAGAATGCGCCGCCAAGTATCACCACTGCCGAGATGCCGGTGGGCACGATCCACGCGAGACTGCGCGATGCCGGCGCCGCGGCAGCTTCGCCGTGGGCACCGCCGCCGGTCGCGGCCGCCGGCACGCCGGAGGTCTGCTTCAGCGCCGGCTTCACCGGCGCACTTTTCACCGGCTTGACGGGCGCGCTCTTCACGGGCCGCACTGGCGCGCTTTTCACAGGACCCGGCGCTGTCGCGCGCACTGGCGCGCCGGCGGTCTTGCCGGAGCCTGGTTGCGAGGCCGTGCGGGTTTGCGCCTGAGCAGGAACTGCATTGTCTGCGGCGGGCCGCGGCTGCGGGCCGGAGATCACGGCATCGAGATCGGCGCGCATCTCCGCGGCGCTCTGGTAGCGCTCGGCGGGGTTTTGCCTCATGGCGCGCAGCACGATCGCGTCGATGCGCGGATCGAGCGCGGCATTGCGCTTGCTCGGCGGATCGAACGCACCGCGCGGCACCTCGCCCACGAGCATGTGGTGGAGCATGACGCCGAGCGCGTAAAGATCCGCGCGATGATCCACCGTGCCGCCGATCACGAGCGCCTCGGGCGCGGCGTAATCGGGCGTGCCCATGCTGATGTTTGTCTGGGTGAGCGCGGATGTGGACGGGTCATCGTGCCGCGCGAGGCCGAAGTCGGCCACCTTCACATGCCCCTCGGTGGTGAGCATGATGTTCGCCGGCTTGATGTCGCGGTGGATGACGCCGTGAGTGTGCGCGTAGTGCAGCGCATCGCACACGCGCGCTGCGATGGGCAGCGCATACTCCGGCGTGAGCACTCCGTGGTCGGCGAGCATCCGGTGCACGTCCGTGCCCTCCACGAACTCCATCACGATGTAGAGCTGCCCGTCGCCCGTCTCTCCAAAGTCATGCACATGGACGATGCCGGAGTGATTGAGCTTCGCCAGCGTGCGCGCCTCGTTTTTGAACCGGGCGGCGAAGGTGGGATCATCCTGCGCGGCCTCGGGCGGCAGGATCTTGACGGCCACCAGACGGTCCAGCGAAGTCTGCCGCGCGCGATACACCGCGCCCATGCCACCGTGACCGACGAGAGCCAGCACTTCGTAGCCGGAGAGCATGGACTGGAGTTTCTCCACGGGGGGCGGCTGCCATTGGAGCTTGCCGCCTGTCGTGCGCTGGTAACCGGCCGGCGTTGGTTCGTCTGAAGCCGGTGAGGGGGGAGTTTGGTCCGGGACGCTCATAGGAGGATCGAGAGTGTACGTGAATAGGCAGCGGGCACGGAGTGGTGCAAGGAGGAAACGCCGCGTCACTCAAGCAGTTGGGGCAACTTGTGACCCGTGTGATGGGAGAGAGAGGACCGAGGCATGAGGGGCGGAAGGTCACGACAGCAGACACGAGTCACGCAGGGACTCTGCTGCCTGGGTTGCGCTGCCGTGCCGCGTGCCTCAAGGCTTCTGGGCTTTGAGCTTCTCAATGAGGAAGTCCTTTGACGAAGCGTGCGGCGAGTCTGGAGCACCGGGATAGTGCAGCTCACAAGACACACCGGCTTCCTTGCAGTGCTCCTGCAGCTTCACGCCGAAGTTCGAGGTGTGCGTCGGATCCTTCTGCACCTGGCCGGGCGCGGGCGGCGTGCCGTAGTTCATGTAGATCGGCGGATCGTCCTTCGTCACCAGCGCATACGGCGAGTACTCGGCGATCCATGGCAGGATGGTGTCCCGCTTGTTGTAGAATTCGTCGAACTGCGAGAGCTTCGTCTTCGCGTCGCCGGTGAATCCAAATGCATGACCGCCATACTGGCTGTTCGGCGTCCACTCGCGCATTTGCTTCGGATCGAGCGTGGTCTGCGCGCCATCGACGGCGGCGCACCAGAGCCGTGTCGATTCGCGTGCAATCGGATCGCTGCTCCTTGCATCGGCGAGGTCGTCGTGGAAGGCGAGCCACAGGCTGGAGCACGCGCCCGCGGAGCCACCGGAGGCGCCGATGCGTTCCTTGTCGATGTTCCACGCGGCGGCCTTGCTGCGGACGAACTGAAGCGCACGCGCAGCATCGGTGAGCGGGCCCTTCACCGGCGGCACCACATTGTCCGTGGTGGCTTCGGCGACGAAGCGATACTCGATGGACACGACCGAGATGCCGGCGTCGAGCATCGGCTTCACCAAGCCGCTGACGACCATGCGATTGCCGGCCATCCAGCCGCCGCCGTGGATGAAGAAGAGCAGCGGCGCGGGTTTCGACGACTCAGCCCTCCAAAAGTCGAGCCGCTGCTTCGGATGCGGACCATATGGCACATCAGCGATCGTCGGCTTGATCGGGTACTCCGCTGGTTTCTTCAGGGCTGGAGCGGCGGCAGCGGCGGGCCTCGCCGGGGCGGAAGGGCTTTGCGCGGAGGCACACGGCACCGCGAGTGCGCCGATGCTGAGAAGAAGAGCGAAAGGCTGATGTTTCATGGGAATCACTCAAACGACGAGGCGGGAAGTGTCTTCCAGCCGCATTGGAAAACACCGGCGGGCTGCCCGGGCGGCCCGCATGTCCCTTCGCTGCGGTTTCGAAGCCGGCATGGATTTGGCGTCGTGCGCCGGATTCCACTTGCGGAGAAGGAGCGGCTGCGATGATGTAGCCGTCGCGATTCTCCCGCGAGAAAATCTTCTGCATCATCACGGTCCATGCCTGCGCGACAACAACACATCACCGCCATCGAGGAGGACCATGCCGCCGGGTTGTTGAAGGAGGGAAAACTCGAGGAGGCGCTGCGCGTGGCGACGACAGGGCTGGCTGCGGCGAGGCAGGCTGCGGAGGAGGATGCGTCCCGCCTGCCGGTGCTCATCAAGGCGCTGGAGTCCCTCGGTGACGTGCATCGCGAGATGAACGAGACCGACCGGGCCGAGAAGCGGTATCGCGAGGCGGTCGATCTGCTGACGAAGGTGGAGCTGTCACCCGCGAAGCGCGGTGAGGTCCGGGCGCGGCTCGCGACGCTGCTGGACTTCAGCCAGCGGGAGGCCGCCGCAGTGCCGTATTACGAGCAGGCGATCGACGACTATGAAGCGATGGACCCGCCCGACGAGGACGTGACCGCGCAGTTGCGGAACAATCTGGCGATGATTTACAAGGGGCTGGGGAAGTACGCGCTCTCCGAGCAGCACTACCTGCGCGGGCTGGAAATCCTCGAGCAGCGGCACGGTCACGAGTCCGAGTTCACCGCCACGCTCTTCAACAATCTCGGCAGCCTGTACTACGCCGCCGGATTTCCCGAGCAGGGGCGCGAGATGCTCGAGGAGGCGCTTGAAATCCGCACCCGCCTCCTCGGGCCGGATCATCCAGACGTGGCGCAGACGCACTCGAATCTGGCGTCCACCTGCCACGACCTCGGCAACAACGACTCCGCGCTCGAGCACTACGAACTGGGCCTGAGCATCCTAGAATCACACATCGAGGACGAGGCGGCCAGTTACGAGGCCGTCGGGCTCGACTACATCGCGCTGCTGGAGTCTCTCGGCGATGAGAAGCGTGCCTCCGCCTTCCGCAAGCGGATGCAGCGGATGCTGGCGAAGTGAAGGGTGTCGTCGGGATCAATGGCGCGGACTCAGAGCGCACAGATCGCCTGCCGGGATGATTCGGGCGCACGCCTTCGCGCCCACATCCGGCAAGGGAAGGTGCCGAAGCTGATTTCGCGGGGCAGGTGGGCGGGGCGCCCGCCTGAGCCGAAATTCTTGACGCATTTTTCCACCGCCTGATTACTGTCGCCGCCCATGTCCACCCTGCTTCGCACCCTTCTCTGGCTCGCCATCTCCGCGCTCGGCGCGGCCTCCGTCGCCGTCTCCGCGCTTCACAAAGGCGAGACGATCAATGCGCTGTGGCTGGTGGTCGCCGGCCTGTGCTCCTTTGCGGTGGCCTACCGCTTTTACAGCAAGTGGCTGATGACCAAGGTGCTCGTGCTCGACTCGCACCGCGCGCCGCCCTCGGTCACTCATCGTGACAACAAGGACTTCGTGCCGACGAACCGCTGGGTCGTCTTCGGCCACCACTTTGCAGCCATCGCGGGGCCTGGGCCGCTCGTGGGGCCGGTGCTCGCCGCGCAGTTCGGTTATCTGCCGGGGATGCTGTGGATCCTCATCGGCGCCACGCTCGGCGGTGGCGTGCATGATGCCATCGTGATGTTCTGCTCCATCCGTCGCGGCGGGAAGTCGGTGGGCCAGATGCTCAAGGAGGAGGTGAATCCGCTCGTCGGCCTGGTGGCGATGGTCTCGGTGCTCACGATCATGACCATCCTCCTCGCCGTGCTCGGCCTCGTGGTGGTCAAGGCGCTGGCGGAGAGCCCGTGGGGCCTCTTCACCATCGCGATGACGATCCCGCTGGCGCTTGTCATGGGCGTGGGCCACACCATCTTCAGAGTCAGCGTGCGTGACATCACCGTCTTCGGCGTCATCGGCCTCCTCGTGAGCGTGTGGGCCGGCAGCCATTTGAAGGACTGGGGAGTCGAGCACTGGTTCGATTACAAAGGCGAATGGCTCGCCTGGGCGATCATGATTTACGGCTTTGCCGCTTCGGTGCTGCCCGTGTGGATGCTGCTCGCTCCGCGCGACTACCTCAGCACCTTCATGAAAATCGGCACGGTGGCCGTGCTCGCGGTGGCGGTGATATTTGTCGCGCCCGAACTGCACATGCCAAAGCTCACGAAGTTCATCGACGGCACCGGCATGGTGTTCGCGGGCACTGTCTTCCCCTTCGTCTTCATCACCATCGCCTGCGGCGCCATCTCCGGTTTCCACGCCCTCATTTCCAGCGGCACGACGCCGAAGCTGATCGACAGCGAGGATGCCATCCGCAGCGTGGCCTACGGCGCGATGATCACCGAGATGCTCGTCGCGCTCATGGCATTGATCGCCGCCTGCGCCCTCCAGCCCGGCGAGTACTTCGCGATCAACGCCGGCATCAACAAGACCATGCCGCCCGACCAGGTCGTCGCCGCAGTCTCTGCCGCCGGCTTTCCTGTCACCGTCGATGGCATGAATGATCTGGCCGCCGGCATCGGTGAAAAGTCGATGTTCGGCCGCGCGGGCGGAGCGCCCACTTTCGCCGTGGGCATGGCGCACATGTTTGCGAAGGCCTTCGGCTCCGGCCTCATGGCCTTCTGGTACCACTTTGCCATCATGTTCGAGGCCTTGTTCATCTTGACGACCATCGATGCCGGCACCCGCGTGGGACGCTTCATTCTGCAGGACTTCATGGGCGGCATCTGGCGGCCGCTGGGTGATACGCGCAGCCTGCCGGCGAACGTCTTTGCCAGCGCGGTGCTCGTCGCAGCGTGGGGCTACTTCCTGTATCAAGGCGTGGTCGATCCGCTCGGCGGCATCAACACGCTCTGGCCGCTCTTCGGCATCGCGAACCAGTTGCTCGCCGTCATCGCCTTCTGCCTCGGCACCACGGTGCTCATCAAGATGGGCCGTGCGCGCTTCCTCGGCGTCACCCTGGTGCCGCTCGTGTTTCTGATGTCCGCCACCTTCAGCGCGGGCTGGATCAAGCTCTTCGATGCCAATCCCAAGATGGGCTTCGTCGCCGGCGCGAAGTTCTACGCCGCCAAGCTCGCCGCCGGCGGCAGCGCGAAGGAAATGCACGAGTGGGCCGCGCAGAAGTTCAATTTTCAGGTCGATGCCGTCGTCACCGGTTTCTTCCTGCTGGCTGTGGCCGTCATCTTTCTCGGCTGCCTGCGGGAGTGGCTGCTGCTGCTCGGCGGCTCGAAGAAGTCCGAGCTGCGTGAGTCGCCCTACGTGCCGCTGCCGGAAGGGGCGTGATTGCGTGAGTCCCGGCAGCACGAAAAGCCGCCATGAAAGCCCCCGCGCGCATCGAAGCCATCGGCAGTGAGATCGCCATTCAGTGGCCGGACGGCGCCGAGCAGTACATCCCGATGGAGCGCCTCCGCGCCGCATCGCCGAGCGCGGAAAACGTCGGCGAGCGCGACCTTGTGGGCCGCGTTTACGGTGGCACGGATCAGAAAGAGTTCCCCGGCGTCACGGTCACCGGTTGGCGGATCATCGGAGCCTATGCCGTGCAGTTTTCTTTCAGCGACGGGCACGACACAGGTATCTACGCCTTCGATTATTTGCGCGCGCTGGGGTGAGGGCGGACGGCTGATGACGGGTGGAGAGTGGATGGTGCGGTGAGGTTTGCCGAAAAGCGCCCGAACGATGCTCTCACAGCGGAGCGTTTGGTGATGCACTGCCATGCGAACCGCTCTCGTCGTCTCACTTGCCGTCCTTTGTTGTCTCCAGGTTGAACACGTCCGCGCGGAGATACCCATGCCGTCCATCGAGCCGTCCCTGCGTGCGGTGGATTTGAGCGTTGGGGAATCTGCCGGCGTGGTTTTTGCGGATGGTGCCACGGTGCAGGTGAAGCTGCTCGATCTCGTGGAGAAGACGGACTCGATGGCGAAGGCCGTGCGCGAGGCGCGGGTGAAGGTCGAGGTGAATGGCGTCGAAGCCTGGCTCACCAGCGCGAACTACAATCTGCCGCAGCAGGTCGGCGGCGTGCAGATCGACTGCCCGATCACGCGCGGATACAATGTGAACAGCGGCGAGGACTCGTGGGGTCTCGAGAAGGATGCGCGGCTCCGGCTCTGGCCGGCGGGCGCCCCCTGGGTGGAGCCGGGCACTTTTGTCTATCCGCTGAAGCAGCGCTGGTTTGCCACCTCGACGCAGTTTTCCAACGAGCCGACTTACGTCGATGGCGGCGACAAGCCGGACCGGAAGAAGATCTATTATCACAACGACCTCGACTTCGGCGGCTGCGAGGGTCTCGTCGAAGTGGTCGCCGCCACGGACGGCCTCGTCGTGAGCGTGGCGAACCAGACGCTCGACGGCTACTCGCTCACACCCGTGCGTCCGCGCTACGACGTGGTCTATGTGCTCGACGGGCGCGGCTGGTATTACCGCTACAGCCATCTGCACACGATCGACCCTGCGATTCAAAAAGGCTCGCGTGTGAAGATGGGTCAGCGCATCGGCATCCTCGGCAAGGAAGGGGCGAGCGGCGGCTGGACGCACCTGCACTTCGGCATCAAGAGCCGGCAGCCTTCCGGCAAATGGGGCACGCAGGAGGCGTATGCGTTTGCGTGGGAGGCGTATGTGCGCGAGCAGAAGCCCGCGGTCATCGCCGTCGCGCGCCCGCATCATTTCATCCGGGCCGGTGAGGCGATCACGCTCGATGCCTCGAAGTCGTGGGCCGCGTCCGGCAAGATCGTGGGCCACGAGTGGACGCTGTGCGATGGCACGAAGCACGGCGGCGCGAAGTTTGAGCACACCTATGTGAAGCCCGGCAGCTACAGCGAAATTGTGAAGGTGACCGACGATGCCGGCCACACGAGTTATGACTTCGCCATCGTGCAGGTCATCGGCGACGACGAGAAGAACATCCCGCCGGCGATTCACCCGAGCTTCGCGCCGACGATGAATCTCAAACCCGGCGATACGATCACCTTCAAGGTCCGCACCTTCCGCGACCATGGCGGCGAGACGTGGGACTTTGGCGACGGCACGCCGCCGGTGAAGGTCGTGTCGGACGGAAATGCGGTGCCGCTGGCGAAGGACGGCTATGCTGTGACCACCCACGCCTTTGCGCAGGCCGGCGACCACATCGTGAGCGTGGAGCATGTGAACGAGCGAGGCGAGCGGGCCATCGGGCATCTGTGGGTGAGAGTGGAGAAGTGAGCGGTGCCGCCGGATCGGACTTGGTGGGCGGAGGACTTCATCTGAAATCGTGCGAAGTGGAGTTGATCGCGGCCTCGAAGCGCAGCGGCTGGATTTTCAGCGCATAGACGGAGATGACGTTGTCCACCTTTTGCAGCCGGCCTTTGACGATGAGGAACGGCTCCTGGGTGATGACGAGACGGTCTTTTTCAAACTGCGCGGAAGGCACGAAGGCATTGGCGATGCCGGTCTCGTCCTCGAGGCTGATGAAGACGTGCCCTTTCGCGGTGCCGGGGCGCTGACGGCAGATGACCTGGCCGGCGATGGAGACATGCTGGCCGTGGCGGGCGTGCTTGAGATCGCAGGCTCGCCAGATCTTCGGCAGGGTGGCGCGGATGCAGCCCATGGGATGCGGCCCGGTGGTGAGGCTCTGCGTCTGGTAGTCGGCCTCCAGACGCTCCATGGGAGACATGGGCGCCAGCACCGAAGAGGGCGGCGCCTGACCCGCGGTGGAAATGGAAAACAGATCGCTCTCCTTCGTCTCCTCGACCTCCCACAATGCACTGCGGCGATGCTGCCCCAGCGCATTGAGCGCGCCGGAGCAGGCCAGTACGCGGCGCTCGTCTTTCGGCAGGCGGCAGCGGAGCAGGAAGTCATCGAGATCACGCCACGGCCCGCGCGCGCGTTCCTCCACGATGTGCTGGAGCGTGCCCCGGCTGATGCCGTTCAATTGATTCAAGCCGAGCCGGATGACGTCATCGGTCTCCACGGTGCACGTCAGCGCGGAGCGGACGATGCACACGGGCCGCACCTTGAGGCCGTGCTGCCTGGCATCACGCACCAGCGTGGCGCGGGAGTAGAAGCCCATGGGCTGGTTGTTCAGCAGCGCGGCGCAGAACTCCGCGGCCCGGTGCGCCTTCAGCCATGCGCTGGCATACGCGAGCAGTGCAAAGCTGATGGCGTGTGACTCCGGGAAGCCATACAGCGCGAAGGAGCGGATGGCCTGCTCGACACGGTCCTGCACCTCCGCCGCGATGTTCCTGTCCTGCATGTTGCGCCGCAGCTTCTTCAGCACCTTCGCCATCCGCTCGTCGGAACGCTGGAAGCTGATGGCGCGGCGCAGCTCGTTGGCCTCCGCGGCGTCGAAGCCGGCGATGATCATGGCCATGCGCAGCACCTGCTCCTGGAACAAGGGGATGCCGTTCGTGCGCTCCAGCACCGGCCTGAAATCCTCGTGAATGCACTCGTGCGGGGGCGGCTCGCTGCGCCGCTTGATGTAGGGATGCACCAGCTTGCCGACGATGGGGCCGGGCCGGATGATGGCCACCTCGATCACCACGTCGTAGAACTCCCGGGGCTTCAAACGCGGCAGCGTGGCCATCTGCGCGCGGCTCTCGATCTGGAAGACGCCGATGGTGTCCGCCTCCTGCATCATCCGGTAGGTGGCGGCATCATCCTTCGGGATGGTGGCGATATCGACCGGCCTGCCGCGCCGCGCGCATGTGGCGATGGTCTCCTCCATCACCGCCATCATGCCGAGGCCGAGCAGATCGACCTTGATGATGCCGAGGTCCTCGCAGTCGTCCTTGTCCCACTGCACCACGACGCGGCCCGGCATGGTGGCCGGCTCCAGCGGCACGATCTTGTCCAGCCCGCCGGAGCACAGCACCATGCCGCCGCTGTGCTGGCCGAGGTGGCGCGGCAGGCGGTGCACGAGCTGGCAGAGGCGCACGAGCGAGGCCATGCGCGGATGCGTGCCGGGCATGCCCGCGCGGTGGAGCTGCTCGCGCAGCTCGAGCGTGTGCGCGAAGTCGCCATGCGGATACATGCCGCTGAAGCGCGCGATCACGTCTTCAGGAAGCCCCAGCACCTTTCCCATGTCACGCATGGCGCTGCGGCCGCGGTAGGTGATGACATTGGCCGTCATCGCCGCGCCATGCGGGGCAAAGCGGCGGTACATCTCCTGGATGACTTTCTCGCGCTGCCCGCCGCTGGGCAGGTCGAGATCGATGTCCGGCCAGCTGCTGTGTCCTTCGCTGAGAAAGCGCTCGAAGAGGAGCCTGCCCTTGATGCCGGCGATGGGGTCGAACTTCGTGATGTCCAGGCAGTAGCACACCGCGCTGTTCGCCGCGCTGCCACGGCCCTGCACGAGGATGCCGTGGTCCTTCGCGAAGCGGACGATGTCCCAGATGCAGAGAAAGTAGCCGCTGAAGCCGAGCCTGCCGATGAGGCTCAGCTCGTGCTCCAACTGGCGCCGCACTTCGGCCGTGATCGTGCCGTAGCGCTCGCGCGCGCCTTCGAAGGTGCGCGCGCGCAGGAAGGAGTCCTGATCGTGGCCTTCGCCGACGGGATGGCGGGGGAATTCATAGCCGAGGTTCTCCAGCGAGAACTCGATGAGATCGACCACGCGCCGCGTGTCGCCGATGATCCGCGGCATGTCGGCGAAGAGCGCGCGCATCGCGGCCTCGTCTTTGAGGTGGCGCTGCGAGTTCGGCGCGAGGAGCAGTCCCGCCTTGTCCAGCGTGGTGTGGTGCCGCAAGGCGGTGAAGGCGTCCTGCAGCAGGCGGCCTTCGCGCCGGGCGTGGCAGGGGCCGTTGCTGGCGATGAGCGGCAGCTTCGTGCGTTCGGCGAGTTCGACGAGCTGGCGGTTGCGCAGGGTTTCCCCGCGCACGCGATGGCGCTGCAGCTCCACGAAGACGCGCTCCGCGCCGAAGATGTGCTTGAGTTTTTGCAGCACGTCCGGCGCAGCCTTGCCATCGCCGGCGAGCGCGTGATGCAAGGGAGACTCTTCATCACCGCTCAAGGCGATGAGGCCGTCGGCATGGGCTTCGAGTTCGTGCCACCCGATGCGGCTTTGATTCTTCGGCGCGCGCAGCCTGGCCATGGTGAGAAGCCGGCAGAGGTTTTGATAGCCGGCGCGCGTGGCCGCCAGCACGGGCTGTGCGGTGCCGTCATGCATGGTGATCTCCGCGCCGACGATGGCGCGCAGGCCGAGCTCCCGCGCCTTGAAATGCGCGCGCGCGGAGCCGTACACGCCGTCACGATCCGTGAGCGCGATGTGGCTCATGCCCAGCTCCGCGGCGCGGGCGACCGTTTCCTCCGGCGAGGATGCGCCGCGCAGGAAGCTGAAGGCGCTGCGGGTGTGGAGTTCGGCGAAGAAGCTCATGGCTCATCCCAGCGTGCCCTCCAGCATCCATGCATCGTTTTGCCGCGCGAGCTGATGCAGCACACCGTCATCGGTCTGCACCGTCCACACTTCCCGCTCCCAGCGCGCATCGGCATCCCACCAGTCGCCGGAGAGCAGCCACGGACCTTCCGCATCGATGATGGCATGACGCCGGCCGCCGTGCAGGAAGGCATCCGGCCTGCCGTCGCTCAATGTGACCCGCACCACGGGCGCGGGGCGCAGCCGGCGCAGCGGCAGGCCTGCGGGCGTGTGGCGGACGCGGGCGTCGTGCGCAGTGGATGAGTCCGTGAAGCCTGCCACGGCAAATGCATCCGTGCGGCGGCTGGGCAGCAGGCGGGCCCGGCCCGCGCGTCCCGCGCCCAGCAGGGCTTCGAGCTGCGTCAGTGTCTCGGCGAAGCGGTTCGGATCGCGCAATGACCGCTCGAAGAGCAGGCCCTGGTCGCCCGCCGGCCGCGCGGGTTTGATTTCCAGCGCGACGAGGGTGACCGGAGCGGCGGCCTTGATGCCATCGAGATGCGTCTGCAGCACGCGGAAAAGCAGCTCCACATCACGCGACGGCTCGGCCACATGCAGCTCGCGCCGGTGCTCGCCGCCGTCTTCGAAGCGGAGCGTGAGCAGAAGCGCCGCAGCCACCAGCCAGACATCCGCGAGGCGCTCGCACAGGCCCTGCAACATGCGGCGCAGGACGAACATCAGCGGCTCCAGGCGCTCGATGGGATGTTCCAGGTCCTGCTCGTCATGAAACCCGGCCGGCGGTCGCACGAGTTTCAGCAAGCGCCGGTGTCCGCCCGCGGCCATGTCCCGGAGCACGCGGCCTTCATGACCGAGGCGCGCTGTGACGCCGGCGCGCGGCAGCTTGAGCAGATCGCCCAAGGTACGCACGCCCCAGAGCGAGAGCACCTGCCGCATGTCCGCGGAAGGGCGCAGCACCGACACCGGCAGTTGATGCAGAAAGCCGGCTTCTTCATCCTCGGCGCGGAGCACCAGCACGGGCTGCGCCGCCTGCGCCGCCATCACGGCCACGTCGGCATTCGTGGCGAAGCCGACGCGGGCATCGAGCGCCTGCTTCCGCAAATGCCCGTGCATCGCCAGACCCTGGGCGTGCTCATGGCCCGTGATGTGGCGGTTGCGATGCAGATCGAGGACGCAACAACCCGGCAGCGTGGCTTCATAGTCCGGCGTCCATTGCGAGGCGCAGTGCAGCAGCTCGCGCTGGGCCGCGGCTTCCAGCGCGGCATCGCGGTGCAGAAAAATCAGCGCCGGACAGCGTGCCTGCGCCTGGGATGCCGTCATGCCCGCATGCACGCCGCGGCGCTCGGCCGCGGCGCTGGCGTGCAGGATGTGCTCCTGGTCACGCGCGCCGGACGAGGTCTCGTCCAGCAGGGCGAGCAGCGCTGCTTTTTTCTCCGGCGGCTGCCGCATGCGCAGCACGGCCTGGAGTTGAAAGCGTGGAAGCCAGAGCGCCGCGTGCATTGTCTTCTTCCTTTTCAGGCCGTGGCTTTCATCGCCGCGGGCAAGGTCGCACGCGGACGCTGGCGGTCGATCTGCAACGGCAGCGAGGCCAGCAGCTCCGTGTGCTCCCGATATTGATCCATCAGGCTCCAGCGCTGCCGCACCAGCGCCCGTGTCTGCGCGCACGGCACCGCGCGCGCCGGCGTGAAGGTGCACAGGCAGGCGCCGCTCTTCTCCGCCAGCATCCGCAGGCGGTGCCATGTGCTGGAGGGCAGGCCCTGCACCGTGCGCACCGGATGGGCCTGCAGATCGAGCACGACGAGCGGGATGTTCCCGTCGCGCAGCAGCAGATCGGTGGCGCGGATCGCCTTCGCGGGATCACAACAGCGCACCCAGAGCACTCTTTCCAGGACGTCCTGCGTGAGGCTCCAGGGGTCAAAGGCATCCGCGCCGTCCACCAGGGCTGTTGGTTCACGGCACGCGCCTTCCCGTTGCAGCAGTCCTGCGATCAACAGCCCCGCTCCCGATCCCGGCGCGGGCACGACGACTTCCGTGACCGCGCCCTTGCGCAGATCGAGAGCCTCGATGCAAGAGGCTCCTCCAGCCACCGGCTGCGCCTCGGCCGCCGGCTGCGGCGCATGCGCCTCCGGGAAACGGGCGCGCAGAAAGTCGCGGAAGGCGACGATGTTCATGGCAGGGTGGAATATGTTCACATGAACACTATAAGGAACCCCGGCACTGTGGCAAGCACGGCCTGTCATTTTGCTGATGGAGCGCACACCATTGCGGGCAAACCGCCCGCTGTAACCGGCGTGCATCCCGCGCGTAGAAGCCGCGAAAGGATGTGTCATCGTGAATCCCTGCTTCCATGATCCCGACTCACAGCGAATCCCGCGCCTGGATGGCGGCGTGGCTCCAGCATGGCGACGAGAGCGCCGCGCGGGCGCTGATGGAGGCATGTTATCCCTTCGTGATCTCGCTGATCCGCCGGCATGTGGCGGACCGGGGCGCGGACGAGGATCTGGCACAGCAGACGTTCACGCGCTGCTTTGCAAAGGCCGCGCAGTGGGACCCGGGCAAGCCGTTGGAGCCGTGGCTCGCGCGCATCGCCATCAATCTCTGCCGCGACCACCATCGTGCGCGCCGCGTGCGGCCGGAGCTGCGCTGGAGCGATCTGCCGGAAGGCGAGCGGGAGGCGATGGAGGCCACGCTCGCCTCTGCCGAAGCAGCGCCGGATTCGCTGAACGACGACTCGCGCGCACTCATGCTGCGCCTGCTCGATACGCTGGGTGCGGACGACCGCATGGTGCTCAGCCTGCTGCATCTGGAAGACAAGACCACGGACGAAATCGCCGCGCTCACCGGCTGGAGCCGCGCGCTGGTGAAGGTGCGGGCCTTCCGCGCGCGTGGAAAACTGCGGACCGCATTTGAGAAACTCGAACGCACAAAAGCCTGACATGAACACGACCGACCGACGCCTCGAAAAACTCGCCGCCCGTGCGCGAAGTGCGGGCGCATCACCGCCTGACGCGCCGCCCTTTGGCTTTGCCACGCGTGTGCTCGCAAGGGTGAAGGCCGCGCCGGCAGGTGGCGAGGGTGATGCGGCGCTCTGGGCGCGCTTCTCGCTCGCGTCGCTGCCGCTGGCTGCGCTCGCGGCGGCGGGCTGTCTCTACTGGATTTCCGCCGAGCTGGAGGCCGACGCCAGCGATCTCGCGCAACAGTTTGTCGGCGCGCCCTTGATGCCATGACGAAAAAATTGATCATCGCCGCATCGCTGGTCGCGCTCTTCGTCTTCGGGGGCGTGTGCGGATTCGCCGTCGCAGTCGGCATCGTGAAGCGCACGCTCAATGAAGAGCACTTCATCGAACATCGCATCAGCGAGGACACGGGCCGGCTGAAGCTCACGCCGGAGCAGGTGGCAAAGGCGAGGCCGTCCTACGACCAGTTGCGCCAGGATCTCGGCAAGGCGAAGGCGGATGCCGTGCTCGCCATTGTCGATGCCGCCGTGAAGCAGGCGCGCGAACTCGCCCCGCTGCTGACGCCGGAGCAGCAGAAGGAGTTCAAGATTCTGAGCGACGAGCGCCGCCTGCGATTTGAAAAGAAAGCAAAGCCATGAAGATCACCCTCATCATTCTCGCGCTGACGGTGCTGCGGGCGCTCCACGCGGAAGACGCGGCCTACCGGCAGAAGCTCGAGGCTGGATTTCAGATGTTCGATGCCGACAAGGACGGCGCGTTGAGCGGGGGCGAGTTCAAGGCGCTCGGCGAGTACTCGCCGAAGCTCAAGGGCCGGCCGCAGGTGGTGGATGCCTTGATGAAGCAGCTCGATTTGAATCACGATGGCAGGCTCAGCCGCGAGGAGTATCTGGGCCTCGAGGCGATCCATGCACGGCAGGGCGGCGGGCCGCAGGGCAGGCAGCCGGTCGTGGAAAAGCCTGCGATCACCGATCCCGCTGCGAGCGCGGATCAGATCGCCTTCTTTGAAAAGAAGATTCGCCCGGTGCTGGCGGACAAGTGCTACAAATGCCACGCGGCAAACTCGGAGAAGATCAAAGGCGGGCTCGTGCTCGACACGCGCGAAGGCATCCGCAAAGGCGGCGACAGCGGCCCCGGCATCGTACCCGGCGACGTGTCGAAGAGCCTGGTGATCGATGCGCTGCGCTACACGAACAAAGACATGCAGATGCCGCCGGAGAAAAATGGCGGCAAACTGCCGGATGCCGTCATCGCCGACTTCGAGCAGTGGGTGAAGACCGGCGCGCCTGATCCGCGCGAGGGCGAGGCCGCTGTGGCAAAGCCCGAGTGGGACGCCGAGAAAGCGAAGAACCACTGGGCCTTTCAACCTGTGGATCAGCCACCCGTGCCCGCCGTGAAGAACACTGCATGGCCGAAGAGCGACATCGACCACTTCGTGCTCGCCGGCCTTGAGGCCAAAGGCATCGAGCCTGTGGGTGATGCCGCGCCCGAGGCGCTGGTGCGGCGGCTCTGCTTCGATTTGACCGGCCTCCCGCCGACGCCGGAGGAGGTGCAGGCGTTTTTGTCGGACTGGTCCGATTCATCGGACAAGGCATTCGAGAAGCTGGTCGCCGGCCTCCTTCAAAGCCCCCGCTTCGGAGAGCGCTGGGGCCGCCACTGGCTCGATGTCGCGCGCTACGCTGAGAGTTCCGGCAAGGACGTGAACTGTCTCTACCCGCAGGCATGGCGCTACCGTGACTACGTCATTGAGTCGTTCAATGCGGACAAGCCCTTCGACCAGTTCGTGCGCGAGCAGATCGCCGGCGACCTTTTGCCGGCGCAGGACAGCCGCGACCGCGCGATGAAGCAGATCGCCACGGGTTTCCTCGCCATCGGCCCGCGCAGCCTGAACGAGCGCAATCCGAAGCAATACGCACTCGACACCGCCGACGAGCAGATCGACGCGATGTCGCAGGCGATTCTCGGCCTTACCGTCGCCTGCGCCCGCTGCCACGATCACAAGTTCGATCCCGTCCCGCAGCGCGATTACTACGCTCTCGCGGGCATCTTCCTGAGCACGGAGACGTGTTACGGCACCGCGCCGAACTTCCAGAACGCCCACGCCGCGCCGCTGATCGACCTGCCCACCGACTGCGGCCTTCCGCGCCTGCCGCTCCGCCTCAGCGCCGAACGGCGCGCGGAACGCGAGAAGGAGCTGAAGACCACCGAGCGCTATGGCGCGCTGCAATTCTACGGCACGGCGATCAAGGCGAAGTTCGGCGGCCAGGGCTTCAACGTGAACAACGATCCGCAGAAGCTCGTGATGTTCGTCGGCATCAACGCGAAGATCGGCGAGATCAAAACGGAGCTGAATTCCTACGAGACCGACGGCAGCCAGAAGCTGCGTGCGATGGGCGTGCGAGACTTTCCGGTGATGGTCGCTAGCGCGCCGGCCCCAAAGCCGAAGTCCATCCCCGAAGTGTTTGAATCCTTCACGGGCAGGCCGGTTCAGTTTCGCTCGATCAGCGACAGCCCGCTCTTTGCACGCGGTGATGTCGAGAAGGCTGGCGACAAGGTGCCGCGCGGATTTGTCAGCGTGATCTCGAAGCGGGCGCCGGCGATCTCCCCGAAAGAAAGCGGCCGCCGGGAACTCGCGGACTGGCTCGTATCCGACGAGAACCCGCTCACCGCGCGCGTGATCGCGAACCGTGTTTGGAGCTGGTTGTTCGGCCGCGGCATCGTCGAGAGCGTCGATAATTTTGGCACGATGGGCCGGCTCCCGGCCAATCCCGCACTGCTGGACCACCTCGCTCTGCGGTTGCGGACGAACGGCTGGTCGGTGAAGTCGCTCATCAAGGAGATGGTCACCAGCCGCGCCTACCGGCTCGCGAGCACATATGATGAGAAATGCTTTGAGGCCGATCCGGAGAATGCGCTCGTCTGGCGCATGTCGCCACGCCGTCTGGATGCGGAGAGCATTCGGGATGCGATGCTCGCCGTGGGCGGCGGCTTGCAGTTGATCGCGCCGACGGGTTCGGCCGTCGCCCAGCATGGCGACGCGGCCATCGGCGGCTTTCCGATCAAGAGCCTGCGCGCGCCTTTGTCCGACGAGCCGTTCCTCACGGCCGGCAACGACTGGCGCAGCGTTTATCTGCCCGTGCCTCGCAATGCGGTGCCCGATGCGCTCACTGTCTTTGATTTTGCCGAGCCTAGCGCCGTGAACGGCCGCCGTGAGGTCACCACCGTGCCGTCGCAGGCGCTCTACTTGCTGAACAACGACTTCGTCGCCAGGCAGGCCAGGCGGTTCGCCGGGCGGCTTGGCGGTGTCGATCAGCCGAAGCGGATCGACACTGCTTTCCGCCTTGCCTACGCGCGGCCGCCGAGCGAGCCCGAGAAGCAGGCGGCGCAGGATTTTTTCGCGGGCCAATCCACCGGCGGCAACGAATACGATGCTCTCACCGGCTTCTGCCGCGCGCTGCTTGGCAGCGCTGAATTCCGATCCATCGACTGAGGCATGAACACACGACGTGATTTGCTCAAACACACCGGCGGTGGATTCGGCTATGTCGCCTTCGCCGCGCTTGCGCATTCTGAATCCGGCAGCCCGCTTGCCGTGAAGCAGCCGCACTTCGCCGCGAGGGCGAAGCGCGTGATTTTTCTCTGCATGAGGGGCGCGCCGTCACATGTGGACACGTTCGACCACAAGCCGAAGCTGACCGAGGCGGACGGCAAGGACGGTCGCGCACCGGGCACGAAGCTGCACGGCTCGCAGTGGAAGTTCTCGCCGCAGGGGAAGAGCGGGCTGCCGGTCAGCGAGCTTTTCCCGCATCTCTCGAAGCACGCGGACGAGCTGTGCCTCATCAACTCGATGCACACCGATCTGCCCGCCCATCCGCAGGCATTCCTGAAGCTGCACACGGGCAATTCGCAGTTCGTGCGGCCGTCGCTGGGTGCTTGGACGCTTTATGGACTCGGCACCACGAACGAAAACCTGCCGGGCTTCGTCACCATCACGCCGCCGACGCTCTTCGGTGGCGCGCAGAACTACGGCAGCGCGTTTCTGCCCGCGATTTACCAAGGCACCCGTGTCGGTGTCGATGCCCGGCCCATCGTCAATGCGCGGGTGCGAAACATCGCGCCACCGGTCGGCGACGAAGCGCAGCGGAAGGAGATCGATCTCGTGCAGGCGCTCGATCGCGAAAAGCTGGCGCGAGACCGCTTCAACCCCGAGGTCGAAGGTGCGATCGAGTCCTTCGAACTCGCCTTCAAGATGCAGAGCGAGATGCCGAAGGTGATGGATATCTCGAAGGAATCGAAGCAGACGTTCGACGCCTATGGCATTGGCGAAGGCCGGGCGACCGACGATTTTGGTCGCAAGTGCCTGCTCGCGCGGCGCATGGCCGAGGCCGGCGTGCGCTTTGTCGAAGTCACGCACAGCGACTGGGATCATCACTTCAAGATTTCCAAGGACCTGCCGGTGGCGTGTGAGGCGGTCGATCAACCCATCGCCGCGCTGCTCGCCGATCTGCAATCGCGCGGCATGCTCAAGGACACGCTCGTCGTGTGGTCCGGCGAATTTGGCCGCACGCCGCACGGTCAGGGCGCTGACGGCCGCGACCACAACAACAAGGGCTTCACCGCGTGGATGGCCGGCGGCGGAGTGAGAGGCGGCCTCCGCCATGGCAGCACCGACGAGCTTGGCTATGAAGCCGTGGAGGACAGGATGCACATTCACGACCTGCACGCGACGATTCTTCACCTCCTTGGCCTGGATCACGAGCGGCTGACATATCGCTACGCCGGCCGCGATTTCCGTCTCACCGACGTGAAGGGTGTGGTGGCGAAGAAGATTCTGGCTTGATGCCGTCGGGCCACGTCGCTCGCAAGCTCCGTCGTTCCGGGAGCGTCTCTTGTTTGTGATCCGTGTTGTTGCCGGTTTTTCCATTGTGCTGCTCGCATCCGCCGCACCGGCGGATGAAGGAGCCGCCTTCTTCGAGGCGCAGGTGCTGCCCATTCTGAAGAACCGCTGCTACGAGTGCCACTCGCACGAGGGCCGCATCGATGGCGGCCTCGCGCTGGATTCCAGGGAAGGCTGGATGGACGGCGGCTCCATCGTGCCCGGGAGCATCGGCAGGAGCCGCTTCAGCCAGCTTCTCCGCATCGGCGATCCCGCGAAGCAGATGCCGCCGAAGCATCGGCTGCCTGATCTGGAAATCGCGATGCTTGAAACATGGATCGCGATGGGCGCGCCCGACCCGCGTGTGAGTGCGAGCGCGGGCAAAAAGAAGCCGGTCATCGACATCGAGGCTGGGAAGAAGTTTTGGTCCTACCAGCCCGTGTGCGACCAGCGTCCGCCGGAGGTCAAAGATGCTTCGTGGCCGCTCACGAATGTGGATCGCTTCATCCTCGCCAAGCAGGAAGCTGCCGGCCTTCGTCCCGCAGGAGATGCCGATCGTTTCACCTGGTTGCGCCGTGTGTCTCTCGATCTCACCGGACTGCCACCGACGCCGGAGATGATCGGGCAGTTTGTGGCGGGAGGGGCAGACACGTCGGACTCGTCCTACCGATATGCCCGAGTCGTGGACACTCTGCTGAACAGCTCCGCCTTCGGCGAGCGCTGGGCACGTCACTGGCTCGACCTCACGGGCTACGCCGACCAGATCGGCACCTCGAACAACGTCTTCGCCGAGCATGCGTGGCGCTACCGCGACTACGTCATCAACGCCTTCAACAACGACAAGCCTTTCGATCAATTCATCCGCGAGCAGATCGCCGGAGACTTGCTCGCGAGGCACGAAAGCAATCCCGCGCGTCAGGCCGAGATGATCACGGCCACCGGCTTCCTCGTGCTCGGCGATGTGGAGATCGTCGCCGTGGACAAGCTCAAGATGGAGTACGATCTCATCGACAACCAGCTCGGCAAGATCGGCACCGCCTTCCTCGGTCAAACGCTAGGCTGCGTGCGCTGCCACGATCACAAGTTCGACCCCATCGCGATGCAGGACTACTACGCGATGGCCGGCATGTTCCGCAGCACCAGCAGCACCTACAAGACCGACAACGGTGTGTGGAGCAGCGTGAACAAAATCGATCTCCCTGAAACACCCGGGCAGAAGGCCGCACGTCTCCGACGGCTCGCCGAGAACGACGCCAGCATTCATCTCCGGGAAGCCGAGCGCGACGAAGCAGCCAAGTCGAAAGCCGGCTTCGACAAACAACTCGCCACCGCATCAGGCGACCAAAAGCCATCGCTGGAAAAGCAGCGCGATGACTTGGACAAGAAGATCAAAGCCCTGAACGGCCAGATCGAGCACGCGAAGTTCTTCGCCCCCGTCGCCGCGAAAGCCTTTGCCGTGCATGATGTCGAGAAGCCGCAGGATATGCGCGTCACCATCCGCGGTAATCCGTATGCGCTCGGTGATGAAGTGCGCCGCGGCTTCATGCGCGTCGCGATGTGGGACGCGCCGGAAGTGATTCCCGCCAACGAAAGCGGCCGCGTGCAGCTCGCGAACTGGATCGCGAACCGCCGCAACCCGCTCACCGCCCGCGTCACCGTGAACCGCATCTGGCAGAAGCTATTCGGCGAAGGCATCGTGCGCAGCGTCGATTACTTCGGCACGCGCGGTGATCCGCCCACGCATCCCGAGCTGCTCGACTACCTCGCCAGCAACTTCATGCGCCACGGTTGGTCCGTGAAGCAGCTCATTCGCGAGCTGGTGCTGAGCCGCACGTATCGGCAATGCTCCACGCTTCATGCGACCGGTGCCGATCCTGACAATCGTTTGCTCACCCGCACGAATCGCCAGCGTCTCGACGCCGAGGCCATCCGCGATTCGATGCTCGCGATCACCGGCCGTCTCACGACCTGCGGACGCGGCCCCGCGCTGCCGCTTGAGTACCCCGAGAACGTGACCAGCCTCAGCCCGAAAGCGGTGAACCCACCAGCGTTCAGCTTCAAGAAGCTGCGTCCTATCCAGGACTTCGAACGCACGATCTACCTTCCGGTGATTCGCAGCGCTGGTCAGCCCGGCTCCGCAAAACTCCGCGATGTGTTCGATTTCACCCAGCCTGCACTGATCGCAGGCAGGCGCCCTGAGACGGCGGTGCCGACGCAGGCGCTCTTCTTGCTCAACAGCGATCAGATTCGGACGCGGGCGACTGAACTCGCGACTTTGATCACGCAGAGCACGTCCGGCACGTCATCGCGTCTCGATGCACTGTGGCTGCGCGTGCTGAACCGACCGATCACGGGCGCTGAACGCGATGACGCGGCGAAACTGCTCGCCGAATTGCCGGCGGAGAAGGCATGGATCGAGCTGAGCCACGCCTTGCTCTCGTCGAACGAGTTCCTGATCAGAATGTAGAGGACGCCGACGCCAGACGCTGCCACACTGGGGTCGTGAATCGCGCCGACATCATCGCTTCGCTCCAAGGGCAACCACTCGACGTGCTGGTCATCGGCGGCGGCATCGTAGGATCATCCGTCGCGCGTGATGCGGCGATGCGCGGGCTGCGCGTGGGACTCATCGAGCAGCGCGACTTTGCCTTCGGCACGAGCAGCCGCTCCAGCCGCTTGCTGCACGGTGGCATTCGTTATCTCGCGCAAGGGCGCATCGGGTTGGTGCATGAGGCGAGCGTTGAGAAAACCATCCTGCATCACATCGCTCCGCATCTCGCGGCACCCTTGCCGTTTGTGTTCCCCACGTATCGGCGGAATCCGAAGTGGAAGCTGTGGCAGCTCATGATCGGCGTGAAGCTCTACGACCTGCTCTGCGGCGGACGAAATCTCGGCGCATCGAGCTGGATGGACGTGGACGAAACCATCGCGGTCGTGCCCGGCTTGTCCGCCGACGGACTCAAAGGTGCGGTGCGCTACTTCGACGGCTTCACCAATGACGCGCGCCTCGTGCTCGACACGTTGCGCTCGGCGGCTCGGCACGGCGCGAAGGTTCTGAATTACGCGGAGTTCGTTTCGGCAAAGCACGATGCCTTGTGGCTCTGCGAAGTCGAGTCGGACACCCCGTTTGCAATCCAAGCCAAAGCCGTCGTCAATGCCACGGGACCGTGGGCCGATGGTTTGCCCCACAGCGCCGTGAAGCTGCGGCTGACCAAGGGCATCCATCTTGTGATCGAGCGCTCACGCCTGCCTGTGGCGGACACCGTGGTGATGACCGAAGGTTCGCGCATTCTCTTCGCCATTCCCTGGGGCGAACGCACCGTGCTCGGCACCACGGATACGGACTACGACGGCTCGCTCACCGAGGTCTTCGCCGATGCTGCTGACGTTGCTTATGTGCTGCGCATTGCGAACGAACACTTCCCCTCCGCGAAGCTGAACAACGACGATGTCATCAGCACCTGGGCGGGGCTGCGCCCCTTGATCGCGGACAAGAAGGGGCGTCCGTCGGACATCTCGCGCTCGCATGAAATCAAGAGTCCGGAGACGAACTGGTGGGACGTGGCCGGAGGCAAACTCACGACCTGCCGCCTCATGGCCGAGCAGACGATCGACCGCGTGATCGCCAGCCTCGAACTGCCTTCCCAGCTTTGCAGCACCACCGAAGAACGATTGCTCGACGACGCGAACTTCAGCGCGATCACGCCGCCCGCGTTTTCACGCGAGGCCGTGCAGCATTTCTGCGAACAGGAATGGGCGCGGCATCTGGACGACGTGATGATTCGCCGCACGAGCTGGCATTACTACCATCGCGATGCCGCCGGCCTGGCGAAGCAGTGCGCGATGTGGATGGCGGCGGCGCTCGGGTGGAGCGATTCACGGATGAACGAAGAACTCGGGAATTACCTGCGACTGCCGCGAGTGGTGGCTAAATCGGCGTCCTTCGAAGCGTAATGTCGCCCATGCAATCTCCAGCGTGCATGTCCCGTCGTTCCTGGCTTCGACGCACCGCGGCAGGGTTTGGCGCGCTGGCGTTTCACGACATCGCTCATTCTGCGTCGAATCCGCTGGCGGAACGTGCGGCGGCTTTCCCGGCAAGAGCGAAGCGCGTGATCTTCCTGTTCATGTCCGGCGGCCCGTCGCAGCCCGACCTCTTCGATCCAAAGGACTACATCGCGCGGATGCATGGCAAGACGATCTCCGCACCCGTCAATACAAACGAACTGCGAGTGGGCACGGACAAGTTCCTCGCGCTGGCCGCGCAGAGTGCCGTGCGCCCGCGCGGTCAAAGCGGGATGATGATCTCCGATTTGCTTCCGCACACGGCGCGTATCGCAGATGAGATATGCCTGCTGCGCGCGATGCATGCCGACAACAACCAGCATCAGCCGGCGGCATTGCAATTCCAAACCGGGGTGACGGCGGAGGCGCGTCCGTCGATGGGATCGTGGATCAGCTACGGGTTGGGCACCGAGAATCAGAATCTGCCGGGATTCATCACCATCCATCCCGACAGCGACACGCGGCTTTACGGGTCGTCGTTTCTGCCGGCCGCCCATCAGGGAACGAAGGTGATCATTCCAGGCGGCGAGAAGGATTCCCCCATCGACTATCTGCGTGACATCGGCGGTGACGCGAAGGTGCAGCGGGCACGGCTCGATTTCACCCAGCGAATGAACCGACGCTTGCTGGAAAGTGTGCGCACGGATGCACGGATGGAGGGCATGATCGAGAGCATGGAGATCGCCTTCCGGATGCAGACGGCGACACCGGAACTGGTGGACCTCTCCAGGGAAACCGAGGTGACGAAGAGGCTGTACGGCATTGGCCGGCCTGAGTGCGACAAGAACGCACGCGCCTGCCTGCTGGCACGGCGGCTGAGCGAGGCGGGGGTGCGTTTCGTTCAGGTGACGATGGGCGGCTGGGATCACCACGGTGACATCCGCAATGCGCTGCCGAAAAGCTGTGCGGCGAGCGACCAGCCGTGCGCGGGTTTGATCCAGGACCTCAAGTCCCGCGGACTGCTGGAAGACACGCTGGTCGTCTGGAGCGGCGAGTTTGGCCGCACGCCATGGAGTCAGGATCTGAGCGGCACGTCGCCGATCGAAAAACACGGACGCGAGCACCAGCCCGAGAGCTTCTGCACCTGGATGGCAGGCGGGGGCGTGAAACCGGGGCTGACCTACGGCGCGACGGACGATTTCGGCTTCAAGCCTGTGTCAGAAAAGGTGCATCTGCATGACCTGCACGCGACAATCCTGCACTTGGTCGGACTGGATCACACGAAGCTCACATGGAGGCACATGGGCCGCGATTTCCGGCTGACGGACATCTTTGGCGAGGTGGTGTCGAAAATACTGGCCTAGCGCCGAGGCCCAAAAAAAGGCGGGCGCCCGCATGACGCCCGCCTTGTTTTTTGTGCCTGGTCCTTCTCGTTGTTGGTTGCAGCAAGGTTTTAGTCGTCCGCTTTGATGGACTTGAAAACTGTGGCGGCGATCGCGCCGCCGAGCGAGCAGGCGACGAGATAGATCCAGAGATTGCCGCCCTTGATGAGCCCCATGGCCACCGCGCCGATGGCGACTGCGGGATTGAAGGCCGCTCCGGAGACCGGGCCGAGCGCGAAGGCCATCGCGGTGACGGTCATGCCGATGGCGAGGCCGTAGAAGCTGTTGTTCGCGTTCGCCTTCGTGGTGGCCACATTGAGCACCACCCAGGCAAGCGCGAGTGTTCCGAGCAGCTCCGCGACGAATGCCTGCGCGAGCTTCACATCGCCCGCGGAGCCTTTCGCTCCCTGAAGAAAGGTGACGACGAGCGCGGCGAGCACCGCGCCGATGATTTGGGAGGCGATGTAGGGCACCACGTCCTTCGTGTCGCACTTGCCACGCAGCCAGACGGCGAGCGTGACGGCAGGATTGAAGTGCGCGCCGGAAATGTGGCCGCCGGCGAAAATCATCACCATCAGCGAGAGGCCGATGGCGAGCGGCGCGATGTCACACTTGCCGATCACCGTGTTGCCGACCGTGAAGACGAGGAAGAATGTGCCGAGCAGTTCGACGACGTATTTTTTCATGCGCGACAAAGAAAACAAAAATTCAGCGCGCATTGCAAGCATTTCGTTGCTTCGCGCACAAAAAGTTGAGCGTGCGTGAACCGCACTTCACGCGCGCTGGCGCTCCCTGTGTGTGTCGAGCACCACGCGCTCGAGCGCGTCACGCAGGGTGAGGAGCGCATCGCGGTCCGCGATCTTCCTGCCGGTGGCATCCTGGAGGTAGATGGTGTCGATGGCGGCGCCTTTCTCGGTGTTGATGCGCGCGTGCGTGACGCTGTGACCGAGGCCGCCGATGGTCATGAAAACATCGTGAAGCAGGCCGAGGCGGTCCACGGCCTGCAGTTCCACGATGGTGTGCTCCGCGGAGATTTCGTTGTTGATGTAGATGCGCTGCGGGATCTCGGTGCTGACTTCGGCGATGCCTGGAGCGAGCTTCTTCTTCACGGCGATGCGCGCGGAGAAATCGAAGCGCTGCATGCTGAACGCCTCGTTCACCGCTGCCTCCACGCGCTTCTTTGCGCGCTCGGAGGTGACGGCTGTGAGGCTTGTCGTGCAGACACGGAAGACATCGAGGACGAGATTGTCGGCGCGCTGGTAGAGGTCGGCGCCGAGAATGTTGATGCTCTCGGCGGCGAGCGCTCCGGAGATGCGCGCGAGGAGCAGATGGCGGTCCCAACTGGTGACGACCAGCTCGGAGAAACCCTGCTCGGCGTGATCAGTCCAGCACATCACGGGCAGCAGCGCGGAGGCGGCGTCCGCCTGGACCAGGCGGATGAAAAACTCGCGGAACTGCCGCACATGCGCAGCGATGGTGGCGGCGTCGCGGAAATTGAAATACGACCGCGGCATGTTGCGGAAGTGCGCGTCGATTTCCGCGTCCCAGCCGTCGCCGAGCACGCCGGTCACCTCGCGCTGCAATGCATCGAGCGGGACGCTGGCGCTCTTCATGAAGTCGGCGGGCGCGTCGAGGCACATGACGGCGGCGTGGTAGAGCTGGCGGATGGATGCCTCCTTGTAGCCGCTCCAGCTCTGCTCGCTGGTGCCGCGGGAGTCCGCCATGGTCATGATGAGCAGCGCGTCGAGGTGCTGCTTGTTGCGCGCCACGGTGCAGAATTCCTCGATCACCCGCGGGTCTTCGAGGCTCTTGGTGGTGGCCGTCCGGTAAAGAAGAAGGTGATTGTCCACGAGGAAAAGCAGCAGCTTGCGCGCTTCGCCTTTGATCTGGTGGCGGCGGCACACGGCATCCGCCAGCACGGTGCTCACATCGGCGTGCGAGTCAGTGTTCGCCGCGCGGCCCGCATCATGAAGCAGCAGCGCGAGGTAGAGAATCCACGGCTCCTGCATCTCGTGGAAGAGGTGCTGGTAGAAGTCGAGCTTCGGATCGGTCGTCGTGCCGCCGAGTTCGTCGAGCATGTCGATCGTGCGCAGCGTGTGCTCGTCCGCGGTGTAGCGGTGGAAAAACTCGTGCTGCACCAGGCAGGTGAGCGCGCCGAACTCGGGCATGTAGCGTCCGAGAAATCCCACGCGGTGCATCTGCCGCAGCACGCGCGCCACGTCCCCCTTTTGCGAGAGGATGAAGCGGAACGTCTCACGGACGGCCTTGTTGTAGCGGAAGCTTTGATCCACGAGCCGGAAGCTGTCCTGCACGAGCTGGAAGAGTTCAGGGGAGAGGCGCAGGTGCCTCTGCTGCGTGTGCATGAAGAGCCGCATCAACCGGACCGGATCCTCTTTGAAGACGTTCCGGTGCTCGGCGTGAATGCGCTCGTTCTTGCTGACGAAGCCGTCGAACTTCTCGCTCTTCACCTGCGCGCGGCGGGCGAGGAAGGGCAGGGGGATGCGCGGCTTGCGCCCTGCTTCGAGGGACTGAAGGTGGAAGCGGTCCATCACCTCGCTGCTGCGCTGGAGCAGATCACGCGTGAGGGTGAAGTACTCGTGCATGAAGATTTCAATGCGGCGCAGAATGGTCTTCTGGCGGTAGCCGAGGTTCGTGGCCACGATGCCCTGCAGGCGGAGCGTGAGCTGGTCTGAGGAGCGACGCTCGGAGTAGTGCAGCTCGTTGCGCACGCGCAGCAGGAAGTCGTAGGAGCGCTCGATCTCGCGCCAGCCGGCGCGGCTGATCATGTCCCTGTCGATGAGGTCCTTGAGATCGGTGGTGCGCAGCTTGGCGTAGGCCATCCAGACAAGATTGTGGTAGTCACGCAGGCCGCCGCAGCCGGTCTTCACGTTTGGCTCCTGCACGAAGGGCGTGTTTTCGTTCTTTGCGTGCCGGTCGGCCAGGTCCTTCTGGCGCAGCTTGAGGAATTCATCCTCGCGCTTGTCCATGCATTCCTTGTCGAAGCGCTTTTTGAGTTCGTTGAATGCCTCGGGCCTGCCGGTGATGAGGCGCGCCTCGATGAGCGTGGTCTTTGTCTCGTTGTCGCCGTTCGCGAGGCGGAGCGTCTCGCCGACGGAGCGCGAGGCGTGGCCGACCTTGAAATTCAGGTCGTAGAAAAAGAGAAGGAAGTCGCCGATGACTTTGGCCGCCTCCGCGCCGATGACCGCGTTGTTCCCGGGGAAAAGCAGCAGCAGATCGACATCGCTGTAGGGATTCATGATGCCGCGGCCGTAACCGCCCGTGGCGACAACACTGACGGGCAGCTTCTTGCGCGCCCCGGCGTCGAGCGCGGCCAGCGTTTGATCCCAGAGAAACCGCACGACGAGGTCGAGCATGGCGGAGCGCATCCTGCATACTTCCACCCCGCCGCCGCCGGCGCGGTGCGCGAGGCGGATGCGGTGCTCCTCGATCTTGAGGAAGCGCTTCGCCATGCGCAGCGTCTCGGCCTTGGGGCGTGCGTCGTCAGTCCCGGCGGGAATCACCTCGGCGGCGCGCACCTTCAGCTTGCGCTCGTATTCAGTCATGGAGCGGTGTGTGGTCTGCCACCGCTAGAAGGTGATGAGCGAATGCACCTCGCCGCTTCCGGCGCTGGCGAGCTTCGCGCGGCCCTTGAGAAAACCCAGCTCGATGAAAAACACGGAGCCGATGAGATCACCGCGCGCCATCTCGATGAGCTTCAAAGCCGCGCCCGCCGTGCCGCCGGTGGCGAGAAGGTCATCAGCCAGCAGCACCTTTTCACCCGGCGCGATCGCGTCTTCGTGCATCTCAAGGGATGCGGTGCCGTATTCAAGGGCGTAATCGAGTCCGCGCGTTTTGTAGGGCAGCTTGCCTTTCTTGCGTGCGGGGATGAAGCCCGCGCCGAGTTTCTGCGCCACGAGCGAGCCGAAGATGAATCCGCGCGCGTCGATGCCCACGACCTTGTCCACCTTTTGTCCGCCGATCTTGCCGACCATGCCGCTGATGGCGAGGTCGAGCAGTTGCGGATCGGCCAGAACGGGAGTGATGTCCTTGAAAATGATGCCGGGCTGGGGAAAGTCGGGCACATCACGAATTGCGGTGCGAAGTCGGTCGAGAGATTGGGGGTCCATTTGTTTGCCGGGGATTGAAGTGGCGGCTACCCTTTCACACTCGCGGCTCTTTGCAAACGCCGTGGAGACATCATGGAAAACTACCGGCTGCTTCTGGTCCTCGCGACGCTGGCCTTCATCGGCGGGCTGGTCCATGCCGTGGTCGTGCTGAAGAAGGGCGGCTGGCGCGAGAGCCGCTGGCACCTGCTGCCGATGGCGTTGGGGTTTGCATTGCAGACCGCGTTCCTCTATTTCCGCGGGCGGGCGCTCGGTCAGTGTCCCATGAAGAGCTTGCCGGACATTCTCGTGTTCATCGCCTGGAGCATCGCGCTTCTATATTTCCTCGTCGGCGGAGCGTATCGCCTCTCCTTGCTCGGCCTTTTCACCGCGCCGCTGGTTGCCGCCATGCAAATTCTCGCGCTGCTGCTGCCGGGTTCGTTTGGCGCGTATCCGGCCAAAGACAGAATCATTCCGCTGGTGGAGTTGCACGCCGCCGTGGCGCTCATCGCCTACGCGGCCTTCGCGCTCGCGTGCATCACGGGCGTCATGTACTTGATGCAGGAGCGGATGCTGAAGCGCCATCGCATCGGCGGCTTGTTTTACCAATTGCCACCCATTCAAGACCTTGCCAAGAGCATTCGCCGTCTCGCATTGCTCGGCCTGATGCTGCTCACCGCGGCGCTCGGGATGTCGATGGCCCTGCATCATCCGGTGTCGAGTCCGAAAGTCATCTTCGCGTGGGCCGTGTGGCTGCTCTACGGCGGCATGAGCGTCGTGATGTGTCGTCACATGCTCTCACCCCGGCAGACTGCGTGGCTGGCGGTAGTCGGCTTTGTGGTGCCGTTCATGTCACTGTGGTTGGTGACGGGGAAGTGAAACAACATGAGCCGCCACCTCGTCAGCCTCAGCCTGAACTACCGCACGACGCCTGTCGAAGTGCGTGAGCGGCTCGCTTTTGCCGGGAACAAGGTGGCGCTGGCGACGCAGGAAATCCGCGCGCTGCCCGGCTTCGAAGAGTCGCTCGTGCTCTCGACGTGCAATCGCGTCGAGCTTTACGCCACGCATGGCCACGAGGACAGCCGGAAGGGCCACGCGATGATGCGCGACTATCTCGTGCACCACTTCAAGCTCCAGCCCGAGCACGCCGAGGCGCTCGTCTTCCATCAGCACGTCTCCACCGAGACTGCGCGCCACCTTTTCCGAGTCGTCAGCGGCCTTGACAGCATGGTGCTCGGCGAGACGGAGATCTTCGGCCAGGTCAAGGCCGCCTACAAACTCGCGCTCGAGGCCGGCACCACGGGCCGCACGCTCAACAAGCTCTTCCAGCAGGCGTTCACCGTAGGAAAAAAAGTCCGCAACGACACGCTCATCCAGCGCGGCTCCACATCCGTCGGCTCCGTCGCCGTCGATCTCGCCGAGAAGGTCCACGATTTGAAGAACTGCCGCGTCATGCTCGTCGGCGCCGGCGAGATGAGCCGCACCTGTGCGCAGAGCCTCCTCTCGCGCGGCGCCAGGAGCATCATCGTCTCGAACCGCAGCTACGACCGCGCCGTGGAACTCGCCACCGAAATGAAAGGCAGTGCGCTCAAGTTCGACGAATGGGAGAGCGTCCTGCACGAGGTGGACGTCATCATCTCCTCCACCTCCGCACCGCACTTCATCATCAAGCCCGACCTCGTGCATCATGTGATGCGGAAGCGCCGCTGGGAGCCGCTGCTCGTCATCGACATCGCCGTTCCTCGCGACGTGGACCCCGCCGTGAACGACATCGAAGGAGTCTATCTCTATGACATCGACGCGCTGCAAGCCATCGCCGACGACAGCCGCCGCGAGCGCGAAAGGCAGCTTGCGCTCTGTGAGCAGATCATCGAAGAGCAACTGGAGAAGTTTGGTTTTCCCAAGTCGCCCGCCGATGCGCTCCATGCTCGCAGGCGCCGGCCTCCAGAGGCGGACGCGCAGTCGGGACTCGTGCCGTCTTGATCGTGGTTCCCGCCGCCACGCGCCCGATGGTTGTCCGCTGCATCACGGAAGGCGAGATTGTCCATCCGAATCGCGCCGGACGAGGCAACAGGCATGGGGGGTGCGGCGTTTTTGTGGCATCCCAATGATGAGCCGTTTCTTCGTGCCGTGTTTGCTTGCTCTTTTCGCCCTCGCCTCTGCTGTCGTTGCGGCTGAGACGCCGAATTTCTCTCGCGAGGTGCTGCCGGTGCTCTCGGACAATTGCTTCACCTGCCACGGCCAGGATGCGAAGGCGCGGAAGGGTGACCTGCGGCTCGACGTGGAGGCGGAGGCGAAGAAGCCGATCGAAGGGCGCTTTCCGATCATCGCGGGCAAGAGCGCTGACAGCGAGATCATGAAGCGGATGCTCAGCACCGATCCCGATGAGGTGATGCCGCCGCCGAAATCGAATCGCAAGGTGACCAAGGAGCAGATCGAGATGATCGCACGGTGGATCGACGGCGGTGCGGAGTGGGGGGAGCATTGGGCGTTCACGCGCATCGAGAAGCCGCTGGAACCAGAGGTCAGAGATCAGAAATCAGAGATCAGAAATCCGATCGACGCCTTCGTGCGCGCGAAGCTGGCGGAGAAGGGGATGAAGCCGTCGCCGCGCGCGAGTGCGGAGTCTTTGATTCGAAGAGTGACGCTGGATTTGACCGGACTGCCGCCGACGCCGGAGGAGGTGGCGGCGTTTGTCGCCGAAGTGGCAGACAAGTCCGACAAAGCCTGCGAGCGGCTCGTTGACCGCCTGCTCGCCTCGCCGAGCTACGGCGAGCGCTGGGTGTGGGAGTGGCTCGATGCTTCACGCTACGCCGACTCGAACGGCTACCAGGGTGACAACGACCGCACGGCCTGGCCGTGGCGCGATTGGGTGATCCAGGCGATCAACGACAACATGCCGTATGATCAGTTCACGATCTGGCAGCTCGCGGGCGATCTCTTGCCGAATGCGACGAAGGAGCAGAAGCTGGCCACCGCGTTTGTGCGCAATCACATGATCAACGGCGAGGGCGGACGCATCGCGGAGGAGAACCGCATCGAGTACCTCTTCGATCAGGTCGATACCGTCGGCACCGTGTGGCTCGGCCTAACGTTGCAATGCACGCGCTGCCACGATCACAAATTCGATCCGCTCACGATGCGGGATTACTACAGCCTCGTGGCCTTCTTCAACAGCACGCCGATCGACGGCAATGGCCGTGGCGGACAAGCGCCGCCAGTGCTGGACATGAGCACGCCCGGCGAGGAGGCGAAAAGCCAGGACGCGCAGAAGAAGGTGAACCAGGTGGCGAAGGAGGTGGAGGCGTTTGAATCGAAGAAGTTTCCGCGACCGGAGGGGAAGGGGCTCGATGAAAGCGATGCGATCAAACTGCCGGGCAATTTGCCGAGCTACATCGGCAAGACTGTGCCGACGAAGCGCACGGTCGATCCGCTGCTGGAGTCTATCAATTACTTCAAGGACAAGGACAAGCCGTACGCCGACCTGCTGCAGAAGCTGCTCGATGCCGTGCGCAAACGCGACGCAGCGAAGAACAACGTGACGAAGGTCATGATCATGGAAGAGCGCAAAGAGGGGCCGCGCGATACCTTCATGCTCGTCAAAGGCGCGTATGACAACCCGACGACGACCAAGGTGACGAGCGCGACACCCGCGAGGTTTCCGCCGATTCCGGCGAACGCGCCGAAGAATCGGCTCGGACTCGCGCAGTGGCTTGTGTCGCGAGACAATCCGCTGACGGCGCGTGTCACGGTGAACCGCTATTGGCAGAGCATCTTCGGAGCGGGCCTGGTGAAGACCGCGGAAGACTTTGGCATTCAGGGTGAGCGCCCGGTGCAGATGGATCTCATCGACTGGCTGGCCGCCGACTTCATGGAGCACGGCTGGGACGTGAAGCGGCTCATCAAGACCATCGTGATGAGCGAGACGTACCGGCAGTCGAGCCGCATGGAGCCTGGAGCGTCGAGCATGGACCCTGAGAATCGCATGCTGGCGCGCGGCCCGCGCTTCCGCATGCCGAGCTTCATGCTGCGGGATCAGGCCCTTGCAATCAGTGGACTGCTCTCCGACAAACGCGGCGGCCCTGCGGTGAAGCCGTATCAGCCCGAGGGCATCTGGGAGGAGGCCAGCTTTGGCAAAATCAAATACACACCCGGCACGGGCACGGATTTGCATCGCCGCACGCTCTACACCTTCTGGCGTCGCATCGTCGGGCCGACGATGATCTTCGACAACGCACCGCGGCAGTTCTGCGTGGTGAAGGCGGTGCGCACCAACACGCCGCTGCACGCGCTCGTCACGATGAACGAGACGACTTTTGTGGAGTGTGCCCGCGCACTTGCGCAGCGTTTGCTCACCGACGCCAGCCTTCACGATGACGCCGCGCGATTCGACCGCGCTTATTCGCTGGCAATTGCACGCCAGCCGACCGATGCCGAGAGGCAGACGCTCGCCAACACGCTCGCGAGGCTGCGCTCGAAATTCGCGACGGCGACGGCGACGGATGATGCAAAGAAGCTTCTCGCGGTCGGAGAGTCGAAGCGCGACGAGAAGATCGACTTCGTCGAGCACGCCGCGTGGACGGCGCTCTGCCTGATGGTTTTGAATCTCGACGAGGTCCTGAACAAAGAGTAAGCTCCACGCGCCATGCCCGCCACCACCAATGAATTGCCAGGCCCGAACCAGCGCCTCTATCGCATCAGCGTGGAGTTCTACAATGCGCTTGGCGAGATGGGAATGCTGGACAAGAACACCGAACTCATCCGGGGGATCATCATCGAAAAGATGTCCAAATCACCGTTGCACGCCAATCTCGCCGATCAGATCGGCCAGTTGATTTCGACCCAATTGCCGTCTGGATTTTTTTTGCGCACCGACAATCCGGTTACCCTGCGTGATTCCGTGCCGGAGCCAGACATAGCTGTGATAGCTGGCCGGCGCCGCGACTTTTCCGCCGGGCACCCGACGACGGCGTCGCTCGTGGTCGAGGTCGCGGTGACATCGCTGGGTGACGATCGTGGACTGGCGGCGATATACGCCGAGGCCGGTGTGGTCGAGTATTGGATTGTCGTGGCGGCTGCCAAGCAGATCGAGGCCTATCGCTCGCCTAAAGATGGGGCTTACCAGGAGACGCGCGTGTATTCGATGGGAGAGACCATCGAATGCGCGTCCGTGCCTGGCGTGAACGTGAAGCTCGACGACTTGTTTGAACTCGCCTGAAGCGGCGTTTCGGCTCGCCGCGTGGACGAGAGCTTGTGCCTGATGGTTTTGAATCTCGACGAGGTCTTGAACAAGGAGCAGCCGATGCCTGGCGAGAAATACGCGATCCGAATCTCATCCAGCGCCGAAAGGGAGCTCGCGTCGGTTCCCAAGGCCATCCGGGTGGCAATCATCCGCGCCATTGATGAGCAGCTCAGTTGGGAGCCGTTTGTGCAGACGAGAAATCGAAAGCCGTTGGTCGAACTCATCCCGCCGTGGGAGCAGGGGTTGCTGCCTGTGTGGGAATTGCGGGTTGGCGAACACCGCGTTTTCTATGATACTGACGGGGTGATCCGGGCAGTGACTGTCCGTGCTGTCAGACACAAGCCGCCACATCGCACCACCGAAGACATCTTATGAAACTGCTGGAGATCGAAGATTCTGACATTGAAGACTGTGTGAATTCGGCGCAGTCCGAGCGGGTTGTCATCACTCGCGATGGGAAGCCCCTTGCTTTGCTGACGGGATTGGACTCGGAGCAACTCGCTGCGGGTGCTGATCCTGAGTTTTGGAAGATGATCCGTGAGCGCCAGTCAGAGCCGTCGGCAGATTGGAATGATGTCAAGGTTCGCTTGCTGGAGATGGACTGATGATTCCCTTCGCTGACAATTCTCTTCATGCCACCCGCCGCCACTTCTTCGGCCGGTCTGCGCTCGGCATCGGCTCGTTCGCGCTCGGATCGCTGCTGGAGCGGAGTGGTCTTGCGGCACAGAAGCCGGCGATAGGCGGGCTGCCGCACTTTGCACCGAAGGCGAAGCGGGTGATTTATCTTTTCATGAACGGCGCGCCGCCGCATCTCGACATGTTCGATTTCAAGCCGCAGATGGAGAAGTGGCGCGGCAAGGAGATCCCCGAGAGCGTGCATGGAAACAAGCGCCAGAGCACGATGACGCAAGGGAAGGGACGCTCGACGCTGCCAGCCTTCACCGGATTCAAAAAATATGGCCAGAGCGGCGCGTGGGTTTGTGATTTCCTGCCGCACACGGCGGGCATCGTGGATGACCTGTGCTTCATCAAGTCGATGCACACAACGCAGGTGAACCATGCGCCGGCAATCACCTTCTTCATGACCGGCGCCGAGCAACCGGGCCGCCCGAGCATGGGCGCGTGGCTCAGCTACGGTCTCGGCAGCGAAGGCGAAGACATGCCCGCCTTTGTCGTGATGACCTCTCGCGACAAGGAGGCATCGTGCGGCCAGATCTTTTACGACTTCTACTGGGGCAGCGGCTTTCTGCCGTCGAAGCACCAAGGCGTGAAGTTCCGCGGCAATGGCGATCCCGTGCTCTACATCGCGAATCCCGACGGCATGAGCCGCGATGTGCGGCGCATGATGCTCGATGGCCTCGCGGAGCTAAATCAGCAAAAGCTCCGGGACTTCGGCGATCCGGAGATCGCCGCGCGCATCGCTCAATACGAGATGGCCTACAAGATGCAGTCCAGCGTGCCCGAGCTGACTGATCTCTCAAAGGAGCCAAAGCACATCCTCGACATGTACGGCCCGGACGTGCTGCGGCAGGGCAGCTTCGCCTATAATTGCCTCATGGCGCGCCGCCTCGCCGAGCGTGGCGTTCGCTTCACGCAGGTCATGCACGCTGGCTGGGATCATCATCGCAATCTCAGCACGCAATTTGAAATCCAGTGCCGCGACACCGATGCACCCGCCGCCGCGCTGGTGAAGGATCTAAAACAGCGCGGATTGCTGGAGGACACGCTCGTCATCTGGGGCGGCGAATTCGGACGCACGCCGTTCCTGCAAGGCGACGTGAACAACCTGAAGCAGCTTGGCCGCGATCATCATCCTTACGTCTTCACACTCTGGATGGCCGGCGCGGGAGTGAAACGCGGCCACACGCACGGTGAGAGCGACGACTTCGCCTACAACCCGGCCAAAGATCCCGTGCACGTCCACGATCTCCAAGCCACGATGATGCACCTGCTCGGCATCGAGCACGAGAAGTTCACCTTCCGCTTCCAGGGGCGCGACTTCCGGCTCACGGACATCCATGGCAGCGTGGTGCAGGGCGTGCTGGCGTGAATTTGGTTGCGCCGTCCGACGAGCGCGGATCGTGAGCGCCCTGGCTTTACTCGACTGCGAGGGCCGCTCCTAGAGGCGGTCTTCAATCACATCGGGAATGCTTGGCTTCGGCCAGCTGTCGTGGAACACGCCCCCGGCTCGCTTGTCCCTTTCATCGAGATGGATGGGTTGGAAGAAATGGCGACTTCCGCATCATCGGCGTGCTGAACAATCTCTACGTGATCATGGAAGGCAAAGACGGTCTCCTGCTCATGGATCAACACGCCGCGCATCAACGCGTCATGTTCGAGAAAATGCGTGCATCGATGGAGCACGAAGGCGTCCCCTCGCAGCGTCTGCTGATGCCGCTCACCTTGCAGACCAGCCCGCGCGATGCGGATCTCATCACGCGAAATCTCGAAGCTCTCGCGAAGCTCGGCATCGACGCGCAGCCCTTCGGCCCGAACATTTTCAAGATCGACGCGCTGCCCAGGTTCTTGAAGACCGATGCCCCTCCCGTGGCTCAATCGGGTGATTGAGGAATTCTCGGCGCTCACTTCCAAATCCTCGTCGCCGCGCCTCGGCGAGGACATGATCGCCACCACCGCTTGCCGCCACGCCGTGAAAGCGAACGACGTGCTCTCCATGCCCGAACTCCACGCCCTCCTCCTGGACATGTTCAAATGCGAGATGCCCTGCTGCTGCCCGCACTGTCGACCGACGCTGGTCCAGATTTCGTATCCCGAACTCGACGCAAATTTGGGTGCCGCGCGCCGTGATCGGAAGCGGGGGAGCACGACGTCAGTCGGCACCATAAGCTCATGCGCTCACCGTAGAACCGGTACCACGCGCATTTGCATTTTCTTCATTTCACGGGCCGAGCCGCGTCGGGTCAAAACGCGAGGATGCCGTATCACCGCTGCAAAGAAGCTTGGCTTGCCGCCCGCTTTGCGCTAAAACCACCGCCGGATGTCCTCTCCCGAATTCCTTTCCGAAAAAGACTGGCGCACGCTGATTCGCGACATCGGCAATGGCGCGGTATTGCCGGTGATCGGGCCTGAACTCGTCACGGTGAATGATCCGCGCAGCGGCCAGCCCGTGCCGCTGTATCGCCATCTCGCGCCGCTGCTTGCCGCGCGACTGAAGTCCGAAGGTGGACTCGCGGGCGATACCGTGAACGAAGTCGCCTGCAACTACCTGCTCGGCGGCGGCGAGCGCGGCGAGATCTACATCGCGCTCGACGATCTTCTCAAATCCGCCACGCCAGAGCCGAACGACGCGCTGCTCGCGCTCGCACGCATCAAGCACTTCAAGCTCTTCATCAGCAGCACGTTTGATCGTCATCTCGCCATCGCGCTTGAGAAATCCCGCCGCGACTTCCGTGCGGACCGTGACGTGCTCCGCTTCCATCCGAACGAAGCCGCCGACATTCCGAAGGACCTCACCGCCACCACGCTCTACCACATCTTCGGCGACCATCGCTCGCCCATCGATTTCGCCGTGTGGGAGGAGGACTTCATGGAGTTCATCTGCGGCCTGCTCAAATATCAAGCCGATGGCGATTCGATGCCGAATCTCTTTTGCCAGCTCAAGAACCGCTGCCTGCTGCTGCTCGGCGCGCCGTTCACCGACTGGGTGGTGCGCTTCTTCCTGCGTACTGCGCGCGGCTCACGACTCTCGGACCGGCCTGGCAAAGCCACGCGCGAACTGCTGGCGGACCACGAGGAGAATCTCGGGCAGCCGCTCATTTTCTTCTTCGACCATCTCATCCACTCCACCAGCGTCATCCGCGGCGATCCGCGCGGGTTTGCGCTCGAGCTGGCGCGACGCTGGGAGGCGGAGAATGAATCGCCCGCCACCGATGACGATTTCCTCGCCCGCATTCCCGATCACATGCCAAAGGACAGCGTTTTCATCAGCTACGCCAGTGAGGACCGTCCCGCAGCTCTCCGCATCGCCCGCGCTTTACATACTGAGGCGGTTCCCGTGTGGCTGGACAAGGCGCGCCTTCGGGTTGGCCAAAACTTCAACAACGAGCTGAAGAATGCCGTGGCTGATTGCAGCTTCTTCATCAGCCTCATCTCCACCACCACCGAAGCCGACGTGGAGCGGAAGCGCTACTTCCACACCGAGCGCGACTGGATCGCGCAGCGTCAGTCCGATGGCTATCTCTTCTACCTCCCCGTCGCCATCGACATCACACTGCCGGAGAAATGGCAGCCTCAGCACGAGCCGGCGTGCTTCGCGTCCCGGCACTATCATCGTCTGCCGGAAGGCCGGCCTGATCGCGACTTCGTGCAGCACGTTCGCTCGCTCGTCGATGTCTTCCGTTCCTCTGGCCGCCCGCGTGGATAACTGCAATGAATTCACGTCATCCATCACCACACGAGCGGCATTCGGGAACGCGCGAGCGGACGAATGCAATCCCCCTCACCCCAACCCTCTCCCCGTGGGAGAGGGAGACGATGGCGCTGCCGCGCCTTGGCGAAAGCAGGTCGTGCCTGGTTGTGCGCCACCGCTTCAAACCTCCGTTTCGGAAGAAGTGGTCGGACTCGCCTATGAGCGCCCGATGCACAGTCGAGCGGCAGCTCGTCCTGCTCCCTCTCCCATTGGGAGAGGGCCGGGGTGAGGGGGAAGTTTTCCGACTCGCCAATAAGCGACCTTCTGCCAATCAGCCATCGCCTCGCAAAACTGCATCCCGACCCTCCTGATTCGTTTCCCTCTCACCGCCCGTCGTGCCAAAGCCGCCCGCCATCCCCCAGCGCCAAGTCGATGCCGATCACCCGTGGCTCGGTCTGGAGTCGTTCACGGAGGCCACGCGGAAGTTCTTCTTCGGACGCGATGCGGAGATCGCCGACATCTTCATCCGCACTCGCGAGAATCCACTCACCGTTCTCTATGGTCGCAGCGGACTCGGCAAAACTTCGCTGCTCGGTGCCGGGCTCATTCCGAAGCTCAAGCTTGAAGGCTATCGTCCGGTGCTCATTCGTCTGCGCTACGAAAGGACAGACATTCCCTTGGTCGATCAGATGAAGGACGCATTCGGAACAGCCAGTACCGATGTCCCTCATCCTTCTTATCCCAATCTGCCAAGCTTGTGGGAGTTGCTGCACCACATCCCAACACGCCCCACGAACCTCCCCACCGCCCCGCCCGTCCTCATCTTCGATCAAATCGAGGAACTCTTCACCCTCGGTCAGCGCGCGGAACGGATCGATGAAGTGCGCGCGCTGTTCACCGAGCTGGCCGATGTCATTGAGAATCGCCCGCCCGCCGCGTTGAAGGATCGCTTCACGGCGGACCGGCGGCTCGTGCGGGACTACGATCTCGCGCCCACGCCGCTGCGCGTCGTCATCACCTTGCGCGAGGATTATCTCTCGCATCTGGAGGCGTGGAAGCGCACGCTGCCCAGCCTCATGCGGAACCGCATGGCGCTGCATCTGCTCAATGGCCCGCAGGCGCTCGATGCCGTGTTCAAGCCAGGCCAGATGGAAGGCCGCCGCCTCGTCGATGAAGACACCGCCGCGCGCATCGTCCGCTTCGTCGCCGGTCGCGACTCTGACGTGCCGCTCGACGAGATCGACGCCGTGCCGCCGCTGCTCAGCCTCGTGTGCGATGAGTTGAATGCCCAGCGCATCGAGCAGGGGAAGGAATACATCGTCGCCAGCCGCGATGATCCCGGCAGGCGGATCAAACTCACCACCGATGCCGGCGACCCCGTGCTCATCGACTTCGGCGTCGCACGCCGCGCCGATGATTCGTCCGGCTCGCGTGACGATGATCTCGAAGCCCGCAGCCGCGCCATTCTCCAGCGCTTCTACCAGCGCAGCTTCACCGGCTTCCCGCAGCGCGTGCAGCACTTCGTCGAGGACCGCATGGTCACCACCGCCGGCCACCGCTGCCCCGTCTCGCGCGACGACGCCCTCGCCGCGCTCACGAAGGCCAGAGTCAAAGACCCCGCCGAAGCCCTCACCACCCTCGTTACCCGCCGCCTCATCAGCAGCGAAGAGCGCGGCGGCGTGCAGTGGTTCGAGATCACGCACGACGTGCTCGTGCCCATCGTGAAAGAGAGCAAGGACAAGCGCCTCGCGCGGCAGCGCATCCGCCGGATGATCGCGGCCGGTGCAGGGCTGTTCGCGTTGCTCGGTGTGTTCGGTGGAGTCACCGCTTGGTCATTGAAAAAGCAGCACGAAGCGGACGAGGCGCGCGACCTGGCCGATCAAACCGTCGCGAAGCTGAAGGAAGCTGATGTGAAGCAGGAATCGCTTCTGCTCAGCGCCAGTTACGCCGATCACGAAGCGGCGCTGAGGGCTTTCAGTGAACACCGGGAGGCGGAGGGCCTTGCCTATTTTGAGCGCTCTCTGCGCTATTCACCAAAAAACACCGCCGCTCTGGCTGCCGCAGCCCAGCATTCTTTTGGCATGAATGCGCCCAGATGGCGAACACGGGCCGTGGCTGCCTTCGAGGAATCAGTGACCTGCCTCGCCTTCAGCGCAGATGGTTGCTACCTCGCAGCGGGCAGTTTCGACAGGACCGTGCGGGTGATCGAGGCAGCGACTGGCAAGGAGATCAGCAAGGCCGAGTTTGCCAGTATGGTGACCAGTTTGAGCTTCAGCCCCGATGGGCGCTACCTCGCGGCAGGGGAAGGGGATTTGTTAGGCATAGGCAAAGCGCGGGTGCTCGAGGCGGCAACGGGCAAAGAGGTCAGCAGCCTCCAGTTTGGTCTCGAAGTAAATAGCGTGAGTTTCAGCCCCGATGGCCGCTACCTTGCGGCGGGCAGTGACGACAAGACCGCCCGGGTGATCGAGGCGGCGACGGGCAAGGAGATCAGCAAGGCCGAGTTTGCCAGCGGAGTGACCAGCGTGAGTTTCAGCCCCGATGGGCGCTACCTCGCGGCGGGCAGTTGCGACGCGACTGCGCGGGTGATCGAGGCGGCAACGGGCAAGGAGATCAGCAGGGCCGAGTTTGCCAGCGGGGTGACCAGCGTGAGTTTCAGCCCCGATGGCCGCTACCTTGCGGCGGGCAGTGACGACAAGACCGCCCGGGTGCTCGAGGCGGCGACGGGCAAGGAGATCAGCAAGGCCGAGTTTGCCAGCGGAGTGACCAGCGTGAGTTTCAGCCCCGATGGGCTCTACCTCGCAGCGGGCAGTGGGGACTATACTGCGCGGGTGATTAAGGCAGCGACGGGCAGGGAGATCAGCAAGGCCGAGTTTGGCAGTAGGGTGACCAGCGTGAGTTTCAGTCCCGATGGCCGCTACCTCGCGGCGGGCAGTGACGACGCGACCGCACGGGTGATCGAGGCGGCAACGGGCAAAGAGGTCAGCAGCCTCCAGTTTGGTCTCGAAGTAACTAGCGTGAGTTTCGGCCCCGATGGGCGCTACCTCGCGGCGGGAAGTAGGGATGGGACCGCGAGGGTGATCGAGGCGGCGGCGGGCAAGGAGATCGGCAAGGCCGAGTTCGGCAGTAGGGTGACCTGCGTGAGTTTCAGCCCCGATGGCCGTTACCTTGCGGCGGGCAGTGGCGACGCGACCGCGCGGGTGCTCGAGGCGGCAACATGCAAGGAGATCAGCAGGGTCGAGTTTGCCAGCGGAGTGACCAGCGTGAGTTTCAGTCCAGATGGCCGTCACCTCGCGGCGGGCAGTTACGACAAGACAGCGCGGGTGATCGAGGCGGTGACCGGCAAAGAAATCAGCAAGGCCGAGTTTGGCGGCGAGGTGGTTAGTTTGAGTTTCAGCCCCGATGGGCGCTATCTCGCTGCGGGAAGTAGGGATGGAACCGCGCGGGTGCTTGAGGCGGCGACCGGCCAGGAGATCAGCACGGCCAAGTTTAGCGGCAGTGTGACCAGCGTGAGTTTCAGCCCCGATGGGATCTACCTCGCAGCGGGCAGTGGGGACTATACTGCACGGGTGATCAAGGCAGCGACGGGCAAGTACATCAGCAGTGCCGTGTTTCGCAATGTTGTGACCAGTGTGAGTTTCAGCTCGGATGGGAGACACCTCGCTGCATGCACTATGGACAATACTATGCGGGTGATCGAGGCAGCGACGGGCAAGGAGATCAGCAACGCCGAGTTTGGCATCGTGGTGAGTTTCAGCCCCGATGGCCGCTATCTCGCGGCGGGCACTATGGACAATACTATGGGGGTAATTGAGGCGGCAACGGGCAAGGAGATCAGCAAGGCCAAGTTTAGCGGCATTGTGACCAGCGTGAGTTTCAGCCCCGATGGGATCTACCTCGCAGCGGGCAGTGGGGACTATACTGCGCGGGTGATCGAGGCGGCGACGGGCAAGGAGATCAGCAAGGCCGAGTTTGGCAACAAGGTAACCAGCGTGAGTTTCAGCCCCGACGGCCGCTACCTTGCGGCGGGCAGTGACGACGAAACTGCACGGGTGATCGCCACTGGGTGGTCGGCTGCTGACTCCAGCGTCGCGGTTCCTTTTGCAAAAGCCTTGCAGCACTCTTCCTGCATGCGGTTCCAGCCTGATGGCCGCCTTTCACCACGCCCGGCTGCCGATCTCATCCAAGCCCAAAACGAAATCAGCGCTTTCATCCGAGCAGTGCCGCCACCCTCAGCCAAGTGGCAGCATGCCATCCTGACGTGGGCTGCATCGGCACCAGAAACGCGCACCACCTCGCCCTGGACCACTGAGTCGCTACGCATGGCGGCAGGGCGTTGGTTGATGAATACAAATCTTAGTTGGGTCACCGCCGACACTGCCGACGAGGTATCTTGGCATCCACTCGAGCCGGTGTCCCTCGCACGATGGGAGCCGCAGCCCGACAACAAGACCGACGCTGCCATGCGCGAAACGATGCTCATCCGCCCCCGCTTCCTCGCCCGCCTAACACTCAAACGCCTGCGCAATGCGGATGAGCAGATCTATGGCCGCGACACCCTGGCCGAGTATGCCGCTTGGTCTGCGAGGATCATGCACGAGGAATTGCATCTCGATCCCGAAGCGCGCGAAGCCCTCGCCTTCGCCCTTGAACGCACGCCGCCGGAGAAACCGAAAGCCCTGCTCGAATTGAAGGCGAAACTAGAAGGCAAGTAGCCGAATTGTGCTGCAACCGTTCTACGTCGATCCCACCGTGCCGCTCGCACATGTGCTGCTGGCGGAGGCGCTGCTCCGTGAGGAGGCGGAGAAGAAGCCCGAGGAACGCGATGCCTCCGTGCCACAGCGCGCCGCCTTCCTGCGGAAATACGGCCTCAAGCTGCTGCCGCCCGATGACGCCACGCTCTGGTCCCGCGCCGCGACGAGCCTCGCCGCCCAGCAAGACTTCCCCCTCGCCCTCCAAGCTGCCGACACAGCCCTCAAGCTCGATCCCAACAGCGCCGAAGCGAAGAAGGCCCGTGATGCAGCGATGGAGGGGATGAAGGCACAGTAGCGGAGGACAGACTTTCAGTCTGTCAACGGACCGGGGCTTTCCAGCCTCGGTGGTTTTGAGAGGGGCTGAGAGTGGAAAGTGGCCGGAGGCTGAAACCGAAAGACCAAGGCTGAAAGCCTCGGGCCGCTGACAGGCCTGGAGGCCTATCCTCCGAAGTCGCCGCGACGAGCCTCGCCGCCCAGCAAGACTTCCCCCTCGCCCTCCAAGCTGCCGACACAGCCCTCAAGCTCGACCCCGACAACGCCGCCGCGAAGAAGGTCCGCGCCGAAGCCGGGGAGAGAGTGAAGTCGTTGAATCCGGCGGCGAAGTGACGTTCGCACGGACGCTCATTTGTTGGAGTCCCGGCTTCAGCCGGTTCGAAGTTTTCGCGTATTCCCCTGCGCGAAGAGCACTCGCACGCCCCTGACCGCCTGAAGGCGGGACTCCAACAGCTTCTCGCGCCGCCGGTCGCTCGTTGGAGTCCCGGCTTCAGCCGGTCAGTCCGCCCGCCCATTTGATGTCGCGGTTTGACTCGCCGCCGTTTTCTTCTATCAACACGCAAACCCCAACGCTTTCACCACCCCACATGCCCAAGCCCGCAGCACCCGCACACGGTTACACCGAAGACTCCATCAAATCGCTCGACTGGCGCGAGCACATCCGGCTGCGGCCGGGGATGTATATTGGCAAATTGGGGGACGGCTCGCTGCCGGAGGATGGCGTGTACGTTTTGCTCAAGGAGGTGGTGGACAATGCGGTCGATGAATTCGTGATGGGCTACGGCAACGCGGTGGACATCGTCATCGGCGAGGACGCGACGGTGACCGTGCGTGATTACGGTCGCGGCATTCCGCTGGGAAAGCTGATGGAGTGCGCGGCGCAGATCAACACGGGAGCGAAGTATGACAGCGAAGTCTTCAAGCGCTCCGTCGGCCTCAACGGTGTGGGCATCAAGGCGGTGAACGCGCTCTCGGAGATGTTCGAGATCCAGGCCGTGCGCGACAAGCAGACGCGTGCAATCGAGTTCCAGCGTGGCGTGGTGAAGTTCGACATGAAGACGCCGCGCGCGTGCGCGGAGCCTGATGGCACGCGCATCGTGTTCTCGCCGGATCGCGAGTGCTTTCCGAAGGATGTTCACTTCAAGCTCGACTACGTGCGCGAGATGCTGCGCTTCTACGCGTGGCTGAATCCCGGCCTCACGCTTACGCTCAATGGCGAGAAGTTCCGCTCGAAGGACGGCCTCATGGACCTGCTGCGCACGAAGCTCGGTACGGACGAGCCGCTGTATCCGATCATCCATCTCGAAGGCAAGGACGTGGAGGTGGCCTTCACTCATGGCGAGGGTTACGGCGAGGAGTACTTCTCGTTCGTGAACGGCCAGCACACTACCCAGGGCGGCACGCATCTGGCCGCCTTCCGCGAGGCCGTGGTGCAGGAGTGCCGCGAGTTTTACAAAAAGCAGTTCGAGCCGAACGACGTGCGCGGCTCCATCATTGCGGCGGTCAGCGTGAAGATTCAGGAGCCGGTCTTCGAATCGCAGACGAAGACGAAGCTCGGATCGATCCACATGGAGCCGAACGGCCGCAACCTGCGCGGCCACATCACCGGCATCATCACCAGCCAGCTCGACAATTTTCTGCACAAGCACCCCGACGTGGCGAAGGCGCTTCAGGAAAAAATCGTCGCCAACGAAAAGGAGCGCAAAGAGATCAGCGGCATCCAGAAGGCTGCGCGTGAGAGCGCGCGCAAGGCCAAGGTGCACAACAAAAAGCTGCGCGACTGCCGCGTGCATTTCGACACCAAGGACAAGGAGCGCGAGAAGAGCACCATCTTCATCACCGAGGGCGACAGCGCCAGCGGCAGCATCACGAAGAGCCGCGATGTCACCTGCCAGGCCGTCTTCAGCCTGCGCGGGAAGCCGCTGAACTGCTTCGGCCTCACGCGGAAGGTCGTGTATGAAAACGAGGAATTTTATCTGCTGGCGAACGCGCTCCAGATCGAAGAGAACCTCGACGAGCTGCGCTACAACAAGATCATCCTCGCCACCGATGCCGACGTGGACGGCATGCACATCCGGCTGCTGATGATCACGTTTTTCCTGCAGTTCTTCCCTGAACTCATCCGCCAGCATCACGTCCACATCCTGCAGACGCCTCTCTTCCGCGTGCGGAACAAGAAGGAGACGATCTACTGTTACAGCGATGAGGAACGGCAGATCGCACTGCACAAGCTGGGCAGGAATTCGGAGATCACGCGCTTCAAAGGTCTCGGCGAAATCTCGCCGGACGAGTTCAAGCACTTCATCGGCCCGAACATGCGACTCGAGCCCGTGATGATGCCCGAGCACAAGACGATCCACGAGCTGCTCCAGTTTTACATGGGCAAGAATACACCCGAGAGACAGAGCTACATCGTCGAGAACTTGCGCGTGGAGCAGGAGCTGGAGTTTGCCGATGCGGAGAAGCATGCAGCAGTGCCGGCGGAAGCCCTTGCCGCGTAGGTGCTGCGCGGGATTACGCCGTCGCGAGCTCGCATTGCTTGATCGCGGTTTCGGTCTTGATCAGCCCGGCGAGGGATTCGACCTCGGAGGAGACGATTTCATCGGCGTATGCCGGTCCGACAAAGTAGTTCTCCGAGGCTTCCGCTGCGGCGGCGAGCCAGGCAAAGCTCCGGTGGTAGAGTTCTAGAAAGCGGTCCACGAAGGGCGTGAGCATCAGCGCCGCGTCATGTGCCATCTGCCGTGCCATGGCGTGCATGCCGAGTGCGGTGCGGGGATCCGGGTGAGCGCTGCCCCCGAGCGAGGCGCAGAGGTAATCCGACAGAGGAATGGCGATGCCGTCGGGATTGAAGGGATAGCACGCTCCGTCGAGCGCCTTCGAGATGTGGCGTGCGCGTGCCATCATGCCGGGGACGATGGACTGCAGGGCGCTGGCAAAGGCACCGGACTCGGACACGGAAGCCACGCGTCCGCCGAGTGTCTGGAACGAATAGAATGACGTGAGCAGCTCCCGGAATTCCGGCAGCACGGCGGCGAGCGCCTCGTACACATGCGCCCAGAGCGGCATGTGCCTGCGCATTTCCAGGAGGCGGTCGGGCAGGATCTCGGGCTGCGAATGCCACAGCATGCCGAGTGCGGCGGCGAGGCGCTTTTCGAGCTGGGCTTCGCAAAGGCGCAGCGGGTCGTCGAGATGATCCATGATCATCTTCTGCGCCTTTGCCTCCTGGCGGTAGGTTTCCGGCGTGCTCTGCTCCGTCCCGTAGTCGAGGCGGCACACGGAGTAGCCGGCCAGGGTGAGCACCCACGCGCATTCGAGGTCGCGCCGGCGCTGCCAGGCCAGATTCCATTCGCGCACGGCCAGGCGCATCTGGCCCTGGTATTGCTTCTGCCATTGGCGGGCTGCCACCACCGTCTGTGCGAGGTCACCCGTGTCGGTGGTGGTTCCCGTTACGGTCAGATGGCAAAGCGCGCGCTCGGGATGCATGACTCCGCCAAAGTAGCGACGGATGACGGCCAGCGCCTCATGCTGGTGGCGCTTCTGGTAGAGCGACTCGTCGTGCGACACCATCCGATGCTGGTGAATGGGGATGCCCAGCTCGTGCTGGTAGTAGAAGTAGCTGATCTGCCGCGCCAGATCGATGAACTGCCGGATGAGGGCTGCCGCTTCGGCGCTTGCTGGAAGCTGGTCGATGAGGCGGGCGGCGGGCGGTTTTTTCTCCTCCTTTCGCCGTGGGGCTGGCGGCGGCGAGGCGTCCATCGCCGATGTGAAGATGCGCGCGACGAGGAGCGTGAAATTCTCGGGCAGTCGCAGGTGTCCGAGGCCCTCGTCCACGCTGCTGCGCGCCTGACGCATCGATGTGGCGAGAAGCCTGCGCTTGTGTTGGAGCTGTGTGAAGCCGCCTGCGCCGATCAACCGCACGGCGCAGCGGGCCGAGCGGAAGGTGATCAGCTGCATCGGCACCAAGCTCACCGCGCGCGCCACGAACATCAGCAGCCAGAAGGGGCGCTGCGTGAGCCAGATGCCGGCCCGCACCGTTCTGCGGAGCAAGACGATGACGGGGCGCTCTGTCTTGTTGTCGCTTCCGGCCCTCGGCTCCAGAGCCTCCACCCAGGGATCCCGGTGGTAGAGGGCGCGGAAGAACCACGCATTCATCTCCCGCACGAGATGAGTTGGAGTCACGCCGATGCCGCCCGAGTACTGGCCTAGTTCCTGGGCGAGCGCAGCCGCGAATTCACGCGCGCCGAGCACCGCCACCATCGGCAAGCCGATGAAAAGGGCCGTCCCGCCTTTCGCGATGCCTCCGATCCCGCCGCGCAGGGTGGTGCGCACGGACCCTGCGCAGTCGAACCAGACTTCCTCCGGCATGGGCATTTGCAAATGCCGGCAGAGCGTTTCAATGAGCGCGAAGAGCGACGGCTGGGTATTCTTTGTCACCAAGATGGCGGCCGGATTCTTTTTTTCCGCTGGGAGGAGCGGCCGGATCATGCTGACCCAACCCGCACCCGCGAGGACCAGGCAGACGAGGCGGCACCACTCCTGCAGGGCGTGGCCGTCGATGACCACCAGATGATAGACGCTGCGGTACGTGCTCCAGCCGAGGCAGAGGCCCAGCGCCTGGACTGCGAGGAGGTACGCCAGCGGCAGGGCCATCGTGACGATTACCGTGACCAGCAACGCCAGCAAATGCACCGGCCCGCGGCTCGGTGCGAACCGGATGCGCCGGACGGGAAGGGGCTCATTCTGTTCAGGGGCAGGCATGGAGACATCCGTGGGACCGGAAGGCTAGGCATCAAAGCTACCCTGAAATTATAGTCAGTTCAATAAATGGCTTTTGTTTGACTCATTCTGACGCAATTCGCCGATCAACGCGCCGGACCAGAGCCAGCCTGTGCATCCTTGGTCCGAGTCAGACTTGCCTGCGGATCATGGCTTCGTCTCCGGGGCCAGCGGTGAGGTCAGCGAGGGGGCCAGCGCTTGGGCATTTGCCACGAGGTCGGCCACCTGCTTCTTCCGCACAGAATCGGGGCGTGTGTCGCCAGGCAGCGCCAGGCCGGCGGCTGCGGCGGCCATCCAATAATTGCCTGCTCGCGCAATTGCGAGGATTTCCCCGGGTGTGGTGTCGCCCGTCTTGCACGACGGCAGGTTCGGCGCAGGGAAGCGCTTGCCGATCCAGTCGAGGAAGGGAAAACCGAAGAGCCGCTCTTTGCCGCGAGGTTCGCGTGGTCCGAGGAAGGCAAAGAGCGGCGCATCATCCGTCGTCGGGCTGAAAGACTCGAAACCGGGATCCGCCGCGCGCAGATCACCCGCGAACATGAGCAGAGCCTGATCTGGCGAGCGTAGGAACGGGGAGCGTGCGGCCAGGGCACCGATGGCCGGATCCGCCAGCTTCGAGGCGAAGTGCCCGCGCGAAATGGGAATGGGTTCCGCGCAGCCGACGAGGCCGAGCACGGGCTGGAGCGGATCGAAGTTCGCACGGATGGCGATGGCGTGTGGAAACACATCGAGAAAGCCCCGTACGACGATGCCGGCGGTCTGCGCCGTGAGCTGGTAGCACGGCAGCCAAAGGCAGAAAATGCCGTCGTGAGAGAGCTTGCGGCGCGCGATGCGGGCGAAGTCGCGCGAGTAAAGATGAGCGGTGCCCGCTTCGCCTGGGAAGAACAGATCGCAGATGATGGCATCATAGCCGCCGTCCGAATTCGCGAGGAACGAGCGTCCGTCCCCGATGATCACATGTGCGCGGGGATCGGTGAAGAGGGCGTGGTTCCACTCTTGGAAGTGCTGCCGGGCTGCTGCCACCACTTCGGGCACGAGCTCCACGGCCTCCAGTTTCTTGACGGGAAAATCGAGCGCCGCCGCCGCCGAGATGCCGGCGGCCATGCCGATGGTGAGCACTTGGTCCGGTGCGCGGCAGAGCAGGAGGGGCGCCCAGCTTTGATGCACCTGCGAGGAGAGCGCCCCGCGGGTGCCGCTGAGGCGCTGACGGCTGTTCAGCAGGATCTGCCGGGAATCGCTGCGCGCATCTTCCACCACCGATACGGGACCATATGCGCCGGATGCGGTGGCAATGACACGCAGACCGGGCGTGATGCCGGGTGGCGGCATGTCACGAAACGTGAGCCACGCGGCGGGCGCGAGCACCAGCATGATGCGGCGTCTCCATGCCGGCGGCGAGACGACCAGGGCCACGAGGAGGTAACCCCAGCCGAGAACGATCGTGGCCCGCGACAGGCCCGCCATCGGCAGCAGCACGAACAAGGCGCCGGCTGAACCGAGCGCGGCGCCGAGCTTGTTCACCGCCAGCGCGCGGCCCATGAAGCGCGCCTCCGAGATCAATGCCGCACCCGCCACTTCCCATGCCAGTGGAAACACGCCGCCGAGACAGAACGCGAGCGGTGCCAGCACCAAGGCGCACCAGCCGAGCGCATGCATCAACAGGCCCGACGGCGTGTCTGCTGTCGGGGCGATCTCCAGTGTGGTCAGCCAAAGTCCCGGCGTGGGCAGCACGAAGAGCAGCAACGCTCCTGCACCGGCGAAGCAGGCGATCAACCCCGCCACCCGGCATCCACGGCGTCGCAAAGTCGAAGCCGCCAGCGCTCCGAAACCCAACCCTCCGATGAATGCCGCGAGCACGCCGCATGTCGCGTAAACCGAACCTTCAAGCACCTGCCGTGCCCACACCAGAAGCAGCGACTGGGCGGCGAGAGACAGCGCACCGGACGCCGCCAACAGCAGCCACCCGCCGGCCTGCCGCGCGCCATCCTCCGGAGGATTCACTACCGGTTTCGGGCCGCGGTTCCGCTGAGCCATGCACGTCAGGCTGATCCACCAGGCGAGGCTGCCACCGGTCATTTGCACCACTGCCGCCACAATGAATGCACCTTTGATGCCGAGGCACAGAGGCAGCCATACCCAGCCGGCAGCTACGCCCGTCGCCGCGCCAAGCAGATTGCAGGCGTAGAACGGCGCGCCTGTTGTCGTGCGGTGGCCTGCATCCTCCACAAAAGCCTCCGCCAGGCTGGGAAAGGCCACGCCCGAAAAGAACGACGGTGGCCCCACGAGCACGACCATCACCAGCCACTGCGCGGTCCGGCCCGATGGCAGGAATCCGTCGTGATGCCAGAGCCACCGGCAAGCACCCAGAAGCATCAACGCCGAGAGGGCCGCCGCGATTTCGCAACGGGCGTAGCACAGCAGGGCCGTGTTGTTTCCGCTGGCAAGCCTCGCCCCCCACAGATTTCCCAGTGCCGCGGCGCAGAAGAACACGGCCGTGACCACCACCGAAGCAACGACGGTGTTCCCTGTCCGCAAGGCCGCCTCATGCATCCACACCAGCTCGAAGGTCAGCGTGCTGAAGCCCGACAGAGCCCAGAGCGCGTGCATGGAACGCCGGGTGAAAGCAGTGGAGTGTTGTCGATGCATCGGCGCGCAGGGTGCCGAACCTCTTGCGTGCTCTCAACCAAGTCAACCTGCGCGATCAATCTGCCAGATGCGCCTCAATCGATGATCCGCTCCACGCTCACTTCGTCAAACCACGCCGCGCCGTCGGCATTCGAGTGGAGCATGACGCGGAGCCAGCGTGCATTCGGTGGGATCGTGGTTTCCAGCTTCAACTCGGTCCAGTCGCCTTTGCCTTCCACTACGTTGCTGATCGGCTGCGCGATGGCGTGGTAGTTCGTATCGCTGAGTTCGAGCGTGAGATGACTGCGGCCTTTCTCGGTGCGGCTCTTCACCCACGCACTCGCACGATAGACCTCGCCAGGGCTCACGCGCACGGCGTTGCGCCAGGTCTGACGCCACTCGATGCCTTTCTCCGGTGCCCACAGCACCATCGCGGAGCGCTCGCCTTGCTTCACCGGCTTGTCCCAATGCGTCCCGGCGCGATACCATTCCGCGCGGCCCGTTTTGTCACTCAGATCGAGCCAGCCGATGCACCAGCCCTCCGCATTTTCATCGCCTGCATTTTCAAACGACGGATTGAAGACGAGGTTCACACCCGTGGCGTTCGGTTTCGGCTGTGGGAAGGGTTTCGGCGCAAAACTCAGCGCGGTGAGCAGCATGTCCGCGCAGACGTGAGCAGCAGCACTCGCGCTGGTGCGCGCGGCGGCATCCATCTCGGCTGGAGACTGGAGCTTCGCGAGCATCACCGCGCGCACGGCCTCCTTCGGATACGGATCGTCTTTCGACAGCCGCTTCACCTCGGCCATCGGCATTCCCAACTTCGTCACAATCGGGTCCACAGCTTTCTCGGTGATCTCGACCATCGCCTTCATCCTCGCGACGAGTTGTTCGGCAGCCTGCTCCGGCGTGTCGCCGAGTTTCTGCGGCGAGTAATTGCCTACGTTCAGTGGCGACTTCGTGTCCCAGTGAAAGCTGCGATGCACCGCCTGCAAATGCCCGAAGGCCGCGCTGTCCTCGATGTAATGCATCGCCACGCCGAGAAACCGCGCGCCATCTTCCAACTGTCCCGCCTTCCACGCCTCCACCGCGCGGAGAAAGAACTTCGGCACCGCCTCATACGCCCGCGGTGTGCTGTGCGGATAGCCCGTGCCCTCCCGCGTGACCGGATTCCACCCGCAGTAAAACGAGATGTCCCACTCCCGCCGCGTGTCGGCAAACCTCGGCAGATACGGCTCCGCATTCCCATCGCCCCACTGCCCGTAAGCCGGCCAGTTTTGATCGGGAAACTCGCAGTAGATGTGCGTCAACGCCCCCGCCTCCGGCGCAAGGATCGCCGCCATCTCCTCCGGCATCACCCGCACCGCCTCCGCCGTGATCTGCGCATGCTCCGTCCCATTCCAGCCAAAGGCGAGCGTGGGGAGAAGGAGAAGCGGCAGGTGACGGAGGAGGGTGATAGGCATGGGGAGCATCAACGCTGCTTGAGGCGCGGGTTTGGTTGAGTTTCGGTCGAGAACCGCTGCTTCAGGTTCTTGCCTGCCATTCGTTCCGCCCTACGATTTGTGTATGTCCCGCCCACCCCGCGTCTTCATCTCCCGCACCACCGCCGGACTGGCAGCCCTCGCGGAACGAGTCGCCGAGGTTATCCGGCAGCGCGGTATTGAGCCGATCATCCAGACCGGCTTCTACCCGTCCACGCATGATGTGAAGGGCATGTTGGCTGCACCGCAGAATTTGACCGGCCGAAAAGAACGAAAGACTTCAAAAAGAGAAGCAACAGTCCTCTCTGTTTTTTGCCTTTTTCGTTTCTTTCGGCCAACCCGAACTCCGCAGGCCGTCGAGGCCATCAAGTTTGAAATCACCGTCCTCGCTGGGAAGCCCACCAACCTCCCCTACACCTCCCTCGGCACCCTGTTCAAAGGCCGCGATGAGTTCCTCGCCGAACTCCGCCAAGCACCTCACCGTCGAAGGCCCCGTCGCCATCAAAGGCAAGCGCACCATCCACGGCATGGGCGGCGTCGGCAAGACCCGCGCCGCCATCGAATACGCCTGGAAACACGCCGACGACTACCGCGCCCTCCTCTTCATCTCCGCCGACACCCCCGAGGCACAACTTCGCTTCCCTTCGCCTATCGCCGTGCATCATGGGTTCAATCCACTGCAAGGCAATGGGCAGGGAGACGCCGCAGTAGTCTCAAGTGTGACCTGCTACAAGCACGCCGCTCATGGACTCGCTGTGTTGAAAAGGTTGCGGTATTCGGTCGTATGCAAGAACCTCGACCTAGGCAGAAACTTGATCGTCTGCCAACAGTCGCTCGCCCGAAAACTCATCACATTGACTCATATGCTAGCTCTTTCACCAATTCTCTCAGAGGGGACTCTGAAATTGCCTGATTTCGCCGCTCCTTGGTATGCGGTGCTACTTGGTCTCTTGGCTGTTGTGATCTATGTTCTTGGGAAGACCGTCTACTGGTTGTATTACGCGCTGTGGTTTGAGGGGAGGCTGAGAATATGGATTCCAAACCTTCGCAAGTGGTGGTCCAACTACCGCCAAAAGGAGAAGCGCAATTTAGCAATACAGGCATTGCGTTCCGCGCTTCAAGTAAGCCTTACCACCCATTTGCTCGGCACTGCGACTTTGATGCTTACGTTGCTCCGGTTTGCTTTGGTGGCAGCAGTGATTTGGCGCTTGTGGCGGGGAACTTGGCTTGTTCCGCAAGAATTGGCCGATGCCACCATAACTCGACCTTTGTTCGGAATTTTGACTGTGTCGGTTTCAATCGGCTACTTTGTATTTGCGGGTTATCGTCTGAAAACTACGCCAAAGATTGTTGGCCGCGATAAGATGACCACGAAGCCTTCCGGCGACGAAGACAAATCGCATGGGTATGGACTACGCGATGTGTTTTTTTGGCCAGCTATGCTCGATGTTGTGTTCGTGTGCGTTTGCGGACTCCTAGTCGCAGGTCACTACACCGAAGTTCATCTTGGATTGTTTGTAGCGATAGCAGCTGGATGGCTCTTTGAATCTCCGTGGCGCATTCTCTGGTTGTGGCTTGCCTCTGCCACAACGATTATAGCTCACTGGATGTGGGGCTGGCTGCTACCCAAAGTGCTACTACCCGGCGAACAACTATTTGAACCGACGCACCAGTTTTTAGGGCAAGTGCTTCCGCGGATTCTGTTTTGGCTCTTAGTGGCTGGATTCGTTGCGCTGATGCGGGTTGTGAGGCGGAATGAAGAGGAGCAAGCATTGTTTTTTGGTTCATTGGCCGAATCACTTCCGTTTGAGGTTTTCGTGAAAGACAACGAAAGGAGGTTTCTGTATGCGAACGAGCGTATGCTCGAAAATTTGTCCAAAGTTGCGGGTGAACCACTCACCATTTCTAGCGTTCAAGGCAAAGATGATGTGGATTTGGGGGTGCCCAGAGAACGGGCTGCAATTTATCAGGATGTGGATGAACGCATCTTGGCTGGTAGCCTTCGAAAATTTCATGACTACGAGCCCAGCTACGATCCCTCGTCAGACAAAAAAATTGAGACAATCAAGGTGCCTATTATTGGGTGGCGCGGTGCCCCGGTATACGTGCTAGGACTATGCTCTGATCCTGATGAGGATGACGACGGTTGGTTCTTTCGAAACATGGTAGCCATTCAACACAATCATTGTTTTTTCGTGGTGCAATCAAAAGGTGGTTTGAGATGGGGAAACGCGGCCTATCTCAGATGGATCAACAAAGAAAAAGTCGATGACATTCGGGGAAAGGGGCACATTGATCTTTTTGAAAATCCTTGGGCCTCCGAATATGCGGTCGCCGACCGAATTGCTATCGAAACTGGATCGATTGAGAGAGAAGAATGGAACCAACCGAAAGATGGTAAGAGGCGGCGTGTTGTTGTAATCAAACATCGGCTCCTGGATAACTCAAAATCAATTATTGGAGTGAGAGGGTTCTTCTTTGACGTCCATCGCGCTTACCTTCGCCGTCTCAGCCGCGACATTATCGTTTCACGATTTCTTCCAGGCTGGGTTGGTCACTTGGCGTCCATTCCTACTGCGACTGAACAATTTGTGTTCGAGACATTACGGTATGCAATTCGATTACTGAATTTTGGCGATTCAGAACTGACGCGCATGGGATCGGGAGATGAAAAAGCGCTCCAATCAACTAGTCGTGCTGACATGGTGATTAAGCGTGATGTGGTTGCCGACCCCACAGCGCTTGCGAATGACGTGCTCTCGTTCATGAAGTCACAATTTCCGGGAATCGAATTCATGTGCACACCGTGGACAGAGGCACCAAACGTTGCAGTTGATCGATTGTTATTCGGTTGTGCAGTTCTGGGACTCGCAATTGCGGGGGCAGAGAGGATTGAGAGATTCAAATGTCCCAAGGGCGGCAAGAAATTGGTTTCCCTTACCTGCTCGCTAGCGACTCGACATGGCACACAGAGTTTATTGCTTCGCTTATCTGATTCGTCAGGTTACCCAGATTTAGATCTGTCCGCTCGTGAGATGGCTGATGAGATAATCGGCGATAAGGAGGATTTTTGGATGGGCGTTCAAATAGCATTGAGAGTCGCTGAGCGGACAGGTGATGCATCTCGTTTGCGATATACGAGCGATGAAAGTCTTAAAGAGTTCAGACTTTTTCTTCCCACCCAATGAGTCGGTGCCGTAATGATGTCAAAATGAGGCAGCCCCCCTAACTCAGTGGCAAGATACAAAGGTGAATCCAAATTCGAGCAGACGATCAATCAGCAAGCCGATCTCACATTTGCTTCACCATATCAGGCCGCGCATGGCGGATGAACTCAGCCACCATCGGGACGAGGGCGTATTTTTCTTCGCCTTCCTGGGGGAGGACGATGGAACGGTTGGTGAGGAGCTTGAGGGCGCGGCGGGTGGTGGGTTCATCGACGCCGCTGATCTCGGCGATGGCGGTGACGGGGATGGGTTCGGTGGGGTAGCTGAGGGTGGCGACGATGCGCTCTTCCTCTGGGGTGAAGCGGGCGAGGAGGTCGCCGAAGATGAACTGGAGGGGATCATTGCCCTGCGGGCAACTGCGTAGGTGGGCGAGGGCGTCGGCGATGGTGGTGCAGTAGCCGCTGCCGACCTGCCAGGCAGTCCAGGTGAGGAGGAGGGTGTTGCCGCCGGTCTGGGTGATGAGGCGGAGGCGGTCGGGCTCGGGGGCGGCGGCGAGAGCGGGGTTGTCGCGGGCGATGTCGGCGAGGGTCTGGAGGGCGGCGGCTTGGTCGAGCTGCTGGAGTTTGAGCCGTCTGCCGGTGGCGATGACGAGGGGGCGGCTGGTGAGGAGGGCTTTGCAGGTGCGCGGGAGGTGACTGAGGAAGGCGAAGAGGCTGCGCTGGTCGGCGTCGGTGAGGGTTTCGAGGTTGTCGAGGACGAGGAGGGTGCGGGTGCCGGTGAGGGCGTCGATTAGGAGGCGCGGGCGCTCGTCGGCGGGGGCCTGGGTGATCTCGGGCTTCTGGAGCCGTCGGGCGATGGCGTCGAGCATCTGGGTGAAGCCGCTGACGGCGAAGGGGCTTTCGTCGTGCGGGCCATGCGGGTCCATGGCGGTCTGCTTGGCGGAGAGGAAGACGATGTCGTCGAAGTGGCCGGGCGCGGCCAGCTCGGCGGCGCGGATGGCCAGGGTGGTCTTGCCCATGCCGCCGGGGCCATCAATGAGCGCTCCCCAGCCTGTGGCGTCGGGATGGAGGTCGGGGAGGAGCTTGGCGAGTTCGGTTTCGCGATCGAAGAAGCGCTGGATGGTGGGGAGATTCGAGCGGGGACTGAATGATGGCAAAGGAATGGGGGCAAAGGAATGGGGAGCCATGTTCTGACATTCCTTTGCCTTCATTCCCTTGCCATTCTGCTCGGCATCGTTCAGCCAGCGGAGGATGTTGTCGAAATCGCGGTCGGCGTGGAAGCGGTGGTAGAGTTCGAGGTCAGCGGAGATGTGCTGGGCAGACGCTTCATCGAAGATCACAACGCGGATGTCTTCATTGATGCCTGCGTTTCGATAGATGCGGCGACGAAGATTGCGTGCCTCACAGGCGGCTCCAAGGCCAGTGCCGGGTGGTTGTTTGCCATCGTAGCAAAGGAACCACGATTCGCTGCCGATGATGATGACTCGCTCGGTTTGATTTGCCTGATCCGCTCTCCACTTCGCCCAGTCTTCGGGAGGTCCACCCGCTTTGGCATCAAGAAGAAACTGATCGAGGATCACGCTGATGCCACTCGACCGTAGCCGTTCAGCGAAGGCCCGGACGCGCTGGCGCTCGGTGTCGCTGGTCTGGCGTAGCTGATGAAGAGGTGGGTTGGGGTTTCACGAAGCGCTGATCATCATCCAGCGCAGGAATGAGTCCTCAAGCAAGGTGAAAACCATGGTTTGGATCAGGCCACGACTTACTTCACCATCGGCACCGGCAGGTTTCGCATCACCAGCTGCCAATCGTCCCCCGAATGGCAAGCCCATGCCACATGACCATCACCGTGCCACCCCCTTCCGCGCTTGAGCGCACGATGCAGCCTTCGCAGGCGAAGCTACTTCTAGCGATAGGTGCGTTCGCCGCTGAAGAGGTGACCTTGGGGCAGGCGGCTGCGATCGCCGGTGTGTCGCAGGCCGAGATGCGGCGTGAGCTGGCTCGGCGGCGGGTTCCTCTTCACTATGACCGTGATGAGTTCGCTGATGACCTTCGTGCGATCGCGGAACTGAACGCAAAGGCGGGTGCATGATCGTCATCAGCGACACTTCGCCGTTGTCGGCCTTGATCCTCGCTGGGCATGGTGAGCTGTTGCGAGTCATTTCCATCGGGTGGTAGTTCCACCAGCCGTCGAATCGGAACTTCTGAGAGCACACGAAGCGTTGCCAGAATGGGTAGAGGTGATGGCACCTCAAAGGATTCCATCCAGCGTCAGCGAAGCTGATCTCGATCCCGGAGAAACGGAAGCCATCGCGCTGGCATTGGAGATTCAGCCCGACACGTTGCTCATGGATGAGCGCCTTGGCCGTCGGCTGGCCATGCAGCATGGCTTGCGAGTCACCGGTTGCCTCGGGCTCATCGTGCTGGCCAGGCAACGCAAGCTGATCAGCGCGGTGGCACCCATCATCCGCGATTTGCAGGAGAAGGGTGACTGCTGGTTCGGTGTCGAGTTGCTGAAGGAAGTCTGCGCTTCCGTGGGCGAGCAGTGGGTTTGATCGTCGTCGATCACTCCCCCATCTCCACGCGCTCCGCCTTACCGTTCGTGATGTGATAAATCTCCGTGTGGCGGCCTCGGAGTTCGAGGTTCAGGGTTTGCAAGCCGCAGGTGACGGGCGTGTGTGAGGTGGTGGCGTCGTTTTGATGCGGGTTGAGGGCGAGGACGAACCATTCATGGTCACTGACGCGGAGTTTGCGGACGAGGGGGCGTTTTTCCTTCCAGAGCAGAGGGGCGGGTTCGTCGATGATGAGCTGGGCTTTACCGAGTTGTTCGGAGTGTTTGGCGATGCGGCTGAGGCTGCGGAGGTAGAGCGGGAGTTGTTGGTAGGGCTGGCCGGTGGCTTTGGGTTCCCAGCCCCAGAGCACCACGCCGCGTGCGCCGCTGAAGTAGGGCACGACGGCCATGGCTTCGACGAGCCACGGCGACAGCTCCTGGCCTTTGAGGTCCTTGTTGGAGTCGTGGTAGCGCAGCCATTCGTAAGCATAGACGGGCTTGTCGCCGAACTGGCGCGTGCGCTGGACGTTCTCCTCAATGTTCGAGGCGAGGTAGTAGATGGAGCCGGGCTGCTCGTAGAAGAAGTAAACGCTGGCGATGTAGAAATCGACGAAGGGATCGATGTGCTGCCACAGTTCGTGATCCATGCGATGCGTGCCGTCGATCTGCTGCGCGGTCTTGCCCGCCACGCCCCAGTAGTCGCGACGAAACGGCTGCGGGCCATAGATGCCGACGGGCGTCTGCGGGTAATGCTCCTTAGCCCACTTGCACGGCAGCGCATACCACGAGGCCCATTCGCGGAAGTAGGCGGCGGTGAACTCCTCGATGTTCTTCGCGCCTGAGGCCGTCTTCGCTGCGGGATTCTCCCAGGCTTTGCTCGCGTCCTCCTCGAAACCAAACTCGATGTCATGCACGAAGATCGCGCCGTCATTGCCTCGCTGGTCGATGTTGCGTTTGATGATGCTCTCGAAGTAATCCGGCTTCAGCCACGGATTGCTGTGCGTGTCGCCTTTGCCTGCCTGGATGGCCTGCTTCTGGTTGCCCGGATAGTCAGAGTAAGTGCCGAGCAACGACACGCTCTCAAAGCCATGCGCCATCGCCTGCTTGCGATTCTCGCCAGTGCGGTCACCGCCGACATCCCAGAACACTCTCAGCCCGCCCTTCATCTGAAGGGTGGGCATGTCCTTCCAAGCTGGAGCAGAGGCATCTGCTGCAAACAACGGTGTCGGAGCGAGGGCGGCGGCGAAGAGCGAACAACAAGTCAGTAACAAGCGCATGATGAACTGGAATACGCAGTGACCAAGGGCGTTTCGGTTCCAAATCCTCAGCGCGCGCCGTATCGACCGGACGTCGGAGGCGCGGCCTCACCTTTTTGGCTCCAACGGCTGAAACACCGGGCCGGCCTGCGTGCGCTTCAACTCCGCGTGCAGTTTCGCGCGACAGGCGTCGAGGGTGTCACGATGCGATGGATCAAGCGCGAGATTCTTCAACTCCTGCGGATCGGTTTGCAGATCATAGAGTTCTTCGATCTCGCTCGGCACCAACGTGCTCACATATTTGAAGCGGCCTTGGCGGAGGAACTGCCACCAGGGCACATAGTTCTTCGGCGTGACTTCTTTGCTCGACACATCTTCGGAACGCGCGTCGCCGAAGCGGAGGCCGATGTGTTCCATCATCACTGGGCGGTCGCTGCCGGACTGCGGATCGCGCAGGAGCGGACGAAGATCGTGACCGTGAAGTTCCCACGGCACCTTCACCTGTGCGAAGCTGAGCAACGTCGCGGGCACGTCCACGATGGTCGCAGGTTGCTTGCACACGCCACCGCGCACGACCTCTCCAGGCAGGCGGAAGATGAGCGGCATGCGCAGGCAGGCATCATACGGCCCCACCTTCCACGCGAAGCCGTGCTCGCCCCAGGCAAACCCTTGATCAGAAGTGAACACGATGAGCGTGCGTTCGAGCTGCTGCGTTTCTTCCAACGCGAGACGCAGCTCACCCACGCCTTCGTCCAGGGCGCTGACGAGCCGGTTGTAGGCGCGCACGGTTTCGGGCAGCGTCTTGCCACCGTAGCGCGGTGAGCCGTCGTCGGCTTGTTTGAACATCGCGTAGTCGCGCATGTAGGCGGGCTTTTCCGGACGCGGACCGAAGACATCGACGGGCGTGTCCACCCTGGCATCAGTGTAGAGCGATGCATGGCGAGGATGCGTCGTGTTCGGCAGATGCGGCGCATTGTAGCAGAGCCAGAGCAGCCAGGGTTTGTCATGCTTGCGCCGGATAAAGTCGGAGGCGAAGCGCGTGAAGACATCGGTCGAATATCCCGGCACCATCTTCTTCGGCGCACCATCGATGGCGAGGTCCTGATCGTTATACCAGTCGCCTTTGGTCACGTTCTGATCCCACATCACCGAGTGATCCCACAGCCCGCCGTAGCCGCCGTTTTGACCGAGATGCCACTTGCCGATGTGCGCCGTGGTGTAGCCGCTCTGGCGCAGCTCACGCGGCCAGAACGCCATCGTCTGTGGATCATAGACTTCGCCTTTGCTCGACACACCGGTCAAATGCAGGCCGTGAATGCCGTGCGGCAGCCGTCCGGTGAGCACGCACGCGCGGCTCGGCGAGCACCACGATGCACCGTAGGCCGTGGTAAAGCGCACGCCTTCTGCCGCGAGCCGGTCGATGTTCGGCGTGCGCACCCACGGCCACGCGCCTTCATCGCGATAGCAGCCGAGCGTGCGCTGGCTTTGATCATCGGTGTAGATGAAAAGGATGTTAGGCCGCGAAGGCTCCGCTGCGGCGCAGCAGACAGTGATCAAAAGGAGCGGGAGAAACCGAAGCGATGTCATGCGAGGCGATACGTGCGGACAAGCGGCGTCCCTTCGTCGGCACAACGAATCACTTTCCATCCACTACGACACTGTCCTTCATCCCGCTCTTGTAAGCGATGACTTTGAGCTGGATGCCGGGCTGCTCGCTGATAGCGCCGCAATAGACGTAGCCGCGGGTGCGTGTCGGCTCGGTGCCGTCGAGGGTGTAGCGGAACCACGCGCCGGGCGTGCTGGACTTGAGCGTGATCGTTTTGCCATCGCTGGTGAACTCAGGTTTTCCGCAGGTCTCGGTGCCTTCGCGGTAGAGGCCGCAGTCGGGGTAGTTCGCGATCACGTCCCAGGCGAGGCGCTGGATGATGGCATTCCGTTCCTTCGTGAACGTGGTGCCGATGGGAAGGATCTGGCCTTCGGGTGATTCGCCGTAGAAGGCGGCGAACCACGTGAGATCGACGAGGTAGCCGCCGTTGCCGTGCACGTTGCCGAGCGGATTGGTGGTGGGATGCACTTGGTCGGCAAAGAGCAGCGGATAGAACGAACCTTTCGCGATGCCGGGGAGTTGGCCGTGGTCGATCATGTTTCTGATCCAGCCCATCGCGAGCGCCGTGGGCAGCACACGCGGGCGTTTGCCGGTCGTGTAGTGATCGCAGACCTCGCTTTGCAAATCCTCCATGTAGAGCAGCATCGCGCCCATGGATTCCTCCCACGTCAGCGCGGGAAAAGTCTTCTTCATCTGACGGCTCGGCACCTTCCCCAGATCGGTCGGGCGCAGACGCTTCCACTCCGTCCACTCGCAGTAGAGCCAGGGCTGCACGTCGGGCGATTTCTCGCGCGCCATGTTGAAGAACTTGATGTCGTAGCCCGCCTCCTCCGCGATGTCGAAATCGCGCGGCTGCACGGTGACGTGATCAAGATGGTCCAAGGCATTCCACAGGCCCATGGCGCGATCTTTTTCCTGCACAAGGCCGATGTCCCAAAGCTCCTTCGTCCACGCTCCGGGTCGCGCAAAGATGGCGCTGCGATGCATGTGTCCGCTCGTGCGAATGATGGGCGCGAGCTGGCTCGTGGTCTGCGTGAGGCTGTTGCCCCAGTGAAAAGTGCTGAGGCCGGGCTTCACCGAGTCCTTCATCAAATACGTCGCCACCATCGGCGGGCTCGCGGCATGGCCTGCGAGGAAGCTCACCGCCTGCAGCGTCGTCGTGCGCTCGATCACGATGGGTTCGCGATAAATGATGCCGTTCGTCTCGCTCGGCCACGAGCCATCCAGCGTGTAGCGGATCACCGCGTTCTCCGGCGCGGAGCGGATCTCCACCTTCAGCGGAGCCTTATGCAGCGTCACGAAGGTCGAAGCTGGATCCTTGGATGGCTGCATAGGCGCGGGAGCAAACCACGGCGTGCGTCCCGTTGCCTGATCACGCAAATCGACGCCCACGATGCCTCCCTCATCAGCGCTCGACTCGAAGACCGTCTTCGGATTGTCATCGAACGCATTCTTTCGTGGTCCGCCGGTGTCAGTAGGCAAGCTATATGACAGGCCAACGCCGCTGAGCTTCCGCTCACCTGAGAAGAAAGCCACCTCCGCCAGCTTCATCGGCACACCCTTCGGCCCGCGATACTGCAGCCAGCGATACACCTGCGCGTTGTCGAGCTTCAGCTCCGTCCACTCACCAGCCTTCGGAACGGCCTTGATCTCTCCGATCTTAACGAAGCCTTCAGTTTGCAACGTGTTGGAACCTTCAAACACACCTCCGACCATCGCTTGCTCCGATCCCGCTGCGGCCATGAAACGCACCAGGTCGCAAACTGGACTGCGCGGCAATTCGACGGGCTTCTTGGGCGCAACCGCCGCGTGAGCCGCAGTGATGCTGATGTGGAATGCGGACAAGAAGGAGCGAGTGAACGTCATGCTTCTCATAGCCGCCGACTTCACCGATTCTGGCGAGAAAGGCTGGGTGAAATGCGACACGGGCAGATCACCAAGCACGACCATCAATACCGGACGCAACCACCTGGCACCACTCTTACGCCGATCATGAAGGTGGAGACCACGTCAGATTCACTCCGAGACTGCGCAGCATTTCGAAAGGAGTGATGGTGGTGACATCAAATGCCTTGCACACGTTGACCAAGGGAACCTTGCTTTTGGCATCAGGCTTATGCTCTTCCAGAGTCACCAGCGTGAAGCCGACATGTTTTGCATACGCAGCAAGCCATCCATCAGCGACATTCATGAATTCTGATTTAGCTGCCATATTGAACTGCGATTGAGCTTCAACCCACGCAACCATTTGACCGTATTCAGCAGTGGCGGTGGCGGTGTCACGAAACCCTCGAACATCAAAGACATCCCTGGCCCAATCCCAGAGTTCATCTCCGCCTATCTCAAGCTCCGCGCGCACCTTGTCGATACTGCATAGGATCCCCTGATTCTGATGCCAGGCCAGAGCATCCCAGAATCCAGGGCAAACCGCGAAAGGGTAGAACCGGCGCTTCGCCTGGATAAAGACGTTCGCATCAAGGACAAACTTGGTCGCGTCCGAACTCATGATGCTTTGATCCCCAGTCCCTCCGCATACTGGTCGAATGTTTTCGCCGAGAGCCCTGTCAGTCGATAGGCGTCGCGATAAAGCAATCGTCCTTCCCTTGCAGCGCGAATCACTGCGAGGCCGAATCTTCTGCCGATGCGAGTCTCCTGAGTTTTGTAGAAATCTCCGCCAGATGACTTCTTGGCCGCCTTCCGGCGCTCGTCTTCCTCATACTCCTTTAGGAAGCGAAGGAACACAGCGCGCTCGATGAGACCACTGTCCAGCACTCGACGGGCGGCGACCAGCGGACTCACTTTGAATCTTCTGGCCAACGCCTGAAAAGGCTCGGCTTTGCTTTTCTCTTCCGGCCAGCAACGCAGCAGCTCGACTGATGGAATAAGCACTTCGGCAGCCACCCGATTGCAAAAGGTCTCCACCGCATCACTAGACGCTTGAAGGTTCGGAAGATTGAAAACCCCATCCTTTCCCAACCACAAATGAGCAATCTCGTGGGCCAAGGTGAACATCTGGGCGGACTTGGCATCTGCACCGTTGATAAAAATCAACGGCGCGTAGGAGTCACAGAGGACGAAGCCTCGAAACTCTGCTGGATCGAGAGCTTGGTGTGTGTTGTTACCGACGATTCCGTTGATAACGACGATGATGCCGACTGCTTCGGAGGCTCGACGCAGACCAAGTAGTGCTCCTTCCCATGTGGAATGCTCTTCAGCCCAGCCATCCACGATGCCAAGTGTCTCGCGAATCACGGTGGCCGCGTGTGTTGGCGAGGTAGAAAGAGTTACGCTTCCCACGAACGGCACAGGCTCTTCCCCGTCTTCGACCAAGTGGTCACGCAACCATTCCTGCCGTCTCTGCATCGCATAGATCGTCTCGAGCAGTGCAGCGCTAGGTCGTTTGACGGGACGGTCACCAACGGTGCGAAAATCAGGAACAGGTAGAGGCTCAGTCGGCGGTTTCGGCAGGAACAGCCATCCAATCGGAGTGAGCGTGGCTCGCGCCAGGTCTTCCACCTGTTTCAGGGTGGGCTGTAGTTGGCCGCTCTTCCACTCTTCAAGCCTCGGGAAACGACTCGTCAATACTGACATCTCCAAGCCTGAACGTTCGCACGCCCAGTTGATAAGTTGTGGCTGTATTTGAACTCGCGGCATGGAGGTGAGCGATGTTTATCACAAAAGGAGCCTCGTCAACACTCCGGGATTTCGATACCCATTACCTCAAATGCCCCTTGAACCACCCATCCACCGCCGCCACGCATTGCTCGAACCACGGCTTTTGCATCCAGCAGCCGTGTTTGGCGTCTTTGAGGATGGTTTGTTTCGTGGGCACGCCGAGGGATTTGAGCTTTTCGATGGCGGCTTCGTCGCGGGCGGGGTTGTCGAGGTCGCCGGTGAGAAAGAGGATGGGGCCGGTGGTTTTCGTGAAGTGGGTGAGCGGTGAGGCGTCGCGATAGAGGTCGGGCGCGTCGTCGTAGAGCTTGCCGAACCACGTGTAGCTGTTGCTCTTCTCCTTCGCCTTGCGTAGCGACTCGACGAAGGTCGCGTTCGTGAGGTCGGTGGGGCCGGCCATGATGCAGGTGGCCTGCACGGCGGCGGAGACGTCTTTCAACTGGGGCGTGAGGAAATGCTCCGGCGCGGCGGCGAGCAGGCCAACGAGATGTCCGCCTGCGCTGCCGCCCCACGCGCCGATGCGTTTCGGATCGAGACCGAAGCGCGTCGCGTTCGCACGCACCCAGCGCACAGCGAGGCTGCAATCCTGCACAGCCGCCGGATACTTCGCGGCACCGGCGAGACGGTATTCGACATTCGCGACGACGTAGCCTTTCTCCGCGAGCGCGAAGCCGAGCGCGCGAAAGCGTTCCTTGTCGCCGCCGGTCCAGCCGCCGCCATGCACCAGCACACACGCGGGCAGCACGGCGTCGCTCTTCGGGCGGTAAATGTCGAGCTTCAGCTCCTGCTCGGGCGTCTTGCCATACACGAGATCAAACTCGGTCTTCAGCGTGGCCGGTGCTTCTGCAGGTGTGGCGACGCGTTGCGCGAGTGTGGCGCCGCTGAAGGCGAGCGAGGCGATGACGAAAGTGATGCGGAGCATGGGGTGGTGAGTTTGATCTGGAAAGGGATGATGTGAGCTGGAGAGGCAGCCCGCAACCGCTCGGATACGCATCAATCGGTTTCAAGGTCGGACATCGGGCGGCGCGATCATCGCCTGTGGACTGGTGACAGTTGTGACCGGGACGGGCTGGCCGACAAAGTGAAGATAGACGGTGAGTTCGTCACGCTCACACAGATGCGCCCGCCACCGGGCGCGAGGTTCGACGCCGTGCCCTCGTCATCGTGAACGACGTTGAGCAACACGATGCGGCCCGCCGTCTTGTTGATGACCAATTCCATGGAGATGCGCCGAATCCGATAGTCCCGCCCGTAGCCGTTGGATAATCGGCCTGGGATCAACGACCTGCGCGCAACCGTCGGCCATGACGCCGGTGCGGATGAGTTCGAGGACGGGACGATGAGCCTGCGCGCGGACTCGTGCATCGTTGCCTGCCACCAAAAGGATGGAGCTTTATGCCTGGCCTCGCTTCCAATTCCGGCTGGGGATCGAAGGGCGGTTGATGCGAGGAATCCGCGGAGCGACGGCCGGCAAATGCGTCGTTGCCTGCGGCGATGGCGTTTGTACCTTGAATACCACCATCATGAAACCACGGTCGTTACTCATCATTGGCAGCGCGGTCGCGCTGGGTACTCTCGGCGTGATCGCCCCGGCTGCGGCGAATCCTGAAATCGGCACGGCGATGGCGAAGGAGTTTGGTGACGCCGCCGCGCGGAACGTCGTGCTCGTCCGCGCGGGAGCGAATGCGACGGACCCGGTGCAGTGGACGGTGTATTCGCGCGATCCCCACCGGGCGGGCAAGCTCGTGCGCAGCATCGTGGTGAGGACGGACGGGCGTTGGGTGGCCTCGCCCGGCGGAGGGGACAAAGCACTCAAGCGCGTGCCGCCACGGGTGGTGGATCTCACGAAGGTGGGGTGGAACTCACGACTCGCGCGCGAGACGGCGGCGAAGGCGGCGGCGGGGGCGCAGGTGGACTTTGCCCTGGTGGATTACCAGCTTGCGGCCGATGAGCAGACGGGCGAGCCGGAGTGGGGCCTGGCACTGCAGGACGCGGGCGGCTACGAGGTGGGCTTCTGTGTGGTCTCGGCGGAGACGGGTGTTTTGAAGTCGCAGGACTGGACGCCGAAACAGCCCGCGGCGGGATCGCGCCCGCCGCCGACTCCCGAGTCCGAAGGCGCGCGCGCGGCAAAGCGAGTCAAGGCCGAAGTCCGCCGCGCTTGGAACTGGACGGAGGACGCCGGGCGCCGCACGGGCGGGTTCTTCCGCGAGTTGTTCAGGCGCGACTGAGGCGAGGCTTCGCTACTTCAACACCACCTTCACGCCTTTGATCGAAGCCGTCAGTTGCTTGGCGCCTGCGTCGGTGGCCTTGCTGCCCCAGAGGTACACGGTTTTCAGGCTTTTGATGGCGGCGAGCTGTTTGAGTCCGGCATCGGTGACCTGCGTGCCGTAAAGGTTGAGCGACTGGAGGTTCTTGAGCTTTGTGAGCGGCTCGAGGCCGGCATCCGTCACCGCAGTCTGGCGGAGATCGAGCTGCACGAGACGCGGGAGCTGCGCGATGGTCTTGATGCCGGCGTCGGTGATCTTGGTGCGCCCGAGATCGAGCTGGGCGATGTTTTCCTTGATTGGCAGGAGCACGGCGAGCTTCTCGTCGGTGCAGACGGAGACTCCCGTCAGGAAGTCGGCGCGCACCAGTCCGCCGTCGGGTTTCAATTGAAACACCTGCGCACCGCCTTTCCCGGCTTCCTTGATCTGCGCCTCGGTCAGCGGCTTGAGGCCCTGCGCGAGCTTCGCGTAAAACAAGTCATGCTCGCGGGGCTTGGTCTCGACGGGCTTGGCTTCGGCGAAGGCATCCTTCGACGCCGCACCGGGCGGCTTGCCCCATGTGCCGAAGTCCGCGCCTTCGTCGATCCAGTTTCGCAGCAGCGCGATCTCGGCCGGTGCTAGCGGATCGCCCTTCGGCGGCATGTGCTTGTCGTCATCCTTCGGCAGCGTGACGGACTCGAAGATGGGGCTTTTGGACGACGACTTCGGCGTCACGACGACACCGTTCTCGCCGCCTTTCATGAACTCGACCGGATCGTCCAGGCGCAGGTCCGCCTTCGGTTTCTTGAGTTTGCCGTTCTCGGTGCGCGGAGCCTGATGGCAGTCAAAGCAGCGCTCCTTGAGGAAGGGCAGCACTTGTTTCTCGAAATCGACCTTCGCGTGGAGAGGAAGGGCGGACATCGCTGCCAGCGCCAAGGCAGGCGCCAGCTTGGGAAAACGGATGGCTGGTAGTTTCATGGTCGGCGGGGGGGATTTGGGTGTGCTTGGCGTGGTGCGCAGCGCGCGAGGAAACGCCCCGCTTGAAATTGTTGTTTCATGGAAAACTTGTTCCGATCTTGCGCGGTGGCAACAAGGCTGCGAAAGGACCGTTTGCCTCTGAGCTTCCGCCCGTTTCGTTGCAGACTGAACCGCATCCGCATCATCTCATGTCCTCTCTTGACCCCTCCGCCCCCGTGAACCGCTTTGAAACCGAATCCATCCTGAGCCGCCACACCCTGGGCATCATCATGGGCGGCGGCGCCGGCACGCGCCTTTTCCCGCTCACGAAGGACCGCGCCAAGCCCGCCGTGCCGCTGGCGGGCAAGTACCGCTTGGTGGACATCCCCATCAGCAACTGCATCAACTCCGGCGTGCGCCAGGTCTATGTGCTCACGCAGTACAACAGCGCCTCGCTCAACCGCCACATCTCGCGCGCCTACAAGTTCGACCTCTTCGGCCGCAGCTTCGTCGAGATCCTCGCAGCGCAGCAGACGCCCGAGGGCACCGAGTGGTACCAGGGCACCGCCGATGCCGTGCGCCAGAACATCAAGACCTTCCTCCAGGGGAACTGGGACTACTTTCTCATCCTCAGCGGCGACCAGCTCTACCGCATGGACTTCCGCAAGGTCATGACGCAGCACCTCGCGAGCAAGGCGGACATCACCATCGCCACCCTGCCGTGTGACGAGGCGCGCGCGAAGTCGTTCGGCATCATGCAGAGCGACGCCGAGGGGCTGATCCATGAGTTCGTCGAGAAGCCGAAGGACCCCGCCGTGCTGGAAAAATTCCGCATGCCCCTCGAGACGGTGCGCAATCTCGGCCTCGCCGAGCAGGAGCCGCACTTCCAGGCATCGATGGGCATCTACGTCTTCAACCGCGCCGCACTGATCGATGCGCTGGACAACGACTTCAACGACTTCGGCAAGGACATCATCCCCGCCATGATCAAGAAGCACCGCGTGTGCGCCTACAACTTCCAGGGCTACTGGGAGGACATCGGCACCATCCGCTCCTTCTTCGAGGCAAATCTCGATCTCTGCCGCCTGGTGCCGCAGTACGACTTCTTCGACTCCCTCGCGCCCATCTACACCCACGCCCGCTTCCTGCCGGCCACCAAGATCAATGGCGCAGCCATCCGTGAGGCGCTCATCTCCGACGGCTGCATCATCAGCGATGCGCACATCGAGACCGCCATCCTCGGCGTGCGCTCCATCGTCGAGACCGGCACCACCATCCGCGAGAGCATCATCATGGGCGCCGACTACTATGCTGGCGCCGCGCACCGCGACAACACCCGCCCGCCTCCGGGCATCGGGCGGAATTGCCGCATCGAGCGCACCATCATCGACAAGAACGTGCACATCGGCGACAACGTCGTCATCACCCCCGGTGGCAAGCCCGCGCACATGGACGAGAAGCTCTTCTGCATCCGTGACGGCATCCTCGTCATCCCGAAGGATACCGTCATTCCGGCCGGGACATGGATTTGATTCGTTGACGAGCATGGCGCCTGCTCCGATGAGTTCCGCGCTATGAAGCGCTCATACTCTCGGTTTCTCGCGGTCGCCTCCATTCCCCTCCTTGCCCTCGCCCTCTCCGGCTGTGGCAAAAAACAGTCGCCGCCGGGTTCGGCTGCGGCACCCGCAGCCGCAGCGGAAAAAGCCCCGGCGGCCGCTCCAGGCGCCCCGGCGCAGGCATCCGGAATCGCCGCTCACGCAGCGAAGCTCGGATTCGCCGGGCATCTGCCGAAGAGCACGGAACTCTACGTCGGCAGCGCCAATCTAAAGGCGCATCTCGATGCCGCGAAGAAGACAGCTTTCTGGAAGGACGTGAGTTCGTTCATCGACGACAAGGTGCCCGCCGCCGGAAAGCCCGCCGCGCCCGCTTCGGATTCGTTCAAGAAGCTCTGGGGGGATGATGTCTTCGTCGCCCTGTGCAAAGGCGCGGGTCCAGCGCTGGCCGGACTTCGCGAGTTCTCGGAAGTGTACACGGAGATCACCTATCGCGGCATCATGGCGGGCAGTCCGCTTGCGGGTGGCGCCGCCGGCGGTGCCGTCCCCGCGGCCGCATCGGAGCCTGAGAAGATCGCCCGGGCGCTGCTGGCTGACCCGAAGCTCCTCAAGCGCGCTGCGGACTTGGTTGGCGGACTGAAAATCCCGCCGCTCATCTTCGGCGTAAAGACGGAGAAGCCCGACGAGCTGCTCAAGCAACTCCTCCCCGCGGACAAGCTCGCGGAGATGTCGAAGAACGCCAAGACCAGCGAAGTCACGACCGCGCTGGGCGGCAAGTTCAAGTGCTTCGAGCTTCCCGTGAAACAGTTTCTCACCGACGAGTTGAAGAAGAAGCTGGTCGATGGCATTCCCGACAAGCCCGGAGCCGACAGCCCGAGACCCGTGATAGCGAAGGCGCTCGATGAATTGCAGGCCAAGACTCTTGCCTGGGCGTTCGGCAGCGCGGCCGGCCATGTGATCATCGCGCTCGGGCCGGATGTCTCGCACCTCGAGTTTGCCGACAAGCCGGAGAACTCGCTGCTGGCAAAATCCGAATTCGACAAAGTGCTGCCCTACGCCGGCAAGGACGTGCTGCTCCTTGCCTCGGCAGATGCCGCCGTGATGCAGTCGATGGCATCGGACCAGCCCATGCAGCCCATGCTGCGTGGGCTCGTCGCCGGCTTGAAGGGCAGCGAGATTTTTGGCAGTCTCGCCGCCGGACTCGAGCCGCGCCTCGCCGAGATGGGCGCGCTGGAGAAGAAGCTCTACAAGCGCACGTTTTCGAACGCCGTCGCCGTCGGCTGGTGGGACCAGGGCCTGCACGTCGAGAGCTTCGGCGGCCTCGAGACGGAGATGTTCGACACGGCCCGTCCGCTGAAGTTTGCCCCGTTGCTCGATGATCCGGGCCTCGTGTTGGGCTTCAATTACCACACGAATCCCGAATTCTCCGCCACCGGCCGGGCATACACCGAGTCGTGGCTGGAACTCGTCCACTATCTTGCCGGCGAGATCGTCAAGAAAGGCCTCGGCGGTCCGCAGGGCGGCATGATGTTTGAGATGATCGACAAGTCCGTGATCCCCGAGCTGGTGAACTTCTACCACGGCTCCAAGACCATCGACGAAAAGGCGCTCGGCACCGAGCAGGCGCTGGTGCTGGACCTCGGCGGAAAACTCGGCGGCCTGCCCGGCCTGCCACCCGAGGCCGCGGAGAAGAAGATGGTGCGCATCGCCGGCGTGCACTCGGTGCTGGACCGCCCGCTCATCGGCACGAACTGGACGGCCATGGAGGCCTCGCTCAAGCGCATGTTCGCCGCCATCCCCTCGCCCACACCGATTCCCGTCCCGGCGCCGATGTCGGCGGAGAAAAACGGCATCACCACCTGGTTCTACCCCATCCCGCTTGCCACGGAGGACCTGCTGCCGTGCGCATCGGTGAACGACCAGTTGTTCATCTTCGGCACGTCGAAGAACCTCAACGAAAGCATCGCCGGCCGCATGGCCGCGCCGAAGCCTGCCGACGCCAACACCGGTTTGAAGTGGCGCGTCAGCTTCGGCAACATCCGCGAGATCATCAAGATCTCCTCCTCACTCTCCCCGAACACGGACGCCGCCGGCAATGCGAAGACCGCCACGCGCTGGATCATGCCCTTCGAGAACATGAGCGGCCGCTGGTGGAAGGAAAACGGCCTGCGCCGTGACTCGATGACGTGGGAGATCCACGACGTGAAGAAGTTTGACTGATCCATCCGCGCCCGCCCGGCGTGGCGCGAGTGTGTCATCAGGCCGCTTGGCGCTTGTCTGGCGGGTGACAACCGGAGGATTTCCCGGACGATCATCTCACGCTCCACACGCCGAGCTTCACCAGTTGCTTCGTCGCCTCGCCGGCCCAGTCGCGATTCGCCAGGGGGCTGGCGGGGCTGGGATGCAGGATGCGGCCGATTTTGATTTGTGACTTCGATCCCAGCGCGGTGCGCGCGCGCTCCTCCGCGTAGCCGCCCACGCCGATCAGCCATTCGGGTTCGAGCGTCTCGATCACGCTGCGCAGGTGCGCGTCGCACGCCGCATTCACCTGCTCCATCTCGCGCGCTGGGAGCTTGTCGGGCGTGAAGTTTTTTCCGGACGTCTCCATGAAGACGAGCGGGCAGTAGTTCGCCACGAAGTGGTCTTTGAAAAATGCATCCGCCATGCCGAAGCGGGAGGCGAAGAGACCCCACAGACGCCGCCCGCTGACCTCGGACTGCGGGCAGTCGAAGCCGATGATGCGGCGCTTCGGATGCTCGTGCTCAGGATGCCCCACCGGTGCACGGATGCCCATCCAGTCGCGCACGGCGGCGATCTCGCCGAAGGGCACGCCCGTCTGCGCCATGCCGAACGGTCCGGGGTTCATGCCGAGCAGGACCACCTTCTTCTGCGAGCCGCCGAATCGGCGCAGGTACATTTCGTGCGATGCCCATGCGTATTCCAGCGGGCAATAGACATGCGTCACCGGCTCGGCAAAGCGCAGCGGCCGCAGTGCATCACGCAATTCCCTTGCCGCATCGATCAACCGGTCGCTGGCGCTCATGGATGGCTTCATCGTTCGTCGTTCATCATTCCACATTCACCGCCTCCGCCCCAGCCACCTCAGCACATCCGCCGCCACGTCATCGTGCTGCACATCGTGCAGCAGCAGGTGATAGGAGCGCGTGTACCAGTGCAGCGTCCTTTTCTCCGAGCCGATCTGGCCGAAAAGGGCCTGCACCTGGTCTGGCGAAGAGAGCACGTCGTTTGGCGAGGCCAGAAAAAGCACGGGCATGCGGATGCGTGCCGCCGCCTGCGGGTTGTGGTCCATGAGATGGCCGATCTCGCCGAGCAGGCGCAGCGTGAAGTTCTCCACGTGATGCGGAGTCCTGGCCATCTGCCCGCCGTGCGTGCTGGTGCTGGTGACGTGGATGCGGTTCTCATCCACGCCGGCCAGATCACCCAGCGTGTAGCGCTGGCGCGGCGTGAGCGCGGCCGCCGTCTTGAGCAGCCATTTCTTGAAATCGGAGACCGCCACGCGCAGGCCTGCGACGGGCGAGGCGAGGATGAGGCCGTCGGGATCGTCGGACGTGCGCAGGCGCGATGCCGCGGTGTGCAGCGCGATGAGACTGCCGAGGCTCTCGCCATACCAGAAGACTTTTGCCTTTGGATGCCGCTGCTTCACCAGCAGGTGGAAGGTTTCCAGATCACGGAGCCACTGCGCGGACGAGCGGATGTCACCGCGCGCGGCCACGTCCGCATCGTGCCCCTGGCCGCGCAGCTCGTAACCGTACACCGCGTAGCCACGCGGCGGCAGGCGCTCGTGCAGCAGCCAAAAATCGGACGCTGCGCCGCTCAGCCCGTGAACGGTGATCACCACGCCCTGGAGCTTCGTCCCGAGCGGCGGCAGCGTCGCGCGGCAGGGCATGGTCTTGCCGTCGTAGCTTGTCCACTCCGCGCTGCCGAGCGCGGGATGCATCGCCCCGGGCTTGATGTGCGCGCAGCCCGCCAGCAGCGCGCAACCGGTGGCGATGACGATGGCGCGCGCGGCGGTCATGCGATCTTCTCAATGGCGGAGGTGATGAAGGCCTGGTGCGCGGCAATGCGAAGTTCCAGCGCCGCCTCGGATGGCGTCTCAAACGTCAGCGTCACCTGGCAGCCGCGCCGATGCAGCTCGATCGCCTCCGGCATGCCTGGCAAGGTTTTCGGAATGCGTCGAGGCCGGATCACGCCACGCGCAGCGGCCCGTCCGTCAATGTCCGTCCGCGGATCGAGCGGCAAGATGCGTGACACCTTCTTCAAAAGCGGCGGACTCATCGCGGTCTTCTGTCCGCCCAGTTCATAAACGTAAGCGCCCTGTGCATCGTAGTCCTCGTGCAGGCACAGGCCGAGCTTCATGCACCGGTTTGCCACCGCGCGCTGCCAGGGGCCGCATACTTCGTCATCGGCGAGGTGAAACCTGCGGTTTAGATCGAGGCCGCGATGGTCCGCGCGCGTGTTCAGCATGAGGCCCTGCGGATTCAGGCACGGAAAGATGAGAAATGCCTCTTTCTTCAGCAGGGCGACGTTTGCCTCCGCCCACGCGAGAAGGCCGCACGCCGAGCCCGCTTCATCACCGTGTACGCCGGACGACAAATAGACGAGCGTCTCTCCCGCCGCCGCCGCGCGAGACTCCAGCATCAGCAGCGGGATCGACGCGGCCTTGGCAAACTCACGCGCCTCGATGCCCGCGCGCTTAGCCACGCGAAGCCACCGCTCCGCGAGGTGCGCGTAGTCGTGGCAGCGGTGATTGGTCAGCCATTTCAAGCGCGCGATCTTGGGTGAGGACCTTCGCGGGCGCAAGGAAACAGAAGTCCGCCGTCGCACGGCCCAGGGTTTACGCATGAATTGCTTCTGAGTGAATTCCCACGGATTCAGGACAACCACGGATTGGAGTTCTTCTGAACCCATTTGTGGAATTCTGAATCTGCGGGGCAAATCGTAGATTTGAGGCTTGCGCTTTCGGTTCATGCGTAAGCCCTGGCACGGCCCGGGCGTGGTGAAGTCGGCCCGGCTCGTGCGCGGGAAGAGGGCGTGGCGCAGGGCATTGCGCGCAGCTTCGCTTTGCAATTCAGCGCCGTCTCAGCGTATCTCCCGCCATGCCTGACGCTCCTCCCATCACCACCGGGGCCACGCCCACGCAGTATGATCTGTTCATCTCCTACTCACGGAAGGACAACGCCTCCGGCTGGGTCACTGCGTTGAAGGATCACATCTGGCAGGACCATCGCAAGTTCAGCACGGCGCCGTTGCGCATCTTCTTTGACACCCAGGAGATCAAGGATGCCGACGACTGGCGGCATCGCATCCTCGGTGCCTTGCAGTCCTCGAAGATCCTGCTCGTCTGCCTTTCGCCCGACTACTTCAAGAGCACCTGCTGCGAGTGGGAGTTCCGCGAATACGTGCGCCGTCAGGTGCATCAGCTCATGGGCAGCGACAGCATCGCGCAGGTTTACTTCATCGAAGTGCCCGGCGCGGCGGACGAGCAAAAGATCGCCCGCGACTGGCACGAGCAGTTGATGCGGCACAACTACACCGACGTGCGCCCCTGGTTCAAAGAAGGACCGCAGGCCTTGCAGCGCGAGGATGTGAAGGCACGTCTGGCCGCGCTCGGTGCCACGCTGTGGGAGCGGATGCAGCGCGCGCGCCGCGCCATGTCCGCACCGGGGAACCTGCGCTGGCAGAACCCGCACTTCCTCGGCCGCACCGAGGAGCTGCGCCTGCTGCATGAGAGCCTCGGCCTCGGGCGCATCGGTGTGGTCACCGCCGTGCAGGGACTCGGCGGCATGGGCAAGACCGAACTCGCCGTGGCCTACGCGCACAGCTTTGCGGACAGCTACCCGGCGGGTCTGTGGTCGCTCGGTGCCGAGCACGCGAAGGAACTGCTGCCGCTCATTGGCAAACTCGCCTGGGAGCGCGAGCTGGGCTTCACGCCGAGCGAGGCGGAGAAGAACGATGCCGCGCTGCTCGGTCGCGGCGTGCTCGCGCATCTCAAAGCCAGATCGCAGACCGTGGCGGAGCGTGATCCTGATCGCGGCGCCGCCTGCCTCATCCTGCTGGACAATGTCTCCGAGCCCGACCTCCTCAGCCCGGCGCAACTCGCCACACTGCCCGGCGGCATGGGCGCGGGCTGGCTGCGCATCGTCGCCACCACGCGGCTGGATTTGAAAGGGCAGAAGGACCGGCTCGGCCTCGTCGCCGTCGATGCGCTGGATGACGACACCGCGCTCGCGCTCCTCCGCGATCACCAGCCGCCGCGCGATGCCGCAGGCCGCATCACCGACCTGGAGCACGGCACACCGTTGTTTGCGGATGCCGCCCAGGAGCTGGCCGCGCGGCAGATCGTGCGCGCGCTCGGCGGCTTCACGCTGGCGGTGGAGCAGGTGGCCGTGTTCCTCGGTCTGCACCCGGAGGTCACACCCGTCGCCTTCCTCGCCGACCTGGAGCGCCTGGGCCTCATCAGCATCGACCGCATGGTCGCCAGCGATGACGAGGTCAAAGCCGCGCTCCTGCACCAGACGAAGCTGCTCGGCCACATCCTGGATCAAACCCAGCAACGCCTCAGCCCGCCCGCGCGCTACGCACTGCACCTCGCCACCCAGCTCCCGCCCGACTGCGTGCCCTGGCCTTGGTTGCGCGAGCTGACGATGCAGAAGTTTGCCGAGCTTGCCCAGCCCGGCGACTTCGGCAGCGATCCCTGGCAGTCCGTGCAGCGCCAGCTCACCGGCCTGCGCCTGCTCACCACCAGCGACGAACCGGAGATCGCGCGCGTGCATCGGCTGGTGGCGGCGCATGTGGGGGAGCATGCAAAGGAAGTGGTGCCAGTGCTTGATGCGTATCTCGGTCAGCGAGCAGATGTCGTCTATCGCCAGCAAGAGGCACCGCAGGCATGGGAACTGGCAGCGCTGATGAACGGGCTGCCACATCGACTGCAATCAAGCGACCAACCCCATGCCTCGCTGATCAACGATGCGATCTTCGTCACCGAGAAGCTCGTGATCTATCGGACACTGCCCGATGCCCGAGGCTTCGCCGAGCAAGTGCATGAACAGGCCCAACGCCTCGCCCAGAGCGACCCGGCCAACGCCGCGTGGCAGCGCGATTTGTCCGTGTCGCTCAACAAGCTGGGCGACCTCGCCATCGCCCAGGGAGATCTGCCCGCCGCCTTGCGCTGGCACACCGAGTGCCACGGCATTCTCCAACGCCTCGCCCAGAGCGACCCGGCCAACGCCGCGTGGCAGCGCGATTTGTCCGTGTCGCTCAACAAGCTGGGCGACCTCGCCATCGCCCAGGGAGATCTGCCCGCCGCCTTGCGCTGGCACACCGAGTGCCACGGCATTCTCCAACGCCTCGCCCAGAGCGACCCGGCCAACGCCGGGTGGCAGCGCGATTTGTCCGTGTCGCTCAACAAGCTGGGCGGCCTTGCCATCGCCCAGGGCGATCTGCCCGCCGCCTTGCGCTGGTTCACCGAGGACTTGGACATCGCCCAACGCCTCGCCCAGAGCGACCCGGCCAACGCCGGGTGGCAGCGCGATTTGTCCGTGTCGCTGGAGAAGCTCGGCGACCTCGCCATCGCCCAGGGCGATCTGCCCGCCGCCTTGCGCTGGCACACCGAGTGCCACGGCATTCTCCAACGCCTCGCCCAGAGCGACCCGGCCAACGCCGGGTGGCAGCGCGATTTGTCCGTGTCGCTCAACAAGCTCGGCGACCTCGCCATCGCCCAGGGCGATCTGCCCGCCGGCTTGCGATGGTTCACCGACGCCAAGGCCATCGCCCAACGCCTCGCCCAAAGTGACCCGGCCAACGCCGAGTGGCAGCGCGATTTGTCCGTGTCGCACTTCAAGCTCTACCAGTTCGCGAACAAGAGCGGCGACGAAGCGATGGCCGGGCGCGAGCTGCGGGCCTGCTACGAGGTGCTGCGCGGCATGAAGCAGCGCGGGCTGCACTTTGATCCGCAACTGGCCAACCTGTTCGCCCAGCTCGAACACGCGTTTGGAACGTAGGACGAGTGTGGCGAAGCCCGCTCGTCCTGCTGAGGTCCGAAGGCCTTCCCACGTCCGATCCCCCCAACAGCCGGGCGGTGGGGCGATGATGCCGCTTGAGCGAACGACCCGCTCCCCGCCGCACTCGACCGGTCGGCTTCGACGTTTGGTCATCCCGACATTGTCCGACGACCTCGCTCTCCTGCCGTCCTACTTCAGCCGCTCGATGAGCTTCCCGTGGATGCCGTCGAAGCCGCCGTTGCTGAAGATGATGATCACATCGCCGCTTTTGCAGCGCTCCTTGAGCTTGTCGATGATGGCATCCGTCGTGGGCTCGTACCAGCTCTCGCGACCGGCGGCGGTGACGGCGAGCACGACGGCGTCCGGGTTCAGACGCGCCTCGGGCGCGACTTTCTCCGGCGCGTTGATGGCGGCGATGACGGAGCCGTCAGCCTCCTTGAGGGCCTCGATGAGTTCGTACTGCAGCACATTGCGGCGGCTGGTGTTTGAGCGCGGCTCGAAGACGGCCCACAGGCGGCGGCCGGGATAGCGCTGGCGCAGACCGCGGAGCGTCTCGCGCAGCGCCGTGGGATGGTGGCCGAAGTCGTCGATGATGGTGATGCCATTCACCTCGCCGCGCTCCTGCTGGCGGCGGCGCACGCCTTTGAAGGAGGACATGCCGGCGCGGATCTCGTCATCGGTGAGTCCGCCGAAGCGCGCTGCGCACACGCACATGGCGGCATTGCGCGCATTGAACTCGCCGATCATCGGCACGGTGAAGGATGCGCCATTGAGATCGAAGGTGGTGCTCTCCGGCGTCATGCCGGTGATGCGGATGCGGAAGTCGTTCGCCTCGCCGGTGCCGACCTTCGAGATCGGCGCGGGGCTTTTCTCGATGAGGCGGAGGCAGTTGGCGTCGTCGCCATTGACGTAGATGTGGCCGTTCTGCGGCACGAGGTTCACGAAGCGGGTGAAGGAGAGCACGATCTCGTCGATGTCCTTGAAGATGTCCGCGTGGTCGAACTCGATGTTGTTCACGATGGCGCACTCGGGCAGGTAGTGGAGGAACTTCGAGCGCTTGTCGAAGTAGGCGGTGTCGTACTCGTCGCCTTCGATGACGAAGATGTCGGAGCTGGTGAAGCGCGCGCCGACGGGAAAATTCTCCGGGACGCCGCCGATCATGAAGCCGGGCTGCTTCCCCGCGCTCTCGAAGAGCCAGGCGAGCAGCGAGGTGGTGGTGGTCTTCCCATGCGTGCCGCTGACGACGAAGCTGCGCCTTCCCTGGATGACCTCGTGCTCGAGCGCCTCTGCCAGCGAGGTGTAGGGCAGCTTGCGGTTGAGCAGCTCCTCCAGCTCCGGATTCCCGCGCGAGACGGCATTGCCGACGATGTAGATGTCCGCGCCGGCGGGCAGGTTCTCCGGCTTGTAGCCGCTGAAAAGCTCGATGCCGCTGGACTCGAGCAGCGTGGACATGGGCGGATACACCGTGCCGTCGGAGCCGGTGATCTTGTGCCCCTGCGCGCGCAAGGCGAGCGCGGTGGAACCCATCGCGGTGCCGCAGATGCCGATGAAGTGGAAGTGCTTGGCCTTCGGCTTCGATTTCAGCATTGGAGTGGATTTGGACGTGGAGGAGGACTTGGACATGGAGGGGAACCGCTCGCCGGGAGACGGCGGGGCGCGCATCATGCGCATGTGGGCGGTGATTGCAAAGCAGCAGTGGATGCCTTTTGCCATTTGCGACGGGACACGGTGCGGCGGACGGATGTCGGGGAAGGGGGTGCCTTGGCGAGGGAGGGGACCGACTGCACATGTCCTCCGCGATGGGCGATCACGTCCGGGCTTTCTCTCTTGTTTGCACCGGTGTGAAAAATTTTCGCAAATCGACGAAAAACCATTTGTCAGGTTTGAGCGACCCCATATAATGCGCGCCCCTCGACCCCCCCTCTCTCTGGGAGGATGGGTTTCCAAGCCGGACTCGTGCCGGCTTCTCCTATCGGGTAGCAGCTCCGGATAAGAAGCGCAATTTGACCACAGGGGTGGTTGCATTGCTTCTTTGTCGTTTGGTGCCGCGATCCTCAGGGAGGGAAATCTCCGCGCAACACCAAACATGCCCACGATCAACCAACTCGTAAGACATGGCCGCAGCGACAAGTCGGCCAAATCGAAGTCTCCGGCCCTGACCAAGTGCCCGCAGCGTCGCGGCGTTTGCCTTCAGGTGATGACCCGCACGCCGAAGAAGCCGAACTCGGCTCTCCGGAAAGTGGCAAAGGTCCGCCTCACGAACGGCTTCGAGGTGATCGCCTACATCGGCGGTGAAGGGCACAATCTCCAGGAGCACTCCATCGTGCTGGTGCGCGGCGGACGCGTGAAGGACCTACCGGGTGTGCGCTACCACATTGTGCGCGGCACGCTGGACTGCCTGGGTGTGGAAAAGCGCCGCCGTGGCCGCTCCAAGTACGGTGCGAAGCGTCCGAAGGCCGGTGCCGCGGCAGCCGCAGCCGGCGCGAAGGGCAAGAAATAGCAGTCTTGATTTTTTCATCCACCTCAGCATCCCCGTCGAGTTATGGCACGCAGAAAAAGAGTTTATGACAAGGAGGTCACGAAGGACTCGCGCTACGACAGCGAGATCGTGGCGCATTTGATCAACCGTGTGATGGCGAGCGGCAAGAAGTCGCTGGCCGAGCGCATCGTGTACTCCGCCATCGAGAAGCTCAACGAAAAGGGCGAGGCGGTGGATCCGCTGGAGCTGTTCACCCGCGCCATCGACAATGCCAAGCCTCGTGTGGAAGTGAAGGCCCGCCGTGTGGGTGGAGCGACGTATCAGGTGCCGCTCGAAGTTTCACCGGGCCGCCAGGAGTCGCTGGCGATGCGCTGGATCATCGGTTTCGCCCGCTCCCGCAAAGGCACGCCGATGCATGTGGCGCTGGCCAATGAACTCAGGGACGCCTCGCAAGGGCAGGGGAACGCCGTGCGCAAGCGCGACGACGTCCACAAGCAGGCGCAGGCAAACCGCGCCTTTGCACATTTCCGCTTCTAATCCGATTCGATCACATCCTCCTGGTTCCGACCCGTCATCCTGTTCGATTCCATGTCCAACCCCAACTCACCCAACCGCGAATTCCCCCTCGAGCGCACGCGCAACATCGGCATCTGCGCGCACATTGACGCGGGCAAGACGACGCTCACGGAGCGCATTCTGTTTTACACCGGCATGATCCACAAGATCGGCGAGGTGCATGACGGCGCGGCGACGACGGACTGGATGGAGCAGGAGAAGGAGCGCGGCATCACGATCACCTCGGCCGCCGTCACGGCGAAGTGGAAGCAGCTCAAGGAAGAAGGCGTTTACAAGTCGCGCGAGATGGAGGACATCCGCGTGAACATCATCGACACCCCTGGTCACGTGGACTTCACCGCCGAGGTGGAGCGCTCCCTGCGCGTGCTGGATGGCGCGATCTTCGTGCTCTGCGGTGTGGCCGGCGTGCAGCCGCAGTCGGAGACGGTCTACCGCCAGGCGGAAAAGTATGGAGTGCCGCGCATCGCCTTCGTGAACAAGATGGACCGCACGGGCGCGAACTTCGAAAATGTGGTGAAGGACGTGCGTCACAAGCTCGGCGCTCCCGCTTATCCCATTCTCATCCCCATCGGCGCCGAGGACAATCTCATCGGCCAGATCGACGTGGTGAACCAGAAGGCGATCATCTATTCCGACGACGAGAAGTTTGGTTCGAAATACTCCGTCCGCTCACTCGAAGGCGCCGAAGTGACCACAGGCAAGGCTGCCTATGATGAACTGCTCGACGCGGTGTGCAGTGCCGATGACGAGCTGGGCATGCTTTATCTCGAAGAGAAGCCCATCGGTCCGGTCGAACTGAAGGCCGGCCTGCGCCGCGCCGTGATCGCGAACAAGATCATTCCGATGGCCGGTGGTTCCGCATTCAAGAACAAGGGTGTGCAGTATCTCATCGACGCCGTCATCGACTACCTGCCGGGTCCGCTCGACATCCCGCCGCAGCAGGGCAGCGTCGTGGACGAGCCTGAGAACAAGATCGAGGCCATTCCGGACGACAACGGCAAGTTCATCGCCCTCGGATTCAAGCTGTGGTCGGACAAGTTCGGCCGCCTCGTCTTCTTCCGTGTGTATTCCGGCAAGGTGTCAAAGGGCGACACGATCTACAATCCGCGCACCCGCAAGAGCGAGCGCGTGGGCCGCCTCATCCAGATTCAAGCGAACGTCCACAAGGACATTGAGACCTGCTACTCAGGTGACATCGCCGCGCTGGTCGGCGTGAAGGACGTGCGCACGGGTGACACCTTTTGCGACGAAAGCCTCGAAGTGCAGCTCGAGCCGCCGACCTTCCCTGAGCCGGTCATTTCGATGGCGGTGGAGCCGAAAACGAAGGGTGACCAGGAGAAGATGGGCAATGCGCTCCAGCGCCTGTCGGAAGAAGACCCCACGTTCTTCGTCAAGACCGACGAGGAAACGGGCCAGACCATCATCGCGGGCATGGGCGAGCTTCACCTCGAAATTCTCTGCGACCGCCTCAAGCGCGAACACAAGGTCGAGACGAACACCGGCAAGCCGCAGATCGCCTACCGCGAGACGCTCACCAAGGAAGCCGACGGCGAGGGCAAGCTCATCAAGCAGTCGGGTGGCCGCGGCCAGTATGGTCACGTCATCATCAAGATCCGCCCCGGCGAGAAGGGCTCGGGAGTTGTGGTCGAGAACAAAGTCGTCGGCGGCACGATTCCGAAGGAATTCATCAATCCCGCGAAGGCCGGCTGCATCGAAGCGGCGCTGAACGGAGTCATTGCCGGCTATCCGGTGATCGATCTTCACATCGACCTCATCGACGGCTCGAGCCACGATGTGGACTCGAATGAAAACGCCTTCAAGATGGCCGGCATCTTCGCCGTGAAGGACGCGCTCAAGAAGGCCAAGTGCATCCTGCTGGAGCCGATCATGGCCGTGGAGTGCACCACGCCGGAAGACTACCAGGGCGACATCATGGGCGACCTCAACCGCCGTCGCGGCAAGATTCAGGGCATGGACAGCCGCGGTGCCACGGCAATCCTCAAGGCCGAAGTGCCGCTCGCCGAGATGTTCGGCTATTCAACGGCCATCCGCACGCTGTCCTCGGGCCGCGCGAGCTACTCCATGCAGCCCTCGCACTTCGAGCAGGTGCCGCAGCAGATCGTTGACCAAATCGTCGAGCAGCGTGGCGGCACTGCCGCTCGTGCCTGATTTTTATCGAACCATTCATTTTTACGCGGGAGACAAACCATGAACAACCAGCGCATCCGAATCCGACTTCGCGCCTACGACCATCGTGTGCTCGACAAATCCACGGCCGACATCGTCGAGACCGCCAAGCGCACGGGCGCGCGTGTTGCGGGCCCCATTCCGCTGCCGACGCGCATCGAGAAATTCACGGTGAACCGCTCGCCGCACATCGACAAGAAGTCGATGGACCAGTTTGAAATCCGCACGTACAAGCGCCTGCTGGACATCGTCGATCCGACGAGCCGCACGGTGGACGAATTGAAGAAGCTGAACCTGCCCTCGGGCGTGGACATCACCATCCGCATCTGATCGGGACGAGGAGGAACTCAACGCAGGAGGACCAGAACATGAGCATTGGATTGATCGGCAGAAAACTCGGCATGACCCAGGTCTATAATGACAAGGGCGAGGCCATTTGCGTGACCGTCGTGGACGTCGCGGGAAACAAGATCGTGCAGGTGAAGCAGAGCGCCGGAAAGGACGGCTACTCCGCCATCCAGGTGGGCTTCAACGACCAGAAGGAAAAGCGCATGACCAAGCCGGCGCTCGGCCACTTCAAGAAGCACGGCAGCACGCCGAAGACCATCCTGCGTGAGTTCCGCGTGGGCTCTGATGAGCAGCTTCCAGCGGCGGATGCCGAGCTGGGTGCCGGTCTGTTTGCCAACGGCCAGCACGTCGATGTGATCGGCACCACGAAGGGCAAGGGTTTCCAGGGCGTGATGAAGCGCCACAATTTCGGTGGCCAGCCTGCCACGCACGGCCACATGATGCACCGTCGCTCCGGCTCCATCGGTTGCCGCCTTACGCCGGGTCTGGTGTGGAAGAATCAAAAGATGCCCGGCCACGACGGCGTGGACCGCCGCACGGTGCAGAATCTCACGGTGGTGCAGAGCCGCCCGGAAGACGGCGTGCTGCTCATCAGCGGCGCGGTGCCGGGGAACAAGGGCAGCATCGTCATCGTGCGCCCGGCAAAGAAGAAACCCGCGCCCGCCGCGAAGTAACAGGAGGACCCAGACATGGCTGCAAACACACTTTCCCCCGATGCCGCAAAGGCGGCGAACCTGAACCTCGTGGAGGGTTACAAGGGCGCTCAGGCGCTGCACAACACCGTGGTGGCCTACCGCGCGAACCGGCGCGCAGGTACCGCCTCCACCAAGGGCCGCGGTGCCGTGCGTGGCAGCGGCAAGAAGCTCTGGAATCAAAAGGGCACGGGCAATGCGCGCATGGGATCCCGGCGTTCTCCGATCTGGGTTGGTGGCGGTGTCGCCTGGGGGCCCAAACCCCGCGACTACTCCAAGACCATCCCGAAGAAGGTGAAAAAGCTCGCCTTCCGCACGGCGTTGACCGCCCGCATCAACGATGGCGATGTGCTTACCATCGGCGCGTTTGCAATTCCGGACGGCAAGACGAAGAGCTTCGTTTCTTCCGTGAAGGGCCTGAGCGATGCGCGCAAGATTTTGATCGTTGGCAAGTTCGACGAACCGACCTTCCGCGCAGGCCGCAACGTGCAGGCCGTGCAGCTCATCTCCCCCGACGACGTAAACGCCGAGCACCTGCTCAATTTCGACAAGGTGCTGGTTACCAGTGACTCGCTCGAAACCCTCGCCAGGAGGACCGCCTGATATGAAAGACCTTCACTCCGTCATCAAAACCATTCGTCTCAGCGAGAAGGCCACCCTGCTCGGCGAGCAGAACAACGAATACGTGTTCGTCGTCGATCCGAAGGCCAACAAGATCGAGATCAAGCAGGCCGTCGAGAAACTCTTTGGCAAAACGGTGACCGCCGTGCGCACGGCGAACTTTTTCGGCAAGGCCCGTCGCGAGCGCCGTGCCGACTACGGGCGCACCAACCATTGGAAAAAAGCCGTCGTCCGCCTCAAGGCCGGTGAGAAGATTGATCTCGTGTAACACCGGCCGCCGCTTCGTCAGAACCCTTCAGCCCATCCAACGTCATGGCGCTCAAAACATTCAAACCCAACACGCCTTCGAATCGCTACAAGCAGTGGAACTCCTTCGAGGAGATCACCAAGCATGAGCCGCAGAAGAGCCTCACCGTGGCGCTGCGCAAGAGCGGCGGCCGGAACAACACTGGCCGCATCACCTGCCGTCACATCGGCGGCGGTCATGTACAGCGCTACCGTCTCATCGACTTCAAGCGTGCTCGTCACGATGAGGCGGCGAAGGTCATCGGCATCGAATACGATCCGAACCGCTCCGCACGCATTGCCCTGGTCGAGTACAAGGATGGTCAGAAGAGCTACATCCTCGCCCCGAACAATCTTCAGGTGGGCGCGATGGTGATGGCTGGCGAGAAGGCCGCTCCCGAGGTGGGCAATGCGCTTCCGCTGCGCAAGATCCCGCTCGGCACTTCCATCCACAATATCGAACTGATCCAAGGGCGCGGCGGAGTCGCCGCGCGCGCCGCCGGCCAGGCCGCCATCCTCTCCAACCGTGAGGGTGACTATGCGCTGGTAAAGATGCCGTCCGGAGAGATCCGCAAGATCAACGCCGAGTGCTACGCCACCATCGGTCAGGTGGGCAATGTCGAGCACATGAATGTCGTCAGCGGCAAGGCCGGTCGCACGCGCTGGCGCGGCATCCGCCCGACGGTGCGCGGCATGTGCATGAACCCCATCGACCACCCGAACGGCGGCGGCGAAGGCCGCTCGAAGTCCGGTGGCGGACGCCAGCACCTGCTCAGTCCTTGGGGCCACGCGAAGGGCGAGAAGACCCGCCACAAGAAGAAGGCCACCACCAAGTTCATCGTGCAGGATCGCCGCGCGAAGAAGTAGCAGCTCACCCATCGACACCTCACCTGATTCCACATCATGGCACGTTCTCTGAAAAAAGGTCCGTTCGTCCAGCAAGCCTTGCTCGACAAGGTGGACAAGATCAACGCCTCCGGCGGTCCGAAAAAGCCGATCAAAACCTGGGCGCGCAGTTCGATGATCACGCCTGATCTCGTCGGCCACACGTTCCTCGTGCACAACGGCAAGGATTTTGTGTCCGTGTACGCCACGGAAAACATGGTCGGCCACCGGCTTGGAGAATTTGCGCTGACCCGCATTTTCAAGGCGCACGGCGCGCACACGGCGAAGGTGTCGAAGTAGTTCCAGTTTCGAATACGCCACACATAATATTTTCCGCTTCCGTTTGCAGCCCATGTTCACCCTCCGTTCCATTTGCAGCCTGCCTTCCGCGCTCCTTGTCGCGGCGGCGGCGTGTTGTGGCGGTGTGAGGGCACAGCAGCCGGCGCCGTTTGACGGGAAGATCGAGCTGCTTGAACTGCAAACCACCCTCCAAGTGGCCCATGCGAAGATACAGGAGCTTGAGAAGCAGCTCGCCGCCGCGAAGGAGCAAAATGTGGCGCTCGCGCAGGGCACTGCGGCGGCCAATGCGGAGGTGGTCCAGCTCAAGGACAATCATGAGCGGCTGCGCGGGCTGCTCGAAGGGCTCGGCATCGGTGCGCTCGAGAATTCCACCGATCAGGTGCAGGAGCGGCTGCTCGGTGCATTGAGCGACCTGCGCATCGTGACTGATCAGAAGAAGAAGCTTTCGGATTCGCTCGTCGGGCTGGCGGAGGCTTCGATGGTGTTTGCCAAGACCGCCCAGAATTCGGATGCAGAGGCCAGGAGGACGCTCGAAACTGCTCTGGCGAAGGGTGATCAGGTGCTGCGCGCGGCAAACAATGTCGCCGCCGGCGATGAAGGGAAGGCGGCCAAGAGCCTGCACGAGGCCCGGGTAGTGAGCATGAAGCCAGAGTTTGGCGTGGCCATCCTCGATGTAGGCTCCCGTGATGGCGTGAAGCCGGGCATGCCTTTCGAAATCACCCGCGGCGAGAAGACGGTCGGGCGCGTGTTTGTGACCGACGTGCGCAAGGGCGTGAGCGGCGCGGTGGTGCAGGAGGTCGTGAATCCAGCTGATCCGGTCAAGGTGGGGGATCGCGGCAAGGTGGAGGCGAACAGAACTTTTTAACAGCAACAGGTTATGCAGGTGAAATCGGTATTGAAATACGCGCGCATGTCGTCGCAAAAGGCTCGTGAGGTGACCCGCGCCATCACCGGGATGCCGGTGTCTCAGGCGCTCAGCGTCCTGGACTTCACGCCCAAGAAGGCTGCCTTCCTCATCGGCAAGACGTTGCGCTCTGCCATAGCCAACGCCGAGCATAATCATGAGATGGACGCAGAGGACCTCGTCGTCGTCTCTGCGGTCGCTACGGATGGTCCGGCGCTCAAGCGCATCATGCCCCGCGCCCGCGGCTCCGCGGCACCGATCAAGAAGCGCATGTGCCACATCACAGTGATCGTCGCGGCGAAGACCGCGGAGACAAAGGAAGAGGCACCCGAGCCCGTCGCCGAGCCCGAGGAAAAGCCGGCGGCGAAGAAGACGGCAGCCGCCAAGAAGGCCCCGGCAAAGAAGGCGGCCGCAAAGAAACCTGCCGCGAAGAAAGAAGACTAACCGCCGCTCACACCGACACCGCACGAGAAATCACAAGCTATGGGTCAGAAAGTCAATCCAATCGGTTTCCGCCTCGCCGTCAGCAAAGACTGGCGCTCCAAGTGGTATGCTCCTGAGAAGGAATTCGCCGACTCGCTGCACAGCGATCTGGCGATCCGCGCGTTCCTCAAAGAAAAGCTTTCCGCCGCAGCGCTCTCGAAGATCGTCATCGAGCGTGCGTGGAACCAAGTGCGCGTAACGTTGCACACCGCCCGCCCGGGTCTCGTCATCGGCCGCAAAGGCCAGGAGATCGATGTGATGAGCCAGAAGATCTCCGAGATGTGCGGCGGCAAGCAGGTGAAGATCGACATTTTTGAAATCAAGCATCCTGAACTCGATGCGCAGCTCGTTGCTGAAACGGTGGCGGTGCAGCTTGAGCGGCGGATTTCCTTCCGCCGTGCGATGAAGCGTGCGGTGCAGACCGCCATGGACATGGGCGCCGACGGCATCCGTATTCGTTGCGCGGGTCGTCTCGGCGGCGCTGACATCGCGCGTGCCGAGTGGTACCGCCAGGGAAAAGTGCCGCTGCAGACGCTGCGCATCCCCATCGACTACGGCACCACCGAAGCCAAGACTGTGTATGGCGTCATCGGCGTGAAATGCTGGTTGAACCGCGGAAACGCGGGCGAAGGCGGCGTGACGCGCCCGCAGGGTGAGCGTCGCCCACGTCGTGAACGCGAGGATCGCGGGGCACCGGGGCCGGGCGGCATTGGACCCCGCGGCGGAGTGGGTCAGCGCGGACGTCGCGCCCCGACTCCCGCGCCTGAGGCACCGCCTGTTGACGTGCCCGAGGCGGCCGCCGAGTAAGGAACCGGATGGAATTTTTGTCACACGAGAAAAGGAGAATCTGAATCATGGCCCTATTGCCCAGCAGAACAAAATTTCGCAAAAGCCAGCGCGGCAGCCGCGCCGGCAATGCCACCCGTGGAAACAAAATCGACTTTGGCGAGTTCGGCCTCCAGTCGCTGGATCGCGGCTGGCTGAAGAACAACCAGATTGAAGCCTGCCGCGTGGCCATCACCCGCTTCTTGAAGCGCAAGGGCAAGGTCTTCATCCGCATCTTCCCGCACAAGCCGGTCACGGCGCGCCCTCCGGAAACGCGCATGGGCAAGGGCAAGGGATCGCCTGAGTTTTGGGTGGCGGTGATTTTTCCCGGAACGGTGCTCTTTGAAATCTCCGGCGTGAATGAGGCCACGGCGCGTGACGCCTGCCGTCTGGCTGCCGCGAAGATCGGCATCCGCACGCGCTTCATCGCCCGTCACGGCGCTCACTAAGAACCACCGTTTTCCCAACCCCACCACGCACCATGAAGATCAAGGAACTCCGTGAACTGACCGTCGAGGAACTCTCGACGAAGCGCCGCGAGATCAAGCACGAGATGCTGAACATGCGCGTGCAGCAGCAGAGCGGCCAGCTCGAGAATCCGGCACGCCTGCGCCTGCTGCGCCGCGACGTGGCGCGCATCGAGACGATCATCAGCGAGCGCACCAAGGCGGCGGCACCCGCCGCGGCATGAGGCCTGAACATTTCAAACCGACGAGAGGAAACAGACGATGAGCGAGGCAGCAACAGCACCGGCACCCGGGACGGAAACCAAACAAGGCGTGAGGAAGACCCGCGTCGGAGTGGTCGTGTCCGACAAGATGAACAAGACCATCGTGGTCGAGGTGGAGCGCCGCGTGCCGCACCCGAAGTACAAGAAGATCGTGCGCATGACCTCGAAGTTCTACGCACACGATGAAAAGGAAGAGGCAAAGGTGGGCGACAAGGTGCGCATCGTCGAAACCCGTCCGCTGAGCAAGCTCAAGTGCTGGAATCTGGCGGAGGTGCTCAAGCACTAGCCGCGAGCGACGCCAGTCCCAACCAACCCATACACGGAGGAACTCAATCATGGTCCAGATGGAATCAACCCTGCAGGTGGCTGACAACACCGGCGCGCGCATGGCGAAGATGATCGGCGTGCTCGGCAAGAAGAACAGCCGCTACGCCCATGTGGGCGACATCATCACGGCGCACATCCGTGAGTCGAATCCGACCGGTGCCGTGAAGAAAGGCGAGGTGGTGCGTGCCGTCGTCGTGCGCACCGCGGCGCCGATCCGCCGTTCTGACGGCTCGATCCTGCGCTTCGACAAGAACGCCATCGTCATCATCGACAAGGACAACAATCCGCGCGGCAGCCGTATCTTCGGCCCCGTGGCCCGCGAGCTGCGCGACAAGAATTTCATGAAAATCGTTTCCCTCGCCCCCGAAGTGCTATGAGCCGCATCAAGACCCATGTAAAGAAAGGCGACCTTGTGGTCGTGATCTCCGGCGCCCACAAGGGTGCGCAGGGCACCGTGCTGGAAGTGCAACCGGCGAAGGGCCGCGTGCTCATCGAAGGCGTGCGCATGATCAAGAAGACGGTCCGCCCGTCCCAGGACAAGCCGCAGGGCGGCATCATTGAGAAGGAGGGACCCATTCACATCTCAAATGTAAAGCTGGTGGAGAAGAAGACGGCGAAGAAGGACGCGGACGCGAAGCCGGAGAAGAAAAAGAAGAAGGTTGAAAAGAAATAGCTGTCAGGCAACATGCCTCCCCCTCCGCCATCCGCGCCGGTGAGTCTCCCCCGGTGCCCGCGGAGGAAAGGCGGCGCAACAAGACCCCGCAATGGAACCCGAACTCAAAAAACTGTATAAAGAGAAGCTGCGTGATGCCTTGCAGAAGCAGCTCGCGCTCAAGAACGTGCACGAAGTGCCGCGCCTCGAAAAGATCGTGGTGAACTGCTCCATCGGTTCACAGGGCGAGCGCAAGCAGGCCATCGAAGACGCTACGAACGAGGTGATGGCCATCACCGGTCAGAAGCCCATGACCACCTTCTCGAAAAAGGCCATCGCCAGCTTCAAGCTGCGTGCAGGTGAAGCCGTCGGTGTGAAAGTCACGCTGCGTGGCAACAAAATGTACGATTTCCTGATGCGGCTGGTGAAGACGGCCATGCCCCGCATCCGTGACTTCCGTGGTGTCGCCCCCCGCGCCTTCGACGGTCGTGGCAACTACACGCTCGGCATCGCAGACCAGTCGATTTTCCCTGAGATCGAACTCGACAAGGTGAAGCGCTCCCTCGGCTTTGATGTGACGTTTGTCACTTCGACCGACAACGACGATCACGCGCGGGAACTGCTGCGTGCCCTGGGCATGCCCTTCCGCAAGCGCATGGCCCAGCAGAAGAAGCCTGGCGAGCAGGGCGGCGCCGGCAGCGAAGGCGCCGAGGAGGCCGCCGCGTAATCCAGCCAACCGAATTGCATTTTCATGAGCGCACTCATTGACCCCATCGCCGATTTCCTCACCCGCATCCGCAATGCCGCGGCCTCAGGGCACGAGGAGGTGTACGCCCCGTTCTCCAAGATCAAGGCGGAGATATCCCGCATCCTGCAGGAGGAGGGCTACCTGTGGGCTTACGAAGTCGATACGAAGAACAAGCACCCGCGCTTGAAGCTGAAGCTCAAGTTCGAAGGCAAGAAGCCCGTGATCCGCAATCTCAAGCGCGTGTCGAAACCGGGCATCCGCACGTACGTGGGTTGCGACGAGATTCCGAAGGTTCTCGGCGGTCTCGGCATTGCCATCCTGTCCACTTCACGCGGCATCATGACCGGCGCAAAGGCGAGGAAATCCAAGCTCGGCGGTGAACTGCTGGCAACAATCTGGTAATACAAAGACAAAGGAGACAACCCCATGTCACGAGTAGGCAAGCAAATCATTCAACTCCCGGACAAGGTTTCCGTAAAGGTTGGCGCGGATCGCAACGTGCTGGTCGAGGGACCCAAGGGCAAGCTCAACTGGACCCTGCCGGCCGGTGTCAATGTGAAGGCCGAGGGCAAGGAAGTGAGCGTCACGCGGCTCTCCGAGGACCGTCGCGTGCGCGCCATGCATGGCACCTCCCAGCGATTGATCTCAAACATGGTGCATGGCGTCAGCCAGGGCTATCGGAAGGATCTCGAGATCCACGGCGTGGGATTCCGTGCTGCGGTGAAAGGAAAAAACATCGACCTGAGCCTCGGCCACTCGCACGAGGTGCTGCACCCGATCCCCGAGGGCATCAAGATAACCGTCACGGAGAACACCAAGATCGCCATTGAGGGCACCGACAAGCAGAGGGTCGGGCAGGTGGCCGCCGACATCCGGGGCTACTATCCGCCGGAGCCCTACAAGGCGAAGGGCGTCCGCTATGTGGGCGAGCACATCCGCCGGAAGGCCGGCAAGAGCGTCAAGTAAACGAGGAGGAACCGCATCATGGCAGTCATCAATCGCAAGGAAATCCGCGAGCGCATCCATACGCGCATCCGCAGAAAAGTGCGCGGCACCGCGGAGCGTCCGCGTCTCGCAGTGTTCTTTTCCAACAAGAACGTTTACGCCCAGGTCATCAACGACGACACGCACCGCACGCTCTGCGCCGTTTCCACGAAGGAGAAGGCGCTCGCAGGCGGCAAGGCGAACGTGGCCACAGCCACCAAGGTGGGCGAACTCATTGCCGAGCGCGCGCAGCAGGGCGGCGTCACGAGCGTGGTCTTCGACCGCGGCGGTGTGAAGTATCACGGCAAGGTCAAGGCGCTGGCCGATGCGGCGCGTGAAAAGGGTCTGAAGTTCTAATCCGAGGCATACACACTATGGCAGAAAACAACATTCCGGGCGAAGGCGCAGAGAACGACAGCCGCGGCGGCGACACGGCCGAGAAGGTCGTGCACATCAACCGTTGCGCCAAGGTCGTCAAAGGCGGACGCCGTTTCAGCTTCAGCGCGCTCGTCGTCGCGGGCGACCGTCAGGGCCGCGTCGGACTCGGGTTTGGCAAGGCCAACGAAGTGGCCGACGCCATCAAGAAGGCCACCGAGGCCTCGCGCAAGGCGATGGTCAAGGTGGTCCTCAACAACAACACCATCCCGCATGAAGTCCTCGGCGAGCACGGCGGAGGCCGCATCATGCTCAAGCCCGCATCGCCCGGCACTGGCATCATCGCCGGCGGCGGTGCGCGCGCCGTGCTCGAAGCCGTCGGGGTGCGTGACGTGATCGGCAAGTCATTCGGTTCCAGCAACCACGCCAACGTCGTGAAAGCCACCATGCAGGCGCTCTCCGCCCTGCGTCCCCGCGATGAGATTCTCCGTGCCCGCGGCAAGGAAATCAAGGAGCGCAAGGCGCTGTAGGAATGACAGTTTCAGAGTGACGAATGACGAATTGAATCCCTGAACCACATGCGGAACAACGAGGTGCGTCTTTCACCCTTGATCAGGCATTCCGACAATCGTCAGTGTCCCAAGCCAACAAACCAACTTCAAGCCCCACCCCCATGAGACTCCACGACCTCAAACCTCGCCCCGGATCCGTCAAGCGCCGCAAGCGCGTCGGCTGCGGAGAAAGCTCCGGCCACGGCAAGACCTCCTGCCGCGGGAACAAGGGCCAGCACGCCCGCTCAGGTCACTCCATCCGTCCCGGCTTCGAGGGAGGTCAGATGCCGCTGCATCGCCGACTGCCGAAGAAGGGCTTTAACAATTCCATGTTCCGCGACAAGATCGAGATTGTGAACGTCGGCCAGCTTGACGCCGTGTTCCAGGACGGCGCGACCGTCACGCATCAGGCATTGTGCGAGGCGGGTCTCGTGAACCGCACCTGCGACAAGGTGAAGGTGCTTGGCGACGGGGACATCACGCGCAAGCTGGCCTTCCAAGGTTTGCTCATCAGCGTGCCGGCGCGGGCAAAGATCGAAAAAGCGGGCGGCTCCATCGCTGCGTAATTATGGCGCCGAGCCCGCGCGCGCGGCGGCGGCCGCCGGGCTGCATGTATCCCGTCAGCGGCACACTCACCACAGTCACGGATTTATGATTTCAGCCTTCGTTAACAGCCTCAAAGTTCCCGACTTGCGGGCGCGCATTTTTTACACCCTGGCGTTGATTGTGATCGTCCGCGTGGGCACCGCCATCACGCTTCCGGGGGTGAACCCAGAGGTGCTTCGCCAATGGATTTACAACCGTTCCCAGGCCAGCGAAGGCGGAGCGGCCGCCGTGGCGGCGCTCTTGAACGTCTTCAGCGGCGGCGGTCTGGAGAACTGCGCCATCTTCGCGCTGGGCATCATGCCTTACATCAGCGCCTCCATCATGCTGCAGCTCCTCACAGCCGTGGTGCCGAAGCTCAGCAAGATGGCGCGGGAGGACGGCGGACGGCAGAAGATCAATCAGTACACACGCGTCGCCACCATCGCGCTCTGCATCTTTCAGGGCTACCTGCTCGCCCGCTCCCTGAAGAATCCGGGCCAGAACATTTTCCTCTCGGGGTTGGCGGACACCATCAAGCAAATGGGTCAGCCGCTCGTGCCTGACTACGGCTTCGGTTTCATCGTCACCACGGTGGCCACCATTACCGCCGGCACCATGCTCATGATGTGGCTTGGTGAGATGATCACCGAGCGTGGCATTGGCAACGGCGTGTCCCTGCTCATTTGCGTAAACATCGTATCGGCGCTGCCCGGTGCGCTCGTCCAGGTGTGGCAGACTTTCGTCGGCGGCCAGAATGCACAGGCGAAGGATGCCGTCCTCCTGGTGTTGCTCGTGGGCTTGCTCATCCTCGTCATTGCGGGTGTCATCGCCCTGACGCAGGCACAGAGGCGAATCGTGATTCAATATGCCAAGCGCGTCGTGGGCAGAAAGGTATATGGCGGCCAGACTCAGTACCTGCCGCTGAAGATCAATTACTCCGGTGTCATGCCCATCATCTTCGCGCAGGCCATTCTGCTTTTCCCGACGCAGATTCTCAGTTCGTTGATGCCCGAAACGAAATGGGTGAACGATTTCACCCAGGCCATCAACACAGGGCCCATCTACTACACCCTGTCCGGCGCGCTCATCTTCTTCTTCAGCTACTTCTGGGTGGCCACCATGTTCCAGCCCACCCAGATTTCCGAGGATCTGAAAAAAGGCGGCGGCTACATTCCTGGCATCCGGCCAGGCAAGCCGACGGCCGACTTCCTCGACTTCACGATGAGCCGCCTCACCTTCGCCGGTGCCATCTTCCTCACCCTCCTCTACGTGATGCCCGGCATCCTCAGCCGTGTGCTGAACATCGCTCCGCGCACGGCACAATTCTTCGGCGGCACCAGCCTGCTCATTCTCGTGGGTGTCGTGCTTGACGTGATGAAGCAGATCGAGACACACCTGCTGCAGAGCCATTACGACGGCTTCCTGCGCAAAGGCCGCATCCGCGGACGTTTCGACCGCCTCCAGCAGACTGGCAAAGTGGCAAACCCCGCCACCATCGCCTGGATGTGGGTGGGCATCGCCATCGTCACCCTCATCGGTGTGAGCTACCTGCTCATGAAGGCCCCGCATCACTGATGCGTCCGCGCGACGTGCCTGTCCGGCGTGCCGCCATCTTCCCTGAATCATGGGTTTCTTCGACGCTGGCCGCATCCCCGTCCGACACGGCTCACAGCAGGACTGCATCCGCCGTTCCTGCGAGGTGGCGCGCGACATCCTGCTGAAGACCGCCGTCGAAGTCCATGCCGGTGCCACCACAGCGCAGATCGACCGGTTTGCCGCTGCGGAGATGAAAGCGCGCGGCTGCAAGAGCGCCTTTCTCGGCTACCGCGGCTTCCCCGGAAACATCTGCATCTCCGTCAATGAAGAGGTCGTTCACGGCATCGGTGGCAGCCGCGTCATTCAGGAGGGTGACGTGGTGAAGATCGACGTCGGCATTTTCCATGACGGCTGGGTCGGTGACAATGCGCTCACGGTTCCCGTCGGCAAGGTGGCCGAGGCCACGCTCAAGCTCCTGGCCGCCACCGAGGAGTCCCTTCACGTCGCCATTCAACATGCGCGGGACGGGCACATGCTGGGTGACCTGTGCGCCTCCGTCGAAGAGCATGTGAGCAAGCACGGCTACACCGTCGTGCGCGAGTTCGTCGGCCACGGCGTGGGGCGCAAGCTGCACGAAGAGCCACAGGTGCCGAACTACGGGAAAAAAGGCGAGCGGCCCCGGCTCAAGGCCGGCATGACGCTCGCCATCGAGCCGATGGTGAACATGGGCACCGACAAGACGCGCATCCTCGCGGACAAGTGGACCGTCATCACCCAGGACCGCAAGCCTTCCGCCCACTATGAGCACGTCGTGCTCATCACCACCGGCGAGCCCGAGATTCTCACCGCGCGCGGCCGCATGTTCCCGGCGGGCCTGGCTGATCTCACTCCGCTGCCCGTTTCTGCTCTGTCATGACGCGTTTCCGCCCTTGCATCGACCTGCACGAGGGCCGGGTGAAGCAGATCGTCGGTTCCTCCCTGTCCGACTCTGGCGCGGCACTCAAGACCAATTTCGTCAGCGACCGCGATGCCGCTTCCTTTGCCGCCCTGTACCGTGCCGATGACCTGCGCGGCGGCCACGTCATCATGCTCAACGCTGGCAATGAAGCCGCCGCGCGCGCGGCCCTGGCCGCTTTCCCTGGAGGCCTGCAGATCGGGGGTGGCATTACCGCTGACAAAGCCGCCGCGTGGCTCGAGGCCGGTGCCAGCCATGTCATCGTCACCAGCTGGCTCTTTGACAAGCAGGGACGTTTTCAAGCCGGAAATCTGGAGGCTCTTGTCGCCGCCGTTGGCACAGAGCGGCTCGTCATTGACCTGAGCTGCAAGGCCACTTCCGGGGGCTGGACCGTCGCCATGAACCGCTGGCAGACGCTGACAGACCTCGCGGTCGATCATGCCACGCTCGATCATCTCGCCTCGCATTGCGCCGAATTCCTCATCCACGCCGTCGATGTCGAAGGAAAGTGCCAGGGCATCGACCCAGCCCTCGTCACCCACCTCGGCGCTTGGGGCAAGCTTCCCGTCACCTATGCAGGTGGCGCCCGCTCGCTCGAAGATTTGCGCCGCGTCGAAGAACTGAGTGCCGGCCGCGTCGACGTCACCATCGGCAGTGCTCTCGATATTTTTGGCGGAGCCGGCGTGACATATCGTGAATGCGTCGAATTCAACCGACGCGTCTGCCGCAGTGACGGCCACGAGACTTCATTAGCGCCGGATGTGTGATCCGGCGAGGATTGGCCTGACGGTGAAATTCTTCCGTCCCGACGGACACGGAGCATCAATTCGTGCGCGCGCGAACGGGTGAGCAGTCCGTCGCATTCGACGATCATCCTCCCGGTGCATCGTCACGACAATCGGCAAAGCTGCGCTATCGTCGCCCCATGTCGTCACGGAAACCCACAGCCGCCCAGCGCAGGCGTCACGCCCTGATCGCGGAGTGGCGAGGCGTGCCGGACGGCCCTCTGATGGACAATCCGCTGGCAAATGTGGCCGATCTCGCCGCCAAGATCGTGGAGCAGTGCGGCATCGGTGAGCGGCTCCAGATGGAGGAGATCGCCGCCGCGTGGCGCTCGGTGGTCGGCGGCTTCTTGGCCGCCCAGACCGCGCCTGACAGCATCAGCCGCAATGTGCTCTCCGTCCGCATGATTCAGCCGACGGTCCATCACGCGCTGATGATGGAGAAGGCGAAGATTTTGAAACGCCTGAACGAGAAGCTCGGCCGGCGGGCGGTGAAGGACATCCGGTTCAAGCACGGATGACTCCGAACGAACGACGAGTGAAAAGACGAGTTTTGAGAGCAACCGGGAGAATCGTCCCGCCCGGCTCAATAGCCGGAAGCAATCAGCGGTCGATCACCCGTCCACCCTTCCGCATGGGTCATTCATCCTTCGCCCTCCGCCACCAAGTCATACCCCCGCCAGTCCTTGATCTTGACGTCTGCAAATTGCCCGACCGGCAGCCTCTTGCTCACGAACACCGTCGTGTCGATGTCGGGCGCATCCATCTGGCCTCGTGCCACGCCAGGTTCTTCGACCAGCACGCGGACCGTGCGGCCCGCCATGCTGCGATTGAAGCTCTCGACACCGCGCTGGATGGCGCGCATCGCCTCGTTCCAGCGGCTCTTGCGGGTCATGTGATGGATTTGTCCGTCCATCTTCGCCGCGCGGGTGCCTTCTTCCTGTGAGTAATTGAACACGCCGGCCCGCTCGAAGCGCGTGTCCTCGATGAAGCGGATGAGTTCGTTGAAGTCTGCCTGCGTTTCGCCAGGAAAACCGACGATGAACGTAGTACGGATCGCTATGTCCGGGACGCCGGCGCGGATGCGTTTCACGAGATCCCGGATGTAGGCGCCGTTTGTCTCCCTCTTCATCAGCGTCAGCATGTGGTCGCTGATGTGCTGGAGCGGCATGTCGATGTAGCGCGCCACCTTTTCGCATTCGGCGATGGTCTGGATGAGTTCGTCACTCCAGTGTGCCGGATGCGTGTAGAGCAGGCGTATCCAGAAGTCACCCTTGATCCCGTTCAGCTCGCGAATCAGCGATGACAAGGACTCGCCGCGCCCGCTGTCCACACCGCTGCGCGGATTCGGTCGTTGCCCCTCCCATCGGTCCATTCCGAAATAAGTCGTGTCCTGCGAGATCAGATTGATCTCCTTGACCCCGCTCTTGACCAGTTGCTTCACCTCCTTGACCACCGACTCCTGTGTGCGGCTCCGATGCTGTCCGCGAATCTTCGGGATGATGCAAAACGAGCACGGATGATTGCAGCCCTCGGCGATCTTTACATACGCAAAGTGCCGCGGCGTGAGCCGGAAACGTGGCGTGTCGTAGTCCGGGACGTAGCGCGGCTTCTCGGTCACGAGGTTCTCCTGCTGTGGTTGGTCCGTCCTGCCCAAGAGCTTCTCGATGATCGGCGCCACCTGCGTGACTTGGTCGAGACCGATGAACGCATCCACCTCCGGCATCAGGTTCGGCAGCTCCTGTGCGAATCGCTGTGAGAGACAACCGGCGACGATGATCTTCTGCTTCCTGCTCTTTTTCGATTCATCACGGGCATCGACCGCCTCGTGAATCGCGCCGATGCTTTCCTTCTTCGCCATGTCGATGAAGGAGCAGGTGTTCACGATCAGCACGTCGGCCAGTTCCGCCTCGGGCGTCATGACCATGCCAGCCTGCTGCAGGTGGCCGATCATGATCTCCGAGTCGATGAGGTTCTTCGCGCAACCGAGTGAAACGAGGCCGACTTTGATCATGGGGCGCGCACGGTAGCCAGTTCGGGGAGACACGCCAGCGAACATCGAGTCGGCGCGTGAACGGGAGCCATCACCGGCAGTTTGATCTTTTGCGTTCCCGCTTCACGATGGTGCGCCTGCTCTCAAACCCGCGCCCGCTTTGGCAAATCTCCTTCGCAACCGCTACTTCTGCATCACGGCCTCCGTGCTGCTGGCGTTGATTGTCGTGTTCCTTTGTGTGGGCCGGCCGGTGAAGGCGGAGAAGCGCATCGCCGAGCGGATCGCGGCGGGCAAGTCGGTGCCAGTGACGTGGTATGTGGCGCCGTGGCTGTGGAAGGGATTGGTCGCAAACATCGGACTGGCCGCCGTGCTCGTGGCACTGACGCCGCTCGCGAGGCGGAAGCTCAGCGACCGATGGAAGGAAGAGGCGCCGTCGCGGCCGTTGGTGAAGTGGGAGAAGATCATCCTCGTCGGCGTCATCGGCATCGCCGCAGTGCAAAATGCGCCGCGACTCAGCCACTCGCTCTGGGGCGACGAGGAGTACACGGGCCGCCGACTCATCGCCGATGAAGTGGAGCGCGATGCGAACGGCAAGCTGGTATTTGAGAAGCAGTCGTGGCTGACGACATTCTGGAGCTTCCGCAAGCCGACCAATCACATCGGCTACACCGTCGTCGCGCGTGCGGTGCATGACACGTTCTTCAAGCAAGGCAGCGCTCCGACCGATCCGTGGTTCAGCGAGACGCTCATTCGTCTGCCAGTTTATGTCGCCGGATTGCTCTCGATCCTCACGCTCGTGTGGGCCTGCCGCGTGTGGGGCTTTGGGAATGGCGCGGTGCTGTTGGCCTTTGGCTACATCCTGCATCCATGGTTCGTGCGCTTCGGCGTCGATGCGCGTGGCTACGGCTTCGTGCTGATGTATCTGCCGCTCATGATCGCGCTGCTCGGGCGCGCGTTGCAGACGGGGCGGTGGAAGTGGTGGCTGCTGCTCAGCCTCGCGCAGTTCCACGCCTTTTGGACTTACTTTGGCCTGGTCTATTTCCTCGTGACCTTCCATCTCGCCGCGCTGGCGATCATCGTGACCGCACGTGATCGAGCCAGGGAAGACCGCCTCGTGCTGGCGACGCGCTGGGCCGTCGCGAACGTGATGTCCCTGATGCTCATCGTCGCGCTTGAGGCGCCGTGCCTGCCGCAGCTCTTCGAGTTCCTCTCGCAAAAAACGCTGGAGGGGAAGATGGACGGTCCGTGGTTTCTGGATGCGGCGTGCTACGTTATCTCCGGCATTCCGTGGTATCCGTGGGATGCGGCGAATCCGCTGTGCAATGCGTGGACGCATCCGCAGGGCGGTTCGTCTGCCCTCTTCATCGGTGCGCCATTGATCGTCGTTGCGGTGATCATGGCGTTCTTCGCCGGAGTGCGTGAGTTGTGGAACGAGAGCCGCCGCCGTTGGCTGCTGATCATTGTCTTCGGAGCTCCGCTGCTGATGCTATTGCACCAAGCGCACTCGCACATTCGGCCTTACCACTGGTATCTGATTCCCTATTTCCCGGGGTTTCTCATGGTTGCTGCCGCCTTTTTCAGTCGAGTGGAGCCGTTTGATGGAAATCGTGAACTCACATCCAAGGAGCGATTGCGTTCAAAGCTGATTTTTCTGCCAATTCTCGCCCTTCAAACCGCTACCTCTCAAGAGCGTCGCCTGCTCACGCAACACCCCATCGAGCCCTGCCGCGAGTCCGTCGCGCTCACGCGCACGATCACGAATCCGCGGCACCCGGATTACGACAAGGACGTGATCACCGTGGCCTTCGCTTTCACCTCGGAGGCGTATGATCCGGGGCAGATCAAGATCGCTAAGGGTGATGAGCTGCGCGCGTTGATGGCGCGCGCGGACAAGGAGGGCAAGAAGCTCTTCGTGAACTTCGGTCACAAGGCTTGGGCCGTGATGTATTTTCCCGACATCGTCGCCATCATCGACGACGCGCGGCAGTTCGAGCACGTCGCCACCTTGCCCGGCCTCTTTCTTGCCAGCACCCGCGAAGTCTATCGTTACAAGAACCAGCCGCGCAACAATTGATCAGCCATGAAACCACGAGTCCTCCTTTGCTCCCTCACCGCCGTTACTACGGCGCTCGCGCTCCAGCCCGACATCCGCACCGCCGTGCTCATCAAGGTGCGCGATGGCGTGCGGCAGATCACGTCGAACGGCATCCCGTCGCACGACGTCGGCCAGTTCCCGAACCGGCATTGCCCGAACACGATCAGCGAGCAGGCCTATGCCTTTAATGTGCCCGCCGAGCCGAAGGTCGCCGCGCAGCCCACGCCCATCGGCATGGCGTCGTTTGGTGTAGCGGTGAACGGCGTGCCGTTCGATCCCAACGCCGCCGAGTGGTGGCAGGGTGACCGCGCATCCGGCTGGCAATACGAACCGCTCGGCGGCGGCATCGACCTCGGCGTTGATGGGAGCAACGCGCATGTGCAACCTACCGGTGCCTATCACTACCACGGCATGCCGAACGAGCTGGTGAACAAACTCACCGGCGGCAAGCCAGCGATGGCCTTGCTCGGCTGGGCCGCCGATGGATTTCCCATCTACGGCCCATGGGCTTACGCAGATGCGAAGGACGCGAAGAGCGAGTTGCGCAAGGTGAAGAGCAGCTACCAGCCCAAGGGCACGCCTCGCAACGGCGGTCCCGGCGGCAACGCGGACGGCACCTTCGTGGCCGACTACGAATACAAGGCCGGTCTGGGTGATCTCGACGAGTGTAACGGCCGCTTTGGTGCGACGCCGGAGTTTCCGCAGGGCATCTACCACTATTACATCACCGAGCAGTTCCCCTTCATCCCGCGCATGTGGAAGGGCACGGGCGATGAGAGTTTTCAAAAGCGTGGCCCGCCGCCCGGAGGCGGCGGCCCACGGCGCGGCGGTCCCGGTTTCCGCGGCCCCGGCGGAGGTCAAGGTGGCTCTCGTGGTGGTGGTGATCCCGACGAAGCGCTTGAGCGTGCCTTGCGCGGGCCGTTCCCGTTTTGATCGATGCAGTGCGCAGCCCATGGCGGTGCGCGCAAGAGTGGTCGTGCGTTTTTTCGTTCCTCCACCGTGTCATCTCAAGCCTCGCCGACAGAAAAGACGAGAACCTCTCGTCCCCACACTTCATTAATGCATCGCTCCATGAAACACATCCCGCTCGCGCTCGTCTCGATCTTCATCTTCGCCTCGTCGCTCAACGCGGCGGCGACAAAGCCAAACATCATCTTTATCCTCGCTGATGACCTCGGGCTCGACGGCGTGAGCTGCTACGGTTCCGATGCGCACAAGACGCCGAACATCGACAAGCTCGCTGCATCGGGCACGCGGTTCGAGACGTGCTATGCCGCGCCGCTTTGCGGTCCGTCGCGTTGTTTGTTGAACACGGGTCGCTACGCCTTTCGCACGGGCGGACTGACGAATGGCTCGTGGGGCAAAGGCGGCCAAGGTGCGAAGTCAGCGGACGAGCAACCTGTGGCGAAGGTTCTCAAGCAGGCCGGTTACACCACGGGCCAATCCGGCAAATGGCGGCAGGTGGGCGAGACGCCGAAGGACTGGGGCTTTGACGAATACATGACCGATCCTACCGCCGGCGGCTGGTATTGGGAGACGAGCGTGATCAAGAACGGCGAGACGATCAAGACGGCGGACAAGCAATACAACCCGGATCAAATCCACGCCTTCAGCCTCGACTTCATCAACCGTCACAAAGACGGCCCCTTCTACCTCTACTACGCGCTGCATCTCGTTCACTCGCCCATCGTGCGCACGCCGGACTCGAAGCAGCAAAAGGGTGATTTCTACGAAGACAACATCGCTTACATGGACAAGCAGGTCGGCGGCATCGTGGCGGAACTCGAGAAGCTCGGCATTCGCGACAAGACGCTCCTTTGCTTCTCCGGTGACAACGGCACGGCGCACGGTCGTCCGTCATCCATCGGCGGTCGCGTGATCAATGGCTGCAAGGCCTCCATGCTCGAAGGCGGCTCGCGCGTGCCCTTCATCGCGAGCTGGCCCGGCACCACGCCCGCCGGTGCGGTGTCGAAGGACATCATCAGCTTCGCCGATCTCCACACGACCTTTTGCGAACTAGGCGCTGCCACGCTGCCAGCCGGCTTCAAATACGATGGCATCACCTTCGCGCCGCAGCTTCGCGGTGAAAAAGGCACGCCGCGCCAGTGGGCCTACGTCCAGCTCGGTGCTCACTGGTTTGTGCGCGAGCAAGGCTGGAAGATGAATGAAAAAGCTGAGCTGTTCGACATGAGCGATGCGCCTTTCGTTGAGAAACTCGTCGCCGCCACTGCCGACACAGACGCCAGCAAGTCCGCTCGCGAACGGCTCACCAAAGTTCTCGCCGATCTCAATCCCGCCGGTGGCAAAACGGCCGGTGCTGGTGAAGGCGATGGAAAGAGGAAAAAGAAAATGGGCAAAGGGAAGGGGAAAAGAAAAGCCGCCGCCGGAGCGGCAACGGTGCAACAGTGATGGCAACGAGCGCTTCGATGCCTCGCTTCGGCCGCTGACCAAGCCCCCGGATGCCTCCATCACTCCAATTCTTCACCCATACCATGAAGCACCTCCTCACCCTCTTTGCGCTCCTTGTGTTTCTTTGCGGTCAACTCGCATCCGCCGCTGAAAAGCCGAACATCATCTTCATCCTCGCGGATGACATCGGTTTGCCGGGCTTTGGTTGCACGGGAGGAATCTACAAGACGCCGAACATTGATGCGCTGGCGAAGGGAGGCACGCTGTTCGACACCTGTTTCGCCGCGCCGCTTTGTGCGCCGTCGCGGGCGATGTTGATGACGGGGCGGTATGCGTTTCGCACCGGCGTGAAGGACAATGGCCTCGGCGCGCAGGCGACTCCGGAAAAGGATGGCTGCGTGGCGCAACTCATGAAACAGGCGGGCTACACGACCGCCGTAGCGGGGAAATGGCGCCAGCTTAGCTACTTCACGACGAAGGAAGACGGCGCGAAGTGGGGCTTCGATGAATTTCTGATCTGGGGCGCGGGCCAGCCGGAAGAAGGCGAGGGCAGCGAGCGCAAGGCGGGCAAAAAGAAGAAGCGCGGCCCCGACGGCGAGAAGGTGAAAGGATCGCGCTATTGGGATCCAGATTACAATCTCAACGGCAAGCCGCTGCCGGATCGCGAAGGCAAATACGGGCCGGATGTGTTGCAGGAGTTCGTGCTCGACTTCGTCACGCGGCATCAGTCGGATCCGTTCTTCGTCTATTATCCCACGCCGCTCATCCACTCGCCCATCCAGCGCACGCCTGACAGCAAGACGAAGAGCAATGAGAAACAGAAAGGCAAAGGGAAGGGCGTGCCCGGTCTCGACTCGCTCTACGCGGACAACATCGCGTATCTCGACAAGCTCGTCGGCCAGATCGTGGCAAAGCTCGATGCGTTGCACCTGCGCGAGAAGACGCTCATCGTCTTCACTGGTGATAATGGTAGCGTGCCCATCGGCACAGTGAACGGTCGCTCAGTCGATGGCAGAAAGTCACAGACCAACGAAGGCGGCAGCCGAGTGCCGCTCATTGCAAACTGGCCGGGCACCACTCCCGCAGGCGTAATTACTCACGAGCTGCGTGATTTCACCGACATGCTGCCGACCTTTGCCGAACTCGCCGGCACACCGCTGCCGACGACGCGGAAGATCGACGGCCACAGCTTCGCGCCACAGCTCCACGGACAGAAGGGCACGCCGCGCGAGTGGGCCTACGTCCAGCTCCGCGAGGATCGCTATGTGCGTACCGATAAATGGAAGCTCACTGGCAAAGGAGATATCTTCGACATGAGCGATGCGCCGTGGAAGCAAGTCGCCGTGCCGGCGGACACCGACGATGCCGCGGTGAAGTCCGCCCGCGAGAAACTGCAACATGCGCTTGATGGCTTGCATGATGACTCGGCGGTGCCTGCTGCATCGGGCAAGGGGAAAAAGAAAAGGAAGACCAAGGCGTGAGGGCATCAGAGCCTGTCCGGCAAATGCCCTGAATCATCTTAGCCAGGCAAACGAAAGCGTGAGAGCAAACAGAAACGTCCCCCTCACCCCAGCCCTTTGCTGGACTTCTTTTGAAGCATCTTCTCCAGCCATCTCGCTGTCGCTCGGTTCCCCAGGGGAGAGGGAGACAAGGGCGCTCCCGCGCCACAACGAGAATAGTATTTTGTCATTCGAGCGGCAGCTCGTTTTGCTCACTCTCCCTGTGGGAGAGGGCTGGGGTGAGGGGTAGAGTTCTCGTGGTTCGAGTGATTTACCGGACAGGCTCTCAGATCCCCAGTGGCGAAGAAGTGGTGGTGGACTGGTGCGCACGCCACGCCCTGCTTCTGCCAAGATGCAGCCACAGGGTGGATGAATTATCCGCTGGAAACGATGCGTTTTTCTGACAATGACGGCCAACGGTGAATTTTCACCGTTGCGCGTTGCTTTCTTTGTTTCACTCCCGCTGCCATCCCCACTTCTTTATGTCGCAAAAGCTCGATTCCACCTCATCCGAACACAAGTCTTACGTGGGTGCATGGGTGATCGCCCTTCTCCTGATCGTGGTGTTCATCCTCGGGTTGCTGATGTATCCGCCCGTGTTTCACCCGGCGAAGGACGCGCCGAAGGCGGCGGAGAGCATCTTGTTCATCGGCCGGTTTCACCCGATCGTCGTTCACATCCCGGTGGGCGCACTGGTCCTGCTCGTGGTTTTCGAGCTGGCGTGCCTGAGCAGGAAGAATGAGGAGAAATTCGGCGCCGCAGCGCTGCTCACCTTGCTGGTCGGCGCGGCCGGTGCCGTGGCTGGCGTGCTCGTCGGCATCCTGCTTTCCCGTGAAGGCGGCTACGAAGGCGGGAACTACATTCTGCACCAGGCGATCGGCATCGCGGCCACGGCCGGCATCCTCCTCGCCCTGACGCTTCGCATCTCGGCCATGGGTTCCGGGCACGGTGGGTTGATGGACTGCTATCGCATCTTGTTTGTCCTTTCGCTGGGCTTTCTGAGCCTCGGCGCGCATTTCGGCGGCAACATGTCGCATGGAAACAAGTTCCTCACCGAGTTCGCACCGCCTGCGCTCAAGGGGCCGATGGTGAGTTTTGAGAAAACGATGCTGGGTTTTGTCGAGAAGCCGAAGCACGAGCCTGAAGCACCCAAAGCACCCGCGCCAACCATCGCTCCCGGGGCGACGACCGCCCCACCACCTGCCGCGCCTTCCGCTCCCGTGCCCTCCGGTACGCCAGCGCCGCAGCCTGCGGCGACGGGCGGTGGAAATTTGGCTGCGGATGATTCGAAGCTGGTCTTCCAGCACGTCGTGCTGCCGGTGCTGGAGACCAAGTGCAACAAGTGTCACAACGAGGCGAAGTCGAAAGGAGATCTGCGCATGGACACGTACGAGTTGGCGCTCAAAGGCGGCGAGGGTGATCCCGGCAAGACCATCATACCGGGCAAGGCCGATGAGAGCCTGGCCATCAGCCGCGTGAAGCTGCCCATCGACGATGACGACCACATGCCGCCCGAGGGCAAAGACCAGATGACACCCGAGGAGACCGAACTGCTCCACTGGTGGATCAAGGAGGGCGCATCGAACACGCTCAAGGTGAGAGACGCAAAGTTCCCCGAAAAAATCAAACCCCTCGTCGAGAGTCTCTTGAAGAAGTGAGCGTTTAGTCAGTCCCCCCAAACAAACCCGTCGCCAACCTATGAAGACACGTCCTCTCATCCCATGCCTCCTCTTTGTCGCGGCCCTCTGCGCGCGCGGTGCCGACAAGCCGGCCGATCCCGCGCTGACTCAGGCCGTTGACAAGATCAATGCCACCGGCGCATCGCTGCTGCCCGTTTCGGCGGATGCGAAGGACTACCGGTTCACGGCGCTAAATGTGGCGAAGGATTTTGACGATGCGAAGCTGGCGCCCCTCGCACCGCTCGCGGACAAGGTCGTCTCGCTCGATCTCGCGCGCACGAAGGTCACCGACAAGGGGCTCGCCTCCGTCGCCTCGATGAAGAATCTCAAGGAGCTTCATCTGGAGAACACGGGCGTCACCGATGCCGGCTTGGATCAACTCAAGGGCCTTGCCGAACTCGAGTATCTGAATCTCTACGGCACGAAGGTCACGGACGCCGGCGTGCAAAAGCTCGCCGGCCTCGGCAAGCTCAAGGCTCTCTATTTGTGGCAGACCGGCGTGACGAAGGCCGGCGTGGCTCAGTTGAAGGCGAAGCTCCCGGGCGTGCATGTGAACATCGGCTGGACGGCCGAAGATGATGCGAAGCCCGTGGCCGTGGCAGCTAGCAAGACGCCGGCGGCGGCTCCTGCGAAGTCTGACGCTGCTGCCGGCGCGAAGCCGGCGGCTGCTCCCGCGGCTTCGGCAGCCACCACCACCACGGCGAAGCTTGATCCAGCCATCGCGGCGAAGGCTGTCGTTTACAAGGATGTGATCGCGCCCATCGTCGCGGCCAAGTGCGTCTCCTGCCACGGAACGGAGAAGAAAAAGGGCAAGCTGCAGATGCACGACTTCGCCTCGATCATGAAGGGCGGCAGCGACGGCGCGACGACGGTCGTCGCCGGCAAGCCCAAGGAAAGCCTGATGATGAAGCGCATCCTTCTGCCGAAGGACGACGACGAACACATGCCGCCGACCGACGAAAAGCAGATCACCCCGCAGGAGTGCCAGATACTCGCGTGGTGGATTCAGAACGGCGCGTCGGATACGCAGACGGTCGCCGCCGCTGCCAAGACGCCCGCCATCGAGGGCATCCTTGCGGGTCTTCTCGCCAAAGGCCTGCCGAAAGCCGACGCCGGAGCTTTGGCGAAAATCGAGAAGGCCAAGGCCAAACCGTTGACGGATGCTGAGAAGAAGGTTGTCGCCGAGGTCGCTGCAAAGATGACCGCGCTCAACGCCTCGCTCATGCCTCTCGCACAGGACACGGAGCAGCTTCGCCTCAGCGTAATCAATGCGGCAGAGAAGTTTGGCGACAAGGAACTCGCGCTGCTCGAACCCATCGCGGCGCAGGTGCTTTGGGTGGACCTCGCCCGCAGTCAGTTGAGTGATGCCGGCCTGGGCACTCTCGCGAAGATGACGAACCTCGAGCGTGTGCACCTGGAAAACACGAAGGTGAGCGATGCGGGCATCGCGAAGCTCGGCGGCTTGAAGTCGCTCGAATACCTCAATCTCTACGGTACGAAGGTGACCGACGGTGGCATTGCGAAGCTCGAAGGAGCGAAGGCGCTGAAGAAACTCTTTGTGTGGCAGACCGGTGTGACACAGGGCGGTGCCAAAGCGCTCGAAGGCAAGGTTCCCGGTCTGAAGGTGAACGTGGGTCTCTCCGAAGCCGAGATCGCAAAACTCACCGCTCCGCCTCCTGCCGCGCCGCCGCCCGCACCTGCGGCGAAGAAAGATGACAAGAAGCCGGCTGCTCCGCCGCCCGCTGCGAAAAAGGATGACAAGAAACCAGTCCCCGCGCCCGCTGCCGCCGCGAAGCCGGCGACCCAGCCGCCGGCTCCCAAACCGGCCGACAACAAAGCCGGTACGCCTCCCCCTGCCAAGCCAGCTGCGGTGAAAAAGCCGTGAACCTGAAAACGGCGACCCCTGCCTGATGCTCTCATTGAGTGCGGACGGACGCGGGCTGCGTCAGATCAGGCATTGCAGCCGGTCTCGACCACTCTGCGTGGAAAGGGGCCGGCTTGTTTCGCGCAGGGACGCAGTCATGGTGCCGGTGCCTTTGCAGCGATCCGTGCCCGTGCCGGATCGCCTACCTGATCTTCTGATCCGGAAGCTCTTTCTTGATGCCTTCGTCGAGCGGCATTTTATCGCTCTGGGGAGTAACGCCGGTGGTTTTCATGAGGCGTAGCAGCTCGGCCTGAAGCTCCGCCAGCCGGCCGGCGTGCTTTTCATCATCGACGAGGTTTTTGAGTTCGAGCGGATCGTTGTTCAGATCATAGAGTTCGGCCTTGTGGCGGTCGGGTTTGCCGTCACCGTGCGGGTAGTGCGCGTAGAGCCAGCCGTCGGTGCGCACGGCGCGGACGTTCGGCGTGTAGGGGAACTGCTTTTCGTAGTTGCACTCGTAGAACCACGATTTGCGCCACGCCGGATCACCAGTACGCACGAGTTTCACCCACGATTTACCGTGGATAGCCGGCAGAGCAGGCGCGCCGGTGAGTTCGAGAATGCTCGGCGCGATGTCGATGGTCAGCGCCATCTGCTTGATGACCTGCGGCTTTTCCGCGGGCACGAGCCCGGGGTAGCGCGCGATGATCGGAATGCGCAGCGACGGCTCATGCGCCGTGCGTTTGTCCACCATGCCGTGTTCGCCTTCGAGCAGGCCGTTGTCGCCCATGAAGACGATGAGCGTGTCGTCGAGCTGTCTGGTTTTCTCCAGCCATGCCCGCAGCCGTGCGACGCTGTCATCCACGCTGAGGATGGTGCCCCAGTACCCGTGCACCATGTTTTCGAAGTCCTTCACCGCCTCGGGCCGGTCGTCGGGGAATTTTTTCCGCCACTCGAAGAGCGGGCCGTAGATGCCGTGCCATGTGTGGAGCCGTTCTTTGATCCAGTCCGGTTTGCCTTCGAGATTGAAGGCCGACGCAGGGTAGGGGACACGCACGTCATCGAAGGCGTGCTCATGCTTTGGCTCGGGCGTGTAGAAACTGTGGGGCGCCTTGTGGCCGATCATCATGCACCACGGTTTCGTGCCGTCGCGTTTGCCGAGCCAGTCAAGCGCCAGGTCGGTGACGATGGTCGTGTAGTAGCCTTTGATGACCTCGCGCTTTGCGCCGTTGAGGTTGAACTCGGTGTCGAAGTACTTTCCCTGGCCCTTGTGCGTGACGAAGTAGTCGAAGCCCGGCCGCGGCGCGTCGTTGTCCTCACCCATGTGCCACTTGCCGATGTAGGCGGTTTCATAGCCGGCGGCGTGGAGGTTCTTCGGGAAACTGGCGAGTTCATTCGGATACTCGGTGAAGTTGTTGGTCACGCCGTGCGAGTGCGCGTAGAGGCCGCTGAGGATGGACGCGCGGCTGGGCGAGCAGAGAGAAGTGGTGCAGAAAGCGTTCTCGAAGCGCACGCCTTCATTCGCGAGCCGGTCGATGTGCGGCGTCTTCACATGAGGCGATCCGTAACAGCCGAGCGCGGAGGGCCGGAGGTCATCACAGAGGATGAAGAGTACATTTGGCTGCTTTGCGCCGGCGTGAGCGGCGGTGAGGAGCAGGGTGGAGAGCGCGAGAAGTCGAATGTTCATGACGGAAAGACGGATGACGAAGAACGGCAGGACGGACCGCAAACGTTCAACGGGCGGATGCACCCCATGGCACTGCTCCTTGAAGGCGGGCGAGGAATTGAAAAAAACCGCCGCCAGTTCTTCCGGCGCGGTTTTTCGTGAATCGATGCCGGCGTCTGCCGCGACTATGGCGTGCCGTAAACGGCTACTTCGCAGTAGTGATTCAACTCGCTGGCGGTGTTGCCATTGCTGTAGAGGCGGACGTAGCGGGCCTTGACGCCTTTGGCGTCGAAGAGGCGGCCGTGATTCGTCTGCACCCAGACCTTGTCATTGCCCGCGCCCAGGCCGCTGCTGTTGTCGTGGTCGCTGTTGTAGATCGAGGTCACCCCGGTCTTGAACTCGGGGTCGTCCGAGAGCTGCACATTGATGTCGAAATAGACCACGCTGTTCTTGTGGTAGTGCCAGGCGAGGACTTTCCAGATCGGATGCGAAGCACCGAGGTCGATCTGCACCCACTGGTGGCCGGGGGCGAGTTCGACGAAGCTGCCGTCGGCCCCGTCGGCATCACCATCGGTCACGAGTGTGAGATCGCCGATGATCGGTGCGGGATCGGAACTCGTCACCGGCTTTTTGAGTGCGAGATTCACCGTGCCCTTCGGTGCCGAGAATTCGAGCACGGGTTTGCCGCCGGACTCAAGGTTCGGGATGTCGCCGGCAGGCACGGGAGTGCCGATGAACATGGGTTTCGGGAAATTGGGCTTGATGATTTCCTGCTCGCCGCTAGGAGCGGCGGCTGCGGGAGCCGGGGACGCAGCGGGTGTGGGGGCCGGCGTGGCAGGTGCAGGCTTCGGAGCAGCCGGCGTCGGCGCAGGTGCAGGCGTGGGAGCCGGGGGCGGTGTTGCGGCCACCGGCGCGGATGGAGCGGGTGCCGGCGCGGGGGTGGCCGGCGCAGAGACGGCTGGCGGCGAAGCGGACGCTGAGGCCGCGGCCTTGTCCTTTGCGAGTTCGAGCGGATCACACGAGGTGACCGCGAGAGAGGCGGCGATGCCTCCGAGGGTGATGAGCGAGGTCTTTTTCATTTTTGTGTTGGAGAATGGCGGGTGGATCAGACGGTGAAGTCTTCCGGCTTGAAGACGACCTTGTTCCCGGTTTGCATCGACTCATAGCACTTGAGTACGGTGACGCAGGTGCGGAAAGCTTCCTCGACGTGGCAGTTCAGAATGGCCGGGTTTTTCGTGCGCACGGCGGTGAAGAAATTCTCCAGGTGCGGCGCATGTGGCGGGCGGGAGAGGATCACCGGAAGAATCCAGTTTTCGAGCGCTTTGCTCTCGCGGGCATCGGCCGCGCCTTTCTTGACGTCGAGCCAGGATTTCGGGCGCGTCCACGGCTTGGGCTTCTCCCAAAACTTGTTATAAACCTGGTCCGCCGCACGGATGACGAGCGGGTTCTCTCCCTGTGCAAACGGTTCCCAGGACTGGGCGTTCGGCTCGCGGTAAATCTGGTTGTAGGTGGGGCTCTCGGAAAACGCGACGGAGCCGTCGATGCCCATGAGTTTTTCGTAGTAGCCCTGTGAGCCGGAAGTGGTGAGCACCTGGTAGTAGGCGCGCATCGTGCCCTCGTCCGTCTTGTATTCGTACATGGCCATCACGTTGTCGGGCAGTTCATACTGCTGACGGCCATCCTTGCCGTCGTAGTAATCCACACCGCCCTGCGCCATCACGGACACGGGTGTCTTGCCGGTGTACCAGTTGAAAAGATCGATCTGATGCGCGCCGAGGTCGGAGATGGGACCCGCGCCATACTTCTTGAAGAAGCGCCAGTTCCGATACTGGAAGGCATTGTCGAAGCCGTACTTTGAGAGCTTGTCGGCCGGAATCTCATACTTCTTCGGCATGTCGAGCGCCTGGCTGGCGGAGACGCCGCGGTTCCACTGACCGTAGCAGTGCGTGATGCGGCCGAGCAGCTTCGCCTTGCGCAGCACATTGTCGCGCAGGTGGAGGTAGCGCGGATTGCTGTGGCGCTGATGGCCGATCTGCAGGATTCCGCCGGTCTCGCGCTGGGCGCGGACCATGTCCTTCGCCGCTTCGATGGTGTTGGCCATCATCTTCTCGCAGTAAACCGACTTGCCCGCCTTGAGGGCCAGGCGCGTGTGCGGCGCGTGCATGAAGTCCGGCGTGGCGATGATCACGCACTCGATGTCCTTCTGCTTGGCGAGCATCTCCTCGATGTCCTCATACTGGGCCGGCTGCGAGGCGCTGCCACGGAAGCGGCCCATGACCATGTTGCGGTTGAAGTTCCAGATGTCACACACCGCGACGAATTCGAGGCCGGGGATGTCCTTGCACGCATCGAGCAGGCGCTGCCCCTGCGCTCCGCAGCCGACGATGCCTACCTTCAGCGTACGCTGCGCGTTCTCAGCCTGGGCGACTGCGCTCTTGCTCGTGGCGAGGTAGAGACCCGCGCCAAAGGCGGCGCCCTGCCGGAGGAATCCGCGGCGATCCATGAAGTTCGAGAACGCGGCCGGCGCGGAGGTTTGAATGGGGGATGGCTTCATAAGTCCGATGTAGATCGGGGTTCAACGGAAGAAGTACGATTGGAAGGGCCGGCTTGCATCAGTCCGCCTTCGGGCGGAAGAGCAGACCGTCGAGCGAGAGGCGGTTGTGCTGACGGGAGGCGGTCACGAGCGCGAATGCGGTGATCGCCACCTCGATGCCGCGGAACACGGCCTGGTCATCGTCCGGCAGCGCCATGAGGCCAAAGCTCAGGGACACGAACAGCAATCCGGCCACAAACAGGCTCAGGCGTGTGAAGAGGCCCACGATCACCCACGCGCCGACGATGATGAGCGCGTAGCTGAGTACGAAAACATAGTTGGCCACCATGATGTCAGGGAGAAAAGTCTCCTTCGTCATGTTGTCGAAGAGCGGCTTCACATTCGCCTTCAACGTGGTCCAGTCGGAGAAATTGTAGAGCTTCGTGGCCTTGTCCCGGAACTTGTCGATGCCCGCCATGAAGAGGCGCAGGCCGACCCAAAGGCGGAGGATGAGATTGGCGAAGGCGATTTCGCAACGGCATTTCGTGCAGCAAGAAGCGTCGGACATGGTGGGATCGAGTTTGGATTTTGGAGGGCCGGATGATTGGCGCACGGGCCGGTGAAATCCAGCGATATTTCGCCTGCGTACGAGGTGTCTAGGACAGGTTGATAAACAACCTGAGGTCCTTCATTTCGATGCGGTATCTTCGGAGCGTCCGGCGGGGTGGTGGCCGGGCTGCGTCAAGAGATACGCCCGACTGCCACCTATGCTGCCGACGACGGCTTGCGGCCAAAGAGCATGGCGAACAATGTGCTGGCAGCGAGAAGGGCGGACGGCACGGCTGGAGGGAACCACATGAGCTGTGACCGGAAGATCAGGAAACTCGCGACGAGCGCGGCGAAGATGAGCAGCAGTCCGGAGCGGAATGCCTTGCCGCCACGGTGACGCAGCAACAGGCAGCCGAGCACGGCTGCGATGGCGCATACGATCCAGCGCTCGATCTGCCCGATGGCGTGAATGCGCGGCAGTGCGAGCACGGCTGCCAGCGCGCCTGCCTGCATGCGTGCGGAGGAGGGGTGCGGCGAGTCGTTGTCGATGCCGACGACGATGATCTTGTTCCTGCCGAGCTTCGCCTTGTCAGCCGCGTTCAGGCTTTCCGCCAGATCACCAGCGATGAAATCCAGCGCATTCACCGATGCCACCGCAGTGGAGGGGCGCACGGCGAGGCTGCCGTCGTTCTGAAGCGGCACGAAGATGCCGCCTCCGAGATGTGCGCCCGCTCCCGCGCCGATGCGGAATCTCTGGTGTGCATACGGCGTCCGGCTGTGGCGCGCCAGGGCTTGCAGCACCAGGGACGGAGCCACGAAGTCCCCGCAGCGCACGAGCAGCGGCTGCTGCTGCGTCTTAGGATCGTCCGCGGGAGCAACGACGATTCCCAGTTCCATCTGGCTGCGCACACCTTCGTCAGGCAGTGCCGTGATCTCCTGCAAAAGCGGCAGCAGTCCGGCCTCACCGTCGAGATGCGCGATGGCCGGCATATTCTCTTTGAGAACGGCCGCGGCACCGGCCGATGCAACATTGCCGGCGGTCTCGCCAGTGTCCGTCCGTCCGGTCACGGCCATCACGACGCTGGGAAAAGGCAGCAAGGCCTGGCCGGCCTGGGAGACAAACTCCGGCGCCGGCAGCCCCCAGGTGAGCGGCGTCGCGATTACCACCACGTCCGGCTCAAAGCGTGCCAGCCCTTTGAGCACCATCTGCCAGTCGAGGGGCGCGGGCGGCCAGCTCGCGTATTCGGCGCGGTCCTCCTCGCGCATGCGCACAAACACCACCTGGTCGGACGCGCCGCCGCCAACGGCTTCAAATCTCTCGCGCGCATTGGCGACGAGGAAATCGAGAAACAAGTCATCCGCGCGCTGGAAACGGCCGCCGCGCTGCTCGCGATCGAGCACGCAGCCGATGGCGGCGAGCAGGATGAGAAGGATCAGCGTGCGCATGGCGGAGTAGATGAGGCGATGCCGTCGATTCAGTGCCGTATCCCGCATTCTGAATCCCGCCTTACACCTGTTCCACCCGGAAAAGATGCATGGACACGCCGTTGGGATTCAGGGACACGAAGTTCGTCCGCCCGCTCCACTCGTAGGAACTGCCGTGGAGCATGTCGTGGACCTTGAAGGGACGGCCGGAGTCGAGGCCGAGAGCGGGGAGATCGAGATGCACGTTCGAGGAGGCAGTCTCCTTCGGGTCGATGTTCACCACGCACAGCACGCGGCTGGAGAAATCCTCGGTGCAGCGCGAGAAGCACATGATCTTGTCGTGATCGGCGGTGTGGAAGACGAGGTTGTCGTAAAGCTGCATGGCGGCGTTCTCGCGGCGCACGCGGTTCAGCTCGCGGATGAAGCCCTTGATGTTGCCCGGTGCGTTCCAGTCGCGCTGCTTGAGTTCGTACTTTTCGGAGTGGTTGTACTCCTCCTTGCCGGGATACGGATCGTTTTCGCAGAATTCATAGCCGGAGTAAAGACCCCACGATGATGAGAGCGTGGCGGCCAGCGCGGCGCGGATGCGGAACATCTGCGGGCCGGCGTTCTGGAGGTGGCCGGGCAGGATGTCGGGCGTGTTCGGCCAGAAGTTCGCCCGGTAATACCAGCGCATGTCGGAGCGCGTGAGTTCCTCGCAGTATGCCTGCAGCTCCGCGCGGGATTCACGCCAGGTGAAGTAAGTGTAGCTCTGCGTGAAACCGGACTTGCCCAGCACCTGCATCATCTTCGGTTTGGTGAACGCCTCGGACAGGAACATCACGTCCGGATCCTTGCGCTGCACTTCCGCGATGAGCCGCTCCCAAAAGGCCACGGGCTTGGTGTGCGGATTGTCCACACGAAAGACCTTCACGCCCTTGTCTGCCCAGAAGAGGACGATGTTGATGAGTTCACTCCAGAGATTCTGCCAGTCGGTGCAGTGGAAGTTCAGCGGATAGATGTCCTGATATTTCTTCGGCGGATTCTCGGCGTAGCGGACGGAGCCGTCGGGCCGCTGATAAAACCAGTCGGGATGCGTCTTCACGTAGGGATGGTCCGGCGAGCAGTTCAGCGCAAAGTCGAGCGCGATCTCGAGGCCGCGCTTTCGTGCCTCGCCGACGAGCCAGACGAAATCGTCGATCGTGCCGAGCGCCGGCTCCACGTCGTAGTGCCCGCCTGCGGGGCCGCCGATGGCCCAGGGCGAGCCGACATCGCCGGGCAGTGCGGTGAGCGTGTTGTTTTTCCCTTTGCGGTGCGTCACGCCGATGGGGTGGATGGGCGGGAAGTAGATGATGTCGAAGCCCATGGACTTCGCGTCGTCGAGCCGGGTGACGCAGTCGCGGAAAGTGGAGTGCTTGTCGGCGCGCCCTTCAGCATTCCGCGGGAAGAACTCGTACCATGCCGAGAAGCGCGCCAGCGGACGCTCGACGATCACGCGCAGCGTCTGCGAGCAGATCGACAGGCCGCGGTCCGGATGCCGGTCGATGAGCGTTTGCAGCTCGTCGGAGAGCAGCACCTCGAGCAACTCGTCCGCCGGCAGCCGCGCCAGGAGTTCCGAGATGTCGGCGAGCTGTGCGCATACGTCAGGCGCGCCGGTGGATTTGGCGCGCATAGCGGCCTCCCGCAACAATCGCGCCCCCTCCAGCGCCTCCACGGGCACGTCCGGATCATGCGCCTGACAGCGCGCGGCGAAGGATTTCTTCCACGAGCGGAACGTATCGCCCCATGCCTCGATTTGATATTCCCAGCGGCCCACGCTTTCAAATGCGCACGAGCCGGTCCAGCGGTCATTGTCCACATGGTGCATGGGCGCTTCAAACCAGCGCAGGCCGCCGGCGGGCCTCCACTTGAGCACGGCGGAAATCACATCGTGGCCGTCTTTGAAAACATCGGCGAAAACATCGAGCCGCTCACCCACGATCCGCTTCACCGGATGTCTGCCGCCTTCGATGCACGGGTAAAGGTTCTCGATTACGGCGACGGGAGCGTGGGATGTGGGAACGCTGGCGTGGGGTGAAGAAGACGGAGTCGGCATGACGGGCACGGTGACAACACCCGATTACGTCGGAGGCCGTCCTGTGCAAATGGAGAGTCTGCGTGTCGTCGGGAGTCGCGGCAGAGCCTCGCTTCTTCCCGGCGGTGGAAACGCGCCGACGGACTCGTCCAAACGTTGCAGGATTCTCAGAGGAGAATCACGCGCCGGACCTCTCCAGCGGCGGCGGACTCATCGGCATCTAGCCGCAGCAGCGCATCTGCCTGGCTCAGCGCGAAGAGGGCATGGCTCTGCTGCGTGCCCACCGTGATGAACTTCCCATCCGCCATCCTGCCGCGCATGTAGTGAGGACGGTCGCCCCGGTTCGTCAGTGATGCGCTCATCTCCGCGAGGGCCGTTCGCGGTCTGATCTCATCGGCAGAAGCACCACGCCGGTGCAGCAGCGCTGGACGCACGAAGACATGGAAGGTGACGAAAGCCGAGACCGGATTCCCCGGCAGGCCGAAGATATGCACTTGGCGCGGAGGGGCTTTGAATGCCGCGTTGGCTTCGCCGTGACTGCGGGCTGTATCACCGCGGCAGTACAGAAACGGTTTCCCCGGCTTGATCCGCACGCGCCACAGCTCGGGATCGATCCCGAGCGAGCGCAGCGCGGGCTTCACCTGATCCCTGTCGCCGACGGAGACGCCGCCCGCGATGATGATAAAATCGTGCGCTGCCACCAGGCGGGCGAGCATCCGCTCCGTATCGGCCGGTTCATCGCCGCAGTGCTCCACGGTCACATCACTGATGCCGTGCGCCGAGAGCAGCGCGTGGAGCATGGGACCGTTCGAATCGTGGATCTGGCCGGAGCGGAGCGCGGCACCAGGGCGCGCCAGCTCGTCGCCGGTGGTGAGCACCGCCACGCGCGGTGGCAGCACTGCTTCGACAGTGTCGATGCCCTGCGAGGCCAGCAGGCCGATGCGTGCCGGGGTGAGACGCTCGCCCACGCAAAGTATGCGCTGCCCACGGCAGAGATCAGCGCCGGCGCGCCGGATGTTCTCGCCTTCAGTCACCGGCTCACGGCAGCGTATCCAGGTGGTGGCATCGCGCCGCTCCACATCCACGTCTTCCTGCATGATCACGGCATCCGTGCCCTGCGGCAGCGGCGCGCCGGTGAAAATGCGGATCGCGCAGCCGCGCTCGACGGTGAGGCGGCGGTCGAGGCCCGCTGGCTGCTCGCCTTTCACGCGAAGTGGCTGAGCGCCTTCCGAGTCACCGACGTGCAGTGCGTAGCCGTCCATGGCCGAATTGTCGAACGGAGGATTGGGCACGGATGCCAGAATCTCCTGTGCTGAAAAGTGATCGAGCGCTTGGGCCAGCGGCAGAAGCGCCACGGAGCCCCGGTCTGCATGCGTCAGGATCCGCTCCAGAGCTTGTTCCTCGGTCATCATCGTACGACAGGCGGAAGCTCGATCTGGCCGGGCACCGGAATCCCGCTGCCGGCCGGTGGCGAAGGCACCCGTTGCGGCGGGATGGGGGACGCGGATCTCGGCACTGGCGGCGGTGGCACCGGCAGACTGGCCTCCGGCTTGAGAAACTCGGAAGACGAGACGGGCGTGATGGGCGGCGGTTGATCCGGAGGCGCCAACGGAGTGACGGGTGGCGGAGGCGGCGGCGAGGAAGGCGTGACAGGCTTGTTTGGGTCCGCTGGAGGGACGGCCTTCCGATCGAGTTGAAAATACGCCACGCCCCCTACACGAGGCGTGCCTTCGACGATGTCCGCGGTGAGGAAATCGAGCTTCTTTTCCGGCGTCACCTTCACCTTCGAGCGCGCTCCGGTAGCATCCAGCACGGTCAACTCCTGACCGGCAGGCATGGCGACTTTTGCCTCGGTGCGGATCAGCACGAAACGTTGTTCGGGGTTAACCAGCTCGACAGTGCCGATGACGTGCGGTCCGTCATCGGGTTTCGCCGCCTCGTTCTTCTTTTTCTTATTCCAAGGCATCTTGTTCAAGCCCTTGCCGACCAGCCCGCACGATGGCACGGCAAGGCACGCCAACAGAGCGAGCGTGATGTGGGCAAGCCATCGCATATGCCCCGAAAGTAGGCGAGCGCATCCGCGCTGGCAACCATTGCGTCCGCCGGCACGCATGTGGCCGCGTGTTTCTGAAAACGAGAAGATCGTGGTCTGGACCGACCGCGGTGGTGATGCCGCACAGGCTGTGCGCCGTCTCCAGCACGGCGTACCACTTTTGCCGCCGCCGCATATGTCATGCGGCGACAATGCCGTCCGCACAGTCATTGCCCGCAAGACATGGTTCTCGTTCCTGTTCCGGCCCGAAGCCAACAGACCTTTCGTTGCGAAATCCTGCATGACCACACTTTCAGATCCGCAATGCGCAGCGCCAGCCCGATCCCCACCGCGCGCCAAGTTCATGAGCAATCAACTTCCTGCTCCATGTCTTGCTCTGCTCATTCTCAAAGGCCACTTCCCGGACGGTCAAAGAAGTGGAGGCGAGGGGAGTTGAACCCCTGTCCGAATGGCCGTCAACCGCAGCGTCTCCATGCTCAGCCGGTCATTTGTTCTCGGTGCGAAGGCTTCGGTCGGCAGAATCCCGCGCACCCAGCGTCCTGTTGAATCTCGCCTTCGACCCGGTCGCCCGGTCAGCAGGCCAGCCTGGTGGTGGCGTCGTTCAGGCTACCAGACATCGCCTGAAGGACGTCGCGGGGATTAAGCCGCGAGGGCAAGCTCGTGAGAGTCTGCGTTTGTTTGTTTGATGCGCGGATTTTACGAGGCCAACGCATCGTCCTCGGCATGC
>JAIBCL010000034.1 GCA_019694165.1 Verrucomicrobiaceae bacterium | reverse complement strand
GAAGCGATCCTGACGAACATCGAGCTGCCGCGTCGCGCGATCCGCAAGGGCGCGAAGCTGCAAGGCACGGGCGCGCTGCATTTCTTCGATCTCGAAGCGCCGCAGATCGCCGCGCCGGAAGAGAAGCCGCTGACGTGGGACGAGGCGTGCAAGACGGTGGATCAAGCCTTCAGCGCCGCGTATCCGAAGCTCGGCGCGTATTTCCGCGAAATGCTCGCGCAACGCTGGATCGAGGCGCAGCCACGCGCGGGCAAGCGCCCCGGCGCGTTCTGCACCGGCTCGCAGTTCAAGCACGAGGAGCGCGTCTATATGACCTTCCACAGCACGGTGCACGACATGGTGACGCTCGCGCATGAGGTCGGTCACGCCTGGCACTCGTGTGTGCTGCGCCCGGCGCGATCATTTGCGGCCAGCTATCCGATGACGCTCGCGGAGACGGCGTCGAACTTCGGCGAGATGATCCTGCTCAGCGGTCTCATGAACGACCCCGGCATCACCGAGGCGACAAAGGCGTATCTGCTCGATCAGGAAATGCTGCGCGCGCACGCCTACCTGATCAACATCCCCATGCGCTACGAGTTCGAGAAGGCGTTCTACACCGAGCGCGCGGCTGGCGAGGTGAGCGTCTCGCGCTTGTCCGAGCTGATGAGCGAGGCGCAGCGCAAGCTCTACGGCGACACGCTGCTCGATGACGGCACGGACCCGATGTTCTGGGCGTCGAAGATGCACTTCTTCATCACGGGCGTGTCGTTCTACAACTTCCCCTATGTCTTCGGCTACCTGCTGAGCCAGGCGCTCTTTGCCCGCTTCAAAGCCGAGGGCGCCTCCTTCCTCCCGCGCTACGAGGCCTTCCTCGCGATGACCGGCAGCGCGACGTGTGAGGAAGTGGTGAAGCAAACGCTCGGCGAAGATCTCACGTCCCCCGACTTCTGGACCACGGCGCTGAAGGCGATGGAGCCGGCGCTGGTGGCGTATGAGCAGGTGTCGGTACAGTAGCCGTCTCGCTCCGCGAGACGAGCCAAAGAGCGTCCGCAATGTCTGAGTGTGTTGCAAGTTCGTCCTGACCAAGTGTTGGCGGTGACACAATGCTCATCTCGCGGAGCGAGATGGCTACCATGCTTCGCCTGCTAGATGGCGGTGACCCTTCGCGTTTGCGTTTTCGTCATGAAAGCCCTCACGCGCACGCTTTTCATCACCCTTTCAGTGGTCGTGTCCACGGTCGCGAACGCGAACGATGCCTCGACGCGAGTCGACGCCTTGCTCGCTCAGGACTGGCAGAAGAACGGATTGCAGCCGAATCCGCCGGCGAGCGATGAAGTCTTCGTCCGCCGCATCTACCTCGACATCGCCGGACGCATTCCGACGATGCAGGAGACGCGCGAGTTTCTCGACAGTGCGGACAAAGAAAAGCGATCGAAGTTGATCGATCGCCTGCTCGACAGCGATGGCTACAACCAGCGCATGTTTCATTTTTGGGCCGATCTGCTGCGCGTGCAGTCGCGGGCGAATGGCGGCCAGGGCGAGATGACGTCGAAGCCGTATCTCGAGCACGTGAAGCGCCGCATTCGCGAGAACATGCCGTATGACCAGTTCGTCCGCGAGTTGCTCACCGCGCAGGGCAAGGTGTGGGACAATCCAGCGATCGGCTACTACATGCGCGATCTCGGCATGCCGCTCGATAATCTCGCGAACACCACGCGCGTCTTCCTCGGCACGCGCATCGAGTGCGCGCAGTGTCACAATCACCCGTTCGACAAATGGACGCAGATGCAATTCTACCAGATGGCGGCGTTCACGTATCCGCTGGAGACGAATTTCACCGGCATCGCGGCACAAGACGAAGCGCTGGCGATGCGTCGAGCGGCCGAGAAGAAGCCGGATGGCAAAAATGCCACGCGATGGATGGGCACGATCTTCGAGAACCTCGGTGATTTCGTCCGCTACAGCAAAGTGCAGGCCCTGCCGACGCGACTGCTCAAGCTGCCGCACGACTACAAGTATGAAGACGCAAAGCCCTTCGATGTAATCGCGCCGGCGACGATGCTCGGCCACTCGGTGAAATGCGAGCCGACCGCGCAAACGACGAAAGCTTTCGCCGACTGGATGACTTCACCGGAAAATCCGCGCTTCACCAAGGTCATCGCGAATCGACTTTGGAAACAAGTCTTCGGCCTCGGGCTCATCGAGCCGGTGGACGAGCTGATGGACAACACTGTGGCGATGAATCCCGAGCTGATGAAGCATCTGGAGCAGCTCGTGATTTCGCTGCGCTACGACCTGAAGGCATACCAACGCGTGCTCTTCAACACCCGCGCCTACCAGGGTGAAGTCACATCGCGGGAGCTGACGGCGGGCGAGACGTATCATTTCACCGGTCCGCTGCTGCGTCGCATGAGTGCGGAGCAGATATATGACTCGTTTGTCACCCTGATTCATCCCACGCCCGATCTCCCGCGCCGCCACGGCATCGATGCCGACATGGCCGCGAAGCTGAACTACAAAGGCAAGCTCAGCGATGCGCTCGATCTGCTGAGCGCGCAGGAGATTTTCGATGGCTCGATCAAAGCCTCGCTCGCCTACGACGCGCAGGCCGATCGATCGAGCGTGCTGAAGGATCAATACACCGCCGCGCAGAAGGCCAAGGACAAGCCGCTCATGGAGAAGCTCAATCTCGACATTCGCCGGTTGAGCTTCGATGCGCGCACCGGCATTCACGATCACGTCGTCGTTCCCGCCGTCGCCCGCCTCTACACAAAGAAGACCGGCAAGCCGGCACCGCCGCCCATTCCCGTTGCGAAACCTACGTTCGAGGAACTCAAGAAGGCCGGCCAGCAACGCGCCTACATCGACGTGCCCGGCTACGAGATCGGCAAGAGCATCGCCGATGAAGAGAAAGGCGCCGAAGAGGCCCGCGAGACCGTCTTCCGCGACGAAGCCAAACGCTTTGGCATCACTGACATCGACGCCTACCTCAAAGCCCGCCGCTCACACGTCCGCGAATGGCCTCGCGCCGCCGATCTCGATTCGCCCGCGCCGCGTGGCCATTACTTGCGCGAGTTTGGCCAGAGCGATCGCGATCTCATCGACAACGCGAACAGCGAAGCCTCCATGCCACAAGCGCTTGTCCTCATGAACAGCGAGTTGTTCCAGGCGATCACGCAGCGCTACACGCAACTCCAGCTTAACCTCGCCGCCGCGAAGTATCCCGACGACCAGATGGATGCCGTTTATCTCACGCTCCTCTCAAGGAAGCCCACATCTGCCGAGCGCGCCGCATGGACGAAAGCCCGCCAGTCGGGTCTCGATCAAATCGAGGATCTCATCCATGCGCTGATCAATACTCAGCAGTTCATCTTTGCCCAGTAGCAGGGTGGCGACCTCAGGTGAGGCTGAGCATTCGTCGTTCGCCGCACTGCGGGGAGCATGACGCCGAGGCTTCCACCACACACCTCGATCCGACACCCGACGGTTGTGGAAGCAGGATCAAGGGCGCACTGCTGATCCGCGTGATGGAACCTGGCGATTCGCACCGTCATTTCCCACGTCATGCACCGGACCCTGGCCTGTCTCGCCTCCTCTGTACTCTCGTTTTCCGCCCTCGCTGCGCCGAAGCCGAACGTCGTCTTCGTGCTCGTGGATGACATGGGCTACGCGGACCTCGGCTGCATGGGATCGTCGGACATCAAGACGCCGAACATCGACCGCATCGCAAAGGAAGGCGTGAAGTTCACCGACTTCTACGCGAACGCACCCGTCTGCACGCCGACGCGTTGCGGCTTCATCACCGGACGCTGGCAGCAGCGCGTGGGGTTTGAGTTCGCGATGGGCTATACGGCGGAGCAGCAACGCAAGGTGGATGGAAAATGGGTGAACGAGCCGGACATTCATTCACTCGGTCTGCCGACGACGCAGCCGAGCATCGCGAAGTTCATGAAGGGCGCAGGCTATGCGACGGGCGCGTTTGGCAAGTGGCATCTCGGCTACAAGGACGAGTTCAATCCCCTGCACCACGGCTTCGACGAATACTTCGGCACGCTGCTCGGCCACAGCGACTACTACACGCATCTCTACATGGACGGCACGAACTGCCTTCGCGATGGTCTCAAGGCGGTGACCGTCGATGGCTACACGACGGACCTCTTGAACCAACACGCAGCCGCCTTCATCCAGAAGCACGCGAAGGAGCCGTTCTTCCTCTATGTGCCTCACCAGGCCGTCCACGCGCCCTTCATGCCACCGGGCAAGCACTTGAAGGAGATCACGAAGGACGACATGCACAACGGCTCGCGCACCGACTACAAGGCGATGCTGGAGAAGGTGGACGAAGGCGTGGGCATGATCTTTGCCGAACTGGAGAAGGCAGGGATCGCGGATAACACGCTGCTCGTGCTCAGCAGCGACAACGGCGGCGAGCGCTGGTCTGACAATCGCCCGCTGTTCCATCACAAAGCGACGCTGTGGGAAGGCGGCATCCGCGTGCCGTGTCTGATGCGCTGGCCCGCGAAGCTGCCGAAGGGCGTGACGACGAAACAAGTCGGCATCACCATGGACCTGACCGCCACCTTCCTCGCCGCTGCCGAAGCGAAGCTTCCCGCCGACTACAAACCCGATGGCATCAACCTCCTGCCGATCCTCACCGGCGAAAAGTCCGAGCAGGAGCGCACGCTCTTCTGGCGCATTGATCGCAGCAACCGCAAGCAATGGGCCGTGCGCTCCGGCAAATGGAAGTTCATCGACGACGGCCACACGATGGACCTCCTCTTCGACCTCGAACACGACATCGGCGAACGTCACGACGTGAACTACGAGCACATGGACATCGTCCACGACTTGAAGGCGAAGCTGAAGGCTTGGGAGGGCGAGATCGATGCCAGCGAACGGGAGTTTCTGGTGAAGTGAATCACTTCTCCTGCCGCTCGGTCCACCTCGCGACCTTCTCGCGCAACTCGTGCACAGCGCCATGGCAGGGGTATCTCCGGTCGGTTTCCCTCCGGCACGGCGATTTCGGCCAATACGATGACTCTCTCCCGCTCGGCGACCTCCACGATCACGAACACGGTGCTAAACTGCCGCGCCGCAACTTCGAAGCGTCCGCAACGGAGATTGTGAGAGCAAACCCACGCGGGCTTCACTTGGATCCCCGGCTTCAGCCGGTGAGCCGTGTCTCCTCAGGCCCCATGCCGCGGCAGAGTCTCGGCAGCATCGTCGGCGCTGACGCCTATGGCGACAGCGTCGATGCCACGCTCGAAGCCGGCGAGTCAACTGGCGGCCGCATCGCCGGCAGCACCGGCTCGAGCACGACAGGCAGAGCTGACTTGCCGTTGCCAGCAGGTTCTCCCGACCAGCGTTACGACACCGGCGCGGACGGCTATTCTGCTTGGGCCTTCACCCGGGTGTTTCCAAACTGGCGCTTCTCACCCGATCAAGACTCCGAGAGCGACAGCGTTGGCAATGCCGCACCCGCTTCGGCCGCCTCTGGGTCACTTGCACACTGCCGTGATCTTCCGTTGTCGTTGCCTGCCAGCATCCACTCCTCCCAAATTCCTCGACGCCAAATCAGGAGCCGAGGCAAGGCGATTCGCGCGGTATCGCTTCTCGCGAGGAGGCAATGTGATCGCGACCGCGAATGAGTTCGTGATTCCGCGTGAGATCCCGCTCGCTACAGGCAAATTTGTCTCAGACCCTCGCTGCACCATGCAGGACATCGACGCAGTGATCGTGCTGGCGCGGAAAAAGGACGCATCGCCCACAAACGAACACGCGGCACCGCTCAAGAAGCCGTCTTCGACAGCCCGCGTCATGCGGTGACGGGCGAGCGGCTCTTCAATGGCATCCCGCTCGGCGCATCGCTGTCGGCGTCGCACGGGCATCTGTATCTGTTCAACTGGGTCTTCGGTAAAGACAAGAACCTGGAGGACATCAACTTCGGTGCCGATCTCGACACCTACACTGCTGAATTGGCACTGTATCCGAACGCGGAGAACGCCGACCTCACTTCCTTCGAAACGCGCGGCGGCAAACTCATCGCCACGACCGGTGCCGCCGACTCCGTGGTGCCGCTGCAGGCGACGATCGACCACTACGAGCGCGTGGTGGAGCACTTTGGCGGCTTGGAGAAGGCGCGTTCGTTCATTCGCCTTTACCTCGTGCCCGGCATGGCCCACGGCGGCGGCCCTGGTGTGAATCAAACACCGAACCTCCTCGATGCCGTGCGTGCATGGCGTGAGCGAGGTGTCGCACCCGGTGCGCTCACGGGCCGTCACGTTGTGAATGGCAAAGCCGAGTGGGAAATGCCGCTGCAACCGTATCCGCAGAAAACAGGATGGAATGCGAAGACAGCGAGCTTTGAAGCAGTCGATGGGCAGCGCGCTGGCGTGGAGCGTGTGGCGGAGCGTTTTCGTCCGGCGGCAAAGTAGTGCTGAGCTTTAGCTCGCACGGCTTCGTTTATCGGCAACAGGCCGCGAATCGTCATTGGATGCTGTCACGCGCTAAAGCGCATGACTACTTTGCCGCTCACACCTTCATCATCTCCTTGATCTCCTTCGTCGCGATGCCGATGGGGCGATCGAGGGGGACGCCAGCGCACGCGAGCAAGGTGGTGAGGAGATCGCCTTGATTGCCTTTCACGGTGTCGATGAAGCGGCCGGTGTTGATCGTGCCGCCGCCTTTGCCGGCGATGATAAAAGGAAGGTTCTCACGGGTGTGCTTGTTGCCGTCCTCCAGACCGCTGCCCCACATCATGATGCTGTTGTCGAGCAGCGTGCCGTCGCCTTCGCGGAGGCTGGCCATCTTTTTCACCATGTAGGCGAACTGGTCGATGTTGAACTTCGTGATGGCGGCGACTTTGCGCACCTTCTCCGGCTCGTTGTTGTGATGCGTGGGGCCGTGGTGCGTGTCGCTGAAGCCGAGTTCGGGATATGAGACGCCATTCGGCGTGGAGCCGATGTAGGTGCTGACGCGCGTGGTGTCCGTCTGGAAGGCGAGCACGGTGAGGTCGCACATGACCTGCATGTATTCGCTGCGCTTGTCGCCTTCGGGGATCTTCACCTCGATGGGCGGCGAGTCGCTGGCCTTGCGCTTGCTTGATGAGACGCCGGCCTTTTCCAGCGCGGCTTCTTTCTGCCGATACTCGATGGCGGCGATGCGGCGCTCGACGGAGCGCACGCTGTCGAGGTATTCATCGAGCTTCTGCTGGTCGCCGTGCGGCAATTTGCGTCGCAGGTCCTTCGCGCCTCCGATGACGAGGTCGAGCATCTGTCGGTCGAGCGGGTCGGTGGCAGACGTTTTACCGCTCTGATCGGTTTTGCCAAACAAACGCTCCAGCACCGTGCGCGGATTGATCTCCGCGGGCATCGCCTGCGTGGGCGAGCGGAAGCTGCAGTGCGAGTAGTAGCCTTCGTTGAGACCTTCCTGGTTCTCCTTGTGCGTCTGCGGCATCGTGGCGAGTTCCAGCGAAGGCAGCGCGGTGAGTCCCCCCACATAGTTCGCCATGATCTGGTCCGCCGAGATGGCGATGTGGATCTGGTTGCGCTTCGCCGCGTCCGGCAGCGAGGCCGTGAGCCACGTCGAAAGCTCCAGCGCATGAGGCGCACTGCCAAACGGTGTGATCGGCACACCTGAGATGCCTTTCACCATCAGGCATTGGTTCAAAATCGGCCGCAGCGACTCCAGCGCGGGCGGCGGTGACTTCAGGAAGCTCTCCGGCGACTTCGGCCAGAACTGATCCATGATCACGCCATGCGGCATGTACATGAAAGCGAGCCGCACCGGCGGCTTGTAGCTCGTCTTGCCTTTCGCGGCATCCGCCCAGCCCATGGTTTCGAGCAACGGAAGCCCCAGCGAGGCTCCAAGGCCACGCAGACAGGCGCGGCGGTTGATGAGATGAGTGGACATGGTTGGGCGGGGTTATTCCTGAACGCGTCGATTTATGAACGGATAACTCATGACAATCTCGCTGAGGAGCGTCTGCATCTTGTAGCCGTCCTTCGCGATGGTTTGATGCATCTGATCCACGATGATGTGGTCGTAGCCATCAAGTTGACGGCAGAGGGCATAAGCGAGGAGTTTCTCGGTGAGGTTGCGGGCGAGGTCTGACTGGCGTGCGGCGATGAGGGCTTTGAGTTCCTTGGGTGAAGAGAAACGTTTGCCGCCAGGGAGTTCGCCCACCGCGTCGATGGGACCGCCGGACTCATCCTTGTCACGCCAGCGACCGATGGCGTCGAAGTTTTCCAAACCGAAGCCGATGGGATCGAGGATCTTGTGGCAGTTCGCGCAGACGGCGTTGGTGCGATGCAACTCAGTGCGCTGGCGCAGGGTCATGCTGGCGACCTTTTTCGGGTCCTGCTTTTCGAGGCCGGGGACGTTCGGCGGCGCAGGCGGCACACGCTGGCCGAGCACTTGTTCGAGCACCCAGATGCCGCGTTTCACGGCACTGGTGCGTGTGGCGAACGACGTGGTGGCGAGCACACCCGGCATCGCCAGGATGCCGCCGCGGTTCGCATTCGTGAGCGATACTTTTTGCATGTCGCTGCCTGAGACCTTTTTCTCGAGACCGTAGATCGTAGCGAGCGTGCGATTGAGATAAGTGTAGTCCGCGCTGACGAAGGTGATAACGCTGCGGTTCTCGCGCACGATGCTGTCAAAGAGCAGCCTCGCTTCCTCATACATGGCGCTGCGAAGATCGGGAGTCATTTGCGGGAACTTCTGCGCGTCGAAGGTCTTCGTCGCGAGCGTGTCGAGGCCGAGCCACTGTGCACCGAAGCCGTCAAACAGCGCGCGTGAGCGTGTGTCGGCCAGCAGGCGCTTCGTCTGCGCTCTGAGGATTTCGGGATCGTGGAGCTTGCCTTCGTCGGCGAGCTTCGACAGTTCCGCATCCGGCATCGTGGCCCAAAGGAGATACGAGAGGCGGCTGGCGAGCTGGTAATCATCCAGCGGCACGATCTTCTCGCCGGTGGGCGCGTCTTTGGACGGCGTGATGAAAAGAAACTGCGGCGAGACGAGCACCGCCTTGAGCATCAATCGGAGCGCAGCATTGCGATCGAGCTTGTTGGTCGTTCCGAGGTCGAAAACCTTCACCAGCACGTCGAGTTCGGCCTCGGTGGGAGGTCGGCGATACGCGATGCGCGTGAGCTTGCGGGCGATCTCGCGAACATCGGCGGTTTTGCCCCCAAAGAGCCGCTTTTGAGCCTCGGCGGGCATTTGGTGCAGTGCAGCATTCGCGATGCCGAGATACTGCTCGGTCTGCATGGACGAGAGCGAGTTGAGATAGCCCTCTCCGGGCACTTCATCGGGCAATTCCTTCGCTATGGCGGCATCGACACCGAGGAAGTCGTGCAGCGTGTTCCCATACTCGACCTTCGTGAGGCGACGGATGACAAACGGTCCTGGATCACGAGAGGCGAGGTATTTCACCTGCGCGAGTGCGTCGAGGAAACGCTCGCGCTCATCGTCGTTCGGCTGGTCGGCATCGTCCGGCGGCATGTCATGCGCGTTGACGTTGGCGATGGCTTCCATCCACTTCCGCGCAAAGGCCGGATCACCCGGCTTGCGCACGGCGACTTCAAGATTCAGTTGGGCTTTTGACTTCCGGTTCCCGTGGCATTCGACGCAGTACTTCTTTACGAAGGGAACGGCGCATTTTTGGAAGGTTGTCTGGGCGGCGGCTTGGGGATCGTCGGACTGAGATGCCTTGGCCCCGGGCTTCGCGACGTGTCCATTGGGGTGTTCGGAGTTTGGCCCGGTTTGCGAAACAACTTCTGTCGCTGACAGCGGAGCTAACCGGGCAGTCATGAATACAAGGCCGAAGAGAAGCGTCGTTGCGACAACGCGGCTGGCATATGCAGATGGCGGGATATTGAGTTTCAACTGGCCTCTATGACGGGCAGAGTTTCCGTGGTCTATCGGTCGAGACACCCGCTATGCGGCGGAAGCCGGCGCAAAGAGAGTTTTCATGACGGGTGCGGAGCCGTGTGCGCCTGGGCACGATGGGCTCGCACTGCGGCGCGGCTCCCGGCCGATCGTCCCGAGGGATCATTTGCTTCCCGATGTTCGGGTGCGAGTCGGCGGACCACCGGATGCGTCGCTCACCACCATGCGCAGCCTCGTGGAACGGGATGCTTTGCCGCGCAAGACATTGCCTTCATTGAACTGGGCCAGCAGTATCTGCCGCGCACCGGTCCTCTCGTAGTCATAGATGATATTGATCACGCCCTTCGGTCCCTCGGCCGCGTCTGGGTAGGAGACTCCGGGCCGCTCGTCGAGCATCAAGCCGCCGCGCCATGTGCCGCCATCGTCGGTCGAGATCCGCGCGATCAGGTGAGATCGAGTCCTTCCGTCGGGCGGCTCATGCGTGACGAGCAGCAGGCTGCCGGACTTCAAGCGTCGGATGCAAAAGCGCGAGTTGATGTTTCTTATCGCCGAGGGCCGCGCCGGGCTCCATGTGACGCCGCTGTCGCGCGAGTTGCTCTCCATGACGCCCTCCGGCGTGCGGATGAGCATCCAGAGGCTGCCGTCGCCAAGCTCGACGATGCTGTGCTCGTCGTAGTCGCGCCGTGAAGTGAGCACGCGGCCGAGTTTCTCGATCTCGCCGGTGGTGTGGCGGATGACGTGCGCGCCGGCGCCGACCGATGGCCCGGGGTCGTGGCGATACCTAGCCGGAGTTTGCGCACTTGCCGGCCGTGACCAGATGGACACGGGCAGGAGCCAGTCCCGCGAAGCGAGCAGCACAGGCTTGTTCACCATGACGCCGTCGCACAGCCGCCGTGGCATCGCCCATGTAGGCGAGCGGGCTTGCGAATCTTCCGACGTGATGCACCACACGCCGCCGCGCCCGTCCCACGGGCCGTACGACTGCGCCCAAAACAACCAGAGCACGCCATCAGGATCAAACCACAGACAGGGATCAAAGGCACGCACCGAGCCGGCTGGGTCGATGACGAGCTTCGGTGGCGACCACGTCTGGCCGCCGTCGGTGCTGGTGGCGAGCACCACGTAGTCGCCCTTTCTTCCGTCGCTCCCGCGGGCAAACCAGGATGCCCACAGGCGCCCGTCGGGCGTGTGCTCGATGGAGGGCACTGCTTGGAACGAGCGTTTTTGCTCCGTGTAGCGCACGCCGGGAGAGATCTGCACGGGCGGCTCTGTCAGGGCCGGATCGCTGGCGCGCTGCGCGCTGCTTGTCGTGATCGCCGCCAACACCAGCAGGAAGTGTGGCAGAGCGACGCGGACGACTGACGCCGTTCTGGTGATCAACAGGGCGGTCGGCATGGCCGGGAGTTGTTGCACGGCTGCGTCGATGTCTCAAGCGGGACAAACGGGCGATGCAGACCTGCCCGGAAACCGAGAGGCGTGATCTGCCCCATGTGAGGTTCATGACCGGTCCGCCACCCGTAGATGTCCCTGCGCAGATCGCGCGGGGATAAGTGTGCGTGCCCGGCGCAAGTATGTGTGTGGAGTGCAACGCATCCTGGATGCGCTTCCGGAGAAGCGCTGAACAACGAGCGGCGGAGACCGGGAACCTCGCAAAACCTTCCGACCACCTTTGCAAAGCGCTATGCGAGCATCTTGGTCACCAGTTCACCGGCGATGCCGGTGAGGCGCATGTTGAGTCCTTGAAACTTCACGTTAAGCCGGGTGTGGTCAAAGCCGAGCAGGTGGAGCAGCGTGGCATGGAGATCGTGGACGTGGACGGTGTCCTGCGTGGTGTTAAAGCCGAACTCGTCACTTTCCCCGAGCGTCAGGCCTGGCTTCACGCCGCCGCCGGCAAACCACATGCTGAAGCAGTTTGGGTGGTGATCGCGGCCGTTCGTGCCGCCCTGCACCATCGGTGTGCGGCCAAACTCTCCGCCCCAGACGACGAGCGTGTCGTCGAGCAGGCCGCGCTGTTTGAGGTCGCGGATGAGCGCTGCGCACGGTTTGTCGGTGAGGCCGCATTGCGTCTTGAGGCCCTCGACAAGGCCGCCGTGATGATCCCAAGCTTCGTGGAAGAGCTGCACGAAGCGGACGCCGCTTTCGACGAGCCGGCGCGCGAGCAGACAGTTGTTCGCAAAGGACGCCTCGCCGGGTTTTGCACCGTACATGTCGAGGATGTGTTTCGGCTCCTTGGAGATGTCCATCAGTTCAGGCGCGGTGTGCTGCATGCGATACGCGAGTTCGAAACTGTTTACACGAGTGGCGATCTCCGGATCGCCGGTCACTCCGAGGCGTTCTTCGTTGAGCTGCTTGAGTACATCGAGCGAGTCACGCTGCGTGCGGTCGTCTATGCCTTTTGGATTGCTCAGGAACAAGACGGGATCGCCGGCGCTGCGAAAAGGCACGCCGGCATAGACAGTGGGCAGAAATCCGCAGCCAAAGTTGGAGAGACCGCCGCTCGGCCCCTTCGCGCCGCTCTGCATCACGACGTAGCCGGGCAGGTCCTGGTTCTCCGTGCCGAGGCCGTAAAGCGTCCATGCTCCAAAGCTCGGCCGGCCAAACTGCATGTTCCCCGTGCTCATCAGTATCTGGCCGGGCGCGTGGTTGAAGGCGTCCGTCTTCATTGATCGCACGATGGTCAGATCATCCGCCACTTCCGCGAGGTTTGGGAGCAACTCGCTGATTTCCGCGCCGCACTGCCCGTGCCGTGCAAACCTGTACTTTGGGCCGAGGAGCTTGCTGTTCGGGTTGATGAAGGCAGCGCGGTAGCCTTTGAGCAAATCAGCCGGCGGCAGCCTGCCGTCCCACCTGGCCAGCTCGGGCTTGTTGTCGAAGAGTTCCAAGTGACTCGGCGCGCCGCCCATGAAAAGATAGATGACGCGCTTCGCCTTGCCGGCGTAATGCGAACGCTTCGGCAGCAGAGGATTCGTCGCGCTCGGGGCCGCCGCGGCGTCGCGCAAAAGCAAATCCATGGCCGCGATGCTGGCGAGGCCGACGCCGCATTCCTGGAAGAACCAGCGGCGCGTACGGTACCGGGCATATTCGGAGACGAGTTCACGTTGGGGTGTCATGATGCGGCAGTCTGGGGTAGAGTAGATCGTCCGAGGGCAGTCAGTTCTCTCGGTGCGTCGTCTCCCTACAACGCGTGGAGCGGTTTCCTCCATCAGTCAGGGGGCAGAGCGAAATGGTCGGAGGCGGGCAGAATCCGGAATGCAGAGTTCCCCTTTGCAGTGGCGATGCGGACCCGGGCCAGGGGCGTGCGATTCTCCGCCTGCCTGCGTTGCCAGGGTTGGCGGCGAAGTTCTAAAAGTTTAAGCTTGCATATGCTCATACGCGCATATAGGTGTGTGGCAGTTTTTCGGCCCCATGAACAAGCACCTCCTCATCCTCGGCGCCGGTACGGCGGGCACCATGATGGCCAGCCATCTGCGCAGGAAACTGCCAGGGGCGGAATGGCGCATCACGGTGGTGGACCGCTCCGACCGGCACTTGTACCAGCCCGGACTGCTCTTCCTGCCGTTCGGCGGTTACACGGAACATGACATCGTCCGGCCTGCGCAAAATTTCATCCCGTCGGGGGTGGCATTCGTGGTGGCTGAAATCGCCGCGATCACGCCCGATCAGCGCATGGTGGCGCTGAAAGATGGGAGGGAACTCCGGTACGACGTGCTGATCATTGCCACCGGCTGCCGCACCGCGCCGGAAGAAACGGAGGGGATGCTCGGTCCAAAGTGGCGCGTGAACGTTCATGACTTCTACACCCTCGACGGCGCGAAGGCATTGCGGGACAAACTGGCTGCGTTCTCCGAAGGGCGGCTTGTCGTGCATGTGAACGAGATGCCAGTCAAATGTCCGGTGGCACCGCTCGAATTCACTTTCCTGGCAGATACGTTTTTCCGTGAGCGCGGCATTCGGGAAAAGGTGAAGCTCACCTATGTGACGCCACTGTCAGGTGCGTTTACAAAGCCAAAAGCCTCGAAAAAGCTGGGCCACCTTCTCACGGACAAGGGAATCGAGATCGTGACGGACTTCGTCGCGGAGCGTGTGGACCAGGAACACGACAAGCTCGTCTGTTTCGACGGTCGCGAGGTGCCGTATGACCTGCTCGTCACGACCCCGACCAACATGGGGGACGAGGCAGTGCGCCGCTCGGGCCTTGGCGACGATCTGGACTTCATCCCGACGCACAAGCATACGCTGCAATCGTTGCAGCACCCCGATGTGTTTGTGATCGGCGACGCAACGAATCTGCCGGCGTCGAAAGCCGGCTCTGTGGCGCACTTCGAGAGCGAGACGCTGGCGGACAACATTCTTCTGCACATCGCAGGCCGGCCGTTGAAGGAGGAATTCGACGGTCACTCGAACTGCTTCGTGGAGTCTGGCAACGGGAAGGCATTGCTCATCGATTTCAACTACGAGTACGAACCTCATGAAGGCGGCTTCCCGTTTTCCTTCGGCCCGATGAAGCTGCTCGAGGAGTCGCGTCTGAATCACCTCGGAAAACTGGCATTCCGTCATGTGTATTGGAATGTATTGCTCCGAGGCTGGCCGCTGCCGGGCATCAGCCGCCAGAAGAAGAAGCCGGCGGCCATGCCGGAATGACTAGTCTTGAACCACGAATTGAGAATACGGACACGCAGATCATGAAAAGAATCATCGCTGGAACTGAAGTGGATGTGAATGAGGAGGGCTACCTCACGGACATGTCGCAATGGAGCGAGCAGATCGCCGCCGCCATCGCGGTGGAAGAGGGCATTGGCACGCTGACAGCGGCGCACATGAAAGTGATCCGCTACCTGCGCGAGCAGCAGGCGAAGGGAGCTGCACTCACCATCCGCAGCATGGGCAAGAGCGGGGTCGTGACCACAAAGGAACTCTACGATCTCTTCCCAGGCGGACCGCTGAAGAAGTCCTCGAAGATCGCGGGCATTCCGAAGCCTGTGGGGTGCATCTGACGTCCGTCACCAGCGGAGTGCGACGCCGCATGGATTTGTTTTTTCGCTCGTCTCGCCGGGGGGCCTGTTTCATTCTCACGGCGGCATGACAAAACCAGACATCCTCTTTCTCGCTCCGCTTCCAGAATTTCTGTCCGCGCCGCTGCGTGCCCGATACGAGTGCCACGAGTGTTTTGGTGACACCGACACGTCCGCACTAGTCGCCCGTATCGGGCAGTCGATCCGCGGGATCGTCGGCTCAGGCGGCACGAACTATGGCCGGGAGGTGCTTGAGCGACTTCCGTGTGTGGAGATCATCTCGGTGTTCGGTGCCGGCTACGACGGTGTGCCGGTCGGATACTGCCAAGGGCGCGGCATCCGTGTGACAAACACGCCCGACGTACTCACTGATGACGTGGCCGACATCGCCCTGGCGCTGGTATTGATGACCAGCCGCAAGCTGGCTGCGGCAAACCGCTACCTGCACGACGGGAAGTGGCCCGGCGGACCGTTTGAGCTTGCAAGTTCCTTGCGGGGGAAGGCTGCCGGAATTCTCGGACTCGGCCGCATAGGCAAAGGGATCGCCGCTCGGCTGGGTGTGCTGGGAATGGACATCTTGTATCATGGCCGCAAGGCGCAGCCCGTGCCCTTTCGGTTTGTGGATTCGCTCATCGACCTCGCACACGAATCGGATTTCCTCGTCGTAGCCTGCGCGGGCGGTGCGGAGACGCGACACTTGGTGAATGCGGACGTACTCGCCGCGCTCGGCAGAGAGGGGACGCTCATCAACATCGCTCGTGGATCCATCGTCGATGAAGCGGCGCTCGTGCTCGCGTTGGAGGCGGGCACGATCAATGCCGCGGGCCTGGATGTATTCGAAAACGAACCGCATGTCTCCGCGGGGCTGCTGAAGTGTGACAGAACGGTGTTGCTCCCTCACGTCGGCAGCGCCACCCGCGAGACGCGCGGGGCGATGGCAGATCTTGTCGTGCGCAATCTCGCCGCGCACTTTGCCGGCCAGCCCCTGCTCACCCCCGTGGTGTGACCAGGGCGAGTCAGATGCTGGCGTCCGGTTTGCAACGAAAAGAGGGACGCCTTGCGGCGTCCCTCCTGTAATCGACCTGAGTTTGGGTGTCGGCGGATTACTCCTGGCCGGGACGCCATTCTTCGGTGGCGAACTTGAAGGCCTGCTCGAGTCCGACCAGGTCGGTGCTCGGGCGGAGGCTTTCGAATGCCTGGCTTTCGCGCTTGAGATCGGCTTCGTCGTAATTGACGGCCTTGATCGAAAGACCGATACGGCGCTCGACCTTGTCCACCTTGATGACGCGGGCCTCGACTTCGTCGCCGACATTGAGCTTGTCTTTGACGCGGGCCACATGGTCCTCGCTTATCTGGCTGATGTGCACGAGGCCGTCGATGTCGTCCTCGAGTTCGACGAAGGCGCCGAAGCTGGCGATCTTCGCGACCTTGCCTTTGACGAGGTCGCCGACCTTGAAGCGTTCGTCGATCTTCGACCAGGGGTCGGTCTCGAGCTGCTTCATACCAAGGGAGATGCGCTGATTGGCCTTGTCGATGCCGAGCACGGTGGCCTCAACTTCCTGGCCCTTCTTGAGCAGCTCGGACGGATGGTTGATCTTCCGCGTCCAGCTCAAATCGCTGACGTGGATCATGCCGTCGATGCCTTCCTCCAGCTCCACAAAAGCACCATAAGCGGTGAGGTTGCGGATCGGGCGCTTGAGATTGGTGCCCACGGGGTAGCGGATGTCGATGTCGTCCCAAGGGTTGGTTTCGAGCTGGCGCACACCGAGGGAGATCTTGCGCTCCTCCTTGTTGATGCCGAGCACGACGGCTTCGATTTCCTGGCCCACGGTGAGCACGTCGGACGGACGCGCGATACGCTTGACCCAGGAGAGTTCGGAGACGTGCACGAGGCCTTCGACGCCTTCCTCGACTTCGACGAATGCGCCGTAGGCGACGAGCTTGGTAACCTTGCCGCGGACCTTGTGGCCCACGGGATAGCGGCCTTCGATGTTTTCCCACGGGTTGTTGGCCATCTGCTTGAGGCCGAGGGAGACGCGCTCCTTCTCGCGGTTCACTTCGAGGATCTGCACCTCGAGCTTCTGGCCGATGCCGACCATTTCGGAAGGATGGTTCAAGCGGCCCCACGACATGTCCGTGATGTGGAGCAGGCCGTCCATGCCGTTGAGGTCCACGAACACACCGAAGTCGGTGATGTTCTTGACGACGCCCTGCACCTTGTCGCCGGGCTTGACCGAATCGAGGAACTTCTGGCGCTGCTCGGCGCGTTCCGCCTCGATGACTTCGCGGCGGGAGAGCACGATGTTCTTGCGGTCGTCGTTGATCTTGACGATCTTGAACTCGTACACCTTGCCGACGTACTCGTTGAGGTCCTTCGGCGGGATGATGTCGATCTGGCTGCCGGGCAGGAATGCCTCGACACCGACATTGACCATGAGGCCGCCTTTGACGACGGACTTCACCTTGCCCTTCACGAGGCCGCCTTCCTGATAGACCTTGAAAATCTTGTCCCAATTCTGGCGGTGGGCGGCTTTTTCCTTCGAGAGCACGACCATGCCCTCGTCGTTTTCGAGACGTTCGAGAAGAACTTCGACCTCGTCACCCACCTGAATGTCTTCGTCTTCAAATTCATTCGCGGGGATCGCGCCTTCGGACTTGTAGCCGATGTCGACGAGGACGATCTGAGGTTTGATTTCGAGGATCCGGCCTTTGACGATGGATCCTTCGTTGAGCGCCCGGAATGATCCGGCGATCATTTCCGAGAGAGTAGCTGCACTCATTGATGATGTTTGGGTTGTGGAGCGATGGTGGTGACGTCATGGCCTCCCGCTCCAGGAGGCTGGTGACGTTCCCCGCATCGTCCGCCGAAGCCCGGATGGCCGGGGACGCGAGGGCCGGTAAAGTGGGGGCGACCGCCGGTAAAGCAAGGTCTTTCTCCCGGCCGGCATCCCAAGCACCTTCAACCTCGTGGACCGTGGTAGGCCAGCACAGCCATGACGTAGTCGCGCACGGCGGCTGTTTCACCGGGTGTAAGGCGGGTCTCTTCGGCCATCTCCGGGATGAGTTCCTCCCACTTCGAGACCGAGTATTTGCGCACGGGCTCCGGTGCATGGCACTTCGCACACTTTGTAACGTAAAGATTCCTCCCGAATTCGAGTTGAGCGGCAGCATGGGGAGCTGCGGTTGCAACGGGCGGCGCGGCTTCGTTGAGCGACTGGCAGTTGCACAATGCCACGCAAATCGTAGCGAGCACGAGGCCGCAGGCGCTGCTTCGGGTGCTTGTTTGGCGGCGTCGCTTCATTGAGAAGAGAGGGATTCGGGTTCAGAAATGGAACCCCGCGATCAATCGAATCTGATGATCCGGTTCGTCATCCACGTTGGAAAACTGAAACAGGCCGGTCACTGTGGCAAAGAAGCTGCCCTTCCTGAACGAGATGTTTGGCCCCGCCCCGACCACATGCGGCCCGGCATCCTGCCAGCCTTCGAATTCCACCTCATGCATGGCCTCGGCTCCTAGAAAGAGGCCCGGCGTGAACTGATAGCTCAAGCCAACGGTGTTCTCGATCACGCCCACGTCTTCCTCGTAGTGGTCGCCTTCCCATTCGGCTTCGAGGACGAAATTGTACACCAGAGTGAGCGGGCCGAAGTTTTTCTGCAGCAGGAGCTTGCTCTCAAACGCAAAGACCTCGGGGCCGATCTTGAACTCGCCATATAGGGCGGAGCCGACCGAGTCCTTCGTCGGGTAAGACATACTGTAGATCACTTCCGCGCCTGCCGAACTCCATTCTGTTTCGGATCCGCCATTGTGTGGGCGGGTGAGCTGCCAGTCGGAAAGATAGAAGCCGAGCTGCAGGCTGTCGCTGAGGCCATACTCCAGCTCGTGGCGAAACGTGAAAGCGTCCTCATCATTTGCACCCTTCCAAGTGAACCATTGCTCGAGTTCCCACGCACCCTTCGGAGCCGTGGTCGTCTCGTAGCTGTAGGTGAAGCGGCGCTCAGCAGCGAGAACAGCGTGCGGCACGATGAGGGCCACAACCAAGGCGCAGGCAGTAGTGATCGATATGCGTGAAGTGGCAAACATGAGTCGGAGGCAAAGTGTGGGGGTTTCTTGTTGAGACACAATCTCAATAACAAGGCCTGGCACCTCGTCAAGTTGCGATGCCGGAAATCTTGGCTGCCAAAGCCAAGCGGCCGCTGCTGGGAGCACGCCACCAAACAAAACGCACGCACGATCCTTCGGCTGCGGACGAACCGCCGAGCGCGATGCAGCCGAGTCCACTCTTGCGCGACGGCGTGTGGCCCTCATGATGCGCACATGGAAATGAATCTGGCAGGCAAACGCGTGGCCGTGCTCGGTGCGGCCAATGGCATCGGTCGCGCGATCGCGGATGGCTTTGTGCAGGAAGGCTGCGTGGTGCATGGCTTTGACCGAGACGCGGACCCAGCGCGCAGCATCACCGGCGGCGATGCGGCGTGCTACGGCGATGTGCGCTCCTTTGCGGAGGACGCCGGCGTCGTGGATCATGTCATCTACTCCGTCGGCGCGGGTTCAGGAAAGTTCGGATTTCCCTTCTGGAACCTTGAGCCGCGCGACTGGCCGCGCGTGCTGGAGATCAACCTGCTCGGTGCGGTAAACGCCGCGCACGCCTTCGCGCCAAAGCTCATCGCTCGCGGTGGGGGTTCGATGCTCTTCCTCGTATCGGTCGCCGGACAGATCGGCTCCCAGACCGATCCGCCGTACAGCGCCGCCAAGGCCGGGCTGATCAATTTCGTGCAATGCGCCGCCAAGGACCTCGCACCACACGGCGTGCGCGTGAATGCGCTCTCACCCGGCATGGTGAAGACTGATTTGAACGAAGCTGTGTGGCGCGCCGGCCAGGCTGCGGTGCCGGAGGCCGCGAGACAAGATTACGAGACATGGGCGAGTGAAAAAATCCGCAAAGTCTCCCCGCTCGGCCGCTGGCAGATGCCGGAGGAGTATGCCGCGATGGCCGTCTTCCTCGCCAGCGATCACGCGCGCAACATCACCGGTCAGACGATCAACATCGACGGCGGCCAGGTGATGCATTCGTAAGGTCAAGCCGAGGTCAAGATGTCAAAGGGTCAAGAGATCGTCTGCTTGACCACCTCGTCACTCATACAGCTTTAACAACCCCGAGTGGTCAAGCTCGCCAAGCCCCTTCTCGTTCACGAACCTCTCCCACTGCGCCAGCGAGTTGCGCAGCGTGGGCGAATCAAGGCCGACTGAACCCGCGAGCTGCGACATCAAGATCACATCCTTGAGCTGTAGCGTCGCGCGGCCGCCGGGAACGAAATCGCGCCGCACCATCCTGTCGCCATGAAGTTGCAGGATGCGGCTTTCCGCGAAGCCGCCGAGCAGCGCCTGGCGCACAAGCGCGGGATCCACGCCCGACAGCTCCGCAAGCCGCAGAGCCTGCGCCACTGCATCGATCGTCTGCGCGACAATGAGCTGGTTCGCGAGCTTAGTCACCTGGCCGCTGCCGCTCGCGCCCATGTGGGTGATGTTTTTTCCCACCGCACGAAGCAGCGGCAGCGCGCGCTGGAAATTCTCCGCCGAGCCGCCAGCCATGATCGTGAGCGTCGCTGCCTCGGCGCCGACCTGCCCGCCGGACACCGGCGCGTCCACCCAGTTCACGCGCCGCGCAAACTCCTTCGTTTCCGGCACTCCGGTGGTGCCGAAGTCGATGATAAGCACGTTCTTGTGCAGACCCTCGGCCAGTCCGCCCTCGCCAAACACCACGCGTTCGACGACATCGGTCATCGTCAGATTGATGCAGATCACGCCCGCGCCGATCTCGCGCGCCAGCTCCGGCAGCGACGCCGCCCGCCTCATGCCGAGCGTCACCGCGGCCTCTGCCGGCGCATCGCTGCGATTCCATACGACAACCTCCGCGCCCGCGTCATGCAAGTGCCGCGCATTCGCCCGCCCCATGTTGCCGAGTCCGACGAAACCGATCTTTTGTCCTGCGAGTGGCTTGTTCATGTCCGTGTGCGCACTGCACGCGTGGATTCAAGAAATGCAACCAAAGCCCCTCGCCGGTTCCCCCCCTTCAACAAATGCACGACGACACGGCGGCTGCACTGCCGATCGGCGGGCGCGCGACGGAGTGGCACGGACCGGCAGCATCGCCGCGTCATGTCCAATGAATCCAAGGGCGCGGATATGAAGGGCACGCCGATGGTCTTCATCCGACCGGCACACTTCCCTCATGAGTGCGCGAGTGCACGCAGGCCACCGCGGGAAAGATCGTTCTCGCACCTTCAAGCACATGGGTTCCGACGCAGCTACGACCCTCGTGATGCTTGTCGCCCGAACGCGACACAGCACGTCCTTGCCAAACCGCCGGGACCGAGACCTGGACCGTGTTCAAGAACACCCGTTCAGCCCGGTCATCGGCACAAACGCCGTTGCCGATGGAGTCCGCCAAACTATGCTCGGCCCTTCGCGGCAGAAGCTGCTCCCATCACCTCACACCCACATGAACATGAAGATCATCATCACCGGCGGCGGCGGATTCCTCGGGCATCAGCTTTGCAAACTTCTTCTCGCGCGCGGCATGCTGTGCGGGCGGCAGATTGGCGAGGTGGTGCTGATCGACGCGCTGTTTCACCGTGCGCTGAGTGATCCACGCGTACGCGAGGTGAGGGGTGATATCGGTGATCGTGACTTTGTTTTCTCGGCGATCGCGGGCGAGGCGGACACGGCGGTCTTCCACCTCGCATCAATGGTGAGCGGCGAGTGCGAAGAGCGGTTTGACGATGCACTGCGGGTGAATCTCGACGGAGGTCGCCATGTGTTCGAAGCGGCGCGCGCCATCGCCGGCAGGCCGCGCGTGGTTTTTGCCAGCAGCGTGGCGTGCTATGGCGGCATGGACATGACGCAAATTATGAGCGACGTGACGAAGCAGCTCCCGCAGACGACCTATGGCATGACGAAGGCGATGTGCGAGATGCTCATCAACGACCACACGCGCAAAGGCCACTTCGACGGGCGCAGTGTGCGCCTGCCAACGGTGATCGTGCGCCCCGGCAGGCCGAACGCCGCCGCGTCGAGCTGGGCCAGCGGGATGTTTCGCGAGCCGCTCAACGGCGAGCCGTGCCATCTGCCGATCCGCCGCGATCAGCCGCATCCGATGACGGGCTATCGCACCGCGGTGGAGTCCTTCGTCGAGCTGTGCGAGGTGCCGGAAGAGAAGCTCGGCAAGGACCGCGCTTACGTTCTGCCGGCGCACCGCGTGACGCCGCAGATCGCTGAGAAGGTGATCGCCGAAGTGGCCGCTGCGCGCGGGATCAAGCTGGGGCCGATCACGGATGCCTTCGACGCGCGTATCCAGGGCATCGTGGACAACTGGCCGCAGCGGGTGGACGGGGCGCGTGCCCTCGCGCTCGGCCTGCCGGCCCCGCCACCGTTGCGGCAGATCGTGGAGCAGTACGTCGAAGACTTTGGCGCGCGCTGAGAGCAGCCGATTATTTCTTCGTGTGCGCGAGCTCTTTGACCGCCTTTTCAAACGATCCTGGAGGCAGCTTGGAGAGCAGTTGCTTCAATCGCTTCGACTCATCACGCGGCACATTACCCAGCGGCCAGATGTGAAAGCCGCCGGACCAGTCCGGCCCGATGTGCCACTCGCCCCAGATGCCGGGCTTCGGTCCCTCGCGAAAGCCACGGTAGTCGATGCTGTGTTTCCGGGGGTAGCTCTTCACCCACTGCGCCTCCTTTGACTCGGCGCTGTAGGTGCCCTCGATCTTGAATGCGCCGAGTTCATCATTCCCCGTTCCGCTCATGCGTCCGTTTGCAAACACAAGCGCGAGATCCATCTGCCCACGTCGGCCGTCGCGATACTGGTAGAACCCGGTCCACGGTCCCGATGGGAAGTCCTTGTCAGGCATGCCAGGCGACTAATACGCTTTGCCCGGCGGAAGCGCAGCCGGCATGCCGGAGACTTCTTCGAGGATTTCGTCGAACTGCTTCGAGCAATCCGAAAGGTGTGCGTGCAGCGCGCCAAACTCGCTGCCGAAGGCGATGAGCTGCGCACCGAGGCCGATGATCACCCGGGCATCGTCCGCGGAGCCGACGGGCCGGCCCCATGCCTTGCCGTGTGTGCGCGCGGCGGCGGCGATCTTTTTCTGCACTTCGAGCATCTGCGGATCGCTCACGGCCGGCGTGCAGCCCAGGCGCAGGGACATGTCGCCGGGGCCGAGGAAAAGAATGTCCACGCCGGACACGGCGGCGATGGCGTCCGCGTTCTCGAGGGCCTCGGGCGTTTCGATTTGCACGGTGAGAAAGGTCTCGCGGTTCGCCAGATCGGTGTAGTCCGCCGGCTTGCGAACCCAGAAGCCGGCATCGCGCCCACCTCCGCAGAAACCGCGATCGCCGAGCGGTGGAAACTTCATCGCGCGAACCAGCGCTTGCGCTTCCTCGGGCGTGCCGACGTGCGGGATCATGAGGCCGGTCGCGCCGTCTTCGAGCAGACGATAGAGCGCGTTTTTCTCCTTCGTCGGCGGCCGCCACAGGCAGTCGATGTCAGCCGCGTGATGACGCGCGATCATTGCATCGGCCTCACGCGGCTCCCACGGGCGGTGCTCGGCATCCACCCAGATTCCGTCATAGTGGAAGTGCGCGGCGAGCGCCGGAAACGACGCTATGGGCGAGCCGGTGGAACAAACGCGCGCGATTTTGCCGGCGCGGATCTTGGCGAGGATTTTGGATGCTCTCATGGAATGGAGGATTCACGGCTGACGAAACCAGTCGAGGCTGATGCGGCGGATGCGCAGGCGATTGAGCGCGCCCACCTTGCCGTCGCCCGCGCAATAGGCGAGCAACACAGCGTCGCCAACGAAATGAATCGCCGTGTAGTGATAGAGTCCGTCGGGATCACTCTCGACGAGTTTGCGCACCGGCCACGTCTTGCCACCGTCGCTGGAGATCGCGGCGACAAACGGATTTCTTTTTTTCGGCGGGAACGGGAAACGGCCTGAGTGATCGTTGAAGAGCGCCAGCAGATCGCTCGTCCCCGGCAGGCGCTTGATGCTGGCGGGGCCGTTTGGCGACTTTAGTTCGGTCGGCCCCGGCGGCGAAAACGTGTTGCCGTGGTCGGTGGAGCGAAAGCCAAACTGCCCGCCTTGATCCGTGCGGCTCCAGGAAAAAAGCGATCCGTCCGCGCATTCGACCACGCCCGGCTCCTGCAAGCCGCTGCCGCTCTTCACCGGCATCGCCCACCAGCTCGACGACTCCTGCCACGTCGCCCCTTCGTCGTCCGAGTAAATCCACATCGTGATCGCGCGAGCGTCCCACGATTTGCTCGTGTGCGGATCGGTCCCGCGCGAGCGATGGAAGGCGAGCGGGATGATGATGCGGCCTTTGCTCGTCTCAATGACGCGGTCGTTGTTCATCACGAAGTAGCCGGGCGCTTGCAGAATCAGCTTTGGCTCCGTCCACGTCGCGCCGTCGTCGTTCGAGACGCGCATGTGTGGGCGGCAGTCGATCCAACTGTTTTTCACGCAGTAAAACATCGCCAGCTTCCCGCTCGCGAGGCGCAGCAGTGACACGCTCATCACGTTGTTGCCGCCCGTGTTTTCGGCGACGGTCGCCGGCGCGCTCCACGTCCGGCCCTGGTCATCGGACTGAATGCGCACGATGCGCGCCGCGCTCTCATCGGCCGCGCCGCCGTAGAACTGCGAGTAGCAGAAGATCACGCGTCCCGAGGCCAGCGTGGCGAAGGAGCCTTCTGAATTGCGCGGATGTTCTTTTGTGGGCTCGACGTTGAGTGTGATGATGTTCTCCGGCTCCGCGGCGAGTTTGCCCACCGAAAAAACAAAGGCACAGCACGAGGCGATGATGGCGGAGGTTTTCATTCGATTGCTGAAACTAAACGGCGCCCATCATCTCGTTCCACTGCGCCGAGCAAGATTCGAGCATTTTGATCACCGCCCCGTACTCGCCGCCAAAGCTGACAAGCTGCGCACCAAGGTCGATGACCGTGCGCGCGTCCGCGATGGTGCCCACGGGCATGCCCCAGGGTTTGCCGGCATTTTTGGCTGCCGCCGCCACGCGTTCGATGGACTTTCGCAGCGCGGGATCATTTACCGACGCTGTGCACCCAAGCCTCAGCGAAAGATCACCAGGGCCGATGAAGAGAAGATCGACGCCTTCGACCGTCGCGATGGCATCCACATTCGCCACCGCTTGCGGCGTCTCGATCTGCACGATCAGCGCGGTCTCGCGATTCGCCTCCTGCGTGTACTCCGGGGAGCGACCGACGCCGAATGCACCATCGAGCGCCGTGCCGTCCAGCCCGCGATCACCGAGCGGCGGGAACTTCGTGAACTCCACGAGCTGCCGCGCACGCTCGGGCGTGTTCACCATCGGGATCATCAGTGCCGACGCGCCATCCTCGAGGCAGCGGGCAAGCGCCGCGCGCTCCGTGAGATGCGGACGGAAGATGCAGTCGATGTCCGCGTGATGGTGGCGGAGGATCGTCTCGCGCACCTCGCGCGGATCCCACGCGCGATGCTCCGCGTCCACCCACACCGCATCGTAGCCGAAGTGCGCGGCCGCCGCGGGGTAGTACGCGAGAGGCGAGCCGGTGGAGCAGACACGCGCGACTTGTCCGGCGCGTATCCTGGCGAGCAGCTTGGATTTTCTCATGTTCATGCAGTGTGACGAGAGGGATTCCGCCGTTCAAGCGTTTGGTGTTTCATTCTTTGTCCTGATCACTGGTGCGGTTCCCGGCTGTCATGATGGAGAACAGCCATCGTCGCCGCCATGTCCACCTTCACCATCTGGGATTACCTGATCTTCGGCGGCTATCTCACGGCATCGGTGACCGTCGGTCTGCTCTCCGCGGGGAAGTCCAGCTCGCTCGGCGACTATTTCCTCGCGGGGCGTGGCATGAACAGCTTGCTGGTGGCCATGTCGATCCTCGCCGCCCTTTTCTCCGGCATCAGCTACCTCGCGGGGCCGGCGGATGTTTACAAAAACGGATTCGCATTCGGCTACGCGGTGCTCGCCTTTTTCATCGCCACGCCGTTCACCACGATCTGGATGCTGCCGAAGTTTTACCAGTCGCGGTACTTCACCGCGTATCAGTTTCTCGAGGAGCGGTTCGCGCTCTCGGTGCGGCTGCTCGCGTCGGGCCTTTTCATCTTCCGTGTCTCGCTCTGGCTGGCGGCGGCGACTTATGCGCCAGCACTGGCGCTGGAAAAAGTCACGGGCTTTCCGCTCTGGATCACCATTCTCGCCTCGGGGGTGCTGACCACGCTCTACACCGCGCTCGGCGGCATGAGAGCGGTGATCTGGACGGATGTGATGCAACTCATCGTTCTATTCGGCGGGCAGCTCATCATCATGCTCGTGGCGCTCGGCAAGATTCCAGGCGGGCTTGCCGGCATGTGGAACACTGTCGTGGCGGATGGTCGCATGAATCTGAGCACGAACTTCAGCATGTCCGAGCGTGTGAACCTGTGGTCGGTTCTTTTTGCCGCGGCATTCTTGCATCTCGTGCAGATGTCCACCGACCAGGTTTCCGTGCAGCGCTACCTCACGGCGGGGAGCCTGCGCGAGGCAAGGCGGTCGCTGTGGATCAAGCTGACCTTCATCCTGCCGACGCTCGTTCTCTTCTACGGCACCGGGCTGGTGCTCTACGCGTTTTACAAGCAGCACGGCGATCCACTGGCGGCCGGATTGATTCAAAAAGAGGACCAAATCCTGCCCTACTTCGTTGTCACCCAGCTTCCACATGGCCTGCCCGGCCTGCTCATCGCCGCAGTTTATGCCGCCAGCATGTCCACGATCTCCGCGGGTCTGAATTCGCTCGCATCCGCGACGGTCGTGGATTTCCAGCAGCGCTTGAGCCATGCGGCTTCGGAAACGCAGAATCACAAAGTCTCAACCGCGCGGTGGATCACCGTCGGCTACGGCGTTCTGGTGATCACGCTCGCGTTCGCCGTCTCCAAAATGCCTGGCAACCTTGTCGAGTCGGTAAACACAGTCATCGGACTCGTCGGCGGACCGCTGCTCGGTCTGTTCTTCCTCGGCATGTTCACCAAGCGGGCCGACACGCGCGGCGCGCTGCTCGGCTGCCTCGGCGGATTCGTATTCGTCCTGCTGCTGTATCTCTATCAAAACGGCATGATGACCGCGACGAAGCCGGAGCAGATGGTGTCCTTCATCTGGTTCAGCCTGATCGGCTGCGCCATCACGATGACCGTCGGCCTGCTCACATCCGGCCGATCTGCGCCACGGTGAGGCCGCCGTCGATCACGATGATCTCGCCCGTCACGTAGCTCGCGGCATCCGAGCAAAGGAATACCACCGCGCCGGCGCAGTCGTCCGGTTTGCCGACTTTGCCGAGGAGAATCTTCTTCTCGTAATGCTTCAGCAAATCGTGCGCTCGCGGCTCCATCCACGTCGAAGTGAGCGGCGTGCGAATCAAACCCGGCGCGATGCCGTTCACGCGGATGCCATGATCAGCCAGCGAAACGGCGAGCGATCGAATCAGCATCACCAGCGCGCCTTTGCTGGCATCGTAAGCACAGGAGTCAGCTTCGCCCTGGAAGCCGTTCGTCGAAGACGTGATCACGATCGAGCCGCTGCGCTTCTCCGCCGCCAGTCGTTTGGCAAACGCCTGCACGATGAAAAACGTGGACGTCAGATTGAGCTGCATCGTCTTGTCCCAGCGCTCACGCGTCATCTCGAGCGGCGGCAGATCGAAGAAGCTGCCCGCATTGCAGACGAGGATGTCGAGCGCAGGCTGGAGCGCAAACGCGCGCTCTACCAGTGCGTTCGGTGAAGATGGATCCAATAGGTCGCATGGGACATATGAGACATATTCAGGAAGCTCCGCGGGCCGCTCCTGCAAGCCGTGGCACACCACGCGCGCGCCGGCCTCGTGCAAGCCGAGCGCGACGGCGAGTCCGATGCCCTGCGACGATCCCGTCACCAGCGCGGCGCGGCCTTCAAGAGAGAATGCTTTCATCTTTCAGCTTCAAGAATGCCCGGGTGTTGGTGTTCGCGATACGGTTCACCATCTCGCTGCCGCCGGCGGTGAGGGCATCCACTTCTTTCTTGTAGGTGCTGATCAGGCGGACGACCTCGCTGTCGATCTCGGCGGCGTAGCTGTAGAAGGGCGAGTCGCTGCCCCAGCAGAACTTCGTCGGATACGCGGCGGCAAGATCAGCGATGACGCGGGCGGGATTCGTGTAGTCGGTGTCGAAGCGGCGATGCTTCTTCGCGACGAAGGGCATCTCTGCCACGACGCCGTCGCAGTGGATGCAGTGCGCGGAGTTGTCGAACCACGTGTTCGGCAGCGCGTTCACGCGGTCGAGGCTCGGCTTGTCGTAGCGGCAGGAGTGCGCGAGGAGGAAGCGCAGATGCGGATTCGCCTCCGCGATGTCGAGGATGTCGCCACATTGCGCCCACCGGTCGGTGTCGATGATGCTGCTGTGGATGAGGAAAGGCAGATCCCACTCGGCGGCCAGTTCGAGGAAGACTTTGCCGGCACTGCGGAGGTGCTTGACGTCCGCCTGAATGACCGTGGTCTGCATCTTGATGCCGTGGAAGCGATACTCGCCGCGCAGCTTGCGCAGTTCCTTCTCCTGCGCGGCCGTGTTTCGCATCGGATCGACCATCACGAAGGGCAGCATGGCCTTTCCTCCGTCGGGAAAGAGGTCGTAAATCTCGCGCATCAGGCGGCGATTCTCGAAGGCGTAGGGTACATCGTGCAGGCGGCCTTGTTCGTCTTTGATCTCATTTGCGGCGAAGGCCGTCACATCCAGCGCGAGATGGCTGACGAAAGGGAAGACGATCCAGCGGTCGATGCCGAGCGCGCGACCTTCGTCGTGCATCGCGACGAGGTGCTGCGCGTAAGGGAAGTCGCCGTGCAGGTAGAAGAGCAGATCGGCTCCGACGTGATTGTGGCAGTCGATGATCATGGTGGTGACCGGAGGCGGGACGATGCTGCGGGCGCGCCGGGTTGCAACGCCGGAAGCGCGACAACTGGGTTGCGATGGCAGGCGACTCCGCCCACGATGGGAGATGGATGGTTTTCGCCCTGCACTCTTCGATTCCCTGCGGTCTTACAACCGGCAGAGCTTGATGGCCGATCTCGCGAGCGGCCTCACCGTCGGTGTCATTGCGCTGCCGCTGGCCATTGGCTTTGGCATTGCGTCGGGCGTCACGCCGGGACAGGGCCTTTGGACCGCCATCGTGGCGGGCTTTTTGATTTCCGCGCTCGGCGGATCGCGATTTCAAATCGGCGGCCCGACGGGCGCCTTCGTGCCTGTCTTGTTCGCCATCGTGGCTCAGCATGGCTACACGGGGCTCGCGTTGGCGACGATGATGGCGGGAGTGATGCTCATCATCATGGGTGCGATGAAGCTGGGGCGGCTGATCAAGTTCATCCCGTATCCCGTCATCGCGGGGTTCACGAGCGGCATCGCGATCATCATCCTGATGGGACAGCTCAACGAGTTCCTCGGCCTCGGTTTGAAGATGCCGGAGCATGTGCCGCAGCAGATTCGGGCGCTTGCCACACACATCGGCGATGCGAAATGGCAGACGCTGGCGATTGGCCTGCTTACGCTCGCCGTGGTCTATGGCTGGCCGCGCGTGACGAAAAAAGTGCCGCCGTCGATTGTCGCAGTCGTCGTTGCTACGCTCGCCACCCAGCTTCTGCACTGGCCCGTGGCGACGATTGGCTCGAAGTTCGGCGGCATTCCCTCCGGCTGGCCGGGCTGGCATCCGCCGCATCTCTCGCTCGATGCGATGCGCGATCTGATGGTGCCAGCGTTCACGATCGCGATGCTCGGAGCGATCGAATCTCTGCTCTCCGCCATGGTCGCCGATGGCATGACCGACACGCGGCATGACTCGAATCAAGAACTCATCGGTCAGGGCATCGCCAATGTGCTCACGCCGCTGGTCGGCGGCATCGCGGCCACGGGAGCGATCGCGCGCACGGCGGCGAACATCCGCAGCGGAGCGACATCGCCGGTCTCGGGCATGGTGCACGCGCTGGTGTTGCTCGTCGTCGCGCTTCTCGCCGCGCCACTTGCGCAGCACATCCCGGTGGCGTGCCTGAGCGGAATTCTCATCTCCGTGGCGCTGCGCATGGGTGAGTGGGACACCTTCGCGGAAATCTGGCGCGGTCCGAAGTCGGACTTCCTCGTGCTTCTCACTGCGTTCTTGCTCACCGTCATCTTCGATCTCACGGCTGGTGTCGGAGTCGGCCTCGTGATGGCGGCCGTTCTCTTCGTGAAGCGCATGGAGGAACTCACGAACATCCACCTCGTGACGCCCGAGACTGAAACGGAGTCCGCCGCCAATCACACCATTACCGGCAAAGACGTGCCGCCTGGCGTGGTGCTGTATCGACTCGACGGGCCGTTCTTCTTTGCCGCCGCCGAGAAGCTCGAGGCCGCTCTGCGCGGCAGCGGCGGCAGGCCGCGCGCCGTGATCTTCCGCATGAGAAACGTGCCCGCGATGGATGCGAGCGGCCTTCACGCCTTCGAAGTCGCCGTGCACAAACTCCGCCGCGACGGCGTGCGCATCTTCATCACCGCCGCGCAACCGCAGCCGATGCGTGTGATGGACGAATCCGGCCTGGTCGATCTCATCGGCAGGAAGAAATTCTGCGCCGACATCGACGAAGCGCTCGCCCGCGTGCGCGAGGTGCTCGCCTCGGCGGCCGCCTGACCAAGATGAGGCTCCGGCAGACTTGCTGCGGGGCGGATGATGTTGAATCCTGCCTCTACCCATGCTCGGCATTCTCATCATCGTGGTCCTGCTGGCCTTCGGCGCGAGCCACTGGTCTCTCCAGCGCTACGAAGAGGCCGTGGCGCGCGGCGGCCGGTGGCAGGCACCGCTGCCATTCACGGGTGCGGAGATCGCGCTGGCGTTTCTGGAGGATGCCGGCGTGACCGATGTGCAGATCATCGAACACAACGGCGTGGTCACCGACTACTTCGATCCTGCGCGGCGTCGGCTCTTTCTGCGGCGCGAGTTCAAAGATGGCCACCATCTGGCCGCGTGGGCCGTGGCCCTGCACGAGGCGGCGCACGCCCTGCAGACCGGTGACGCGCTTGCCGAGCTGAAGTGGCGGCGCTCCTGCATCACGATGACCCGCTACGTCCCCACGCTCGTGCTCATCCTCGTCGTCGCGCTGAAATTTCTCAAAATCATGCCGTCCATTCGCGTCAGACTCTTCGTGGCCGCCGCCGCCTGCGCCATCGTGCTGCTGCTGAACATCGGCACGCTCGCCGTCGAGCGGAATGCGAACCTGCGCCTCCGCCGATTCCTCGACGAGCGTCTCAACCGTCACGATGAAGCCCGCGAGCGGCTCGACTCCATCCTCTCTGCCGCCGCCCTCCGCGAAGTGGGCGACCTCATCCGCTCCCCGCGCTACTTTTTCTTCTCCGCGCTACCGGGTTCGGGCAAGGCGAGACCTGAATGATGGTGACTGGAGAGCGGATTCGAACCGCTATTGAACTGCCGAAGCAGATTATCTTACATTAGAAGACTCCGAGTCATGTGTTCAGGGGGCACTTCCAGTTTTGCAATTTCTTGCCGTCCTTGCAAGCGTCGATCCAGGTTTGATTCGGCTCCCGCTTTCCGTTCTTTTCGACCGTCCATTTTGCGATCCGTTGTTTCGCCCAGGCCACCACAAGACGTTCGTGCGCTTGGCCCTTCTTTGGTCCTTTTTGATCTGTATTCTTCACCGTCCGCTGCATGACAGATCTGCCGCGGCTGGCGACTGAATGCAGTTGTTCCGCCAACCAGACGAGGGGCTTTATTCCATCCTCGCCTTTCACGGAAGCGGCAAGAATCGCAGCAAGATCAAAAGCCCTGAAGCTTGGTACCCAGTCTTGCGGATCACCATTCTGCTTGAGGAGGGTGTCGTGTCGAACCGCGCACAGCATCCATTGGAGCGCCTTCGTAGTGTCATTCGTTTTCTCGTGGCTATTCTGCACTTCTTCCGATTGCTCTTTTGAGGCATCCTTGCTCTGGCCCAACAAACCTGCGGACCTCAACAGAGTCGCGGCTTGATATTCGCAGATAATCGCAGCCGTTTTGAGGTTAAGCCGGCTACCACGGGTAATCCTGGATGGAGAACTGGAAGTCACCTCCTTGATGAGTTCGGCAGGATTTATCGTGCCGTCACACTTCTTTAAGGCACCTTCCTTCCCTCTGCCGGGCAACCGTGGTCGCAACACATAAGTTCCAGCCGGGACATCTTTTGGTCTTTGCGTTGCTGGCAGCTTTTCGGGAAGCTTGCAGGCTTGGTATGCTGTAGCAGGCAATGCGAAATGCTTCACTTCACTGCGACGGTTGGAAACTCCATTCCTCTCGATAAAGCCTCCCGATTTGTCGAGTTTGTCCGCTTTCACTTGAACCCGCCTTCGCCGGAGAATGACGAATCGCGGAAGTGTCCGATCACTGCCCCCACGCCCACCAGAATTTACCGTCGCTACGAGTTTGGCCTTTCGACTCAATGAACAGTCGATTAACCCGGCAAGAACAAAACCTCCAGCCAAACCGAATCCCTGGAACAAGAATTGGCGTGTAGTAATTGAGGTTCTCACTGCTTTGCCCACCCTGGCGTTGCGAGCGTCTGCGTCAACCAAGCCGCTTTGACTGAACCGTGTCGAAGTCGTGGCGAACAGAGCGGCAAGTCCGAGCGACCAACCGAGAAACATCATGCAGGAATAATTCAACCACCAACCGCTGCTGTCTCCCAACACCTGGAGATAAAAGCGCGCGTGCTCAAGCCATGCCAGACGGAGGATCGCAAAAAACACCAAAACGGCTACGATCAAAGTTCGCCACCCCCGCCCATCCTTCTTCCGAACTCCGGCATCGCCGGGCTTGTTCCTGACCCAAAACGTATCCATCCACCACGGCAGTTCGCCGATCGCGGAATCAAGCGCACCCGCCTTTGCAGTGCCCGCCCATCCACTGTTCCGAATGGCATCAAATTCGTGTTCCGCCCTGAAGCGGGCCGCGATGACCAGGAGGAGTGTGAGAGCCATGCAGAGCGACCAGATAGTGATGGCCTTTCGGATCGGAACGTTTTGCTCGATCAATGGGAGCTTGAATTTCACCTTGCTATTCTGGGCCTCAGTCATCACCGAAGCGATCGCCTTGAACTGAGGGTCAAACTGGCTGGTGAGCGCTGTCTGCTGGATCTGCTGGATGTTGGCGATGGCCAGACGGTCATCGACATTGAGCGAACTGAGCAAGGCACCTCGAATTCTTCGATCGTGGCTCTGATCCCGGATTTTGCTGGAAGCTTTGCCAAACTCTTCAGCCAGGAAAGAATACCGGTCATCCTTCTCACCCTCCTCCTTCTTCTTGCTTTCTGAAGTAAAGTATCGCTCCGCGTCATCCAACATCCCCACAAGCATGGTCGCCCTGGCTGAGATTTTGGGCCACTTCTCTTCGAGCAATCGATCAAATCTCTCCCGGACTTCAACCAGGTCCGCACCATTGGTTTGTGCCCGGCGCACCAGCTCGTCTGCCTGGGCCTGAAAACTCGTCACAGCCTCACGATAGTCGTTCGCTTCCACCCCAACCTTCTTGCAAACGAGAAACTGTTCGGCCACGTCGTCCTCGATAGGAAGCAGCCAGAGGGCGAACAACGCGATAAGCAATCCGTTCACCAGTTTGGACGTGGTGCTCAGGTGGTTGCGAAAGTTCTCCACCATTTCATCAAAGACATCCTTCTCCGACATGGCTTCAGACTTCTTTGATTCGGCGGGAGGGGCGGATGGATCTTCACCGTTTGGCATGGGGTGCGGGAGTTTTTGTGGTGGCTGGAGTTGATTTCAGCAACTCGCCGCCGGTCTGGCAAGCTCGATTGCACCTCACAACAACAAATTCCACGCTTGTCCCTCAAGCCATGTTTCCAGTATTCTCGCGCGGATGAAAACAACGCTCCTCGATTCATGCCGTCTGCTTGGGCTTGCAGCAGTGCTCGCCGTCGCAAGCTGCTCCACGCATCCGTGCTGCCGGACTTCCATCGACCTGCCGTGTGCGAGTCGCTTCGATGAGAGGCACTTCAAGGGGCGGTCGGGTTACGACTATCCGGTATATCGCACCAAAAGCCACCGCGGCCCTCCCATTCTCGTGCTGCATGAGCTGAACGGCCTGAGCGCTGCGCCGCTGGATTTCTGTCTCGAGCTGGAGCGCAATGGCTGGACGGCCTATGCGCCGGCCTTGTTCGGCAAGTACGGCGACGATGACATGTTCGCGGCGCTCAAGGGCCTCAAGAAGGATTCACGCTGGCACCTGACCGACCCTCACAGTTCCGGCCCAGTGCTCGACGACGTAGCGGCGATGGTCGCGTGGATCAGCCGCCAGCATGGCGGCAGGCGGGTGGTGGTGATGGGGAACTGCCTCTCCGGCGGCTTCCCGCTCGCGCTGCTTGGCCGCGCCGATGTGCGCGCTGCGATCCTTTGCCAGCCCGCGATGCCGTTCCCGACCAGCCCTGCCAACACGCTGCTCGAGATCCAGAGTGTGGACTCGAAGCGGCTGATGGCGCTGCCGGATGAGATGGTGGAAAAGACCTTTGCCGCCATGAAGCGCGATCCATCGAAGCGGCTCATCGGTTTTCACTACCGCGAAGACTGGATCGCGATGTTCGAGAAGTTTGAGTGGCTGCATCAGGAGCTGGTCCGCCGCGGCATGGGGGAAAAATTCAAACCGGTCGTCATGGTGCCCGCGGATCGTCCGTGCAGGCAGGAGGATTGGTGGCAGGTGGCATACACTGACGCACGCCGCCACCTCAAAGGCCCGCATAACACCGTCACCGCCAGTGACAACGCCACCGACCGCCGCCACATGCGGGACATTCTCATCCGCTGGCTGGAGGGCCTGAGAGCCTGTCCGACAAACAGTTGCAGCCACTGAGGCGTGCTTGGATAAGAAGCAGAACGCCCACCACTCCTTGCGAACCCGCCCGTTGCGACTCCGAACTGAGCATTGCGGAATGGGATCTCACGATGCTCGACAGAGCGCCGCGAACCAAGATGCTCTTGATGCTGAAAAGGACGCCGTGCCCGACACCGCAGCCATCGACAGCCAAACGGTCAAAGGCGGACCGCTGCCGACTCCGGGCTGCGGCCACGACGCGGGCAAAAAGTTCAATGGCCGCAGGCACCCATACAGTCACCAACCCGGGCGGCTTTCTCCCGGGCGTGTGGTGGTCACGTCAGACGACGTGCAGGATTGTGACGACACGAAGATGCTGCTGTGCCCGTCCTGCCACAGTTTGCCGGTCCTGCTGATGAGACGTTGCCGACGGCGACTACGCCGGAAAGTTTGAAACTTTAGTGCAGAGCATGGGGCAGCAGTTCGGACACGCAGCGAGCTTTGCCTTGAGCGTCGTCAAAATGCTCGAGGACCAGAAAGGCTTCGCGGTGCTGCCACGCCGCCGAGTCAACGAGCGCAGCTTGGGCTGGCTGGTCAAGCAACGCCGCCTCATGCGCAACCACGAGAAGAATCCCCGCCATCGCGAAACCCTCGTTTGCATCGCCTTCATCGGCCTCACGATCGAGCGACTCACCTCTCCAAAACCTGCCGATTCTCTCGCGGGACAGGCGCTCAACTCCGGCGATGGTGTAGATGAGGGTCGGCTTCATGCGGCACCAAACGACTGCTGCGAAGGTGATCCTTCCGCGCGGTTCGCCATGATCCGTCGAAACAAATCCTGAACGTGAAGCGACTTCTGAGTTCCTGCATGTCCTGGAATAGAACCTTCCTCTCAGCCCTCATCTCATTTGTCCTCGGTGGGCACGCAATCGGCGCTGACAAAACCTTCTCCTTCACCGTCCTCGATATCCCCGACATCCAGCGGGGCGCGGGGCTCGCCATCGTGATGCGCACGCCTTCGGGTAAGACATGGCTCTATGACACCGGCACGGCGCATCCCGAAAAGCTCTCATCTGATGGCTGGCTGGCGAAGTTCAATGCGGGGCGCGATGTCGTGGCACCGCTGCTGAAGAAGCAAGGCGTGACGAGCATTGACGGTGTCTTCGTCAGCCACGCGCACTACGATCACTTCGGCGGCTTGCTGTGGTTGAAGGAGAACTTCGAGATCAAGAAGCTGTTCGACTGTGGCTACACTTTCCACAGCGACAATCCCGACGACTACATCGGCACGAACAAAGACGAACTCGATCACTACACGCGAGTGCGGGAGGAGTTCAAAGCACGCGGAGCGCACATCGCGGCCACGGCTGGCGACACCTTGAATCTCGATCCTGATTTGAAGATCGAAGTCATCGCGCCACCAGCGAGCTACTTCAAAGACCCGAAGATCACCACGCGACCGAAGAACGACACGCCCTCGCACTTCCTCGTGAACGCGAACTCGCTAGCGCTGCGCATTCAGTTTGGCGACATCGTCTTCCTGCTGCCAGGCGACATCCAGACCGAGGACATCGAGGCCAGCCTCATGCCCTTCGTGGACAAGTCGAAGCTGAAATGCCACATCCTCGTCGCACCCGGACACGGCATTCATCCGATCCCGCAAACCTTCGGGGAAGCCGTGCGGCCCGAGGTGTCCATCGCGAGTGTTTTTCCGCGCTACGCGAAAGGCATACGCTCCACGCCCGATCTGAAAGCCCTCGGCACCAAGACCTACGTCACCGGTCTTCACGGGACCGTGCAGGTCGTCACCGATGGCAAGACCTATCGCGTCACCACCGAGCGCGATGACACGAACAAGCCGACGATCACCCATCGCGTGCCACTCTGGCCCGGCAAAGCACCGAACGGCGATGGCACCTTCGAGGACAGCACTAAGGAACTCGAAGTCTTCCTGCCGCCCGACGATAAAGCCAACGGCGCAGCTATCGTGCTCTGCCCCGGAGGCGGCTATATCCGCCACGTCACCGACCGAGAGGGCTATCCCATTGCGCAATGGCTGAACGAGCACGGCATCGCCTGCGTGATTCTCGAATACCGTCTCCCGAAGCTGCGCCACGGCGTGCCCTTGCTCGACGCGCAACGCGCGATCCGCCTCACACGAGCCAACGCAACGAAGTGGAAGATTGATCCGCAGCGCATCGGCATCCTCGGCTTCTCCGCAGGCGGACATGTCGCATCGACTTCCACGACGCACTTCGACTCAGGCAACGCGAATGCGACTGATCCCATCGAGAAGCAAAGTTCGCGCCCAGACTTCGCATGGTTCGTCTATCCCGTCGTCACGATGGGCGAGTTCACGCACACCGGTTCAAAGCACGAACTGCTCGGCGACAATCCCACGACCGACCTCGAGCGTCTCTACTCGAATGAGCTGCAAGTCAGCGACAACACGCCGCCCGTCTTCATCGCCCATGCCATCGACGACAAAGCCGTGCCCATCGAAAACAGCCGCCAGTTCGTCGCTGCGATGAGTCAGCACCAGCGCCCGGTCGAACTCCTCGAACTCCCCAGCGGCGGCCACGGGCTGAATGGCTGCAAAGGCCCGCTCTGGGAACAATGGAAAGCCGCCGCGCTCTTGTGGTCGGCGATGCAGAAAGTCATTCCGTCACCATGAAGATGCTCTACAATCTTGTTTGTCTGCTTTTCCTGACAACGCTTGCTTTGTCGGCCACGCCCGACAAAACACGCCAGCTCCTCACTGAAGCCAAAGAACCCGTGCGCATCGTCTGCATCGGCGACAGCATCACAGGGGTGTATTACCACAGTGGCAGTGTGCGGGCGTATCCGGAGATGTTGCAGATCGCGCTGAAGAAGCTTCATCCGCAGGCCAAAGTCACCGTGCGCAATGCCGGCATCAGCGGCGACACGAGCAAAGGCGGTCTCGCACGGCTGGAGCGCGATGTGTTGGCGCACAAGCCGCATCTGGTGACGATCATGTTCGGCATGAACGACCTCGTGCGCATGCCGGTGGCCGATTTCGTGACGAACATGCGACAAATCATCCAGCGCTGCCGCGATGCGGGCGCGGAGGTCGTGCTGGGCACGCAAAACAGCATCGTGGACTCGCCGCAGCGGCCCATGGCGAAGCTCGCCGAGTATTCGCAGGCGATTCGTGACCTCGCAAAAGCCGAATCGCTCGGACTCGCGGACTGTTTCGCGGCCTTCGAGGCCGTGCGAGCCAGAGACCCGCTCGAATGGAACCTGCTGCTCAGCGACGCCATTCATCCCAACATGGACGGGCACAAGCTCTTCGCCGAAACCATCGCGAAGACCATCACGGGCAAAGACGTGTCGCTGCGCAATGAGCCGCCACCGCCGAATCCGCTCGCGCACACGCTGAAACGGCTCGGTGAAGGCAAGCCGGTCACCGCGTTTGCCATGCCGCCTTACGATCAGCACATCGAGGCCGCTTTGAAGAAGCGACATCCGAACGCGCAGATCACCGTGAAAACATGGCCCACGGAGGGCAAGACGCTCGCTGAACTCGAGACGGCCGCGAAGGCCGTGCGCACGATGAAGCCGGATTGCGTGCTCATTGCCGTTCCCGGCGCACTCACCGAGAAGCGACCGCAGGACTTTCATCAGCACTACTCCTGGATCATGAACTGGTCCCTCAGCTTTGGTCCACAGGAGTGGGATGTTGTTGTTGCCTTGCCATCAGCGGCCAAAACGCCGATGGACGCCTCTGAAGCGGCCAACGAGGCCTTGGCGCGTCGTTTGGTGCGCGCGCAGGACTTGAGCTTCATCGAGCGTTTGCCGGGTGATCAGTCCGCTTTGCCCGAATTGCTCTCTCAATGGCTCAACGCGCACCAACCATGAAACTAGGCTCCCAAACACATCCTGGCCGCCGAGAGTTCATACTCGCCTCGGTGGCTGCCGCGCTGGCATCGCGCGCTACGGCCCAGCTGGCCACTGACTCGCACACCACGCTGCGCGCCGGTGATTTGACTGTCGTCGTCGGTAACAACACGGCGCACGAGCAACATCGCGCGGGTTACAACGGCCTGTGGAGCCTTCAGCACGCGAAGGGCACGCGCAGCCTCTTCGCGCCGCCGATCGCGGGCTTGAATCTGGAGCACATCGTCACCGGCGAGCGTCTGGAGGACTCGAAAACCTTCTTCGAGCCGCGTCAGGCACCGATGACACTCACGCGCATCAGCGACTCCGAGGCGGAACTGCACCAGCCACCCACGCCGACGTTTCATACAGAAAGCTGGACGCGCTTCAAACTCAGCGCGCCGCATTACCTCGACATGGACTTCCGCTGCCGTGCTCATCGCGATGTCTTTCCGCGCGGCTATCTGTCGCTGTTCTGGGCCAGCTACATGAACGCGCCTGCGGACAAGAGCATGTATTTCCTCGGCGGCCTGGATGCGCAGAAGGAGATGTGGACGCAGTTCTGCACGCAGTGGCACAACGACCAGAGCACCGTGCGGCATCGCGACGACTCGTTCGAGATGACGCTTCCCGAAGGCGGTCGCGACACGCTTTTCAAGAGCCTCTCGCGCTTCCGCTACGATCTGCCGTTTTTCTACGGGCACTTCGATGATCTCGTGTGGATCGTGATGTTTGATCGCAGCGAGGGCATTCGCTTCACGCACTCGCCGAGCGGTGGCGGTGCGAATGCAGAGCTGAAGACCACGAATCCCGCGTGGGACTTCCAGTTCCTCATCCAGAAGCCGGAAGTGATGAAGGACTACGGCTTCAAAGTGCGCACAGTGTTGCGGCCGAAATGCTCGCGTGAGGAAATTCTCGCGGAGTTCGCGAGATGGAAAGACGCGAAGTGAGCGAGAGCCTCCGCTGCGTGCGCGTATGAGAGTCGCATGAAGAATCTCATCACCTGCCTGCTGTTGTGTGGCCCGTTCGTCGTTGTTGCCAAAGACACGCCCGTTCAAGGCGATGCCCGAAAGCTCGATCTCGGCGGCGGTGTGATGATGGAGGTCGTCTTTATCCCGCCGGGTGAGTTCATGATGGGCAGCTCGCCGGAGGAGAAGGCGTGGGCGACGGGCATCGAAGGCGGAGCGCAGCCGGGCACGACGCGTGAGTCGTTTGAGGGTGAAAAGGCGCGGCTGACGCGTGTGAAGACCGGTTTCTGGATGGGACGCACCGAAGTCAGCGTGGGACAGTTCAAGCGCTTCGTCGAAGAGACGGGCTTCGTGACGGATGCGGAGCAACCTGGCGGCGAGACGCAGGTCTTTTTTCCCGAATGGGACGGCTACCATCTCACCACCAGCGTCGTGCATCCGTGGAAGTCGATGAAGGGCAAGAGCTGGCGTGATCCGAACTGGGGATTTCCGAATCGCGATGATTTTCCCGTCGTGTGCGTGAGCTACAATGACATGCGGGCCTTTTGCGCGTGGCTCACGGAACGCGAACGCAAGGCGGGCCGTGTGCCGGATGGCATGGAATACCGTCTGCCGACGGAGGCGGAATGGGAATACGGCTGTCGCGGCGGCAGCAAGGAGAGCCTCGCCTTCTGGTGGGGGAACGAGATAGAGGAAGGCCAAGGCAGGCTGAACATTTCAAGCATGGACGTGCTGCCAGGCCGCACGAAAGCCTGGCCGCTGGCCAAGGTGCCGTGGAGCGATGGTTTCGCCTTCGTCTCGCCGGTGGATCACTACGGCGAGAAAGGCCGCAACGGCTTCGGCCTCGCCGACATGTGCGGCGGCGTGTGGGAGTTCGCCATCGATCACTTCGATCCAAAAGGCGGGCATGAGGAGGTCTGGTATGAAAACGCGGCACAGCACACTGTGACGCGGCCGGTGTGCAAAGGCGGGAACTACTTCGACGTGCCCGGCAACGCACGTTGCGCTGTGCGGCTGGGCATCAAGAACGTGACTTATTCGGACTCGCGCGATGGTTTCCGGGTCTGTCTTGGTCGTCATGTGGAGGCCGTTTCATCCAAATAGATGCTCTCATGACACCTCGCCTCCTGCTGCTGACTCTCGCGATCGCCATCGTGTCGCATGCGGCAGCCGCGCAGCCCAACGTGGTGTTCATCCTCGTTGATGACCTGCGATGGGATGAAGTGGATTACGCGTTCGTGAAGGCGCCGCACATCATGCGACTGGCGCGCGAGGGCGTGCGGTTCAGCAATGCGTTCGTCACCACGCCGCTCTGCTCGCCGAGCCGCGCCAGCTTCCTCACCGGCCAATACGCGCACACGCACGGCATCACTGACAACACCGATCGCAGCCCGCGCAGTCATGAACTGGCCACGTTCCCGCGACTGCTGCATGATGCCGGCTACGAGACGGCCTTCGTGGGCAAATGGCACATGGGCGTTGATGATCGCGCCCGGCCAGGGATCGACCACTGGGTGAGTGTCCAGGGTCAGGGGCGTTACATTGACCCCGAGTTCAACATCAACGGCGAGCGCAAACAGATCACCGACTACTTCACCGAGATTCTCAACGGTTTCGCGACTGACTTTCTGAAGAAGCCGCGCACGAAACCATTCCTGCTCTATGTCTCGCACAAAGCGGTCCATCCAGACCTCACGCAAAACGCCGATGGCAGCCTCTCCGATCCGAGTGCGGGGAAGTTTATCCCTGCCGACCGGCACCAAGCGCTCTATGCTAACGCCGCGATTCCGCATCGCCAGAACTACGGACGGCCGCCCAAGGACAAGCCCGCCTTGCTTCGTGCGGTCGCAAACATGGATCCGCTCGGCCCGGCGACCGTCACGGATGATGAAACGATCCGCAACCGGCTGCGAATGCTTGCGTCAGTTGATGAGGGAGTCGGCGACATCCTCAGGACGCTCGATGAACAGAAGCAGCTCGAGAACACGCTCATCGTCTTCACCAGCGACGAAGGCTACTTCTACGGCGAGCACGGCCTGAGCGTGGAGCGACGGCTCGCTTATGAAGAATCCATTCGCATCCCGCTGTTCATGCGCTGGCCGGAGCACATCAAGGCCGGTTCGAAGATCGAGCAGTTCGCGCTGAACATCGACATCGCGCCGACGCTTCTCGATGCCGCGGGCGCCGCGATTCCCACCACGATGCAGGGCCGCTCTCTGCTGCCGCTGTTGCGTGGCGCCGCCGCTGCAGTGCGCTCATGGCGCACTTCGTTCATGATCGAGTATTGGTCCGACAAGGTCTTCCCTCGCGTGGTCAGCATGGGCTATCAGGCCGTTCGCACCGACCGCTGGAAATGGATTCGCTATACCGATCTGAAAGGCATGGATGAGCTTTACGATTTGGACCGTGATCCGTTTGAAATGAACAACCTCACCACCGCTCCGGCAGCGCACGACCTTATGCCGAAGGTGAAAGCCGAACTCGAGCAACTGCTGAAGCACTCCAACTGATTCCCGCCATGCGTCTGTCGAACATGATTCTTCCGGTCTGGTTCTGTCTCGGCGCGGCATTGAGTGCCGCCGACATCAAAGCCGAGCGTGATGTGGCTGTGCGGATGCGCGATGGCGTGGTGCTGCGCGCGGATGTTTTTCGCCCGGGCGAAGGCGGATCGTTTCCCGTGCTGGTGATGAGGACGCCCTACGGGAAGCAAGGCAAGAAGTTCGATGCGTTCGTGAAGGCCGGTTACATCGTCGTCACCCAGGATGCGCGCGGGCGCTACAAGTCGGGCGGCAAATGGGAGTCGTTTTACCGCGAAGATACGCATGATGCAGAGGATGGTTTCGACACCGTCGAGTGGGCGGCAAAGCTGCCGGGCTCGAATGGAAAAGTCGGCACCTTCGGCATCTCCTACGATGCGTTTCTGCAATGGCGGCTCGCGGCTTTGCGGCCACCGTCGCTTGTCGCGATGTCAGCGCATTCGATTCCGTCGAGTCTCTCGGCGCTCGAAGGTCCAGGGACGATCCGCCCAGGGCGCAGGCTGAACTGGTTTTACACCGGCATGTCGCCGGACATGCGGCTGCGTTCGGGTGCCGAGGGTGTGAAGGCGAAGAACGAAGCGGCGAAGTTGTGGAAAGACGGCGAAGGCGAGCGGCTTCTGCATTTTCTCCCGTGGCTCGATTTGCCAAAGCAGGTCTTCGAAGACGAGGACGATGCGGTGAAGGCATGGTTGCGCGCGCCGCACCGCGATCCGTGGCGCTTCATCGCCGCCTGCCCCGAGGTGAGCGTTCCGAATCTGGATGTCGTCGGCTGGTTTGATCACTGCAATGACGGCATCGAGATTCACCGCACGATGCGGAGCACAGGGCGGACGGAGGTCGCGCGCAACGGCCAACGCCTCATCATCGGCCCGTGGAGCCACACCGGGCATGGCAACAGGAAGGTGGGCACGGTGGACTTCGGTGCTGATGCCGCGCTCAATGTCGTGCAGACTCAAATCCGCTGGTTTGACCACTGGATGAAAGGCCAGGCCGAGGGAGCGAACCCGACCGCGCCGGTCCGCATCTTTGTGATGGGAGCGAACCGCTGGCGCGACGAGCAAGAGTGGCCGCCCGCTCGCGCAAAGGCACACACGCTCTACCTCCACAGCGGCGGGCACGCGAACAAGCCCGACGGGGACGGCACGCTCGTGGACAAACCGCTAGCCGCAGCCAGCGACACCTATCGCTACGACCCACGCGACCCGGTGCCGACTCTCTGGAGCGCGCAGATGTTCACGCTGCCTGCGGACCAGGCACCGCTCGCCAAGCGGCAGGACATTCTCGTTTATCAAAGCGAGGCGCTCACGACCGCGCTGGAAGTCACTGGCTATCCCGAAGTCATTCTGCACGCTGTATCCTCCGCGCCAGACACGGACTTCTTCGCGCGGCTCATTGACGTGGCACCTGATGGAACGAATCGCGACATCGCTTCCGGCATGGTGCGCGCGCGGTATCGCGACGGACTCGACAAGCCTCGGCTCGTCACATCTGGCGAGCTTGTGGAGTATCGCATCAAGCTCCGACCCACCTCGAACGAGTTCCAACCCGGCCACCGCATCCGGCTCGACATCACCAGCAGTGATTTCCCAAACTACGACCGCAATCACAACACCGCAGCCGATCAGAACGCGGATGCCACGCTTGAGGTCGCCACCCAGACGATCCATCACGGAGAACGCCATCCTTCCTGCCTGGTGCTGCCCGTCATCGCGCCCAAGCCATGATTGCCCAAGTCCGACATCATTGGCTCAAAATGGTCCCTGCCGTGATGCATGTGGTCGTCGGCATTTCTGCACAAGCAGCAATGCTGAAAGTGCCGGATGATTTCAAAACCATCCAAAGCGCCATCAACGCGGCTCAAACAGGCGACACAGTGCTCGTGCAGCCAGGCACCTATCGCGGTCCACTGACGCTCCAAGCCGGTGTGATCGTCAAAAGCGTCGGTGACGATGAGAAAGGCAAAGTCGGCCTCAAACGCGCCGAGGCGGCGATTCTCGAAGGGGGCGTCGAAATGGCCGACAAGGCCGTGCTGGACGGTTTCACCGTCACGGGCGTCGGCACTTACGACGAGAAGCTCTGGCAGCATCATTTCGACACGCAGGGCAATGAACAGCCGCATGAACACATCGGTGCCGAGGGCAAACCGGGCATCGCGGTCGCCGCGAACTGCACCGTAACGAACAACATCGTGCACCACATCGGCTACACCGGCATCGCCATCACGGCGGGCTCGCCGCGTATCGCCAACAACGTCTGCTTTCGTAACATGGGCGGCGGCATCGGCTCGATGAAAGGCAGCACGGCCCTTATCGAGAAGAATGAGTGCTTCGAGAACTTCTACGCGGGCATCGGCTGCGATGGATCGAGTCCCACGATCAAAGAAAACTTCTGCCACGACAACATCCGCGCCGGGATCGGCATCAGTGAAGGCTCCTCGCCGAAGGTCACCGGCAACCGTTGCTTCAACAACCGCCGCGCTGGCATCGGCATCCGCACCGGCGTGGAGACGCGGCCTGTCGTTGAGAGCAACGAGTGTCGCGACAATGCCCTGGCAGGCATCGGCGTCGAGGAAGGCGCGCGTCCCACACTGCGGAAGAACAAGCTCATCAACAACAAGCTCGTCGCCATCGGAGTCACGGGCGGCTCCGAGGCATTGATCGATGGCAATGAAATGTCCCGCGAAGGCGGCGCGCCGCCGATGATCGCTGTTTTGGAAGGCTGCAAGGCCACTATCACCGACAACACGATTCGCGGTGGTGGCGTGGCGGCCATCTTGATTAAAGGCAGTGTGGTTGTGCGGAACAACCAACTCATCAGCCCTCCCAAGAAAGGCAGGGCCGTGTGGGTGCATGAAGGCGGTGTGGCAGAGATGAAGGACAACAAGATCGAGGGCTGGCGGGAATCTCCAGCGAAAGCTCCTGCCTCTGACAAACGATCTTCTGGCAAGCCATGAAGCTGCTCGCCTTTTTCCTTTTCCTCGTCGCAGACATTTTCGCCGCGCCCCCCGATCCCGGTCACTACTCCGAGGCGAAGTTCGAGGTGCGTGCGACGCGCGGCCACAAAGCCGCGATGCGTGATGGCGTGAAGCTTTCGGTCGATGCGTTTCAGCCGAAGGCGGAGGGGAAGTTCCCCGCGATACTGATCATCACGCCTTACAGCAACAACCCTGGCTTCGCGAAGCGCGGGACGTGGTTTGCGGAGCGTGGTTATGTCGTCGCGGTGGCGGATTCGCGCGGGCGGTTTGATTCGGAGGGGACGTGGGATCCGTTTGATCCGAAGCACAAAACAGACGGCTACGATCTCGTCGAGTGGCTCGCGCATCGGCCGTGGTGCGACGGACGCGTGGGCATGATGGGCTTGTCCTACATGGGCTGGGCGCAGTGGTGGACGGCATCGCAGGCACCTCCATCGCTGAAGTGCATCGTGCCGGAAGTCGCGCCGCCGGATGCGATGTTCAACACGCCCTACCAGAACGGCGTGCTCGTGTCATGGATGGTGGATTGGGCTGGTGCGAACGGTGGCCGCGTGGGGCAAAACATGGGGCCGGGTCCGTATGGCGGCTTCGCGTTGGAAGAGCGACGGCTCGCGGACTACATGCAGTTGCCGTATGTGAAACTGCAAGAGGTGCGCGGTGCGCTCGACTCGTCGTGGTATGAGAAGTGGATTCGCGGCAACACCTCGTCGGACAAGTATTGGCAGGACATTGCCTACCAGACGCCGGAGTCGTATGGTAAAATCAGCGTGCCATCGCTCGCGGCCACGGGGTGGTTCGATGCCGACTTTCCCGGCGCGCCGATGAACTACCTCGCGATGAAGCAGCACGGCGTGACGAAGGAGGCGCGTCGTCCACGGATGGTGATCGGACCGTGGCAGCACATCATCAACTCCAGCCGCAAGCTCGGTGCCTTCGATTACGGCGAGGAAGGCGTGATCGACTGGGATGGCTACGTCTGCCGGTGGTTCGATCACTGGCTCAAAGGCATCGACAACGGCGTGGAGAACGACGCGCCGGTGCATCTGTTCGTGATGGGGCGCAATCGCTGGCGCACCGCCCCGGACTGGCCGCTGCCGGAGACGCAGTGGACGAAGTTTTATCTCCACAGCAACGGTCGCGCGAACGGCATCGGCGGTGATGGCACGCTGAGCACGAGCGCTGATCAAAGCGCCGAGTCCGACACCTACACCTACGATCCCGCGAAGCCGACGCGCTCGTGCTTCACCGGTGGTCATCTCGAAGACGGCGCGGCGGACACTCGCAAGTCATCGAGCGGCGAAGACGTGCTCGTTTACACCACGCCACCGCTCGCGGAGGAGGTGGAAGTCATCGGCCCCATCACCGCGAAGCTCTACGCCGCCACGTCCGCGCGCGACACGGACTGGATGGCGCGCCTCATCGACGTGCAGCCCGATGGCTTCTCCGCGATGCTCTGTGAGGGCGTGATGCGCGCGCGTCATCGCGATCCCGAGCACAACGGCGGGTTCAATCCCGCGAAGCTCAGCACCATCGAGCCAAACGAGGCGCTCGAATACACGATCGATTTCTGGCGTGCGACCGCGAACGTCTTCGCCAAAGGCCACCGCATCCGCGTCGAGATCAGCAGCAGTTGGTTTCCGTATTACCTGCGCAATCTCAACACCGGCGCGGACAACATCGGCCTCGAAACGACGAGTGTGATCGCGAAGCAGACGATCTACCACGACGCGAAGCATCCCTCTCATGTGGTGCTGCCGGTGATTCCGAAAAAATAGCGACACTACTTGAGCGGACGTCCGGCACTGATGGGGCAGGGGACGATCTTGCCTTTGGGAGTCCACCGGTAGCCGGTGAGAGCGCCAGTGGTGGGATCAACGCTAAAGGCCATCACACCATGGCCGAGACCACTCTTCCGTCCGGTGGTTTCGAAGACCTGGGCGCGTGGATCATCAGGTCGTGAGTCCTCGGCATGCGGCGTAGAGGTGGCGTCATAGACTTTCACCGACCAACTGCCATCCGCCGCCTGCTTGGGTTTATCCGCGATGATGACCGCGTGTCCGTTCGCGCGCTCCGTCTTGTAGTCCCACGACACGACATCGCCCGGGCGCAGATCCGCTGCGCGCGACACGGCCTCCCATCCTCTCTGCGGCTTCTCCTTCAGCGTGGCAAAGAACTGCTGATAGCTCGGCGGGCTCGGGATGTGGCCCTTCGCGATGTTTCGTGCGCGAAGGATCGTCTCCCATGCCTGCGGTGCCACCTGCTGCATCGCATAGGACACGAAGCGCACGCAGTCATACTTGTAGCTGCCCGCCCTGCGATCCACCTCCGTCTTGTGCTGGTAGAGCGTGCTCTTCATGCTGGTGAACTCCTTCACCGCCTCATGATACAGCGGCCCTGCTGAAATCTCTTCACCCGATGTGGACAATGACACGACCAGAGTGACGGCGAGGCAGGCGAGGAATAGTTTCATGAGATCAAAGCGGGAACGTCGGCCGCATCAACGCCACACCTGGGGCGTGGTTATCAAAGTGGTTCTGTTTGGCGCTCGATCATCGCGAGATCCGTCGTATTCCACTCACGCCTTCATCCTCGCCTCATGCTTCGCTTCGCTTTCTTGTCTCTGCTCTTCGCTTCAACCGCTTTCGCCTGGGGACCGCATTCTGAAATCGCGCAAGCGGCGCTCGATGCGATGGGACCGGATGATCTGCTGGCAAAGCATCTTGGCGCAGACACGAAGCGGCTCGTGCAATACGTGTGGATGGCGGACAACCGCCAGCAGTTGCTCAGCAAGGGTGACGAGGTCTTCTATGCCGATGACGTGCTACTGTTCCCGGCCGCGACAAAGCACTACGATCACCTCTGCCCGGCTGTGCAGCAGACTTACTCGCCCTACTTTCGTCGTGCCTTGCAAGCGCTGCGCACCGAGTCGCCGCACAATGCCGCGCGTTGGGTCGGCTCGCTTCTGCACTTCACCACCGACACCGGATCGCCACCACACGCGGCCAGCATTTCAGGTCCCGTGCATTCCAAGATGGAGAACTGGCTCAACGCCAAGCTCATCCACATCCCCGGCTACAAACCTCAGCTCCTCGGCTCCGATGATGCGAGTGCAGAGGCGGGCTTCATTCGCCGCATGGAGGGACTCATCGATTTCTCCAAGCAGCGCGCTGAGCGTTGTCGAGCCGACGTGGAAGCGGATCGCCGCGAACCAGTCGAGCCAATGGTGCTGGAGAGCGCGCTCGAGACGGCCCGCGTCACCGCTGATCTGCTGCACACGCTCGGTGTGCTCACCGCCAAAGGAAACGGCGACTCGACTCTCAAAGGCAAGGTCATTGCGCCGAAGCTCGATCACCCACAGCTCTCCCGCCTGCTCGTAAAGATCGTCCTGCGCGACACGCTTTACTCCACGCTTGCAAGCGAGGACGGCACGTTCTCCTTCGCACCGCTGCCCGCCGGTGAGTATCACCCCGTAATCTCCGCGCCCGGCGTGGTGAAGGACTTGCCGCCCGTGAAGCTCAGTGCCGGTTCCTCGATCGCGCTGGACGCCGTGGATCTCAGCGCTAAGACCGACGGCAATCTCCTGCGCAATCCCGACTTCAAGCTGCGCTGGGTCTCAGCGGAAGGCTTTGATCATTGGAACTCGCGCATGCCCTCAGGACGACTCGGCGGCCCCAAGCCCGTGCGCGAGTGGGAAGGCGAAAAGATCCCGCTGCAACCCGGCATCACCAATCGCCTCACCGTGCGATGGAAGTCGAGCGCACCTGCTGCCGAAGCTCCCGAAGTCTTCGTGCTCACCAAGGCCAAGCCCGCCTACGATTCGCCTCCAACAGACTCCGCAATGCTTACGCCGGGCAAAACCGAACTCACTGTCACCGGCTCTGCGGATGCTGCGTGGGGGCAAGTTATCATCCGCACGCGTGGGGCACCGGATACGCACATCGAGTCCGTCAGCCTGAGTGCCACGCATTGAACCAATTTCATGATGCGTTTTATGAGCCAATCATTTTTCTGGATTGCCTTCGCTTTGGTCGTCATCACGCCGCTTCACGCTGCCGACACGGTGCAGACGACGCCTCCCAGCGAAGCTGATATCACCAAGTTCAAACTTGATGGTGATCCCGCCTCCGAACGAGGTGCAACGTGGACCTATGAATCCACCGATACCGGCGTGGACTACAAGCTCACCGGCACGCTCTTCAAGCCGCCGGGCACGGGTCCTTTTCCCGCCGTGCTCCTCAGTCATGGCATGGGGAACTACGCGCAGAACTACGGTGCCAAACTTTCCACCGAGATGGTGAAGTGGGGTCTCGTCTGCATCGCGCCGAACTACACCTATGGAGCGCGTGCCCGTGCGGCGGGCTCGCCCGGTGTGGTGGACATTCAAAACACCAACATCCCCGACAATCTGAAACGCGCGCACAAGTGCTTCGATCTCCTGGCCTCGCTCGGCTACGTGGATATGAAGCGCGTGGCTGTTCACGGTCACAGCAAAGGCGCGTTCCTCACCGTTGCGATCGCTGGAGCCTATCCTGATGAGATTCGCGCCGCCTCGCATACCGCAGGCGGAGAGCAGTCCTACAACAAGGATCTCTCGCTCAAGATCACCACGCCGTATTCCATCCACCACGGCGATGCCGACACCAGCGTGCGTCTCTCCGCTGACGTGCGCTTTGAGGCAACGCTCACACAAAACAAGGTCGAGCACGAGATGCGCGTTTATCCCGGCATGACCCACCTTCAGATACCCGCGAATCCAGTCGTCCTGGAGCGCATCCGCGCGTGGTATATGAAGCACGGGGTGCTTGCTGCGAACTAACCTTGGATTCGCTAACGGCTGACCAACGTCGTCGTCCGGTGGATGTGGTCTTCACCCTCATCGCTAGTTTGCCAAGCTCTAACGCAGCGAGGCTTCCTCCACCACACAGCGAAACCCGTCGCATCGCCAGCGGCGGATGGATAGCTGATTGCCGCGAAACGAAGAAAGCAGTGGCACCGGTGCGCTGCTGCCCCAGGAGGCTCCGCGCAGGACGTGGTCCTTGTGTGAATCGTTGAAGAAATCCTCACACCACTCCCACACGCTGCCGCCAAGATCATGAATGCCGAGCGCGTTGGGCGGGAAGCTCATCACGGGCGACGTGATCGCGAAGCCGTCGGTGTAGCTCGTGATGATCTTCTCGGTGGGGAGCTGCGTCTTGCAATCCGTGTCCGCGTAATTGCCCGCGCCTTTCTTTGGCGGATAGGCAGTGCCCCAGGGATACACGTCCTTTAGCTTGCCGCTGAGTTTCTCCGGCGCGCTATCGCTGGCTTCTCGATCAGCGATGCCGACGGCGATGCTCCACTCGCGATCGGTTGGAAGGCGATAAACGCGGCCTTCCTTCTGACTGAGCCACGCGCAGAAGGCCTTCGCATCATCCCAGCTCACGTTCACGACGGGATGATCGTCGCCCGCTTTGGCAGACAAGCTGTCGAGCCTCGTGTCTTTCCACGAAGCGTCTGCTTGCAGGTTCTTCGCCGCATAGGCCGCGTAGTCGGAGCGTCGCGTTTCATGCACGCAAATCTGCACCCGTGTCCCGGGAAGCGTTACGAACTTCATGCCGAGGCTGTTGGTGAATGACGAGGCGCTGCCCGATGATGCGCGAGGCGTCGCCTTGATGAACTCAAATCCCTTCACGGCCTCGGCCGCGAGCGTGGAAATGCGATGGTGAAAGCGATACACCTCGGGCCGTGTGTCTTTGCCATCGGGGCCGTAGCGATTGCAGAGGAAGATCACGAACGTGCGCGAGGACGGATCGATCCACAGCATCTGCCCGGTCCATCCCGTGTGACCATAGCCGCCAATGGGGAACAGGGCTCCGCGCGCGAGCGTGTAGTCGTGTGGCGGCGTGCGGTAGGGCGTGTTGATGTCCCAGCCGAGCCCGCGCTGCACGAGCAGGTTCTTCGCATCCGGGCTGCGCAAGTCAGGCGGGCTCTGCACGCTGGTCATGAGCCTGCTCGTCTCTGGCTTGAAGACACGCATGCCGTTCAACTCGCCGCCGTTCAGCATCATGCGGGAAAACTTCGCCATGTCCGAGGTCGTGGTGAAGAGCGAAGCGTGAGCGGCCACGCCACCCATCTGCCGCGCCACCGTGTCATCCACCTCACCACGCTTCGGCGCACTGCTCGGCGACACACGAGGCAGCAGCGTCTCGTCGGGACGGAACACGGTGTCGTTCATGCCCATCGGCTGGAAGATCTCGCTGGAACAGAACTCATCAAAGCGACGACCCGTCACTTTCTCGATGACGAAGCCCAGCACGATGCTGCCCGTGCTGCTGTAAGAGAAGGCGGTGCCTGGCTCGAACATCGGCTTCTCGCGACAAGCCTGCGCACGAGCCTCTTCCCAACTGCGGCTGAAGGGAGCCTTGGTGCCGTTCAGATTCACCTGAAGACCCGACGTGTGCAGCAGCAGATGCCTGATCGTGATCTTCTCGCGTCCCTCGCCCGTGAACTCCGGCAGATGCTTCGCCACCGGATCATCAAGCTTCATCAAACCACGCTCCACACACAGCATCGCCGCGCTTGCTGTTGCCAGCACTTTCGTGACCGAAGCGACATCAAAGATCGTGTCCTCCGTCATCGGTTCGATGGCTGGCGTCAGCGCACGATTGCCAAACGCCTTATGATACGACTCGCCCTCGCGCTCTACCCACAATGACGCGCCGACAATCACGCCATCGCGAATCGCCTGCTCCACGGCCTCATCCAGCGCAGTGAGCTTCTCACGATGAAACGCTTCCGCATGTGCTGCACTGATCAGCAGCAATGACAGCATTGAAGTGAGCGCTCGTGTCACGGTGCCAGCTCCTTGATGAACACGTTGCGGAACTCCACCGCGTCCTTGTGATTCTGGAGCGTGATCGGTCCCTCGGCGGGAATGTCCTTCACTCGCGCGCCCTTGATGACTTGTGTGCCGTTGAGTGTCACGTCCACACGATCACCGCGCAGCGTGATGATGAAGCGATTCCACTCGCCGGGGCCTTTGTCGGCGCGGATGCTGGGCATCGTCTTCATGCGCTCATCCTTGGTGGCGGTGAGGTCTTTGAACTTCGTGCCCACTTCGCCGCTGCCGCAGGGCTGGCACCAGATGTTGACCTGAGCCGCTCGCACACCACGCAGATACACACCGCTGTCGCCCCAGGTGAGGTTGTCCTTCATGATGACTTTGCCTGCGGCATCGAGATGGAATTGACCATCGTCCGTCAGCCACTGATGCGGCTTCACGATCGGCTTGCCGGTGAGCCGCCAGTCGATCAGGAGCGTGAAGTCTTTATACTTCTTCGCGGTGGAGAGATCATAGACTTTGCCGCTCACCCGCTTCGGTTCATCCGTGCGCAAACGAATCACGCCGTCCGTGATCTCCCACACGCCATCGAGATGCGCGGGATGATCCCAGCCAGCCCACGTCTTGCCGTCGAAGAGCGAAGTGAAGCCGGTGGTGTCGGGCTTGTCGGTGATCGGCTCGGCGGCGAGGCAGCAGATGGACAGCGAGAGGGCGAGGGCGATGAGACGAGGCGTGGTCATAACAGTGGGTAGCCATCGTCCAACGTGAGCTGCGGTTGGGATTTCTCACCGCAGCGGATCGTGATTGCGCTCGCGCCAGTCGTTCAGCTTCGCACGCAAGGCATCCCGTGTGGCTTTCTGCGACGCGTCACCGCTGAGATCGTGGCGTTCATCGGGATCGGTTTGCAAATCGAAGAGCTGCTCGCGACCTGCCTGCGGGTAGAGCACGAGCTTCCAGCGATCATCGCAGATCATGCGTTGCGTGTCGGTGAACATGCCGGTGACAAACTCATGCACGCGGTTGGTTTGATGTTTGATCAGCGGCGCGAGAGTCTTGCCTGTCACGGTGTCGGGAATGGCGATGCCGCTGAGGTCGCACAGCGTCGGGAACAAATCATGCAGCGCGACCAAGGCGGTGCTGCGTTGGTTCTTCGGCAGGCCAGGGCCGCAAACGATGAGCGGGCTGCGGATGCTGTGCTCATACTCGTTTTGTTTGCCGAGCAAGCCGTGGCTGCCGAGCGCGAGCCCTTGATCGGAGGTGAAGATGATGACCGTGTCGTCGAACGACGGCAACGCAGCGAGGATGCGTCCGAGCTGCGTGTCGAGGTCGGTGATCATCGCGTAGTAGAGCGCCAGTTCCTCGCGCACGGCAGCCTCGTTACGCGGCGTGGGCAGGAGCAATTCGTCGCGTCCGTCGAGGTTGCCGTGATCGAAGGGATGCTGCGGCGAGAAGTTCGCGGGCAGCGGCATTTTCGCGGGATCGTAGCGGTTCTTCATGCCCTCGGGCCACTGACGTGGATCGTGCGGGAAGGCGAAGTTCACATGCACGAACCACGGCTTGTCTTTCGGCGCTGAGGTGATCGCACGAATCGCACCGTCGGCGACGTGGCGGCTGTTGTCGGGCAGAAGGCCCACGCCCTTGTCGAGATCAGGCTTGTCGTGCTCGTCTTTGAAGGTCCAGCCGCGATAGCCGGTGATTGCGTGACCGCGCTCGTCGGTGGTCCGCTCGGTCGCGCCTTTGCCGCCGCCGCTGGAGTAGAGGCCACTCGTGATCGTGTAGCCGCGCTGTGTCGGGTGACCATCGTTGTGCCACTTGCCGGTGAAGCAGGTGTGATAACCCGCAGCCTGCAACGTGCCCGCCAGCGTCGCGAGCTTAGGGTCAATCGCGCCGCCCGGATACTTCGGCAGCGCCTTGAACGCATGAGTCCCCGTCAGCATCTGCGCGCGACTCACGTGACAGATCGGATAGCCCGCATACGCTCGTGAAAACGCGGTGCCGCACGCAACGAGACGGTCGAGGTTCGGCGTCTCGATCACCGCATTGCCCAGCGCATGAATCGTGTCAGGCCTCTGATCATCGCTGACGACGAAGAGGATGTTCGGCATCGCAGCGACAGCCCGGCTGGTGATCAAGGCGCACACGATCAGGCAAAGAAGTCTCATGGCCTTCGACAACGCGATGGTGTGTGCCGTTTGTGCAGGCAGATGGTTTCTCGTCAGCAGTGAAGTAGTCCCGGGCTTTAGCTCGACCGGCAGTGCAAACGACATGGCGCTCGGCGCTACGAGTTCAGCATTCAGATTTGTTGAATTCATTCTCCTGCCCCTATTCGCCTGTCATCATGGTATGAAATGACAGGAGAATGGGGACAAGAGAATGGGTTTTGCAACGGCCTCAATGTTTGTCGATTTCGATCAAGCGAACGATGCGTCGTCATAACAGTCTCCCGGCGCGCGTTCAGTTCGCACTCACCACTGACCACTCCACATGGACACCTCTCCACTCATCGCCTTCACGATCGCCTTGGGCATCGCGTTTCCCACGCACGCCGCAACCATCCATCTGGAGAAGTCCGAAGCGTGGTCGCCGCATCAACTCGCTGCCGCAAAGACCAGCCAGCAAGGCGACGGCAGCGTGCGCATTGACGGCAACGGCACGGGCACCTGCACGGGCGGATGGCAGTTCACTTACTCCGGCATCACGGGCGGGCAGGCGTATCGGCTGAGCACGCACGCCGCGCATCGCGAGCTGGCGAACGCGCGCGATTCGCTGGTCGCGGTCGCACTATGGGGGAAGTGGGATGCGGCGAGCGAGCGCACGCAGATGGTGCCTTACAACTACCTGTTGCCGAAGCAGACATCGGCCAGCGGCACCGACTTCGAGAGCATCGTGCGCGCGCCCGAGGGAGCCTCGGAGCTGACGGTTCGTTACATCTTCCGTTGGTCATCGAATGGCAGCTCGACTTGGTCCGCGCCGCACATAGAAACGACTACCATCGCAGAGCCGAAGCCAGTGAAGGTGTGCATCGTGAGCAACGGCGCGAAGGTGACCGCGAAGACGAAGCATCCGATGTCGATCCAAGGACTCGGCCTCGCGCCCGAAGTGGAGAAAAGCGTCAACCTGTGGGCGGGCTTGATCCTTGATGCTTGTGATCGCAAGCCGCAGCTCATCGTCACGCCCGAGGTCATCATCGGCGGGCCGAATCCTTTGCAGAACGCCATCACGGTGCCGGGGCCTGCGACGCAACCTTTTGAAAAGATCGCGCGCGAGCATCAGGTGCATCTCATGCTCAGCGTGTATGAACGCGCAGGCGATGCACGGCACAACAGCACCGTCTTGATCTCGCCCGAGGGCAAGGTGGTCGGCGTGTATCGCAAGGTGCATCTCGCCACCAGCGAGGGCTGGTCCGGGCTCACGCCGGGCAGCAGCTTCCCGGTGTTCCCGACCGAGATCGGACGCATCGGCTCGGTCGTCTGCATGGACACGATGCTGCCGGAGAGTTCGCGAATGCTCGCGCTGAATGGAGCCGACATCATCTGCCTGCCGATCATGGGCGACCTGCGCGCGGATCGTCTCACGCCGGGCTCGCCGCATTTCAATGAAGACCGCTGGAAGGCCGTGATGCGCACGCGCGCGCTGGACAATCAGGCCACGATGGTCATCGCGCGAAATGAAGGCCACGGCAGTTGCATCATCAGTGCGCGTGGCGACATCCTCGCGTGGAATGAGGGCGATCAGAGCATCATCGAAGCGACGATTCCCACGGACCCGATCCGCTACTGGGACGGCGGCGATGTGGGCGAGACGACTTACCTGCTGCGTCGTCCGCATGTGTATGAAGCCTTCACCAAAGATGAAGTCCTCGGTCCGCTCAGTCCGAAGCCAGCGGATACCAAAACCTCCACGCTCACGCCGTGATCAAACGCTCCGTCCTGCTTGCCTTCGTCGTCTTCAGCAGCTCCGTGCGCGCTGAGACACGACCGCCGAACATCCTCTGGCTCTTGGGCGAGAATCTCAGTCACGATCTCGGCTGCTACGGCATGGCGCACGTTCACACGCCGAACCTCGATCGGCTGGCCAAAGAAGGCGTGCGCTACACGCGCGTGTTTGCCACGAACCCCGCGTGCGCGCCGAGCCGCTCGGCCTTCTTCACCGGCATGTATCAGACCACCACCGACACTCAGCACATGCGCTCGCATCGCAGCGATGCCTTCAAGCTGCCGGAAGGAGTGCGACCGCTCACGCATCGGCTGAAGGAGAAAGGATTCTTCACCGCGAACATCAAGACCGTGGGCGATCAAAGCGTCGGCACCGGCAAGCTCGACCTCAACTATGTCAACGAAGGTCCCATCTACGACGAGAACAGCAGCGAGTGGTCGGTGCTGAAGTCGAAGCAACCCTTCTTCGCCGTGGTGAACGCGGAGGAATCCGAATACGACATCTACGATCGCAAGAGCCGCGAGAAGCCGCGCGTCGAGTGGGTGGGCGAGCGCATCCATGTGCAGCACGCCACGCCGGACAAGGTGACGCCGCCGCCCTACTACCCCGATCATCACGTGGTGCGCGAGGAGTGGGCGCGTTACTTAAACTCCGTCTCCGGCATGGACCTGCGCTTTGGCAAAGTGCTGGCGCAACTCCGGGCCGACGGCCTGGAGGACGACACGATCATCATCTTCTTCGGCGACAATGGCCGCCTCGAACCACGCGGCATCCACTGGTGCTATGACAGCGGCGTGCGCGTGCCTTTGATCATCAAGTGGCCCAAGAATCATCCCGCGCCCGCGCAGCTCAAGCCCGGCACCGTGGACGACCGCATCCTCAGCCTCATCGACGTCACCGCCACCACGCTTGCGCTCGCTGGCATTCCCAAACCACCGCTCATGCAAGGCCGCGTCTTCCTCGGCGAACACGCCGAAGCACCCCGTGCTTTCGCCTTCTCCGCGCGCGACCGCATCGACGAGACGCAGCAGCGCATCCGTTCCGTGCATGACCAGCGCTATCACTACATCCGCACGCTCTCGACCGGCCCGACCTTCGCCTCGCTGAATCGCTACAAAGAAAAGTGCTTCGCCATCATGCCCGTGATGCGCGAGCTGCGCGCCCAAGGCAAGCTCACCGGCGCACCGCTCGAACTAATGCAACGCACCGGCCCCTGCGAGGAACTCTACGACACCGACACGGATCGTGACGAAGTCGTGAACCTCATCGCCTCGACCCAACCCGAACACCGCGAAGCCCTGCAACGCCTCCGCGCCGCGCTCGACACCTGGATGGTGGAGACCGGTGATCGCGGCGCGATTCCCGAACCAGCGGAAGTCGTGGCTCCCTTCACGCAAGAGATGGACGCCTGGTTCGGCACGCCCGCGTGGGCGAAGCAGACGGCAAGATGAAGCGCGTCGCCTTCACATTTTCATTTACCTCAAGCGTCAGGGAGGCGTTTGCGTGTCGAAAGGGTTCCACAGCTTGAGGCCAGGTATCCAATCGAAATCGCCGGTGTTTCGGGTGACCAATTGCAAATCATGCTCCAAGGCGGTGGCGGCAATGATCGAATCACCGAGGCCCATTTTTCGTTGTTGCCGGAGCCGCACGGCATGATCAGCGATCTTCATCGTGGTTTCCAGGTTTGTTCTGGCGGCGAAGAATGCCTCCAGGTCTGCCTTGTCCGCAACTGTCAGCCGGTGATAGCCAAGGAACTTGACTCTCGTCACCACGGACACCGCACTGGGCAAGGGCTGCAACAACTCCTTGAGCCACTGGAACTGGGATTGCCCGGCATAGATCACGATATTGCTGTCGAGCAGAATCATGATTCGCGACCCGGAAGAGGACGATCCTGACGAAGCTCGCGCTGCCAGGCTACCGGATCATCAATGCTATCCAATCCACCCCGATCCGCGATTCGCGAGAGCGCATCCCATCCTGCGGAGTGGGATAGCGTCGTCTCTTCCTCCGCCACCTCCACTTGCGCCGTCACGCGCACCTTCTTGCCCAGCAGTTCACGAGGCATCGCCAGGTGCAACATGCCGTCCACTGAAGGCTCCAGGATTGCGGTGATCGTGCTCATGGGAGGATGGTAGTTGTTGGAGCACGGCTTGCCAAGCAGCAACTGATCGCAGGCATCATGTGCGTCTATTAGCTCTTGTCCTTCAGTTGGGCCAACAAATCGCGCGGCTTCTGGGTCCATTAGTCATTGGTGTGTGTCAGCACATCGAGAAGCACATTCGCATCGACGAGGGTCATGACACCGATCAATCCTCGCCCCGCGTCTCAGCCATCCGCTCATCCGTGGTGAGCTTGCCTTTGGCAAACCCCACACTTGCCTGGAGCCAGTCCTGAAACTCCGTTGGCGCTGGTTGCTCCGCGGGCACCGCTTTGAGAAAGGGAGCCTGCTCATCAAACTCCAGCACCGAACCAGGCTGGAGACGCAGCCGCCGACGAATCGGCTCGGGAATGAAGTTGAAGGCTTCCACAGTGAGGGTCGCTTGCATGGAGGGAGGCTAAGGGGATGATTCGTGACTGACAACTTGATTCAACTGCTTGCATTACCCGAGTGCGACTGTCAGCTCTTGTCCTTCAGTTGGACCATTAAATGGCGCACCTTCTGAATCCATTAGTCGTCGGTGTGTGGACGTCTGGTTTGCTGTGGAAGCAGGACTTTAGTTCGCCAGTGTATCTGGTGACCGTGGCGCGGCTGGATAGCAAAACGTCCTTCGTGCTCGCGACGAGTGTATCGCGTGAGATCATCGCCTTTGCAGCCCAATGCAAATGTCTCATCTCGGCAAAAATCACTTGAGTGCAGAGGCAGTTGCAAAACCCATTCTCTTGCCCGCATTCTCCTGTCATCATGGTGTGGAATGACAGGAGAATAAGGGCAGGAGAATGAGGGCAGGAGAATGAATTCAACAAATCTGAGTTCCGAACTCCGAGGTTTTGCAACTCTCTTTGCAGGTTTGCCGATTTCCTCGTGCGCCTGTTCCGGCACGGACGATGGCTTTCGATGCCGTAGTCTTCGCATTGCGATTGTAGCGGCCGAAGGAGAGTCGAGGACTCACTGCGCACTAACGAAACACCTGGGTGCGACGCCTTCCTCCTGGGACCAGGCATCCCAGGCTCCGAACTCTGGGCAGCAGGAGCCAGCGGTGGAGATGCACTCGGCGCACAGCCAGCGGTCGCCCATGCGGATGGGGTCGTGGCGTCCGCAGGCTTCGCAGCAGGCGGCGGTGGTTGCGGAGGATTCGGCTTCGGTGCTCATGGCGCTGACGCGTTCAGCAGTTCTCCATCTCGATGATGAAGTAGCCGCGCTCCTCGATGGACTTCACCATCTCGGGCGTGGCGCGTTCCACATGGCAGAAGCGGCATTCTTTGGTGCCCAGGATCGCGTCTTCCTGGCCTTTGCTCTTCAAGAACTCACGACCGTGGCTGTGAATGCGTGCGAGGTCCTTCTCGGTGTCGGGCACGAGGATGTCGAAGTGCATCACGCGGCCATCGGCGCGGCGGACGTAGGTGTCGAAGACGGAGACGTTCATGGTGTCGGAGATTACAGACGAGGAACTGCGGATAACTCAAAAACTGTGCGCCTCCGTGTCGCAGCGGTGTGACAAGCTAACAGGCTCCGACACGGAGGACGCGGTGTGACGGGCCTACTTCAGCACGCTGAGATCAGCACCGAAATTGATGTGATACGCCGTGCCGTTCATCACGAGAGCGGGCACGGATTTGACTCCAGCGGCCTCGGCTTCGGCAACGCGTGATTTGTCGGTGCCGAGGTGGACGATATCGACATCGAAGCGGCTCGTGTCGAGCGCGGCGGCGACGTTTTGTTCGGCGGCGACGCAGACAGGGCAGCCTGCGTGGTAGAAGATGGCTTTCGATTTCATGGGTGTGAATGACGTGTGTTTGTTTGGTTTGAATGACACGCCGGTGCGTGAGGCACCGGATGTCGCCGCCATCAGAACGCGCGCTGCGAAATCACGAAAGAGGGCACTATTGCGTGGGCGGGCACCGTTTTGTGCCCACTGGCTGCATCGCGGCCGGCGAGATAAATGACCCGCATGAAACCCAAGCCTGCCGCCACGAAGAAACCTGGATACCTGCCGCTCACAGAGCGCACCGCCTATCGTCGGCTGGAGGATGTGGTGGGCTGCAAGTGGTCCGCCGCGGTGCTTGCGGCCATTGGTCGTGGCGTGACGCGGCCCGGACAGCTCGAGCGCTTCATCCCCGGCATCTCAACGAAGATCCTCAATGAACGCCTGCGCAAGCTGGTGGACTACCGCCTCATCACGCGCACGGAGGTCGAAGGCAAAGTGCCGCGCACGGAGTATGCGCTCACGCCCACCGGCGTGAAGCTCAACACGATCATCGAAAGCATCCGTGATCTGGATGAGGAGCATGGCAGCGACCAACGCCCCGCATGAAACCATTCCGCGCCATTCTATTGCCCGCATTCCTGCTCGTCGCATCGCAGCTCATGGGCACTGTCGAAATCATGCCCACCGAAGGCCGCAATGTGTATCGCCTCACCGTGGCTGAACTCGGCGGTGACAAGGCGACGAAGGAGATCGTCGGCTCGACTTATGACAATCGCGTGTGCGCGTTCACCAGCGCGGGTAAGCCAGTGTGGGACGCGAGCATCGGCGGCTTCGCGTTCGATCTCGCGGCGGGAGATGTGGATGGCGATGGACGCGATGAGATCGCCGTCGCGTGTGCGAATGGGTTTGTCTATCTGCTGAGCGCGAGCGGTGCGGTGCTATGGAAGCTAGACCTCAGCGCGCCGGTGTATCAGGTGGCGGTGGCGCGGCTGGATGGCAAGACGCCCGTCGTGCTCGCGACGGGTGTGTCGCGTGAGATCATCGCCTTCTCAGCCAAAGGCGAGCGGCTCGCCTCGGCTAAGATCAATGGCGCAGGCCGCATGTTGCGCGCGGGCGACTTCGATGGCGATGGCGCGGATGAAGTCGCGGTGATCCCGATTCGCGGGAGCCCGCAGGATCTGGTCTTCTTCAAAGGCGATGCGCTCAAGCCCATCGCATCAGGCGCTGGCAAAAAGGGCAAGCAATCGCGCAACGACGAGCAGGTGAAGACTGCGAACGGCACCGTCGCTGATCTGGACGGTGATGGTGCGGCAGAGTTGATTCATTATCCCGGCGCGGTCTCGCTCAAAGGCGGCCGACATCAAGTCGCGAAGCTGCCTGACGATGATGAGCAGGGCAGCTATGACACCTATTATGCCATGCGCATGTTCGCTGCTGGTGATCTCACGGACAGCGCGGGCGCTGAGATCGTGACCGTTGAGGCGAATACGATCCGGCTCTTTGATCAAAAGGGCGCGCTGCTCAGCAAGGCGAGCGCGCCGATTGGCTTCACGGATGTCGTTTATCAGCCGGGTCAACCGCATGGCAGCATCGTGCTCGGCTCCAGTCCGAATGGCGACGACAGCCTGTATCGCATCACCTTGGAACCTGGCTGGGAGAAGGCGGTGCAAGGCATCGCGCGACAGGGGGCGATGGCGCGCATTGGCAGGAACTTGCAGCAAGTCGTGGAGGCCAGCGCGTCATGGAAGGGCACGCCAATGACCGGCGCAGCTGGTCCATTCGACATCATCGTGAACCATCGTTTGTGGAGCGGTTACGCGCCGGGCAAGTTCGCCAATTGGATCGCCGAGGTGAAGGCTTACGAGCGGCAGTTCCCCTTCGAGCGGCTGCGCTTTGCCACTTGTTTCTGGCCCGGTGAAAACGCTCCGCTGCTGCGCCCCGATGGCACGCCGTGGAGTCGCGACCGACGCCTGAAACATGATTTGTCGCGCGAGAACATCGTGGAGGCCGCGCGCCAATTCGAGGCCGCGCACTGCGGCTTCTGGGTGCAGGTGGGACATGGTTGCAGCCCGCATCTGGAGATCGCCACCGTGGCCGCGATGCTCGATGCCGCGCCGAACAGCCTGCTCGGTTTCATCACCGCTGAGGACGAGGATCGCAAAGAGATGGCCTACTACTACGAGCATCACATCCAGCCGATCCTGGAGCTGTGCCTGAAGCACCACAAGCGTCTCATTCCGCGCAACAAGGACGTTTGGTGGGCGCAGTGGCCGTCGGACCCGCAGATGCGGAAGCTCATCTTCAATGGCCGCTATCGCTCCGTGCTCGTGCCCGCCGTGGAGGACAGCAACTCGCGCTGCACCGAGGTAAACCTCGCTGCGCGCATCGGATTGTGGGCCGATGGTCAAGTGGATGACTGGGCCAGTCGGAGTTGTGCGGACTGGTTTTGCACCGGTCGTGCCTGGGAGTGGGAGACGGTGATGACGGGCCATCCCACGTTGCGCTACTACACCTCGCAGGCCATGCTCGGCGCGCGTGTGTTCATGCTGCTCAATGGCGAACGCAATCGTGACAACGAATGGACGCGCGTCGGTGCGGAGGGCGCGGTGCCGTTCCTGAACCTGCTCGGCAAAGGCGCGATCACACCACCGCGACGCGAGCAACTGCGCACGCTCTCGCCCATCGCGATCACGCTGCCATCCGTGAGCGAGCGCTTCGACAAGCACGGCGCGAACGGTCATCACGAAGAATACTGGGGCAACGACGGCACCGATTCCCAAGCCTGGGCCTTCGACCGTCTGGATACCTACTGGTCCATGGCCCCGCTGCCCCCCACCGATGTCGCCACGTATCTCTGGGGCCGCACACGACGCGACACGCTGCATCTCCCGCACACCGCACCGCAAGGTCTCGTGTGCCTGCTCCCCGATGCAAAGCCGCAGTCCAATCGCTGGTCATCGCTCTGGACCAGCGATGGCGACCTGCTCAGCAAGAACGGCCAATCGTATTCTCTCACCGATGCCCGCCGCATCATCACCGCAGAACTCGCTGACGCAGCCAAGACCTTCCCCTTCAAAGTCGAAGGCACCGTATTTCATCAAATCATCGAACAAGCTCCCGACCGCTATGTGATCGTGCTGATCGACCCCGGCTGGGTGAACCCCACCGAACGCACCGTGACGATCACCGCGCAACGCCCTGGCGCATGGCATCTCACGGACCGTCTCACCGGCAAGGCACTCGGAGATCTGAACCAACCGCTGAACGTGATCGTGCCTGCGGGTGTGTTTCGGTTGATCGAGATCGTGCGGTGAAGTGACATCAGCTCATCACTTTTTGTTTCCACGCTTGAGGCGGTTTAGGATTTCCAACGACTCGCGCTTGATGATCTCGTCGGCCTTGGTCGTGAGGTAGGAGTGCTCGCCGAACCAGGTCTCGTAGCTGCCGCCCTCGAAACCTTTCGCGCTGGGCACGTAGCCATGGGCACCGTTGACCTGCTCCACGGTCATCGTGTGCTTGAATGGCGACTGTCTCTTGATGCTCATGCCGATGCTGCAAAAGAGTTCATCGGCGTTGGTAATGATGCCGAAGTCGTCTCCGATGCGGAGGCCGGTGATGAAGTAGAGGTAACTCGGCTGCTCCCGCTTCTTCATGTCGGCGAACGACTTGCGGTAGTGCTCAAGCTGGCCGGGCCAGTTGCGGGCGACTTTGGCTTCCTTGAACTGGGGATGCTCGCGGCCGGGCATCTCGAACTCGCGCGTCTCAATGGCGAGCGATGGCTTGGTGATGGTTTCGAGTTGTCCGAGGCAGCGCACGATCTCTCCGCCGAGCCGTTGTTCGAAGAGGTCGCGCCGCACGCTGTAGATAGGGTTGATGTCGCCACAGGCTCCGGTGAGGAAGAATGTCGTCACGGGGTGGCCGTGAGGCCTCTCTGCGAGCTTGCCGACGATGTGGGAACGCAGGCGCAGCAGCAGCTTCATCGGCAGCCGTGCTCGTGCAGTGCAATAAGCACCCGTGTCCTCATCAGGCAGCGGCAGCTTCAACGCGGAGCACAAGGTCTGCACGCGGGTGACGGCACGGCAGCAGCTTCCATCCGCATCCAGTGTCTGAGATAGAAGGGCCCAGAAGGTCACCAGAGGCGTGTAGATGCGGTGCCGGCTATTGGTGCCTTGCGAGGCATTGTAGCACGAGAGCCACGACGGCAGAACCTCGGCAAAGAGTGCGTGCAACTGCGTCAGGCAGAGCTGGTCGGCCTCGCGGACCTTGCGCGCCAGCAGGCGGGCTTTGCCAACTGGCGCACGCCCAAAAAGATGCCGGTGAAACGCGGGAAAGAACTTCGTGTGCGCTGCCATTGCCCCTCAACGAACACTTCACTATTAATCCGGCAAATAGATAGCACGTATAGATTGGTGTGCTATGGAGGCGCCGCATGAAAGAAGACGGACGCAAACTCAGCAAAGAGCAACAGGTGGAAGCACGCCGACGGGCGGCGCTTCTGGTCAAGAAGGGTTGGAACGAGCGGGACATCGCCGAGGCTGTGGGCGTGCATCCACGCACCGTGCAGCAGTGGAAGCAGCACCAGCGTGAGCACGGAACCCAGGCCCTGCTGCGTGACGAACGCGGACGCAAACACGGCGAGAAACGGCACATGAGCGACGCGCAGGAGAAGGAGGTGCGAAGGCTCATCACCGACAAGTTGCCCGAGCAGTTGAAGCTGCCCTTCGCCCTGTGGACGCGCAAAGCCGTGGCGCAACTGCTGGCCAAACGCTACGGCCTGAAGCTTCCCGTGCGCACGATGGGGCTGTATTTGAAGCGCTGGGGCTTCACCCCGCAGAAGCCCATGAAGCGGGCCTGTGAGCAGCGCCCCAAAGAGGTCAAAGAGTGGCTGGAGCAACAGTATCCGCAGATCGCGGCCCAGGCGAAGGCTGAGGGGGCGGAGATTTACTGGGGAGACCAGACCGGGGTCAACAACCAGGCCAACGTCGTGCGCGGCTATGCGCCGCGCGGGGAAACACCCGAGGTCAGGCAGATGTCCAAACGCTTTGGCAGCTCCATGATGAGCGCGGTGAGCAACCGGGGCAGTGCGAGGTGGATGGTTTACCAAGGGGCGTTGAACTCAGCGTTGCTGATCCGGTTCCTGGAACGGCTGGTGCGCTCGATGAAAGGCCGCAAAGTGTGTCTCATCCTCGACAACCTGCGAGTGCATCACAGCAAGCCGGGGAAGGAGTGGCTGGCGAGGCATCGCGAGCAAATCGCGGTGCATCATCTGCCCAGCTACAGCCCGGAACTCAACCCCGACGAGCGGCTCAACCGCTCGCTCAAAAGTAAGCGACACGGAAACGACCGTGCAAAAGGCGTTGCCGGATGAGTTTGAGTGCTACGCGGCTTTGCGTCGAGTGCTCGTAGTCTGCACCTGTGCCCATGCGTCGGGAGTGATGTCCTTGATCTGCC
>JAIBCL010000033.1 GCA_019694165.1 Verrucomicrobiaceae bacterium | reverse complement strand
CAGATCAAGGACATCACTCCCGACGCATGGGCACAGGTGCAGACTACGAGCACTCGACGCAAAGCCGCGTAGCACTCAAACTCATCCGGCAACGCCTTTTGCACGGTCGTTTCCGTGTCGCTTACGATCCAGCACGTCGGCAAGATCGTCATCGTGCCGACGGCGGCAGGTGCGCTCGACGCCTTCGATCTCGACGAGGTGACCGTGACCGGTGGGGCGGGACGCTGACAGGCTGGAGGGGTGCAGGGTGAGCGGAGCGTGCCTGGAAATGAATGAGCGCGGCTGGGTCCGGCTCTACGGCGTTGGTCGGATTGACCCGATCCGTATGGTGAGGGATACGAGGCCCGCAATTCGGGACTTCCCGTTTTCACTGTCTTGACGCTCGTTTCACCGGCTCCTGCCTTCTTCACCTCGCATGAATACGCCCACGACTTCCGTCCCTGGCCTCTCGAAGCTTTACTGGTGTGACCTTACCTTCCGACGTGCTGTGACGGCGTGCGGCTTCGGCCTGCTGGTGGCGGCGGGCATCTGGTGGCTGGCTCCGGTTTCATCGCCGGATCCGTCGGTGGACCTGTCCTTCGAGATTGCGATGGGGAAGTGGGTGCCGCCGGTCGGCCTGATGCTGAGCGCCGTCGGGATGCTGGTGTTGGCATGGCGTCGCCGGCTGGTGAAAAAGATTCTGACAGAAGGCACAATCATCAAAGGCGTGGTGGAGAAACTCGAGAGCCATGCCACCCGAACGAATGACGACGACCACGCGGGCGTGAAGCCGATCGACCGGCACTCCTGGTGGGCGACGGTGCGCTACATGGCTGGCGGCAGGGAATGGAGGGTGACGTTGCGACTGCCGGGTTCCGGCTTCTCATACGGCCTCGCCAAGGACGGGGAAACGGAGCTTTCCGTGCTCGACTCCAAGCCGGGCAAACCGCTGATCCGGGCTGTGTACCTCGGCCAGCGGTGAGGACGGGCGGCGCTCGGGGACGAGCGTGGCCGGCCCGTCGGGAAGCGGTGCTTGAGATGCGGCGGGCGCGGCTCTATGGATGGCGCATGGTCGCCGTCACTGCATTCAGTCTCAAAGACGAAATCCTCCGCCTCAAGACAGAGCGGAATTCCGTCATCCTCGCGCACAACTATCAAGTGCGGGAGATTCAGGAGATCGCGGACTTTGTCGGCGACTCGCTCGGTCTGGCTTACAAGGCAAAAGAGGCACAGGCGGATGTCATCGCCTTCTGCGGCGTGCATTTCATGGCCGAGACGGCGAAGATCGTGAATCCCGACAAGATCGTGGTCATTCCTGATCTGAACGCGGGCTGCTCGCTGGAGCAAAGCTGCCCGGGGCCGCAACTGGAGGCATTTCTGAAGGCAAACGCGGCGAAGAACTACTACGTCATCGCCTACATCAACTGCAGTGCGGCGGTGAAGGCGTTGAGCGACTGCATCTGCACGAGCGGCAATGCGGTGAAAATCGTGGAGGCCGCACCGAAGGACCGTCCCATCCTGTTCGTGCCGGATCAGAATTTGGGATCGTGGGTGATGGAGCAGACGGGGCGGAAAATGGATCTGTGGAAAGGCGCTTGCTACGTGCATGTGGAGTTCACGCGGGACAGCATCAATGCGATCAAGGCGGAGCATCCCGGCGCAAAGGTGGTGGCGCATCCGGAGTGCACCTATGCCGTGCGGATGCTGGCGGATGAAGTCTGCAGCACCGAGAAGATGGTGGGCTGGTGTCGGAACAGTCCGGCAAAGGACTTCATCATCGTCACCGAGTCCGGCATGCTGAACCGCCTTGAGCGCGAGGTGCCGGACAAGAACTTCATCCCCGGCCCCACCGGCCACTGCCGCTGCGCCGACTGTCGCTACATGAAGCTCAACACGCTGGAGAAACTGCACGATGCGCTGCTGAACCTCCGTCCGCGTGTGGAGCTGCCCGAGGACGTGCGCCGGCGCGCGGAGAAGCCCATCCTGCGGATGCTGGAGCTGAGCAAATGAACGCAGCGGGCCCTGGTGAGGGTGCCAGTCCGCTGAACCGCCGCGCTGCGTGAACCGCCGCTTCTCCATCACCCGCTTTGCCGCCATCGTCGCAAAGGAATTTGTGCAGATGAGGCGGGACCGCATGACTTTTGGCATGATGGTGGGCATCCCGATGATGCAGCTCATTCTGTTCGGCTTTGCCATCAATTCGGACCCGAAGCACTTGCCCGCCGCCATCTTGATGAACGACCATGGCCCGCAGGCGCGGACGCTGCTGGCGGCCATCCAGAACACAGGCTACTTCGAGATGGTGCGCGTGCTCGGAAGCGAGCGCGAGGCGCGCGAGGTGCTGGAGCACGGCGAGGTGCAGTTCGTCGTCACCATCCCGGCGGATTTCTCCCGTGACCTTCTGCGGGGAGACCAGCCGAAGCTGCTCGTGGAGGCGGATGCCACTGATCCGGCCGCCACGAGCAATGCCATCAGCTCGGTGCGCTCCGTGCTGACCACCGCGCTGCAGAGTGATGCCAAGGGGCCGCTCGCTTATCTCGCCGCCGCCGGGCCGGCGGTCGAGGTGCGGGTGCACGCGCTCTACAATCCGGAGGCGATCACGCAGTACAACATCGTTCCCGGCCTCATGGGAGTGGTGCTGACGATGACGATGGTGATGATCACCGCCCTTGCCATCACGCGCGAGCGCGAGCGCGGCACGATGGAGAACCTGCTCTCCATGCCGACGCGGCCCTTCGAGGTGCTGCTGGGCAAGATCGTGCCCTACATCCTCGTCGGCTATGTGCAGGTGTGCCTCATTCTGCTGGCGGCGCGGCTGCTCTTCCATGTGCCGTTCGTCGGGAACATCGGACTCATCTTCCTCGTGGCCTTCGTTTTCATCACGGCTAACCTTGCCATGGGCATCACCTTCTCCACCCTCGCGCGGAATCAGCTTCAGGCGGTGCAGGGTTCCTTCTTTTTCTTTCTGCCCTCGCTTCTGCTCTCAGGCTTCATGTTCCCCTTCCGCGGCATGCCGCGCTGGGCGCAAACGATCGGCGAGGTGCTGCCGCTGACGCATTTCCTGCGCATCGTCCGCGGCGTGCTGCTGAAGGGAAACACGTTTGACGACATCAGGCTGCAGCTCTGGCAGATCGTGGTCTTCGCGGCCGCCGCCCTCGTCATCGGCGTGAAGCGCTACCGGCGGACGCTCGACTGACATGCGGCGCGCCGCGGCAGTGCTGCGCGGCCAGCGCGTCCGCCGCCACTTAGCGTTTGTCTTTTCCGTCCGGCTCATTCAACCTCTGCGCCCATGAACCAGCCAGGAACCTCCGACATCGACCCGAACGCACCGTGGTACAAGCAGCTCAACGGCTACCACTGGTTTGTCATCATCGTCGCTTCAGCCGCGTGGTTTTTCGACTGCCTTGACCAGCGCCTGTTCTCGCTGGCGCGCATTCCGGCCCTCTCCAGCCTCATGAATCTGCCGCCATCCGCGCCTGCTGTGCAGAATTTCGGCAAGGAGGTGACCGCGTGGTTCCTCATCGGGTGGGGCGTCGGCGGCATGATCTTCGGTGCGCTGGGGGACAGGTATGGCCGTGCGCGCATGTTGACCGTGACCATCCTGATCTACTCGACATTTACCGGCCTGAGTTTTTTCAGCCGCACGCCGATTGATTTCACGGTCGCGCGCTTCCTTACGGGAGTGGGTGTGGGCGGAGTGTTTGGTCTGGCGGTCGCGCTGATCGCTGAGACGGTGCCTTCCGGCGCGCGCGCGCAGTCGTTGGGCCTGCTGCAAATTCTCTCCACCATCGGGAACATCACGGCCGGCCTGTGCAAGGGACTCATCGACTCGCTCGAAAACGGCGGCACGCTGGAGAAGGGGAATGGCTGGCGGTGGATGTTTCTTATCGGCGCGGTGCCGGCACTCATGGTGATCTTCACCGGGCGGAAGCTGAAGGAGCCGGCATCGTGGCTTGCGCTCAAGGAACAGGGACTCCTGCCAAAAGGCGGCATCTTTGCACCCTACGCCGGCCTTATCGGCGATGCTCGCTGGCGTCGGAACCTGATCATCGGCGCACTCATCGCCTCGACGGGTGTCGTCGGCCTGTGGGCCATCGGCGAATACGCGCCCGACTTGCAAAAAAGCGTGTTCACCGCGCACTACACTCGGGAACTGACCGCCGCCGGCAAGCTTACCGCTGAGACGGCCCTCACCGATGCGGGCAAGGCGATGGTCAAGCCCTTCGTGGACACTGCGATTTTCTGGGCATACCTCTGGAACATGATTGGTGCCGGAGTCGGCATGACGATCTTCACGCGTCTGGCCGGCGGAATGGGGCGACGTGGCGCGTTCTTTCTCGGTTTCATGGCGACACTGGTCATTACCTTCGTCGTTTACTGGAAGCTGGAGTCTCCGCCTGGTGCCTATGCCATGATGTTCATGCTCGGCGCGGCGCAGTTGTCTGTGTTCGCCGGTTTCGCGATTTACCTGCCGGAGCTGTTCCCGAGCCGCCTGCGCAGCACGGGCACGAGCTTTTGCTACAATCTCGGTCGCTTTGCCGCCGCAGCGGGCAGTTTCTTCTCCGCCACGCTCTCGCAAAAGGTATACGGTCACCTCCCTGTGCCGCTGCCGTATCGCTACTCGGCGATGACGATGTGCGTCATTTTCCTCGTCGGCCTCGTCACGCTCATCTGGGCGCCCGAAACCAAAGGAAAGCCGCTGCCGGAGGATTGAGGCAGGAAGCGCAGTGTGGAAGAACGGAAAATGCAGCATGGGATGACGGCCGCGGAACTAAAAGCATCTTCGCAGTCTGACGCATCACCGCCGTCCGGCATCACGGGTGAGGCGCGGTCGCTGTGGCATCTGAAGAAGGGAAGCTGGGACGAAGCGCACCGCATCGCGCAGGACATTCACACGCCGATGGGATCGTGGATACACGCGCTGATTCACGTCATCGAAGGTGATCAGGGCAACGCGAATTACTGGTTCTCGATGGCCGGCAGACCCGCCCGCCGTCTGGCTGATGCGGATGCGCTGTGGGATGAGATCGCGCACGAAGTGTGCGGTGGCTAGAGCGCGTGCATCCTGGTGCGGCGCACGGCAGTCCAGCTCGGTGCCACCCGGCGCGTGTAGTTTTTCCGGCTAGGATCATCTGGTGTGCGACGCATGGCTTGATAGCAGGCTGCGCGATTGCACGTTCCTCGCACGCCATGCGCATACTCTTCCTTCTCCTGTCGCTCGCCGTTTCCTGGACTCAGGCATCAGCCGCCGGGCGGCCGAACATTCTCTTCGCCATTGCCGACGACTGGGGGCCGCACGCAAGCGCCTACGGCACGCCTTGGATCAAGACGCCGCACTTCGACCGCGTCGCACGCGACGGGCTGCTGTTCAATCGGGCCTACACGCCGATGGCGAAGTGCGCGCCGTCGCGTGCTTGCATTCTCACCGGACGCAACACCTGGCAGCTCAAGGAAGCGGCCAATCACATCTGCTATTTCCCGCCGGAGTTCAAAGGCTGGGTCGAGGTGCTGGCCGAGCATGGCTGGAATGCGGGCCACACGATGAAAGGCTGGGGACCCGGCGTGGCTGACGATGCGAATGGGAAGCCCCGATTGATGACCGGTGTGGCATTCAACAAACGCAAGGCCGCTCCGCCGACGCCCGAGATCAGCAACAACGACTATGCGGGCAACTTCGACGATTTCCTCGATGCCGCGCCGAAGGACAAGCCGTGGTGCTTCTGGTATGGCGCCATCGAGCCCCATCGCGGATACGAATTCGGCAGCGGTGTGGCGAAGGGCGGCAAGAAGCTGGGCGACATCGATCATGTGCCCGCCTATTGGCCGGACAACGAAACCGTGCGCAACGACATGCTCGACTATGCTTTCGAGGCCGAGCATTTTGACCGCCACCTCGGTCGCATGCTCGCCAGCCTGGAGAAGCGGGGATTGCTTGATGACACGCTCGTCGTCGTCACCAGTGACCACGGCATGCCTTTCCCGCGCAGCAAGGGCAATGCGAACGCGATGGCCAATCATGTGCCGCTCGCAGTGATGTGGCGGAAGGGCATCGTGAAGCCGGGCCGTGTGATCGACGACTTCGTGAGCTTCATTGACCTGGCTCCGACGTTCATGGAACTGGCCGGAATCAAATGGGGCGACACCGGCATGGCGGCGAGTCCGGGCCGCAGCCTCACGGACATCTTTTCCTCGGACAGCTCAGGACAAGTCACCGCCGCGCGTGATCATGTGCTCATTGGCAAGGAACGCACTGACGTGGGCCGCCCGCACGACTGGGGCTACCCGATCCGCGGCATCCTCACGGGCGATCACCTGTACCTCGAGAACTTCGAGGCGACGCGCTGGCCCGGCGGCAATCCCGAAACCGGCTACACCGATTGTGATGCCGGCGCGACGAAGAGCTTCATCATCGACGCACACCGCGGGAATCCCGATGACCCCCACTGGGCGCTCTGCTTCGGCCTGCGCCCGGGCGAGGAGTTCTACGATCTGAAAACGGATCCCGATTTCATCGCGAGCATCACTTCTCCTTCACCGCTCAAAGCCGGGCTCCGCAATCAGATGCACGCCGAACTCAAAGAACAGGGTGACCCCCGCATGGAAGGCAAGGGCGACGTCTTCGACAAGTACGAGCACGCTGCGAAGGCCAACGTCGGATTCTACGAGAAATTCATGCGCGGCGAGAAGGTGAAAGCCGGCTGGATCAACCAGACGGACATCGAAAGGAAGCCGCTGCCCTGAACTGGGACTGCTGCACGGTGGCGGATCGCCGGCGGTGGAACTTGATCCTGCGTATCGAGCATGATCGGGAAGCAGGTGCCCGGCGGCTTTCTAGCCGACGAGTTTTGCCGCAGCGGCGAACACTGGAGTATCACCTCGGATGATGTTCATCGCTCCATTGAGTTCTCCGCCCGGTTCGATGGACACGGAGCGGGCGGTGACATCGCCATTGACGGCTCCGTAGCTCGTGATCAGGACCTGCCCGCGCGAAAAGACGGCACCGGTGATCTTCGCATGAATCTCCACCTGCTCGGCATGGATCGGATTCACGAAGGTGACGTCGGCTCCTTTCTCGATGACGAGACGGTGGCAGCGGACCTCGCCGATGATGGTGCCTGACGTCTTGAAGCAGGCGTCGCCGGTGGCGGTGACGTTCGCTTCGAGCAGACCCTGGCAGTGGAAATCCTTGCACTGGACGCTGGCGGTGGAGAGGTGGCCTCGTTTGCGGATGATCACGTCGCCGCGCGTCTTGATGGCCTGTGTGGAGTTCATGTTGATCTCGACGTCTTCCATCGAGATCCACGCACCGCACTGCGGGCAGTTTGCAGAGCGCGCGGATCGCCCGACCTTGAAGGCGTGATTGCAGTCGAAGCACAGCGCCTCCTTGAAGTATTGCTGCCGGTAAAAGCCCTGGTCCTTCATCTTTTGCAAGGTGCTCGCACTTGCAGGCGGCGGTGCGGGCGTGGGCGGCGGGAGGCTGGAGTGCGGCCTCAAAGACATGTCCGCTTCGGTGGGCTGGTTGAATTGCTCAACCTTCGGCGGGGCTGCGGCTGGCCCGGGTTCGGGAGCGGGAGGCGATACAGCCGCGTTCGCACGCTCAATCATGCGGCCGAAGCCGGTGTCCTCGCCGTCGGCGTCGTCATCCGTTTCCTCCGCCGGCGTGCCGCCTGTTTTTTGCAGGCTGGCGGCACCGTTGCCGTTTTGGGAGTTCGACTCCGACTGCGAGGGAACGGCCGCGGTGCCGATGATTGAGCGGAGTACATTCTTGCGATCCCACTTCGAGGAAAGCGGTCCCGTGGCGGGTGACGCCGATCTTGCGACCGCGAGCGGAGCCGTCTTCGGTGAGCCGGCCGGTGAGGGCGGGCCGGCTGATTCCACATCCGTGCCCGGTGCCCGTGCCGGCTCTTCCGCGCCGGACGTGTCGAGCGGACCGTAGTGACGCACTCCCGTGCCGGTGACACGCTTCTTGTCGATGCGCAGATGATCGCCACACTTCTTGCAGAACGTGGAAACGACGAGGCGCGGCTCGTATTGAACCGCGCCACACGTCGGGCATACCACCTCGATCTTGCCCTTCGGGGGCTGAGGTCTGTCACTTTTCCCGAAGCCTAGAAGTCCCCGGAGCACACCAGAGCAGGATTAGGACTGAGGGCGGGGAGCGCCACCGGTCCGCGCAGTGGCGGCTTCGACAGCTTTCTTGCCCACCTGGGACTGGCCCATGAAGGTGGCACCTTCCTCAATGGCGAGCGTTCCGGCGGCGATGTCACCGATAAGCGTGGCATTGCTCTTCAACTCGCAACGTTCCTGCACGGTAATGTTGCCTTCGACCTTGCCGAAGATGATCACCGAGCGGGTCTTGATCTCTCCCTTGATCAGCGCGTTCTCACCGACCGTGAGCGAGCCGTCGGAATGCACCTCACCCTCGATCTTGCCGTCGATGATAAGGTCGTGGGAAAACTTGATCGAGCCTTTGATTTCTACATCGCTCGAAAGGACGTTCTTGCTGGAGGACATGGAGGGTGATGGTGAAAAGCGTTGAGGTTGCGCAAGGGGTGCCGGTGCCGAACTGATCGGCGTGGAGGCGGGCGGGGGCGGAGCCTCGCTGCGCCGGACATCCTTTTGCCCGTCGGTGGGTGTGCCAATGATTTGCCGTAACATGGGACGCGAATATATGAGAACGCCGGTCCGAGTGTCAATACTTGTGTCGGACCTTCACGAAATAGTTTCCATAAGGCGGGTGAAACGCAGCAATTCAAGATCACTTCAAGGCGTGCCGCGCTGCGAATGGTAACCCCTGCGGATCTGCCGAGCCCGGCACCAAGTCAGCAGTGCATGAATCAGAATCCACCCTGATCATGCGCCACCTCGTGGTACGCCAGCGCCCACTCCTTCATGTAGCGCACGCGGCCCGGCACGATGCGGTAGATGATCAGCTCGGGATTGTCCGGCGTGCCAAGATAGGCGCGCAGGAGCGGACTGGAGTTCCAGATTTCATCGAGCAACCCGCGGTCCTCCACCACCTCCGCGCGGCCCGTGATGCGCACCTGGTTGTGGCCGTCATCCGTGTAACAGAGTTCCACCTTCGGATTCGCGGCGATCTCCCGCGTCTTGCCATACTGCCGCAGATTCGCCACATAGACCGTGAAGCCGTCCGTGCGCACGGGCGAGACCGGACGCACGCGCGGCTGGTCGCCATCCACCGTGGCCAGCACGGGAAACTTCGCATTCCGCATGGTCTCCCGCGCAAGGCTGGAGAGCGCGGCTGGATCGACGGGTTCTGGCTTCGGAGCGGGCATGGGAATCTCTTCGGAGAAAACGCCCGGGATGCAACTGGTACACACCGCTCCCGTCATGCCCGCCCGCACTTCGGGCATACGCCGAAGAACATCAGCTCGTGGTAGATCTGCGTGTAGCGTGACTTCTTCTCGATGCGCGTCTCCAGCTCCTCCACCGGGCACTCGATGTCCAGCCGCGCGATCTTCCCGCACTCCGTACACACGAGGTAGTCGTTGTGCTCGCCGGGGAAAATCATCGTGTAATACGCCGCTCGATCATGCAGACCGAGGCGGCGGATGATCGCCAGCTTCTCCAGCTTCGTGAGCAAGCGATAAACCGTCGCACGGTCAGCCTGGCTCGAAAGGTGCCGCGACTCCGCGATGTCAGCGAGCGTCAGCGGCACATCCGAATCGATGAGCAGACGCAGCACATCCTCCAGCGCCCGCGTCATCCGCAGCCCCTGCGCCCGTGCCCGGTCGAGGGCCTGGCAGAGGACGCACTCAGGATCGCGGGTGGTTTTGGTGTGTGGGTGCTGGTGACTCGTGGACATGAGTTCGTAGGCGTGGAGGTCACGATATTGGCGCGGCTGTAGCGGGCGTCGAGATGTTTTGCCACATGGCTGCGCGGCACGAAGCAGCCATGAATCGCCGACCGCGAAAACAAAAAAATTTCACCCGCTGCGCGGGCCTGTTGCCTCCGGCCCTCCGGGCACGGCTCCGCCTCTACGGCTTGGCGTCGCTCCGCTCCCCTGTTGGCGGCTCCGCCGGCTCTTGACCTGCGGACAAGCGCAAGCCCAGGGCGCTCCAGCGGTCGGCAGGCTCGAGCCAGTCGCGGATGGCGGCGCGGCAGAACTGCGCCTGGTTGATCCAGGAGCCGCCGCGCACGACACGGGAGGCGCTTTCGTCAGCGGTGATCGTTTCGGGGTCCATGATCCCATCGAGGCGCTTCTTGTACGCTTCTTGATCCCAGGCATCGCGGCACCACTCCCACACGTTGCCATGCATGTCGTGCAGGCCCCAGGCATTGGGCGCGTCCTTTTCCTTCACGTCATGCGTGCGGCCCTCGCTGATTTTTTCATCGAACCAGCCGAGCTTGTCGAGCACCGGGTCTTTGCCAGTGGGCGCGGTGCATCGCGAGCCTTCGATGTGAAAGGCACCCTGCGTGCCGGCGCGGCAGGCGTACTCCCACTGCGCCTCGCTTGGCAGCGCGGCGTGCAGGCCGGGCAGCAGCTCGTTGAGCTTCGCGGCAAATTCACGGCAGTCCTGCCAGCTCACCTTCTCCACCGGACGCGCATCGCCTTTGAAGTGGCTGGGATTGTTTTCCATCACCGCCTGCCACTGCGCCTGCGTGACGGGCGTCTCTCCCATCCAGAACCCGCGCGTGATGATCACGTCATGCTGCGGGCCTTCGGCACTCCATCGCCCCTGCTCATCATCAGGCGATCCCATCTTGAACGCCCCCGGACAAATCCACCGCCATGTGAAGCGCGCGCCCTTCACCTCGCACTCGGCGAAGATGCCGAAGTCATCCTCCCCAAACACATCGGCCCACACGGGAGGAAACTGCGGGATCATCGGCGGCGGCGCTGGCAGGGCATTCGTCATGGCGCGGAGCGAAAGCAGTCATGGGCTTCAGCCCGTGGCAATGGGCATCGAGACAGCGGCGACCGCCCATCGCCATGCGGCCTTGGCCGTAACGATGCTGTCGAAGGCCACGCGCGGTCGTAGGCTCGTTCGCCAGAACGAGGCGGAGTCCCTGACGCGCTCTGGCGAGCGCGCCTACACCCGCGCGCCCGCGCCTTGCCTTCGTGGATGCGTCCGACTGCATCGTTACGGCTTGGCGGTCTGAAGAACACTTTCATTTTCATGACACAAGCTCACCACCGAGACAGACCGCGCCGTGGATGCTGGCGCTGGTGTTTGATGGCCGTTATCCGAGGGCGGCCGCCCTTCATGCGAAACAAGATGACGTGGGGGAACCGGGCGATGAACGCACGCTGGAACCTTGGGTTCGGCGGGTACGGAGAAAAGCGTTCCGGATGCGCGGCGATCTTTGCCAACTGGCTCTGCATCGCTTTGAAGAAGCGCTCCGCCAGCGCCTCGCTGCCTTCCCGTGCGTAGTACGCCATGATGCCGTTCACATCGCGTTGCACACCGGGGTGAAACTCCAGGTCCATCACGGCTGCGAGGGGCGGCGCAGCCCCGCGATGAACTCATCATACGAGAGCGGCTTCACTGCGCCGCTTTCCAGTTCCGCGTCACGCTCGTCCGCCAGCGCGGCGAGCTGATCATCTTCCCAGGCTGGCTCACCCAGGCTCAGGCTGTCGATGAGATTGACCGCCAGCTCGGCCCGATCTTGAGGGGGCAACTGCAGGAGAAGGGTGGAGAGATCGGCGGCAGCGGTCATGGGCTTCGGCGGGTCAAGCGGTTGTCCGCTGAGTTACCATTCTTCGAGTCTGCTGGCAAGGGCGTGCCGGGCACTTTGCCTGCCGCCAGCCATCTCGGGCTTCTCGATGCCGTCACGTCATTTGGCAAGACGATTGCCGCCTCCGGCATCACGGCACCCTTCCCGTGAGGACGAGAAGTGCGGAATCATCAGCGGCGGAGCTTTCCGAACATTCGTCATTCGGATTTCGTCATTCTTTGCCTCCGGCCATCCGCGCACAACTCCGCCGCTCCGACACGTCGCCCCGCTATTCTTGTAGCGACTCCGCCTCATTTGATCCTGGTTCCTGATCTGCGGACAAGCGCAGGCCCACATAGTTACGCCGGTCTGAACTCTTAAACCCAATCCGAAATGCGATGCGACAGCTAACCGGTTCATTCCGCCACGACCCCCCACGCGCACTTCGGACAACGCCATCAGGTACATTTCCCCCAGGATCGTGCATGAGATCTTTGCGCTTTGCGTACGCTTCCGAATCCCACTTGTCACGACACCATTCCCAGACGTTGCCCAGCATGTCGTGAAGGCCAGAACGGTTTGGTGCTGTCAATTTTACACGATGAGTACCTGGGCCGGCTCGAGTATTGGATTCTTGCGTTGAAGGGTGGGTTTGGTTGAAATCTTGCAATCGAGATGAAAGCCCGCTCTTCGCAGTCCTCGAGACCATTCCACCAATCAACGAATAATCATCGTAACTGCGAATATCAGCATCATGAATCGTAGTTGTGTCGCCGGCCCGGCAACCACATTCCCACTCTACCTCCGTTGGGAGACGGAATCCCGGCCCTTCCGGTACCAATGCGTTTAGCAAGTTACAAAACGACACGCTGTCAGTCCAACTAACGGACTCCACGGGCAGATCGCCGGATCCGCGAAAATAACTAGGCGAGGAATTTGAGATGATTGAATAGAGTTTCATTAATTTGTCCGTGCCCTTGGGATCCAAGCTTCGTTGCTCTGTCAAAGCTAAGCTCAACGACATACGCGATACTCCGAGTTCATTAGCGAAAGTTGATCCTGTAATTCCACGTCGTCTGATCTGTTCAGCAATCAGTTTTCCTGGATTCTGAGCCGCCTCAAGGGTCACGGCCATCCATTGCCCTTGCGTGATTGGCGTCTCACCCAACCAAAACCCGCGCGTGAAGCGCACCTCATGTCGCGGCCCTTCATTGGAAAACCGCCCCGGCTCATCCTCCGGCGACCCCATGAGAAAGCTCCCCGGCGGAATCCAGCGCAGCACGAAGGGGACGGAGCGGATGTGGAACTCGGCGGCGAGGCCGTATTCATCGGCCCACAGGCTCGAAGCCCAGGAAGGCGGGGGTTGCAGCAGCTTCCACCGGCCCGCCTCCTCCATCGGCCCGCCACTGAGCACCGGCCATTTGTCTTCACCACCCAACGTCCAGGCGAAGAGAAAGTCCTGACCTGCCAGAGATGCCGTAGCGCGCAACCCTTCGCGCTCGTACCACATGCGTGAGGCCCACGACGGACGCTGCATCTTGCCCAGTTCAAGCCGTGTGCGCTCCGATTCGATGACAATGCGCGAATGCTTGCGAAGCGCCCTCACCGGCAGCGAGGCCGACGCACCCCAAGGACGCTGGATGCGGCGCAATTCGTCGCCCTGATGAAGAGAGATGGTGGCCGATTGGCGGGCCGACCAAATACTTTTGAAAAAGAAGAGTCTTCTTCTGCCGGGATCAGCACCAATCTGGAGAACACCTTCATGGAGGACGACCGGGTGCTTGATTTCCTGCTCCCGACCGTGGGTCTGCCCCAACCAGTCGATGTTCTCCGGCTGCACGAACGCCGGAAGGTCCCGATCCGGTCCCGGATGATTGAGCGCCCAGATGATTTGTTTGCCGACGTTTGCACCATCCGCAGCGCCGAGCTTGTCGAGGCCGTTGAATGCGTAGGCCGCCATGGCGGTCGAGAACCCGGCAAACTCCCCGCGCACAACGCCGGCAGCGAGCCGCCGCCAGTGGGACTTGATCGCCTCCAGGGATTCTTCGGTCAGGACACCGGTCAGACGCAAAATTTCGCGGTGCGGTTCAGTCAGGTGCTCGAGCAGTCCCTCCAGTTCCTCCGGACCGAAAACCTTCCGGCAATACTGGTGGTGCTCCCAAAGCGTGACGACCACCTGGCGAAAAAGCTCAAGACCGACGACGCGGGTGTCGGCAAACTCGGCGCGGAGTTCCTTGAGCCTGCCTGTCTCCAGGGTGAACCCGGCTTCGCTGCCATCCACGTCGCTGGATTGGAAGGCATCGTATTCCGTGCCAGCATCCGCCAGGGATGATGGCAGATGCAGACGCAGATCACGCAGCAGGCCGCGCTCCACGCGCACGGCGGGAGAGGTGAGCCGCAGCAGACGATTGAGCTGACGGACGCGCGCGTCCTGGCGCTCTGCCACATCTGTCTCTGCGGACGGCGCTGCACGGCATCCCGAATCATGAAGAGGCAGGCGATGATGGCGATCCCATGCAGCCAGGCTCCACACGCGTGCCATCTCCGGCGACCAGCGGTCCACGGGACAAGGACACAAAGCCCATGGCTGGATGCCGCGCGCCCGAAATCGACGCCCGAGCGAAAGCCAGGGCGCGGTCTCATAGAACGTGGCGGGATACTGACCGAGATCGCCCAGCAGCAGCACCGCAGCCGATGACGGGGGAGCCGCTCCGGTGAAGGTTCGATGCGTGCGCGCGTCCAGCAGACCGCCGCCACCGCGCCTCAAATGAATGACGCGCAGACCAGCATAGCCGCGCATCCGCCCGAGGCGGCGGATCAGATCGTCGTAGTCATCCCAAAACGGCGCGAGGCTGCTGCGGCGGTCCACCAAAACAAAGGCATCCGCATTCCAGACGTGGCGCTGATGACGTGGCAGGTGCCGGATCACCCGACCCTCCGCCATCGAACGGATAACGCGTGGAATGTCCGGCAGACTGCCAGGACGGCGGCGACCCAGCACCCGCCGCAGGAACGGCCAGAGACGCGACCACGGCAGAAGCGGGCGTCCGCGTTTCGGCGCGTCAGGATACATCCAGTCATCGTTTTTATTCGGCGGAGCCTCGGTGATGTAGGCTGGAACGCGCTGGCGCTCATCCCTCTGCTCGCGGGTGAAGTGCTCAACTCGAGTGACGGCCCAGAAGGACAGCCGCTCACGGGGCAGGAGCGATGCGCCGGTCTGCTCCACTGATGTTGGTGCGACTTCTTCCTCGCCGGCCTCGTCCGTGTCTGGGAGCGCAGACGGCAATTCGTTTTCCACCGGCGCTGGCGGCAGATAATCGAACCCACAGACTCGAGCCACCATTCGCACCGCTGCTTCGTCCCTGTCACCGGCCAGGCCGAGACTGTGAAGCGTCTCGACCAGATCGCCGTGGTAGAGGGATGAGCGGTGCATGGGCGATGGTGGGATAAATCACGCCTGACGATGCTTGCTGAACGCGAAGGACTGGAGCTTCGTGAGCAGCGACTCAGGATCGTGCCCGGCTTTCGACAAACGCGTGATGGCGCGCAGAAGGTCAATGAGTTCCGCCTGGCCGGGAGCAGGCAAGTCGCGCTCACGCATGATCTCGCGATGCCGGATCAGGGCGTCGATGGCTTTTTCCATGACCGCGTCGTCGAGGGAGATTTCGTGGCTGTGGGCTCGCGCGCGGGCCAGGAGGTGAACTTTCATCTCGTCCGGCTTTGGGGGGAGGTCCATCTGGTGAACGAGGCAGCGGCGCAAGAAGGCGGGCGGCAATTCGCGATCTTCATTGGTGGTGATGATGATGAGCGGTGGCACACCTGTGGCCTGAACATAGGGCAAGCCGTAGGGGGCGTGGAAGCCCCCGAGGGAGAGCACTTCAAGAAGGCTGTTCGGCACCTCGGAGTCCGCCTTGTCGATTTCGTCGATGAGCACAACCGCGCCTTTGTCATCAGTGAAGGCGTGACCAAGCTCGGCGACTTCGTCGAAAGAACCCGCTGTCTCACCACAGTTCGCGGCGGCGTGCTGATACTGCTTGCGAGCGCTTCCGGGACTCAATGCCCACCAGAGGATTTCGGGAAGGAGGTAGTTCGCGGCACGCAGCGATTCTTTGTCAGCGCAGCCCGTCTGAGCCTGCGAAAGCCGCGCCACTGCATCGAAGCGGTAAAGCAAATCCTCCGGCTCGAAGCGCGCATTGACGACGCGGGAGAGGAACGGCCACCCGAGCTTAGTGGCGACAGCGCGCGCGAGCTGGCTTTTGCCGGAACCCGGCTCGCCACGCAGCAACAGCGGGCGTCCCGAAGTCAGCGCGGCATTGACGGCCCAGATGCTTGGCTCATCGAAGACATGCCGCGACTCGGGCCAGTGCCGCAGCGGATCAAGGGTGGTCGGCTCAGCGTTTGGACCGGCGAGCGCGAGTGGAAGGATGGAAAGAGATGGATTCATGTTTTGCTTGGGGTGGCGGACGTGGGTTGCAGCTGCTGCACGATCTTCTGAAGGAAAACATCGAAGCGCTGATCGTAGTCCGCATCTTCGGCTTTCTTACGCGGGTGCATCGTGTGCTCAGCAGAAACAACCAGGATCACGGCGTGCTTCAGTTCTGGCGAGCTTTCCAACTGGCTGAGAACGGCCCTGTCTGCGTCGTTCCGAACCGCCATGGTGATGAACTGCCGTTGTTCGTTGCGCCGCAGCCAGTCGAGTTCGATGTCGAGCTGTGTGGCGGCATCGGCGGCGTTCTTGTCCACCTGCACACGGTCCATGAGATCATTCTTGATCTTCATCGCGCTCATCTGTGGCGTGGTATGAAACACGCCAGGCGCCTTCTCGCTGGAAATGGCTCCCAACGGTACTTTGACCTTCCCCCGTCCATCGACCCAGGCCACCAGCATTTCAGCGATGCCCTGCCGGACCTTGGTGCTCTCGTTCATCTCCAAAACGCGGCTGTCGTCCTTCTTCAGCAACTGGTCCGCGTAGTCCGGACACATCGCCAGATACATGGTGCTGCTCAGAAGATCAGCCGCGACTGGCAAGGTGATGCTGCCTTTCCGGCAACCATTGGAGAAGACGCTGATGGCTTCCAAAAAGTCTGCGTGGAAGGCGGTGATGAGCTTCGCACTCATGATGGACGAAGGCGCCTCATCGACCTCGTAGTGCCCGGCGAGGAAGCGCCGAAGCTCCGGGCTTTTTTCTAGAATGGCGCGCAACATCTCATACTGCGCTCCGAAGACCTCCTGAACGCGCCGTTCGTACTCGGCCGGATCAGTCGCCTTCGCATTGGCCGCTGTTACCGTGGAATCTGAGACGGCAGACATCACACCCCATCGGAGCCGCTCCAGCAACTCCGCCGAGTAGCCACCACGAAAATCGACCCAGCCTCGGCTCCTGAGAAAGAGCGGGAGGTCAGGCTCGCGCGAAGCACCTGGCAGCAGCACCGTGATCACCGGCCGCTTTTCCTGAACTGCCAGATGCATCGCCGCCTGCATCTCCTCCTCGTGCCACGGCCCAACACCCGCCTCGCCGAAGCAGGCTGCAATGGCACGTGAGTTCTTCAAGCCGCTGTCGATCAATTGCTGCCAGTTCTGCCCCGGCGGAAGCTGCTCTTTGTCCAGCCAAGCTTTCAATCCGAGTTCACGAAGCTTCTCGCGAAGTCTGATCACTTCGGGCTTATCTTTGCTGTTGTGGCTAAGAAAAAGATCAAAGGCGAAGTCTGACATGGTCGTAAAGGAGCGAGCTGTTCATCAAGGCAAAAGTGTTTTCAATTCCTGCCACAAGGCTCGGAGGAAAGACGTCGAAAGCTGTGGTTTGGCGGTGGGCGACAGGCCCTGGACAATCGCAACCACAAACTTCAAAACGCCGGCATACACATCATGTTCATAGTTCGGCGGCTTGACCAGCGCGAGATGGTCTTCGTGGCACGGGATGCAGCGGCAGCCGGCAAGTTGGGGATCGGCCGATCCCGGTTTCACAGCGAAGACGGCGGGCAGCCAGCGCAGGAACCAGTGCAGGCGCTTCATCCCGATGCCCTCGGTGTAAGCCTCCGTGCGTGGCTTCGCGGTGCGATGCCACTCGACGAAGCGCGTGTGCAGCCGGTCGAGATGCCGCGTGCCACTGGCCATGTCACGGATGTGATGCTGCGTGCGCAGCACGACGGCGAGCCGCTTTGCCATGAGTGCCACATCCGCGCCCCGATGCGGTGTGCCGCAGAAGACGATGCCGACGATATTGCCGACGAGGCGACCCCATTCCTGATCACCCGCTGTGATCGACTGCACGACGATCTCCTTCACCATGAGGCCGCCCATGCTGTGCGTGATGAAAATCAATGGGCGGTCGCCGATGCCGCGCGTGGTCAGCTTGTGCGCGAGATTCACGGCACGGTCTTCGATCGGCAGCCCGTCCGCGCCGAACCACGGGATGATCCCCGCTTCGTAACCCAGCGACCACACACCGCATTGCGGAAGTTCGCCGCCAAGTTCCGCCGGCCAGAAGAAATGATCAGCACGTCCTTCGGCTCCGTGCCGCCACGTCGCATGCGAACTCCCTGCGAGTCCATGCACGAAGACGATGTCCGCCACGCGATCCGTTCGGTCGGTGTTTGCAATCGGGTGAAGGCCTTCGGTGTCGGGAGTCATTTGATGCGAGCGCATGGGCGCGGACCCTGTCCGGGTTTTGCGCCTGGGTGCTTGCACGGAGTTTTTAGCGGCCGGCAATCGGGATGACAAGCAAGGTTTGCCGGCGGCGCATTCGTTGGATTCCCTCCTCAGCCGGCGTCGGCGGGCAGGTCGCTGAGCTGCTGGTTGTTTCAGCACAGGTCGCAGTCGCCCGCCTTTCAAACGCAAAAACTTTGCATTTGTGCCTTGGCAAGACGCAAACTGATTGCATTTGTAGCCGGCGTCCCGCCAGGCTCTTCATCGCCATGACAGCTCTAACAGGACACTCCTTGCTCGCCGCGATTGTCTTCTGCACTGCCTCGATCTGTGCAGATGAGAGTTCGTTGGCCTCAAGCCCGACGCCAGCTTCATCAAAGTCCCCGGCAAAAGAGCCGAACTGGCTGACGGGCGGCAGTGTAACCATTGGCGGCATTTTCTCGCCGCACTTCCATTTCGGCTCGATCTACGGTGGCACGACGGCGGATGAGCTGCCGGAGATTGGTCATCATGATCCTCGGATGGATGGGTGGACGATCCAGGGCTTTGAGTTTGGGATGTCAGGCCGTTTCACGCCTGACATCGAGGCTTTCGGCGCGTTTCACCTTTTCTACGACAATGAAACCGAGGCTTGGGGCCACGAGTTCGAGGAGTGGTTTGCGAAGATCAAGAACCTGCCCGGCGGCCTCGAACTGCGTGGCGGTCGATACTTGAACCGCTTCGGCTTTCACAATCCTACACACGAGCACGGCTGGAGTTTTGTAGATACCAATCTGGTGAATGGTCGTTTCCTCGGTGACGATGGGCTCTACACGATCGGAGGCGAAGTGAGCTGGAAGGTGCCGGTGTCATGGACTTCGATGCTGAGTGTGAGCCTCGGCGTGCCGCCCGCAGCGGAGGAGCATCATCACGAAGACGAAGGTACTGAGCCCGAGTTCGAGGCGGGTGGCGCGATGTTTGACGATGTCTTCGTCGTGGCAAACTGGACGAACAACTTCGACTACGACGACTTTCACCAGTTCCGCGCCGGAGCTTCGGGTGCGTGGGGGGAAAACAAGTGGGGGAAGACCTCGCAGATCTACGGCATCCACTTTGAATACCAATGGCGGCAGAACGGCTACGAGGTAGGAGGCCGCTACTTCCGCTGGCGCACAGAGGCGATGCTGCGGAGCTTTGGCGCAGTGAGCGGACATCTGCCGGGTGAGGAAGTGGCGCACGACGAGGAGGAGCATGAAGAGAAGCCGCACGCAGCGACGCTCGACGAGTTCGGCATGTATTCGGCCATCGCTTACGGCTTCGACAACGGCATCGAACTCGGCCTGCGCGGTGATTTTGTCTCCGGCATTGCACGAGCAGGGCTCGACGAACGTTTCCGAGTGAGCCCGGCTGTGACGTATTACCTGAACAAAAACCACACGATGTATCTCCGCGCTCAGTACAACTTTGATCACTCCAACGACTTCGGCACCGAACACAGCGTCTGGGGTCAGGTGGGCATCAATTGGGGCGGTCCCGAAGTGCGCTGAGCGAATCAACAAACACCTCCTGTTCATCCTGCCAATCCTGTAATCCTGTCGAAAATGAAGCTTGTTATCACTCTTCTATGCACCCTGGCGACGATCGCATCTGCCGAAATCAAGGTGGCCGCGCTGCACCCGCTCATCGGCAATCTCGTCCGCGATGTCGGCGGGAAAAATGTCGAGGTCGTCGATCTGTTGAAAGCCGGTGGCGACATCCACCATTTCGAACCGTCGGCCAAAGACATCGCCGCGATGAAAAACGTGCGAGTCATCTTTGCCTCGGGCAAACACATCGAATCGTATCTCGACAATCTCAAAGACAGCGTCGGTGCTGGGGTGAAGATCGTCGAAGTCGGCAAGCCGGTGCCATCGGTGAAGATCGAAAAAGGCCAGGAGATCTTCATGTGCTGCCCCGAGCACGCCGCGGGCGGTATTGATCCGCACTGGTGGCACAGCGCCAGCGGGATGCAGCGCGCCGTGCGCTTCATCGGCGAAGAATTGGGCGCAGCCGATCCAGCCAATGCGGCCACCTACAAAGCCAATGCATCTGCAAAGGAGAAGTCCATCGCAGCCATGCGCTCGTGGGCGATGCAGCAGCTCGCGCAGATTCCCAAGTCGGATCGCAAGCTCGTGACTGCGCACGCGGCCTTCGGCTACTTTTGCAAGGAATTCGGCTTCAAAAGCCTGCCGCTGCTTGGGCTGGGTCGTGAAGATGAGGCGACGGCAAAATATCTCGCTGAAGCCATCGCCACGATCCGCTCGCAAGGCATCAAAGCCATCTTTCCCGAGGACCAGGCGAATCCGAAGATCATCAAGCAGATCGTCAGCGAGACAGGTGTGAAACTCGGCGGTGATCTCATTGCTGACGGCACCGCACCGGGCTACACGACGTTTGAAGCCATGCTGAAACACAATGTGGAGACGATTGTGAAGGCGTTGAAGCCGTAGCAGGATTTGAAATTCCAGATTTCAGATTTCAAATCGCCATGCGCGGCTACCCACCCATCCAGCTTTTCTTCCTGATGCTCGCCTTCGGAGCGATGGCTGTGCCGCTGGCGCGACTGACGTTTGCCAAGGAGAAGCCGGTGATGACTGTGGCAGCACCAACGGAGAAGGAGACAAAGCACACGCCGACGCAATTGCGCGTCCGCTTTGCTCATCCGGTGAAGAGCTTGAGCGTGAAGCTCGGTGATCGCGAAGTGCTGCAAAGCACGAAGACTGGCGTGGCGACTTTTACCTCGCCAGTCGAAGTGCAGCAGGACCTCCACATCCCGACTGAGGGCATTGAATTCATTGTGTCGGCTGAATGGCCCGAAGGCACGCCGGACACGGCTTTGACGCTGGAACTCGAGCCTGACGGCCTCGACTCGAAGAACGAAACTCGCTGGAGCAGCGGCAATCAGATGACGGAGGTGATCTCGTTCCAATGGAAGTGAATCACCAGCACGCGCACGAGCCGCACGTTCACCACCCCGGCTGCGGTCATCAGCATGTCTGCTGGGGCGCAGGCCAGGAGCACACGCATCACCATCGGCTGCGAGTCAGCGACATCTCGGTGAACTATCACGAGGTCGTCGCGCTTGAGGACATTCACTTCGACACCGAGTGCGGTCGCAGCATTGCGCTCATCGGTCCGAACGGAGCGGGCAAGAGCACGCTGCTCAAGACGCTCGCGCATCTCATCGTGCCCGATCACGGCCAGATCCTTTGGAAAGGCCAGCGCATGCAGAGCAGCAGCAATGAGATCGCCTACCTGCCGCAACGTGGCGACGTCGACTGGAATTTCCCCATCACCGTCCGCGGCCTCGTCGAGATGGGCCGCTATCCGAACCTCGGCTGGTGGCGGCCGTATTCGCGACACGACGGCGAAATCGTCGAACGCGCGCTCGCCGCGATGGAACTCCTCGACCTCCAAAAGCGACAGATCAGCGCCCTCAGCGGCGGGCAGCAACAGCGCACCTTCATCGCTCGCGCTCTCGCTCAAGAAGCGCACGTCCTGCTGCTCGACGAGCCTTTCACCGGCCTCGACAAACCGTCACAAGAGACGCTGCACCGCCTCTTCCGCGATCTCACGAAAGAAGGCCGCCTCCTCATCGCCAGCCACCACGACCTCGCCACCGTGCCCGCGATTTTCGACGACGTCCTCCTGCTGAAGCGCAAACAACTCGCCTTCGGCCCCGTGAGCGATGTGCTGACGAAGGAGCGAATCGGTAATGCGTATGCCGTATGAGCGGAGGGGGACAAAGTTTTCAGTGTTCAGTCGGGACACTCGAGAGCGTCCTGCCTTCATTACTGAACACTGAATACTGACCCACTGAACACTGCCAACCCCGTGACCACCTTCACCGAATTCCTAAACGAACCCATCGCACGCCGGGCGCTGCTGGCGTGCTTGATGATCGGTTTTGCCAACGGGTTTGTGAGCGCATTTGTCGTGTTGAAGAAAAGTGCGCTGAAGATTGGGACGCTCTCGCATGCGCTGCTGCCGGGCATCGCGCTTGCCGTGATGCTGTTTGGACTCACGCAATGGAGCGCGCTCGGCGGGGCGATCTTCGCGGCGATGATCATCGGCCTCGGATCGGTGTTCCTCGCGCGCACCTCGCGGCTGGATCAAGACACGGCGCAGGGGATTCTCTACACGACGGCCTTCGCTGGCGGCTACATCCTGCTCTCGCGAATGAACATCCGGCAGAAGCTCGATGAATGGCTCTTCGGCAGCATCGTCGGCATGTCGGACTCGGACTTGTGGATCGCCTTTGGCATCAGTGCCTTCGCCGTGCTGGTGCTCACAGCCTTGCAGCGACCGCTGCTCATTTATCTCTTCGAGCCAAACATCGCCGCCAGTCTCGGGGTGCCCGTCCGCTTCCTGACGTATGCGCTGTTCGCCGTCGTCATTCTCGTGCTGATCTCATCGCTCCAAGCTGTCGGCTGCATCCTGAGTGTCGGTTTGCTCGTGGCTCCGGCGGCGACGGTTTATCTGTTCTCGAACAACGCGAAGACGCTGTTCTGGGGCGGCGGCATCATCGGTGCGCTCGGCTCAGTCGCCGCGTTCTTCCTCTCGTATCCACTCGGCTGGCACATCAGTTCGACGATCATCGTCGTGCTTGGCGCGATGTTCCTCGTCGCTTACATCGTCAGCCCTCGCTACGGTTTGCTGGCGCAGTGGCGACGCAGATGAAGCTCACCGCGGGAACAATCGCGACCAGTCGAGCACGAAGCCTGGCAGCGCCTTCGAAACGAACTCGTTCTCCGCCGACACGATCCGCGTCTCGCGATACTCGGTGCCTTCCGGGCACGAGCGGATTTCGATGACCCGCTCCTCGGCACGCACGATCCAGTATTCGGGCACGCCAGCCTTTGCATAGAGCACGGCCTTCGACTGGTCGGCGGCCAATGACGAACAGGAGACTTCGATGACAACACGAGCTGTCTCCGGATTCGATCGAAGGAAATCGCTCGCGTCCCCTTCAACGACCGCGATGTCGGGTTCCGGTTCCGAGAACCCATCGACCTCGAGAGGCTTTTCCTCACGAACGAGCAACTTCGCTCCCGCGAAAGCACGGAGCGCGTTTGCAAGCCAGAAGACGATGTAGTTGTGTAGCGGCGACTTTGGCATCTTCTTGATGACGATTCCCTCCAGCAGTTCGGTTGTCTCGGGAATGAATCCCATGTCGCCCAGAACGTGGTAGGCGTCCACGCAGAGCGGGATTTGTCGCTCGCGAAATGTGGTCAGTTCCAGTGAGGCAGGCATGACTGGAAAGACTCTAGTTTACGTTCCCACGCTCGGCAAGGCGGGTTGGTCACAGGTTGCGGTTTTGGCTTCGGCTCTTTGAAATCAGAATCCACGCGATGCCCAGCAGCAGCGGGCCGACGGCGTAGGCAAGCACAAGCATTACGGAAGTCCCACGCTGCCCCTGCGGCTCTTCGGATGCAGCGGCGTCCACTGGTTGCGAGGCCGTGGTGACCGCAACGGGTGCGAATTTCGTGAGTTCTGCGACGGACGGCAGATCGCGCGCCAGTTCCGGCGATGTCTTGACGAGCTTTGTCCAGTCGGCGCGAACCAGCAAATCGACGCCTGGATTCCGCTCCTTCACCTGACACGAGCATTTGCCGATCAAGAAGCTGGCCGCTTCATCGATCGTATCGTGCCGGATTCCGGCGCCGACGAGTGCATAGAGTGCCCGGCCACGACCGAAAACGGGAAACACCATCGGCTCACGGATGCTTGAGAGGTCCTTCTCGCTGTTCACCAGCATCTGCACGAACGGCTTCTCCGCAGGATCTTCCCGCGACACGCGTAGAAACGAAAACTCCAGCCGCAGATCCTCTTCCTTGATCGAGACCAGGCCGTTCGCGATGTCCTGCTCGTCGAGCTTGGGCAATTCCAGCACGCCCATCAGGTATTCCAGCCTCTTCTCGACGACTGCAGCCGCTCCGTCGTCTCGTGCCTTGTCACCGGACTCGACAAGAACCCAGATTGCGCTCTGACCTGCGGCCAATCGTTCAACGATCTGCTGCCGCGCAGGCGAATCGATCAGCGGCTTCATGGTCTCAGCCGAGAGCGGACCACTGATCAGCGGGATGCGGATCCCTGTCGTCGCGGGATAACGAACGACGACCCACGGAAGCGTCTCTGTTTTCTGCTGCCGCCACAGATCGAGCATGTCATCGAGCGGTTCGTGCGCGAGATCGACGGTCCGCACGCTGGTGTTCGCCAGTTCGTCCACCTTCATCAGCGACTTTTCCGCATCGCTCAGCACGCCACGATGAAAGACGGTCACTTGGAAAGGATCGGCCGGCCAGTGCTCGAGCGCGTAGCGGAAGACCGGAACGGAACAAGCCCGTGCCGCCGGGACAAAAAGACAGAACCAAAGCATCAAGAACCGCGCCATGTGGAGGGAGAATACGCCTCCGAGCGGCAGGAATATCGTGTGGTGGAGCGGATGATCGCCCGCCGCATTTCTCGCACGACGGGTTCTGTTTTCCCTGGTCACGACCTGCATACGCGGCGGCCGGTCAGTTCCACGAAGCGCGGCACGTTGCGCACGGCCTCGCGGTCGTATTCGCGAATCTCGTCGGGCAGGGCGTCCCAGCCGACAAGCCACGGGCTGGTCTTCTTTTCGACGTCTTTTTTTCCGGGTGCGTAGCTCCAGCCGGCGAGGAAGCGGTCGGCGTTCCAACGGTCGTGCTCCATTTTCGACAGCACCTCCACCTCCTCGGGTGTGAAGGCGGTCACCGGCGCGCGGGCTTTGTCGTCGGTGATGCGCAGGCCCACGGCGCGGAGCTTCACTTCGCCATGGTCGGCCTGCAGGCGGCAGGAGTCCTTGAGGTCTTCGTCGAGCTGATCCCAGGGACGAAGCGAGGGATCATCCGAGGCGGGGGAATCCGCGCGGCGTCTGGCGACGTAGTCGGAGTGAATGGCGACGGCGATGGCGTCCATTTCGCGGTGGAGCAGCACCTCGCTCTCGGAGGAGAGGCCGATGACGGGGAAGGGCTTCACCAGTCCGGAGAGGCGCGAGTCGGCGATGCCGGCATCGAGCAGAGTGGTGAGGCCGCCGTCGGTTGTCATGCGCAGGAGCACGGGCACGCGGTGCGGCTTGAGCCGCGGCAGCAGGGCGAGGGCGAGGGAGAGGCCGCGCGTGTCATCGTCAAAGCAGATGGCCACGGTGGGCAGCGCGGCAGGATCCGCGCAGAGGCCGGCGATCTCGTCCAGCGCGGCGGCATCGTCCGCCTCGCGCGCGAGGAATTCCACATCGCACACTTTCGTGAAATGTGGATGCCGGCGCATGAAGCGCCGCCCGGAAGCGGAGGGATCGCGGTCGATGACGGTCACGCGCAGATGGCGGCCATTGGCGAAGTGGCTTGTGCGCGCCGCCTGGAGCAGCAGGCTCTCGCCCATGAGGCCGAAGCCGATGATGAGCAGATGGACGGTGCGCGGATCATCAGGGCCGACGTGCTCGCGGTCGAGCGGATGGCGGCGCAGCAGGAGGCGGGCGCTGGAGTCGTAGATGTTGAAGAGCGCGATGCGCACGCCTTCCGCCGTGTCAGTGAAGACACGGTGCTCCTTGAACAGCGCGCGGAGGTCCGACTCGACAATGTGCACATGGCACTCGAGCGGCGCGTCCGTGCCGGATGGTGCGGACGCCTTTTTCAGCTCGCTGGCGCGGATGACGGTCTCGACATTCGTGCCGTCGTCACCGCACACGGCCACCAGCAGGCGTGCATGCTGCACGCGCGCCTGGGCGAGGAGCCGCGAGTCGGTGGCATCACCCACGAGCACGGTGGCGCCGATCTCCTTGCACATGGGTATCCAGTCGTTCTCGTCGTCCTCCTCGATGATGACGACGGCTTCGCCGCGGCGGCGGAAGTCCGAGGCTACCTTGAAGCCCTTTCTGCCCAGTCCGCAGACCACGACGTGGCCCCGCGTGAAGCGCAGCCGCAGCAGGGTGAACTGCTCGCGGAAGAGCACGATGAGAGCCTGTGCAGCGGTGTAGGCCATGACGGCGGGCGCGAGGAACCGCGCGATCTCGAGCTGCCAGTTCAGCGGACCGGCGAACGTGGCATTGAGCACGAAAAGCTGGAGCGTGCTGTAAAGATGATCCAGCAGCGTCTCCGGCGTGTCGTGCGGCAGGCGCGCGTAGCCCGCGAGGCCGAGGAGAAAGGCCAGCACGGCGAGCGACCAGACGAAGGGCCATTGAAGAAAGCGCCAGCGCTCGCCAGCGGGCGGAGGTGTGATACCGGGCATCGGGATAGCTGGCGAGGGCGGCTGCCGGAGTCAAACTGCAAACCGCGGAGTGGCCTCAGAGCCCGTCCGGCAAATGCCCTGAATCATCATAGCCAGGTAAACGAAAGCGTGAGAGCAAACAGAAACGTCCCCCTCACCCCGGCCCTCTCCCCAGGGGAGAGGGAGACGAGGGCGCTCCCGCGCCACAACGAAAATAGTGTTTTGTCATTCGAGCGGCAGCTCGTTTTGCTCCCTCTCCCTGTGGGAGAGGGCTGGGGTGAGGGGGTAGAGTTCTCGTGGTTCGAGTGATTTACCGGACAGGCTCTCAGCTCAGCACACCGTCGATGCGCGCATAAAACTCCCGGCGCTCCGCGTCGGCGTCCGGCCAGCGGTCGCGGATTTCGTGGATCTTCTTCAGCATTTTGCCCCGGTTCTCTGCATTCGCGAATCGTGCGGCCCGCGCGTAGGCATCCAGAGCCGCTGCATGGTGCCGCCGGAGAAACTCACACATGCCGAGGTCGGCCCACGTCCAGCAGTCGCCGCCTTTTTCCTTCTTCGTTCTGGCTTTCAGGCGGGTCACCACTCTTGCGATGTCCGCGGACTCGTTGCCGGTCAATTCCCTGCCAGTATGAAGCATCCGGGTGACCAGCAGGTTGACGGTGTTGTAGGTCATGGCCAGTTGGTCGAAGGCCATCTCGATGTCACGACCATCACTGTAAACCGCCAGTGCATCGCTGATGTTGTCCTGACGCAGCAGATTGCCGGCGAGCATGGCGAGGCCGTCGGCTATGGCACGCGCCAGCCCGCCATCCTGGTGCCCGCTCTTGAGCGCCTGCCTGCCTTCCGCGAGGCCTTGCCGCAGGACTTCGACGGCGCCGTTGAGGTCTCCGCGCTGGTCACGCAGGCGCATGGCGGCCTCCTTGCTGCCGCTGATGCGGTCCAGCAATTCCTGCACGCTCGCCGAAGGAGTCACCTTGATGCCTTTGAACACCGCATCGGAGCCGGTCCGCTCGAGCTGGTCGTGCGCGTCCATGATGAACTCGCAGAGCTGGCGTTCCTCATCGGAATAGGCCTGGAAGTAAACATGAGTGACGGCGGAGGCGGGGTGTGCCTGGATGAACGTGCAGGCGGAATCGACAAGCTCTTGCACCACCCGTTCAGGATCCAGTCCGGCCGTGCGGATGCCAAAGACCGGGAAGAGCACCGATTTCAACTCTTCGGGAGCTGGCCCTGCGTTCAGGTCTTCGAGTTTTTTGAGCACTTGGACGACACACTGGCCCAGGTCGCTCACGGCTCGGTAGCCGATGCCGTGCTGGCCTTGGAACACGGCGACATGCACCAGCTTGCGCACGCCGAGGCGGGCCGCCTGTCCGTCCGGATCAGTCGCGATCGCAGTGGTTACGGGGACGGACTTGTTGCCGCGCAGTCTGTTTCGCAGGTCCTCCTGGACCTTGTCGCTCGTGACGCACCCGATCTCGTCGCGGGGCGCACCGTGGTAGCGGATCAGGCCGGATATTGACTGGTCGCACATCCTGCCCATTTCCAGTTCCGTGTTTTCCGAGTTCACCCAGACGTCGATGCCGTCGATGTTCGACAGATCGCCGGTCCGGATGCCGATGTGTTTGTCGGGACAACCCTTGACCTGATAGGCGAAGCGGAAGTCCCGGGTGCATTTCTTCGGCGGGATCGAAATGGAATAGCCGTCGATGAAACGGAACACCGGGCTGTCGCGCTCGTCAGAGGCCCGCAGGCCTGATTCGATGGCGTCCGCGATCGCCCTGGAAGCCGTGGCGCGCCCGCGCTCCGTCTTCCGGTCGTACAAGATCACGCCCAGGTCCTTCACGTCGAAGGGCAGGTGCTTCCGTGTCTCCTTCGCGGCGATGATGACGCTGACGCGCTTGCGGAAGGCGTGACGGAGACCGAGTTCGTAAAACACATTCGCATTGGCCCTGTCGTCGGCAGAGCTGATGTCCACAATCGCCACCTCGGCATTGAGGATGCTCCGGATCATCTCGTCGGTGATCAGCCGCGAGCGTTTCACGTCCTTTGAGCGGAGGATGTTGAGCCGGTGCCGGGACACGAGGGCCTCCACCGGCTTGATGATCTGCTCGAAGACCGCTTCAAAGTCCAATTTGACGCCCTTCCCGATGTCTTTTTTCCCATAGGGCGTGATGACGAAACAGAACTTGGCTGCCTGATCCATTCGCGATTCAGTCCTTTCCTGCTTCAACATGGTGCCGCGCTGGTGAGGCGCGGCGGTTTGAGACGATCTTCCACACCTGCACCCGGTGTGCGTGAGCGTAGTCACCCGCTCGTGTGAAAACGCCGCCGTCACGCACGAGCGTTTCGAGCCAGACCGGATCGACCAGGACGGCGGCGAGCTTGAAGGGCACTTCGCGCTCGTCGATCATCTCCGCCCGTCCGGACTCGACCAGCGCCTCCATGAGGCCGCGCACCCCGGCATCAGTCCACGAGACGGATGAGAGCGTGAGGAAGCATTCTCCACCGGGCGAGAGCACATGATCGAGCGAGCGAAGCAGCTCGATGACGAGATCGAGACCGCAGAACGATTCACCCCCGTCAGCATCATCGCGTGTGCCGAAGGCGGGAAGGTAGGGCGGATTGCAGACCACGAGATCAAACCGGCCCGCGTCCCGCCAGAAATCCTGGTAGCGCACGGCCCGGATGTGGCAGCGTGCCGCCAGACCGGAGTCTGCCGCGTTTACCTCCGCGCAGCGTGCCGCCTCGGCCTGCGAGTCGATGCCGGTCACATCGAGCGCCTCTCTGCGCTCGGCCAGCCACAGGGCGATGACACCCGAGCCGGTGCCGACATCCAGCACGCGTCGGATATGCCGCCCCGCACGGCGGCGCACCGCCGAGATGAGCAGGAAGGTGTCGATGCTCGGACACCACACCCGCTGCGGCATGCCCGCGGGCACGCGCAATGAGACGCCGTCGTGACGGTAGATGCGCGGCGCGGAGTCGAGCAGGCTGCGGATCGCCGCGCCGGTGGTGGTGTCTCTGACGATGCGTGCGTCGTCGATCAGCAGCACGGGATCGCACACGCGAATCCCGCGCGGTCCGCACTCGTATGCGACGTGACGGAGATCCGGTGCGATGGTGATCGTCGTGTGCGTGTGCGGCGCGGCGGCCTCCGCATCGAGACCCAGCCGCGAGAGAAACGCCGCGAGCCGGGAGGGCGGGCCTGCGCTGAGGAACTCCCCGGCAAACGCAGCAAGCGCGGCATCCAGCGCCTCGGCGGTGCCGCATGTGGTGATGCGCAGCGTTTTGTAGCGGGTGAGGTACCGCTCGAAGATGGCCTGCATCTCGCCCGCGATGCCGCCTGCCGGCGAATAGCACAGGACCGGCAGATCATTCACCACTGCGATGATGCCCTCCATCAGACTGCCGAGTCCGCCGCCGATGACGAGCACGAGGTCCACGCAGTGCGTGTTGATGATGCTCAGCACCTCGAATCCCGACGCGCAAAAAAGAAGCACGTCGCCGATGGACGGAAACCCGCTGGGAGAATAGGCCCGCGTGGTCATCGTCTCATCCGGGCCGCGCAGAATGGAGAGATCGACCGCCAGTCCCCGGCCAGGGCGTGTGACGTACTCACCCTCGACGAGATTTGGAATGCCGGGGCAGGCGTCGGAGACGAGGTTCATGCCGTGGCGCACGAGCATGTCCGCGATGGCGGCGCACTGCGAGCGCAGCTCGGCGTCCGGCACGAGAGGCACGGCGCGGTCCTCAAGCTCCACCGCGGAGCCGACCACCAGGACGGTCGGCCCCAGCTCGTGCAGGTTCACCGTTCTGCGGATTTCGGCGCGGATGAACGGCAGCTCGGCGCCGTGGATGTCCTGCAACGAAACCTGCCGTGTGTGAGGAGCGTGGAGCATGGCGGTGAAAAATGAGGCCCGGCTCGTGCTCACGGGGCGTCGTCCGCGCGCCGGCACACTTTTTGTCCCGTCAGGTCCATGAGCGCGGGGATGGAGCGGATGGTGGCACGGTCGTACTCTCTCACCTTGTCGCTCAGGCCGGCCCACGGCACGAGGTGCGGGCTGGTGCGCCGCTGTTCGTTCTTGTCACCAGGCGCGTGCGTCCAGCCGGCGATGAGCTTCTCGGTCATCCACCGGCGGTGTTCCAGCTCGGCGAGGAGATCCACTTCAGCATCGGCAAAAACCGACAGCGCGGGGCGCGGGTCACTTCTCTCCACGATTTCGCAGTCCACGGCCCGCATCTTGATGGCGAGGTGCGCGCGCTGCTGCCGGTTGGATTCGCGGAGATCCTCGTCGAGTTCATCCCACGCCTTCATCGCACGGTCCTTGTCGAGTTCCGCGCGATTCGCGGACGGCTCCTCATGCCGCATTTTGCGGTAGGCCTCATGCATCTGGCGGGTCAGCCGCTCCCCGGCGTCCTCGTCCACCGCGCCCGTTTCCGCCACCCGCTCCTCCATGCCAAAGCAGCGGAACATGCCGGCCGCGGCGCCCCTGGCCGCCCTCGCCTCCAGGAACCGCGCCACGCCGTCGTGCCCCGGCATCCGTACTGCCACCCGCGCGCTGCGGCCGGCGGCGATGCGGCGCAGAGGCAGCGCGATGTGCAGCGCCTGCTGTTCATTGTCGATGCACACCGCCACGCTGGTGATGGCGTCCGCATCCGCGCACCACTGCGCCAGCAGCGTGCGCGTGCGCGGGGAGGCGATGTCGGTCTCGTGGAATTCCACGTCGCACGCGTCCGCCAGGCCGGGATGATGGAAGAGCAGCTCGTCGCGCCGCGTGTGAGCACGACGGTCGATGATGGAAATGCGGATGCGCGTGCCGTTGGCGAAGACGCCGAGCTGCGCCGCGCGGAGCACCAGAGCGCGGCCCATCCGGCCCAGGCCCAGCACGATGAGATGCACGCGCCGCGGGTCCCCGGGCCGCACGCCATCGTGATCGATGGGCAGCTCCGTCGCCACGAGCCGCCGGGCCTCGGGATCGAAGCAGTCGAAGAAGCGCACGCGCGCCCCGGGCGTGCCGCCGTCCGGCTCCAGCAGCTCCTGCAGCGCCTGCCGGGCCTCGCTGTCGCTCACATGCACGCAGCAGGCCGTCTCATCGCTTCCTCCCGCGCTGGCACGGAGCCGGTACACCTGCGCGCCGATCTCGCAGTTCGTACCGTCCTGCGGGCAGATGGCGATGACCTGCCGCGCGTGCGTGACGCGGGCGGCACGCAGCACGTCCGGGTTCATCGCATTCCCGGCGATCAAATGCACGCCCAGCGCGCGGCAGCACGCGGCGGCCTCGGCGGACGGCGCGCTCTCGATGGCGACCACGTCGTGGTCCGATCCGCGCAGATGCCGGACGAGGGCCATGCCCTTCCGCCCAAGGCCGCACACCACCACATGCCCGCTCATCCGCCCCAGGCGCATGTCCGCCACCTCGGCGCGCCACAGGTGACGGAAGAACCGGAAGCCGGCCACGATCGTCGTTGCGCCAGCCAGCAGGCGCGCGCAATGGAGCTGCCAGGGAACATGCTCCAGATGGGGACTGTGCATCGCGAAAAGCTGCGCCGTGTGGTAAAACGCATCCCAGAAAGACATGTGCTGCGAGGGATGCAGGTGGCCCGCGATGCCGAGGGCGAAGGCGACAAGCGAGCTGATGCCGAGGCACCACCGCATCACACGGCCGGGCGGCGGGGCGGAGTCACTGGCATTTGCATGGGAGGCACTCATGGGAACGCGGCGGGATGACGATGAACGGAGCACCCCATCGTGTGATCATTCCCATGCTTGTGCAACAAGTCGCATCCATCCGAGGCGCACCCCGTCTGGACCATCAGCCAGCCCGCCGCCACTGCACATGTGCCGCACGACGGGCAGCCCGGTCATCGACACGCCGGCAACGAAACAAGCGAAAACATGCCCCGGTGCCTGCGCGGCCATGCCCCGCCGGTGCCGTGCGCGGGTGCTGGCAGCCGCAAGATCGGCACAGGCGCGGTGAAAAGATGCCGCGAGTTTTGTTGAACGCGGGCTTGCCACAGGAAACATTTTTTTCCTAAACTCGGTGGAAATTCGCGGCGATGTGCGCCGCCTCCCGAGCCATGAGTGAGAATCCCGACAAGAAAGTCATCGCCGTCGCCGGCGATGTGTGCATCGACTGGCTGGCCGTGCCCATCGAGCCGGAGGTTGAGACCGAAAACGAACCGAACTGGAGACTTCGCGGCGGCGTCCACATGTTCGCCGAGCGCGGCGGTGCATGGCTCACGACTGATGCCTTGAAGGCGGCTCTGGGTGCCCGCGCGCGGGTCATCGGCCCGAAGCGGCGGGATCACCTCGAGAGCGTGCCTCCCGATGAGATTGTCCATTCCATCCTCGTCCTGGAACGCTGTGATGCGTCCGGCGGCCCGGGTGACAAGAAAAAAATTTGGCGCGTGGCGCGGTCCGAAGGTTTCGCCGGACCACTGGATGACAAGAGCGACACGGGCGCGCAGATGGAGGTTAGGGTAGAGCGGGCCGACGCCATCCTCCTCGATGACGCTGGCAACGGCTGCCGTGCGAACGACACCACCTGGCCCGAGGCTTTGCGGACGCGGGCTGCAGCAGCCGCCGGCGAGCCTGTGATCATCTACAAAGGCCGGCGCCCTCTGATGTCGGGCAGCCTGTGGAAAGAGGTGCACGCCCATCACGCCGCGCGCACCGTGGTGGTGCTCAGCGCGGATGACCTCCGTGCCACGGGCGCGCTGATCAGCCGCTCGCTCTCCTGGGAACGCACGGCGTTCGAGACGTGGCTGGCGCTGGCGCACGGCATGCGCTTTCAGCAGCTCCGCAATTGCGCGTGGATCGTGGTCACCTTCGGCCTCGAGGGGGCGCTCGTGGCCGGTACGAGCGGCGGCAGCCTCGATGCGGCCACGTTGTGGTTCGTGCCGCTGCTGGCGGAAGGGGATGTCCTCCGCTCCAGCCAGGGTGCGATGGCGGGATTCGGTTCCGTGTTCGCCGCCGGTCTCACGGCCTCGCTGGTCACTGCAAAGAATTTTCCAAAGCTCGGCACCGTCCCCCTCGTCGAGGCCGTGAAGCAGGGCATGCTCGCCGCGCGCCGTCTCCTCGATCTGGGATACGGTCCGGTCGAGTCAGCGGCTCCGGACAACGCGCATCGGCTGAGCGCGCCCGCATATCCGTTTGATCAAGAGTCTGCCGCGCGGCTCTTCTCCACCGGGGAGATTGCGGGCTTTGATCTGGTGAAGGTGAAGCTGCCGGTGCTCAAGGCCGGGCTCCCTCACGCGGAAATCGAGAAGCAACGCCACTGGCGCATCCTCGACCAGCTCCGCGAGGAGCCAATGCTGAAACTCGCGCAAGACGTCCTCGATCAGGGGCTGGAAAAGACTTTCAAAACGATGCCACGCGGCGTCTTCGAGAAGCTTTCCACGCTCGACCGCGTGGAGATCGAGAGCTTCCGGAGCGTGCGGAACCTCATGCTCGAGTACGCTCAAATGCCAAAGCCCGAGCGCCCTCTCTGCCTCGCTGTCTTCGGTCCGCCGGGTGCCGGCAAGTCCTACGGTGTCACCGAGGTGGCCGCCAGCGTCGCCAAGGCCGTGCGCGAGGTGGAGATCGAGAAGATCGAGTTCAATCTCTCCCAGTGGGACTCGCCCGCGCAGCTCGTCCAGGCATTCCATCGCGTGCGCGACTTTGCCGTGCGCGGCAAGGTCCCGCTCGTTTTCTTCGACGAGTTCGACGCCAAACTCGGCGACGCCCCGTGCGGCTGGCTGAAGAACTTCCTCGCTCCGATGCAGGACGGCAAATTCTCCGACGGCCAGTTCGAATACAAGATTGGCAAGGCCATCTTCGTCTTCGCCGGCGGCACGGCGGACACCTTTGAGGAGTTCTCGGAGCGTCTCCATCCCTCGGGTGCCCGGCCCGCGAAACCGTCCCCGGAAGGAAAAACCGGCCGTCCGGTTGAGGTGAACCTCCGCGATGCCAAAGGTCGCGACTTCCTGAGCCGTCTCCGCGGCCACATCAACGTCTTCGGCCCCGGAGCGCCGGCGGGCACTAATCTCATCCGCCGCGCCCTCGTGCTGCGCTTCAATTTGAAGAAACGCTTTCCGACCCTCTTCGATGCGCGCGACCACCTGCGCATCGATCCCGCCGTCGCCAGGGCCTTTCTCACCGTGGCGGACTACCACCACGGCGTGCGATCGATCGAGGCACTCATCGAGATGAGCCGTCTCGTAGGCCAGACCCGGTTCGAGGCCGCCTGCCTGCCGCCTGAATCACAGCTCGGTCATCATGTCGATGCCGGAGCCTTCCTTTCCATTGTCACTCTCGAACTCACCCTCGGCGAGCACTTGGACGCCATCGCGCGGGACATTCACGCGCGCTATGTAAAGGGAGAAATGGACCGGCCGCTTGATGACGGTCAGACTCCGGAAGCGAGGGCCGCGAAACCGTCGTTGCAGGCTTGGGAGAAGCTCGATCCGTTTTATCAGAACTCCAACCGTGAGCAGGCCTCCCACATCCTCGCCAAGCTCGCCGCCATTCGCTGCGAGGTGGTGCCCGTCAAAGGGAAGAAAGCGGCGGACGTGTTGAAGCTGGAAGGGCATGAAATCGAAATCATGGCGCAGATGGAGCATCAGCGCTGGATGGAGGAGCGCAGGCTGCGCCAGCCCTTGCACGAGGATTTGATTCCATGGGACGATCTCTCCGACACCGAGAAGGGCAAAGACCGGCGTACGGTCGAAGCGATCCCGGACATGCTCGCAGCGGTCGGCCTCGAGGTGCGCCGGTTGGAGTAACCGCTGACGGATCTGGCACGCAGAAGGACGGGGCTGTGCGCCAGTCCGGCTGCATCCGTGTTCGCCGGGATGATCTTTTGGCAACCAATCATGTTGCCGCTGGATTTTGCGGCGCGGACGGGTACTCTCGTCGCTCAACTTCGCCACCCTCGAAGGGCCGGCGGTTGATCTTTGACGATGCCATCCAAGCCCAAGTTCGATTCTGTGGAGAGCGTGCTCGCGGACATTCGCGAGGGGCGGATGGTGATCGTGACGGACGACGAGGATCGCGAGAACGAGGGCGATCTGATCTGCGCGGCGGAGAAGATCACGCCGGAGATGGTGAACTTCATGGCGACGAACGGCCGCGGGCTGATCTGCGCGCCGCTGAGTCCGGAGATCGCGCAGCGGCTGGAACTGCGCGCGATGGTGCAGCAGAACCGTGATTCGTTTTCCACCAATTTCACCGTGTCGGTGGATGCGGCGCGCGGGGTGAGCACGGGCATCAGTGCGGCGGACCGGGCGCATACGATCCGCGTGCTGACGCAGCCGGAGAGCGTGGCGGCGGACCTCGTGCAGCCCGGCCACATTTTTCCGCTGATCGCGAAGCCGGGCGGTGTGCTGCGTCGCGCGGGGCACACGGAGGCGGCGGTGGATTTGGCGACGCTGGCGGGTCTGCGACCGGCGGGCGTGATCTGCGAGATCATGAACAAGAACGGCTCGATGGCGCGGCTGCCGGAGCTGTTTGGCTACGCGAAGAAGCACAAGCTGAAGATTTGCACCATCGCCGCGCTCATCCAGTACCGCCGCGAGCGCGAGCGGCTCGTGGAGAAGGAGCAGACGATCAAGATGCCGACGGATTACGGCGACTTCGACCTGCACCTGTATCGCTCGCGGCTCGACGGCGAGACGCATCTGGCGCTGACGAAGGGACAGATCGACGACGGCGGGCCGGTGCTCGTGCGGGTGCACAGCGAGTGTTTGACGGGCGATGTCTTCGGCTCGCGCCGCTGCGATTGCGGCAGCCAGCTTCATCAGGCGCTGCAGCGCATCGAGCAGGAAGGCCGCGGCGTGCTGCTCTACATGCGGCAGGAAGGGCGCGGCATCGGACTCGCGGCAAAAATCCACGCTTACAAACTGCAGGAGGAAGGTCTCGACACCGTGGAGGCGAATTTGAAACTCGGCTTCCCGATGGACCTGCGCGACTACGGCATGGGCGCGCAGATTCTCTTCGACCTCGGCGTGCGGAAGATCCGGCTGATGACGAACAACCCGCGCAAGGTCGTGGGCCTGCAAGGTCACAAGCTGGAGATCATCGAGCAGATTCCCATCAAGTCGGAGCCGAACGTGCACAACGCGCGCTACCTGGAGACGAAGAAAAAGAAGATGGGGCACCGGCTCTAGCGCCAGCGGCGCACTTTGGAAACTTAGATTTCAAATTTCAGATTTCAGACCTCAAGTTTCAGATTTCGAATTTCAAATTCAAACCGATGGCAGGAAACATTCCAAACCGACCGAAGGAGATGCAGGACCGCGTGGCGATCGCGATCGTTGCGAGCCTTTACCATGACGTGTACGTGAGCGGCATGCTCGAAGCGGCGAGCGAGGAGATTCAGCAGATCGCGCCGAATTCATCGATCACGGTGTATCGCGTGCCAGGTGCGTTTGAGATTCCGGTCACGGTGGAGATGGCGCTGCGGCACTCGGGGCCGGATGCCGTGATGGCGCTGGGCGTGGTGATCCGCGGCGAGACGGAGCACGCGGACCTGGTGGCTGCCTCGGTCACGGATGCGCTCCAGCAGATGGCCGTGCGGCATGTGGTGCCCGTGATTCACGAGGTGCTGCTGCTCGACAATGAAGAGCAGGCCGAGGAGCGCTGCCTCGGCGTGACGATCAACCGCGGCACCGAGGCGGCGCGCACGACGCTGAACATGGTGCAGCTTTTCAAGAAGATGCGCCAGGCCATGGGCGTCTCGCGTCCGTCCACCGACTTCAACGAAGACTGAGCATGGGACGCAGACGCGAAGGACGGGAGGCGGCGGTGCAGTATCTGTTCGCCCACGAGATGCAGCCGGCGGACATCGCCGCCGGTGACGAGGCATTCTGGGATTTGCACATGGCGAAGAGGGGCGTGCGCGCCTTTGCGCAGGAGCTGGTCAAAGGCGTGCTCGCGCATCTGGCGGAGATCGACGGATGCATCGAGGGCGCGGTGGAGAACTACAGCATGGGCCGCCTCGCCGGCGTGGACCGCAACATCCTGCGGCTGGCCGTTTACGAACTGATGCACTCGACCGAAGCTCCGCCGCCCGTCGTGATCAATGAGGCGATCGAGATCGCGAAGAAGTTCGGTGCCGCGGAGTCCGGCAGCTTTGTGAACGGCATCCTGGACCGGATCGCGAAAGGCACGAGGCGGTCTGGAAGGGACCAAAATGACGGAAAGGCCCCAAGTGGCACAAAGGACGGCACCGACAAACCGCAGCCCCCTGCCGCCCCGACCTCTGCCGCTCTACCCTCTGACCTCTGACCTCTGCCGCTCTGACTTCTGCCCTCTGTCACTCTGACCTCTGCCCCCTGACCTCTTCCCTCCCATGGCCGGCTTCTTCAAATCTCTCCTCGCCAAATTCAGCGGCAAACCCGACATCGACTGGGATGACCTCGAGGCATCGCTCATTGCGGGCGATCTGGGGCCGAAGCTTGCGATGCAGATCGTGGATGACCTGCGGAAGCAGGGCCGCAAGCTCGCGGGCGCGGACATCGTCTCGGTCGCGCGCGAGCATGTGCGGCAGATTCTGCCGCCTCCGCAGCCGCCCATCATGCCGCCGGCGGACCGGCCCTTCGTCATTCTCGTCGTCGGCGTGAACGGCACCGGCAAGACCACCTCGACCGCGAAGCTCGCGCGCCTGCTGCAAATGAAGGGCCGCAGCGTGGTGCTCGCCGCGGCGGACACCTTCCGCGCGGCGGCCGTGGAGCAGCTCACCGTTTGGTCGGAGCGGCTGGCCATCCCGCTCGTGAAAGGCGCGCCGAATTGCGATCCCGCCTCGGTTTGCTTCGACGCCTACGAACTCGCGCTGAAACAAAGCGCGGACTATCTCATCTGCGACACGGCGGGCCGCCTTCACACGAAGCACAACCTGATGGAGGAGCTGAAAAAAGTGCACCGCACGCTTGGCCGGCGCGATCCCACGTCGCCGCACGAGGTGCTGCTCGTGGTCGATGCCACCACGGGCGCGAATGCGCTGCAGCAGGCACGTGAGTTTCACAAGGCCATTCCGCTCACCGGCCTGATCGTCACCAAGCTCGACGGCAGCGGCAAAGGCGGCGTGATCGTGGCCATCCAGCAGGAGCTGGGCATCCCGGCGCGCTACGTGGGCCTCGGCGAGGGCGCGGAGGATTTCGCCGCGTTCGATCCGAAGCAGTTTGTGGAAGAGTTGTTGTGAAATCCGATTTCACAAGGAACGCTTCGCTTCAAAGCCTCTCGCGGCCTGTCCGGCAACTCACTCGAACCACGGGAAATCCACCCCCTCACCCCGGCCCTCTCCCCGTGGGAGAGGGAGACGATGGCGCTCCCGCGCCGATGGAAAAGCAAGCTTCGCAGAGCCGGGCGGCAGCTCGTTCAATTCCCTCTCCCTTTGGGGAACCGGGCGACAGCGAGATGGCTGGAGAAGATGCTTCAAAAGAAGCCCGGCAAAGGGCTGGGTTGAGGGGGAAGCTCTTCGTTTGCTCCAATGCATTCGATTCCTGAATGTGGTGGTTCAGATCAATTGCCGGACAGGGAGGTAGTTGCAAAACCCATTCTCCTGCCCCCCGCTCTCCTGTCATCATGGTTTGGAATGACAGGAGAATGGGGACAGGAGAATGAATTCAACAACTCTGACTTCCGAACTCCGAGGTTTTGCAACTGGCCAAGGCTCTCAGCCTTTTGCCTTGCGGACCGCTTCGATGATGGCGGTGAGCAATTGTTGAAGCTCGGCGGGCAGGGTGGTGGGGACCGTGGTGAGCGTGCCGGTGGCGAGGGCGCGCAGGGCGGTGGCGAAGTCGGGGAGCGGCGGGGGGAATTGATCGAGGTTGGCCAGCGCTTCCTCTTCTGCCGGGCCGAGCGGCTGCTCGTTCAGCTGCGCCTGGGCACAGGCGATGGCGAGTTGCTGCAAGGGTTCGAGCAGTTGGCCCGGCAGTCCGCCGTCTCCCTGGCCAGGGCCTCGGGCGAGGCGTTGGAGTTCAGCGCGCTTCGCATCGCGCTTCCGCGCCCACTCGGCGGCAGCGGCGCTGTCCCCACGGGCTTCGGCGATTTCGGAGAGGGTGTGGTAGTTCTTATTCACTACTGGTAAATCCAGGCTCTCCCTCAGCTGTCTGGATTCATTGGCGTAGTGATAGGCGTCGTCGAACTTGCCACTGATTAGCAGCACCTCGCTCAGAGCCGCCGAACTTGTTGCCATGTGTTGTTGATTCCCTAGGACAAGCCAAAGCAATCGGCTTTGCGATAAATGGTCGATAGCGTCTACTAATCGCTTGTCGTATCCTTCGATATCAGAGTGGCGAGAGTTCTGGGCAACCTGTTTTTGAATCACGATGCCGATGCTTTGAATGGCTGCAGCTTCGGTCTCTGTGTCCTTTTGAAACTGAGCGATTGACCGACATTTTTCAGCCCACACTATTGCCTCTGCAAATCTACCATGTTCACATTCGACTTTGGATAGCAGATTGTATGTTCTGGCTAAACTGAGGCTGTCGCCAACCGATTGAAACAGGTTAATGGCTTGGTGGAGTAGCTGGGTCGCACGCAACATTTTTTTTGTGCGAAGCGCCAACAGCCCAAAATGTTGAATGATCGCTGCCTCAAGGCTGCGATTCCCCGCTTGTCGAGCGCCACTCAAAGCTAGTTCATAATTGGCTTCAGACTCTTCAAATTGCCCGAGTTCTGTGTAAAATCGCCCGAGAAACGCGCGCGATCTTGCCACTCCGTTTAGGTCTTTGTTTTCTGCGCACGATTCGATTGTTCGCTCCACCAATGCCTTGCCCTCATCTAGTCGTCCATTGGAGCGAAGAGCATTTGCGAGATTCAATCTGGCTTCATTTGCTGTTGATATGATGATTACCTTCTCATATTCAGAAAGGCTTCTCCTCTGGCAGATGTCTTCAAGACGTTCACAAGCCTCCGCTAAAACCGGAACGCTGAGAGCTACCCTTCCAGCATCGAACTGAACTCGGCCAATTTCATGTATGGCAAGAGCCAAGGGGAATTCGTTATCAAATTCGGCGCTATTCCACAAGGTAGAGACCAGGGTTGTCAGTGCTTCCAACGCATGATCTTTGGCTCCACCTCTGGCTAGAATTCTTGCTCGATGGCACTCAAAAATGGCTGACTCTTTTGATAGACGCTGGCCTCTTAATTGATCAGCAATATGAATCGTTAAAGCATCACTCTCGCTTAGTCGTAAATCACGTTCGAGACCGCTAAGAACAACCTCACCCAGTAGTGCTGCCAATTCCTTCTTGTTTAGCTCCAGACTCATCCTTAATGCTTCCCGCCAGTTCGCATCCTCTAGCGCGAGAATGTGCATTGCTGATTGAGGATTTGATCCAACCAAATTCACTCTGACATTTTGTGCGAGATCACTGTATGTGCTCAAAAAGCGCTCTTTTGTCCCTGGCTTGCTTTGGGATGTTTCTGTGATGCAAGCGGTGGCGAGCGTGGGGTGGAAGCGGAGGAAGGGCCGGTTGTTGATCTGGATGTCATCCTCCAAGCGCACCAGGGCGATGCTCTGCAACTCGCGGCGGATTGGCTCCCAAGAGTCCGGTTTGATCTGGCTGACATCCAGTAGCAAGTGCTCAAACACGCCGCGGTTGAATAGGCCGAGCCAGGGCAGGGCGTCTTGCGCGGCCTGGCTGAGGTGGCGGCGGGAAAACTCCAGGGAGGCGAGCAGGGAGGAGTTGCGGCCGGGTTTGCCATCCGGTCCCAGCGGGGCTTCCTGCTGGAACTTCGTCAGCAGCGTGGCGAAGTCGGCGCGGATGGCTTCGGGCGTGAGGGTCTTCAAATGCGGGCCGACGAGTTCCAGCGAGAGCGGATGATCCGCGAGGTCGCGCAGGAGGGGATCGAGCTTGTCGCGGGTGAGGCGGGGATCGCTGAGCTTGAGGTCGTGCTTTTGCAGGATCTCTGCCAGCAACCACAGGCTGTCCGCCCGTGCGAGGCCGTGCAGCTCATGCCGTCGGGCACCGGGCAGACCGGTGTCGCCCGGACGGCAGGTGACCAGCACCGCGCCCTTGCCGGGGCCGCTGGTGAGATCGCGGAACAGCTCGGCCAGGCGGCTGCGCTCGTCGTCGGTATAGGGGCTGCCGATGGCAGCGGCACCGTCATTGAACTGCGGCAGGGCGCTCTCGAAGCTATCCCACACCATAAGCACGGCGCGCTGCTGCATGATCTCGATGGCGCGCTTCCGTTGCTCGCTGGCGGGGAGTTGGTTGAACTTGTCCCCATGCACGTAGCAGCCAAGCACCTGCACCACGCGCTCGGCGCTGGTGAACTGCTCGAAGCTGACGAAGCACGCGCCATCGCGGAACAAGCCGCTGCGCGTCCACCAGTCCGCTGCCTCGGTGGCGAGCGTGGTCTTGCCCATGCCGCCCATGGCATGAAGCACGATGCCGCGCTGCGTGCGGAACTGCCGCTCCAGCAGCAACAGCTCCCGCGCGCGACCGTGGAACCCATAGGTGGGCGCAGGCGGGAAGGGTCCGTGTTCATCCCGTTGTCGGGCCGGTGGCCGGAAGCCGCGCAGACGACTGGCATCCGCTGCATCGGTGCTGCGGATCAATCGCGCGATCTTTGCGGCGCTGTCGTTATCCTTAACGGGATCGGAAATGTCAACCCAGAGCAAATCATCAAGATGCGGCGGGAGTTGCAGCTTCTCAAACTTCAGCGGCAGGAGGCGATTGCCTTCGGACCCGGGATTGAGTTCCAGGTGCTTGTTGATTTCCCACTCGACCCACTTCGAGTTCAGCGAGGTCTGCGAGCCTGCGACGACGGTGAAGCGGCTGTTGCGGATGCCTGCCTCGCACTGCGGCTCCAGCTTGCCGGGATCGCACTCCCATTTGTCGAGCCAGACGCGCAGGCCGTGCTTTTCCGAGAGGGTGCGGGCGATGGCTTCGACGCGGGCGGAGTCGTTGTGATTGTGACTGAGGAAGAGGTCAAACTGCCGCACAGTCTGCTTCTCCGCGAGGTCGGGCGGCAGCAGTGCATCATCCAGACCACGCTGGTAGAGATGCGGAAGGAACCAGTCCTGAAGCCGCAATGTGCGGGCACCGGGACCGTATTCCAGCCAGCGTGCCGGGGATGTCATCAACGCACTGCGGCCCTGCGCGACGGCGTGGCCGATGGTGGTGCCGTTCACCAGCTCGCGATAGAAGCGATCGAGCAGAATCTTCGCCGCCTCAACATGCACGGCATGGCCCATGGAGAGCACGCTGCCCACGCCCGCCTGAATCAGACGCGGAGCGACGGAGCGGAAGACGATGGATTTCATCTCGGCACTGCGGCAGGCCTCCAGCACGACGAGCGGGATCTGGTGCTGGGCGAGGAGGTTGCCGAACTGATCGGCAGGCACGAGGTCGGTCTTCGAGTCGCCAGTGCCGTCGTCGCTTTGCTCAAAGCACAAGGCACCAAGCTGCGTCTGCGGCATGAAGGTGCCGTGGCCGTCGAAGTGGACCACGTCATACGGATCGCCCGCCTGCTGGGCCTCGCGCAGCATCTCGCCCATGCGCTTCAAGGTGGGCGGGCGGCAGAAGTCGAGCTGGATGGCCGCGCCGAGCGGATCGAGCGCGGCAAAGAGGGCCTTCGTCGTGACACGCGGATCAATGAACCCAGCATTCTCCGGGCGGCTGACGATGTAGAGGATGCGCAGCGGGAGCTGGACCTCGCGAGGGAGAAGTTTCTCCGGTTCACTGAGCTGTCGGCGGATGGAGACGCGTAGGGCGAGGCTGCCTGCGGCATCGGCCATGAGTTCCCAAGGCAGCCGCAGCAGCGCGGGATCGCTGGTGGCGATGGTCAGCTCGCGCGGCTCGGGGGCATCGAGCAGGGCCTTGAGCGCTGCCTTGTTCTCCAATGCTGAGAAGACCGCATCATGAAGCTGGTGACCCCATCGCGCGATCTCTGCCTCGATGCGCTCCGCGCGCACGACCGCGCCGCCATCGGGCAGCTCCATGTATGTCTCCAGATACCAGCGGAGGTCGGCGAAGTTCTCCTCGGTGAGGAAGGGTGTGAACGGCACCTCAACACCGATGCTTTTGCCGTCGCCGGCGGTGAGGGAGATGCGGTGTTCATTTCCATCCGATGGACTGAAAAGAAGGCGGAGTTCCTGCATGGGTGGGAGAGGTTTGAGTTCCGGCACGGGGCCGAACCTAGAGACTGCCCGGCCAGATGTCCATGCGAATGAACAGGCAAAACAACGGGCGAAACCATCCGCGGCAACAACCGCGAGTGGGACGGAGTGCTCCGCCTGCCATCGCGATTGAATCCCATTCTCCAAGCCGCTAGGGTCAGGCCGTGAACATGCCCGCCTCCGCAAACTGACCGATGAGCGACTTCCGCCTCACTTCCGAATACACGCCGCGTGGCGATCAGGGCCAGGCGATTGAGAAGCTGGTGAAGTCGATCCGTGCGGGGAACCGTCACCAGACATTGCTCGGCGTGACGGGATCGGGGAAGACCTTCACGATGGCGAATGTGATCGAGCAGATCGGGAAACCGACGCTCATCATGAGCCACAACAAGACGCTCGCGGCGCAGCTTTACTCGGAGTTCAAAAACTTCTTCCCGGAGAATTCGGTCGAGTACTTCGTCAGCTACTTCGACTTTTACCAGCCCGAGGCTTACATCCCGCGCACGGATACTTACATCGAGAAGGACTCCGCGGTGAACGATGAGATCGAGCGGCTGCGGCTTTCCTCAATGGGCGCGCTGCTCACGCGCAAGGATGTGATCGTGGTGTCGAGCGTGTCATGCATCTACGGCTTGGGATCGCCGGAGGATTACGAGGGCATGATGCTGCCGCTGCATACCGGCCAGCGCATGACGCGCGAGACGCTGCTCACGAAGCTGGTGGACATGCTCTACGAGCGGAATGACATCGCCCTCACCCGCGGCCGCTTCCGCGCGCGTGGCGACGTGGTGGAGGTGATCCCGGCGTATCTCGACACCGAGGCGATCCGCATCGAATTCTTCGGCGATGAAATCGACCGCATCTCCGCCGTCGATGCTCTCACGGGCACCGTGACGATGAAGATGCCGAACTACACCATCTTCCCCGCGAAGCAGTTCGTCACACCCATGGACAAGCTGCGCCGCGCAATCGTGGCGATCCGCGCGGAACTCGACGAACGCATCGCCTTGTTTGAGAGGGAAGGGAAGCTGCTCGAAGCCCAGCGCCTGAAGATGCGCACCGAGTACGACATCGAGATGATGCAGGAGATGGGTTTCTGCCAGGGCATCGAGAATTACAGCCGCCATCTCGCAAATCGCGCGCCGGGCAGCACGCCGGGCACGCTGCTCGACTTCTTCCCCGATGATTTCCTGCTCATGGTCGATGAAAGCCACGCCACCATTCCGCAGATCGGCGGCATGTATGAGGGCGACATGTCGCGCAAAAAGGTCCTCGTCGAGCACGGCTTCCGCCTGCCCAGCGCGCTCGACAACCGGCCGCTGAAGTTCGACGAGTTCATGGCCCATGTGCCGCAGGCGCTCTACGTGAGCGCCACACCGTCACCGTTCGAATTTGAAAACAGCGTCGTCGGCAACACCGGCTACATCGCCAGACAGCGCGACAATCTGGACTCCGCCCCCGTCGCCGCACGCCGAAGTGCCGCGGCGACGATGCGCATTTCGGGCAGCGGCGAGGCGGTGGAGAAGTTCGACGTCGCATCAAAGGGCCGTGCCCTGATCGTCGAGCAGATCATACGGCCCACCGGCCTGCTCGATCCAGTGATCACGCTCAAGCCGCTAAAGGGGCAGATCGACGAGACGATCGAGGCGTGCCGCCTCCGCATTGAGAACGGCGAGCGCGTGCTCGTCACCACGCTCACCAAGCGCACTGCCGAAGACCTCACCGACTATCTGCGCAACCTGAACCTCCGCGTGCGCTACCTTCACAGCGACATCGACGCCATCGAGCGCGTGGAGATTCTCCGCAGCCTGCGCCGCGGCGAGTGCGACGTGCTCGTCGGCATCAATCTGCTGCGTGAAGGACTCGACCTGCCCGAGGTCAGCCTCGTGTGCATTCTCGATGCGGACAAGGAAGGCTTCCTGCGCAGCCAGACCTCGCTCATTCAAACTGCGGGCCGCGCGGCGCGGCATGTGAATGGCGAGGTCATTCTGTTTGCCGACCAGATCACCGACTCCATCCAGGCGCTGATCAATGTGACGACCTACCGCCGCGAGCGGCAGATGGCCTACAATGAGGAGCACGGCATCACCCCGCAGACCGTGCGGCGCGCCGTGCAGGAAAGCCTGCACATGTACGGCCGCGCGCGGGAGGTCGAGGACAATGTCGTCCGCGAAACCGGCGGCGACGTGGCGGTGCTCGATGTCGTCCGCGAACTCGAACAAGAGATGGCCGAGGCCGCCAGCAAGCTGGAATACGAACGTGCCGCGCTGCTGCGCGACCAGATCCGCGAACTCAAGAAGCAGGCCGGCATGAACGCCGATGACAGCAGCGGCCCCGCGCAGCGAAAGCCGGTGCGCTACGGCAAGGGGAAGCCTGGGCGGAGAAAGTAGCGTTTGCGAGCGGGCCACGCACTCAGCCGGCGATTGCCGTCCGCGCAGCGTACGTGGTGTTACTCCTCCGGACCTGTTCCCCAAGGGTGGTCCAGCAGCCAGGTCAGGGCGTTCCGCAAATCACTGCCTTTCTGCTTCGCGATCCATGCCCTCATCTCATCTGGCTTGAAGACGGCCCACGCGCGAAGCGCGCAGAAGGTGCGGTCGATCATGTCGGAGTCGCTGGAATACTTGTCGTCGCCTGCAAAAAGCTTGATCAAGCTGGCTCGCGGAGCGTAGTCGGTGCGGAGCATGAAATCCAAACCATAGCGAGCCGCTTCTCCGACGTCGACCTTGCCCCACAACTCCATGATGGTGATGCCCCACTCGCCAACAATGTCCTTTCCCAACTTCGGGATTAGCGAGGCGACATCGAAGTCTTTGACGAAGCCCAGGCCAAAGTGAGACGTGTTTGGAGGCAGCGAATCCCAAGGACCATAGGCAGCCGATTCAACAACTGTTTGAATTCCATCGACATCCAGGAAGCCAACTGATGCGTGAGCGGCGGGCTTTGGCTCCCATTTCGCCCACTCTGAGAGAAGCTGTATCGTCCCCCATCCGTCTTGCCGGTTCTTTGTCGGCTTCTTTGCATCGTCGAGCCAACGCTGGCGCATGTCCGCTTCCACACGGCCCATCAACATGCCTCTCGCGCGGAGAACCGGAGCGTCGTCCGTCTCACCGGGTGAGTCCGCCCATCGAATCATCCCGGGCATATCGACTTTTTCCCACAGCATCATCAGCGCTGGAGACGGTCCTTTTGATTGTGGCTCGAGCCGACAGCCACCAGACGGCCAATTCTTGACTGTCGCCGCCTTGATCACATCGACAGCCGACGCCGGATCGGATGCAAGCCTGCGACGCAGAGCGATTTCGAAAGGCAGTTTATCGTCGGCTTCACGGAGCTGCGTGAGCCAGCCGGCCAGGTCGGCGGCTGGCTTCTGAAACGCCTCTATTACCTTGTGACCTGCGACGGATTCCCGCGGACTGGCACTCCAATCGCCCGGCCAGAAGTCAAACCGTTTCAGCCATTCGTCGGCAAATTCGCGCAGCAGTTGCACTCTTTCATTCCGCGGGAGTGACGAACGGCTGATCGCGTGAGGCAGGGCACCCAATGAAGTGCTGCTGAGCCAGAACCGCGACTCGTGAAGCGCCATTTCATCCTGCACAGTTATCTTGGGCCGATCCCATGCATCAAGGCCAAGCCAGTCATCGACACCGACCACGCGCATCAGTTCCTTTGTCCGCACCCAGGCCGCGTGAGGATCGCGTTCGCCCCACACCGTCAAAACGAGGCCCACCAACTCGTCAGGTGTTTGGGTGCCTTCGAGCGCGAGACACAAATTGAAGACGATCTCGATGTGCCCGGCGGGAATCGTGTGGAGATAGTGGGAGAGCAACGAATTCCGGATCGCGACATCCGGCTCGAGATATAGCGCGCGAACAACGGTTTCGCTATTGGCGTCCCGGTCTTCCCAGGGGAGACTGGTGAGCGGCACGAAATCCTGCGGCTTGATTGCAATCCGCTGTGCCGACAGCTTCATCGGTGCGGCAAACATCAGGACCAAGCCGAGCATTCCCATTCGCATGGCGAAATCGTAGTGAAGCACTCATCAAGAGTCACGCCGAAACTCGATGCGCGAAGCTTCGGGCCAGATTGCGCGTATTACTTCACCTGCAAACCAAACCCAAATTCGCCATGCCATCGATTCTCACGCTCCCTGCTCTGCTCCTTTCCGGTCTTCTTCTCGTCCCGTCGCTCCACGCCGAATTCAAAGCCGGCGCCGCCGTGATCGACATTTCGCCGCCGAAGCTGCCGGTGCTGGTGAATGGCGGGATGATGAGCCGCTACGTGGACAAGATCAATACGCGAGTCCACGCGCGCGCAGTCGTGGCGACGGATGGGAAGGAGCAGATCGCCATCGTCGTGGCGGACAGTTGCATGATGAGCCGCGAGGTGCTCGATGATGCCAAGGCGATGGCATCAAAGAAGACCGGCATCGCCGCCGATCACATGCTGATCTCGGCCACGCACGCGCACTCGGTGCCGGCGTCGATGGGCTGCCTCGGCACGGACGCCGATCCCAGCTATGTACCCTTCCTGAAGGAGAAGCTTGTCGAGGCCATCGCGGCAGCACAGGCGCGACTGGAACCGGCGCGCATCGGTTTTGCGAAGGAGAATGCGGCGGAGTTCACCGCGCTGCGGCAGTGGATCCGCCGGCCGGATCGTGTAATCGAAGACCCATTCGGCAACATGACCGTGCGCGCCAACATGCACGCCGGCGCGAAGTGGGATGATGCCGTCGGCGAGTCGGGACCCGAGGATCCGGATCTCTCGCTCATCTCCATCCAGACCCGCGCGGGCAAGCCCATCGCTGTGCTGGGCAACTTCTCCATGCACTATTTCGGCGACAAGGACATCAGCGCCGACTATTTCGGACTGTTCTCGGAAGGCTTGAAGCAGCGCATCTCGCCGGACAGCGAATTCGTCGGCATCATGTCGCATGGCTGCAGCGGCGACATTTATCGGGTCGATTACACCGTCCCAGCCGACCAGCGGCCCAAGCCGACGATCGATGAATACACCAACGGCCTGCTCGACATCGCGATGAAGGCATACGCCGGCATCAAGTATGGAGATCAGCCCGACATCGCCATGGCAGAGCGCCGCATGACGATGAAATACCGCGTGCCCGACAAGCAGCGGCTCGAGTGGGCGCAGCGCATCGTCGCCGACATGGGCGACCGCATTCCGAAGACGACGACCGAGGTGTATGCGCGCGAGCAAGTCCTCCTGCACGAGCGGCAGCAGACCGAGATCGTGGTGCAGGCGCTGCGCATCGGTGACATCGGCATCGCCACGACGCCTTGCGAGACCTACGCCATCACCGGCCTGAAAATCAAAGCCGCCAGCCCGTTGACGAACAACATCGTGATCGAACTGGCGAATGGCGGCGATGGCTACATCCCGCCACCCGAGATGCACGCCTGGGGCGGCTACAACACCTGGGCGGCTCGGTCGGCTGGACTCGAAGTGAATGCGGAGGCGAAAATCACCGCCGCCGCGATTGGTCTGGTGGAGAAGGTCAGCGGCAAACCGCGCCGAGAATGGAAGCTCAGCGACGGCGCGGCGGCGAAATCAATTATCGCCGTGAAACCTGCCGCCTACTGGCGCCTGAACGAGTTCACCGGCCCCATCGCCACCGACGCAAGCGGCCACAGGCGGGACGCGACTTATGAGCGGGATGTCGCCTACTACCTCGAAGGCCCGCGGTCGGCCGCGTTTTGCGCCGACGGCCAGAAGAACCGCGCGCCGCATCTGGTCGGCAGCCGGGTCCGCGCGCATCTCGGAGAACTGGGTGACCACTACTCGGTCTCAATGTGGATTTGGAACGGGATGCCAAACGATGGGCGCGACGTCAGCGGGTGGATTTTCTCGCGCGGCCCGGACCACGGCCTCGGAGTATTTGGCGATCATCTCGGCATCGGTGGCAAGGGCGGGAACACCGGGAAGCTCATCTTCTTCAACGGCACGGACGCGAAAAAGACCGCGGCGGGCAATACGGTCATCCCGCGCTGGCGGTGGCAGCAGGTGGCGGTCGTGCGCAATGGCGATTCGGTGCGTGTCTATCTGAATGGCAGCCTCGAAATCGAAACCCGTGCGCCTTGTGATCCCTTGTCGCCGTCTGGCGAATGTTTCTTCGGCGGCCGCAGTGACAACGACTCGAACTGGGAGGGCCGCATCGATGAAGTGGCCGTGTTCGACCGCGCGCTGAAGCCTGACGAAGTGGCGGCGCTGGCCGTGAGGTGAGCGCAGACCCGTTTGGAGAACGACGGGAGAACGACGCAGTCACCCCGAGGGGGGGCAGATGGCGCAATGCGGATGTTGCGTAAAGCGTGGCATTTTTTGTCACGCTCAGATTGACAGCCACGGAACCGGTTCCTTATTCCCGGTCCTCATTCCCTGCCTCCCGATGCAGTTCTCATCTCTCACCCCACCTTCCATTCATGGTCGTTGGCATTGATCTAGGCACGACCTTCTCCCTGGTGAGTTACCTGAACAGCAAAGGAGTGCCCGCGCTGTGTCCGGACCGGCTTCAATCCACGCGCTTTCAGACGCCTTCCGTGGTGCATGTCGGGCCTCATGGCGCGGTGGTGGGCGATCTTTGCGAGGCGCTGGTCGGCGATGATCCGTCGGCTGCGATCTGCCGCTTTGCGAAGCTGGGCATGGGCAAGCCGGAGCCGGTTTACACCGGTCACGATCAGACGGCGTACCGGCCGGAGGCGATCTCGGCGTTGGTGTTGAAGAAGTTGATCCGAGATGCTGAGGCGCATCTGGACGCGGAGATCACCGGCGCGGTGATCACCATCCCGGCGCATTTCAATGAGGCGCAACGTCAGGCCACGGTGGACGCGGGCCGGCTCGCTGACCTGCCGGTGCTCGGTCTGGTGGAGGAGCCGGTGGCGGCGGCGGCTTACTTTGGCATCGAGTCGAAGGATGAGGAGCAGACGGTGTTTGTGTTCGATCTCGGGGGCGGCACGCTGGATGCGACGATTTTGCAGACGTCACCGACCGGACTGTACGTGCTGGCCACGGAAGGCACGGACAATCTGGGCGGCAAGAACTTCGATGAAGTGATCATGAACATCGTGCGCGAGCAGTATGAAGCGCTGCATCGCGGCGACTTGCGGAAGGATGCGGAGTCGATGCAGAAGCTGCGCTGCTTTGCCACGGCTGCGAAGCTGGAGGTGAATGAAGGCGACAACGAGAGCTTCAACAAATCCGTGATCCTCGGCGGCAAGCAGATGAAGGTGACCTTCAACCGCCGTCACTTCGAGACGGGCGCCGAGGGCCTGCTGGAGGCTTGCGAGGAAGTGTGCGAGCGCGTGCTGAAGGCGGTGTCGCTGACCTGGGCTGACATGGATCACGTCATCCTCACGGGCGGCAGCAGTCTGCTGCCATGTGTGGAGCGGAAGGTGCGCGAGATCAGCAAGCTGCCCGCCGCGCGCATCCAGCGGAAGCAGCCGCACGCCGCCGTGGCGTATGGCGCGGCGCTGCTGGCGGAGCAACTTTACGGCAAGGGCGAGACGATCGCGCCGCCGCTGAAACAGTCCGTCACCACGAACGAACTCGGCCTGCGCGTGATGGATCCGGTGAAGAAGAAGGCGGTGTTCAAGGTGCTGATCGAGAAGCATGTGCCGGTGCCGGTATCGGTGAAGCAGACGGTCTATACGCACCGTGCCGATCAGGACAGCATCACGCTCGAACTGATGCAGCGGAAGAATGACTTCGAAGCACCCGAGTTGCTGGGGCAGTTCACCTTCGGCCCGCTGGCGCATCCAGAGATCAACTACCCGGTCGAAGTGGAGATCGGTTTCAGCGCGATGGGCCGCACCACGGTGATCGCAAAGGACAGCCGCACCGGACTCAAAATCTTGTTCCGCAAGGAGTGTCGGTTCGAGTCCGACCACCGGCACCACTCTCATTATCAACGAGTTACGCGAGTGATGGTCGTGTGATTGACACCAGCAACGGTGTCATGCATGACAAAATTATGACAAAACCGGGGGCCAGCCCCCGGAAAAGAGGGCAACCCTTCCTTCGGGTGAAGCATGGCAGCGCGGTGGTCCCGATCTACAAGGGACGCACCCGCAAGTGGGACTACTTCACCGTGGCTTTCCATCTGAATGGCAAGCGGATCAGGCGTAATTTCGGAACCCTTGAGAAAGCCAAGGCGGAGGCACAGATCGCCGCGAAGCGGATTCAGGAAGGGTTCTCAGGCACCAATGATCTCACGCCGGTTCAGAGGGAATGCTACCTCGCAGCGGAGAAGATGGTCGCGCCCTTCAACATGCCGCCTGTCTCCGCCTTGGATGAATACGCCCGTTGCCGACAGATGCTCGGTGAAGTGCCATTGATGGCGGTCGTGCAGGACTTCCTGCGACGGACCCAAGGCGTTACTCTCGGTGCCAAGGTCCCCGACTTGATCGACGAGTTTCTCGCTGCAAAAGCACAAGACCATCTGAGCAAGAGCTACCTTGACCAGCTTTCCATTGCCGTGCGACGGCTTGCCAAAGCGTTCCCAGGCGAGATCATGGCCATCAAATCGGGTGAGTTGGATCGTTGGCTGCGCAGCCTGAGCGGATCACCGGTGACGCGAAACTCAGTTCATCGCTGCATCAAGGTGTTCCTCTCCTTCGCCAAGGCGCGCGGGTACCTGCCGCCCAAAGAAACGACAGCAGCAGAACTGGTGCCACTGGCCAAAGAAGGCCAGACCAAGACCGAGATTTTTCAGCCAAAGGAAATGCGCACGCTCCTGGAGGCTGCCACTCCCGATGTACTCGCCTTCCTCGCCATCGGGGGCTTTGGCGGACTTCGTGTGGCTGAGATCGGCCGCCTGGACTGGTCAGCAGTGGATCTGGACCGCCGCATCATCATGCTGCGTGCGGATCAGGCGAAAACGGCTTCCCGGCGCATCGTGCCCATCTCGGACAATCTGACTGAGTGGCTCAGACTGCTTCCTCGCAAAGGCAAAGTGACACCCAACCCGAAAACCTCCATTGCGGCCACAGACTTGGCGAAGAAACTGGGCATCCAGTGGCGGCACAACGGCTTGAGACATTCCTACATCAGCTACCGGATTGCAGAGATCAAGGACGCGGCGAAGGTGGCGCTTGAGGCGGGCAACTCGCCCGACATCATCTTCAAGCACTACCGGGAACTGGTCACCGAGCAGGATGCGCGCGAATGGTTTTCCATCACTCCTGCTGCTGGCTGGAGCCCACCTGAGTCCAAAAGGCGCAGGTATGTTCCGCGAACATCCGCGCGGAAAAGTATCGTGGACACGATCATCGGTTAGTCGCGAAACGGTTGCGCACACGCCCTCTTCGTTGCGCAACGAAGAGGGTGGAACATCCAATTCCGCAATTACACTGTCGTGATCAAGCCATGCGCTTCGAGCGTGGCCTTGAGCGCATTAAACTTCGCGCCCAAATCGTTGAGCGCGGCGATGAGTGCGTTGTAATCGACTGAGTCGCCCCCACTCATGGAATGGCTTTCGCTGGCGTCTGCCACGCCGGTCTGCTGAGCTCCGAGCACCTTGATGCCGTTCACATACAGATTGCCGCCGGCAATACCCACGCCCGAATCCTGAATGAGCTTGCCACTGGTGCCGCTGAAGGTCGCGATGTTGCCGTCCGTGGATGAGCCAGGTCCATTCACGTCACCGGTGCCTGGAGGTCCAGGCGGACCTTGAGCACCGTCGATGCCTTGCGGTCCTTGAGGCCCCGGTGGTCCTTGCGGACCGCCCGGATCGCCTGGTGGGCCTTGTGGTCCAACCGCGCCATCGGCTCCTTGAGGGCCGGGCGGACCTTGTGGACCGTCGATGCCTTGCGGCCCTTGAGGACCGGCAGGTCCGCCTGGATCTCCCGCAGGCCCTTGCGGGCCGGTGGGACCGGTTGCCCCGGTCCTCGCGAGCAATCCCCAGTGACCGCTGCCCTCGTACGGCGCGTTGTTGTAGTTGCCGTTCAACAGCGAGATCCACGAACTGCCATTACAGAAAGCGGCGTCGTCTTCGGCATAGGTTGTGGATGGCTGCCATTCACCGAGCCAGTTGATGCCTGGACCCGGTGGGCCATCCGTGCCGGGTGCTCCAGTTGGGCCTTTGAGTGCAAACGGGCCGTAGCTTCCGTTCTGGGTGACGACGGTCAGGTTGCCGCCGCCATCATCATTGATGCTCGTGATCGGAGTGGCGTTGGTGCCGTCGATGCCATTCGTTCCGTTCGTGCCATTGGCACCGGGAGCACCATCACTGCCGTTCGTGCCATCCACGCCTTTGGCGGCAATCAACGTCCAGTCGGCTCCTTCCGTCGGAGTGATGTTGGAGTTGCTGCGCAGTGCGAGCCATGAACCGCCAGCGTGAGACACCGCATCATGCTGATTGTAGGCGCTTCCGCTCCATGCGCCTTTCCATGTGATCACAGGAAGACCGTCGGCACCGGGAGGTCCAACGGGACCATCAGCGCCGGCAGGACCGATGGCACCAGGCTGTCCCTCCGGTCCGATCAGCGACTCAAGCCACGCGCTTGCATCTCCAACGAATCCGTTCTGCACGGCGACCTCGTAAGCCGATGCGCCGTCCTCGCCTGGAGTACCACCGCCGCCGGCCACGCCGAGCGTTCTGTTACCGTCGTTGTGCGTGAACCCGCCCGATTGTGGTGCGCGGTCTTTGAGCCATTCCCAGCTTGCGCTCGCGATGGGATCGGGCGCTTCATCGCCGTCGCGCGAGTAGGCGTTGAAGATGAGCACGTCGAAGGGCAAAGACTTGCTGGGGTCGGTTTCGCCAGGAAGTGCCCACTCGATTTGCGCAGCAAAGAAATCAGAGTCCTTGCCTTCGAGCTTGGCGCGCAGAGCCTGGCTGTCGAGGAGCGCATCAAACTTGTAGGTGCGCGCCGGGCCTTCGCCCAGCACAGTCCACGCAGTGTCGAGCACGAGGGCGGGCGAGCCATGCGAGAGTTTGGACTTCAGGACGAGCCTGCCGAGAGCGCCATCGGCGAGGGCCGTTGGCACGGCGTCGCGGAAGAACGATACGACGAGCGAGAGCTGCGTCCCGAGAATGCCCGCGATGCGCGGGATGATGGTGCCGGTGGTGCTGTTGCGAACGGCTCCAGTGTTGAGATCAATGAATGCGCGGTTTGAGGTAGGTGTCATCCAACGGCCGCCGATGTCAAAGCGGCACGGGCACGCGCGATGGCCTCAATCACCACTTTGCGTGCGAGATAGCGCGAAAAGAGGAAGCCCACGAGCGGACGGCTTTTAGCCTCGCCCTCAAGCCAGTCGAGGATCGTTTCGATATTCGCCTCGCACCAGTCGGGACCGTAGCGATCCATCTCGCGGGCGTGCTCATTGCATTTGCATTTCTCGCCGCGTGGATGGATGCCGATGCTGCCAAGCATCTTTCTCAGTTCCGTGCCAGCGCCGCCAATGCTGCTGTGTGTAACAGGAACTGGCTGGGCATCGACGCCGCCCGCGAGTTTTGCAACGTGTGCTGCGGCGTGCCGTGCATGATGCTTGCGCCAGAGTTCGTCGCTGATCATGGAGGCTCGTATCCGCAGGTTAGTGAGTCGGGCGTTTCCACGTTGTGCGTCGTGCAATCACCATCGGCGATCTGCTGCACGAGCGTCGTGCCATCGCAATACCAGTTCATCTCGGTGCCCATGTCCTCGCAGCAGCACTGGCACGTCGCATCCCAGTGCTGGCCGGGATCACACATCGGCGGGTCGTAGCAGACGCAGTTCACGGGATCGAGCACCTGGTTGCCCTCGCACACCAGTTCGATCTGCTGGCCTGGATTGTTGGGATCAGGAACCGGGCAGTTGAGATGCTCGCAATCGCACTCAGGAATGGATGCCATCTGCGAATCGCTGCATGTGCCGTTGCCGAGCAGTTCATTGCACGTGACAGAGAAGGTGAAGACACCGCCGGGCGCAATCGGGTTTGGCATTCCGCCCGTGAAATCGTGCGAGTCGCCATCCTCGAGGTTGCCCGTCCAGACGACCTCGCCGCCGTCCGTGCCATTGCGGCGGACGGTGGTGGACCATGCGTTGTTGTTGTTCGGAGCGGAGAGACTCACGGTGCCGATCCAGGCGTAGTCGCCCTGCGGCGCATGCTGTGGACACACACCCTGGTCACAATCAACGGTGGCGTCGTTCGTGCGCGTGATCGTCATCGTGACGGACGGCCCGCCTCCGCCGCCATCATCAACACACTTGCATTGCTGGCTGTCCCAATGCCTTCCGGCTGCGCAGTTCTGCTCTTCGCATGGCTGATTTGGCGGGGTTCCGCCACCGCCGCCACCACCACCTCCTCCTCCGCCACCACCCCCGCCCGAACCTCCGGGGCCGCCGCCTTGACCAGACGATGCTCCACTCGAACCTGCTGCGCCTCCGTTGCTTGAACTGCCGCCGCTCGACCCGCTGCTACCACCAGAACTGCCGCCACTGCCGCTGCCTTGTGTCGCTGCAATCGTCGCTGCCACCGTGACAGGCGATGCACCGCCGTTGCCGTTGGTTGGATCTGGCAATGGCGTGGTTGGTGTCGTTTCACCAAAGGATACCGGCGTGTAACAGTCGCACTCACTCTCACTTGGAATGCCAGCGAGCCAGTCTGCAGGAGGTAGTTCGCACGCAGCCAGTCCCTTCGCAGCGTTTGGATCGGTGATGTTAACCGCAGGCGTTCCGCTCTGGGTGACCGATGTTGGAAAACCCGCCACGCCCTGGAGGATGATCTGGTCGCCGCACACGCAATCACTGCCCTGCGTGCAACCCACTTTGAGCGTGGTCCAGTCGGAGGCCAGCAGATCCTCGCCCATCACATCGCCACGAATGGTGGTGACTCCGCTGATGTGCGTGCCGCGCACGATGCGTGATCCAGCAGCGGTGACGTAGAAGTAGATGCCGTTGCTGAAGATGAGCCACGCGAGTTCATGACCGCCTTGGCTGCCATCCCAGGTGGCGCGGCGGATCGCGTAGCCGCCTTCCTCGCAATACAAGCGGGCCAGCGGGAAGTGCATCAGGCTCGGGGCTTTGCTCTCGGTGGCCATGGCTCAGATGGAAAGATCGCGTTGCAGCTCGCAGACGAACGTGCGGCTCGTGAGCGGCAAAAGCGTGGCATTGCCGGTGCCCGGAGGCGCTTCGAGAAACTTGATCTCGATCTCCGCCCAGATGAATCCGCCCGATGAATAGGCCCTGTCCCAGTTGCTCATCATGCTCTTGATCTCGGCCTTGTCGAAATTGAGCAGCACGCTGTGGCGCGTGTTATCGCCCGCTCCCACCTTCGCGAACTGGCCCGTGCAGAGGTTGAAGGCTTTCGCCTCGTCGTCCTCCTTGAGCCAGACATTGATCTCGGCCACGTTCTTGTCCTGCAAGATGCCGGATTTGAACATGCCGAGGGAAATGGTCTTCTTGTCGCGGTATTTGGCGAAGAGCGGCGCACCGCCGTTGGTGATGTGAGGGTTCCAGACGACGAGATTGTCGAGGTCCATGTTGATCTCCATCGTGCCCGTTGCGGCGTAGGGAACCGGAAGGATGCCAAAGGCGACGGTTACGGGCGTGGACGTTCCATCTGCATTCGAGGCGGTGATGCGCACTTCACGCACGCCGGCGGCGGTTGGTGTACCGCTGATCTTGCCGGTGGTGGCGTTGATCGTTAAACCATCGGGCAGCGCATCAACAACAGCCCAGCCTGTGGCAGCGGCGCTGGTGCTCATCAGTGCGAGGTTGAACTGATAAGGTGTGCCGACGCGGCAGACCGGCGCGGAGCTTTGCGGATTGATGACGGGAGCGGCCATGGCGGTTGTTTACTTGATGGTGAGCTTTCCGAGATTGGCTTCGGGAGCAGTGGAGTTGCTGCGCGTCAGGCCCATGAGGAGGGCGAGGCCGCGCGGATCGGACACGCCGTCCTCGGTGTCGAATCGCTCCAGCCATGCGCCGAGATAAAAATCAGCGGCGGTGATGGACGCAGCGGAAGCGCTGGCAAGTCCATAGAGAATTTCCTCCACGGTGAACGTGCTCTCGGCCGTGCGCTTGATGCGGCAGCCGAAGGTGTGGACGATGGGCGACATCACCAGGTCGATGCGCTGCTCAAGAACGGGCGTCGAGTTCCAGGTGATGCCCTTGAGGTTCGCGCCCGTGGTGGCGGGCGAGGATTCGCTGGTGGCGGTGCCCCAGCGGAGCACGAGCGACCATTGGGCCTTGGTGAGCTGGCTGAGGTAGCGCAGATCGCTGGTGCGCGGATGCGCCACCTTCACGTTCACCAGGGCGGTTTCGATGCCGGCGAAAAGTTCGAGCGTCTGCTTGATGCGGAACTGCTTTGAATTGACCGGCAGCACGAACAGCTCACGCTCGAAGTCAGCCGGATAGAACGTGCTCTTCGGTTCGAGGAAGGCTGTCCAGGAGCCGATGTTGGCTGTGAAATCAATCACATCACCGCCCGGTGTGTCGGCGATCCTGAAGCTGTCCGCCGTCTTGTCCCGCACATAGTAGCGGTGCTGCGGATAGACGCCGCCCACCGAGCCTTGATTCTCCGGCGACTCGAACATGATCGCATTGCCATCCGAGAAAGGATGCGCCGTCGCGGCGAAGGTGTTGGTGGTGTATTCGCCAAACACGGGGACCGGCACGGCGGTGGTGGATGCGTCGTAACGCTTCACGGGATACCAAGTCCTGCCATCACAGGCCACGAACTCTCCCGTGCGGATGGTGACGTTCTTGCGGCCGTAACCACCCTCGAACTCGACACTCGCAGAGGCAGCGTGGCGGAATACGCGATCCTTGTAACTGTCCGAGGCAGCAGGGATCGTCCCTGGCAGCGTTTCGACCGCCACGTCATGCACGGCTGGGAGCAAGCCGCCGTTGCTCGGGAGAGATGAGGTTGGAATGTCCGCGAGGCTCTTGATCTCGGTGCTGCTGGTGAGATCGGGCTGCAACGCGGGACAGGCTTCGACGAAGGACGGCAGTGTGATGTCGAGAGAAGGCGCGGTGCTCACGTTCGCCGACGAGGCGATGGAGCCGCTAGGCGCGAGAGTCTGAAGTTCGGCGAGCGCGGCCTCGGCTGCGGAGAGACGTTCCTCAAGTCCGTCAATCTCCGCGATGGTGTGGGTGTGTGGCTCAAAGTTCGCATCATGAGAGGCCGTGCTGATCTGACCGATGAGCGATGCGACAGCGGGAGCGCCGCCTGGAAAAATGAGCGTGATCGCGTTGTTCGAGACGATGCGCACCTGGTAGTCGGTGCCGTGCGTGAGAAACAACCCGTCAACAGCGGCCTGCTGAAGTTGAACGAGCAGGTAGCGCGTGTTGAGGTTGTGATTGACCTCGATTTCGTCGGACGCGCCATCACCCAGCGAGGTGATGAGATAATGGCGCTGGCCCGTGGCGACTTGTGACGGGGAGAATTGAAGATAGGACTCGCGCGAAAGCGGCTGGTTCCAGTTGAGCGCGGCAGCGGCGCTGAATGCCGATTGATTGACGGGCGGAAGGAAGACCAGATCGGCGCGAAACTTGATCGTGCGGATCGTGTTCTCGTCCTGCTCGTCCTCAAGACCAAGCGTGAGTTCCAAGGGGAGCTTGATCTCGCCGAGGCTGTCCGGTCTGCGCGCGCGAATGGCCATTTCGGCGGTGGCCGTGGAGATCGTGAACGTGGGATCGGCGGGAGCTTCATCGACTACCTGCACGCCGAGCTGCGCCTGATTGCTTCCCGCCCAGCCGTCTCCCGTAAACTCGATCAAAACGGCGTCCTGACCTGGATACACGCGAAACTCTTCGCCGGCATCCGCATCAGCGAGCGGAGCCAACGCCGAGAGGATTTCCTCTGCGGTGGTGGGCAGGACGATCGGATCGCTTTTCTTGAAGCCGAAGGTGAGGCGAAAGGAGAAATTTTCGGGGTTCTCCGGCGGAACGAAGAGACGTTGGATTTCGTTGATCTTGACGCCGCTGTTCTCGCTCCCGGTCTGGATCGTGGTGATCGAGGGAATCTCGGGAACGATTGAATTGAAGCTGGTGGTTTCCGCGACAGGGGCCTGCGTGAGCCTGAACTCGTAGCTGTGGCCTTCGTCGTAGCTGAACTCGCGGATGGTGACGAACGACACGGGCCAGAGTTCGTTGTCGGCCACGGTGAACATGACCTGCGCACCGTTGGCAGCGCGAACCAGAAAGGAGCCGTCACGCGCCGTGCAGGTGAAGGGCTGCATGGCTGCGAGTGCTCCGTCACTCAGCGCGTTGAGCGCTGTGGCGAACTGATCGGCGGTGGCGTTGTGGGCGATCTTCGCCGTGGTGTTCACGCCCGCGTCTTCAGCATCCGCACCAAGCTTGAGTTGGAACGTGCCATCGAGCGGGCGCGCGTCCTTCTCGCCGATGCTGGCCTTGAGCGTGCTGATCGTGCGACGGGCAGCGATGACCTGGCCGTCGAGAGACTGAACCAGCCGAAGCTTCAGGACCAGGTCTTCACCGGCAACAAGCCGTGGCCATGAGATGGAACTGCCCGACTGGGTCTCGGCTAGCGTTTTCTTCGATAGGTTCGCATAGAGCAGCGGCTGCACACCGCCGGTCGCGTGTCAAAGCGCGTTGCTGTCGGCGTCCCTACCCGCCGCTCACCCCGGATGGATTGGCTGGCATCCCAAAGAACGCCGGATCAAACGCCACCACCGTAAACGGGAACTCCGGTTCCAGCTCGGGCACCGCCTCCTCTTCCTGCTGCTGCGCCTCCAATCGCGCAGCCTTGTCCAATCCATAGCCATCGCTGCTCATGTGCTCCAGAACCTCCCTTCAAGGGTGTTGCGCCCGAGGAACTCGGCGATGGCGGCGTTCTGATCGTTGATGGTGGCGAGGATCTGGTTGGCGATGCTGTCGAGCAATCCCATCGCAAGCCCGGTGTTGAACACGATGTTCTCATGCTTGAGGGCTGGCTCGAGCACGTTGCTCGCATGGTTCAAGTTCCAGAACACGCGATGCTTCACATACGGTGTCCATGTCTCATCCGGCTCGCTGCCATAAGCCGCGCCCTCCGGCGACACCATGTACGCGGAGGCGAGGTGAAGTGCGTCGAACGTTTGGTCGGTCCAATCACCTTTCAACCGGTCCTGTATGTCAGCGGCGGATGACGGCTCGTATTTCCGGGTCGCGCGGATGTAGGCGCGCTCGTGGATGTTAGGCGGGATCTGATAGATGACGTTGAACTGCATGAACGTGCCGTCGATTCCCACGCCCTGCGTCCATTGCGTGGTCGTGGCGAAACGATCCTGATACAGCACGAGATCGCAGGAACGGAGGAGCCGCTTCTCCGCTGCCGCATCAACCTCACCCGACACTTGCTCCACAATGCCGAGGTCATCGATCTGTGAGCTGATGTTGGGCGGGTCACCCACGCCGAGCGCGGTGAAGAACTCGGGCACGGGTTCAAAGCTCACGGTGAGCGTGCCGTCCGGTGTCACTGACGTGTTCTGCGGATCGGCATCCGCTCCAATCGCACGCCATGCAGTGAGCGGTAGCATCGGCTCTTCAGTGAGCCAGGCATCGACGCTATCAGCTTCTTCCATGCCGAGTTCAGCGTGACGTAAACGTGTGGCCTCGGATGATTCACTGAGCGCGATGCTCACCGTTGCGTCCAGTCCATTGACGAACCCCGGCTCGGTGGTGGCCGCCCAACGCTTGTGTTCCGCATCCCAGGCTGGGGTGACCTGCCACGGGTGCCGCCATGCGCCCGACTGGAGCATGGTGCTGCCCATCACCTGGTTGCGGCGCAACTCATCGACGAGCCGGTTCCATTCGCTGGCGGTGATCGTGTTCATTCCGGCCAGAACAAGTGACGTGAGGGCTGGCTGTCAGACGCAACGATGAACCGATGCTGCTGGTTGAAGTGCGTGATCTGATGCGTGCGGCGGATGCTCGACTTGTCCGTGTTCCAGATCAGCATGGCGAGCGGGTGACGTCCGGTGCCGCGACCGTCATCGGGACTGCCGCCCTCGCTGGTGCGTGGATCAAGTTCCCGAACGTGAGTAATGGTGATGACGTCTTTGTCTTCAATTTTGATCTCGCCGCTCTCCAAATCTACCCGCACATCCACGCAGATCCACGAGCGTAGATCGGTGTTGGGTCCGCCCGCGATCTTGAGCTTCGGCACGGTGATCGCATCGAGAGCCACGCCGTTTATGGTGGGCACAAGCTTGTTGATTGTGCCCAGCGTGATCGCCGCCTCCTTGTCGCTCACCTGCGCGCGAAACGGATGATCCCATGACAGTGTGTTTTGGTCCGCGATAACAAAGGTGCCGTTCGGCGTGCGCGTGAACCGGATGCCGCGACCGGCGAACAATCGGAACTGCTTCGTCCACTCCAACAGCCGGCTCCACGCCGGCATAATCGGATCGCCTCTGCGAACGTATAGATCGCGCACGTTCATGGTCTTCAGCGCTGGATGAGGCCGTAGATCGCGTCCGGCCATTTTTCACCGGGCTTGCTCAGCGTCCATTCCTCGGAGATTTCAAAGACGTTGCCGCGCTTCACGGCCTTGGGCGGCATGACGAGCCAGTTGCGCCCGGCCGGTGTGGGAAAGCTCTCCGGCAGGCGGTCCACCGTGGTGCCCACGCGATCGAGTAGGTCGCCCGGAATCGTGCGCCGCAGGTAGGTGTGACGAAACACGGCGTTGAGCACGAGATATGTGGTCATGCCAAAGAGCGGGTTCTTTTCACCCGACGTGCTCTTGCTTCCGCTCAACCCGCTGCCGCTCGATTTGGAGGAGGTGAGCTTCTCGGGAAAGAGGATGCGGCCGTCGCGCTCGTAGCCGCCATACGTGCTCTTGATCTTGTCGATGTTGGGATGCGATTCGATGGGCTCCTCGCGGAACATGGAATCGAACTCGTAGGTTTCCGAATCGCCATTCTCGCCGCTGCCTTCGATGCCCTCAAAGGTGACGGTGGCCTGGAACGATCCGTCTTCGAGCTGCGTCACCGCACGACGCGTCTCCGGCAGGCCGAAGGGGAACACGCGTCCCACGCTGAGGGTTTCATCAAGGGTGGCGCAGTTGAACGGCAGCGCCATGGCGATCAGCCCGCGTTCATCGCGGCTGCCGCTCAAGCCCAGCATTTGAAAAGATGCACTCATCCAAACCGGGCCGTCATGTCGACTGGCATCGCGGCGGCTGTGAAGCGATTCGGCGCTGCGGTAGCCGGCTTGTCGCGGATCTGCTCAAGGGTGCGCTTGATCTGCTGAAGTTCGCCCGTCTGCTTCTTGGATTCGTCGAGGATGAGTTCATTGGCCGAGCGTCCCATGATGAGATTGACGGCTCCGGCAAGGCTGCCCGACGTGCGATACTGCGGCACATCGGGAAGAGGCTTGTTCTTCTTCGCATCCCTCTCCGCTTTCGCGGCGGCATCGGCAGCGGCGCTGGCCCCGCTATCGCGCATCTTCGCCGAGAGCTGGTCCAGCTCATGATGCATGCGCTGCGCCTCCTTCAGCCGCTCCAGGGTCGCGCCTTCGCCACGGAAGTTGCCCGCCGTATGCTGCTCATCGGCCAGTTTCTTGAGTCCTTCGAGCGTAGGCTGGATGCTCTTGCCGGAACTGATCTGCGCATCAATGAAGACTTCCCTGAGCTTGTCCTGGAGCGCCTGGAACTTTTGCTCGTCAGGGAGCACATCGAGTTCGCCCTGGCTGATGTCGGCGCGCATCCGGGCGTTGTTGCGGCGCTGCTCAGTGATCTTGTCCTCGGCCTTCTGCCTCTCCTTCGCCGCCGACGCCGCCGCTTTTTCCGCCTCTGCTTGTTTGAGCGCATCGGCGGCTTTCTTCCTGCCGCGCTCCTTGGCCGCGCGTTCGATGTCGGCGTCCAGGCCCTCATTGCCCATGTCGTTGAGAATGTTCCCAAAGGCTTCGCCCTTGAGCAGACGGCCCGCGATCTTTGCCAGACCGACGTTCGCAACAATCACCTCGGCGGCGAACGCCTTGGCGTTCATCACGAGCAAATCGAACTCGTCGTTCATCGCGGCGAGGCGTTGCACGGAATCGTCCGACACCACGTTCACGGAGGCGAAGAGCTTTTCGATTTCCTCCCGGCTGGCCGAGAGCAGCGGGATCAATTCAGCCCCTCCCCTGCCCAGCAGCGCCTGAAGGTCGGCCAGTCCTGTGCCTTCGGTGCGCGCCTTCTGAAACGCTTCCGACAGCGCGAGGATCTTCTGATCCAGCGGCATGGCGGCGAGCTTGTCGGCGGTCAGCCCGTAGCGTTCGAGGGCCTCACGCGCCTTCGAGTTTTCCACATCACCGAGATTGCGCTCCAGCTTGATGAACGCATTGGCCAGACCTTCCACGGAAGTGCCCGACAGCTCCGCCGCACCACCCACGCGCTGGAGTGTTTCGGTGCTCTCGTTCAGCCGCAGCGCGGTGTCGGCCAGATCATCGAAGTCCGACATGATGCCTTTCACGCCGGCGGCAAGCGCCGTGATGCCGCCCACGGTGGCAAGACCTGCAACCTGGCTGCCGAGTTCACCGAAGAGCGAACTGCCCAAGCCCCTGCCTTCCTTTTCGGCTGCTCCCTTGAACCCGCGCAACTGCGTCTGCGCCTGGCGCAACGCCTGCTGGAACTTGGATACTTCGAGCTGAAGCTCGGCGGTGATCGCGGCCATGGCGTGTCAGGATTTGAACCCGGCTCGGCGGGCGGTCCCGGCCAGGAATTTGCTCAACTGGCGGCGCAGCTTTTGTGTCTGCAAATTGACCGCCCATTGCACGAGGCTGCTCATGTCGCGAAACCCGCTGGCGTACTTGACGCGGTTGGTGGCGCGCACGGCAATGCGCCGGTCATTGACCTCGATCACCACGGCACCCGGGCCGCGATTGTTCCAGATCCATGCGGGAGGTTTCAGGCCGAGCTTCGATGCCGCTTGATTCCAGCCGGAGGCGAGGAAGCCAACCTTTGCCCGCTGCTTCTTCAGGTAAGCGCGCAGCGCGGCGGCTGACACGAGAATGCGCGGCGTGACCTCCTGTTTCACTCGGCCCTGAACGCGGTGACGGTTAATGAGCGATTCAACATTCGTTTCCTCTGCCCGCTTGGGCGACACGACCTCCACGACCTTGAACGCATCGGCTTTCAAGCTGGTGATGCCCCGCGCACGTGCCTTGGCGTTGCTCACATTACGACCACCCGGCGGAGTCACGTCGATGAGGCTTTTCATCAAGCCCCGCGCCTGCTGGCGCAGAACAACCTCCGCATCACGCTTGGAATGCTGCATGAAGCGGTTGAGCGCGGCATTGAAGGCGGTCGTGTTGATGCGCAGTTCGCGGCTCATTCGTCATCCTCGTCCGGCGTCAACGCGGCGGCCCACTGCTCCAGCTTGTTGATCTGCGCTTGCACAGGTGGTCCCGGTTTCACGGTCCAGGCGAGCGAGGCTCGCAGGGCGCAGTGATAATACTGAAGCGCGCGAGCCAGCGGCAGATGCCAGAGGAGGAAGGATTCACTCCAGCCTGTCTCGCGTGCGAGCGTGAACACCAATGATGCCGTGAACCCTGGCTCAAGGATGTCAGCGGGCGCTTCGTCATCGCTGGAGCGGCCAGGCTTGGGCAGAACTTCGACCAGTGCTACATCCACCAACTGCGACACACGGCGGATTTCCGCGAGCACTTCGGGCACGATCAGTTCGGAGGATGATTCGGCAAAAGCACCGAAGGGCGTGTCCCAGGAACCATCGCGAACCGCTCCGAGCACTTCGGTGAGCGGAGCCGAGTGCATCCAAACAAAGAGCATGACCTGCCGCTGCCGCTCGGCTTCCGAAATCAACGCTGCCTGCTCATGATGCAGCGCCAGCGAAAGCCCAAGCCGCCGGCACAGATTGAGCGTCCCAAGAGATACGGGCCGCAACTTCAACCCGAACAACTCGCCCGGGCCTTCGGCAATCGCCGCCTCAAGCAACTGCATCCGTGCGTCCTGCGGGTTCATCCGAGTTCGCTCAGGATACGGGCTTTCTTTTCAGGGGCCGCATCCTGCGGGATGAGGGCGAAGCGGCGTCCGCGTCGGACCAGGAGCAGCGGTTTCATTCGGCGCAGTTCGTTGCGCAACGAACTGAGCTTGTCGCTGAACGCGCGCAGGTAGGCGATGGGGTGATCGGGATTGGCTGCGCACCACTCCAGGCTTTCAAAGCGTCGGCGAAACTCGGCGAACTCAATCGTCTCCTCCTTGAAAGCAGGACGAAACGTGGCGGTGATGCCGCCGTCCAGGCTCCATGTCGCGGTGCGCTGCGGAGCGCCGTCCACTTCCTCAAGCGTGTCGAGCAAGGGTTTCTCTCCGGCAAACGCAAACCCGCTTGCGAGTGACGCCACCACCATCGGCGTGGTGCTGCTTTTGAGCGGAGCTTCGTGATCGCGCACGAACTGGACTTTCTGGCCCTCCTTCATGGCTTACGAAGCGTTGGGCCAGTTCTGGCCGCCGCATTCCCAACTGTTCCAGTCGTCGTTCTTCTGCGATTCCTTCACCGAGGTGATGATGGTCACGCCGCCGCTGATCCCGGCGATGGCCAGGCCGCCATCGGTGCCGGCGGCAACGCCTGCTGGCAGATCACCACGGCCCTTCAGGCTGAACTCGGTTGAAGGATCAAACGCCTTCGCGTCGGCGAAGCGTCCGTCCTTGTCGAGGAGCGGTTTGGTTTCCACCTTGCGGGTGACTTCCACGCTCTCGGCGAGCGTGAGTTCCACGGATTGAATGCCAATGGCATCGAGGTTAACAGGCATGATCAGGCGAGGTTGGAATAAGCGGTGCCGGTGATTTCAAAATCCGGGAAGTCGTCGTTGGATTCGGCCTGCTTGGCGGAGGTGACGCGCAGCGTGCCAGCCGTGAAACTTCCCGCCGCGACAGAGGCGAGAGCGGCGTCACCCTTGCCCTTGATCGTCACCGTTTTGGTGACCAGCGGCTTGGGCACGGCCTTCACCGTGACGCCGAGGTTGTTGCGGATCGTCGCCACATCGACGCTGGAGTCGGAGGAAGACTCCTGCACGTAACCTCCCTCCGGTGCGGAGAGGCCGAAGGTGCTGGGTGCTCCGAAGGTGGCTGGCATGACAACCA
>JAIBCL010000057.1 GCA_019694165.1 Verrucomicrobiaceae bacterium | reverse complement strand
CCATTCTGCCGCACTTCCCAGCCCGCGATCTGCCAGCCTGCATCGACTTCGAGCGAGAATCGCGTGCGTTCCGTGCCCGGAAAATCAAAGCGCACCGTGCCGAGGAGCGATTGCGCGCCGCCGCTCGTGTGCCCGACGATCAACTCCGTATCCGCCGCTGCTGGCAACGCAGCATCCGCGAGCGGCCGACGCGGACTGCGCGTGATGACAAGCGAGTCCGGTCGATCGAGCACCGCGCTGAAAACGCGCTGGCCATCGATTTGCTCCTCCGTGAGCAGTGTGACGCCATCGAGCGCCGGTCGTCCGTCGTTCGCTGGCACCGACAGCGTCACGAACGAAGCCAGCGCCGCCGGCAGACTCAGCGTCGCTTTTTTCCAACCCGCCTCTCGCTTCAGGTCGATCACCGCTTCAACGACATGTGTTCCCGATTTCTCGATGAGCAGCAAGCCATCGACCGGACTCACCGGCTTTCCGTCTAGCGTCCAGTCATGTACGACCGCGACCGTCGAATCGCCGCTCTTCACTGGAAGGCTCGCTTTCGTCCACGCGCCGCGCGTGCCGATCTCAAACTTCGCATTCACCACCAGCCGCTCATGCTCCACCTTCGCCCGATAGGCCGTCGAGTGAATCGACAGGCTCGACTCTTCCGATTCCCGCTCCGGCTTCCGGTTCTCTTTCGCCAGCGACCACAGCCGGTCGAACGTCTCGCGATTCAAATAATACCGCTGCGGCTTCTGGTCCTTCAGCGGCTTCTTCACGTCATACGGCACCACAACCGTGTGCGACGCGGGATCAGGCACGGGCTTCTCATCTCCCGCCCTCACGTCCAGCGCTCGGAACACCGAAGCGAGCACCAGCACGACGGGGAGCGCACGCTTCCAGCGTGTCGCAAGCGGCATCCTGCCGCTTGCTCGCTCTTCGCGCACAAACTCCAAACCATGAACCTCCCGCAACGTCGTTCCCGTCAGACCCACTTTCGGCAGGATGCCGAAACCAGCACGCAGGATGCGTGCGCTCCCCAATGACTCACGCCTCCACATAACGCCCACCTCCCGTTCGCTTTGAAATTCCCGCGCAAATTCGAAACACCATCCAAATTGCCAGCGCCACCAGCCAGCCAAACAACGCCGCATTCGCCAGCGGCAATCTGTCTTCCGCAAACAGCTTCACGCCCAGCGACAGCACGAGCACGACCAGCAGCGTCCGCAACATCGCGCGTCGTCGTCCCCAAATCGCGAACACCAGACCACCCGCCGCCATCAAGCCACACGCCCACGCCATCTGCCGTTCCCATGATGTAAATCGCAACTCCAACACTTCCGGTGCCTGCGTGCCGGAGAAATGCAGAAGCTGGCCGGAGGATGGGAGATCGAGTTCGAGAGGGATGAGGCCGGATTTGGCGGAGCTAGAAACGCCAAGACCGGGGCCAAACACGTCCGGCATCGGCTCCCCAGGCTTCAAATTGATGACCACCTGAACGACTCGCTCGACGAGATCAAGGTTTGGCTGTGTGTTCTTAACGGCAAGCCGCGAACTGCGGCTATCAAAAGATGCTGAGCTTCCGTCTGGAAACTGAATTCCCTGTTCCTTCAGAAACTCGATGGCCGACGTGAAACGCAATTTTTCACTGAAACTTTTCGGTACTTCATACACCCGCGTGTACTGCTCGCTGGTCGTATCCGATAGCGGCACGATGACAACCGCGTTCGGCTCAATCTTGTATTTCATGCCGGCCAGTTCGGTCAAATAGCGGAGTGCCTCGCTTAGTGGCACGTCCTTTAGATCGAGAGTGATCTGCGCACTGTTGGGCGTGCCTCCCTGGTTGATGACAAAATTCACTCCGCGCTCGACCGTATTGCTCCCTGTTGTGTCCAAATCCCGCCCTTGGATTCGCAAGAACTCGATTGCCTCTTCAAGAGTCGCGCCGGTCATAGAGACTCGAGGGAGAATGATCTTATCCATTCGTTCGCGGAGCCGCTTTCGATGACTTTCGTCGATCGATTCACTGGAGATCTGCTTCGAGAATCCCGCGAATCTTTCGCGAGCTTCTTTGGCCGGTAGAATGACGACCGCATTCGGCTCGATGACGAACGCCACACCGGCAAGTTCCGTGATATAGCGAATTGCATCAGCCATTGAGATGTCTTTCAAGTCCAGACTGATCTTTGATGCACTCGATGCCGCGTCGGGCTTAATGACGACATTCACGTTCCGCGACTCTCCTGGCGGCTCATTTTCCAATGGCTCACGCTGCTGGATGCTCACACGCAAGAACTCGATGGCTTCTTCAAGAGTCGCATCCGAAAAAGATACTTGAGGAAAGATGACTCGATCCATCTTTTCCTTCAGCGCTCGTTGCCGCGAGCCGCTGTCCACTTGAAGCATTGGTGCCGCGGCTGATGTGATGGGTACTTTTGTTTCCCACTGCTCATCGACCTTCGCCAACATCTGCGCCCGCGTGTGATCTCGGGCAGTGTCGTAGTGTTCGCTCTTCAATTGCTCCACTCTCTCCATGCCGCGGCGGGCAGTCCTGTTGTTTGGGTCAAGCCGGAGCACATCTTGAAACGCATCTTTTGCTTCATCGATGTTGCCACGCAATTGAGCCGTCTCCGCGCGCATCAAATGCACTTTGACGGAACTAATCGAAGTGTCGTCCGACACCGAATTGAACGACGACACGAGAGATCCGAGCACATTCACCTTCGCCACGATCCCCTCCGGCTCAAACGTCCCCGACTGCACCATCCCCGTCGCAACTTTGTCGTAGCTGAAGCCGTCGGGCACTTTGACGCGCCAGTCGGTGGAGAGGATGGGGGCGTTGCCGAGGAAGGTGATGGGATCGAGCTTGCGGGTGCCGTGGCCGGGCCAGGGATCGCCGGGAAGCTCGTAGATGAGACGGGCGGTGACGGTGTCGCGTCCGGCAGTGCCGCCGGGGAGCGGGATGGCGATGGCACCGCCCTCGCCGCGCACGGGCTTCACGGCGCGGCCATCAACGATGATGCTGAGAAGCTGCGCGCCGGACGGCAGGCGGACGTGCGCGAATTGCTCGCCGGAGTGGCGGAGGTCGATCACGGCCTCGTGCTTCGAGCTGCCATCGACACCGAGCACGCTGGTGAGCGCGAGTTTGCTGACGACGAGCGCGGCCAGCTCGGAACTGGCGTGGCGCGTAGCGGTGACCGTCAACTCGTGCGCGCCTGAGCCGTAGGTGAACGCGGCGACGAGTCGATGACGCGGCGTGTAATCCTCAACCGCCGACACGCGCATGACGTCGACGGGCTGGAGCGATTGGGTGGCAAAGGAGAGCTGCGTGTCGGTGTTCGCCTCCACGACCCACGAACCGCGAAAGCGTCGCGCGGCGGGGATCTCGAAGCGCGGGAGCGTGGCGGTTAACGTAGCCGTCTCGCTCCGCGAGACGAGCTCTGTGGGTGCCTTCTCTGGTGCGTTGGTGTTTTGAGCGTTTGGCTGCTGCTCGCTCCTCTCGCGGAGCGAGAGGGCTACTGTACTGTCGAGCGACAAACGCCAGCGCAAATTCACGCGACCGGTGGACTCGCGGGCGAGGGTGAGCTTCCACGCGCCGATGGCTTCATCGAACGATTGCTCGGCGATGAGCGGCGAGGTTAAGCGCAGCAGCTTGGCCTGCTCCTTCGTCACGCGCACTTCGATCTGTCGCAACGGCGCGCCGGTGATGTCGAGCGCGATCTGGCCTTCGATCTCGACGGACTTTGCACGCGGCAGCGCATAGGCCGTGATCTCGGCATCGACAATGGATTCGCGGCGCTGAAGCTCGATGCCGAGTGTGAACTCGCGCAGCGCAAACCAAGCCATTTTGCCGCTGACCGGGGTGAGGCGCGCATCGCGATCTTCGAGGCCGCTCGTTTGCTTCAAAGCGATGCGCCACGCGGGATCGTGATCGAGCGCAATGTAGCCAGCGAGCTTCTTGGCGTCGTCGATGGTGAGATTCGTGATCATGACGGGCTTTGCGTCGGCGGGCAGCTTCTTGCGCGATTTGATCGTGAACTTGCCCGCGCTGCGCGCATCCACGCGCTGCTGCCACTCGATCTCGACGCTCTGGCCGACGCGCTTCCATTCGAGCTTCGGGCCAGACTGCCAGTTCACTTCGAGGAGTTCTTCGTCAGCAGGCAGGTTCGCTTTCAGGTGATCGATCGGCACGTCGGATGTGGCATTCACGATCCGCTCGATCTCGGCGAAGTCGCGGCTCACGAAGATGCGCGCATCCGCATCGACGACAATGCGCGGCGACACCTTGCGAATGACGGCCGTCGCCTTTTCCGAAGCGGCATCCCACTCGGCCACGCTCGCGGCGAGACCGCGACTCGAGCGCAGTTCCAGCATCTCCACGCCTTCATCGAGGCCGATTTCGGCGATGGCGGGCACTTGTTTCGCACCCGCGAGCACCACAGCAGGCAACTCGATGGGCAGTGTGTCTTTTGCCGGCAGGGCAACCGGCATTCGCAGCTCGACGCGCAATTGCAGTGATCGCGCCTCGCCGCTGAGCTTCACGTTCAGCGCGGCGTTCGCCTGCGTCCACGACTCAACCTTCTCGCCCTCGACCGCGATGACCGACGCGCTGGCTGGCGTGACATTGAAAGCGATCTCGCGCGTGGGCGCATTGGTGGCCGTGGACGAAAGTTGCACGTCATACGCGGCGGTGAGTTCCGACTCGGCCACGCGGCATGACCCGCGCAGACTTTGCGTGGTCACATGTGCCGCTGATCCGGCTGGCGGTTGCAATCGCCAGGCGATGATTGCCGTGCCGCTCGCGCCGGTGTTCAAGATGAAGCGATGCACATCGCCGACGGTCTCGTGTGAGGGTCCCTGCGTGATCTGCGAGCCAACGGGCAGTGAGAGTTCGAGCACGGTGGGCAGGTTCGTCGGCTCGAAAAACAAAACGCGCTCATCTGGAGAGCTGCCGTGATTGATCGGCGCGACGCAATCGAACGCCACCCGATGCAACGCCGGACCTTTGATGAAGAGTGAAAGCGCCGATGCGGCCGCCAGCGATGTCGTCTTCTTTGAATTCGCCGGCACATCGAGCAAGGCACCGTCGGTGGTGCTCAGCTTGCCGACACTTTTCCACGGCAGCTTCACGCTCACGAGCGACCAGTCGTCAGCCAGTGCCTTCGCTGTGATCTCGCCGTGCAAAGTGATGCCGCTCTCGCCATCGAGCACGCGACCTTTGAGGCGGATACTCTCGACGACGGCGTTCGTCGGAGGTGGTTTGCCTGCGTCCTCAGGTTTGAGTTTGCCCGCGTCGCGGATGAGTGCGTTGTATTGCTCGGGCGTGAGAAGGACGGCGTTTTTGTTTTCCGATTTCTCGATCACACGCGCGAGTTCTTCGGACGGCACCCAGAGTTCCGTGCGCTCGGGCGTGCGAGCAGCAGCCTTTTCGGCGGCGCTGACGAGCGAAGGGAAAAAGAATTGTGCGAGAAGAGCAAGGCTCGTGAGAGTCTTGGTAATCTGGGGCGAAACGAAGAACTTCCCCCTCACCCTAACCCTCTCCCAATGGGAGAGGGAACCTGACGAGCTGACGCTCGAATGACCAAACGAGACCCCTGCACCTCTGCGCGGCAGCGCTTCCTGCATTCTGTCCCGAAGAGAGAGGGAACCTGACGAGCTGACGCTCGGATGACCAAACGACACCTCTTTGCTTCTGCGCGACAGCGCTTCCTGCTCCCTCTCCCTTGGGGAGAGGGCTGGGGTGAGGGGGAAGTTTCGTTTGGTCGAAGACGCAACGTTCGAAATGGACCTCCATCTTGGAGGGCGTGCGCGGCTCGTCTTTGAATTCAAAGAAGCGCTCACTTCGCGATGGATGACCGTGTTCATCGTGGCGTGCTTTGTGGTGGGATCACTCAGCGGGCTTCTTGTCATCGGGGTTCACTTCGGGGAACTCGAGGTCGTTCGGTGGGACGGCTGATGCAGCGGAAGGAGCGGGCTTTTTCTCAGCAGGGGGCGGTGAAGGTGCGGGCGCTGGCATGGTGGGAGGCGGTGCTGGCGCAGCGGCGGACACGGGTGGCGGCGGAGTCGGAGCGGTCGGACCTGTCTGACTCGTCGGACTCACTGGACGCGGCACCGGAGCGCCCACGCGCTCTCCTCTCCTAAACACCGACTTCACCACACCCAACGCACCGCAAACGAACCACACACCGACCACCAAACACACCGCGAACACCACCGACGTGGCCACTTGCGCATTCACGGGACTGATGAGCCCGGTCGCGAGGCTCGCGCCGCAGCCGAAGAGCACGACATACGAGAGCTTCGTGCTCAACGACGAGCGTGTGAGTGCGGCGCCGAAGAGCGCGGTGAACAGAAACGCGGCGGTTTGCATCGCGAGCGTGACTTTCGCGGAGTGGAAGCTCGCGGTGATCGCAGCGGGCGGGCCGAGTCGGCGGAGCGTTTCCTTGTGGCCTTGCTCGGGCACTTGGAAATCGAAAAGCGTTTTCGTTTCACTCGCCACAGCAGGCGGCTCGCTCCAGCGCGATTCATTCACGCCGGCCACCTTCGGACCGAAGGCGGGGATGAAGGAGTCCATCACGTTTCGCATCCGGCGCGCAGCCCAGCCGCGATCTTCGCCCGTTTGCGTGAGCGGGCCGTCGAACTTCGTGTAATGCCACGCCTCGGGCAAAAAGAGGCGATGCCGCGTCTCGAACACTTTCACGTCGCCGGTGTTCGGCGGCTCGACGGCGAAACTGCCGAACAAGCCGAGCTTCACGCCGGGACTCGGGCTTTGCATTTCATAGACGAAGCGCACGGGAAAGGCTGAGCGATTGCTGGCCGAGCCTGACGGCAGACGCACGAGCAGATCCTCGCTGCCTTCACGGCGCATCGGTTGCTGCGCCTCGCGGCCCACGATGATGTCGCTCACGAGCCGCGCGCCCTGCGGCAGACGCACGACGAGAAACTGCATGTCGATGTTCTTCACCCAGTAGATGACTTCAGTCGATTGCGCGCGATCGGTGGCGACGGCGGTGGTGAGATCCGCGTGCGTGATGACGGCCTGTGGCACGGAGAAATAATCATTCTTCGCCACTTCGACCGACAGCTTCACAGGCAGCGCGCGATACTTGAACGCGAGAAACACGCCGGGCCGCTGAATCGCCGAATGCAACTCGCGCGAGTCGATTTCTTCGAGGTTCTCCGGCTGCGATTTGCGAATCTCCAGGCTGTCGTCCTTGATCACCGCGACCTGGCCCGTCTCCTGAAACGCGCCTGGCACATGGAGCTGCAGCAGATCGACCTTGCCCGTCTTGCCCGCTTCGAGCGCGCCTTGTTGGTCGTGGCTAAGCGCGAGCTGAAACGCGCCCATCTTCTCGCTGCGCAGCACGACTTCCCAATAAGCATTGTTCGCCGTGTCGGTGTTCTTGAACTTCGCGGGATCAGGCGTGTAGGCCTTGTTCGTCTCCTTCACCTGCGGATCGACGAGGCGCACTTCATTCGCGACGGCCTTCGGCACGGACAAAACAAAACGATCCACCGCCGCGTAAGCGGCATCGAAAGCGAGCGTCCATTGATGACGCGTCGATTGCTCCTTTGCCTCGACGAGCGTGAGCACCTCCACGCTCACCTGCGGATCGCGGCTCTTGAAGCCGAGTGTCGCGGGTCTGGCGTTGTCGCGATAGCGGAACGCGAGTGTCGCCGCGCCGTTGTTGTCCTTCGCCGATGCGCCGAGAGCGCTCACGTCTTCCTGCTGAAATCCGCCGATGTCCTTCGTGTTCGCTTCAAGGCTCGAATGCATCGACACACCGATCTTTGCCTCGTGACGGTTCACCTCGGCCGGCATGAGCATCGGCACAGAGAGATCATCGGTCGGCTGCGCACGAGCGAGGCGACCCGTGACATGCACTTTGAAAGCGCCCGTCGTCTGCTTCTGCAGCTTCACCATGAGCGCCTGCGATCCCGGTCCTCCGCCCGCTGGCGTAGCGGTCGTGGTGCCAATGACTCGCCACTCGCCGATGCCATCGCCGGTGACTGAAGAAACGGACAGATTGCCCGGCAGCGTGATCTGCACGTCGAAGATGCCGACGCGGCGGACATTGTAGTCGAATGTCGTGTCCACCTTCACCGCATCGCGCTGCACATCGAGACGAGTGACGCTGCTCACTTCCACCTGCGGCTTCGCTTCCACGACATCGAGCGTGAGTTTGTAGGGCTGCTTCAGCAGACGAAAACTGCCAACCGCCATCATGCCGCCATTCGCGCTCGAAGATGAATTCGCTCGCGCCACGCCATCGAGCGTCTTCGCTGTCGCGTCGAATTGCGATTCCGTCTGCACGCTTGCCATGCCGCGCGCATACGACGCGCCTTCGATCACGAGATCCGGCACCTGCACTTCGGCGGGCAGCTTCGCGATGGGCGTCTCGAGCGAGAGATTGAGCGCATACTTTTCCTTCACCGGCTTGTTCGGCGTCACGATCAGCATCTGCCGCTCGCCCGCCGCTTCGATGTTCCATTCCTTGATGTCATCGCCTGTCACACCGAGCACCTCCTGCCCCTTCGGCACGCTGATGCGGAAGGCGCTCACCGGCGCACGCATGATGCGATAGCTGATCGTAGCATTCGTCGCCACCGAGCCGGCGCCGACGGTGGTGTCGAGCTTCGTATCCGCGAGCAGCAATGGCGTGAGCTGCGTGGCCGCCTGCGGCGCGCCCCACGTGATCTCGTGCGATGCACCGGCACCGAAGAAGAAACTCAGCTCGGTTTGTCCCGCGCCGCTGCCGCGCGAAGTGAATGCAGCAGCAGGCGACACCTCGAATTCCAGGCCATCGCCTGGAATCGTCGCCGTCAGCTTCGACACCGCCGCGCGAGGCAACGCGAGCCTCACCTTCGATTTGCCATTCGATCGCACGACTGGCGCGAAAATCTTCAGCGACAGCTCATACACACCTTTCTCCGGCAGCAGCACCTTCACGCCGTCCTTGTCCGTTTGCAGCACCGCCTTGCCCGTTTGCGCCTCGCCGATGCCCGCCATATCAGCGCCACCGAGCGGCAGCGACACCCAGCTTTTTTGAAATGACTCGACGCTGATCTTCGCATCGAGCGTCAGCGTCGCGCCTTCGACCTTGCCCGTATATTCCGCGCGCGACACCACACCATCGGCCGGCGGCTTCTCCTTCTCCTCGCGCTTCAGCGTGAGTTCGTTCCACAGATCGAGAAACTCACGATACGGCAGAAACACGCCGCGCCCGCCGTCTTGGAAAACTTTCTCCAGCTCCTCATATGGCACGTAAACCGTGCGCTCGCGTTCCCGGACGGGCAGCTTGCTTTCCTTTGCTGGCGGCGCGGCTGGTGCAGGCGGCGGTGCTGGCGATTGCGAAAAGACAAATCCGCCGGCAAAGAACGCGCCGAGCGCGAGGGTGATAAGTCGGATCGAGCGCATAAGAGTCACTTTGTTCGGCGTGAAGATTATCAGGAGGTCTAAATCGTGTTTTTCTATGTTACGAAAACGGGCTGAAATTCACAAGACCGGACGCGATCTGAGGCGGAAATCTTGGGCGACGACAGGCATGTGAGAAGCGGCTTGCGCCGGAGGTGTCATGGAGGCGCGAGCTGTCGCTCAGATCCCGCCACCGGTCTGTAAAGCGTTCGTCAATTCTCGGTGCGCCGGACAGCCTTGGTGGACGACGAGGAAGCCGGCACCGCAGAGTGCGCACTCGAGCTATCTGCCTGATTCGATGCGGAGTCTCTCCTGCAACTCTTCCGCGCTGATTTCCTTTTCCCAGCGGCTGATCACCACGGTGGCGACGCCATTGCCGATGAGGTTGGTGATGGCCCGGCACTCGCTCATGAAGCGGTCGATGCCGACGAGGATTCCCAGCGACTCGAGGGGGATGCCCGGCACGGCTTGCAGGGTGGCCGCGAGCGTGATGAATCCGGCTCCGGTCACACCGCTGGCACCTTTGGAGGTGATCATTGCGATGAGCAGCAGCCAGAGCTGCTGGCCCAGCGTCATCGGCGTGTGCGTGGCCTGTGCCAGGAAGATGGCGGCCATGGTCATGTAGATGTTTGTCCCGTCGAGATTGAAGCTGTAACCGGTCGGAATCACGAGTCCCACGGTCGAGTCCGCACAGCCGAGCCGCTTCATTTTGGCGATCATGCCCGGCAGCGCGGTTTCAGACGAGCTGGTGCCCACCACCAGCAGCAGCTCGTCTTTGATGAAGACGAGAAACCGGAAAATGGAAAATCCGGCCGCCCGCGCGATGAGGCCGAGCACGACGATGACAAACAGGGCGGCGGTCAGATAAAAGCCGCCCATGAGCCAGACGAGATTCTTCAGCGCACCGAGGCCGAAGCTGCCGACCGTGAAGGCCATGGCGCCGAAAGCACCGGCGGGCGCGGCTTTGATCACGATGCGCAGCAAGCCAAAAAAGACCTTCGACGCCTCGTCGATCACCACCAGCACGGGCTGGCCACGTTCACCGAGACCACTGATGGCGAATCCGGTGAGCACGGAGACGAGCAGCACCTGGAGCAGATTGTCCGACGTGAACGCGCCGAAAAATGTGGCCGGGATGATGTCGAGCAGGAACTTGCCCGTGGTGTGCGAGTGTGACTTCTCCACGTACTCGTGCACTTTTACCTCGTCCACGGCGGCACCCTGCTGGAAACCCGCGCCTGGTTGCAGCGTGTTCACCACGATGAGCCCGACGAAGAGCGCGATGGTGGATACGACTTCAAAGTAGAGCAGCGTCCTGCCGCCCACGCGGCCCAGCTTCTTGAGATCGCCCATCGAGGCGATGCCGTGCACCACGGTGCAGAAGATGATGGGAGCGATGAGCATCTTCACCAGGTTGATGAATCCCTTGCCCAGCGGCTCGAGCGTCTTCGCCACCTCCGGCCAGACGCACCCGGTCACGATGCCGAGCACGACGCCGATGATCACCTGTACGTAAAGGATGCGATACCAAGGCTGGCGGGCGATGCTTGTCTGCATGGGAATCTCGTTGGAGGCGGCGACTCAGCCAGCGGCCCGGGGGCTTGTCCACTCATTCGTGCGCGACGACGGTCTCGCCGCTTGGCTTACGCATGAATAGCGTCTGATTGGATTCCCACGGATTCAGGACGACCACGGAATGGACTTCTTCTTAACCCATCTGTGGAATCCTGAATCGGGGCAATCATAGATTTGAGGCTTTCGCTTTCGGTTCATGCGCAAGCCTTGATCTCGCCGCCACTCACGGCCTTCGTTGGAGGCCCACGCCCGCGTTGATTTTCCCGTTCCCCACGCCAGACTGCCGCGCACGAACACCAGCCATGAGCGACGCATTCAACAAACTTCTCGAAGAGCGGCAGGCCCGGAATCAGCAGAGCGCGCAGATGCAGCGCTGGGTCTTCACAGGTCTCATCATTCTCGGCGTGGCGCTGGTGGCATTCATCATGCTGCGCGGGGATCCCTCGAAGCAGCCCGTCAATGTGAACACAGCCTCCGTCGCTCAACTCGCCACGCTGCCCTCCGTGGGGCCGGCCATCGCCGAGAAGATCGTCAAAGGCCGGCCTTACTCGAAGCCGGAGGATCTTTTGAAAGTCCCCGGCATCGGTGAGAAGACACTGGAGAAAATGCGCCCGCGCCTGAAATTCGAGGCGAAGTGAGACAGTGGCCGATCATTTGGCGCAAGTGGGGCAGGCTGTTTGTTCTCCTGAGCGGAGGGCTGGTCGCCTGGTGGCTGACACCTTGTTTTTTCGCACTGCCGGACGCGCTGAAGACGGCGCGGGACGCGTCCGTGCGCTTTACTGCGCGTGATGGTCAGCCGCTGCGGCAATTGCTGACGGCAGACGGTCAGCGCACCGCCGAGCCGGTGGCGTTTGACGCAGTTCCGAAGGTTCTGATCGACGCGACCCTGGCGGCCGAGGACAAGCGCTTCTTCGCGCACTCAGGCATCGACTGGCTGGCCATGGCGAGGGCTCTGCGGGGAAATTTGCTCGCCGGACGCGTGGTGTCGGGGGCCTCCACGATCACGCAGCAGCTCGTGAAAATCAGCGGACCGGCGGACAGGCGCACGCTTGCCTCCAAGTTCGCCGAGGCGATGAGGGCGAGGCGGCTGGAGCGGGAGTGGTCGAAGAAAGAAATCCTCGCCGCCTATCTGAATCGCGTGTCCTACGGCAATCTCTTCACGGGCTGTGCATCGGCGACAGAAGGCTACTTCCACAAGCCGCTGAGCGATCTCACAGCGGCGGAGGCGGCGTTTCTCGCGGCGCTGCCGCAGGCACCGGGGCGGATGAATCCGTTTCGCGATGCCACGGCGGCGCTGAAGCGGCAGCAGAGAATCTTGACGTTGATGCATGAGTCCGGCTGGCTGAATGCCGCTGAGCTTGAAGTGGCGAGGACGCAGGAAATCAAGCTCCAGCGTTTCGCGGGGGGATTCGCAGCGCCTCACGCGGTGGAGCTGGCAGCGGCAGGGCTTGCGGGGAATTCCGCGTCCGATGGCGGCCGGGAAGGGGACCCGTCGCGCGAAGTGCGTACGACCATCGACATTGCGCTGCAGCGTCAAGTGGAAGGGATCATTCGCTCGCGACTTAACGGCCTCGAGTCGCGACACGTCACGCACGCGGCGGTCGTCGTGATTGAGAATGCGACCGGAGATGTGCTTGCGCTGGCGGGTTCGCGCGACTTTTTCGCGCCTGATGGCGGGCAGATCAATGGTGCGTGGGTGCCACACTCGCCAGGCTCGGCGATGAAGCCGTTCACGTACGAGCTGGCGTTCGAGAAAGGCTGGACGCCGGCGTCGATCGTGGCCGATCTGCCGGTCGAGTATGCGACGACCACGGGGAACTACACGCCGGAGAATTACGGCCACAAAGTGTACGGCCCGATGACCTGCCGCACGGCGCTCGGAAACTCGCTGAACATCTCGGCCGTCAAAGTGCTGCAACACATCGGCGGACCGCAGGTGCTGCTGGCGAGATTGCAGGCGCTCGGCCTCACCACGTTGACGGACCCGGCCGAGCACTACGGCCTCGGCCTCACCATCGGCAACGCACCGGTGCGGCTGGTGGAACTGGCCAATGCATACGCATGTCTCGCGCGGCTCGGTGTGGTCAAGCCGTGGCGGCTCGTGGCCGGCGGTGACGTGGCCGGTGTCCGATTGATGGACGAAGCGCGCTGTTACTTGATCGCCGACATCCTGAGCGACAATCAGGCACGCCTGCTCACCTTCGGAGCGCATTCTGCACTGCGGCTCCCGTTTCGCGTGGCGGTCAAGACCGGGACCAGCTCCACGTACCGCGACAACTGGACGCTCGGCTACACTCCCTGGTTCACCGTCGGCGTTTGGGCCGGCAACTTCGACAACACGCCGATGCAAAACGTGTCCGGCGTCACCGGCGCCGCGCCGGTCTTTCGCGATGTGTTTCTCGAACTGGAGAAACGCTCCGGCACGACATGGTATGAAAAGCCTGCCGGCATTGTGAGGAGCCGCATCGATCCGCGCACAGGCCGGCGTCTCACGCCGCAGAGCCCGGCGGCGCGCATGAGTCGCGACGAGATTTTTGTCGCCGGCACCGAGCCGCCGGCCGCCGAGGCGGGCGATTATGAAATGGCGACCGGTCGCGCCATCCTGCCGCCGGAATACAGCGCATGGGTGAAGAGCCGCGACAACTGGATGGGAGATCTGGTCACATGCGGCGAGTCGTCCGATGCGGCCAGGGTGCTGCGCATCGTGAATCCCATCGCAGGCACGGTCATCCGGCTCGATCCCGACATTCCCAACGGCGGGAACCGCCTCATTCTGCAATCCGCGCCGGCTGCCGGCGTGCGTTGGTCATCGCCGACGCTCGAAGTGCGCACGGAAGCAGGTCGCGCCGTGGCGATCTTGAAGCCGGGGCGGCACGAAATCACGGCGACGCTCGACGACAGTGCGGCGCGCACGTTCGTGATCGTGGAGCAGGAGTGACCGGCGGATCACAGATACGGCTGGATGGGCAGCGTGCCGTTCCAGGCGCAGATGAACATGGTGCCAGGCTTCATCGTGCTCGGCCGCATCTCCACCTTGCCGCCGGCGGCCTCCACGAGCATGTGACCGGCGGCGATGTCCCACAGGCTGATCTGCTCCTCCACATAGGCATCGAGCCGGCCGCAGGCGATGTAGGCCATAGCGAGCGCCGCGCTGCCGAGCATGCGCGTCTTGCGCACGTCGTAGGCGATGCGCTTGTAGCGCTCAAAGCCGAGATCGAGCGCCTCCTTGCTCTTCGAGAAGCCCACGGTCACGACGGCATCGCTCATCGCGGACCGGCCGCTCACGGTGACGGGCCTGCCATTGAGCAGAGGGCGCGCGCCTTTGATCACGGTCCAAAGTTCGTCCTGCATGGGGTCAAAGATCACGCCGACCAGCGGCTCGTGCGTGACCCGGTCCCTCGCGGCGATGGACACGCAGAAGTGCGGTATGCCGTAGAAATAATTTACCGTGCCGTCGATGGGATCGACGATCCATTCCACCGCGCCCTCGCCTCCCGCATTGCCTTCTTCGCCGAGGATTTTGTGATCAGGATATCTTGCGAGCAGGAGGTCGGTGATGGCCTGCTGGCAGCGCACATCGAGCTCCAGCTTGATGTCGTGTTTGTGGAGTTCGTTGACGTGGAGCGCGGAGCCGAAGTTCTCGCGCTGGATTTTGCCGGCAGCACGGGCCGCCTCGGTGGCTGCGTTGAGGAGTTGGTTGTTCATTCAGCGGGGATTTTGGGCGGCGATGCGTTCGTCGATGAATTTCACGAGGCGTGCGGCGAGCGCGGTCTTGCTCATCTTCGGAAGCGGAACGGACCTGCCGCCGGGGAGGCAGAGGGTGACTTCGTTTTCATCGCTGTCAAACCCGCTTCCTGGCTTCGATACATCGTTCGCCACGACGAGATCGCACGCCTTGCGGTGCAGTTTCGACTGTGCCTCGGCGATGAGATTCCGAGTCTCCGCGGCGAAGCCGACGAGGAAACCGCCGAAGCCGAACTGCACACGCGCGGAGCCCAGAATGTCGGCCGTTTTCTCCAGCGCGAGCGCGAACTGGTCCGCGGACTTCTTGATCTTGTCAGCGGACACCTCCGCTGGCGTGTAGTCGGCCACAGCAGCGGAGAAAACGGCCACATCATGAGCCTGGATCACCCCGGCGACGGCATCGAACATCTGCTTCGCCGTCTCGACGGGCACGAAGTTCACTCCGGCCGGCTGCGGGAGATTCGTGGGGCCTGAGATGAGCGTGACCGCGTGGCCTGCTTCCCTGGCGGCTGCGGCGAGTGCATAGCCCATTTTTCCTGAAGACCGGTTTGTGAGGTAGCGCACAGGGTCGATCGGTTCGTGCGTGGGGCCGGCGGTGATGAGAAAGCGCATGGGGCTGCGTGGCGGGCTTCGAGTGGAGGATGCTGGATGATGAAAGGAGAAATCAGGCGGTGACCGGCGGGTGAAGGATGTCGCGGGCGGCGCGCACGATGTCTTCGACGGGCGCGAGGCGGCCGATGCCGTCGTAGCCGCAGGCGAGGATGCCTTCGGCAGGATCGACGAATTTCACGCCTCGTGCACTGAGCTTTGCCACGTTTTCCCGCGTGGCGACGTGCTCCCACATCTTGCCGTTCATGGCGGGGGCGATGAGGATCGGCGCTCGCGTCGCGAGTGCGATGGCGGTCAGCGCGTCATGGGCAAAGCCGTGGGTCATGGCCGCCAGCACGTTCGCCGTGGCAGGAGCGATGAGCAGCAGGTCCGCGACGTCGGCGAGCTGGATGTGACCGGGCTGCCAGCCTTCCTTTTCCGCGAAGAGGTCGGTGACGACCGGGTTTTTTGAGAGCACTTGCAGCGTGAGAGGCGTGACGAACTCGAGGGCCTCTTTTGTCATCACACACGTCACGTCATGCCCTGCCTTGGTGAGCAGCGAGGTGATGTCGGCGGCCTTGTATGCCGCGATGGAACCGGTGATGCCGAGGATGATGCGGGACATGCGCGCAAGTAAACGCAAATATCCCGGCTGACGAGCCAAATGCGAAGTCGTGGCCGTCTTCTGCAAGCAACGACAAGCAGCAAGTAGAAGTGGTGCTCTTGTCCGCCCGGACATTCTTAAGTGGCGTGAAGTCCGAGGGCGATTTCCGGGACAGCAACCGGCCGTCCTCCGTGGATATTCCTTCGGCTCTCGTGTGCTTTTTTTTGCCAACGCGGGCTGGACAGCGAGCCGCAGGCTGGATAGCCATTGCAACTATTTGTCGTGCCTGTGCTGTCCGCCCGCTTCCATCTCGTCGTCCGAGCCGTCGCCTTGCTGCCGTGGTTCGGTTGTTGCGCGGAGGAGCCAGGAGCTGAGCCAGTGGTCTATGAAATCCGGCGCGCCGTGCTGCCGGATGCTGCCCAGCCGGATGCGAGGCCGCCGAAGCCGGTTTGGAGCGATCCGCTGCCCGCGCCTGCGTATTGCCCGCTGCGGGATGATGTGGCGGAGCGTCTGCGCTGCCAGTTCTCCAAGGAGAGCGGTCTTCCGCTGGTGTATCATGCCGTGATCGCCGGAGATGCCGAGTGGTTGCGCGAGTTGCTTGCGGCGGGTCTCACTGCCGACGATCTCACGCCTGCGGGTGATACGCCGCTGTGCGCCGCCGCGCGGCTCGGCGGTCTGGAGTGCGTACGCGTGCTCCTGCTCGCCGGTGCAAATCCGGATCTGGCCGGCAGCGGAGGGCATCCGCCGCTGGCCGTCGCGTCGTTGCGGCGCCCGGTGGAGGTGATCGATGCGCTGCTCGTGGCCGGTGCGCAGGCCGAGGCGCGCTTTGCCTCGCCGGTGGACATGGCCGTGCTCGGTCAGATTCCCTTCAACGACCTGCGCAATCACTTGGCTTCCGACCGCGGCGTCACCGCGCTCATGGCCTGCGCTGCGCGCGGGGATGTCGAGGCTGTCGTCGCGCTCATGCGCAGCGGCGCGAAGACGTACACCACCACAAAGAAGTTTCACCGCACGGCGCTCGACTTTGCCGCCGTGCAGCGCTTCGTCTTTCTCATGCGCGTGCTGCTCGGCCGGCCGCCGGATGCGGAGCCGGACATTCTCATCACCGTGGATCTTTCTTCCCAAAGCGCGTGGCTGATGAAGGACGGCAGGGTGATCGAGCGCACGGTCATCTCCACCGGGCGCGCCGGCTACGGCACGCCCGCCGGGCGCTACGTCATCACGGACAAGCATCCCGTGCACAAGTCCACCCTCTACCACGTCGAGATGCCGTGGTTCATGCGGCTGAACTGCAGCGCCATCGGCCTGCACAGCGGATACGTCACCGGGCGGCCCGCCTCGCACGGCTGCATCCGTCTTCCGGCGGCAATGGCGAAGAAATTCTACTCGCTTACCAAAGTGGGCGATGAGGTGCAGATCGTGCGTTGAGGGGGCGGGCAAGAGTGCGGGCCGGATGCCGCCCTGTTCACGGCGTCCAGGGGTTGGGCGCGATGTAATCTGGTTTGCCAAGGTAGGAATTGAAGTAGGCGCCGCGGAAGGCTTTGAAGAGCAGGAGGTTGTTTTCGTTGGCCAGGGAGGCGTCGCCGACTTTG
>JAIBCL010000032.1 GCA_019694165.1 Verrucomicrobiaceae bacterium | reverse complement strand
TCACCGCCAGCTTCGCCACGCTGGGCGACATCATCATCGCCGAGCCAAAGTGCATGATCGGCTTTGCCGGTCCGCGCGTGGTGAAGGAAACGACCCACTCCGATCTGCCGCCCGGCTTTCAGACGGCGGAATTCATGATGGAGCACGGCCTGGTCGATATGATCATCGCCCGCAAGGACATGCGGGCCACATTGGCGAAACTGCTCGGTTTCGTAGGCAGGAATCGCTGAACTGAAGCCTGGGCCGGATGCGCGAGGTGAGGTTGATTCGCCGGCCGCGAGTCCAGCCGGCGGAGTCCGGCCTGCCTGCCGGTCATTCCTTGACCAGGAACAACCCGTCCTTTGCCCCGATACGCACCTTGCCGGCGGCGGGCCGGCCGTTGTTCGTCCGCGGATCTTGCGTTGCGGTGCCGGTGATGCGGCGGAGTTTTGCGCCGGGGAAGAGTTCATCGAGATCGAAGTCGAACGGTTGCGCGGACGGATTCGCGAGCACCACGCCATGATCGAACTCGCGCACCATCACGTCCGGGTGCGCGTGAACGGTGAGGCTGGTGATCCACCACGGCTCCGCACCTTCGATGTCAAAGGTGAGCTTCGCCGTTCCGCCCGGCGGCAGACCCGTGGCGTAGAAGGAGTAATCCATCGGTTTCTCGTCGATCCAAGTGTTCGAGAGATCGAAGCGATTCTCCACGAGGCCGAAGAACAGCAGCCGCGGCACGCCCGGGCCTTCGAGGTGCGTCCGGCCGGCCTGCATGTTGAATCGCACGAGCAGTTCGCCGTTTGCGCCGACAGGAACCGTGAGATGGCAGCGCGTGACCGTCTGCTTCGAGTCCCTGCCCGTGACGCGCAGGCCGTGTTCGTCGAGAGCGAGCGCGGCATTCTCTGACTCGATACGTCCGAGCAGCTTCTGCGACGGCGGCGCGCCCACGTTCTGCAATGCGTCGGCGCTCTTGAAACCGAGATGCACGGCCTCGCCCTTCGGCATGCCGAGCCACCCGGGCACCATGTCCCTGCCGCGCCACCACTCGTCCCACACGCCATGCAGTTGGCCGCGCTCCACCGGCGGACGCAGGGACGAGCAAATCGCGCAATCCATGAACAGGCTTGCGGCGAAGACGAGCCGGTGATAGGCGAAGTTCCCCTCGGAGTCCTTGCCCGCCGGTTTGCCGGGTTTCGCGATGTCCCCGCCGGCCTTGTGATTCACGTAGTTGAATACCGGAGCGGCGGAGTGAGACTTCCAGAACGCGGCGCGGTTCAATCCGCCGCACCAGTCCGCGAACGAGAGATCACCCAGCTTCGGCCATCCTTCGCTCTCCATGCCATTGAGGATGCCGAAGGCGCGGACATGATCCCAGTTCCAGCCGTCGGCGAGAATCAAGCGGTCGGGTCCGAGCTTCGCGCGCAGCATGCGGCAGAAGCCGACGACGCCCTCCGCATACACATCCTGGTCGCCGATGAATCCAGAGTCGGCCTTGCCATCGCCATCACAGTCCGGATCACGGTCGCGGTTGCCCGGCCGATCGACGAACGAGTGCCGCATCACGTCGAACTGGATGCCGTCGAACTTCTCCAGCCCGCCGCCCTGCGCGAAGAGTCTGCCGAGTTCATCCGCGAGAGCATCGGCGCAGGTCCTCCCGTTCCCATCCCTCGGGCAGGTCGATGCAAGGTTGAAGTTCCAGAGCAGGTGCTTGTCCTTGCCCCACGGCCCGTTCCAGAGATGCGCGGCGGCATATGCCCGGCCTTTCGTGAACGCGCGCGGTTGCGTGCCGTATTGCGCGCGCCGCACCTTGATGATGCCGGCACCGCCGCGCTCGACCTTCACTTCCAGGAGCTTCACCTGCTCGCTCTTGCTCCAGTCGGGTTTTCCATCCGCGCCGAGTTCGCAAAGGCCGATGTCCTCGCTCACATCGTGCTCGCGGCCCGCGTTGAGGCGGAACATCCGTGCCTTGCTCACCCGGATCTCCGTGTCGTCGCTGGCAGCGGGCACGTCCGAGCTGATCGCGCCGCCATTGTAATAGAGCCAGTGGCCGGCGAACCAATGCTGCGCATCCTGCGGGAGACGCCCGAGGCCGTTGTAGTGCTCCAGCACGAGCTGCCGCGGGTGCAGTTCCTTGAAGCGCGAGAAAAAGTCGATGTTCCTCCTCGAGCGGCCGGTGATCTCTTCATCGAGCACCTTGCCCTCGATGCCCATCAGGCGCGAGTAGGCTGCATCCCACCGCTCGAAGCTGATGCCCGGCATCGCCGCGCTGCCCTCGGCTGCGCGGAAGAAATAGACTCGCGGAAATGGGGCGTGGAGTACATCGAGCTGGTCGAGCCGCGATTGTGCGGAGGCCGCAGCGGCGGCGATGAGAGCGGGCGCGAGGATCAGAAGGCGTTTGGTCATGGGCGAAGGCTGGATGGACGCGCCAGCCGGGCTTCCGCTCGATGCCAGCGCTGCGTTTGGTTTGAAAGGAGAACGCGCCCGCCCATGTCTCATGTCAGCAAAGTGGGCGGAGGACGGGAATGGGCGCCCGTCATCCTCCACGACGGCGAGGAGGCGGCACGTCGCTCGCGCCCAAGATGCGCCCGAACCATGATTTGCGATCCGGGCGAAAGGGCATACACTCGCGCCCCCCAATTTCCGACCTTCATGGCTTCACCGAAAAACATCCGCAATCTCGCCATCATCGCGCACGTCGATCACGGCAAAACCACGCTCGTCGATGGCCTGCTGAAGGCGGGGGGCACGTATCGTGAAAACCAGGCGACGACGGAGCGTGCGATGGACAGCATGGATCTCGAGCGCGAGAAGGGCATCACCATCAAGGCGAAGAACACCTCCGTTCACTGGAACGAGCACATCATCAACATCGTGGACACGCCCGGCCACGCGGACTTCGGCGGCGAGGTGGAGCGCGTGATGAAGATGGTGGATGGCGTCTTGCTCGTCGTCGATGCGTATGAAGGGCCGCAGGCTCAGACGCGGTTCGTTTTGAAAAAGGCGCTGGCGCAGGGGCTTCGTCCGGTGGTGTTCGTGAACAAGATGGACCGGCCGAACATCGATCCGGTGAAGGTGCACAACGACGTGCTCGAACTCTTTCTCGAACTGGAAGCGACCGAGGAGCAGTTCAACGCACCCTTCATCTACGGCAGCGCGCGCGCGGGCTGGGTGAGCGAGACGCCGGACGGCGAGCAGCGGGACATGAGCTTCCTGCTGGAGAAGATCAAAGAGTTCATCCCGCCGCCTGCCGCGGAAGAGGAAGGCGAGTTTCAAATGCTCATCAGCAACATCGACTACGACAGCTTCGTGGGTCGTGTGGCCGTCGGCAAGATCACTCGCGGCTCCGTGAAGATGAGCGATCGCGTGTTCCTCCTCGGCAAAGAACCGGGCGAGCCGGCGAAGGCGATCAAGGTGACGAAGGTCTTCCAATACACCGGTCTCGCCGTGAGTGACACGGCCGTGGGCACGGCGGGCGACATCGTGGGCATCAGCGGCTTTGAGGACGTGGACATCGGGCAAACCGTCGCCGGCTCTGCCGAAGCCGAGGCATTGCCCTTCGTCGCCATCGATCCGCCTACGATCGAAATGCAGTTCTCCGTGAACGACGGTCCGCTGGCCGGCCGGGAAGGTGAGCACGTCACGTCGCGCAAGATTCGCGATCGCCTGATGAAGGAAGCGAAGGCCAACGTCGCCATCCAGGTGCGCGATACTGATCTGGCGGGCGTCTTTGCCGTCAGCGCGCGTGGTGCCATGCAGATCGCGGTGATGGTGGAGCAGATGCGGCGCGAAGGATTTGAGGTGTGCGTGTCGCGCCCGATCGCGATCACGAAGAAGACCCCGGACGGCACGGTGCTGGAGCCATATGAAACGATGTGGGTGGAATCGCCGGAAGATTACGTCGGCGGCATCATGAAGCGCATCTCCGCGCGCAAAGGCCGCATCGACGACATCAAGCCGCACGCGCACAGCACCACGATCGTTTGCACGATTCCGACACGCGGCATCATCGGCTTTGAATTCGAGCTGATGAACCTGACGAGCGGCCACGGCATCTTTTCCCATCTCTTCAAAGAGTATGCCCCGCACTGCGGCGCGATGAGCACGCGCACGACCGGCACGCTGGTGAGCACCGACTTCGGCGAATCGACCGCCTACGCGCTTGATACGATCCAGATTCGCGGGAAGCTCTTCATCGGCGCCGGCGAGCCGGTCTATGACGGCCTCATCGTCGGCGAGAATCCGCGTGCGGACGACCTGCCGGTGAATCCCACGCGCGCGAAGCAGCTCACGAACTTCCGTGCCGCGGGTTCCGACAAAGGCATCCAGCTCACGCCTCCCATCCGCTTCAGTCTCGAGCGCGCCATCGAATACATCGCTGGCGACGAACTCGTAGAAGCCACGCCGAAGTCCATCCGCCTCCGCAAGCGCATCCTCGACCAGCATCAGCGTGCCCGGGAGACGAAGCGGATGAAAGAGCTGGCGGAGTCATGAACAGGTCCGCCGGGCGTCGCGGAGAAAGCCGGTGGCGTGGGTGGTGAAGAAACTCCCTCCTCTGGCTACGGCTGCTGACGGCATGGGCGCGCGGCAACAGGCACCGCCTACTTTTTCTCCGGCGTGAACGGGATGCTGATGATCAGGCCGGCGAAACGCGGCGTTTTGGGTTCCTCCGAGAACATTTTTGTGTGGCATCCCACGCAATTGGCCTTCAGCGGGATCACCGTGGCACGCTGGTAAACGCGCTTTGTGACACGTTCGACCGACTCCTTGCCGGCGGATATCTCAGCGGCCGCCTGTTTTTCAAAAGCCGTGACAGGCTCATGATTGATGCTCATGGCCTTGGTATTCACGGCGATCCAGTTTGCCATCGCGCCCGATCTCCCGGCCACATCATCGAAGATGTCCTCCATCGCCCTGGCCGGCAGCACCGGGCCATCACGCCGGAAGTAATGCTTGTGGATCACATCGAGGGTCGCGGAGTAAACCTCGTGCAGCAGCTTCGCTCTCTCGCGCGCGGCGGTGACGGCAGCTGGGGACGGAGCGCCCTGCGCGGCCGCGGGTTTCGCGGGTTCGGCGGCCGAACTTGAATCCTCCGCATGCACCGCCGGACACAGCGCCACTGCGGCGAGCAGCGAAGCGAAGGCCGTGCGTCGGCCGAGTCTGGTCGATGCTCGGCCTGCACGCGAATGGAGACTGGGAACTGATGAACGGTTCATGGTGCTGGATTGGGATCGGACTCAACTACGCCGTCCAATCCGATCTCTTCCCGGGAAGGAGCCTTGTCTTAGAGCCTGTCCGGCAAATGCCCTGAATCATCATATCCAGGCAAACGAAAGCGTGAGAGCAAATAGAAACGTCCCCCTCACCCCAGCCCTCTCCCCTGGGGAACCGAGCGACAGCGAGATGGCTGGAGAAGATGCTTCAAAAGAAGTCCAGCAAAGGGCTGGGGTGAGGGGGTAGAGTTCTCGTGGTTCGAGTGATTTACCGGACAGGCTCTTAAGCGTGTGAAACCGCGGGTCTTGACTCTCACGGGCATCGTTGGGGAGAAGATGGTTCTGTCGATGAGTCGGAAAGGGGCGGCATTGCGCGGCTGATGCGGCGCTATGCCTTCGGCGGCCATTGCACGCCGCTGAGTTCTTCAGGCAGTTGCGTCGGATCGGTGGGATAAATGAGCGAGAGATCCATCTCGGACAGCGAGCCTTTGAGGAACTCCACCTCCTCCGGTGCGCCGACGATGAGCCAGAGCACTTCCGCGTCAGTGTCGTTGAAGACCTGCCGGAGCTGGTCCGGACCGACGAGCACGCCGCCATGCTTCGGCACCGTCAGCGTTTCATCGCCGACACGCATCCGTCCCGTGCCTTCGAGCACGAAGTAAAACTCCTCGGACCTGATGTGCTTGTGCAAGGTGTTCGCGCTCTTCGGCGGCATGCGCCAAAGCCGCGCGCCGATGTTCTCACTGCCGGTGCGTTCGAGATAGTCGGCGTTTGGAATTTTCATCAGGTTCGACGGACGCCAGTGCAGATCGTCCGGCCTGATGAGACGCCAGCCTTGGAAGGAATTCATGCCGATGAAGATTGTGCCGCCTGCCGCTTTCGCAACTGCCCGCACGCCGCGTCGATGTCCTGCCCTCGAGCGCGGCGCAGATGAGCGACGGTTCCGTGCGCGCGCAGTTCGGAGAGGAATGCTTCGGTCCGCGCAGGTGAACTCGGCTCATAAATGCGTCCGCGCAGACTGATCCCGGCGGGATTGTAGCGCAGGAGGTTCACATGCATGCGGCGGCCTGCAAGCAGCCGCGCGAGATCGCGGGCCTGCGCGGGCGAGTCATTCACACCCGCGAGGAGGCAGTATTGGATCGTCGTGATGCGGCCGCTTGCAGCTTGGTGGCGATCCGCGGCGGCAAGCACCTCGTTCACGGAGAAACGTCTGCCCAAGGGCAGCAAATCGGCGCGCGTCGCATCGTCGGGCGCGTGCAGCGAGATGGCGAGTTGCACGCCGAGATTTGCTTCGCGCAGTTCGTCGATGCCGGGCACGATGCCGACCGTGGAGATGGTGATTTGCCGCCAGCCAAAGGCCCCGAGGCGCGGATCGGCGATGCGCTCGATGGCGGCGAGCACGTTTTTCAGATTCAGCATCGGCTCGCCCATGCCCATGAAGACGAGGGTGCGCAGCACCCGGTCCGCCGCGCGCGCCTCGCGCCTCAGATGCCGGAACTGCTCGATGATCTCGCCAGAAGTCAAATTGCGCTCGAAACCCGTCTGCGTCGTCGCGCAGAAGTCACAGCCCATCGCGCAGCCTGCCTGGCTGGAAATGCAGCCCGCGGCGCGATCTCCGCGATAGTCGTGCATCAGCACGCTTTCGACGGAGCGCTGATCGTGCAGCCGCAGGAGCAGCTTGGTCGTTCCATCAGCCGAAACCTGCCGTTGGACCACGGCTGTGGACTCGGGGGCAAAGGCGGCCATCAACCGCGCATTGAGTTTCTCGGGCCAGAGGAAGTCCGCGCGGTTTTCCGGCTCCTTCGTTGCCAGGAGGCTGCGGACTACACGCGGCGCGTGCACGCCGTTGAAGCCGTTGCTTTGCATCCACGCGCGGAGTTCCGCGACGGAGAGGTCGGGAAGGGGGCGCGATGTGGCTTGGGTGCTCCCGATGCTCATGTGCGTTCAGCTTCCGGGGCGCTTGAATGCTTTTCGAGCCTTGTCGGCTTTCGCGCGGATGCAGCAGTCCTCGGCGTGGTCGTTGATGAGCCCCATCGCCTGCATGAAGGCGTACACCGTCGTCGGCCCGACGAATTTCCAGCCGCGTTTTTTCAGTTCCTTGGAAAGCGCGATGGACTCGGCCGAGGTGGAGGCCGTCTGCGGTCTGGCCAGCGTCTTCGCATCCGGTTCATGGCTCCAGATGAAGGCGGCGAGCGAGCCTGCCTGCTTCACGACCTCGCGGGCACGTCGTGCGTTGTTGATGACGGCCTCGATCTTGCCGCGATGCCGGACGATGCCCTCGTCCCGCAGCAGGCGCGCGACGTCCTTCTCGGTGAAGCGGGCCACGCGGTCGAAGTCGAAGCCGAGGAAGGCGCGTCGGAAGTTTTCGCGCTTGGCGAGGATGGTGCGCCAGCTCAATCCGGATTGAAATCCCTCCAGGCTCAGTTTTTCAAACAAGCGGTGGTCATCCGCGACCGGGAAGCCCCACTCGGCGTCGTGGTAGGCGGGAAACTCCGGCGCAAAACTGCACCAGTGGCAGCGAGTTTTGCCGTCGGCGGCGGAGGTGGAGGTCTGGCTCATGTTGGTCGAGGGCTTGCAGGTCGGCGTTTGGTCCGGAGGGGGTGATGAGGACCAATGTCCCGACAAGTCAAGGGCGCGATCCGCTGAAAACTCCCCGCGCGTTGCACGTTTTCGCGCGCATGACCTGCCGTTTTGCCCCTGCCGTCGTCTTGACCGTGCTTGCCATTTCATTTTCGCCGCGACTGCTGGCGGCGGATGCCGCCTATCAGCCGCAGTTCTTCAAGGACCTGAAGCTCGTATATGAGGACACTTTTGACGCCGGCACTATCAACCCAGACTTCTGGGAGGTGCGGCAGAACACGACGTGGGTGGTGAAGGACGGCATTTTGCACGGCAGCGAGTCGCCCAAGGAGTTTCAGGAGAAAAAGAAGGCCAGCGACGATCCCTCCCATGCGGGCCTGAAGCCGGTCATCTGGCTCAAGAAGGTGCCGGAGAATTTCGTCTGTGCCGTGCGCGTGCGTTACGACGCCAAGGCTTATCAGAAGGGTTTTCCTCTCTTTGATCTGGGCCATCACATCCACACGATCAGCTTTGGCGAGAAGGCGACCACGCTGACCATCAAGAAAGATGCCGGCAAGTTTGAGATCGAGAAGCCGCTCTTCGCGCTCAACCAGTGGCATGACGTCGTCATCGAGCTGAAGACGGGTGCGATCCTGCTCCGGGTTGACGGCGTGAAGCATGTCTTCGAGAGCAAGAACATCGACATGACGGGGCAGGCGCAGATCGACTTCAAGGCCGTCGATTTCGGAACTTGTGACATCGACTCCGTGAAGCTTTGGGAAGGGCGGTGAGACGCTGACGGCAGGCACTCCGACCAGAGACGGTTATGAAGTCCCTGACGATTTGCTGGCAAAGCTGCGGCATTGCCACATGTTCGGGGCCATGCTTCCGCCTCTTCCGCCGATCATGAGATTCGTTCACCGCGCCACCGCTTTCTGGATGGTCGCCTTTGTTTCGTGGCTCGCAGCGCTGCACGCCGGGGACATGCCCTTGGAGGGCGAGTCTTTGGGCAAGCTCAAGTTGGGGCAGACGGCCTCTCAGACGACGGCGCTCGTCGGCAAGCCTGAGAGCAAGGGCAAGGACACGCTGTGGGAAGCGACAGGCGAGTGGGTGCAAGAGTGGCGCTTCAAGAGCGCCGGCTTGAAACTGAACATGGCGTCGGAGTCCAAGGGTGGCGCAAAAACCCTTGCGAGCATCACCGCCACGGCACCCTGCAAGCTTGTCACGGCACGCGGCATCCAGATTGGCAGTTCCATCGCGGATGTGACGAAGGCGTACGGGAAATTTCACGACAAGGAGCAGAGCATCGCGGGCAAAACCTTCGTGGCCGGCTCTGTGTATGGCGGGGTGATCTTCACGTTCAAGGACGGCAAGGTCTCGGAGATCTTCATCGGCGCGGCGGCGGAGTAGGCCCGCCGGGGATCGCGCCGGAGGTGGCCTGATTCAGACTGAAAGGCGGAGGGCGCTTCGCTCAAATTACAGGTTGCATTCCTGCGGCGCGCCAAGGAGCCTTGCCGATCTCATGAAAAATCGACGACTCCTTTCGCTGCCGGCGGCGGCCTGCTTGTTCAGCGCCACGATGATCTGCTCGCTCCACACTCTGGCGGCCGCTGACAAGTCCACGGTCAGCGGGAAGTTTCTGGGCGACGGCAAGGACGGCAAGATCCAGCATCTCGTGGTGCAGACGCATGAGCCGTTCAATGACAAAGCGGCCATCCGTCTGGTTTTCACCGAGAAGGATCCCTCATCATCGAAGAAGCCGGATTTCGACGCTGCTTTCAAGAAGCTCGGCAGCGCCCTGATCCTCAGTGTTTTCAAAGACGGCGGTGTTTTCGGATGTGAAGTGGCGCACGCTGCGCATCCCAAGTCGCCGTTTTCCGCGCTTGGCGAGATCAAGGTGCAGGACTTCAAGGCAACTGACTCGGAGGTCTCGGGACACGTCGTTACGCCGGGCGAACTGGATGCCTTTGGGCAGAAGTGGCAGGTCGATCTGACCTTCACCGCGCCGCTGCCGAAAGGCGCATTCGCCGCCGTGGAGGCACCTGAGCCCAAGTCTGCGAAGAAGGGCGGCAAGAAGAAAAGTGATGACGAACCGGCGGTTGCCACGGGACCCAAGATGCCGGTCGGCCAGCTTCCGCTTCCCGCCGGCGCGCACGATGTCGAGTACAAAACCATCGTGCAGCAGATCGCATTCAGCGCGGACGCCTCCGTCAGCGCGGTGGCCAAGGATTTCTCGGCAAGACTCAAGGAGCAGGGCTGGAAGGATGCCTCCGGCAGCCTGACGGGCAAGGCGAACGCCATCCTCAAGCGCAAGCTCAATGGCGCTGAGCTGACGATCATGGTCCAGCCGGCAGGCTCGGGATGCACGGTGAAGATGTTCACCCAAGGCCTCGACTGGTCGAACCCTCCCGCCGCCGGTGCAGCCTCGAAGCCCGCCAAAGGCGGAGACACCAACAGCATCGAAGACGAGGCCAACCGTCTGATCAAAGACGCCCTGAAACAGATTCCGAAGGGATTCTGACCCGACTGGAGCGTCTCCGTGGCGGGGCGCTGTGCGCGGGTGCGCTGCCCCTCTTGAGAACGGGGATCAGGCCGTGCCGTACATGGCCTGAAGCACCGTTTGCATTGCTTCCACGCAGTGGTCGAGACCGGTGTCCGCGAGGTCCGTGTAGAGCGGCAGGCGCACGATACGCGCAGCGAGATCCTCGGTCAGGGGCAGGTCTTCCGGCCTGCAGCCATGGCACCGCCCCATCACCGACGAGTGCAGCGGCAGGTAGCCGATGTAGGCATGAACGTCCTTCTCGCGCAGCAGGGCCAGGAAGCGGTCGCGGTTCGCCGCGGTGTCGAAGATGACGAAGACGGCGTGCCCGTTGCAATCCGCGCCCGCCGGCGGATGAGGGATGCGCAGTGCGCCGGCTTTCTCGTAGGGGCCGTAAAGTGCGTGGTAGGCCGCGGCGACTTTCTTGCGCTTGTTCGTGATGATCTCCACGTCCTCGATCTGCGCCAGCAGCAAGGCGGCCAGCAGATCGGCCAGCAGGAAGCTCGATCCCTTGTCCACCCAACTGTATTTGGAGCGCACGCCGCTCAGGACGAGCGAGCGGTCGGTACCCTTCTCCTGAAGGAAGCGCGCGCGTTCCACCCACTCGGGGCGGTTCACCACGAGACCTCCGCCTTCGCCGCAGCCCAGGTTCTTCGTTTCGTGGAAACTGAAGGCCGCCATGTCCTCGTCGGCCCCGCAGGGTTTGCCATTCGCGAAGGAGTGGATCGACTGTGCGGCATCCACCAGGACGGACAGGCCGTGTTTTTTCGCCAGGGCATTGACCGCGGTGCGATCACACGGGATGCCGGCGTAGTCGATCGGCAGCAGCAGCTTTGTCCGCGGCGTGACGAGCGAGGCCATGTGGCGCACGTCGGCGTTCATCGTGTCGGGATCGACCTCGCAAAACACGGGCTTCGCACCGGTGAGCACCACCGCATTGCCGGTGGAACTGAACGTGTAGGACGGCAGGATCACCTCGTCGCCGGGGCCGATGTCTGCGAGCAGGCATCCCATTTCGAGCGCGGCCGTGCCGCTCGGCGTGAGGAATACTTCATGAAAGCCGTACTTGTGCTTCATCAGCTCGACGCACTTCTGGCCGAAGGCGTGATTGCCGCAGTGCCGGCGCGACTTGAGCGCGGCGAGAAAGTACTCTTCCTCGCGGCCGGTCAGATAGGGGATGTTGAAGGGTATTTTCATCACAGAACTCTTGAATCTCTCCGTTCAATTCATGCCCGCACCGCGGCACGGATGGCATCCAGCAGCCGGGCCTGGCTCTCAATGGCGTCCCAGTGTGCGGCGTGGTCGCCGTTGGCAATGGCACCGGCGAAGCGGCGCCACATGTTGATGTAGTGGTTGTCGGCGGGCAGGGTTTCATTCCGCACGCCCTCCGGCGTCTCGATGCAAAGCACGGGCGCGAAGTCCGGCGGTGCGGTGAAGACGCGGCCCAGCGAGACCTTGCCCTTCGTGCCGAGCAGCTCCGCGCGGCACTGGTAGAAGTAATCGAATCCCCAGGCCACCTGCGCCACCTGGCCCCGTGCATTGCGGAACTGCGCCTCTCCGTGGCTGTCCACGCCGGTGGCGGCGTCCATGATCGCAGAAGCGCCTCGTACCTCGAGATCCGGCCCGAGCAGCAATTGCGACACCTTTGCCATGTAGGCGCCGGTGTCGAGCAGAGCACCGCCGCCCAAGGCGGCATTCCAGCGGAAGTTTTCCCGAGGGAGCGGCGGGAAGCCGAAGGTTGAGCGCACGAGGTGCACATGACCGATCTCGCCGGAGTCCATGAAGGAGCGGAAGCGGCTCCATTGTGAATGCGTCTGGAACTGGAAGTTTTCCATCACCAGCAAGTTTTGCCGTCGCGCGAGAGCGAGCATCGCCGCGGCCTCCGCCGCATTGGAGGCGAAAGTTTTCTCCACCAGCAGGTGCTTGCCGGCTTCCAGCGCGCGCGTGCACCATTCCGCATGGAGGCCGGTGGGCAGCGGCACATAGATGGCGTCGATGTCGGCGCGCTCGATGAGCCGCTCGTAGCCGCACACGGCCTCCGCGCCGAAGGGCGCGGCGGTCTCCGCGGCCTTCTCATGTGAACGACTGGCGACCGCGACGCACTGCGCCACGCCGCTTTGCACCAGCGCCGGGATCATCGCCCGGCGGGCGAAGCTCGAACAGCCAAGGACTCCGACGTGCAAAGGGATCATGACCGGTCCGGCTCCGCGAAACTCAGCGTGGAGAGCAGGCTGCGCGCCTGCACGTTCACGAAATTGTTGAACTTGATAAACTCATTGAGCTGACCGGCCGTCATCCAGATGTAGTTCGACGGGATGTCGTCGGGGAAGTCCGGGCCGGCTGCCACGATCAGATTCCGGTTCTCCTCGCGGAAGAAGCGTCCGCCTTCTTCGGACTGCAGCGCATCGAAAAGGATGCTCTCCGGCTGCGCGGAAAGCACGTAAGGCACGAATGGCGGCAGCAGGGCGGGATCGGCATCATGGTAGCTGCCTGTGATGCACTGGACCGTCGGCGCCATTTCAACCACGTCGAAATTGCCCGGCTCGACCTTGGCCTGCACCAAAAAGTGAAGCACGCCATCGAACTCCCGGACCACGAAGGCGATGAGGCCCTGCTGCTGGGCCTTTACCATCGGCTGCGTCCAGCTTGGCACCTCGCGGTTGTCGGCCTCCACCGCGCAGGCCATCACACTGAAGTAGCGCCCGGTCTCATGTCGGATTTCCATGTCCGTGCGCTCCCACCCGCGCACTGTCTGGAGCGGTATGCGTCCGGCATCGAGATCGAAGGCAAACTTCTGCTGGGTGAACCAGCTGAGCACCTCCTCATTGCTCCGCAGCCCGCGCCCCACGGCCTGGAACGACCGCCACAGAGCCTGTCCGAACTGGCCGCCGGTGGTCGCGACGGGCGGCTCGCCGCCGTCGAGCGCGTAGGTGATGCAAGAGAGCACGGTGCGCGCGTCCATGTTCACCACGTTGTCCCGCCGCAGCAGACGCAGAAGCTGGCCGAGCGTCATCCACACATAGTCGTCGCCCACAGGCACTTCCTCGTCGGTCTCGATCATGATGTTGCGGTTGCGCTTCCGCAGAAACCGCGCGCCCTGTTCGGACTGTAGTACGTCCACGAGCACCCGGCTGCCGGACCGGTCGAGGAAATACTCCAGATAGGGAGGCTTCCTGCCCTGATGCACGCAGGTGAAATTGCTCCGCGTGGCCTGCAGCGTCGGCGCGAGCTGGATCATGTCGATGTTCCCTGGCTCCATCTTTGCCTGCACCAGAAAATGCAGGATGCCGCCGAAGCGCTTCGTGATGAAGCCCAGGATGCCGATCTCCGGCTGCACGATGATGGGTTGCTCCCATTCGGGCACCTTGCCCCAGTTTGTACGCACCCGCAGGCCCTCGATGCTGAAGAAGCGCCCGCTGTCATGCACGAGATTCCCGGACTCCGGATGGAACGACCACTTCTTCAGGTCCGCGAAAGGAATCTGCTCCAGCTTGAAACGATGCGCCCGCTGCCGGCCCGCAAACCACGCGTCGAACTCTGCCGCAGGCAGGCCATGCCCCTCCGCCGCCAGGGCGGACTGTAGAAAAAGACTGCCGGGAGATGGTGCGGAACCGGTCATCGAGGAAGAAGTGAAGCGCGCGCAGGCATACAAGCGGCATGGCATTCCGCAACCGCAAACCCGGGCGGTCTGCTCCTTCATTCCGAAACATGCACCGGTGCCAACCCCCGCCGTTTTTTCCGCACTTGATTACTCGCTTCACTCGCCCAACGTGCCACTGCTGGAAAGACAGGACGGAGCGCGGCCTGACGACGGGCGGGCAGGCGGTGTGCGAGGCTCGTGGTCGCAAAGATCGCATCCACGCGGCTTTCTGGCGGTCACGGCCCTGGATCAGCCCCCATGCCATCACTTTCCCGTATGCAGAACAAAACGCGCGACCCCGGCTCCGATGGAGCGGCATCCCCCGCTTGGGGTGAGATTGTGCTGGCCGGCGCGTTGTGGGCCGCCTTCACCGTGATCGTCTTCCAACTACGCGAGTCATTCTTCGTGCATGAGACGTGGCTTTTCGGCGAGCCGTCGTGGCCGCTGTGGGTGGGGGACCACCTCTTGAAAGGCGGCATGATCTATCGGGATGCCGCCTACTCCTACGGCGTGCTCTCCGTCTGGTACCTGGCTGCCGCCGCGAAGATCTTCGGCTCCACGGCGCACACGGTCGCGCTGTTCGGCGTGCTGCCGGGCGCGGTAGGCGCGGCGAGCGGGATGCATTTCCTGCGCCGATCGGGTGTGGGCACGCGGATGCGCTGGGCGCTCTGGTGCCTGCTTGTGGCTCCGGCGCTCTGGCACGCGTGTACGAACACGCTGGCCTATCAGAACATCGAGCTCGCATTGGTCGTCACCATCTTCAGCTTTCTGAGTCCGGTGGATGAACGCACGCGTTTGGCCGGCTTCGCCGCGGGCGTGCTGCTGGGGCTGCTGAATCTCACGAAGTTCGGCTCCTTCCTCTGCGCCGGCCTGGCGATCATCGCGTGGGATGCGATCCGCGCGTTTTCACTCCGGCGGGACGGCAGCGGCATCGTGTCGCATTTCATGGACCAGGTGGTGAAGGCGGAACTGCCGGTGCTGTTCGGCTTCCTGGCCGTCGAACTGCCGCGTGTGATCGTGTCATGGTTCGTGTTCCCGCCGGAAATCTGGCGCGAGTACGCCATGTTTCCCCTCGATCTGCTCGGGAGCTACGACACCTTCGGCGATCCGTGGGCCGTTGTGCCGTGGGTGCGCGAGGCCACCTGGGGCTACCGCATCGGCACCATTGGCTCCCGCACCCTGCTGATGCTGCTGGTGGCCTGCGGGGCGGTGGTGTCTCTGGTGCGCACGGCTCGTGCACGAGGCAGGCCTCCGGCGGCGGACGGCATGGTGCTGCTGGCGGCCCTGTCTTTCTTCGTCGGTTTTCTGTTTTACTACCATCACCCGGATCATGTGATGGTTTACTCCGCGCCGCTCATCGTGCCGGCTGTGGCGATGCTGGCGCGCTTCAAGCCGTTGCCGCGGCTGTTCATTGCGGGCATTCTCTTTGCCTGCACAGGCGGTGCGGTCGGCGGCAAGCTCTTGCTGCAGAAAGACGGACGCGTGCGGGTGGCGATGCCGAACGGCGAGACGCTTTGGATGAAGCCAAAGGACAAGGCCGTCTTTGAACAAGTCAGCGCCGGCGTCGGTGCGGTGCTCAAAGACCCCGCTGCTGGCAGCACGGGTACGGTGGTCGTCTGGCGCGCGATCAGCGCCGGCTGGCATCACTACATGGGCTGGCCCGAGGCATCCAGGCACGGCTACCTGATCGCCCCGGAGTGGGTGCGGCCTTACGAGCGCGACAAGGTGATGAACGCATTCCTGAACAGCTCCGTGCACCTCGTCAAACTGCCTGCTGACGGCGATGCGCTGGCGGTGACGGACGATCCTGCCACCTGGCGCACGGAGGAGTGGCTGCGCGTGCCGCCCGCCATGCGGCAGACTTTCATCGACCACCTCGCGCCTCCCGTGAAAGTGGAGACGGCGGCGAATTGCTGGCTTGCCTTCAAGCCCAAGCCGGTGAAGCCGTGACGCGCGTGACACCATCTGCCATGGAACCCGCGGAAGATACATCTCCAAGCTTGCCGAAGGGCATCTCCGTGCTGGTGCCCGTGTATCGCAGTGCGGAGACGTTGCCCGACCTCGTCGCCCAGCTCCAACCTGTGCTCGAGCGCACGGGCAAGTCCTTCGAGGTGGTGCTCGTCAATGACGGCAGCCCCGACCGGAGCTGGGAGGTGATCACGGAACTGGCCGCCAGCCGGCCGTGGCTGCGCGGCATTTGCCTGATGCGGAACTACGGCCAGCACAACGCACTCCTCTGCGGTCTGCGCTCTGCGTGCTTCGACACGGTCGTCACTCTTGACGATGATCTCCAGCACCCGCCCGAGCACATCCCGCTCTTGCTTGCGAAGCTCGAAGAGGGTTTCGACGTCGTCTACGGCACGCCGGAGGAGGGCAGGCACGGATTTGTGCGTGACCTGCTTTCGGTGGCCACCAAGGGCGCGCTCTCCATCGCCATGGGCGTGCCGGAAGCGCGGCACATCTCCGCCTTCCGTGCGCTGCGCACGAAGCTGCGCGCGGCCTTTGCCGCATTCGACGCGCCGAATCTCCTGCTCGACGTGCTCCTCTCGTGGGGCACAACACGCTTTGGCACCGTCACTGTCGAGCATCGCGAGCGGGCGCGCGGCAAGTCCGGCTACACCTTTATGCGCCTGCTGAACCAGGCCGTGCTGGTGCTCGTGGGCTTCAGCACCGCGCCGCTGCGGCTCGCCAGCTTTCTTGGCGGGATCGCCGTGATCTTCGGCATAGGTGTGCAGGCGTACGTGCTCCTGCGCTACGTCGCCACCGGCGGTTCCGTCCCGGGTTTCCCATTCCTGGCTTCCATCGTGAGCATCTTCGCCGGAGTGCAGCTCTTCGTGCTCGGCATCATGGGCGAGTATCTCGCCCGCATTTTTCATCGCACAAACAACAAGCCGCCCTACGCAATCGGCGACACTACCCGCAGCTCCTGAGCCGCCGCTGCTCTCGCTCCCATGCCGGACAATGCCACAGCTCCATCCGCCGTCGTCCGCCGCGCCGCCTTTGTCGGCTTCGGTGCCATGGGCGAGCAGGTGGCCCGGCTCGCGCGCATGAGCATGACATACACGGAGGAGATATTTTTCGATGATCACTTCCTGGCGGCCGGAGGTGCCGGAGCGCGGCCTTTCGCCGACCATGTCAGCGACGAATTCGCCGGCTGTGACTTCTTTGTCTGCCTCGGCTACCACCACGCTGCGCTGCGCCGCAGGCTGATGCGCCAGCTCGTTTCCCTCGGCCGCCGCCTGCCCGTCGTGGCGCATCCGTCCGCCAGCCTCGATCCGTCCGCCACCATCGGCGCAGGCTGCATTTTTCTGCCGGGCGCCATTGTGGACGCGAATGCGATCATCGGCATGGGCACGCTGCTGCACAATGGCGCCATCGTCTCCCACGACTCGCACATCGGCGAGTGTGCTTATCTTTCGCCGCGCGCCACCGTGTGTGGCCGCGTACGCATCGGGGCCGAGTGTTTTCTCGGCGCGGGCGTGCTCGTCGCCAATGACCTCGCCGTCGAGGACCGCTGCATCCTCGGCATCGGTACCGTGGTCACACGCTCCATCACCGACGCTGGCACCCATTGGATCGGCAATCCCATGCGCCGCGTGGAGCGCGGACTCAAGCTCTAGCCTCCGCACTCATGACCTGCGTCGTCCTGCAGCCCGCCTACATCCCATGGAGAGGATTGTTCGATCTCATCCGCCGCTCCGACTTGTTCGTCTTCTACGATGACGTTCAGTACGAAAAGGGCGGCTGGGGGAATCGCAACCGCATCAAGACCGCCAACGGCCCCATCTGGCTGACCATTCCGGTGGAAACCAAGGGCGTGGTGACGGAGGGCGTGCCGATCAAGGACATCCGCATCCAGTGGACCCAGGACTGGGCGCGGAAGCACTGGAGTTCCATCTCCCAGGCCTACGCAAAGGCGCCACATTTCCGCGCGATGGCTCCGTTGATGGAACCCTTCTACCGCCGCAGGGACGAGCGCCTCGCAGACTTCACCATCGACACCACCATAGCTCTCTCGCGGCTATTGGGCATCGGGCACACCCGCTTCGCCCGCTCGTCCGACTACCAGCTCGAAGGCGCGAAGACCGACCGGCTGGTCCAGCTCCTCAAGCTCGTCGGAGCCACGCATTACATCAGCGGCCCGTCGGCGCGCGCCTATATCGAGCCGGAGAAGTTCGCGGCCGCGGGCATTGGCCTCGAGTACATCGACTATGCCTACCGCGAGTATCCACAGCTTCATCCGCCGTATGATCCGCAGGTGAGCATATTTGATCTCCTTTTCATGACGGGTCCTGACGCGCTGAAATGGATCACCAATGAAGCGACCTCGTGACCGCTCCGTCACGCCGGCTCATGCGTTTCTCCCCTTGGCTTCTAGAGGCGGCGCACCCTCTGCATTTGTTCATTTGTCTAGAGGCGGGAGCCGGGGTGTCGCACACAATGGCCGGCACCTTCGTCCCCTGCCGGGAGCCTCGTGATTGACCGGCCGGTTTTTCATTGAGGATTTGAAGCCAACCGTGGTCAAATAGCGCGCAAATGTCCGGGATCATCCGTCACTTCAACCCGACCCGCAGCATCCGCCTCCTTGTGGGGACGATGCTTGTATGCGTCGTGCTCGATTCTTCGCTCCGTGCTGAGACGATGGTGCAATACTTCAATACCTCTTGGAAGGAGATCACGAACAAGATGCCCGAGCTGGCGGAAGCTGGCTATGGCGCGATCTGGCTGCCGCCACCGACAAAGGGGAGCGGTGGATTGAGCGTGGGGTATGACATGTTTGATCCGTTCGATCTCGGCTCGAAGAATCAGCGAGGCTCGGTGAAGACGCGCTACGGCACGGAGGCGGAATTGCTGCGGCTGGTGGAGACGGCGCATCGCTTTGGCATCCGCATCTACTTCGACAACATCATGAACCACCGCGCGTTCGACGTGCCGGGCTACAATGAGACGACGCCGGTCGATTTGTATCCGGGCATGCTGCCGGAGGATTTCCATCTGCGGCTGACGACGGAAGGGTTTTATCGCAAATGGGACAACACGCGCTCGTGGAACGATGCGTGGCAGGTGCAGCAGCTTGGGCTGGCGGATCTCATCGACATCGCGCAGGAGCCGGGCACGACGAATCTGAACTTCGGCAAAACGGAAGGCAGCACGTGGCCGAAGATCAAATTCATCCGCGACTACGAGCGGCCGGAGCAATACTGCTATGACAAGGACGGGAACTACATCGGCTTCGGCGGTCTCATCGCGATGGCGCGCCAGCCGGCGAATCTCGGGCCATCGGCGAGCGATGCTCAGGCAAAGGCGTGGGCGCAGAACTACCTCACGACGAACAAATCGAAGTACGAGGAGTATGTGCAGGACTACCTCAATCGCGCGGCGCGGTGGCTGATCGATCGCACCAAAGCCGACGGGCTTCGTCTCGATGCAGTGAAGCACGTGCACGCGGACTTCTTCGGCGCCACGTTCGGCGCGGACAAGGACTCGAGCGACTACGGCTACAGCGGCCAGGTGCAGCGGCAGTTCAACATCACGCGCGGCTTCAGCGATGCGAATCATCGTGATTCCGTCTTTAACACCGAGGCGGGTCGCGATGACGCGATGCTTTTCGGCGAACATCTCGGGGAGCCGCCAGCTTACGGCCCCTACATCGACGCGGGGATGCGCCTCGTGGACAATGTGCTGCGCAACAACTTGAACTCGAAGCTTGGCAATCCGAGCGACGGCCTGAACGGCTACGACCAGCCCGGCGCGGGCGGTTTTGCTGCCAGTGTGGGAGTGGCTCACGCGCAAAGCCACGACAACGACTACGCCGCGCGTCGTGAACTGCAGCACGCGATGTATTTCACCCGCGAAGGCATGGGGCTGATCTACACGGACGGCAACTACCAGGCCGAGACGCTCGGCGAGAGCGGCGGCGCTTTTCCTCGCCACGCAAACACGGCCTTCCTCGGCCAGTTCGGCGACGGCCGCGTGCCGAACCTCACTTACATCCATGATCAATTCGCGCGCGGCTATCAGGTGGGGAAGTGGAGTGACGCCGACTTCATCGCTTACGAGCGCATCGACAAGCGTGAGAACGGCGCAATGGCCGACTCCGACGGTGTGACGATGCTTTTCATGATTAATGACAACTACGCGAGCGGTCAGGCGCGCACGTTCAACACATCATTTCCGGCCGGCGCGTATCTCTACAACTACTCGTGGGTTGGCGGCGGCTTTTACAAGTTCAAGGAAGAGCTGAACACGGTTGTCGTGCCGAGTGGCGGCTACTTCATCTTCTCGTGGAAGAATCCCGACCCGGCGCTCGGCTGGAGGAATGGAGGCGGCAGGCCGATCACGATCACGCAGGGCGGAGTCGAATGCCCGACCGTGTCTTATGTGCGCAAAGACGGACCGAACGGCGACAAGGCGTTCAACGGCACCACGCTGCCGGATGCCGCGAAGCCTATTCTGCCGACGGACACGAACGTCACCGATTACAAATACAGCGCCACGGTGCCACGCATCACCGACGGCTCGGCGGTGCGTTTCATCGCGCGTGTCGATGGCTCGGCGGCCAATGTTTTGCTGAAGCTCGATGGCGGCATGGATCTCAATGGCACGAACCACGCGCTCGGCGACCCGCGCGACAATCCGCCCGCGATCTCGACCGATGTGTTTCAAGGCTACGAGCAGCCGACTTTCGTCAGCCGCATTCATCCCGAGTTGTTCGCCGCCGTGGATACGGGTGCACGCAATGTCACCGGCTCGCCCGGCGCGGAGACTTACACGACCACGACGCGCGTGAACGGCGCGGGCACGAAGCTCATCGATGGAGACACGGCGATCTTCCTTTATCACGATCCCTCCGCGCCCGTCGGCAACATCACGCCGGCGCGCAATCAATACGACGCCTCGCGCAATCAACTCTGGGCCAAGCCGAACGCAGTCGGCGGCGGCTACAAGATGTTCCTCTATTACACGACCGATGGCTCGAATCCCGAAGGCGCGGCGGGCATGGGCGCTGGGAAAACAAAGACGGCCGAGATGAACTTTGACCACAATGACGACGGCGGCACCACCGACTGGTGGAAGTGCGCGCTGCCGGGCGACTTCACGGCCACATCGAAATACAAGATCGGCATCTACAAGGAAGGCGCGCCGCCGTGGTTCCCCGGCAACGCGGCCTCGGTCGATCGCAAGCAGAAGATGCAGACCACATTCCAGACGACGCCGCGGAACCTCACCACTGTCGCGCATCGTCCGCACAACGACTACGGCGCGATTGTGAACGGACTCGAGGAAGGCTTCCATGTCATCCGTGCGCGCGCATTCCTCCAGCGCGATGGGCAGGCGAGCATCTACAACACCTTCACGCAGACCTTCTACTACGATGCGCTGCCGCCCGGTGGCGAAGTGGCTTTCCCGACGACGAATGGCGACACCGTTGGCGGCAGTTCGTATGGCGTGGTGGTCCGCACCGATCCGAGTGTGACGGAAGTTTGGTATAACATCGACGACACCGACCCGTCGAATGACGACAGCGTCACGCGCGTGGCGAACGGCAACGGCATGGGCTTCGAGCCCTACACCGACTCGAACAAGAACGGCAATCACGACTCCGGCGAGCCTTTCCAAGACCTCAACGAAAACGGCGTGTGGGATGGCAGCAACGTGAATCCCGCCAGCGGCACCGCGATCACGTCGTGGGTGAAGGCGAGCGAGGTGACGCCTTCGCTGAACATTAATTCGTCGTATCAAAAAGAGTGGCGGCTCAATTACTCGAACATCCCGGCCACTGGCACCGCGACGATCAAGGTGCGCCTGCGCGAGGTGTCATCGGCCGCCTACAAGGACTTCGCGCTCAGCGATGCCGCCGGTCACTACACGACGCTGCAGCGCACGGTGAACACGGCAGGGCCGGATTACCGTGTCTTCGTCGCTTATCCGCAGACGGATGGCGACACGGTCGATGACAACTATGTGATGAAGGTCTTCTTCACGAAGTCGCTCGCTGACGGACTGACGACGACGCAGCTCATAAACAAGTTCACCATCCGCATCGGCGCGAACGACGATACGATCGGCACCGCGCAGGCTCGTGACAATTTCACGATCAACTACAACGCCAATGCGAACTACCATGAACTGGCGTTCCCGTTACCGAATCTCTACAACGACCAGCCCGACTACCTGCACAAGATCGAGGTCACCTTTGACCGCACATCGCCGGACCCCGATCTTGTTACGCAGCGCATCGTCAAAGCCGCGCCATCGAACAAGCCGCGCATCTCCATCATCACACCGCCGGAACTCGACAGCGATGGAAAGCCCTTCGAGATCGTGCTGCCGGACAAAGCATCGCCCTCCGCCGCCGAGCGCAGCTACGTCGTGCGCGTGAGCACCGGCACCGACGCGACGAGTGTGACGATGAACGTCACCGCCGGTCCCATCAATTTCAGCACGCCGGTCGTGACGACGGAAGGCAGCACAAAGTTCTGGGACTTCACGTGGTCTGGCATGACCGAGGGCGAGTTCCGCTTCGAGGCGCGTGTCGTTTCACCGACTGGCGAGAGTTTCGACAATCGCCGCGCGAAGGTCGTCTTCCGTCAGGTCGTTCCGGCCGCAGCTGCGGATCCCGATGACGATGACGACGGCCTCCTCGATGCCGACGAAGGAACCGACACGCCTTTGCCGAATGGCTATCCGACCGACGATCCCAAATACAAACCAAACGCCGAGCAGTGGACGAACGGCGAGGTGCACATTCACAATGCGTTCGGCAAAAGCGATCCGTTGAATCCTGACACCGATGGCGACGGACTGCCCGATGCGCTCGAAGTCGGCTGGCGAAATGCGACGATCGTCGGCGAGTCATTCACTGACACCGGCTACGGCCCCAACAACACAGGGGCGGGAGACGGCGTCTTCGACTGGAATGACGTCAATGGAAACGGACTCCATGACACAGGCGAAGCGAGCGAGCCGTTCACCGACACCAACGGGAACGGCAGATTTGATTTTGGGACCATTCTCTCGCGCGACACGGACGGCGACGGCGTGCCAAATTTCGTCGGCGATCTCGATCCGCCGTTCTACAACACGCTCGACAATTTGAACAAGGTGCCTGGCGTGAACACCGCGAGCGAGGGCGGCGATCGGAGCAAGCAATTGCGCGGCGGCGTCACCGATCCAAACGATCCCGACAGCGATCACGACGGCATTGCCGACGGCATTGAGGACGCCAATCACAACGGATGGGTGGACGGCGAACCTTGGATAGACTCGAACGGCAACGGCAAATGGGACACGGGCGAGAGTTTTACGGACCGGAACGGAAACGGCGTGTTCAACACCGGCGACGGCGAGCCTTTGCCCGTCAGCTACAATCCCTATCTCGGCCGCAACTGGCCGAACCATGTGCAAGAGCCGGGGGAGTTTTGGACCGAGACTGATCCCAACAACCCCGACACTGATGGCGACGGCGCGACGGATGGTTTTGGCGAAGACAAGGATGGCAACGGCCGCATCGCCGGTGACACGAACAACAATCGCATCTACGACAGCGGCGAGTTTTGGACGGAGACCGATCCTTTGAATCGCGACACGGACGGCGACGGCCTTCCCGACGGCTGGGAAGTGAAATACGGCCTCGATCCGCTCGACAACGGCACGCTGAACATGCGCACCGGCCTCGCGGGCAATCCGATCAACGGCGGCAGCGGCGATCCCGATGGCGATGGCTTCACGAATCTCCAGGAACTCGCCAACGGAACGAATCCGAAGGAAGACAACACGATTCCTCCGCCGCCGCCCGGCAGCATCACGATCGGACCGAAGTCGCCGTCGATCGTGATCGGTGGCGTGACGAACAACCAGGAGTTCACCGACTGGACGATCAACGACCTGCTCGCACTCGATGAATACGATGGCGACGGCACGAACAACCAGGGAAGTGATGTCTATAAAGCGAACGACGGCTACGACTCGAGCCGCGACATCGTGGCCTTCTACGCGCACGATGGCGGCTCCACGTCGCTCGGTGGCGACGGGAATTTCTATTTCCGCGTCGATCTCCAGGACCTGAAGGCGCACGCGGAAGATGCCAATCTCGACATCTACGTCGTGATGGATTTCGGAAGCCCGTCGGTCGGCGAGTATGCGCTGCCCGATGAAGTGGACACCGGCACGCAGATGCGATGGGAGGCCGTGGTCGCCTGCTACGCGACGGACAACGGCGCGGTTTACGTCGATACGAATCACGCGCTCAACACCACGGCTTACAATCAGGCGCTCACCGGTGTCGGTGTGGTGCGCCGCACGCAGGCGAACGCGGATGGATTCAAGAAGGCGTGGTTCAACAGCAATCTCGATGCGGTCGAATTCAGCATCAGCCGACAGGCGCTCATCGACGCCGGATGGAATCAGGATCCGAACAACATCAACTTTCAGGTCTTCACCACGAAGGACGGCACGCAAAACAGTCCCGTCGGCGCGGGCGACATCGGCGGACGCGGCGACATCCGCGACACGATTCTCGATGACGTGCAGGCCAGCAGCTACTGGCGCGATCAAAGCAGTCTCACCGGTGACAAGGCCGTGTTGAAATCGTGGTTCAGCGCGACGAGCACGAACAACGACAAATGGAAGCGCGCGAAGGTCGTCAGCCTAATCCACGAGGCGCGCCCGCTTTTGCCCGGCAGCGAAGTGCAGGCGCTTCTGAATAATGGCGCGGGCGGCGGCTGGTATCGTCCGCTCGATGTGCATGAAGCCTTTGGCGTGCCGCTTGCCATGCACATCACGCCGACGCTCGCGAGTGCGATCCAGTGGGCAAAGGTCGATCCCGCCGTGAACAAACCGTGGCGCGATGGCCCGTCGCTGAACTCACGCATCGGCACGCTCGCGACGAACGGCATTGTGCAATTCACAGGCACGACTTTTGCCGATCACATCCTGCCGTATTTCCCGCAGAGCTACACGCAGGCGAGCATCAGCGATGCCTCGCAATTCATGAGCGATGTCTATGGCTCCGCGCCGAGCAGCGCCGTGCTTTATCCCCCCGAGCGCGTGCTCGACACGACGGCGATGAACGTGATCCAAGGCTGCGGGTTCACAGCGACCTTTGCCGATCAGTCGCGGCACATCGAGAAATGGTTCGGCCGCGCGAGTTCGCTCGGCAGCGATGGCTATCGCATCAATCGCGTGAACGGGACGAAGCTCGTGGTGATCAATGACTCCACGAGCGCCTTCCGCTTTGACAACAACGACGGCGGTCTCGGTCTGCCGCTCCGCCAGATGCTGAATCGTCGCGCGCGCAGCAGTCAGCAGGATCAGGTGGTGGTGCTTCATTGCGATTGGAGCGACTTCACGACAAAGGCGCAGGCTGATGCCTACGATCTCAACATCGCGTGGATGGCGTCGCATCCGTGGGTGCAGCTCGTCACGCCGCAGCAAATCCTCGCCGGTGCCGTGGACAGCAATCGCGACGGCGTCGGCGACACATGGCCCGTCGTCGAACGCGGCACGACGACGCTCGCGAATGTGTCGAAGGACTTCCTTCATCACGCCACGCAGGAAAACTACGACAACTGGTTCTTCGGCCAGCCAGGGCTCGAAGAGAGTCTGTCGGCGAAGCTGTTCAACATTCGGCCTGCGACGCCAATGTCGCTGCCGTGGGGCCAAGTCGGCGTGAGTGGGGTGTCGAACACGGCGTGGAGCAGCGCCAGCGCTCTCTCGCCGACGAATCCGCTTCGGCTACTGGCTCGCAACACCTTCCACGCCTCGGCTTGGTTGACCGCATTCCACAATCAAACGTCGAACGATCTCACGCGCTTCAGCACCGGCGCTTATGTTTATCCCGACACGACGAATCAAAGTCTCGCGGGCTTCAGCAAGGCCGCGCAGTCACAGGCGCGATGGGCTTATGTTTATCAGCGCGTCACGACGTGGGCAAATGCCGCGACAGCGGGCACTTATGACAGCACGAGCGGCACCGAGAGCGCCGATGTCGATCTCGATGGCGAAGCCGAATGCATGATCTTGAACAAGCGCGTCTTCGCCCTCTTCGAGCGCATCGGAGGTCGCATGACCGCAGCGTGGGTGCGTGACATTGCCAATGGCAAAGTATTCCAATGTGTCGGCAATCCGGTGAGCTACTCCGGCTTTGAGACCGAAGAAGAAGGCGCGGTGAATGTGATCAATGGCGCGGTCGGCAGCTATCGCACGAGCGGCTTTAAAGACTGGTATGCCGGCGGCGTGAACAGCGTCGGCTACAACAATGATCTCTACTCCGCGACTGCGACCACGAACGGTTTCATCTTCACCAGCAGCGACGGCAAGATCACGAAGACAATCACGCTGCAGCCAAACAAGGATGCGCTGCGCGCCGTGTATGCGCTCACCGGTGGCATCACGACGCTCTATTCGCGCCACGGCCTCAGTCCGCATCTCGCCCATCTGTTGAAGACCGGGCAAACGAATCTCAGCGCACTGGCAAATTTCAGCGGGCAGATCGAGACACTTACCACCGGCGCGGACGGCATCGTCCGCGCCTATGTCGAGCCATTGGCGAGCACGACATGGAACAGTGGCGCGATCGACGACGATCCCGGTCTCGGCGTGACTTTCGACACGATCAACATGCGCAATCAGGCACAAACGCAGCAGATCGAACTCAGCGGCACGACCGGCATGACGTTTGAACTTGGCTTCCAAACCGGTCCCACACTCACGCGCGACTCCGACGGCGACGGCCTGCCAGACTCATGGGAACTCGCCAACGGTCTCAACGGCGGCGACGCGAGCGGTGCCAATGGCGCAGCCGGCAATCCCGACGGCGACGGCTTGAACAATCTCTCTGAATACATTCTCGGCACGAATCCCAACGCAGCCGATGTCTATGTTCCTGGGGTCGCAAAAGTGCCCGCTGGCTTCACCGTGAGCTTCTCCACGATTCCAAATCGCGGCTACAAGATCTACTACAGCGACGATCTCGCGACGTGGAACCTCCTCGGCAGCGAAGTCACCGGCGACGGCACAACGAAAACCGTCACCGACGACGGCACCGCCAGCACCCCAGCCCCTAACACGCGCCCCCAGCGCTTTTACCGCGTCGAGGTGCGGGTGTTGAATCCGTGAAGCATCGGTTGGAATGAGAACACGTCTGATCGCTCTCTTTTGGTGGTTGGCAGCCGGTGTTGCCCTCGCCTGGAACGCCAACGAAGTGAACTTCCCCGGCGAAGGTCCGGGTTATGACCTCGGCGCGGTGTCGGACTGCTACAAATACTCGGGGCCGGATGGCAGCACGGAATGGTTTCGATTTGAGTGGACCGCTGCGGCGGCGAACAACGACTTCGATTTCAAAATGGTCACCGGCAATGACTGGAACCAGGACTACGGCGGCAATCTCATCTTCCCGAAGAATGAACTGGCCATCATGTATTACCAGCCGTCGGCGGATTCGCCGTCGAAGCTCTCGGGCGGTGTGATTGCGGGCAAGCGCTACATCTTCACCGTGAAGAATCCGGGGCTCGCGAACACATTCATCACCGTGATGGAATTGAGCAGCGCGCCGGTGGCGATCACGGGTGTGTCGCGCAACACGACGACTGGTCTCATCACGATCAATCTGTCTGGCACGCCTTCCGCCGAAGAAAAAGTGTATGTGCGCTACACGGACTCAGGCTGGACCTACTCGCAGGTCGTGCGCGCGACCGTCGCGGGCAACACAGCGACAGCGACCATTCCCGACCTGAAGGATGGCAAGACGATCCAATGGTATGCGCTCACCTCGACCGCGACGCCGGACAAGTTTCACACGGGATTCGCCACCGATGCGTTGACGCTGTCCTGGAACAACAACGCGGGCGCGAACTACACGATCAACGGCGTGCAGCGCATCACCGACTTCACGGTCAACAGCGTGAGCGGGCCATACAAGACGACGAAGTTCTTCATCGACGAGATCGCCGGAGAGGAGCAGACGCTGAGCATGGCCGTCACTTTCAATGCAGGCACGCCACCGACGGAGGTGGAGGTAGTGACGAACCTCAACCGTCGTGACAAGGCAGATCAGGACAACAACGGCGACGGTGTGGCCGACGGCATCGTGCCGCCGCCGCGTGATCTATGCGGTCAAAACGACACTCACTATTACCGTGCTTATCCGATGACGAACTTTGGTGTCAGTTCGACGTGGGTATTGCTCAGGCCCGTCACGAAGACCGGTGCGTATCGCGCGACGGTTCGCTATCGCTTCTCGCCGACGGGCTCTTGGTTCTACTACGGCGATCGCGATCATGCCGTGGTCGTGTCGCCGAAGAAGGCGCTGGAGATGACGCTCTACGAAGTGAATCCGCTCACGATCGAAGCGACGGCGAACAATCAAGCGGGACGCAGCACGTTCATCGATTTGCTCGGCGTGGCTGACGGTGACAGCGATGGGAATGACCCGTTGAGCCTCGATTACTTCAACACGATCCAGACGAACTGTCTGTGGTTCCAGCCGATCCATCCGACCGGCGGACTCGGCGTGGAGAATGATCCCGCGACGAGCAGCCCCTATTTGCCCGGTAGTCCGTATGCGACGAAGAACTTCTTCGCAGTGAACCCTTATCTCGGCAGCGCGAACACAGAAGCATCGGCGCTCAGTGAGTTTCAGACGTTCGTGCAAAAGGCGGACAACTACAGCGGCACCGTCGGCACGATCAATGTGATGCTCGACTTCGTGGCGAATCACACCGCGTGGGATGCCGTGTATGGCCAGGGCGGCGTGGATCTCGGCATCACCGGCAGCACGAGCACGGCGATTCCGGCGAACTGGTATTCGCGCACCGGCGACTACGGCCAGCCCGGGACGTATTTCACGAGTCTCGCCGACAAAGACAAAGCCGTGGCGCCGGATCGCAATGACTTCGGCAAGTGGAGCGATGTGGCCGAGCTGTATTACGGTCGCTACTCGGCGCAGTGGCGCTATGACAGCTACACGGCTGGCAGCGAGCCGCACAAGAACGAAGACGATTTCATGGACTGGAACAGCATCGGTCCCGAGGTGGTCAAACTGTGGCGCTACCTCGGCTACTACCCGATTTACTGGCTGCAGCAGACAGGTCACTCGCTCACGAATTCCACCAGCGGCAGCTACGCCACGCGGCTCGCCGCTGACAACAAAGGTATCGACTGCCTCCGCTGCGACTTCGGTCAGGGTTTGCCAAATCCGCTGTGGGAATACGTCATCAACCGCACGCGCAGCGCGAAGTGGAATTTTGTGTTCATGGCCGAGACGCTCGACGGAGGTGAGCCCGGCTATCGCAGCAATCGCGTCTTCGACATTCTCAACGAGAGCTTCGTCTTCACGTTCACCGGCAGCCATGTGAACAAGGAATACGACATCCAGAGCGCGTTTGAGTCGCGTCGCAGCAACTACCGCACCGGCGCGATCCTGCTGAACATCACGAGCCACGATGAAGTGCTGCCGGACAATGACGCGTGGCTCAATGCGACGCGCTATGCGGCCGTGGCTGCTGTGCCTGGACTGCCGATGACGTTCTACGGACAAGAGCAGGGGATTCAGAACTTCAATCAAGGCGTCGGCACCTGGCACTACGACGGCTTTGAAACCGATCACGAACTGAACTTCGGGAAGCGCATCCCGCACTTCAAAAAATGGAACCGCGCGCAGTGGTGGTATGCCGGCACTCAGCCGCCGAACAACACCGGCATGGCTCAATGGTATGGACGCGTGAACTCGGCTCGACTCAGCAGCCCCGCGATCAAGTCGATCAATCAATATTACCTTGATCAAAAGATCGGCGGCGGTGCACCTGCGGACAACATCTTCGCCATCGCCAAATACGAACAGGCGAATGCGTCGCCCGCTTTCAAAGATGTCGTGCTGTGCTTCGCGAATCTCTTCGAGCACAACGCCACCAGCCCCGGAACTGGCGCGACGACGCATTACTCCACCAGCAGCACTTTCGACATCCGCGGCGGCGTTGGCGATCCACTTTGGAGCCTGCTCGGCCTCGTGAACTCCGGATCGCGCCTCTACAACGTGCGCAATCTCGCCAGCAGCAATGCGACTGCGAACGTGTGGGGTGCGTCGCGCACGGGAGCCGACATCTACAGCAACGGCATCTTCGTCGGTCTCGGCGGCGGAACGGTGAATCCGATCACGAATGACGGCGAACTCGCGCAGTTCCTGAAGATCGTCGATGTCACGCCGCCGCCATCGAGCGCACCGCAAGCGAGCTATTACATGATCGGCAGCACGGGCACCTTCTCATGGACCAGCAATGCCGGCGCACATGACAACATCGCCAGCTGGCGCATCAGCATCGGCACCACGCCCGGCGGCAGCGATGTCGCCAACAATGTCAGTGTGTCCGGTGGCACCACGAGTTTCAATTTCAACGGTACTCCTGGCGCGACATACTACGCCACGCTCACGGCGGTGAGTGGTGCAGGAGTCAGTTCCAGCGCATCGCAATCCGACTCCGGCGCACCCAATCCATCCTCACAGACCACGCCGATCATTCTCCTGTCAGCCACCAGCGATCAAGATGGCGACGGCATGACGAACGAGCAAGAACAAGCAGCCGGCACCAATCCGCTCTCGCAATCTTCCGCGCTCAAAGTCACCACGTCATCGCGCCCGAACGCCACCAGCTTCAACGTCACGTGGTCCAGCATCCCCGGCAAAACCTACCGCGTGCAGGCATCCACCACGCTCGCGAGCAACTCGTTCATCGACATTTCCGGCGACATCCCCGCTTCCGGTGGCGCTACGACTTCGTATCTCGACACGAGTGCGGGCGGCGTGCGAAAGTTTTATCGCGTGCGGGTGGTGCCGTGAGTCGAAGGGCGAGCAGTGATTGCTCGGTTGTTTGCAACACCCCCTCCCCCCGGCCCTCTCCCAAAGGGGGAGCGAGTAGGACGCGCTGCCGCGCGACTTGCGCAATGCCTGCTTTGTGTTCTTGGCCCGGTAGCGCCCTCGTCTCCCTCTCCCTTTGGGAGAGGGCTGGGGTGAGGGGGACGCTGTTGCTTCGCTCAGCTAAACGAGCTTCTTGCTCAGCAGTCTGCGAACAAATGCAGTGATCACTTCACGCGCTTCATCAGCTCGATGAACTCGGATCGATAACCATGCGGATCATCGCCGCGAGCGGCTTCGGCGGCTTCGATCAGTTGGGCGAGTGTGCGACCTTCGGCGCGTTCACCGCGCAGCCAGTTGCCGAACTCGGCCACAACTGCGGCGAAGGCGAAGTCGGTGCTCGCGGTGGCTTTCGGATCATCGGTGAACGGCTGGTCGAAGAGCTTGCTGGTATTCTCCGCTGGTTCTTTGTAGCGCAGCTTCACGGTCAGGAGTTCGGGGCTCGATGACTTCGGTGGCTCGGGTGCGGGCGGTGTGGCTTGATACTTCAGCGGAATCTCGCTCACGCTGGCGCTCCCGGTCGGGATGACTTCATAGAGCGCTGTCACGCGATGGCCTGCGCCGATGTCGCCGGCATCCACTTTGTCATTCGCGAAATCTTCCTTCGCGAGCATGCGGTTGTCGTAACCGATCAGGCGATATTGAGCCGCATGCGCGGGATTGAACTCGACCTGCAGCTTCACGTCCTTCGCCACGGTGACGAGCGTGCCGAAGAGTTCGTCCTGGAAGACTTTGCGGCCTTCGCGCTCGCTGTCGATGTAGTGGTAGATGCCGTTGCCCTTGTCCGTGATGGCTTCGAGCATCGCGGCGTTGAGATTGCCCTGGCCGTAGCCGCACACGGTCAGGAAAATGCCGTCTTGCGCGCGCTCCTTCACGAGATCGACGAGCGATTGCTTGCCGGTGATGCCGACATTGAAATCGCCGTCGGTGCAGAGCACCACGCGGTTCACGCCTTCCTTGATGAACTGCTTCTTCGCCAGCTCGTAGGCCTGTATGATGCCGCCTGCGCCATTCGTGCTGCCGCCAGCATTGAGGCTGGCGAGCGTGTCGAGGATCTTCTGTTTCTTGTCACCAAGCGTCGGCGGCAGCGCGATGCCGGAATTGCCCGCATACGTCACGATGGACACGGTGTCATCCGCGTTCAGCGATGCGGTGAGCACGCGCAGGTTCTTGATCACGAGCGCGAGCTTGTCCTCGCTCGACATCGAGCCACTGACATCGACGAGGAAGACGAGGTTCGCCGCGGCGCGTCGGTTGCGATCGATCTCCTTCGCCTTCAGCGCGATCTTCACCAGCCGGTGGCTTGGAGCCCACGGGCAGGCGGCGCTCTCCACCTTCACCGCGATCGGATGCTCACCCTTTGGCTCGACATAGGTGTAAGGGAAATAATTGATCATCTCCTCCAGCCGCACGGCAGCAGGCGGCACGCCGGCTCCGCTTTGGATGAGGCGGCGGATGTTCGCATACGACGCCGTGTCGACATCGATGCTGAAGGTCGAAAGCGGATGACTGAGCGCCGAAAGAAACGGATTCACCGGCGCGGCATCGTAGCGATTTCCAGCTGAGACGTTGTCGGCTGGAGTGGAGAGCCGAAGACCCGGAACCGCAGTGGCGGCGGCGTTTCCGAGAGTGACGGTGCTGTTGCCGAATGAGGGTGAATTGCCGCCAGTGAAGGTGAGGTTGCCATCGTTGAGCGTCAAAGTGGAAGCGCCGACCTTTGTGAGTGCGCCAGAAGCCGTAACTGTCGAAGTAACGGTTGTTGATCCGTTATTGGTAAAGGTGGTCTTGCCTGAGTCGGAAACGAGCTTACCTGCATTTATCGTGGTGCCGCCAGTGAATGTCGAACCCGTCGACGCGATGTATCCCAGACCTTGGAGTTGAACCGGTGAAGGGGCTGAGGGGCCAGAGGGCGGTGGCGGCGAGGCGGGGTTGGTCGGAACGACCAACGTGCCCGCCGTGATCGTTGCCGTGCCGGTGTAAGCGTCCGCGCTGGAGGCGGCGAGAGTACTGCTGCCGCCGCCAAATCGTCTCCCCGTCGTAGGAACGAACTCGTTTGTCGCAGAGGCTAGGCGGGATGATTCAGCCCCGCTCACGACACCTGAAAACGTGGTGAAATCGGTGAGGCTCGAAGTGGAAGCTGCTCCGCTGCTGATGGTGAGGTCTCCGGTGAAGTTACTCGGTGTGCTGGATGGAAGAACTGCACCGCCGAAGACACCCATTGCGCTTCCAGGCTCAAATGCACTCGCGCTATTGGCACCGGTGGCTTTGGGAGCCTGATCCGTATGGTCGAGCGAGCGAAGCAGCGGAGACGAACTCGCGTCAGCCTTCAAAGTCCCCGTCATCGCAAAACCTCCTGCTTCTACTTCGAGCGAAGATTCGGTGGGCGGCTGGTAGTCGTAGGTAGCACCCGATGATTGAAGCAGGGTGGTGCGCGCGCCCCCACTGCCATCGAAAATCTCCGAACCGGCGCTGATGAGTCCGAGTTCACTCTTCAGGTCCACGCCTTTGAAGCGATTCATCACGTTGGATGGCGGTGCTGACACGAGCAGGTTTGATGAGTCCTTTACGATGATGGGTGAGAGAACCGCGACGCTTGGTTTCGGCGTTGCGGATAGAGCCGCTGAGTTTGGCGGTGTCGTCTCCTTTCCCGCAGCCAAAGGATTCGCTGGCGATGCCGAGACGTTCGCATTCCCCTTGGCCTTGGCATCGGGAGACGCTGGAAGTTTCTGTGCCACCGCGGGTGTCTGTGCCGGTTTTTGCGACTGACCGAGATGCCATGCGACCGTCACGAGCACACACGCCGCCGCAGCGAGTGCGGCGAAGTGGAAGATTCTGCGCTGCATGGGTTTCTTCTGCGAAGACGGTGCGGCAGCCCGGGCCATCATCGGCGCGGTTTCGGGTTCGGCTTCTTTTGCCAGGCGCTGCTCGAAGGCGGCGAGGAAGTCTTCGTCGTCGTTCGATTGAAGACGACCGTATTCGCGCAGCAGCGTCTCGGTGGCGCGGTCTTGCGCGGGAGTGGATTCAGCAGGGGAAGGGGAATCGTTGTTCATGACGAAAATGGGTTGGAGGTTAATCAAGCCGGTGAGGTCTCGCCCTCGATGCACAGGCGCAGGGCGGAGCGCGCGCGTTCCAGTCGCTTCCGAATCGATGCAGCACTGGCTCCGAGCGCGACGGCGGCTTCGTCGCTGTTGCGCGATTGAAAGTAGCAGGCGTCGATCGCCTCACGCAGCGCCTCGGGCAGTCGTGAAAGGCAATGCTCCAGCTTCGCGAAGACCGGATTCTTCTCCTGCGAGAGCGCCAGCGCGTGTTGCCACACCGCATGCTGCGCCTCGATGCCTTGCAGCGTTTCGTCATCCAGCAGCTCGCAGCGACGCTCGCGAGCGAGTTCGCGCCATTTGTTCCGAATGATCCCGCGCACCCAGGCCGGGAAGTCACCCGCCACATCGAACTTCGCCAGATTTCTGAACGCGATGATCAGCGCCTCCTGCACCAGGTCCGCCGCCGTGCTCTCATCATGCAGCAGAGCCCGCGCGTAGGCCAGAAAGCTGCGATGATGCTGCCGGACCAGAATGCTGAATGCCACGCGATCCGTCGCAACAGCAGGCGCGGAAGAGGCCGGGCACGCATCGACGGGAGGGTCGGTGAACTTCATGGGAAAGGTTAGCGTGGAATGCATGGAGGGTGAAGTGGTTGAAGCGGATTCACCCCGTCATTGGCGGTTCGAGGTCACGGTGTGACATCGAATTGAAAATACTTTGCGCGCCGTCGGCGATGGCGCCGTGGCCGAAGTTGATGATGCGCCAAGGCTGTGTGCAGGTATTCCCACGGCCACCGCGGCACACTATGGCCGTCGGGACGCGTCGCTTTTTTCCGTGCGTTTTTCCACCTTGAGGAGGTCGAGCGTGGCCTTCCCACGCGTCTTGACCATGCGCTCAAACTCGGCGCGCTGTCCTTCGCGCAACTCGGCGCGAAGGTCGGCGATCAATTTCTCGACAATCGCGTCGGTTTCGCGCATCGCATTGCCGCGGGCGGTCTGCATGGAGGCGACGGCCTTGTCCACGGCCGCCTGGAAGCGCCGCTCCTGTTCAGAGTCCGGCCTGAGCTTGCGATGCAGCGCGCTCATCACCTCCTGATTCCAGGCGACGGGCTGATTCCGTCCGCGCTCATGTTTGCGGCCGAGCATGAATCCGATCCAGGCTCCTCCTGCCGCGCACACGACGATGAGCGCGGCGAGCATGAGCGTGATCTTGCAGCGGTTGGAGCAGGTGAAACTCATGGCTGCCAGAGGACTTGTTGCATGGCATCGTCCGCGAGGGCAGGGGATGCGAGGGCGTCTTGAGTGTCCTGCCACCACAGGAGCGAACCCGCGAGCATGATGACCGCGGCGGCAAAGGCCAGCGCGCGCCGGGAAAGCACCGACCACAAATCGAGCGTGGTGTTTTCACCCGAAGCATGTGCGGCCCTCATGGCACGCACGGCAAATCCGGGCGGCACCGGAGGCGCGGCCTCTTCCGGCGAGCCGCGGCCCGCGCGGGTGCAGTTCTTCCAGCGATCATCCATCGAGTTCATCGGGTCGTTCGAGCTTGAGTTTGTTGACGATTTGCTTGAGGCGCAAGCGTGCGCGAAACGCGCGCACCTTCACGAGCGAAGCGCTCCAGCCGAGCAGTGCGGCGATGTCTTTCACACTGCGTTCTTCGAGATCGAGCAGTTGCAAAACCATCCGGTCGTCCGGTGGCAGCATCGAGAGCAGCTTGTGCAGCATGTCGCGGGCTGCCTTGCCCGAGGTGGGCGAGGGCGCGGGCTGCTCCGTGGCCGAGCAGAGATGCTGGAGCCATTCGGCCTCGTCCTCCGCCATGTCCGCCCAGCGCAGCTCCGGACGGCGGCGCTCGGCGCGCAGCGCGTCCAGACAGGTGCGAGTGGCGATCCGGGCCACCCAGTGGGAAAAGGGGATGCCGCCGCGAGGTGAGTAGTGATCCAGCCGCTCGAAGACTTTCTTGAACACATCCTGTGCGAGATCTTCCTCCGCCATGCGCATCGGGCGTCTCGCCCGTGCGATGCGCCACACCAGCGGATACAGCACATCGACAAGCGCTGTCGCGGCGGCTTCGTCGCCGCTGCGGGCTCGTTCCACCCAGAGGGCAAGATCGGTTTCTTCGGCTGGCGGGCATTCCACGGAGTCCACTTCTGCCACGAAAACGCCCGCGGGCGATGATGGTTACACGAATTGTCGGTCCGTCGCCGCAATGGTTTCCGCGGCTCCCTGTCGCGCTTGTGCAGAAGGTGATGCCGACGGAGTGAGAGGCGCAGAGTCCGTGTCCAGTCTTGCCAAGGCCGTGCGCTCAGCAATATTCCCGCCCAGCAACGCGCCATGAAAATCAAAACCCTTCGCGCCATTGCAGCCGTGGTCTTCCTGGGCTGGCTGCACGCTCATGCACAGCCCGCCGCTGGCTCCGGCATACGCTCCTGGACAGATGTGCAGGGCCGCAAGGTCGATGCCGCCTTCGCCGGCGTTCAGGGCGGCAACGTGCAGCTCCGGATGGCGGACGGGAAGACCATTCCTTTCGCCATCGCCAAACTCAGCGCTGCGGACCAGGCATTCATCAAGAGCCAGGGCGACCCGGCGGCGGCAAAAACGTCCGCAGCCCAAGCGGGCGAAGCGCCGAAACCTCGGGCAAAAGCCATGGAGCGGCTGCCGCTGGAGAAGCGAAGTTTCCCGGGGAGGATCGATGTTCCCGCAAAATCGATCGATGCCAGTCCCGTGAGCGAGAATCCGGGCGAGCGGAAATTCGTGTATCAGACCGAGACGTTTGAATTCAGCTCACAGGCGAAGCTGGCCAAGAGCGTGATGACGGAGGTGGCGCAGACCTTTGAAGCCACGCGGCTGCTCATCAGCCAGCTCCCGTGGGGCATCGACTGCCGCCCGCCCGACGGCCTCGAGCGGTATCAGGCCAAGCTCTTTGAAACACGGGCGGACTACATTCAGGCGGGCGGGCCCGAGAATTCCGGCGGCGTGTACATGGGCGCGCTGAAGGTCTTCATGGTGCCTTTTCCGAGCCTGGGCCTGGAGAAGCGCGGCCAGACCTATTTCAAAAAGCGTGATTTCAAGAACGACACCCTCGTGCATGAGATCACGCATCAGGTGATGGACGACTACATCCAGTTCCTGCCCACTTGGATCGTGGAGGGTGCCGCCGAGTACACGGAGATGCTGCCTGACACGGCCAACGGCTTCCTCTTTCCTCAACACGAGGGCGGCATGAAGGACTACATCAAGTCCGGCGAGAAACGCACGGGCGGGGCGGAAATACCGAACGTGGAGGAGCACATGACGATGGATCGCGCGAAATGGAACAGCCTGACCACGACGCCCACTTCGATGTTCAAGCTCTACTACCGCTCCTGCATGCTGGTGTACTACTTCAACCATCTCGATGGCGACGGCAAAGGTACGCGTTTCATGGAATACATGGAAGCCGTGTATGGCGAAGTCAGCGCCATGCGCGAGTTCTTCGCCAATCCCGCAGTGAAGCGCTCGCCCGACGGCCGCTTCACCTACCCTGGCAGCCTGAAGCCGCCGGATTTTCGCAATCCCTTCAAGCACATCGACATCCTGCTCGATGGCCGCAGCTACACGCAGCTTGCGAAGGAAATTGAGGAAAAGTACAGGAGCAAGGGCGTGAAGGTGAAGGCCGGGTAGCTGACGGGCAAGGCATGGTGGATGGTTGATGGTGCGCATGCGTCGTGTGCGGTGCGGGCAATTTTGAACCGTGCCGGTCGAACCGCGATCCACCACCCGGCCGTCGTGATTTACCGTCCCCTCTTCTTCATCAGCCGGCCCGCTACGAGCCAGAGCAGCACCGGTACCACGCCGCTGAGCAATAGCGCCAGCGCAGGCCTGTCCTGACCCGCATGCCCGATGGCCGCGAACGTGAAACCGAGCGGAAGCGATCCACACATCAGCGCCAGCAGAAATGTGGACCAGCGCATGCGCATGAGGCCCGCCAGGCACGCCACGGCCTCCGGCAGCACCGGCGTCCATCGTGACAGCGCCACCAGCCAGCCGCCACCCGTGGCGAATACTTCCTCGCCACGGGAGAGACCTTCCTCACCGGCGATCCAGCGCGCAGCCGGCCGGCCGAGCAAACGGCACGAGCCGTACGCGACCACGCCTGAGAGCACCGAGCCTGCCGTGCAAATGACGCCGCCCCACAGCCAGCCATACATCAGGCCCAACGCGGACATCACCACCGTGCTCGGGATCGGAAGCAGGATGTCTGCCACGAGAAGCACCATGCCCGCCAGCCAGGCCCAGCTTCCGAATTGCTCCATCCAGCCGCGTGCGCCGTCGAGGCTCAGCGCCGCGTCGAACTTCGCCCCCCAAATCATGAACGGCACGACGATCAACACGAGGAGCACGAACACGAGGATGACGAGGGGCCGGGTGCCTTTCTGCGACGACATGGGGCGATGAAACAAAGAATGTGACGGCTTTGCAATCCCTCGTTTATCCTCGCGCCATGGTCCGCCGCCTCAATGACTACGGCATGCTCGTCGTGCTCCTGCTGCTCTGCGCGCTCTTCAGCGTGCTCACCGTCCGCGACCAGCAGCCGAACGATGCCGCCGCCGCGCAGGAGCTGGCGCAGAGCATTGTGCGGAGTTTCGGCAGCGGAGCGCGGGTGTTGATCGCCACACGCGATCTCGCTGATGACAAAGTTTTTGCCGAAGCTTTGTCGGGCGCGCTGACACGCGGCGGCGTCAACGTCGTGAAACAAGTGGCCGGAGAGCCGAAGGACGCGCGGCAGGCGCTCCAGGGACTCGCCACGCAAGGCAGACCGCTCGATGCGATCGCGTGCAATCCCTCCGCCGCGACGTGGCTCGTGTTTGCGAGTGTGGCGGAAGATTTTCCCGTGCTGGGCAAGCCGCGGCTGATGCGCTCGAGCGGCTCGAAATGGCCGGCGTTTCTCTCAGCGGGGAATTTGATCAACATCGCCAACCAGATCGCCGTCATCGCCATTCTGGCCATCGGCATGACGCTCGTGATCGTGGGCGGCGGCATCGACTTGTCGGTCGGCAGCCTCATCGCGCTCTCGGCGGTGATTTGCTGCATGATCATCCGCGACGTGTTCGGTGCGGAGCATGCGACGATGGGCGGCATGATCGCGGCGTCGCTCGCCGCGGTCGCCGTATGCGGCCTGATCGGCGCGGCGTCGGGGATCGTGATCACCGGACTCGACATCGCGCCGTTCATCGTGACGCTGGCCACGATGCTCATCACCAGCGGCCTCGCGTATCTGCTCGCGCAGGGGCAGTCGGTCTATCAGGTGCCGGACTCATTCATCTGGCTCGGGCGCGGCGCGGATCTCGCGGGAATGCCGAACGCCGTGCTGCTCATGCTGTTGCTTTACGCGCTCGCACATCTGCTGATGAAGCACGCGACCTTTGGCCGCCATCTGTATGCGGTCGGCGGCAATCGCGATGCCGCGGTCGTCTCCGGCGTGCGTGTGAAGCGCGTGCTGCTCCTCGCCTACATCGCATCAGGAGCGCTGGCCGGACTCGGCGGCGTGGTGATGGCATCGCAGTTGAAAAGCGGCTCGCCCACTTACGGCCAGATGTATGAACTCTACGTCATCGCCGCCGTTGTCGTGGGCGGCGCGAGCCTGAACGGCGGACGCGGCAAAATGGCCGGCACACTGATCGGCGCGCTCATCATCGCCGTGATCCAGAACGGCATGAACCTGGCGAATATCGAGAGCTACACCCAGAAGGTCGTGCTTGGCCTTGTGGTGCTCGCGGCGGTGGTGGTGGACCGGGTGAAGGGGCGTGCTGCTGTTTAGCCAAGCGCCTCAAGCCGCTTCGCCAGCGCGTCCTTGGACTGCACGCCGACGACGGTGTCCTTCGCCTGGCCGCCTTTGAAAAAGACGAGCATGGGGATGGAGCGTACGTTGAATTGCGACGCGAGGTTCGGGCACTCATCGACATTCACTTTGCCGATCTTCACCGCGCCGGCTTTTTCAGTGGCGAGCTGGTCGAGGATCGGGCCGAGCATCCGGCACGGACCGCACCATTCTGCCCAAAAGTCCACGATCACAGGCACGGTGGCGTTCTGGATTTCGGTGGCGAAATTCGATTCGTTGAGCGTGAGGACTGCGTCGCTGGCCATGATGAGTGATGGGTTGAAAGTAGAGGTGCAGATGGTTACGCCCGAGACTTGGCGCGGGCCGCACTGGTGTCAATTCTCGCGACGGAAAATGTCGCGATTGGGCGAGCCAATTGCAAAACCTGTGAGTTCGGAACTTGAATTTGGTGGATTCATTCTCCTGCCCCCATTCTCCTGTCATTCCAAGTCGTGATGACAGGAGAATGGGGGGCAGGAGATTGGGTTTTGCAACCATCTCAGGATCTCCGGCGGGATTTTTTTCGTGCGCACCAGATGATCGCGGCCATGATCGGCACATGAGTTTGAGCAACGGAGATGGGGATGCCTTGAAGCGATTGAGAGAAGTGGTGCACCGTTTGCGCGCGCCGGGCGGTTGTCCGTGGGATCGCGAGCAGACGCACGCGAGCCTCGTCCCGCACCTGCTGGAAGAGGCGTACGAGGCCGCCGAGGCCATCGGCGAGGGCAATCCCGAGCTGATCTGCGACGAACTCGGCGATCTCCTGCTGCAGCCTGTGCTGCACGCCGAGATCGCCAGCGAGACAGGCGCGTTCGATCTCGACAAGATGGCACACGTTCTCACCGAAAAGCTCATCCGACGTCATCCGCACGTCTTCGGCGATGCAGACGTTAAGACCTCGGACGCCGTGCTCACGCAATGGGATGCGATCAAGCGCACTGAGAAAGGCGTGAAGCACGAGCCTTACCTACACGGTGTTGGCAAGGGCCTGCCCGCGCTGATGAAAGCGCAGAAGGTGCAGAAGAAAGCCGCGCGCGCGGGCTTCGACTGGCCCGATGCGGCGCCGGTGCTCGACAAGATCAAGGAAGAGACCGCCGAACTCGAAGAGGCCGTGAAGTCCGGCAAACAAGAAGCCGTGACCGATGAGATCGGCGATCTGCTTTTCAGCGTCGTGAATCTCGCCCGCAAACTCGGTGTCGAGTCCGAAGCCGCGCTCGCATCAGCGACGAACAAGTTTGTCCGCCGCTTTCACGCTATGGAAGACCGGCTCCTCACGGACGGCAAGCCGCTCGGCAAGCTCTCGCTCGCCGAGATGGATGCCGTGTGGGATCAGGTGAAGGCGACGGAGAAGTGATCGGCGGGAATGGTTGGCCGAAAGAAACGAAAGAAACAAAAAAATGGGCTGACGCGCGACTCTGAGGCGTCAGCGGATGGTTGAGCCAGTTGCAAGACCTCCGAGTCCGGAAGTTGGACGTGTTGAATTCATTCTCCTGTCATCATGGTTTGGAATGACAGGAGGTTGGCTTTTGCAGACCTCGGTTCTTTTCCCTTTTTCGCTTCTTTCGGCCATCCCAAAATCTCACCCCGCAATTGTCCCGTCGCTCAGCCCCTTCGTATGCAGTTCTCCGCTCGCGCGGCGTGCACGGGCTTCGGCGAAGAATTGCTTGAGGATCGCCACCGTTTCTTCCGCCAGCACGCCCGGCGTGATCTCGCAGCGGTGATTCAGATTCGGCGCCTGCAGCAGATTCCAGAAGCCGCCCGCCCCGCCGCCTTTCGAATCGGGGCAGCCGAAGATCACGCGTCGCACGCGGCACAGCACGATGGCTCCGGCGCACATCGGGCACGGCTCCTTCGTGACGTACAGATCGCATTCGTTGAGCCGCCAGTCGCCCATCGCGCTCTCCGCCTGCGTGAGAGCGAGCATCTCGGCGTGTGCCGTGGCGTCCTTGAGCGTCTCCACCTGGTTCCACGCGCGCGCGATGATCTTCTGCTCATGCACGATCACCGCGCCGATGGGCACCTCGTCCTGCGAAGCCGCCTTGCGCGCCTGCCGGATCGCCTCACGCATGAAGTGGTCGTCGCTGAGGAGGTCGAGGAGCGGGTCGGACATGTGGCGTGGCGGTCAGGAAGGGTTGAACAAGGCGCGGATTATGGTTTAGAGATCGCCGCGCGGCAAACAGCCGTTCATCACACGCGTGCCATGGACCACCACACGAATCTCATTCTTCCGTCATTGCTCGCCTCCGACTGGTCGAACGTGGGCGCTGAAGTGAAGCGCGCCGAGGAAGCCGGCGCGAAATGGCTGCACCTCGATGTGATGGACGGGAACTTCGTCGATAACATCTCCTTCGGCCCGCAGATGGTGCAGGTGGTGCGGAAGCAGACGCGGATGTACCTCGACGTGCATCTCATGATCCACCGGCCCGATCACTACCTTGAGCGATTCATCAAGGCGGGCGCAAACAACATCACCATCCACGTCGAGGCCCGCTACGACACCTCCGTCGCCGACACGCTGAAGCGCATCCGCGCCGCCGGTCTGCAATGCGGCCTCGCGCTGCATCCCGACACGCCCTTCGAAGCGGCGATCCCCTGCGCACGCGACATCGACCTGCTTCTCATCATGACGGTCGTCCCCGGCTTCGGAGGCCAGCCGTTCATGGAAAAGGAAACCATGCCCAAGCTCGCCGCCGCACGCGATTACCGCGATGCAAATGGTCTTGGCTTTCACCTCGAAGTCGATGGCGGCATCTACACCACCACCGCCCCCATCGCCCGCAGCAACGGCGCGAATCTCTTCGTCTGCGGCACGTCATCCTTCGGCCCGCCCGACATGAAGGAGGCGATGCGGGAACTGGCGGAGTCGGTGGGGTGATGCAGGGTTTGAGATTTGTCATGCCTGCATTCCGAATCCCGCCCACCTCACCATGAACGACAAGCTCGACTCGCTCCTCGAACAAATGCGCACGCTCGAAAAGGAAGTGATGCGTGAGTTGCAGCGCAAGGAACAGGAGTTCCTCTACGAGGTGCGCCTGGGCAAGGTGCGCTTCACCGAGGAGGCACGTGCGCGGCACCGGCGGCTGGTAAAGCGCTTCTCGGCCTATGTGCGCGACTCGCGCTTCATGATCCTGCTCACCACGCCGGTGATCTGGTCGTGCATGATCCCCATCGCGCTCGTGGACCTTTTCATGACGGTCTATCAGGCCGTCTGTTTCCCCATTTACGGCATTCCGAGGGTGTGCCGGCGCGATTACATCGCGCTCGACCGCCACCACTTGTCCTACCTGAACTGGGCTGAAAAGCTGAACTGCGAATACTGCGCCTATGTCAACGGCGTGCTCGCCTGCGCCACGGAGATCGCCGCGCGTACGGAGCAGTATTGGTGCCCCATCAAGCACGCGCTGCGCATCAAGTCGATGCACAGCCGCTACCGTTTCTTCTTCGACTACGGCGATGCCGAGCACTACAGGCGGCAGATCGAAACGGTGCGCCGCGCCTTCGAGGACATCCGTGACGATGAAAACGGCACCGCCGTGTCGCCCGCGTCATGTCACGCCCCGCCGCCACCTGGCGGCGGCAAGTGAGGAGGATGCCCACGGCGGATCAAGCATCGGACGCGGACGGCCCGGGCGCTGCCGCCGCACTCTTGCGGGCGGTTTTCCTGGCTGTGGCGCCGGCCTTCGGTCTCGCCTTTGGAGCCGGCTTTTCGATCGCCTCGGCCACGCGGTCGAGCGACTTCGCCAGATTCTCCTCCAGGTGCGTCAGAGCCTTGGCGAAACTGTCGGCCTTCTTGCGCACCAGTTTCAATGCCTGCGCGGTTTTCTTGCGGAGCTTCTTCTCGCCGCTCTGGCGCCATTCGTCGAGCACCTGACGCGCGTGGCTTGTTTGCTGCGAGGTTGAATTCAGCTTGTCTTCGAGGGTTGAGATCAGCTTGTGCGCTTTGTCGAAGTTGATTTTCATGGCGTGCGGGCTGGAGGGGTGTGGAATGGACCAATCAGGCGAGGAGGGATGCAAGCACGGCTTTGACCGCCGCGCCATCGCGAGTGTGTGAACATTCCCGGCCCGTGCCAAGAATTGAGTTGATAAAGGCAAGCGGCGGCGGCTGGCGGCTCAGGCGGCCGTCCCGCCCGTATTGCCGTCACCGGCCAGCAGCAGATCGCCGCGGCGGTGCGGAGGCGTGGGGAAGAGCGCGGCGATGACAAAGGTGACGATGGTCCCGAACATGATGCGCCAGGGGAATTCGATCACAGGCGCCCAGTCAGGGTGCTTCCATGCGCTGGCGGAGTTGAAAAGCTTTGCGAGATCGATGTCGAGGCCGCTGAGCCAGACCACGACGATGAAGCCCGCGAGCATGGCGATGCCGTTGCCGAGATCGCTGCCGCGTGATTTTGTGAACAAGCCCACCATGAAGACGCCCAGCAGCGAGCCATACGTGTAGCCGAAGATGCCGAGGATGATGGGGATGATGCGCAGGCTGGGATTGTGCGCCTTGATCCACGCCGTACCGAGCGCCACGGAGATGAGGAAGACGGCAAAGAGCACCGTGCCGAAGCGCAGCACGCGCACGCGGCCGCGGTCGTCCTGAGGCTCGCCAAACCAGCGGAAGTGGAAGTCGCGCACGTAGCTGGTGGCGAGTGAATTGAGCGCCGTGCTGAGCGATCCCATCGCCGTGGCCAGCACGCCGGCGATCACCAGACCGCGCAAGCCCGTGGGCATCGCCGTGAGGATGAAGAACGGAAACGCCTGGGAGCTGTCGGTCGCGCCCTTGTAGTTCTTTGGCAGCACGATCTCCGGGTGCTGCTGGTAGTAGGCGAAGAGCAGGATGCCGATGCTGAGCACCATGAGGTTCACCGGGATGTCGGCCACGCCGGAAAGGATGGTGGCCTTGGCGCTCTGGTGCTTGTTCCGCGCGGTGAGCATGCGCTGCACCATGTCCTGATCCGTGCCGTGCGTGGCAAGCGTGACGAAGGTGGAGCCGAACAGCGCGGCCCACACCGTGTACTCGGTCTCGAGCACGCCCTTGATCCAGCCCCACGCTCCGGGATGGGAAGGGTCAGGTCTGCCCCAGTCTATCACGGCGGGTGGAAGGATGGTCGCGTGGAGCGTGTCCCATCCGCCCGTTTTCGAGAGCAGAAACCACAGCCCGAACCCGAGCGCGGAAAACAGGATGACGACCTGGATCACATCCGTCCAGATCACCGCGCGGATGCCGCCGAGCGCCGTGTAAACCGACGTGAGCACCGTGATGCCCACCAGCGCCGCCGCATAGAGCCAGAACTCACCCATCGGGGTGACGGCGGGGTTCACGAATGTCTTCCACGCCAGCACGAGCAGCACCGTGGGCACCCACAGCCGCGTGCCGCTGGCCAGCACGCGCGTGACGAGAAACAAGGCCGACGCCCACCGGCGCGTCTTGGGTCCGAAGCGGATTTCGAGAAACTCATACACGCTCACCACGCCGTGCCGGTAGTAGGCCGGCGTGAACACCGCGCTCACGATCACGCGCGCCAGGAGGTAGCCGGCCATGAGCTGGATGTAGGTGTAGTTCCGCAGCGCAAAGCCCTCTCCCGGCGCGCCGAAAAACGTGCCCGCGCTGATCTCGGCGGCGAGGATCGAGGCGAGCACCGCCCACCACGCGATCTCGCGATTGCCGAGCGTGAAACCCTCCAAACTGGCGCTCTTGCTTCGCTGCGAGAGCCCGATGCCCATGATCGTGGCGAAGTAGGCGAGGATGACGATGAGATCGAGGGCGAGCGACATGGCGCGCCTGTTAAACCACCACGCCTTCCCTCCGGCAAGGCAAAAGGAGCGGTAGAACGTCAGACGTGGCCGGCCGCTCCTCGCGCGTCGCGACTACTTCAACTCATGTCCCTTGGTTTCCGGCGCGAGCCATATCACGATCATGCCGACCACATAGACGCAGGAGAGGGCGGAGTAGGCGTTGGCCTCCGTGCCGAACAGTTTGACGAGGTTCGCCAGTTGAAGCGCACCGATGGCGGCGACGAGCCGCCCGAAATTGAAACAGAAGCCCTGGCCGGTGGCGCGCACGCTGGTGGGGAAAAGCTCGGGGAAGTAGAGCGGAAAGTAGCCGTAGAACGAGGCCGTGATGCCGCCGAGCAGCAGCGCGGTGACCATCAGCGAGACGGGGACACTGTCGCCGGTGAAGGGATGGTTGATTTGAAAGAAGCCGAGCGAGGCACCGAGACTCGCGATGCACAGCAGCGTGTACGTAACGCGCCGGCCCAACCGGTCGGCGAGGAGCGGAGTGACGAGCGTCACAATGATCGCACCGATGGCGGTGGCTATCACGACGTAGTCAATGACCGGCAGCGTGGACCCCTTTGGCGCGAGGCCGGAGGCCCAGCGCGCGGCCTGCTGGGCCGAGCCCCATGTGCCGAGCAGCGCAACGGCTGCAAGCACGGCGCCGAGAATGAGATGACGCATGACCGTGCTGCTTTCGTCGCTCCGGGTGCTGCCGGCGGCGACGGACCGCTTCATGTACTGCCGCACCGGGTGGAGGTAGCCCCACAGCGCGATGGCGAGACCGACCGCGGTGACGGCGAAGGCCGCGGAATTGCCAGCCGTGCAATGCGGGGACCACACGTAGATGATGCCGAGCGCGGCGACGCATGCGATCAACACGCCGAGCAGGTCCATCGTGGCCCAGTGCGAGGTGGCGCCGGACTTCTTTTCCGATTCCCACTTATGGGACTCGGGCACGAAGACCAGGATGAAGAAATTGATCAGCGCCGGCAGCGCGCCGCTGACGGCAAGGAAGCGCCAGCCGCGGTTGTGCAGCAGGTAATCGCACGAAGCCTGTGAGAGACCCAGGCCGCCGAGCCAGTGCGTGACCGTTTCCAGGCTTGCGTTCAGGCCGAGGCTCAAGATGCCCGTGAGCAGGAAGCCGATGTTCGATGCCGCGCCGATCATGCCCGATATCCAGGCGCGATTCCGGCCCGCCCAGATTTCATTCACCAGTGCCACGCCGAGCGACCACTCTCCGCCCATGCCCAGCGAGGCGATGAAGCGCAGCCCTGCAAACTGCCAGGGCTGGCTGACGAACCCGCACAGCCCGGTGAAGATGGCATAGGTGAAGATGGCGAGCGTCATCGCCTTCACGCGACCGAGCTTGTCACCGAGCCAGCCGAACAGCACGCCGCCCGTGGCCGCTCCGACCAGGAACACGGCGATGATCACCGTGAACCACTGGCCCTGCACGATCGGCGTCGCATCTGGCAGCATGTCCTGCAGCGCGGGCTTTCCGATCAGCGGAAACAATCCCATTTCAAATCCGTCGAAGAGCCAGCCGAGGAATGCGGCGATGAGGGCGGCGACGTGGCCTCGCTGGGACGAAGATGAGGAATTCATGGGCATGGGTTGGCAGGTGGGCGGAAGGATTCAGAGTTCAGGATTCAGGAGTCAAGCGGGATTCAGGCATCTTCTCATGCATTCCGTCATGTCATTGCCGGCCATGGATGTCCCGTGATCTCCCCGCCGGGTGATTACGGCTTGGTGGCAAAGAGTGTCCGGGAGGAGCCGCAGCGCCCGGCCCATGTGCAGCGGGTGAGAGAAGAAGGACCAGGCGGCGTTTGATCGGGTCTCATATGAAACTCCGTCTCGCGTTCCTCACCCTGGCCTCGCTCACGCTCGTGCACGCGGAGGAGGTCAATTTGTTCAATGGCAAGGACTACAGCGCATGGAGGGAACCTCACGGGCCGTGGTCGGTCGTCGGGGCGGTGGCGGTCGATGCGGCAAACCCGAAGGTGTTCACGACGCAGCCGGGCGAAGGCGTCTCGCTCAGCCACGCTTCAGCGAAGAGCGCAAACCTCACGAGCATCCCCGAGCACGGCGACGCGGTGATTCATGTGGAGTTTGTGGTGCCGAAGGGATCGAACAGCGGCGTGTATGTACAGGGCCGCTACGAGGTGCAGGTCTTCGACAGTTTCGGGAAGAAGGACGTCGCCGAGCATGACTGCGGCGCGATCTACCAGCGCTGGGATCCAAGCCGGGGCAAGGGCAACGAAGGCTACGAGGGCCATGCGCCGAAGGTGAATGCAAGCAGGCCGCCGGGCGAGTGGCAGACGCTCGACATCACGTTCCGCGCGCCGCGTTTCGACGGGGCGGGGAAGAAAACAGAGAACGCAAAGTTCATCAAGGTGGTGCACAACGGCCAGGTCATTCACGAAAACGTCGAGGTCACCGGGCCCACGCGCGGCAGCCAGTTTGCCGAAGAAGCGGCGACGGGGCCGATCACGGTGCAGGGCGACCACGGACCGGTGGCATATCGACGTCTGTCGATCACTCCATTGAAGTAGCCCCGAACAGGCGCCGCCATGAAGTACGCGCTCACCCTCGTCTTGATCTCGCTCGCGCTGTCGTCGTTTGCCGAGGGCGGGCGGCATCTGCTCTACGTGGCCACGCCGGGCATTCGCAATGATCTCGCGTGGGGTGGCAGCGGCGTGATCGTCTTTGACATGGATGACGGCCATAAGTTTGTGAAGCGCATTCCGTTCGCCGTGCCGGACGACAAAGGGGCGCCGCGGAACGTCAAGGGCATCTGTGCGAACGCGGGAACGAAGCACCTCTACATCTCGACGACGCACACCCTGACGTGTCTCGATCTCTTGACCGGGAAGAAGCTCTGGGAAAAGACGCCTGAGGGCGGGTGCGACCGCATGTCGATGACGGCGGACGGGAAGGAGATTTACCAGCCCTCATTCGAGAAGGACTTCTGGAACGTGCTGAACGCGGAGACTGGCGGGATCATCAAGCGCATCGACACGCCGGGGGCGGGAGCGCACAACACGGTGGTGGACGCCTCCGGCGCGACGGCGTATCTCGCGGGCCTGCGCTCGCCTGTGTTGCGGGTCGTGGATGCGGCGAAACGGGAGATCGTCAAAGAGACCGGCCCGTTCTCATCGGCGATCCGGCCCTTCACGGTGAATGGCAAGGGCACTCTATGCTTTGTGAATGTGAACGGGCTGCTCGGATTCGAGGTGGGGGACCTCGTGACGAAGCAAAAGCTCCATCGTGTGGAGGTGCAGGGGTTCGGGCTCGGCCCGCCGAAGCGTCACGGCTGCCCAAGCCACGGCGTGGGCCTCACGCCCGACGAGCGCGAGGTGTGGGTGTGTGACGCCTTCAACAAGCGCATGCACTGGTTCGACGCGACCGTGATGCCGCCGAAGCAGAGGGGCAGCATCGAGTGCCGCGATGATCCGGGATGGATCACCTTCAGCATCGACGGGAAGCTCGCGTATCCATCAAGCGGCGAGGTCGTGGAAGTGGCGACGCACAGGGTGATCGCGACGCTCGAGGACGAGCAAGGCCGCCACGTCGCCAGCGAGAAGCTGCTGGAGATCGACTTCGAGGACGGCCAGCCCGTGCGCGCGGGTGATCAGTTCGGCATCGGTCGCGTGCGATGACCGGCCACCGCGGCGGACGCGAAGATCGAGGGCCGGCCGCGGCTCGACAGGGGATGCGGGGTGTGCGCCTTGTTTCCCGTCGATACGGAGATTGACGTTCTTTCGCTGATCCGGGAAGCATCTTGGACAAGGCTTGCAGCGCGCAGGGCGATCACTCCGCCAGCTTCTCTATCCACCCGGCAATCTTCTCCCTCATCTGGTGCGCCGTCTGGTTGCTCGACGCGTTTGCCGTCCGGGCCTTCGCCATCGTCTCGGCGTCTCCACCACCGGCGACGATGCTTTGCGCGGCGGTGTCGAGCAGCTTTTGCGCTTCTGCGTTTGGCTTCGACTTGAGCGCCTCGCGCAGCAGCCACAGGTATTCGTAGTCGTCGCAGCCTTCCCGCATGAGTTCCCAGCGCAGGCTTCTCAGCGGTGCGCCGGTCAGCGGCTCGGGGTAAAACATCTGACCCATGCCCCACACCGTCGCGCCGCTGAACATCGGATACACCAGCAGCGGCGCCTCCCACGCGGTGCGATACGCCCCGAGCGTCTCATAGGTGAGCCAGCCACGCGCGCCGATCCGCCAGGCGAGCCAGCCGAAGCTGCGCGCACTGATGGCGGGGTAGTCGATGAAGGTGCGGTAGTTGTCGCAAAACGTGACAATCTCACCGTGCTTCTCCGCGCGCTCCTTCGCGGCGGCGGCATGATCGAGATTCCGCAGGCACCAGTGATCGATGGAGCCGATGAGACCCTCGACCGGATCGGCGGTGCAAAACGTGCGAAGGCCAGGCGCCACCTCGCGCACGAAGGCGACGAAGTTCCGCACGACATCGTAGTTGTTGGCTGGCGTGTCATTCTCCCGATCGCTGAGGTGATAAGTGTAGGGCTCGTCCATGGTGCCGATGAAGGCGCGATCGAGCCAGCCGCGCTGTTTGAGCACGCCGTGCATGTGTTTCAAATAGGTGCCGAAGAGCTGGCGGAACTCCGGCGTGAGCGTGCGATCTTTCGCGCAAATCGTCGCGCCCAGCCACTTCTGCGTCGTCACGGCGGGGTAGTGATAGAGGAAGTAGAGTCCCTGCGCGAAAGCGGGCTCCGGGTAGAAGCCCCACACCGGCAGCATTACATGCGTGCCGCCGCTGGCGAAGAGCCCCTCCACGGCATCCTCCCACGCGCGACTGTCCACGGTGAGCACGCCTTGGTCGATCTTGATGCGCGGCGATGGAATCAGCGGCTCCGGCGTCTGCCGGTGCTCGATGAAGTCGCGCTGCATCGCCGCGACGCGCTCCGGCGTGCGCTGCGACTCGGGCAGCTCGCGCAGATTCGCATAGCTCGTGTTCAGCAGAGGCGAATGCTCCGGCAGTGCGAACGATCGCACGTTCACGCGCAGTTTGATCACGTCCTCCGTCGGGAGAGTGGCCGGCATCCACGACTCCTTCCGGAACTTCAGCCGCAACTCGCCTTCATAGGCGCCGGGGCGGGCATCCCGCGGCACATGGACGGTGACGAGGAACTGGAGATTGTGCTTTGGCCGCACGTCACCCTTGTTGTCGAGCAACGGATCAGGAAACAAGCCTGTGCCCGTCGGATACGGCATTGGCTGCTTGATGCGCGTGCCGCTCGGTTCGTCGATGAACACGCAGCCGATGCGCCGGGAGCTGATTTGTGTGGCTGCGATCAAGCTGCCATCGGCCTGCTTCAAATCGCTGACGACGATGCCCACCTCGCGCAGCGGCACATCCGGCCGCAGCAGCAGGACGAACGGCTCCCTTTCATCGCGCGCTGCCGAGATGGTGATGGCATCGAGCTTCGGAGCCGCCGCCACCTCCTCGTCCGCCTTGATCTTCTCGACCGGATAGACGGTCCACACGCGATGCTGCCAGCCTTCGGTGACGAGATCGGCGGCGTGGAGCGATGAACACAGGAGCAGGGCGGAGAACAGGCGGAGCATCGGAAGCGGGCGTGCCAGGAGTGAAGCGACGATTCAGGCGCATCCCTGATCCGGCATTCGGGAGCTAGTTCTCAATCCGCCGGACGGATGGCACAAGCAGGGGCGGGCGCCTTTTCCCTGCCGAGCATGGCTGCGATGAGGAAGGGCACGTTCACACAGAAGATGGTGACGATGGCCTCGAACTCGGGGAAGTAGAGCCGCATGATGAAGCCGATGCTCACATGCATCATCACGAGCACGGCCCCGAACCAGAAGGCCCAGCGGCGGTTCCACAGCATGACGAAGCCGAAGAGTTCGAGGATCAAACCGGGCGCGAAGAGGATGCGCGCCTGCACCGGATGTGCGGCGAGCCACGCGGCCCACGGGCTGACGCCGGCGAAGGCGTCGCCGATGGAAGGATTGTCGTAGTAGAGCTGCCGCCAGACTTTCTGCACGCTCTTGGCGAAGTAGTGGCTCTCGAAGAGCCAGAGGCCGTTTGTCTTGGCCAGCTTCGTCAGCGCACTGGTCACGTACACGGCGGCGATGGCGCACTGGGAAAAGTAGAGCAGCATGCCGTCGAGGTGCGTCCAGCGCTCCGTGGCCGGCAGCCGGCGCTGATGGCGCACGATGTCGATGACGCACGCCGCTACCTGCAGCAGCAGCACGAAGGTCGTCATCTGCGAGCCGTGGAACGTGTTGCCCTGGCAGTTCGCCAGCGTCCAGTACGTGAGGTGCAACCAGGCCAGGCCCCCTACGCCCAGCAGCGTGAGAATGCGCCCCAGCCACAGGCCGCTGACGTAAAGTACGGCGCAGATGCCCGCGACGAGAAGTACGCGCTCGTGTACGCCTGGCTGGCCGATCCAGGCGACGTCGATGCCCCACCCCGCGATGCCCGAGGCGTCTTCCACACGATCGTAGCGCGAGGGCTTCCAGATGGACCAGAGCGTGACGGTGGCGAGAAACGCGCGGAGCAGAAAACCCTCCACGCGGCCGACGTGCTGCGGCAGAAAGGCGCGGCTCATGGTGCTGCCGGCTTCGCGCCGCCTCCCGTCAGATGTGCCTCGGCCACCGGCGTGATCACCTCGCGGAAGGAGCCGTTCTCCTGATAGATGTCGCCGATCTTGAGGCGCAGCACCGCAGGCAGCTTCTTCTTGCGTCGCACGGCCAGCCGCTCGAGCCGCTCCGCCACCGCCTGCCAGGCCTTCTGCTTGATCTCGGGCGTGGCTTTCGCGCCTTCACGGATGCCGGCCACGCGCGCGAAGGTGTTGCGCGCATCGACGTATTTCTTCCCCACTTTCGCCGAGGTCTCGCCGGTGATGGCGCGGATGTCGAGCGGCTGATCCGCTCCATCCGCCACCACGGTGAACTGCGAGGGCTGCGGGCCGGGGTCCGAGTACATCGGGAAGTTGTTCAGCGGATACGAGTCACGCCCGATGAGGCAGGCGGCGATGACCGCCACCATCGCCATGATGGGATGCGTGAGCGCGCTGTGCAGAGCGGGAATGGAAGAAGCCTGGTTCAACAGGCGCCATCAAACCCCCGTGCCCGCTCCCGCGCAACCGGCGGCACTGGAAACATTTTGCGCCTCAGCGCGCACGATTTGACGCTGCTGGCGGATGCTGCCGCCGCTTCTTCACCAGCCGCAGCACGATCCAGGCGACGACATTGACCACTGCGAGCGCGGCGAGGATCTGCTTGAGCGAGTCGGCGAAGCTCTCCTTCCCCAGCCCGCTGCCGACGAGTGTGAAGGCGATGTTCAGCGGCAGGTAGCCCAGCAGCGTGCCGCCGAGAAAGGTGCGGTGCAGCACCGAAGTCATGCCGAAGAGCACGTTCAGCACCACGCCCGGCACGAGAAGCTGGCGCACGAGGATGACACGGCCCAACGACGGCGCGGTCAACAGCGCAAGCAGCCACGGCCAGCGCTGCAGGCGCTGCTCCGCCACGCGCCGGCCGCCCCACCGCGCGAGGAGGAAGGAGCCGTAGGAACCAAGGGTCGAACTGATCCAGGAGATGGCCAGGCCCTCCTTGAATCCGAACACCGCACCGGCCGCGGAGCACAGCGGCAGCCGTGGCATGCCAAGCATCACCGCCAATGTACACACGAGGCCGAAGACGAGATGCGCCACACAGCCGAACTCGTCGATGTAGCTCTTCCACTGCTGACCGCTTTTCAGCCAGGCCTCCAGCGGCGTGAAATGCGCGACCGTCAGAAACACAAGCACGCACGCGGCGAATGCGAGCACCCGGCGGTTCTCCTTCCACAGCGAGGCGGAGGCCTCCTGTTCGAGCATTTCCTCGGCGTCTCCTTCTGCGGGCGCGCCCGGACCGCCGCCCGGCTGCTTGTCATCATCTGGCATGGGCCGCCTCCATCACTCGGCAGGGCGTGCTTCTCAACCTCATTTCAGCCGCCGTGAACGATGAAGGTCATGCGGGCGGGTCACCGCGCCGCACTGGCACCCTTTTTGAGAATGTCGTCAAGCGCCTTGATGTACTCTGCCGGTCCGCTGCCCGGCCGGTAGCCGCTCTTGCTGCCAAGCGCCTTGCCTTCGGCATCCACGATCGTGATCGTCGGGTAACCATTGAAAGGAAACTTCTTTTTCAATTCATCATTCTGCTCCTTGGTCTTTGGCGAGAGGCGCTTGTTCTTCGGAAAGTCCACTTTGACGAGCACCGCATTCTTCTTCGCCCACGAGCGGAACTTCGAACTGTCGAAGACCTCCTTGTCCAGCGCCATGCAGAAGCCGCACCAGTCGGAGCCGGTGAAGTCGAGCAAGACGGCCTTGCCCTCTTCCTTTGCCTTCGCGGCAGCCTTTTCAAAATCATCCGTCCAGCCAGGCGGGTTCGCGGCGTGGAGAGCGGACGTGGTGATGAGGCAGAAAAGGACCAGGGCGGATTGGCAGATGGTTTTCATGAGAAGGTGTGGGTGTGCCGCAGACAACGCATGGGCGACAGCGAATATTTGGCCGCCCGTCTAAATCACGCACTCACCCCATCCGCCCCGTAATGTAGTTCGCGGTAATGTCGGACTTGGGATTCGTGAAGAGCTGATCAGTCGGGGCCAGTTCTTCGAGGCGGCCGAGGTAGAAGAAGGCGGTGCGGTCGGAGACGCGGCGGGCCTGCTCCATGTTGTGGGTGACGATGACGATGGTGTAGCGCTCCTTGATCTGCTGGATGAGTTCCTCGACGCGGGCGGTGGCGATGGGATCGAGCGCGGCGCAGGGTTCGTCCATGAGCACGACCTGCGGTTTCACGGAGATGGTGCGGGCGATGCAGAGTCGCTGCTGCTGACCGCCGGAGAGGCCGAGCGCGCTCTCGTGCAGGCGATCTTTGACTTCATCCCACAGCGCTGCGGCTCGCAGGCTGGTCTCTGCGGCTTCGGCGAGCACGGCCTTGTCCTTCACGCCGGCGACTTGAAGGCCGTAGATGACGTTTTCATAGATCGAGCGCGGGAAGGGATTGTACTTCTGGAAGATCATGCCGACGCGACGGCGGAGATTGATGACGTTCACGTCGGGATGGTTGATGTCCACGCCATCGAGTGTGACGCGCCCCTTCACGATGCGCGCGCTTTCGACGAGATCGTTGATGCGATTGATGCTGCGCAGGAGTGTGCTTTTCCCGCAGCCGGACGGCCCGATGAGCGCCGTCACCTCGCGCTGAGGGACGTCGAGGTTGATGTCGTGCAGCACCTCGTTGTTGCCGTAGGCGAAGGAGAAGTTGGTGATCTGGACGAGCAGCTGGGCGCCGTTCGGAATGGACGGTGTGGCTGTCATCAGAAGGCGTGCTTGAAGATCGAAGTACGCGCAAGACTATCATCCCCCTCACCCCAGCCCTCTCGCCGTGGGAGAGGGAGACGGTTGCGCTGTCGCGCCAAACTTGGAATAGCGGGCAGTGGCCCGCGAACACTAGAGACACGCAGTGACTGGACCACCTTCGCGAGCGCCGAGGCAGCGCCATCAACTCCCTCTCCCTTGGGGAGAGGGTTGGGGTGAGGGGGAGTTTGTTCAGCGGTGTGCATCACGTCTTGATTCTCGCTTTCAGCTAAACTGCCCCCGCACATACGCGTCCGTCTGCTTTTCGCGCGGATTCACAAATAACTCCTGCGTCGTCGCGAACTCGATGAGCTTTCCGAGATACAGGAACGCGGTGTAGTCGGACACACGGCGGGCCTGCTGCATGTTGTGCGTGACGATGACGACGGTGTACTCCTTCACCAGCGTGTGGATGAGTTCCTCGATCTTCAGCGTGGCGAGCGGATCGAGCGCAGAGCATGGCTCGTCCATCAGCAGAATGTCGGGCTTCGATGCGATGGCGCGGGCAATGCAGAGCCGCTGCTGCTGACCGCCGGAGAGACCGAGCGCGTAGTCGTGCAGGCGGTCCTTCAACTCATCCCACAGCGCAGCGGAGCGCAGGCATCGCTCCACGGCTTCATCGAGCACGCTGCGCTTGCTGACGCCGTGGACGCGGAGGCCATAGACGACGTTCTCATAGATCGTCTTCGGGAATGGGTTCGACTTCTGAAACACCATGCCGACCTGATTCCGGAGCTGCGTCAGGTCCACATCGTCGTCGTAGATGTTCTTGCCCTTGATGCGGATCGCGCCACGCGACACATGCGCGCCGGGGATGCGATCGTTGATGCGATTGAAGCAGCACAGCAGCGTGCTCTTTCCGCAGCCGGACGGCCCGATGAAGGCAGTCACTTTGCGTGCGGGAATCTGGAGATTGAGACCATGCAGCGCCTGCTTTTTGCCATAGTGAAAGTCCATGTCCTCGACACTGATGATCGAGGGCTCGGCGCGAACCGACGAAGCAACAGCCGTGGCAGCCTGCGGGCGAGAATGAGCGATGGGAGGACTGGTCACCATTTGTATTTGGCGCGGAGTTTGCGACGCAGCAGGATCGACGCGGCGGCGAGGCTCATCACGAGCACGAGGAAAACGAACACCGAACCGTATTGGGCGCGCTCGGAGTATTCGTTCTGCGGAATGCGCGCGGCGAGGGTGTAGATGTGATACGGCAGCGCCTGCACGGACTGCGTCAGCGTGCCCATCAGGCCGCTCTCTCCCTGCCACGGCAGTTTGTCTTTGAACGCGAGCGCGGCGGTGAACATGATCGGTGCCGTCTCGCCAGCAGCGCGCGCGATGCCGAGGATGGACGAGGTCAAAATGCCCGGCAGAGCGAATGGCAGCACGCACTTGCGGATCGTCTGCCATTTCGTGGCGCCGAGCGCGAGCGATGTCTCGCGGAAGCCCTGCGGCACGGCTTTGAGGCACTCTTCGCACGCAGTGATGACGACAGGCAGAATGACAAACGCGAGGGTGAAGCCACCGGCGAGCACGCTGGTGTCCCAGCCCTCGAAGCTGAGGTTCGTGAAGCCGAGCGGAATCACGAGCAGCGAGCGCTCCAGCGGCTCGCTCACGAAACGTGGCGCGCCCAAAACGAAAACGCTGAGACCAAACAAGCCGAACACGACCGACGGCACGCCGGCGAGATTCAGGATCGCCAGTCGCACCAGCTCAATGAAGCGGCCGTGGCTCGCATACTCGTTGAGATAGATCGCCGTCGCGATGCCGAGGAAGAGCGCGACGACCATGCAGACAATCACCAGCAGAGTGGTGCCGATGATCGGCCCCAGAATGCCGCCGCCGGAATACGAGATCGTTTTCTCCTGACGGAAATTGTTGCCGAGCTGCTGCTTGATGACATCGGAGCCCTTTGGGTCGGTCTCGTAAAGCTTGCCCTGCTTGTCCTCGATAATGTGCAGCGTCTCGGGCAGCTTTGTGAGGAAGGCGGTGTTGATGAACGGTGCCTTCGATGACAGCACGATGGGCGCTCCCTTGATGAAGATGTGAGCGAAGATCGCCGCCGCGGCCGCGAGGACGGCATACGTGCCGAGGCGCAACAGCCAGCGCGTGACGAGTTCATTCCGCTCGCGATGCGACTGGCGCTTCGCGAAGGGATTGTGCGGGGTGCTGTCGGCGGCGGCGGTTGTCATTGTTCCAAAGCAGTTTTGGGAAACGCATACCGGAGGAAAGCCACCCCCTCACCCCAGCCCTCTCCCACAGGGAGAGGGAGTGAAAAGCGCTGCCGCGCCAGTGGGTGACTGAAGTCGAATGCTATTTGTGAGTCTTCCCTTCGACACTTCACGCGCTTGCCACATTTCAATCGTCCTTGAGTAATCGAATGCTCGGTCGAGCGGCAGCTCGCTCTGCTCCCTCTCCCGTTGGGAGAGGGTTGGGGTGAGGGGGAAGTCGATCGTTCGCCCCAAACCGCGCCGCGCCATGATTCGTGTGAATGCGGGTCCATCCTTGTTTCAAATCTTGTAATGACGAAACCGCCGCACGACGAGGCGTGAGAGGTAGTTGATCAACAGCGAGAGGAAGAAGAGAAGCACCCCCACCATGAAGAGCGCCTGCCAGTGTGATGAGCCGCGCGAAACCTCGCCAAGCTCCTGCGCGATGATGCCGGTGAGCGTGTGCGCTGGCTGGAAGACAGTTCCGATGCCATCGGAGAAATCGGGGATGGCGATGCGATTGCCGGCGACGAGCAGCACGACCATCGTCTCACCGAGAATGCGGCCGAGTCCGAGCAGGATCGCGGCGACGATGCCCGAACTCGCTGCTGGAATCACGACGCGGAAGACGGTTTGCAGTTTGGTCGCACCGAGCGCGTCAGAAGCTTCCGCGAAGGAAGTCGGCACGTTGTTGATCGCATCTTCGGCGAGGCTGAACATCGTGGGCACCGCCATCAGCGCGAGGAGACATCCGGCATTGAACATGTTCAGCCGCTCCTGCACCGGAAAGCCGGGAATCCACGCCAGAGCAGGCAGATGGCTCAGCTCCTTGATGAGATCGCCGAGCACCGAGATGCCGATGAAGCCGAGCACGACCGACGGGATGGCCTGGATGAACTCGATCACCGGCTTGATGATTTCCTGCTCACGAGGACTGGCGAATTGATTCGTGTAAACCGCCGCCGCGATGCTGAATGGCACCGCGATCACCATCGCGACTACGGCGATGAGCAATGAGCCGACGAAGAGGGGCACGACACCGTAGAAATCCTGCCAGGAGCTGTTCGTGATCCAGTCGCCACCGAAGAGAAACGCGACCGTCGCCTGCACCTTCGGCACGGGCTTCGCGTAGTCCCATTGCTTCATGAGCGCGAGCGAGTCGTCGAGATGCTTCAGGTGCGTGGGAAGCTGCGAGCGCGCTTTGTCGAGCAATCGCTGCGCTTCGGCATCACCCACCTTTTTCGGCAGATCAGCGAAGGCCTTCGTCACCGCCTCGCGATACGCCGGCATCAACTTCTCAATCTCCGGCAGCTTCGCGAGCAAAGGCTCGATGCCAGCCTTGTAGTCGATCTCTTCCAGCGAAGTCGCCTCGGCGTCCTTGATGAAGGCCTGCTTCTCCGAGTCGGTCTTAGCGTTCGCCGCAGCTTCGAGCAGCTTGGCTTTTGCATCTTCCGCCATGTGGAGCTGCACGGCCTTCTCCTTCGTCGCGAGAGCCAGTTCCTCCATCGCATCGTGAACTTCTGTGATGGGATCAACGGCTTCTTCAAAAGCATCGACAGCGGAGACGAAGGCAGCGTGTTTCTCGCGCGCTTCGCCGTCCTTTGCGGCAGCAAGGTCGGTGAGTTCCTTGATGAACGGTGGCGCATCTTCCTGATCGGGCTGAAGAGACAACAGATCTTTCTTCAGTCGCTTCTGTTCCTCAGCAGTGAAAAGCGCGGGCATGATCTCTGTCTCGATCGCCTTTGCATTCGCCTCGGTGACTGCTTTGCGCAGCGCGGCGATTTTCTCCGGCGCGACCGGCTCCTTCGCAGCGAGCGCTTCCTCGAGCGGCTCGCGAGCGAGGGCGGATTTGTCTTCGATGTGCTGCTTTACCAGCAGAGCGGCATCGCGACGATCGCGCGCGGCCTTGGAGATCGTGTTCAACTCCGCATTCAGCGCGCGTCTGAGCTTGCTGAGCAGCTCCTGATTCTCCGTCAGCGGTTTCTTCACGTAGTCGCAGTATTCGAGACCCGCCTTGCGATAGACGCCCAGCTCGCGGCGGTAGGTCGGCAGAAACCCAGCACCTTCGCGCAGCAGCGAAAGCATGATGAGCACGAGCACAAAGATGGCGATGCCCGCGTTCGTGCCGAAGAACCACTTGATGATCTGCTGCACATTGATCCGGAGACCAAACAGACGCGCCGGATGCATCAGCTCCGCTGAACCCAGACTGCTTGTTTTGTCCGATTTCTTCATGCGCTACGGGCGGCCCCTCGGCATCGCTCCAAGAACGAAAACCCGGCGGGAGGTGTCGAGACTGTCCTCCGGCCGGGCGCTTTGCAAATGGCGGTTCCGTTTCGTGATTACTTCTCGGGAATGAAGCCCACGAGCTGGGCGATCTTCGAGCCTTCCGCGCTCAGGCAGAAGTCGATGAACTCCTTCGTCTTGCCAGTCGAATCGCCGTTCGTGTAGAAGTAGGTCGGGCGGCTGTAGGGATAGGCCTTCACGTTTGCAGGAGCCGGAGCGATCCCGTCAGCGGAGACCGCCTTCACGCCCTTGCCATGCGAGTAGGCGAGGCCGACGTAGCCGATGCCGCCCCTGTTGCCGGCCACTTCGGAGGCGATCTGCTCATTGCCGGCCATCTTCTGACTCGTGCCGGCGTAGTCCTTCCCCTTCATCGCGAGCGTCATCCAGTCCTTATAGGTGCCGGAGGAGGTGTTGCGCGTGTAAACGGAGATCGCGCCCGGTGCGCCGCCGACTTCGCTCCAGTCTTTGATCGATCCGGTGAAGATGCCGGCGATCTGCTTCTTGGTCAGATTGGTCACCGGATTGTTCTTGTTCACGACCACCGCGATCATGTCCCAGGCGACTTCGTGCTCCTTCAGGAAGACGCCCTTCGTTTTGCAAAACGTGCGCTCTTCTTCCTTCACCTTCCGGCTCGACATGCCGATCTCAGCACTGCCCGAGGCGAGGTTCGTGAAGGCCGTGGACGAACCTTCGGCTGCAATGTCGAAGCTGACGTTGTTGCCAGCCTTCTTGAAGCCCTCCGCCCACTGCGGGACGAGCTTTGCGCCGAGCGTGTCCGAGCCGCGGAGGCGGAGCGTCTGGGCCTGCGAGGATGCGGTGGCGAGAAGAGCGAGGGTGCCAAGGCCGGCGAATTTGAGGATGGATTTGTGTGTCATGATTGCTTTTTGTTGGGTTCTCGGATTTCGGGGATGTCGATGTTCGTTCTCGTTGACGTGTGATCTTTGCTATCTGCCGTCCGCTGAATCAAAACCACCTGCGTGACAAAGGCGTCACATTCATTTGCGTTGGCAGTCCCGGGAGGTCCGCACATCATGGGGCCATGAGAAAAAACTGGATCGCCGAGGCATTTGGCACTTTCACGCTCGTCACCGCCGGGACCGGAGCGATCATCGTCAACGATGTCTCCGGCGGCGTGATCGGTCACGCGGGCATCGCTCTGACCTTCGGACTCGTCGTGATGGCGATGATCTACACAGTCGGCGACGTGTCCGGCGCGCACTTGAATCCCGCGGTCTCGGCCGGATTCGCGATTGCGGGCCGCTTTCCGTGGAAGTCGGTGCCTGTTTACATGAGCGCGCAGTTGACCGGCGCATTTGCCGCGAGCGGACTTTTGAAGCTGCTCTTTCCCGCGAGCGCCGTGCTCGGTGCCACGCTGCCCGCCGGATCGGAAATGCAGAGCTTCGTTTTGGAAATCGTGCTCACCTTCTTCCTCATGTCCGCCATCCTCAGCGTCTCGACGGGCGCGAAGGAGAAGGGCATCACCGCCGGCATCGCCATCGGCGGCGTCATTGCGCTGGAGGCCATGTTCGCCGGGCCGGTCTGCGGCGCTTCGATGAATCCCGCGCGCTCGCTGGCTCCGGCCATCTTGAGCGGCCATATCGAGCATCTCTGGCTCTACCTCGCCGGCCCCGTGATCGGCGCAGGGCTGGCCGTGCCGCTGTGCATCGCCACGCGGGACGAAGGGTGCTGCACACTCTTCGGCAGGAAATCGTGTTGTTCATCCCATGACTGAATCACCGCTCGTCCTCGTCCTCTGCACTGGCAATTCGTGCCGTAGTCATCTCGCTGAAGGCATTCTTCGCGCGGCTTCGGGCGGTGCGTTCCGCGTCGCTTCGGCAGGCTCGAAGCCCGCCGGCTATGTGCATCCGCTCGCCGTGGCTGCGATGAAGGAGATCGGCATCGACATCTCCACGCACCGATCCAAGCACCTCGACGAGTTCCTCTCCCAACAAGTGGAAACCGTGATCACCGTCTGCGGCAACGCCGATCAGGCCTGCCCCATTTTCCCCGGCCAGGCGAACCGCCATCACTGGGGCTTCGACGACCCCGCGCACGCCACCGGCACCGATGAGGAACAGATGCAGGTCTTCCGCCGGGTGCGCGATGAGATACGCCGCGTGTTCGAAGCGTACGCCGCCGGGCGCATCGATGCGGTGAAACGGATCGAGCCGGGCACCCGTCAGGGTTGCGCGGATCACGGCTCGGCCACACTCACCACCCCTGCTGCACGGCCATCGTGAGAAGGCCGCCCGGGCTTCTTTCGGTGCTTCCAGTTCGCCCTTGCCACGGTCCGCATGATGTTGATAAAACATCGCGTCTCCCTCCATATTCCCCGACTCCTGCTCCCGATGCCCGACGATCCCGATGTGCCGGCACCCGATCCGCAGCCGCTGAACCCCGGTCCGACGCCGACGGGTTATCAGCGCACGCAGGGCGGCGGCTTCAAGTGGGTGCCGCCGAGTGCGGAGGAGTTGAGCAAGCTGTTGCCGCAATACGAGGTCGAGGCGCTCGTCGGCCGTGGTGGGATGGGCGCGGTGTATCGCGGGAAGCAAAAGGCGCTGGATCGCTCGGTGGCCATCAAGATTCTGCCGCCGGAGGTCGATGCGGAGGACGAGAGCTACACGCAGCGGTTCAAGAACGAGGCGAAGATCATGGCGAAGCTGGAGCATCCGGCCATCGTGCCTGTGTATGATTTCGGTGAGATCGATGCGCGGAGGATTGCGCAAGGTGGGGCGCTGGAAGGTAGGGCGCTGGGAGGCGGGGCGCTTGCTCCTGCAAGCGCCGCCCGAACGCTCTCAGCCTCCGATCCAACACGAGACGCAGCGGACGGCTCCCGGCCTTCCGCAGCGGCTGGAGGACCAGCCGCCCTACCATCAGCCGCCTTGCCTTCTGGCCCATCGCTCCACTACTTCGTGATGGGTTTCGTCGATGGCACCGATGTGCATCAGATGATCCAGAGCCAGGGCCGTCTGCCGCCGGAGCAGGCGCTGGCGATCACCGCGCATCACCGTTGCGGCCGACCTGCCGCGCGGCCGATTTGAGGTGACTGCGGTGTATTTGGAGTTCTCTGCCGACGAGCGACGCTAGGCCCCGATCAATGGCCTCCCGCCGCTGGCTGGGATCAAAGGGATCAAGCGCCTCCACTTGAAGGAGGTGCCGCTGCTGGTGGGATTGAAAAAGCTCAACACGCTGAGCCTCCGATGCACTCTGGTGACGGCGGAAGGTCTCGCTGCCATGAAGACGTGGAGCGGCCTTACCGATCTCGGTCTTGATCTCAAACCAGGAGAGGCCGCCTCGCAGGTGGCCACGCTGGCCGCCGCTTTCCCGAAGCTGGAAGCCTATTCGTTCCAGGGTGATCCAGCCGCGTCGCCCTATAGCGCTGACGCCCTCCGCGCGCGCAGCGGCCATCGGACGCGAGAGGTAGATCCCAGCGGTGCTGCGACGGAGGTATTGAGGAGCGACCACACGAGTGCTGCAGCACACACCCGGCCCACAGACTCTCGCAGCCATCGCCTTCTTGGAGCCTGTCCGGTAAATCACTTGAACCACGAGAACTCTACCCCCTCACCCCAGCCCTCTCCCACAGGGAGAGGGAGCAAAACGAGCTGCCGCTCGAATGACAAAACACTATTTTCGCCGTGGCGCGGGAGCGCCCTTGTCTCCCTCTCCCCTGGGGAACCGAGCGACAGCGAGATGGCTGGAGAAGATGCTTCAAAAGAAGTCCAGCAAAGGGCTGGGGTGAGGGGGACGTTTCTGTTTGCTCTCACGCTTTCGTTTGCCTGGCTATGATGATTCAGGGCATTTGCCGGACAGGCTCTTACAGAAGGTCCGGCCGGATGCGGTGGTGACGCGGTGAGAGCGAATTCGAACTGGCCGATCCGGAAGATTCATCCGGGTGTCCCTCCATGCGACTTGAATTCGAATTTCCCAGTTCCGAACGAGCGAGACGCTCGTTCTACTGGCAGCTTTGGAGTTTCGGGTTGAATCTCCTGTCCCTGTATCCGGGATCAGTGCGCACCACGGCGGTCCATGTAAGGATAGGCGACGGGGAAGGCCGTCCTTGAATCCGGCCCCCAGTAGAGGCGCACGCCGAGCAGGGCGGTCCAGGCATCGTGGCCGTTCATGCCGGCGTATTCCACGCCGCCCATGAGCCGAAGTCGCGGGCCGTAGATGAACCAGTTGAAGCCGGCATACGCGGCCTGGTAGAGATCACCCGAGGGAATGCCGGCCGGGCGCTCGTAACGGCGCTGCGCGGTCAGGCCCGCGGCACCATCCGAGAGGGCGATCTGATAGCGCGCGACGAGTTCCAGCTTCTCGTTCACAAACCAGCCGGGCATGAGATTGAGGCCGACGGCATCGCCATGGTCGCCGCCGAGACCGGCGAGAAGCTCCGTTACCACCGAGGCGCGGCCCTCGCGCAGCACGAGGCTGGTGGCGAGGCAGTCGTCAAAGCGGTTGTAGATCGTGCTGCGCTCATTGTGCTCGCTGTGCAGATACTCCAGCCGCACATCGGCGGCGTCGGTACGGAACACTTCAGCCAGGTCATAGCCGAGCGTGGCGATGATAGACGCACCGCCGTCGAAGGTGCCAAACTCACGCGACACCTCACGATCCGGCGTATTGGAGACCAGCGCGGCATACCAGTTCAGCCTGCCCGCCTTGCCCTGCATGGAGATGGCGGGCGAGCGATCAGGCGCGAACTCATTGAGCAACTGGCTGCGCTCCACATACGGATGCAGATTCGACGAGGTCGAGTAATCCCATGTGAAGCGCGCGGGTTGCTTCCCAACCGTCAGTAGAAACGAATCCGCAGGATGCCACTGGATGGCGAGGGCGCTGAAGCCATTGAAAAAAGGATCGAAGTCCGGCGCGCTCGTCATCTCTGCCTTTAGCGTAAAGTCATGCAAGACGCGCGCCTCGAGCCCGATGCGAAAGCGCCGCGACTCCCAGCCGTCGTCGTCCGCCGCGCCTCCCTCGGACCAATGGTACTGGTCGTGGAAGCGGCCCGTGATGTCGAGGTCCTGGACGATCGGATTCGACTCGTCGCGATACAGCTCGGTGGCGTTCCAGACTTGATCGAAGACGGACATTTGTCTCCTGCCGACCGCCCCGCTCAAATCCTTCGACGCAGCCTCCGCCGCGATCTCTCCGGCCGCGACGGCACCCGGCCGGGCGATTAGCACGGCGACCGCAACAATGAGAGGCAAACGAGGGCGCATGGCACTCTTCGTTAGCCAGATTCGTCTGTCGTGCAAAGCCGGTGAACCGCAGTTTCACCTCCCGGCTTGCCTGCGATGACGCGCATGGAACTCCAAACGAAGCTTGGTTTGCAGGAGGCCGTCGTCCTTCCTTTGTTACCAAATGGTAATGAAGGAATTTCGTTTTCGGATCGCCACGAATTTCGAATTTTGAGAATATGGCGTCCGAAAACACTTCCGCGCGACTTCCAGTCCGACGTTTTCGCCAAACCAACACCTCAACTCAACATGGCTTATACCATCAATGTGAACGGCAAGTCCTATAATGTGGACGTGCCAGGTGACACTCCGCTTCTGTGGGTGTTGCGCGACGTGCTCGGTCTCACCGGCACGAAATACGGATGCGGCATCGAAGTGTGCAACGCATGCAATGTCTGGATCGACGGCTCGGCGGAGAAATGCTGCAAGCTGCCCGTGAAGGAAGTCACCCAGGTGAAGATCACCACGATCGAAGGCCTGTCCGCTGACGGACAAAGCCATCCGATCCAGAAAGCGTGGATCGCCGAGCAGGTGCCGCAGTGCGGCTATTGCCAGAGCGGCATGATCATGCGCGCGGCGGCGATGGGCTCGAAGCCCACCGACGCAGCGATCGACTCCATGCCGAACATCTGCGTGTGCGGCACTTACAATCGCATCAAGAAGGCCATCAAGCGCGCCGGCACGGGTGAGTTTGGTGCTTATCCGCCGAAACCCTGAACCCAAGAACCAGGAGGACATCACCATGAGTGACCGCACCATTCATCTTCATCAGGAAGAAGTTAAAATCACCCACGCGAGCGAGATGGATCGCCGCTCGTTTTTAAAAAAGGCCGGCGGACTGCTGCTGGCATTCAGTTTTGAAGCCGGAGCAAACCGCGCCGAAGCCGCGGGCGCTGGCACGCCGATCACGAACTACATCCACATCGGTGCTGATGAGACCGTCACGGTCTTCGTCGGCGGCGGCGAGATGGGCCAGGGCATTTGGTCGGGCCTCGCGATGGGTGTGGCGGAGGATTTGTTCGTCGCGTGGGAAAAGATCGCCGTCGAGCCGATCACCGCGTCGCTGTCGTGGCTCACGGGCGGCAGCAGCGGCGTGTCGCGTCGCATGACGACCTTCCGCACGGCTGGCGCGACAGCGCGCACGCTGCTCGTGAATGCCGCCGCGCAAACATGGGGCGTGGATCCCTCGGTGTGCGCGGTGAACAACGGCGCTGTGATCAACACCACGACCAACGCCTCGCTCACCTACGGCCAGCTCGCGCCGCTCGCAGCCACGCTGCCGGTGCCCGCGACCGTGGTGCTCGTGCCATCGACCTCATTCCGCGTGCTCGGCACCGCCGTTCCGCGCAAGGATCTGTATGGCAAGGTGAACGGCCAGGCCAAATACGGTCTCGACGTGGTCGTGCCCGGCATGGTCTTCGCGGCGATCAAGAACTGCCCCGTCGCCGGTGGCACGCCGAAGCTGCCGATCACCAAGCCAGTCGGCGCACTGGCTGTCGTGGCGCTGGACTCGGCGGTCGCCGTGGTCGCGACCAACAGTTGGGCCGCGATGAATCTGGCGAACAGCCTCAGCGTGTCGTGGAATTATCCGACGGACTACCTCACGCAAAACAGCACGAACTTCGCCACTACCGCGAGCACCTTGATGAACAGCACGAAGCCCTACGTGGCCGGCGCTGACAATTCGGGCGCTGTTTACACAGCGGAAACGGCGGGCACAGGAGCAGCGGGCCTTTCCACCGCAGCGAAGACGTTGGAGCTGAACTACAGCTTCCCGTATCTCGCACACTGCTGCATGGAGGTGCTGAATTGCACCGCCAGTGTGACGCCGACCTCGTGCGAGCTGTGGGTGCCGACGCAGGCTCCGAACAGTTGCTTGAAGACCGCTCAGGCGCTGCTGCCCACGCTGCCTGCCAGCGCCTTCAAGGTGAACGTCATGCTCATGGGTGGCGGCCTCGGTCGCAAGTTTGAGCAGGACTATGTGAAACAAGCGCTGCAAGTCGCCATCGCACTCGGAAAACCGGTGAAGCTCATGTACTCGCGCGAGCAGGACATGGGGCGCGATTACTATCGCCCGATGGCCGTGAGCCGCGTGCGTGTGGGCATCGATGCCGCGAACAACATCACCGCGCTCCACATTCGCAATGTGGTGCCGTCGATCTCGAACCAGCGCGGTGTCGTGCTCGGCGCGAAGGGCGACAGCGCGGGCACCGAGGGCGTTGTGGGTCGCAGCTATGCATTGCCGAACCGCCTCGTTGAATACGTGCAGCACACGTCGCCGATCCCCGTCGGCTACTGGCGCAGCGTGGGCAACTCCTTCAACGCCTTCGTCATGGAGACCGCGATCGACGAAATCGCCACCGCTCTCGGCTACGATCCTTATTTGCTGCGCCGCCAGCTCCTCGCGAATGATGCGCGCAGCCTCGACGTGCTCGATGCCGCCGCGCAACTCGGCGGATGGAATACGCCCGTCGCCGCCGGTCACGCCCGCGGCATTGCGCTCGCACCATCGTTCGGCAGCATCGTGGCGCAGGTCGTGGACATTTCGATGCCCACGACGACGTCCATCAAAGTTCACAGTGTCGCCTGTGTCGTTGATTGCGGTTTCGCGATGAATCCGAACAGCGTCGAAGCCCAGATGCAGGGCGGCATCATGCACGGTCTCAGCGCCGCGATGTGGGGGCAGGTCACGTTCAGCAAAGGCGTGGCCAGCGCGAAGAACTTCAGCAACTACCCCGCTGCCAAGATGAAGGATGCCCCGGTCATCACGGTGCAGATCATCAACAGCGGCGCTGCAGCCAGCGGCACGGGCGAGCCCGGCGTGCCGCCTATCGCACCCGCGATCGCGGCGGCCTACTTCAAGCTCACCGGCAAACGCATCCGCACGCTGCCGTTCTTCCCCGGCGTGACCATGAGCGGCTAGCGCCAATGCCTTCAGGTAAAAGTGCATTGGCGATCGCTGACCTTCTCTGGGAACGGAAGACTTCCCCCTCACCCCGGCCCTCTCCCCGTGGGAGAGGGAGAAGATGGCGCTGCCGCGCCAAACCAAGGAGCAGGGACATTCCTGTCCCGCCGGATGCGCTGTGTCCTCTTTTACTCAGTCGAGCGGCAGCTCGTCCTGCTCCCTCTCCCTTGGGGAGAGGGTTGGGGTGAGGGGGAAATTAACCGACTGCTTTTGCGTGTTCGATTGCCGTACATGGCTGACCAATCAGTCGGCGGATCGGCTCTAAGCGATGCGTAGCCAATCATATGGCGCGTCCTGCGCGAGTAAGTTAAAAGGCTCAAACACACCCATGAACGAACTCGCCGCCATCCTCGCGCTCGCGCAGCAGACGAATCCGGAACCGCTCGCACTGGCCACCGTGGTCAATGTGAGCGGCTCTGCGTATCGCCGGCCGGGAGCGCGCATGTTGATCTCGTCCTCGGGCAGCACCGCCGGCATGATCTCCGGCGGCTGCCTGGAGGGCGATGTCAAAGAGCGTGCCATGCGCGTGATCGAGACCGGTCATTCGCTGCTCGTCACCTACGATTCGACCTCGAACGAAGACATCATCTTTGGCCTCGGCCTCGGCTGCAATGGCGTCGTCCAGGTGATGATCGAGCCGCTGTCGCACGATGATGCAGATGGATTGCTCGCCCTCCTCACCGCCTGTCATCGCGAGCGGAAGTCCGGCCGCATCGCCACCGTCTTCGCCGTGCGAGCCGGAAAAGGCGACACTTGCAGCGACTGCACACACTCCGCCTGCGAGTGCGACAGCGCGATCACCAGCTTCAAAACCATCGACCGCACGCTCTGCTGGCCCGATGGCCGAGTCACGAGCACCATCCTGCGACCCGCCTTACGCAGTGCGCTCGATGCATCACTCACCGAGCACGCCAAGCGCCGCGTGAAAACCGGAACCTCCAGCCTTCCCGGCGGCGATGAAGCGAGCTGGCTCATCGAGACCATCGTGCCGCCGCCGTCACTGTTCATCTTCGGCGCGGGCGATGACGCCATTCCTGTCGCCACCATCGCGCAACAACTCGGCTGGCGTGTCACCATCACCGATGCGCGACCCGCCTTTGCCAATCGCACGCGTTTTCCGCATGTCGATGTCGTGCAATGCCAGCGCGCGGAAACCTTCGATGCCTCACAGCTCGATGGCTCGCCTGTCATCGTCATGACGCACAGCTACGAGCAGGACAAGGCCTGGCTCCGCGTGCTGCTGCCTTCGAGCGCCTGCCATCTCAGTCAGATCGGACCAAAGGCTCGCACGAATCGCCTGCTCGACGAACTCCGCGCCGACGGCCTCACGCTCACCGACGCCCAGCTCGCCAAACTCCGCGCTCCGGCCGGCCTCGACATTGGGGCCGAGGCACCGGCGGAGGTTGCGCTTTCACTCATCAGCGGCGTGCAGGCCGCGCTCGCCCGACACGCCGGCGGCTTCCTCAGCGAACGCGACGGTCCTATTCACGAGCCGGTGGCATGAGCGCCGGTACACACATCGTGATCCTCGCCGCCGGCTCGTCATCGCGTCTCGGTTCGCCCAAACAACTCATCGACTGGCACGGCCAGCCTTTGCTCCGTCACCTCGCTCAGCAAGCCATCGCCACAGGCGCGCCTGTCACCGTCATCCTCGGTGCGAACGCCGAAATCATCCGTCCTACCATCGCCGATCTGCCGCTTACCATCGTCGAAAACGATCAATGGCCAGAAGGCATGAGCAGTTCCGTCCGCCTCGCAGCCACTCGCATCGATGCCGGCGCACTGCTGCTCATGACCTGCGATCAGCCATTTGTCACCACAGAGACCTTGCGCGCCCTCATCGGCGCACGCATCACCAGTCACCACCGCATCGTCGCCAGCGAATACGAAGGCACTGTCGGCGTGCCTGCCTTGTTCGACCGATCACTTTTCACCACGCTCTGCGGACTCACTGGCGCGCAAGGAGCCAAGTCGCTCATTTGCCGGCACCTCTTTGAGACGATTCGCCTGCCCTTCCCCGCCGGCAAGTTCGATCTCGACACCCCCGCTGATCTGGTGCGAGCACAGGCTGCAACGGGCGGGTGATGCTGCCGCTTCCGGGTACGCTGCCGATCCAAGCCCTTGTCTTTTCTCGAGAATGGGCGGACAAAAGCCGCTGCTGGACTCACCAGCGCCTTGTTTCTTCCCATGAAATCACGCCGCATTCGCGCTTTCGCCCTGGCCATCACCGGTGTCTTCTCGTGCGTATCAGCTCAGAATCCTGGAACCAAGGTCCTGTGCTTCGAAAAGGACGCGAAGGACTCGGAGCATCATGTGTTCCTGATGATCACGGCGCACGACGTGCGCGGCACGCAGAGCAGCGGAGACGAGAATGCCACCGCCAGCGGCAGGCTGTGGGGCATCGTGCGCGAGGATGGCGTGCTGCATCTGACGTATCACTACACCATCGAGGACCAGCCGGGATCTGAAGAACAGCTCATGAAGGCGGAGAAGGGCCGGCTGCTCATAGGCGAGGGCGAACTCGACGAACACGGCCCCGGACAGCTCGTGCTGAAGTCGCCGAAGGATGTGAAGTTCACGAAGGTGCTGAAGCAGGTGCCGCTGACTTTCCCCGCGTTCGATTCGGCGGAAGGCAAAGCCGTGGTGAAGGCCGTGGACGAAGCCGTGAAGGAGTTGACCGGCATCTCGCCCGCTTACGACGGTGGCGAGATTCGCATGGCGGGAAGCTGGGCGGTTTATCAGGGCTTTTTGAAGCTGGCGCCGGATCAAAAGAAGCCGGCAGATCCCGCGATGGCGGCGAACGTCGAGCAGCGCGAATTTCAGGCGGAACTCAAGAAGGACGCCAAAGGCCGGTGGAAGGTGTTGTCGTCCGCGTTCGCGAATGACGCGGGACTATTCGATCAATTCCCGTCCGAGGAAGGCCCGATCCCGTGGCAGTTGCGCGAGAACGCGAACGGGCGGTAAAACACAGATATCCCCGGCCCGCACCCGGTGCGGCAGCCCGCGCGGATCGGAAACGCGCCAAGTCATCTGTGCGCGCGTATTTCCGGGTGTGGCACGCCGAGATCTGCGGGCTGGACAAGGGACCACCGTCTCATCCCGATGGCGCGATTCCGTCCAGCCACCGATCCACGGGTGCCGCGATCTTCTCGGCAATCAAACCCACGAACAGCGCGGTCATCGCACCGGCGAACACGTCCACCGTGTAGTGCGCGCGGAGAACGAGCACGGCACTGACCTCGAAGAGACCGAGGAGGATGGCGAGGATGACGAGCGGCGGTTTGCCGAGGCGGGCGAGTTCGAGTGTGCCGAAGACGGCGAGGGCGGTGTGGCCAGAGAAAAAGAGGTCGTTCGAGACGCCGTAGGTCACGAGCAGCGTCGGCACGCCGGTATCGCGCCAGATCATGCCTTCGATGGGCGGGAGACTGACGAGCGACTGGCAGATTTGCCGCAGACTGAAGAGGATGATGAGACCGAGGAATGGCCGAACGGTGCGTCCGAAAATGGTGATGCCGATGAGAAAGAGGCCGAGTGCGTCGATGCCGAGCGAACTGGCGATGAGCAGCGCGTTCGCAGGCCCGGGATGCGCGTTGAGCCAGGCGTTCCAGGGCGCGGTCCAGTCGAGAATCGCGTCGCCGATGCCGCCATCGCGAGCGGGCGGCGATTTCGAACCGATGAGGGACTGCGTCCAAAACCAGATCGCGAGTCCGCCGATGACGATGAGAAGCCGGGCGATGCGGAGGCGGGTGTTCATTTTGAGAGTTGGTTTGGTTCGAAGCGTGTTAGCGAACGCCGGAATTCCCCCTCACCCCAGCCCTCTCCCAAGGGGAGAGGGAGACGATGGCGCTGCCGCGCCAAAGTCGGGGAGCAGGGACATTCTTGTCCCGTCGGACGCTCTTGATCATGCTTCGCGCAACCGAGCGGCAGCTCGTCCTGCTCCCTCTCCCATGGGGAGAGGGCTGGGGTGAGGGGGAATTTGTTCGCTTGCTCTGACGTCATCGAGTGATCTTTCTTCGAAAACGAGGACACGGAAAGTTGGGTTGGTTTTATTGGATGGATTGTTCGAAGGAGGCGGGTGACTGGAAGCCCAGGGCGCTGTGAAGGCGCACGGGGTTGTAGAAGGTTTCG
>JAIBCL010000031.1 GCA_019694165.1 Verrucomicrobiaceae bacterium | reverse complement strand
CGCACCATCCTCGCCATCGGCGCCCATTACGACGACTGCCCTTTCGGCATTCCCGGCATTCTTTTGCAGGCGATCAAGAAGCACCAGCGCGTCGTCATCCTCGCGCTCATCGGCGATTACACGAACTGGCCGCCGGTCAAAGGCCGCGCGCAACAGCTTCTCGATTTCACCAAGGAACTCGCCAAGGAGCGCGGCATCGAGATGCGCTTCCTCAAATACGCCAGCATGGGGTACGAGCCATCGCGGGAGACAAAGCGCGCCGTCGCCGAAGTCGTGGCCGATGTGCAGCCGGACACCGCTTTCATGCTCTGGAATCGCGACCGCCATCCCGATCACGAAGCCGCCAGCGCCATTTGCCACGCCGCGCTGCACCAACCCGCGCGACTCATCGGCGGACCCGACATCAAGACGCCGAGCCGCGTCTATTGGTATGACAACGGCCCCGGTCACACCATCGGCTTCGAGCCCGACACCTTCGTCGATGTCACGGCCGAATGGCCCGCCGCGATGGAGTGGCTCGGCCGCCTGATGGCCTTCGTAAAGAACGAGCCCTACGATCAAGCCAAGATCGACTCTGCGATCGAGACGAAGACCGTCCTCGCGAGGTATCGTGGCCTCACCTGCGGTGCGAAGTATGCAGAAGCGGTGCGCGCGATGAAGGCGTATCCGCGGGAGATTTGAAGCGATGGACCGCAACCAGCCATTGAGCTTCTGGAAAACTGCATGTCGTGACGTCGGATGGATCGTCGCGCTCGGTGCGGGAACAGTTTTGGTCGGGTTGGCTGTTTACACCTTCCAAAACGACTCACATCACACGGGATTCGAGCCTTGGCTGCTCCTCGCTGCCTTTATTCCCGCAGCCTTTGTTGGAGGAACGCTCCTACTGGTGCCGGGATGCCGTGCGGCTGCGATATTTGCGTGTATCACCGGGTTCGGAGGCATTGGTTTGTTGTGCTATCTCGAATCTAGCAATCGGTTGATTCAGTATGATAGATGGCTTCAAAAAGGAATGCCTTGAACGCCCGCAGCTTCTTTGTGCCTGAAGCACTCAAATGACGGCGTAGGCACGGCGCATCCATCGGATAAGAGCGGCCAGAGGATGGCATCGGTCTCGAAGATCATACCGCGTGCGTCCGCCCAAGAAACAAGCTGGCTGCTCCTGTCACTGCACCGTCACGCTGAGGCGAACGAACTTCGCACTGGCGAGGTCGAGCGCGGGCGTGATGCGGACGCGGACGTTTTCCGTGACGCCATCACCGGCTGGCGTGACGGATTGCTCGACGGCATCGCCGCCTGCGGCTGTCCAGGTCTTCAGATCGCCGCTCGTTTCGACGGTGTAGGTCAGCCCGCCGCGCTGGATGCGACGGCGATAGTCGAGCGTGAGGAATTTCTTGCCGGTGCCGCCGTCGGTCTGCACGCCGACGGCCGGCAGCATGGAGAGCGGGTCGGGGTCGGCCGCCGGAATGGCCAGCGCGTGCTGCAGCAGATCGGAGATGCCATTGCCATCGGCGTCGGCGGATGGCGCGCTGATGCGGAAGACGAGCGCCGTCACGGTGGCGGTGTTGGGCGGCACGGCATTGTCGGCGGCGGTGACGGTGATGGAGTTTGCGCCATTGACGAGGCCGGTGACGGGAGAGTTCCAATTTGCGAAGCTGTCGGATGTGGCGGCAGCATTGCCCGCGACGGTGACGCCGGCGACGCCGCTCACGGCATCGAGCGCGGTGCCACCGAGGCTGGCGGTGCCCGCGGAGGTGTGCAAATCGGGAGCAGAGATGACGGGCGGCGTGGCGTCCTGGGTGGATGAGACGACATTCGACCACACGCTGGAGATCGTGGCCGGCGGATTCAGAACGTAGCCCACGCTCCAGTCACGGAGGCGGGGCGAGTTCGCGCTGTTGGAGGTGGCCAGATTGGCCCGGAGCTTGATGGCCGGCTGCGGCGCCACAGCGGGGAGCGCATTCAAATCCGTGCCCGTGGCGACGTTGGCGGCGAGCAGGCCGCCCGCCGCATTGAGCACGTCGATCGAGAGCGTGGTGCCCGACCCGCTCGTGTCACCGGTGAAATTGAGGGCGCCCCAGGTCTTGAAATAGGGCGGGGCAATTAGCGGCGAGTTCGCTGCGCCGGACGTCACGAACACTGGCGCATTTCTCGTGACGGTGATGTCATCGAAATAGCAGCGGACGGCCGTGCCATTGGCGAACACGCCGGCGCTGCCGGAGGCGAAGGTCGTGTCGGTCCGCACGAGCGAGGTGGAACCCGATTCGAGCACGAGCGGCGTTTCCGTGACCACGCCGCCGGATACGGCCACCTTCCATGCCTGGAGGGTCAGCGTGCTGCCTTGCGCAGACAGGCGGAGCTTGAGATTGTCGGCGGTCGTCAGCGCGGTGGAGAAACCGGCGGCGCCCAGGGTGCTGGTTGTGCCATTGACCACGACGTAGATGCCAAAGTAGGCCGTCGAGGTGCCAAAGGATGCGTAGCCAGCGTAGCCTTGCAGACCGCCGGTTGCGGAGGGACTCGCCCTGAGCATGAAGGCTCCCATCCCGCCAGCCCCGGCAGCCGCGTTTTCGGGCGCGAGATAGCCTTCGATGGAGCCGTCGGCGAAGTTGCTGGATGGCAGGAGGGCATAGCCGGAGCCGAAGCCCGATGCATTGCCGATCCTGCCTTCGAAGTCGCCACCGGTATTCACCGGCAGCGACGGCGTCGCGGCGGGGCCGGTGGTCATGTCCTGAAGATCCATCGTCGCCGTGCCGCCCGCCTGCGAGAAGATCGTTCCGGCCCAGGCCGTTCCGCCGCCGTCGAAATTCTCCGTCGAGGTGGCGGTGCTGGTTGATGCGGCGGCGAGGGCTACGTCGTGCAGCGAGACTGCCGCCGAAGTGCCCGAGTGCGTGCAGGCGACGAAATCGGCATAAGAAGTCTGGCTCCATTGGTTCAAGCCGGCGGGCTGCGGCGAGGCGGAGTCACCACACACGCGGTAGTAGTAACGCACCGTGTCCTGCAACGCGCTGAAGGTGGCCGACCCGATGGTGACTCCTGTCATGCTCGCGGGATTGGTGAACGACGGCACCGTGTCGCGCTGGAGCGTGTACGCCGCCGGACCGGCCAGCAGGTTCCAGGCGAGCTGATTGGTCACGCCGCCGGTGAAGGCTGGCTCCGCCAGCATCGACGGCGCCGGGTATCCGACCATGATGGGATCGGACAAGCCGGAAACTCCGGCGGCCACGGCTTTGAGCACCACGGCCGGATGCATGCCGACCACCGTGAGATTGCCCGACCACACGCCATTCACAAAAGCGCCCGTCGAGGCCGGCGAGACCGTGATGCCCGGATCGCTGAACAAGCGGAGCTGCGGCCGCTCGACCGCGCCGAAGGTGGAAACCGAATTGCCGCTCCACGACAGCGGATCGCCCGCGGACGGCGAGTAGTAATAGATCATGCCGACATCGTAGCCGGTGGGATCTTTGCGCAGCCAGGCGCTCGTGCCGCTGCTCGTGTTGTCGAAGCTCACGTCGAGCATCAGGTTGTCCGTGCCGTTGTAATCGAACGGCGTGGAGAAGGTGAAGGGGATCCAGCCCGCCGTGTCAAAGGTCTTCGCGCCCTGCCAGACGACGGTCCAGCCCGCGCCTTCCCAGCTCGGCGCGGTGTTGAAGTGCGCGCGGCCGGTGTGCTTCAACCGGAGAGTGAAGTTGTTGTAAACAAAGGCGGACGTAGTGGCGATGTTCAGCGCCAGCCCCGTGAGACGGCGCGCCGCGCCGAGCTCCTGCTGCTTGTAAACGATCTGCGACCGGCAGTCCGTCTGCGCCGCATAGAGCGGCACGGTTCCCGGATAGAGTCCCGCGCCGATCGTCGTCGTGACGTTCTCGGGATTCACCAGGCTGAGTGCGGCCGCGGCCGTGTGACCGGGCGTGACATTTCCCGCCGCATCAAGCGCCGTGATGGTGACGGCGAAAGGCTCGCCAGCCGCGGCGCGCGCGGGCAGCGCGGTGAAGGCCAGCCGCGCGGGCGGAGGCGCGATGACATCGAACGTGCTGGACGCGCCGGTCAGACCCGAAGCCTGGTGCGCGGCGATCACTGTCACGGCGGCGGCCGTGCTCGGAAATGTGAGTGAGCCACTCCAGACGCCGTTCACGAACTGGCCCGACACGGCCGGCGTCATGGACACCACGAGGCTGCTCTCGAGCCGCAGATCGGCCACGCGGCTGTCGGCGAACGCGACGGGACTGGCACCCGACCAACTGAGCGGCGCACCGTGACCGCTGTCGGAATAGTAGCTGATCCGCCGGCCCGCGGTTCTCGTCGTCGCGGCGACGTAGGTGAATGTCGTGGGCGAGAATTTGCTCGAGTTGTCGAAACTGAAATCGATCAGGAGGTTGTCAGTGCCGTTGTAGTCAAACGGCGTGGAGAAATCGAACTTGATCCAGCCCGCGAAGCCGCTGAGCGCCACGCTGTTGGAATAGACCGTGGTCCAGCCGTCCGTCTCCCAGATGTAGTCCGACGCCGCCGGACCGAACTGCGTGCGGCTCGTGTGCTTCATGCGGATGGTCCAGTTGGTCAGGTTCACCGGCGGCGGGGCAGTGGTCATGTTCAATGCCAGCGACGTGAAGCGCCCGGCGCCACCGACTTCGCCGGGCAGATAGATTTCCTGAGCGCGGCAATCATGGAAACCTGTGTGGATGGGGGCTGCGTCGGTTGTCGTGCCCGAGCCGACGTTTCGAGTGCCTGAAGCGCCGAGGGGCGCCGTGAGAGTCACCGTCTGGTCGAAATCCGTCACGACATTGCCCGCGGCATCCCTGGCGGTGATCGTCACGGGCACCGGCACGTTCGGGTATTGCGTAGGCGAGATCGGCGACCACTCTAGTCCGGCGAGCGCGCCGTGGGCGAGAACGTCGAAGCTGTTGCTGCTCCCGGCGACGCCGCCCGCGATGGCGGCGGTGAGCACCGCGCCCGTGCCCGCGTCCGTGGCGGTGACATCACCCGACCACACTCCTCCCACGAAAGCGCCCGTGATGGCGGGCGACATTCCCAGCGGGCCGCCGGTGCTGTTGATGACGAGAGCGGCGGTGCCGGCAAAGTTCGCGACGAGTGTGCCATCAATCGTCATCAGGCTGATGGTCACCGGAATAGCCGCGTTTCTCGTCCGCGGGCCGGAAATGGCGCTGATGTCCAGATGATGCGGCTCGTTGTCCCGCACCGTCAGACTGCGGGAGCCGGCAGAGAAGGCCGGTGCCGTGGCTGTGATCGACGTGGTCTGCGCGCCGTCAGCCAGCGCGTCATCCACGATCGCGATGTAGAATGAAGCAGTTTGCTGGCCGGCGGGGATGACGACGGTGGCGGGCACCGTCGCCTCGCCAGTCTTGCTGGAGGCAAGGCTCACCGTCAGATCATAGCCCATCACCTTGCCAGCCGAGACGGTGGCGGCCAGCACCGCATCGCCCTCGGTGGCGCTCTGCGTGAAGGCGAATGACAAATTCCTCGGTTCATCATCCGTCACTGTGACCAGGGCCGCGCCAGCCGTCCACCCGGCCACGCTGGCGGTCAGAGTGACGGCTTGGTCGAGATCGATGATCGTGTCGTTCACGGCCGTGATGCTGAAGGAGACGGCCGACGCTCCCGCCGGAATCACCACCGAGGCCGGCACCGTCAGTTCCGTTGTGTCCGACGATGCAAGCAGGACGGTCACCGGCGCAGTGACCACGGTGCCCAGCGTGATGGTCCCGGCGTTTGCCAGCGTGCCCTGGTTTTCATTGATCGCTGCCGGCGCGGCGAGCGTGATCACCGTGGTTTCATCATCCTTGACGGCGACGGATGCCGATCCGGTCTGATAACCGGCCGCCGCCGCCGTGATCTGCACGGACTGGTCGCCATCAAGATCCGCATCATCGAGCACCGTGACCGTGAAGGGCGCCGACGTTTGGCCCGCCGGAATGACGACCGATGCCGCGGCGGGCAGCAGTTCGGTGGCATCGCTCGACGCGAGGCTCACGGTCAGATCGGACGAAGGAGCGACGGAGACGCTGACCGTGCCGCTGATGCTGCCTGCGGTTTCCACCACCGTGGCCGGCAGCGTGACGCTCAGGTCGCCGAAGTAGCTGACATCAAAAGGATTCGAATTGGTCACGACACCATTGGCCGCATTGGAAGCCAGCAGCCTCACGCCGCTGGCCGCAGCCTGAAGCGTGACCTGCCCGTTCCAAGCCCCCGCAGAAAACACCGTGGCCTGCGCCGGAATCATCGGCACGTTTTGAAACGAGACGAGCCGAAGGTTTGGCAGATAGGCATAAGCGTTCGCGGTTCCCGTCCACTGCGTCGGCGGCGTCGCGCTGCTGGTGAAGCTGTAAAGAACCCGGTAAGGAGAAACATTGGCGGACCGCGCTTCGATGCGGTTCATGAAGCCCGAGTTGCTGCTGCTGATGTCCACCATCAGGCGGTCCGCGCCATTGTAGTCGAAGGGCGTGGTGAAATTGATCTGCCGCCAGCCGGTCTGGTTCATGTTCACCGTGCCTTGATACACCGTCGTCCAGTCGGCGGTCTCCCACACGGCGGAGGTGCTGTAATCGGTCTTGGTGGTGTGCTTCAGGCGGATGGTGAAGTTGGACAGCGTCACGGCGGGATACGAGGTGTTTGGCGTCGTCATGTCGAAGGCCAGCGCCTGCAGTTTCCGCGCCGTGCCGCCCACTTCCGCAGGCGTGTAGATCATCTGGCAGCGGTTTTGCGGGTAGTAACCGCCAAAGGGATACCAGTCCGTGAAGGTGCCGGTGCCCGCCGTCGTCAGGGAGTAAGCGCTGGCAGCACTCAGGCCAGCGGTGCCGCTGAAATTCGAGATGGTGTTTTCATAAACATCCCTGGCAAACAGGGTGGCTCCGAAGGCGGCGTTCAGCATCTGCGGCGACGCGACCGTGTCCCAGGCGAAATGATGCAAGCTGCCCGCGCCGACGGCGAAGGCAGTACTGCTGCCGCTGCCGCCGGTGACGGCATCGGTCAGCGTCAAGACCGCGCTGGTGGCGAACGCGCCGACCATGACGCTCTGGGTCTTTGCACCGCTGCTGAACCCCGTGAGGCTCGCGGGCGTGACGGTCAGCGGCGTCACGCCATCGGCGGCGGTGAGCGTCGGCGTGCCGGCATAGGCGGAGATGGTGACATTGTTGATGTCCTTCGCCGTGAAGGTGACGTTGAACGGCCCGTTCTTCACCTGCGGGCTGGCCACCGTGGAGACGGTGAAATGATGCACGTCATCATCGAGCACCGTGATCGTTCTGCTCGAACTGGTGAATCCAGACGCGGACGCCGTCAGCGTGACGGTCTGCGAGCCGTCCTGCAGCGTGTCATTGACCGGCGTAAACGCGAAGTAGCTGCTCTGCGAACTGCCGGCGGGAATGGTGATCGTGGCGGGCAAGGTCAGCTCCGTCGTGTCGCTGGAGGCCAGGCTGATGGTCAGCGCGCTGGTTACGGTGCCAGAAAGGTACACATAGCCGCCGCTCGTCAGCGGCGCGGCGCCCTCGCTCACGCTGCTGTAGCCGGAGGAAAACGTGAGGTTCGTGTTCTCATTGTCGATCACCTGCACGGTTCCGGTTCCAGGCACCGATCCCGCCAGCGTGGCGGTGATCGTGGCGGTCTGGGTGCCGTCGATGATGGTGTTGTTCGGGGCGGTGAGGGTGAAGGCGGCGGAGCTTTGCCCGGCTGGAATCGTCACCGACGCCGGGACCGTCAGCCGGCTGGTGAGTGAGGAGGCCAAGGCCACGGTGAGGGGTTCGGCCGCCGGGGCCCCGAGTTGCACGCTCGCCTGGCCCGCCGTGCTGGTCGTGCCTTCGGTCATGCTCGCGGGCAGCGTCAGCGTCACCGTCGTGGTGTCATTGTCGGCCACAGTGGTCGTAGCGGTCACGGTCGGATAGCCGACCGCCAACGCGCGCATCTGCACGGTGATCGGGCCATCCAGCAGCGGGTCGTCCACCACGGTGACATCAAACGCCACGCTGGCCTGGCCGGCTGGCAGAGTGACGGTGGCCGGCAGCGTGATCTCCGAGGTGTCGAGGCTCTCCAAAGAAATGGTCAGCGGCGAGGCGGGCGCGCTGGCCGCCGTGACCGTGCCCGCATTGAGCAGCGTGCCCTGTCCCTCCGTCACGTTCGCGGGAATCGAAAGCGACAGCGTGCTGGACGAGGTGGTGGTCAGGACATTGCTCGCACCCGTGGCGGCGCCCGCGCTGGCCGTCACGACGACAGCGCCGGCAGTGCCAAGGCGGATGTCGCCCGTCCACGCACCATTTACAAACGCGCCGGTGGCGACAGGCGAAACTGAGGCTGGAACGCCTGAGCGCACCAGCCGCAGGTTCGGCAGCGCGGTGCTGGAGGAACCAGCGCCGCTCCAGGCGAGTGGATCACCCGAATAGGCTCCACCGTAAATCGTGCGCGAGGATGTTGCCGTGGTGTAACGGACGTAGGAAGAGCCGCTGTAGGTGGTGTTCACAAAGCTGATGTCCACCATCAAATTGCTCGTGCCGTTGTAATCGAACGGAGTGGAGAAGGTGAAATAGTTCAGGCCGGCGGCCAGCGTCTTGCTGCCGGTGAAGACCGTCGTCCACCCGGAAGCCTCCCATGAGGCGTCCGTGCTGTAGTTGGCGCGCACCGTATGCTTGAGGCGTATGGTGAAATTGCTGGCGGCCGGCGAGCCGAGAGTGGCCACGTCAAAGGCCAGGCCGCTGAGCCGCGCCGCCGGACCGGCCTCCGCCGGAGTGTAGATGCACTGAGTGCGATGCACCTGGTAGCTCGTGTCATGTATCAGATAAGTGGAGGACGTGCCCGCTCCCGTCGTAGCCTCTCCCGCCGCACCTGTGTTCAGTGCCGTGAGCGCTGCCATGCCATCGAAGTCGGTCACCAGCGCGTTCACCGCATCCCGGGCTCGGACCGTTGCGGCGACCGGAGCGTTCACCACCTGCGGCGAAGGAATCGTGTCCCATTCAAAATGATGGATGCCGGGCGTCACCGTCATCGTGGCGGGGATCGTCAGCGGCGAGGTGAGAGCGTCATTGCTGGTGATCGAGATGCCGCCGTTGTACACGCCTGTGTTCAAACTGCCGGCGTTGAAAGCCACGCTCACATTCTGGCTGCCACCCGCCGCCACCGTGCCGGACGAGGGTGTGACCGTCATCCAGCTCCCGGCGCCGATTACATCAAGGAACTTGTCGAAGATCGTCTGCGTGATCGTGTCATTGATGTTGCCGCCGCTCACCGATGAATACAGCAGGTAATAGAGCCGCGTGCGCGCGCCGATGCCCGTGAGCACATGGTTGTCTGAATCTACCGTAGCGGACCACGAGTGCGAGGCCGCCGCGTCGCTCTCGATGATGATGAGATGATTTATGGACTCCGCGCCATAGGAGACGTCGCCGCGCGCGCGTTTGACGAAGCCCTTGTAAGTCTTCGCGCCGCGCGTCGCCGTCAGCACGGAGCCTTCGACGAGGCCGGTGTGGTTCCCCGTGTTGCCGCTGATGGTGAAGCTGCTCACGCCGCTCATGTCCGCCGCGAGCACAAAAAGGCCCGGCACCTTGCGCGTGAAGTACTGCCCGCCTGCTCCGAACGTGGCCGCCGCCGCCGCGATCGTGTTGTCGCTGTAATTGATGAACGTCGATGGCGCGAGGGAGGTGCTGAGGTAGTTCCCGCTGTGATACATGTGCGTGCCGCCGCCGCTGCTGATGTAGGTGCCGGTCACGCCTTCGGTGAAATCAAAGCGGTTCGGAATCAGCGCGGTGATCTCAGCGTGGCGCGCGTTCAACCCGGCCAGCGCCGTCGCCAGCGGGGGGTCGATGTCGCCCGTGGTGGTGGCGCTCCAGTTCAGCGGCTCGGCACCCGTGTTGTTCAGCGTCAGCGAACGCGTCTTTGTGGTGTTTTGCGCCACGCTCACGGCGTAGCTCGTGGGATTCACGCCAAGCCGCGGCCCGATGCCGACATCGAAGGCGTTGGATTGATTGGAGGCCGTCGGCGAGGTCACGGTGAGTCGCACGTTCGTGTCCGGCGCCATCACGCGCACCTGGCCCGTCCACACGCCGGCCGTGAACGGCGCGAGCACCGCGGGCAGCACGCTTGCTGCGCCGCCATCGCCCGCCGCGCTCAGGTTCACCGGTCCGCCGACGGGCGCGGTGATCGTCGCATCGTTGATGTCCTTCGCCGTCGCGGTGAATGCAAAGCCCGCGCCTTCTTTCTGCGGGCTGGGCACGGCGGAGAGCGCGAAGTGATGCACGTCATCATCGAGCACGGCCACGTTTGCCGTCGCGTCACTGAACGTTGCGGCGGAGGCGGTGAGCGTGACGTTTTGCGTGCCGTCGAAGAGCGTGTCATCCACCGGATCGAGATCAAACACGGCGGACGATGCGCCGGCGGGAATGGTGACGCTGATGCTCGGCAGCGCGGTCACATCGCTGGAAGTGAGCGTGACGACGACCGGCGCCACCGCCTGGCCCGTAAGCGCGACGGCTGGTGTGGCCAGCGTGGCCGCGCCCTCGCTGATGCTCGCGGGCACGCCGGTGAAGGTGAGCGTGCGCGCCTCGTTGTCGGTGACAGTGAGGTTTTTCGTGCCGCTGGCCCAGCCGGCGACGGCGGCGGTGAGCACGAGGTTTTGATCACCGTCCACCAGCGTGTCATCGACGATGGTCACGCTGAACGCCGCGCTGGTGGCGCCCGCCGCCAGGGTCACGGATACGGGCACCGTGGCCTCCGTCGTGTCGCTGGAAGTCAGCGCGATGGTCACGGGCACTGTCGGCGCGGTGTCGCTGGTGATGGTGCCGGAGATCACGCCCGCGCCCTCGGCGTAGCTGCTTTGCGCGAGGTTGATCGCGAGCACCGCGCCCTCGTCATCCGCCACCACGAGCGGCGTGCTCACCGCCACATAGCCGGCGCCCACCGCGCCGATCTGCGTCGTCTGCGGGCCGTCGAGCGCGGTGTCGTCGATGATGTTGAGAGTAAAAGGCGCGCTGGTGCTGCCGGCAGGCACCGTCACCGTCGTCGCCGCCGGAACCGCCGCACTCGCGACGCTGGAGCTGAGTGTCACCTCCACGTCCGCCGACGGCGCGGGTGTGATCGTCACCGTGCCGCCGAGCGTTCCCGCTCCCTCGCTCACTTGGGAGGCAAGCGTGATGCCGAGCGTGCCGTCGGCGGTCACCGCGAAGGAATTCGTCAGTCCCGACCCCGTCGATGGCGCCGACATCAAGGCGATGAGCTTCACGTCAGGCGTGGCGCGATCGAGTCGCACTTGGCCGCTCCACACTCCCAAGCTAAACGCGCCTGTCAGCGTTGGCAGCACAGCGGCTGCATTCGATCCACCCACCAGGGTGACAAATTGAAAATTGGGCAGCCAGGTCTGGGATGAGGCATTGCCCTCCGTGCCACTCCAAGTGAGCGGGTCAGAACCAGGCATATTGATCATTGAATACAGAGCCCGATTGGTGCTCGCATAGGTCCCATTGCTATAGGAACCTGTGACGGGCATTATCGCAGTCGCATAGCTGACATCCACCATCAGATTGCTCGTACCATCATATGCGAAGGGTGTTGTGAGGACAAACTCATGCCAGGGCGAGGAAACCGGGCCGGTGGATTGGGCGTAGCAGACGGTCCAGCCGGACGGCTGCCACGTCGAGTTGGTGGTCAAATTGGTGTGCTTGAGGCGGATGGTGTAGTTGGCAAGCCCCGACGAAAATGCAGTTAACACATGAAAGCGGATTCTCTGAATCAAGCCAGCCGGCCCGGCTTCTGCTGGCGTGAAGATGAACTGCTGCCGCAGAACATTGAAGCCTGCTGTCACGGGACCACCACCTTGGTTTGACCCAGTCCCCGTGGTGGTGACCACCTCGGTGCCTCCATTTACGTCCAGCACAGAAAGCGACGCCGTTCCTTCGAAGTTCGTCACCGTCGCCCCGCTCGCGTCCTTCGCCGTCACCGTCACAGGAAAGGGCGCGTTCACGCGCTGGGGCGAAGGCACCGTGTCCCACACGAAGCTGGCTACGGGCGCAGTCACGTTCAGCGTCACGGGCACGGCCACGGCGGGCGTGATCGGGTCGTTTGAGGTCACGTTGAGTTGCGCCGCCGCGGTGCCTTCCGCGAGTGTCGCGGCATTGAAGCTCACCGTCACCGTGGCGGACTGGCCCTGCGCCACGCTGCCGGATGCAGGCGTGCAGGTCAGCCAGCTCTGCGATCCCGCCGCGCTCCAGATCATCGCGCCCAGGCCGTTGTTGGTGATCGTCAGCGCGCGCGTTTTGCTGGATTGACGCGGAATGTCCAGCGTGAAGGCAGCCGGTGCCACTCCGATGCGCGGGCCGATGGTCACGTCGAAGGCGTTGCTCTGCGCCGTCGCGTTCGGGCCGGTGACGGTGATGCGCACGTTCGTATCCGGCGCGGCGATGCTCACGTTCTGCTGCCATACGCCGTTCACGAAGGCGGCCGTCGGCGCGTTGAGCACCGCCGCGCCGCCATCGCCCGCCGCGCTGAGAGTCCACGGCCCTGCCACCGACGGCACCAGCGCGCCGTTCACATCGCGCGCGGTGATCGTGAGCGGGAATGCCTGCATCTCGCGCTGCGGGCTGGCCACCGCGCCGATGACAAAGCTGGCCGCGTCGTTGTCACGCACGTCGATGGTGTCCGTCACCGCCGCATTGCCAAAGGCTGCCGCGCTCACCGTCACCGTCTGCGAGCCGTCGAGGTCCGCGTCGTCTATCACCGTCGCGAGCAGCGCGGCGCTGCTCTGCCCGGCGGCGATGGTGATCGTCGCGGGCACGGTCAGCTCGCTGGTGTCGCTGGAGATTAGCGTCACCTCCACCGGCGTGACGGCCGTGCCGCCGAGCGTGAGCGTGCCGATCTGCGGCGTGCCGGTCAATCCTTCACTGGTCGTGTCATTGAGCACGAGCGCGACGGTGGCCGTCTCGTCATCGAGGATGCTGATGGTGTCCGTGCCCGCCGTCCAGCCTGTCACGCTGGCAGTGATGGTGGCGGAGCGCGTGCCATTGATGAGGCCGTCATTCACCAGCGTGATGTAAAACTCCGCGCTGCTTTGTCCGGCGGGAATCGTCACGGACGGCGGGATGCTGGCCTGCGGATTGGAAGTGTCCAGCCGCACCACCACGTCCACATCCACCGCCGCGCCGACGCTCACGGTGGCGGCGATGGGAGAGCTGCCCTCGTTGCCATTGAGAGGCGCATCGAGCGCCAGCACGGCCGTCTCATTGTCGTCCACCGTCAACGTCGCGCTGCCATTGCTGAAGGTCGGCGCCGTCGCCGTGATCGTCACCGCCTGCGAGCCGTCCAGCAGCGCATCATCCACGATGGTCACGGGAAAGGTCGCCTGCGTCGCGCCCGCGGGGACCACCACCGAGGCCGGCACCATCACGTCCGCGCGGCTCGCCGCCAGATTCACCGTGAGCGCGGCGGCCTGCGCTGGAGAAACGGTGAGCGTGGCGGTCATGTCGGACGCGCCCTCCGTCACCACGCTTGCGGGCAATGCCAGCGCCAGGTTGTTGTTCAGCGTCTGCGCCACCAGGATGTCGTCGATGGCGATGCCGTCGGTGGAGATGGTGTAATTGTCGTACTGATTGAAGCGGATCTTGAAATTCGCGCCGTAGCTGAGGCCGCGCGCCGCGATGGCCGCGTCGAGATCGACGGTGTACTTCGTCCACGTCGAGGTGAGGCTGCGCAGCGGCTGCACCTCCCACCATGTCGTGCCGCCGTCCGCGCTCACCGCCACGCCGTCGAAGTCGGCGCCGTTGGTGAACGGGCTGGAGGGCGGCCCGTTCGCCTCGTCATTGAAGCTCTTGGCCCAGAAGCTCAGCACCACATCGCTCCGGCCCGCCAGGTTCACGGTGAGCGTGGCCTCGTTGCGCGCGTAGCTGGCGTCCACCGACGAGTCCATCGTCAGGTGATTCGACGCGCGCGGTCCGTTGAGCGCCGTCACCTGCGTGCGGTAGGTGCTGGTGCCCGTCACCGTCCACGCCGCGCCGAGCGTGGCCGCGTCGAACGGCTCCGAGAAAATCGTGATGCGCTGCGGCTCGACCGTCAGCGACACGCCGCGCGTGATCACCGCGCCGCTCGTCGTGTTTGTGAAGGTGACCGTGGCGGCGTAGGAGCCGGCCACCAGGGCGTTGGCCGCCGCGTTGAAGGAGGCCGTCACGGTCGTGCTCGCGCCCGCCGCCAGCGCGCCCGCCGCGCCCGTGAGCGAGAGCCACGGCTGATTCACCGAGGCCGTCCAGTTCACCGAGGCCGCGCCCGAGTTTTGCAGCGTGAAGACCCGGCTCGCGGGCGTGAACGGGCCGCCGATCAGACCCGTGGCCGCGAGTGCGCCGGCCGGCGACACGCCGAGATTGTCCGGAACATCGAACGCCTCCACCAGCCCCGAGGTCGTGCTGCTTGCGGGTGAGGTGGCGCTCGCGCCCATGCCGCGCTTGGCAAAGGCGGCCCAGATTTCATTGCGGTTCGCACCCGCGTTGCTCACAAGATCGGCCTGCACGATGGCATCGCGGGATTGCAGCATGTTCGGATTCGCCGGGCAGAGCTTCATCGCGTCAGTCGTGATCTGGAGCGCGAGCTGGTTCCCTGCGGCCCAGCCGTGCTTCGCGACCAAGTTCGCGCGCATGTCCCACAGCGTCACGCACCACACCTCGCCTTCGTTGTGGACTTCGTTGGCCGTGCTGCCGATGATCGTGCTGCGCGCGATGCCTGCGTGAGTGCTGGCCTGCGCCGGATCGATGTCCTTGAAGGTCAGCGGATTTTTCAGCAGGTCCGTCGAATACGGATAGCGCCGGATGCCGAAATAATAGTTCTGCGTCAGGCCGGAGAAGTCCTTCGTCGCGTAGCCGCCCGCCGCATAGTTGCCGTTCGGATCGTCGCCAGCCTCGCTCAACAGGCACAGCCCGTAGAAATCCGACCAGCCCTCGCCCATGCCCTGTGATTGATTCTGGCTCATGCCCACGCCGCCGCCGACAAGGCGGTTGCTCAGGCCGTGCGTGTACTCGTGGATCACGATCTCGTGATCGAGGTCGCCATCGCGGTCCGGCGTCGGGCCGGTGAACACGTACATCTGCATGCGTCCGGGCGAGCCATCAGACGGCGTGGAGAAATTGGCGTTGTTCGTGCCGCTGCCGTCCTGCGCATCTGCCTGCACCGCATCGTTGCCGTTGCCGCCGCGGCCGAAGTTGTTCGTCTGGAAATTGCCCGCGCTCTCAGTGAAGCCGAGCGAGTAGTACTGGTCGTGGATGAAATTGCAGAGGTAGAAGAGGTTCGTCACCGCCGCGTCCCGGTAGGTCGAGGGCGCCTGCGTGAGATCCAGAGCGAAGTCAAAGTTCCGCGTGGCCGAGGTCGGGCGTGGCAGGTCGGCGACATTGTCCGCGTTTGTGTCCGTGTGCGCATCGACGTTGTTGCCCAGCGTCTGCGTGCCGCCATCGTCGATCCAGCCGTTCGGAGACGCGGTCGTATTCACCGCATCGAGCGTGACCGCATTGCGGCTCACCTCTGCGGGCTGTGCGCTTGATGGCGTGAGATGGCCTGGAGAAAAGGGCGTGGGGCTGTCATACGGCTGGAAGGCGGGCTTCGCATACACGCGGTACGTCGCGTTGCTGATGTCCGTGGTGAGGCTCTGGCGCACGAGAATCCTCCCGTCCTCCGCGTCCACCAGCAGGCGAAACATCTCATTCTGCTGGAGGCTGAATGTCTCGATCTGCCAGGCCAGCCTCAGCGTGCTCTCATCCATCGGCACCCAGGCGAGGTGCGCGGTCGTGTCGGTGAATCCGGGTGCTTCCAGCTTCTGCGCCTGCTCCGCGCCCTGCTGCGCGGACCGTGAGGTCACCTGCGCCAAGTCGAGCGCACCTCCGAGGCTCGCCGCCGCAGCCGCCAGCGCGTGTGGTGCATTCAGCGGCGGACTCGACACGAGCCGTGCCTGTTTTTCAGCAGCCTTCGGCGCATCCGCCATGAAGTGGCTGCCGAGCGTGATGAGATCACCGTCCTTCGTCACGTTCGCCTTCAAGATCGTCTCAAACACCGGCAGCCCCGCCACCTCCTGCTGCCACACCACCGTGCGCATCCCGTTGTGCGCCGCCACATCCTCGCGCGTCACCCGCGCGCGGCCCCGCGCCAGCTCCGCCGCGTCGTGGCCGAAGAGCGCCGCGTGCCGCTCCACGAACGCGCGCACCGGCGCGTGCGGATCAGCGGCCCCCGTCCCCGCTGCCGCGAGAAATCTGCCCGCCGCCATGATGTGCTTTGGCGCGCCGGTGATCGCGTCAAACTCCACCTGCACGCCAGGAATCTCACGTCGCAACGCCTCCAATGCCTGCTCGCGCCTCGCGCCCGACTGTCCTCCATCACCAGCTTCACGGAGATCCACGGCAGCCATGCGTTTTCTGGCGCGCTGGATGATCGTCCTGCCTCCGCCGGTGCCAGCTTGAGCCACCGGCGGGGCACCGGTTTCCGCTGCCGTCGGTCTGGTTTCGTCCGATGGCCGCATGGACCAAATGACCAGAAGCAACACCGCCAGGGCCATCATCAACGGCATCCAGACGGAAAAGCAGGGAGACGGACGGGTTTTCATCACGAGTGCTGGCGGAGGAGTTGGCCCTGTCTTTTTCGGCAAGAATTTCTGCCGAGCCTATCAGAAAACCCGCCACAGGGCAATCGTCATGCTCCATGGAGATCGCACGCGGGATTGATGAGCCAGGGCTGGCGCAACGAAGTGGCCACATCGTTGCTCGGCCGCACACATGCCATCGAAGACATCACCCGGACGGCAACCCCTTACCCCTTGGCCGGTCCCGGCCGCGAGCGTGGCACCTGCTTCACGGATTCCGGGTCAGTTCGTCCCAGCGGATTTGCCTATTTCCACAAGCGGAACCGCGTGCCGCAGTACATGCAGCGGAAGGAGAATGTGAAGAGCACGCTCAGGACGGTGGTGGCGAGGTAGGAGAGGGGCTTGATGCGCACGGCTTCAACGTGCTTCCGGCATGCTTTCTCGGACATGATGGTGCCGTGGCACAGGCCGCAATGAAGGCGGCCGGCGAGCACGAAGGCGCCAAGGCGCATCCCGACAAAAAGCGCGAGGCTGGCTAGGCTGGCAATGCCGACTGTCCGGCTGCCCGTGAGCGGCAAGGCGACGGCGAGGGCGACGAAGGCACAAAACGCGATGAACGACAGCGCCAGCAGCATGCACACGCACCACAGATGCCACGGGCGGTGAAAGCTGTGCGAGCGCCTGACTCGAGGCGGGCTGTTCGTCTTTGGCTGCAAAACGGTGATGGTTTCGGCGGTGCTCATGAGAAAGGCGGCGGCCACGGAAGGTTCATTTTTGCGGCGAGGGCGTCCGGCCTTTTTCCTCGAGCTTGTGTTTGAACTTCTCGACTTTCGGAGTGACGACGGCGCGGACGTAGCCCTGGTAGGGATTCTCGGCGGCGAAGTTCTGATGGTAGGCTTCGGCCGGATAGAATTTCTTCAATGGCACGATTTCGGTGACAATGGGATCCTTGAAGTTTTTTTGCGCGGCGGTCTTCGAGGCTTCGGCAATTTTTTTCTGCTCCTCGTTGTGGCAGAGGATGATGGAGCGGTACTGGGTGCCCACGTCATGCCCCTGGCGATTCAGGGTGGTGGGATCGTGCGCATCCCAGAAAAGATCGATGATCTCCTTGTAGCTGACTTTGGCGGGATCGAATTCGATCTGCACCACCTCGGCGTGGCCGGTGGTCTTGCTGCATACTTCCTCATAGGTGGGGTTTTCCTTGGTGCCGCCGGAGTAACCGCTGGTGCACTTGAGCACGCCGGGCAGGAATTTGTACTGGGCTTCCACGCACCAGAAGCATCCGCCTCCGATGGTGGCGAGTTCGGTCTTCGGGCTGGTGGATTCGGCCGAGGAAAGCGCTGTGGCTGACATGATGAACAGGGAAAGCAGGTGTTTCATTGGGGGGATGAGAGACGTGGTGTGAGGGATTTCTTCCATCCGTAACGAATACGACCGAACTTTCACGCAGGACGGCCCGTCAGCGCGCATCGATCCCCTGACCCGCTGGCACCGGGCCGGGGGCGGGCACGCCACCCACGGGGAGCATGGACGTGGTGCGGCCTGGCAGGGTGCCTTCGTTCACTGTCTTCACCCATGGGATGGCCTTGACCACCTCGCGGATGCGGGTGCGAACGGCCTTCGGAAGGGAGGAAGGGATGGTGACGACGCCGTCCTTGAAATCGAAGTTCGCATCGGACGGGAGTTCCAGCAGCGTGCGAAGGAGTTCCTTGCGTATCGTCTCGCGCGTTTCCGAGCCGGGCGGTGTTCCCGTATCTTGCGCAGGCACTGGATTTTGGTGCATCTCGAGGCTCGCCTCCATGAGGGCCAGGGCACGGGCGTAGGAGCTGGCGATCTCGCGCCGGACGGAATCGCGCTCGGCGTGCTTGAGAGACTCGCGCTGTTCGCGGAAGGGCGCATCGTCGGAGAGGAAGGAAGTGAAGTGCAGGTTGATGCTTCCGGGTTGGTAGCCGTGTGATTTGAGCAGCTCGGCCGGATCAGGTGCCAGAGGGTCACGCAGGCCGGTGATGGAGCGTCCTGGCACCCAACTGCGGTCGGTGACAACGATACCTGGTTCCCGGTCGAGTTCGGCCACTGTCTTGTTCCATGACGAGCTTGCGCGCGAGACAGACGCGACGAGCCAGACAATCGCGATCACGCATGCGACAACGAAGGCATCTTCCCACCACGGACTGGTCCGCACGCCAGCTTCCTCCGCGGCGGGTTGTGGTGCGGGCACATAGCAGACGAGGCCTTTCTTCAGCAGGCCGTCAAGAGCCTGCAACCGAAGCTCGACGCCTTGCCCGGCGGCCGACTCCTCGTTGATCGCGGAGGCCAGACCGTCGGCTTCATCGGCCAGATCCTGGAGCCGGTCATGAAGCCAGGGTGCCGGCCGCCCGGTGCAGTATGCGGCGAGGGTGGTGTGAGCGCCCTCAAGGAGGATGATGCCCTGAAAGTCGTCCTTTTTTCTCGGCCGCGGGTAGCGCAGCATCGCCGTCGGATTCGGTGAGCCGCTTCGGAGCGCCTCCGTCAACTGCACGAAGAGCTGGTCCACTTCCAGCGCGACCATCTCGTCGTCAAAACCTGCGTCGCTGGTGCGCAGGACTTCGAAGGTTTCCTTCTGGAAAAGACAGATGCGGTCCACTTGAAAGGCGTGCTCGGCCACGGCACGCCGGGCGAGGGCGGAAAGGGGGGGCGCGCCCTTCTTGCCGGAAGGCCGTGCCCACGGGCACACCACATGCCATGCGCGTCTGGCAAGCGCTGACGGCAGGCCCAGAAGAAACTCGGCAAGCGTGCGCGGCAGGGCACGCGCCAGGGCAGGTGCGAGGATTTCGGCGAGCTTGTGCTGGTCACCCTGCACGCTCTGGGTCAGCGCCTCCTCGATGGGCGCGCGCAATGCGTTTGCCAGCCTGGTCAGCGAGCCGTGCTCGGTGGCGTTTTTGCTGATGGCATCGGGCATGTCTTCCATCAGGCGCCGCACGCGGGCATCGCGGTTGGTGACCTGCCGGGTGATCTCCTGCATCTGCTCCGTGGTCTCGCCGAGGATGATGTGCCTCAGCCGCTCCATTTCGGCATTTGACCGGTGTCCATCTCCGGCTGGTGGATGCCGCGATTCCTCCGATGTCTGAGTGCTTGGTGGTCCGGCGAGATTGTTCATGGCGTGCTCCTGGTTTCGGGATCAATAGGAGACCGGCAAAGCGGGCGTTGGATTCAACTCGCACCAGGCTGCAGCCGCGAGCTCAGGTCTCGCAGTATCTCCGCGAGATGCGTGCGCGGAACGGCGGAGGCGGAGAGCTTCCTGCAACGCTCGTCCATGCTGCCTGTCAGGCTCGTGCGGGTCTGTTCGATGTCGTGGGAGAGCGTGTCGTTCTGCGCCTGCAGGGCGTCGGCGGCGGCCTTGGACACCCGCGCGATGTCCTCGCGCAAGGTGCGCTCGATCTCCTGCAGCCTGGAGGTCATCGTTTCTCGAAGCTGGCCGATCTGCTTTTCGCAGGCCGTCAGTTGGGTTCTGATCTCATCGACCTGGTTGCCCATGAAAATCTTCCGCATGACGTTAATCGGGTCTTCCTCGGTCTTCGGTGGCTTCGAAGCGGGCACCGGGTCGAGGATGCCTGGGGCGGAATAGTCGTCCGACATCAAGACGGCAGGGGCGCTGGCGTCGGTATCGGGTTCGGCAATGGCGATGTCGCGAAATATGGACTTCATGGCACGGGGTGGTTGATGGGGATTTCAAGCAGTTTAATCTATTGATAATATGATAGCAAATATTATTTATGGCAATTAACAACTTACCACCCAGCCGCACTCATCTTCTTTGGCCACAGATGTGGATCATCCGGCGTTCCAGTGCTTGAGTCCGCCTCTCTTTCTACCGCCATGGACCCCATCGGCCAGCTTTGTGAAACCATCGGGGAGGCGAAGCTTCGTTCGATGGTCGCCGCCTTTTATCGCCGCGTGCGCGAGGACGACCTCATTGGCAGGCTCTATCCACCGGAAGACTGGGAGGGAGCAGAGAAGCGGCTGGCGGACTTCATCGTGTACCGTTTTGGTGGTCCGCCAGTTTACCTCCAGGAGCGGGGCCATCCGATGCTGAGAGCGCGGCACATGCCGTTCCCGATCGGCGGGGCTGAGCGGGACCGGTGGATGGCTCTGATGATGCAGGCAATGGACGAGGTCGAAATCCCCGCCGACACCTCACCGGTCGTTAACTCGTTCTTCGCCCAGGTCGCCGAAGCGATGAGAAACCGCAGTTCGTGAAGCTCCCGGGCATCTCCAGCTACTTGCCTTCGGGGGGAGGCTTCCGCGAACCCAGCTCCTCCATCAGCTTCAAGCCAAGCAGGCTGGCGATCGGCCCGCTGCTGGCATCGCCGCTCGCGCCGGTGATGAGGATGTCGGGAATGACCTTCACCTTGTCCCGCCCGATGGTTTCCGCGATTTTGGTGCGCGTGAAATTGTCCCCTCCCATGGCCCGGACCTGCAATTCATAGGCTTCAGCATTCGCCTTGCCGACGGCGAGAATCTTCTCCGCCTCGGCATTGCCGGTCATTGTGATGCGTTGAGCCTCGGCCGCAGCGACGAGCTTCGTGCGCTCGGCTTCCGCGCCGGCGTTGAGCTTCACGCTTGCGGCATCGCCCTCGGCCTTCTTCACTGCGGCGTTGGCGATACGCTCGGCGATGCCCACGCCTTGGTCCGCCTCGACGATCTGCTTCTGCATGTCGGCGATGGCGGTTTGCTTTTCGAGCGCCTGCCGCGTTTCCTGCGCCATGCGCTGGGTGTCATAGGTCACCTTCTGCTCCTCCGCCAGCTTGCGGTCCGTGAGCGTCTTCATCAACGACTCGGGCGGCGAGATGTCCCCGATAAGCGTGTCCACACCGTTGACGTTGTACTGGTCGAGCACCCTGTTGATGTGGTCGCGTGCGCTGACCTGCCGCTCCTTGCGCGTGCTCAGGAAAGCGATCACGTCGCTGTCCTGCGCGCTGTTGCGGAAGTAATTCCCGATCGTCGGCTCGAGCACCTGCGAGACGAGGTTGTTCATGTTGCCGAAGCGGGCGATGACCTTGCTGGCCTCCGTCATCGGGATGTGGATGATCTGCGAGACATCGAGATTGAACGGGAAGCCGTCCTTCGAGCGCACGGTGATGGTGGAGAGATGCTTGTCGAGCTGGTGCGCCTCGCTGCGCGCGTTCGCCCAGTTCAGCACGAGATTTGTAGTCGGCACGAATTCGACGTTCAGGATGTACGTGTTCAGCGGATACTTGCCCGGCCCGAGCGGCTCCGCCCATACGCCTTTGCAGCCCTTGCGCACGATGTTGCCGTGCTTGAACTCGACGCCGCTCACATCCTCTCCCTCCTCGCCGTAGTAGCTCACCACCACGCCGACGTAGCCGATGGGCACGTCCGTCATGGGAATTTCCTCCACATGTACAAACCATGTGTTCAGGAAGTACGAGCCGGCCAGGATGACATGCGGCTGCAAGCCGCGGCTGCCGCCCTTGGCCAGGAAAGCATCGGCATCCTGAAAGTTGTTGTGCCCCTCGATCATCCGGCCCGCAATCTGCCCCTCCGGCAGCGGCGCGCCGTCCAGCGTGGTGACGATGCCCACCATGTTCTCCTTGATTTGCGTTACTTTCGCCAGCGTCACCTCGAAGATAAAGGCGTTCACACGATATGTGCCCGGCGTCAGATAAGCCGCCTGCCGCCCCTTTTGCCCGCCGTTGCGCAGGAAAGCCTCGGCGTTTTGAAACATGTCGCTCTCCACGCGCCGGGCGAGCACTGCCCCCGGCGGCAGTTCGCAGCCATCCTTCGCCATCACCAGTCCGATCGCACCGTCAGGCACGACCACGAACGGCTGCAGCCGGATCTCGAACTGCCAGATCCATTTCCAGAAATAGATGCCAGGTGCCAGTGTTTGCGCCTGAAAACCCGCCTCACCGTTGGTGGCAATGATGCGGCCCGCCGGTATCTGCTTGTTCGCACCAAAGAGCACGAACTTCTTGGTCACCATCCCAATCCGGTCCTCGGGCACGATGACGATGCCCAGGAGTTGAAACAGCGGCCGGAAAAACACCAGTGCCAGTCCGATGCACACGAGCATGACGATCCACGTCGAGTAAGGGCCCAGCAGCTTCACCACATCCGGGTCAACGGCCAATATCGGGAGCATTGAGTTCATGCCTTCCCTTTTACCCGAAGGCACATCATCAAGGCAACGACAAATCCAGACCTTCAACAAGTGAAGGCGAAAACTCCAGACCACACAATCTCATGACTGCACTGGTTTTCGCAGGTGCCAGACAGCCCAAGAAACCTTCGTTTGCGAAGGAAAAACCGCTTTCAAAAAGTGCCGCGCACGCTACCTAAAATGCCATTCATCGGGCACGTTTCCGGAGCGGTTTTGAGGACGGACTCAGGCGATGGAACAAACCACAATTTCCCCATGTCAGACGAGATTCAGGAGCTTCACTCCACCACTCATGTTGCCGCCAGCCAGGCTTATGGCGCGGACCAGATCAAGAAACTCGAAGGCCTCCAGGCTGTGCGCGAACGGCCTGGCATGTACATCGGCGATCCCGACGAGCGCGGCCTGCATCACTGCGTGTTCGAGGTCGTGGACAACTCCATCGATGAGCACCTCGCGGGCAATTGCAACAACGTCTGCGTCACCATCCACACCGACGGCTCGATCAGCATCGAGGACGACGGCCGCGGCATTCCGGTGGAGATGCATCCGAAGGAGAAAATCCCCACCGTGGAACTGGTGCTCACGAATCTCCACGCGGGCGGCAAGTTCGGCGACGGCGCGTATGAGTTCTCCGGCGGTCTGCATGGCGTGGGCGCGAAGTGCGTGAACGCCCTCTCCGACTGGTTCAAGTGCGAGGTGTATCGCGACGGCAAAATCCACGCCATCGGCTTTGAGCGCGGCAAGACGACGGAGCCGCTCACGGTGCTGGGCGAGCTGGAAGACCCGAAGCGCACCGGCACGAAGATCACCTTCTTCCCCGATGCGACGATCTTCACGATCACGACCACGTTTGTCTTCGAGCGCCTGCACACGCGCTTGCGCGAGCTGGCCTTCCTGAATCCGGGCATTCGCATCCTGCTCGTCGATGAGCGCGCCGAGCCGCAGCGCGAAGAAATGCTGCATTACAAGGAGGGCGTGAAGCAGTTCGTGCGCGAGATGGGCGCGGACAAGGACAAGGTGCATCCCGATCCCATCGCGCTGGCCGGTCGCCGCGAGGTGGTGATCGACGACAAGAAAAAATTCATCCTCGTGGACTGCGTGCTGCAGTACAACAAGGGTCTCAGTGAGCAGACGCTCTGCTTTGCCAATGCGATCCCGAACCCCGACGGCGGCACGCATTACTCCGGCCTCAAAACCGCGCTGACGAAGGCGGTGAAGCAATACATCACGGCCAATCCGAAGGCATTCAAAGAGAAGCTGCCCGACATCGAGGGCGAAGACTGCCGCGAGGGCCTGATCTGCGTGCTCAGCGTGAAGTTGCCGAATCCGCGTTTCAATTCACAGACGAAGGTGAAGCTCGTGAACGGCGAGGTCGAGGGCGTGGTTAATTCGGTCGTGTATGAGGGCCTGCTGCGCTTCTTTGATGAGAATCCCGACGTCGCCACCGAGGTTATCAAGAACATCATCATCGCCGCGAAATCACGCGAGGCCGCGCGGCGCGCTCGCGAGGCGATCCGCAAGGACGCGATGAGCAGCGGCGGCCTGCCCGGCAAGCTGGCCGACTGCTCGGAGCGCGATCCGTCGAAGAGCGAGCTGTTCATCGTCGAAGGTGACTCCGCCGGCGGCTCCGCGAAGATGGGCCGCAATCGGCACAACCAGGCGATCCTGCCGTTGCGCGGCAAACTCATCAACACGGAGAAAGCGCGTCTCGAGAAAGTGCTCCAGAACAAGGAAATCCAGACGATGATCACCGCCATCGGCACCGGCATCGGCGGCGACTCGGAGGTGGAGGGCAGCTTCAACATCGACAAGCTGCGCTATCACAAGATCGTCATCATGACCGATGCCGACGTGGACGGCAGCCACATCCGCACCCTGCTGCTCACGTTTTTCTTCCGCCAGATGCCCGAGCTGGTGAAGCGCGGCCACATCTATGTCGCCCAGCCGCCGCTTTATCAGGTGACTCGCAAGAAGCGCGAGGAGTATGTGCAGAACGACGAGGAGATGGACAAGATCCTCCTCGAACTCGGCTCCGGCGAGATCAGCCTCCGCAACATGGCCGACGGCAGCATCGTGGAGTCCGCCCGCTTGAAATCCATCCTCGAGCAGCTCGTGCCGATGGCACGGTTCGCCGACATCATCCGCAGGCACGGCGGTGACTTCGAGGCGTATCTCCAGGCACGCGATGTCGCCACCGGCAACCTGCCGCACTACCTCGTCATCATCCGCGAAGGCAATGACGAACACGTCCACTATTTCCTCGGCAACGAACAGCTTGCCACTTTCGCAAAGGAGAACACGGACCTGCACCTCTTCGCCCGCGGCGACGCTGGTGCTGCGCCGAACGGCAATGGCAATGGCTCCGCGCCAAAGGCCCATCGCCGCGCGCGCCTGATCGAGATTCACGAGGCCCACGGCATGAAGCGGCGCTTCCAGCAGCTCGACGAACTCGGCCTCCATGTCGATCACTTCAGCAGCCAGGACCGCCCGCTCTTCGAGATCATCGAAGGCGACGGCGAAAACGCGAAGATGCACCCCGTCTTCAGCATTCCCGGCATCCTCGACAAGGTGATGGAGATCGGCAAACGCGGCATGGAGATCAAACGATTCAAAGGTCTCGGTGAAATGAACGCCAAACAACTCTTCGAAACGACGATGGACCCCACGAAGCGCACGCTCCTTCAGATCAAACTCGACGAGAGCAACGCCCAGGAAGCCGAGCGCATTTTCACCATCCTCATGGGCGACGTGGTCGAGCCACGGAAGCACTTCATCGAGGAGAATGCGCTGAATGTTCGGAATCTGGATGTGTGATCTTCCCATCATCTGAGCAAACCAGTCCAATCACTTTCTGTCCCAGCTGATGCAAGACCCCAACACCAAGCCCATCTCTGTCGCTGACGAGGTTAAGAATTCATTCCTCGACTACTCGATGTCTGTCATCATCTCGCGCGCGCTGCCGGATGTGCGGGACGGACTGAAGCCGAGTCAGCGCCGCATTCTTTATGCGATGCACGAGCTGTCGCTGTATCCGCCAAAGAAGCACGTGAAGTGCGCGAAGATCGCAGGCGACACGTCGGGTAACTATCACCCGCATGGCGAAGCGGTCATTTATCCGACGCTCGTTCACATGGGGCAGGAGTGGGCGATGCGGGAGACCTTGATCGATCCGCAGGGGAACTTCGGCAGCGTGGAAGGCGATCCTCCGGCGGCCATGCGCTACACCGAAGCACGCATGACGCATCTCGGCGGCGCGCTGATGCAGGACATGGACAAGGACACGGTCGATTTCGTCCCGAACTACGACGAGCGACTCACGGAGCCGACGGTGTTTCCGGCAGCGTTTCCGAACCTGATCGTCAATGGCGGCACAGGCATCGCCGTTGGCATGGCCACAAACATGCCGCCGCACAATCTCGGCGAGGTGATCGACGGCGTGTGCGCGCAGATCGACAATCCGGCCATCACCACTGGCGAGTTGATGGGCCACATCAAAGGTCCGGATTTTCCGACGGGCTGCACCATCATGGGCACCGCGGGCATCCGCGAATACATGGAGACGGGCCACGGCAGCATCCGCATCCGCGGACACGCGGAGATCGTCGAGAACGGCAGTCGCGAGCAGATCGTGATCACGGAGATTCCCTTCAATGTGAACCGCGCCGAGCTGGAAAAGCGCATCGCGGCGCTCGCGACGGAAAAGGTGATCCCCGAGATCAGTGGCGTGCGCAATGAATCAGACGAGAACTCACGCCTCGTGGTCGATCTGAAAAAAGACGCGCGCTCACAGGTGGTGCTGAACAATCTCTACAAGCACACCGAGCTGGAGACGAGCTTCAGCGTGCACATGCTCGCCATCGACGGCGCAAGGCCTCGTGTGTTCAGCATGAAGGACGCGATCGCCTGCTACATCGAGCACCGCCGCGAGGTCATCGTGCGCCGCACGAAATTCCTGCTCGGCAAGGCCGAGGAGCGGGCGGAGAAACTCGAAGCCTACCTGCTCGCACTCGGCCGCCTCGACGACTTCATCAAGATCATTCGCGACAGCCGCAACCGCGAGGAAGCACGCGCGGGATTGAAGGCTTACCAGTTTTCGACCGCAACGGCGGAGCAGCTCGGCATTCTCATTCGCAGCCAGCCCAGCGTGCAGGGCGACCGCTACGTCTTCACTGACAAACAGGTCGATGACATCCTCGAACTGCGCCTCTACCAGCTCACCGGCATGGAGCGCGACAAGGTGAAGGCCGACTACGACGAGGTTCTCGATACCATCAAAGACCTGCTCGACATCCTCGCGCGAGAGGTACGCGTGCTCGGCATCATCAAGGACGAGCTGCAAGCCATCAAAGCGAAGCACGCCACGGAGCGCCTCACGCGCATCGAGACGGTCGAGGGCGAGATCGAAAACATCGACCTCATTCCAAACGATCCTGCCATCGTCACGATGACACACCTCGGCAGCATCAAGCGCACGCCCACCGCCGAGTTCAAGCTCCAGGGACGCGGCGGCAAAGGATTGAAAGGCATGGAAACGCGCGAGGCGATGACCGAGGACGAGAAGGCCGATTTTGTCGAGCATCTCTTCAGCGCGCATCTGCACGACTTCCTGCTCTTCTTCACGAACACCGGCCGCATGTTCGTCGAGCGCGTCCACGCCTTCCCCGAAGCGCCGCGCACCGGCAAGGGCCGCAGCATCAAGAACCTGCTCGACCTGCGCCCCGAGGAGAAAATCGCCGCCGTGCTCCGCCTCGAGGCGCTCGGTGCCGAGGACGAGGCCATGTGGGCGCCGGACAAGTTCGTGCTGTTCGCCACCAAGGACGGCACGATCAAGAAGACCGCTCTCGAGGAGTTCAAGAACTACCGCAAGGGCGGCATCATCGCGATCAAGATCGACGCGGGCAACGACCTCGTCGATGTCGTGCTCACCGACGGCAACAAGGAGGTATGCCTCGTCACGCACGAAGGCATGTGCGTGCGCTTCCACGAGACCGGCGACGATCCCGCCTCGCCGAACCTCCGCCCCATCGGCCGCAACACGGCCGGCGTGCGCGGCGTGTCGCTGGAGGCGGGCGACTTCCTTGTGAGCTGCGTCACCAACGAGCCCGGCACCATGCTGCTCGTCGTCTCCGAGAACGGCCTCGGCAAACGCACCCCCTTCGACGAATACCGCCTCATCAACCGCGGCGGCAAAGGCGTGACCACGATGAACGTCACCGAAAAGACCGGCAAGGTCGTCGCCGCGCTGGCGGCGCATGACGAAGACGAGCTCATGCTCATGACGAACAAGGGCCAGAGCGTGCGCATTCGAGTCGGTGGCGAGAAAGGCATCCGCGAAACCGGCCGCAACGCCCAAGGCGTGCGCCTGATGAACCTCAAGGAAGGCGAGATCATCCAGGACGTCGCCACCGTGATAGCGGATGAGGAGGAGAAAGCAGCCGAGGGCGGCGAAGCTGAGTAGTCCGATCCGCCGGGTCGTGACCGTTCGACGGGCGGCCTCGCCCGGCGGAGTTCCCTTCAGCGAGCGGGGCCGCTCGCTGAACTTGCCGACCAGGCCGGTCAGGCCACATCGCTTCGTGGCACACCACTTCCCGGCAAGTTGCATCGTTTGATCCACCGAATCCCGGTCTGCACATCTGCCAGAGCGAACGTCTGCGGGATGTCTCCACGGAAAAGCAATTGCCGCCGGCCATCGACACCCGGCAAACTGCGGCGGATCAGAACAACGTCTCCCCATACGCACGGCCACCCTTGCCTTCGTAGAACTGCACAAAGGCGCGGTTCACCATCTCGTAGCCGCCGGGAGTCGGGTAGTCGCCGCTGAAATACCAGTCCCCGCACTCGGAGCCGATGGCCTCGTGGAGGCCACCGATGGTTTGGAAGATGATCTTCACTTCCCCGCTCCAACTCAGCGACTTGGGATTGACGATTTCGACGATCTTGTCCGAGATGTCGGCGTCGGTGAAAGGCGCGTAAATGTCCTTCACCGCATTGCGCATGTCCTTGGGATTCTTCCTCAGTTCGGCGAGCGCCGCCCTGTAGGTGGCATCCATCACGGAGGACAGCCCGCGCTCCTTCAAGAGCTTCACGGCGGCATCGAAGGCGATGAACTTGCCGATCTCCGCCATGTCGATGCCGTAGCAGTCCGGGTAACGGATCTGCGGCGCCGTGGACACGATGATGATGCGCTTCGGATTCGTGCGCGCGAGGATGCGGAGCAACGAGGTGCGCAGCGTGGTTCCGCGGACGATGGAGTCGTCGATGACGACGAGATTGTCCTCGGGCGTGACGACGCCGTAGGTGATGTCGTACACCATCGCCGCCATCGAGTCGCGGCTGGTCTCCTGAGAGATGAAGGTGCGCATCTTGATGTCCTTGTGCGCGATCTTCTCGGCGCGCGGCCAGTTCCGCATGATGAGGCCGTCGAGCTGCCCCTCGTCGAGGCGTCCGCTCTCCCACATCTCCTTGAGGGCGCGGCGCACCTCGGTGCGGCGGCGCTTGCGCAGACCGTCCATGAAGCCGTGGTAGGCGGTCTCCGCGGTGTTCGGGATGAAGCTGACGACAGTGTGCTCGAGATCGTTTTCAATGGCATCGATCACATGCGGGACCAGCACTTCGCCGAGCTGCTTCCGCTGACCGTAGATCGTGGCGTCATTGCCGCGGGAGAAATAAATGCGCTCGAAGGAGCAGGGATGGTACTCCCTCTTTCCGGTGAAGGGCTTCACGATGAAGCGGCCTCCGTCGTCCGCCTTGATGCTGGCCACGCTGGCGCGCGGGAGTTCCTTCACATCGTCCTCGCCGGCGTCGAAGACAGTGCGGATGGCCGGCTTCTCGGAGGCGAAGACGATGACCTCGTCATCGGCATAGTAGAAGCAAGGGCGGATGCCGTTCGGATCGCGCATCACGAAGAGATCGCCATTGCCGATCACGCCGACGATGGCGTAACCGCCGTCCCAGATCGTGGAGGAGCGCTTGATCAGTTCCGTCACATCGAGGCGCCTGCTGATGTGCTTGGGAATCTCAGGGCCGGGCACCTCCTCGTCGCGCAGCTCGTGGAAAAGCTCGTCGTGCATTTCATCGAGATGGAAGCCGATCTCCTCCAGCACGGTCTGGGTGTCCGTGTCGTACACCGGATGCTGGCCGCGCTCGATCATGTGGCGGTGCAGTTCGTTGGTGTTGGTCATGTTGAAATTGCCCATGACCATGAGGCTCTTCGTCGGCCAGTTGCTCCTGCGGACATAGGGATGGCAGGAAGCCTTGCCGAAGGATCCCGAGGTGCCGTAGCGCAGATGCCCCACAAGCACCTCGCCGCCAAAATCGAAGTGCTGTTTGATGACCTCGGGATCGTCCGCATCGAGGTCGTGCTTCTTGCAGAGGCGGTCGAAGTCCTTCTTTGTGTCGAGGAAAATCTCCTCCAGCGACTCGCGCTTCACCGAGCGCTCACGGAAGAGGTAAGGCGTGCCCAGCGGCATGTGCAGCTTGCAGCAGCCGATGCCCTCTCCGTCCTGGCCGCGGTTCCGCTCCTTCATCATGAGCATGTAGAGCTTTTGGTAACCCCAGAGCGCGGAGCCGTACTTGTCATGGTAGTAGGCCAGCGGCTTCCGCAAGCGCACCACCGCAATGCCGCACTCGTGTTTGATGGGGTCGCTCATTTCTTGGGGGGAGCGCCATTCTTGGCATCATCTCCGCCAAGTGCAAGGGGCGAGGCCGGCGGGAAATTGAACGCCATTTGCCAGAGTGGATGAAAGCGAAGCACGAAGACTGACGGATGGCCTCCCGGACCGCTGCGATGCCGGGCATGGCCGAGCGAACTTGGCGGCCCTGCTGCCCCGATTCCTGCGCCGGCACCGGCATCACGGATCCCGTCCGGCGCACGGTCCGCCCCCGGGCAACGCAACATGCCATTCTTCCCTTGGCCGACGCTTGATCCCCGGGTATCAATGCGCACGCGGCCCATGAGCCGCCGCCGATTCCATGGTCCGCAAAATCGTCCTCTATCCAGAACCCGTCCTGCGCGCGAAGTGCCGTCCCATCACCACCGTCACCGCCGAGCATCGCCAGCTCGCCGAGGACATGCTCGAAACCATGCGCGCCGCCAATGGCGTGGGTCTCGCCGCTCCACAGGTGGCCGTGGACCAGCAGCTCGCCGTGATCGACGTGTCGCACAATCCGCAGTGTGTCTCCTACCTCCGCATCGACGGGCAGGACGCCGACCTGCTCAAGTCCATGCCGCTCGTCTTCCTCAATCCGAAGATCGAACTCGGCAAGGCGAAGGAAAACGGCGAGGAAGGCTGCCTCAGTTTCCCGGACTTGCGCTCGCAAATCCGCCGCTCCACGGAGGTGAAGGTCACGTATCAGACGCTCGATGGCGAGACCAAGACCATCGAGACCGACGGCCTGCTGGCCCGCGCGCTCCAGCACGAGATCGATCACCTCAACGGCATCCTGTTCATCGACCGCATGTCCGCCGCCGCCAAAGTCGGCCTGAAGCGCAAGCTCGCGCGCCTTCAGGAAGAGTGGGCGGAGGACGGAAGGTAGAAGCGACAAAAGAGAGAATCGCCTCTCGCGGCCGCCATGAAACTGCTCCCGCTCATCTGCCTTCTCTGCCTCGCGACGGCCACAGCTCGCACTGCCGATCTCGCATCGTTCGTCGAACTGCCCGAAGGCTTCATCATCGGCGGACATTCGAAGACGGGCTGGCTGAACAGCGAGGCGGCAGGCAAATCTCTGAAGACCGGCGTGCGGTATCGACTCTTCGGCCTCAGCGGCGAGGCGGGTACGATCACGGCCGACAAAGCGATGCCCGATCCTGATGTCTGCCCCGATGTGTGGATGCACGAAATCACACCCGAAACGGACAAGCCGCTCATCGGCGTGTCAGCCCCATGGGAGCCCGCGCCGCGGAAGGCGAAGCAGACGGATACCTCGCAGCCCGTTTACATCAAAGCCGCCGCCGATTTCCTCGCCGCGCAGGGCATTGCAAGACCCGTCGTGAAGATCACCCAGATTCTCCGCGTCGATCTCGAAGGCGATGGCGAAGACGAAGTGCTGCTCAGCGCCACGCACTACCCGGACAAGCAAGGCGGCATGGTGACCAGTGCCTCGGCGGGCAACTACTCTTTCGTCCTCCTGCGTCGCGTCGTCGGCGGCAAGCTGCATACCAGCCTTGTCGAAGGCGAATTCTATCCGACCCCGAAGGAGTTCAATGCGCCGAACCGCTACGAAGTCACCGGCCTCCTCGATCTCGACGGTGATGGCAAGCTGGAGATCATCGTCCACTCCAAATACTACGAAGGTGCCGCCACTTCCGTCTGGCAGCTCGGCAAGAGAGGCCTGAAGCGCGTGCTGGAGATCGGCTGCGGAGCGTGAAACCGCCGCCCTGATCAAGCCTCCGGCTGGTCAAACGCCAGCGCTGCCAGCTCGGCGTAGTAGGGACAGGTCTTCACGAGTTCGTGGTGCTTTCCATGCGCGAGCACGCGTCCGAGACGCATGACGTAGATCTGATCGGCAGCAACCACGGTGGAAAGGCGATGTGCGATAACGAGACAGGTTCGGTTTTGGCGGAGCTGATTGATCGCCTGCTGGATGAGATGCTCGGACTTGGTGTCCACGGCGGAGGTTGCTTCGTCGAGCAGGAGAATCGGCGCGTTTTTCAAAAAGGCTCGTGCGATGGCGATGCGCTGACGCTCGCCGCCGCTGAGGCGGATGCCGCGCTCGCCGACTTCGGAATCGAGTCCGGACTGAAGGGGAGCTCGCAAGAGTTCCGGCGTATCGCTCGCGTTGTTCGATGACATCGCGGCGTCCGGCCTCGAATCCTTGGCGGATGCTCCTGCACCGAGTGCGCGCACGAACTCCTCCGCGCACGCGAGCCGCAGCGCGCTCCACATTTCATCTTCGGCAGCGTCAGCTTTGCCGATGCTCAGATTGTCGCGGATCGTGCCGGCGAAGAGAAAGGCGTCCTGCGTCACGTAGCCGATGGCATCACGCAGCGAAGCACGGCTGTATTCGGTGATCGGCACGTCGTCGATGTCGATCTCGCCCCGCTGCGGGTCGTAGAAGCGGGCGAGGAGCTGAAAGAGAGTCGATTTGCCGGAGCCGGTGGCCCCGACGATTGCCACGGTCTGGCGCGGCTCGACGCGCAAGTTCACGTCGTGGATCACAGGCCGGTCCGCGTAGCCAAACGTGACGTTCTTGAAGACGATGGCACCTTCAGCGCGCTCGAGCGCACAACCGTTCACCAGATCTTCCTCGCCGCCTGCATCGAGCACTTCAAAGACTCGCCGCGCGCTCGCGAGTCCGCTGGAGAGCGTCTGGTTCACGCCGTGCAGACGCGAGATCGGCTCGAAGAAGAAGCCGATGAGGAAGATGAACTTCAGCAGCTCGCCGAGCGACCACTTGCCGTGGATGCAGCCCCACGCGCCGACGCCGAGCAAGAGCACGAGTCCCATGCTGCCGAAGAAGGTCATGAGCGGGCTGTAAACAGCCCACGCCGTCATGAGCCGCGTCTGCGCGCGACGCAGGTGATCGCTCGCCACATTGAACTCGCGCTGCTTGCCGTCCTCCGCCGTGTAGCTCTTGATCTGGCGGATGCCGGTGACGGTGTCGTGCAGCAGGGCGTTCATCCGGCTGGAGGCTTCGCGGGCCAGCTTCGCTCTCGGCTGCACCCAGCGGGAGAAGATGAATCCGCCTGCGGCGATCCATGGGGTGGGAATCATGACAAAGAGCGCAAGCTGCCAGTTGGTGACGAGCATCATCACGGCGCTGATGATGATTTGCAGGATCGACGTCACGCCCTGCTCGATGCCTTCGAGGATGACGCGCTGCGTCGCCGGCACGTCGTCGGCCATGCGCGTCATGATGTCGCCCGTGCTCTGCTTGTCGAACCAGGCGACTGGCAGATGCGCCACCTTCCGATGAAGCTGGCCGCGCAGGTCGAAGATCATGCGCTGCTCGAAGACCGTGTTCAGCCGCGTCCGGAACGCGAAGAGCAACTCACGCACGGCAAAAGCCGCGGCGGCAAGTCCCGCGGCACGGTACAGCTCATCGGTCTTCTTGTTCGGTATGATGTCGTCGATGAACCATTGCACCACGGCGGGAAACACGAGGATCAGGCATGTGCCGGCCACCGCGAGAGCGAGCTGTGCCAACGCCATGCGCCAGTGCCGCCGTGCAAAGTGCAGCAGGCGCGGCAGCGGAGATGCGATGGCGTCTTCGGACATAGGACGAGGGGCGGCGGCCGAACTCAGCCCAAATCCAGGCATGAGGAACCACGAACGACACCGGATACATGGAAGTATCGGGCCGGCCACTCAATTGCGACTTCTGCTTTTCAGCGAGTCCGTCAAACGGACCGCCGTCCGCAGCTCCCGTCCGCTCCGCAGCCTGCCTGTCCCGTTCTGAGTTAACGACGACGGCGTCGGAAGAAGAGTCCGAGCAGGCCGCCGAAGACCAGCATCGCACGGCCAGGCTCGGGAATGACGCCCGGAATGGTGACGACAAGGATGCCGTTGGAATTGAACAGGGTGGTGTCCCAGCGGTAGTCACCGCCAAGCTCGAACAGATCAAGGTCGGTGCCGGTTTCCGTACCGGTGCGGAACTGTGATCCCACGTTGATCGAACCGACGACGCTGAACCAGTCCAAGAGGTCGAAAACGTCACCGACGCTGGGCGTATAGCCGTTGTTGGTGACCACAATCTTGGCGCCTGTGCTCCAGGTGAGTGCGCCGAGGACATTGATCATGTCATGCTGGGTGGTGAGCACGGGATCACTCAGGACATTCGAGTAGGAGTCGCCCGGGATGGCGCCCAGCCAGCCCATGTAACCGGTGCCGCTGGTGAAGCCCGGATGGTTGTAGGTGGCACGCTGGGCTTGAAGGGTGGTGATCGAGCCGGTCTGCAGGGTAGCATTGCCATTAAACGTGAGCGTGCCCATGAGCGCACCGGCCAAGTCGCCTGGCTGGAGATTTGCGCCGGTCTGCACGACGGCATTGCCGTTCACGATGCCCGTACCGGCGAGCGTGGCGGCGGCGTTCACGGTGAGGCCGGCGGCATTGGGCGCCCCGGTGTCACCCACGTTGTTTTTGCCCACTTGCAAAATGCCAGCCGCCACAGTGGTCGTGCCGGTGTAGTCGTTGTCGAGCGTGAGGGTGGCCCAGCCGCCGCCGGCCTTCACGAGGTTCAGCGCGGCGGAAGGCTGGCTTGTGTTGGCACCGGGCGCGAGGAAGGCGCTGTTGAGCGTGCCGTCGCGGAACTTGGCGTCCCACACGTTCTCCACGGCGGCAGGCGTGGTCTGGTTTATCGTGAGCGTGCCGATGGCGGAGGCCGCATTTTCGATGATCTCGCTGCTGCCATTCGTGCTGGCGGACATGGTGCCTGCATCGCCGAAGAATGGACCTGTGCCGCCCTGCGTGGTGAGCGAGCCGATGGCGCGCGCGCCGCCGCCGACCTGGAGGATGGAATTGAAGTTCATCGTCACGTCGTTGGCCGCGGTGAGCGCGGTGGCGTGGTTGAGGCGGACGATGGCGGTGTTGTCCTGGTTGTAGGTGAGGTTGGTGCTGATGGTGAGGTCGCCAGTCCATGCGCTGTTGTCGGCGTTGAGCAGGGCGTAGCCGTAGGTGCGTCCGTTGGTGAGGTTGTTCGCGGTGGTGTCGGAGTCATCGGTCTGCACGACGATGTTGCCGCCGGTAACGGCACCGTCCTTGAACTTGCCGTTGAAGTTCACGTATGCCTGCTCGCCGCCGGCGCTGATGGTGGTGTCGCGCATAAGCAGGATGAGGTTGTCATTCACCGTGATGTCGCCGTTGAAGTTCACGGTGTCGCCGTTGGAGATGTTGTCGATGCCGATGCGCTTGGTCTGCGCGCGGCTGTACACGACGTTGATGGGGTTGTTCACCTCGAAGACGTGGTTCTGGATGTTGTCCGGATTTGAGATGAGCAGGGAGGCCACACCCTGACGCTCGTTGCTGCCCAGCGTGATGGTCTTGTTCGTCAGATAGCCGGTGCCGAGCGCATCGGCCTGGTTCGCCACGAGCACCGTGCCCTGCTTGATGTTCAGCGAGCCGGTCCAGTCGGGCGTATTGCCGCGGAATTCGAGCGTCCCCTGCCCGTCCTTGGTGATGTCGCCGCTGCCGGTCATGTAGCCGGCGGCGTTGTTCAGGCGGAGGATCTGGGTGTTCACCGTGTCGATGGTGATCGGCCCGTTGACGCTCAGCACGCCCTGGAGGTTGATGCCGCGGGCGCTGCCGGGATTCGCGAAATTGGTGACGTTGTTTGCGTTGGCGCTGATGGTGCCCACGGTCACGTAGTTCGTGCCCTCAAACGTGATCCACTCTTCCATCGTAAAGTCGCCGGCGTTGTTGCCATTGCCCATCTGGATGGCGAAGTCAGCGCCGGTGCGGAAGATGGTGCCGTCGGCGTAACTGATATTGCTGCCCATGATCGTCGTCGTGCCGGGCGCGGCGGTGCCCACTTCAGCGAGGCGGAGCGTGCCTTGCCGGATGTCGAGAAGGCCGCCGAAGTTGGCGTTGTTCGTGGCCCCGAGGGTGAGGGTGCCGGTGCCTACCTTGACGAGATCGCCGCGGAAAGTACCGGCGGAATTCAGGTCACCGGAGATGCGCAGTTCGCCGTTGGAGTCGATGACGTCGATGACGGCGCCGTTGCCCTCGACGCGAACGCCGCGGTTGAGCAGGTCTGCGTAGCCCGTGCCGGTGTAGCGGAGCGTGCCGCCATTGATGGTGATCTGATTGGTGACGCTGGAGGCGGGATTCACGCCGAGCGCTCCGACATCGGAAAACTCGACCGCCGCGCCGCCGATCATGAGTCTGCCGGTAAAGCCGTTCTGCGGATTCGCCAGCACGACGGCACCCGACGTGCCGATGGTAGATGGAGTCGTGGTGGACGGACCGGTGATGGCAACGTCGGAGGCGGAGTAGCCGGTCAACGTAAGGCCCGTGCCGGTGGCCGTGGCATTGGCACTGAGGACCAGGTTGGTGGCATCCACGACCTTGATGATCGTCGTATTGGCGGGAATGCCCGTTCCAGTGACCGCCAGACCCGGGACGAGACCCGCGGTGGAGGCGACAGACACGTTCGCAGAGCCGCTCGTGGTGGCTCCGCTCGTGAGTGCGAGCGGTGCCATTCCCACATTCGAGTTCACGATCAGCTTGCCGGTCCCATACTGGTGAAACACGATTTCGGGCGTGACCGCCGCGATGCCACCGGCCGCTACGGTGGAAGTCGCATCAGCGGAAATCGTGAGCGTGCTGCCATTGATGGCGGTGATCGTCGTGTTCGCGGCCAAGCCCACACCGGTGATGGGAGCACCCACAGTGAGGTTGGCCGTGGACGAGACATTGTAAATGAGATTGTCAGCCGGATCAGTAGTCAGCGCCACAGAACTGCCGCCCGCAGTAGCGTTGGCAGACATCGTGATGGTCCCTGCACCCGAATTGATGGCGGTGATGGTGGCGTTGGCAGGAATGCCCGTGCCCGTAATCGGCATGCCCACGACCAATCCGTCAGTAGCGGAGACGGCAGTGATGGTGTTGCTGCCGCTGGCCAGCGTACCGGTGTAGTTCTTGAGGAACTTGATATCACCGGTGAACTGCACCACTGCGGCGTCGATGGCTCCGCCGGTGATGCTCTTGTTGGAGCTTCCGACATTCGAGTCCACGAGCACGCCGCCGGTCACCTGGTCCCCGATCAAGGAGAGCTTCTGGCCGGCGGCAATGGTCACCGCACCGTCTCCGGGCGTGTCAAATCGCAGGGTGTTCACGGCCACGGACGTGCCGATGGTGCCGAAGTAGCCGGGGCCGAACTCGGAGACATCGATGCCCGTGGTCCACTGGGACACGTCATTCACATACTCATCCGCCGGGCGGCCGAAAGCACGCACGTCATTGGCCGTGACGCTGCCGACGATGGCGGCAGCATCAGACATGGCGAAGTCAACGGCCGTGCGCGGCGCGGTGCCGTAGGTGGCCCAGGAGATCACACGATTCTTCATCGCGGCCGTGGTGAAGGCATTGAATTCAAGCGTGATCTGCGGCACACCGCTCGGACCGCTCTGGTATTCGACAAAGTTCACCGTCGCGCCCTGCTGACGCGTGAGGTTGGCCCCGTTGTTGTTGGCATTGTTGTTGCCTATGCTGATGAGCATGTTCCGCCCGTTGGCCGCTTCCGCCACGATCTCGGAGCCGCCGGTGTTGAAGCGGGCGATGACGCTCGATGCATTGTTCGTCGCCAGATTTGCCGTGGAAGGGAAGCTCTCGTGCGGCAGTGAGTAGAGCGTGCCGCCGGCGAAGGTGGTGGTCTGGCTGCCCACGCGGGCGAGGTTGACGGTGGTGTGGTCAAGAAGCAACGTGCCGCCAGCGAGGAAGAAATTCGCGTCCGAGGCGGCGGCCAGACCGTCGTTCATGAGCGTGACGGTGCCGCGGCCAATCTTGATGATGCCCACGTTGTTCGGTGCGGTGCCGGGGGAGCCGGTCATGCGCTGGTCAAAGACCACCGTGCCGCCGGCCGCCGCGTAGAGCTGGGCGGCGAGACCGCTGATGGCCAGGCTGCCGAATCCATTGCCATAGGTCACGGTGCCGGACTCGTTCAGGCCGCCGATGTATTTGGTGCCGTTTCCGCCCGAGGCGGATATCCAGTTCGACATGTTGAAGGACTGGCCCGCACGCATCAGGAACACGCCCGAATTCACGTCGCCACTGAGCGCGAAGCCCTGCTGCGAAGTGCTGCCATTGAGCGCAAAGGTCGTGTTGTTCGAGTCGGCATTCGGAATCTTGCTGATGGCCGTGTTTGTCCAGAAACCAGTGCCGTCATTGCCGGCGGCGGCGGGATCGTAGTTCACGAGCATGAAGCCGGCGATGGTCGTCAGGCGGCCCGCGGCATTGTACTGACGGTCGAGGATGAAGTTTGTCTCGCCATTTCCGGTCAGGTTCACGCGGAGGACTTCGTTCTCGTTGGTGCGGGTGCCGGCCAGCGTAGGGAGCGTGGAGATGGGATCGGCAATGGGCACGGGAGCGCCGGCCACGCCGCGGTCGCCAATCTGGCCGCGCATGATGAAGGTGCTGTTGGTGCCGCCGTTAAACTGCACGAGGCGGGAGTCGATGGCGTTGATGTCGCTGACCACGGGGCTGGTGCCGCCGTAGATGTCACCGTTCATGAGGTAGGTGGCGCCGGTACCGAAGCTGACGACCGGCGTGAAGAGCACCTGTCGGGCGGCGTCCACGTTGTCGATGATCAGGTCGCCGTACCAATTCGTGAGGTCGTCATTTACCCCCATCACAGCCTGGCTGCCCTGGAGGGCCTTCACAAGGATGTCCTCTGGCTGCGCGACGGAGCCGACTCTCATGCCGCTGCCGGTGTTCAAGGAACCGTTGCCGGTGACGACGATGCCGTTGCCCGCGCCGCTCGCGCCGAAGCTGCTCTTGCCATTGCGTCCGAAGATCGCACCGTCGCTGATGGTCGTCACTCCGGTGTAGGTGTTCGCGCCGTCGAGCACGACCTGGCTCGGGCCGGTCTTGGTGAGTCCGCCGGTGCCGAGGATGTTCGAGCGGATTTCGAAGTTGCCGTTGGTGATGGCACCGTTGGTCAGGTTCACCATGCCGTTCTGGTTGTTTATGATGGCCTCGCTGCTGCCGAAATCGATGCTGCCGCCGAAGGTGATGGTGCGCAGGTCGGCGGAGTTCCCCACCGTGAAGTAGGCGCTGCTGATCATGCCGGAGGCAATGGAGAGCGTGCCGTCGATGCCAAGCTGCACGACGTGCCCCTGCGTGTAGTCGGTGAGTTTCGTGCCGGAGTTGATCGCGCCACCGGATCCGTTGTTGTCGGCCGCCGGACCGAAGCGCAGCGCATTGATCAAGGTGCTCCCGTTCTCAAGGCTGAGGATGTCCGTGAGGTTCACGTTCTGGCCTGCCGCACCGTTCGCGGTGGAGATGAGGCCGTCGGAAGGAGTGAAGTACTCCGAGTCGTCCAGCGGCCGGAGGAAGCCGCCGTCATAGGTCATGAAGTGCGAGCCGGAGATGAACTGGAGATTGCGCTGCTGATTGAGCGGATCGGCGGCATTGCCGTTGTTGAAGGCCAGCAGGCGGGTGTCATCACCCATCGTATGCGGGATGATGCCGCCGAAGAGACCGATGACCACGTTCTTGTCCGTCGCGCCCGTGCCCGCGCCAGTTTGTGCGAGCGTGCCGATGGACCCGAGCGCCACGCGCACGCTGTCCGCGCCGCCGGCGGTGCTGAAAGTGGAGGTGGAATCCAGATCCACGAGGCGCAGCACACCACCCGCCGAACGGCTGATCTCGCCGATGGTGAGCGTCATGCTCGCGCCCGCGCCCTCGGTGGGCAGCAGGTCGAGGATGTTCGTGCCGGACTGCACCTGCACCTTCGCGCCGAAAGCGGTGGCCAGGGACTCGGTGTTGTCCACCGTGCCGCCGATGATGCGCAGCCAGCCGTGATTGAGCAGGATGTTCGCGGCGTCGTTGATGCGGTCGTTGTTGTTGCCGCCCGTCACCAGTGAGGTGAGGTCGAGGCGCGTGGTGTTGTCCAGAGTGATCATGCCGCGGCGCTCGAGGTTGATATTTCCGGTGCCGGACACCGCGCCGTTTTGGCCGCTGAGCGTGAGGCCGTACTCGGACCAGCCCTCGGCATCACCCAAGGTGAGGTAGTCCACGCCATTGACGTTGACCGTGTTCGTCTGCCAGGGCACGGAGGTGAAGCCGAAGCGGAGAACGTTGAGGTCGCCCGAGAAGGTGTTGTTGTTCGTGAGGCGCAGCTCGCGGAAGCCGGTCTTCGTGAAGCCGCCGGAGCCGCCGATGGCACCGCCGACGATGAGCTTGCTCTGGAGCGAGGCGGTGAGGTTCCCCTGCTCGGTCACCGTGTTGTTCGAGGTGGCGGAGTCGATGTTGAAGACGTTCCGCATGGCGGCGCCGCTAAGCGTGATGGCACCATCCAGATAGGTGCGCGAACTCGGGATGGTGGCCGCCGATGTGTCGATGTAGTTCACGCCGTTGTTCGCGGCGGCGAGCACGCCGTTCATTGTGATCGCGACGGTGTGATGGACGTCCCAGTTGTTGAGCAGATTCAGACGCGCACCGACGTTGGGGCCGACGCCCGCCGCCGGCGTGAGCAGGTCGGCAAGGCCCGCGCCACCGTAGCCGATCTCGATGCCGTTGGTCACATTGGCCGCCGTGATGCCGGAGAAGGTGGACACCGGCCCGACCGCCTTGTCGATGCGCAGGCCACCCTCGCGGATGACGATCTTGTTCAGCGCGGATGTGAAGGACGGATCCTGGAGGATCACGCTGTCCTGCATGCGGCCGCCGAAGATCGTGAGATCAAATCCACCGCCGTTGATGGTGGGACGCACGCGGGTGAAGTTGCCATCGAGCGTGGAGCCATTGTTGGTGTTCGTGTCGTAGGTGGTCAGGCTGAGGATGGAGCCGTTGGCGAAGCCGCCGCCGCTGATGGTGGCGTTGCCAGTGAGCTGGAGATTCGAGAAGTTCGCCGTGCCCGTGGAGTTGCGCAGCGCACCCTGGCCGTTGAGGCCGGTGCCGGCGATGCTGATGATCTCGCGCGTCGGGTTGTCGTCGTCACCGAAGTTCAGGGAATTGCCGCGGAGGTCGAAGGATGCGCCGCTGGCGATGACGGTCTCGTTGCCCACGCCCGTGGCGCCCAAGGCCCGTGCATTGCCGATGCGCAGCTCGCCCTCATTGATGCGGATCTGGCCGAAGAGCGAAGGCGTCTTGTTAATGGCCGTGGTGCCGGCGATGGCGTCGGTGAAATTGTTCCCGCTGATGGTAAGCAGCCCTGCACCGGTCTTGGTAAAGCCGTTGGATCCCTGGAGCAATCCGGACAGCGTGAGGGATGAGCTGGTGTTCAGCGCCCCGATCTGCGTATCGAAGACGAGGCCGGCTGCCGAGGTGTTGTTGAAGGTGAGCACGCCGCTGAGCGTGACGGCGTTCGTGGTGTCCTGCGCAAGGGCGGCGAGGATACGCACGGTGTTCGTGGTGCCGAAGGTGATGAGTTCATTGAGCGAGCGTGCGTCCTCGATCTGCATCACCACGCCGCTGGCCAGAGTGGTGCGCCCGCGGTTGCTGCCGAGGGCGTTGTTGTCAGTGGCCACGCGCAGCAACGTATTGGCTCCCACCGTCAGTTCACCGGTCCAGTTGCCATTCGCGCCGTCGAGAAGCAGCGGCTGCGTGTTCGCCGCCGTGGTCACGATATTGCCGCCGCCCTGGATGGTGCCGAGGTCGAGGGCGGACGGGTTCGATGAGTTGACGGTGAGCTGCGCGCCCTGTGCAATGTTCAGCGCGTTGTTGCCGCCGCCGAGCATGGCATTGGTGGGAGTGCCCGGCGCGGCGAGGGTGCCGCCGACCTGAAGCTCGCCTTCGTTCAGGTTGATGGTGCCGGTGTAGGTGTTGATGGCGTTGAGAATCACCTTGCCCGTGCCGGACTTGGTGATGCCCTGGGCATTCACGAGGGGGAAGGAAGTCTGGTTGTTCTGGATCACGGAGTCGATCTGCAGCCCGTTGGCGCTGTGCTGCTGGATGACCACCGCCTCCAGGCCGCCGCCGGTGGCATTGTTTTGAAGGGTGGCGCCCGCAATGGTCACATTGCCGGAATTCGGCGTGACGAGGATGCCGCCTGTTTGCAGGAAGAGATCATCCGTCAGCGTCAGCGTGTGGGTGCCGGCCTGATTGAAGCGCATGGTGTTCGTGATCACCCCTGGAGTCACGTCCACGTCCGTGGGCGTGGTGAAGTTGATGACGTCGGTGTTGAAGTTCAGCCCGTAGGTGTCCGTGGCCAGGCCGTTGTTGTAACCGGCTGCGGGCAACGCGGTGATGAATGCGCGGCGGTCGATGGTCCCGTTCGATCCGCTCGCGGTGATGGTTTCCGGCGTACCGCCGACCGTGAGCGAAACCTGGCTGGTGGCCCCGGTGTTGTTCACGATGAAGTAGAGCTTCCCGCCCACAAGGCCGTTGGGGATGTTGCCGGAAAACTCAATGGGTGTCCCGTTCGGGAGCGCTCCGGTGCTGATGGTGTTCGTCCCCGTCGTCCACGCGACCGAACCGATGCTCAAGGCACCTGCGGTCACGGCCCAGTCCGTCTTGCCGACCGTGGCCCAGCCGCCGAGAATGCCGGCGGTGCTGTTCGTCGTGTCCGTGATGCCAAAGCCGGCCGCACCGACATCCAGCGTGCCGCCGACACTGCGGCTGATGGCGTTGAGGTGCAGCAACGCGCTGCTGCCGGCGTCCCGCGTCACCGAGTTCGAGCCGATGCCGACGGTGGTCGCGCCGACGATCTCGGCGTGATTGGCTGCTCCGCTCAGAGTCACCCGACCTCCGGAAAGTCCGGTGACGTTCGACTGACCCGCCACGTTGTCGTCCACCCCGAGGCCGGTGAACGCACCCGCTCCGCCGAGGGTGAGGGTGCCGCTGTCCACCAACTTGCTGTTGTTCTGCGCTGCGTAGTTCAGCTTCAAAGTGCCGCCGGCCACGGTGATGTTGCCGGCGATGTAGTCGTTCGCGCCAGAGAGCGTGAGCGTGCCGGGGCCGAACTTCGTGATGGTGCCCGTCCCATTGGTGCCCGAGATGCCCGCGCCGGTCCATTTGCCGGTGAAGTCCAGCGTGGTGCCCGCATCCACGCCGATGCGGAAGTTGCTCAGCACGGCGCTGGCCGCCGCACCTGGCGTGCCGCCGTTGGTCTGGTTGAACGCGAGTGTGCCGCTGATCGTGTTCACGCCGCCGCCCGTGGCACCGATCCCGCCGTCGGAGGTTGAAGTGGAGAAAGGTGAATAGTCGATGTTGTTGGCCAAAGTCACACCGCCGCGAAGCTGGAGGCCGTTGCCCGCGCCGCCGCGGATGGCCACGTTGCCCGTGCCGAGGGCACCACCGGCGGTCACGGCGAGCGTGCCGGCATTGATGATTGTGCCACCGGTGTACGAGCTGGTGGAATTTGTCATCAACCACATGCCGGCGTCGATCTTCGACACGGAAATGGCGCTGCTGCCGTTGTTGGTGATCTGTGGGCTGAACGTGTTGTCGCTGATCGTGCCGCCGCCGAGTTGGAGCGTGCCGGTTTGGTTCGTCGCCAGGAAGGCGATGGCCCCTGTGTTGCTGAAGGTCAGCGCCGGTGCATTGGTTCCCACGACAGTGCCGTTCGCCGTAATCGTCGCCGCACCGACACCCGTGCCCATCGTGAAGAGGCGGTCGGTGGACTGGTTGGTGAAGCCGGTCCAATTCAGGCCGCCGCTGGTATTTGCGCCATTGCTCAAGATGAGATTCGCCGCCGCATTGCTCGACGCACCGATGCCGCTGGGCTGGCCGCCATTGGCCAGATAGACCACAGACACCGTTGATGCTGCCCCCGCCGTAAACGAGGCCCCTGGAATGGCGGACACGACATGCGTACCGATCTGGGTGGGACCTGTGTAGGTGTTCAGGTTCGGAACCGTGAGCGTCCCGGCCGAGGTGGCACCGTTGATGGTCGTCACCGTCTTGGTGATGCCACCGCCACCGGTGATGACGCCGCTGAACGTGCCGCTGGTACCAGCCAAGGTGAGCGTCTGCCCCGCATCAATGATCGTGGTGGCCCCGATGTTGCCGGCGAGCTCGCCGATCGTCTCCGAGGTGACTACCTGGAAAGTGCCGTGATTGATCGTCGCAAGGCCGTCCGCACCCGCATCGCTGACCGTAACGGTCGCAGCGTCGTTAAGCGCGGTACCGCCGGCAACCTGCAAAACACCGCGTGTGATGGTGACGCCACCCTCGAAGGTGTTCGCACCGCTCAGCCGCCAAGTGCCGATGCCTTCCTTGATGATGGACACGGACTCACCGTCATTGGCCGTATCCGAGATGATGCCGCTGATGGTGTTGATGCCGGTATTGGTGCCGTCGAGGGTCCATGCGCGCGCGCCGGCGTTGGCGGCGGTGAAGTTCCCCTGCAGCACGATCACCTTCGTGCCGTCGTTGACGATCTGCGCGCGGCCGGGATTGGTGGTGCTGTTGGAGGCGGAGAAGAAGGTGATGTTCGGCCCGAGAGTGGCCGTCCCGGGATTGGGATCGTTGAAGACCAACGTGCCCATGGAGCCGACGTTCGCTGCCGCGCCGAGGTTGTCACCGCCGCCCTGATTGTCATAGCGCCGGCCGTTGAAGCCGGCGATGCCCATCGAAATCTGCCGCGTGGCGCTGAGGTCGCCAAACACGCTGGTGGTTTCCACGCCGGTCTTGAGGTCACCCTTCAATTCGAGCGTGCCGGTGGTCAGGGTCGTGTTGCCACTGAAATTGTTGCCGCCGTTGGTCAGGACCCAGCGGCCAAAACCGTAGCGGTCATCGTCAGCGACGTTGGGATTGACGTTGATCGACAGCGAGCCGGAGCCGAGGTAAGTCTGATTGATGACACCATTGATCGTGTTGGCGTCGGCGTTCTGGCCGTGGAGGACGAGAATCTTGGGGCCCTCGCTCACGGCATTGATCGGGCCATTGAGCACCAGCGGCCCGGTGCCGCCGGCCTCGATGCGCAGCGTGGTGGCCGTGGCACTCGGGGTGAAGACCGAGTAAAAGCTCAAGGCGGCAGCGGCGGCTACGGTGGCCGGATTGTCGATGGTGATGGAACTGGCGCCCACCGAGGTGATCTTCGACCCAACCTGAATCCCGGTACCTTGAACGAACATGCCGGTGGCGAGGCCCGACGTATCGGCAATCGGGATGGTGGTCGAGTTCGTGATGGCGGTGCCCGAGGTCTTGGTGGCCGCAAAGAAATTCACCGCGGCAGCGGCGGCAACCGTGGCCGCAGTGTCGAGGGTCAGCGTCTTGCTGGGCACGTCGATGGCCGTGATCTTGGTGCCCGCCGTGATGCCCGTGCCCGAGATGATCATGCCGACAGCCACATTGGTCACATCGGTCAAGGTCAACGTGGTGCTGCTCGTGGTGGCGCCGCCGGTCGTCTTCGCGAGCGAGGTCACGAGGCCGCCGCCGAGTTCGATGGTGCGGTTGGTGGTGCTGCCGGCGCCGATGTACTCCAGGCGGGCTTCCTGCGCACTGTAGGGCTGGCCCAGCGCGATCACCGACCCGGTGCCCAGCGAACTGGGCAGGCCGGCATTGGTCAGGCTGGTCACCTGTACCGAGCTGATCTGTGAACTGCTGCCGATGACGGGCTTGCCGCTGAAGGTGTTGTTGTTCTGCAGCAGGGTGTACCATGCGGCACCGCCCGTGGCATCGAACTTGATGTCGCCCGCGCCGGTCAACGTTCCCCAGTTCGCCTGGTTTGTGTTGTCATCCATCGTCAGCCGCTGGCCGGCGGCAACACTGACGGTGCCGCCTTTCTGAGTGTAGAGCGCGCCGATGGTTTCGAACGTGTTTGCCTGCAGCGTGGTGCCGCGCAGCACCTGGACGTCCACGTCATCGTTCATGGCGGTGCCGAGGCTGTTGTTCATCACCAGGGTGCCGCGCTGGAGGTAGGCCGTGGTGTTGAACGTGTTCACTCCGGTGAGCGTGGTGGTGCCAGTGTTGCCAAAGGCCCAGACGTTGTTGCCCGATAGAACGCCGTCGTAGGTGTTGCTGGCGCTGCCGGTGAAGGCCACGGCATTGTTGTTCACGATGTTCATCAGGTTGTTCGCACCGGCGGTCAGCGTACCGCTGAAGTTCAGCTTCCCGCCTGCGTCGGTCTGGACGATGGCACGCTGTGTGCCGCCAGGCGTGGCGGTTTGCCCTACCGTGATGTTCCCGAGAGTGACCGAACCGAGTCCCGCGCGGAAGAAAGTCGCGTTGCGCGCCGTGCCGGACGGATTGTTGGGATTGAGCACCAGACTGCTGATCGTGATGTCGTCGTTGCGGTGGGTACGCACGTTCACGCTCGCATCCGTGGGTGCCTGGAGCGTGAGCGTTCCCGTGCCCGCGCTTCCTGTGTAAGTATCATTGCCGATGTTCAGGACCACGCCATCGGTGACGGTGCCGGTGGTGAGACTACCGACCGTGGTGCCGCCGGAAACGGTGTTGTTTGCGGTGAGATAAACGTTGTTGCGCAGAACGCGGAGCACGCCGCTGCCAGAGATTGCATTTCCCACCACGAGGTGCGCGTCGTTGCTGCTGTAGCTCAACGTGCCGTTGTCGATGATGTCCATCCGCCCGCCGAGCGTGCCAGCGGAGCCGGCCACCGCATCACCCACGCTCAGCGTCGCGCCATTGTTGATCGTCACGGTGCCGAAAACCTGGTTGGCCACGTTTTCGATGCTCGTGATGCCGGCACCGCCGACCACCAGACCTGCCGGTTGCGCGCCGGCGGAGGCCGAAGTGTCGGGCATGCCTAGAATCTGAGACTGGATGCGGAAGCGGTCCGTGGCGGTCACGGATGCGAGCGTATTCGTCGCCCCGAGCAGCCCGAGCACTCCCGTGTGCGCCGTCTGGGCGGCGGTGGTGGTGTTGTCCCGCAGCGTGCCGCCCTTCAAGAAGATGCCCTCGGCGATGGTGGCGCTGCCGCTGATGTCGGTGCCGTTGCCAAGATCATAAGTGGCCCCGCTCTCGACCGACGAAATGCCGGCCACACCCGAGAGGGTGGACCCCACCGAGGTGTTGCGCGTGATGATGATCGAGCCGTTCTTCACCGAGATGCGGCCGGAGAAAGAGGCGCTGGCTCCGCTCAAGGTGAGCGCCCCTGCGCCTTCCTGGATGAGCCATCCGCCGCCCGTGAGTGAGTTGGCCACCGTGGCCGCATTGGATCGATTGAAGTCCAGCACGCCAAGCAGGGTGACAGCTCCGGTGGGCAGCGTACCGGTGGTGCCGCCACTGCCCACCTGCAGCTTCCCGCCCGCGCCAATGGCCACGGCACCTGTGGCGGTCTGATCGCGCGGCAGGATCACCGTGCCAGGCCCGGCGGTGGTGAGGCCGCCGGAGGCGAGGACCACGTCGAGCAGCAAGCTGTTATATGCATTGTATTGATGCACGATCAGATCGGTGCCGTTACCAGCCAGCGTGAAGGCACCGCCGGTCGTGATCGTCGAAGGGTTGTTGCCCACATTCTCGGTCAAAAGGATGCCGCCGGAGCTCACCGTGGCATTACCGGTCAGGGTGATCGTGTTGGCAGCGTTGGCATTGAACCGCACCGTCTGTGTAGTGCCCGTGGCGGAGATGCTCGAGTTCACGTCCGTGTGGTTCGTGCCCGACCACGTCCCGACGTAGGAACCCAGAGGCAAGGCAGTGATCGCGGCAGCCGCGCCGTTGGACACGGCCCAGCTTTCGGCCAGATAGCTTGAACCAAAAGTCGCGTAACCGCCGATGAATCCAGCCGCGTTGCTGGTGGCGGCACCGCTGCCGGTTCCATTACCCATCACTTGGAGCGTGCCACCCGCCACCGTGCGGGTGATGGCACCAAGATTGAGCCGCGAGCCGTCGCCGGCAGGCGCGCCGATGAACGACGCTCCGGCATTCAGCGTGGTGCTGGCGGCGGAATCACCTGTGTTGTTGCCCTTGAGCAAGAGCATCCCACCACTCAGCGTCAAGGCCCCGGTGTTCGGCACGATGTTCGTGGCTCCGGTCGAATAATCGAGGAACAGCGTGCCGCGCGTGAGGTTCAGGCCGCCGGTGCTCGTGTTGTTGCCGGCGAGCTTCAGACTGCCGTCCTGCACCGTCAGAAAGCCGGCGCCCGTAATCGCGCCGGAAAACGCACCGCTGCCGAGGCCGCCTCCTTGATTGACAGTCAGGCCGAAGGTGGCCGTAGGCACGCTGAGCGTACCCGAGCCAGAGAGCGAGCCGATGGTTCCCGACTGGCTGGCACCCAGGGCAAAGGTGGCCCCGGTCGCCAGATTGACGCGCGCCGCATTGGTGCCGCCGGCGCCGAGGGTAAGCGTCTGCCCCGTGCCGATGTTGATCCGACCGGAATAGCCAGGCTGCGCCACAGCCAGCGTGAGATTGCCGCTGCCATTGATGTTGAGCACGCCGTTGGCATTCGAGGTGAAGGCGGTCGAACTGGACTGCGTGGTCTGCGCCGAGAACGTCAGCGAACCGCTGCCGACGGCGACCGTGCTGCCCGAGGTGCCGCCAATGATCTGCGTGACCGACTGCGTGGCGTTGTTCAAGTCGAAGGTGGCACCCGAGGCCGTAAGCGTGAGACTGGTTCCCGTGGCGAGACTGCCGAAGCCGCCGCTCCCTGGAGCGCCCAGGCCCGTGGCCGCGCCAAACGAGCCGAGGCGCAGCGTGCCGGCGCTCACGGTCGTCGCTCCGGTGTAAGAAGCCGCGCCGCGCAATTCGAATACCGAGGTGCCGGCTTTCGTGAAGCCACCTGCACCGGAGATGACGCCGTTGAAAGCCGAGTTCGTCGTCGAATTGGTCGTAAAGGTCGTGCCTGTGTTGATGACGAGGCTCGGCGCGACTCCCGAGATGTAATTGCCCGCAAGTGCCCCCACCTGCCCGTTGGCGAACGGGCGCGTGACGCCGGCACCACCGCTCAGAATGCCGATCCCATCCGTGACCGTACTTGTGAAAATCGTGCTGTTGTTCTGCATCTGCAGCGTGCTGGTCGATTGCATCCCCGTCGCTCCACCAACCGTCACTTTGCCGGCATCAATGAGCAAAGTTCCCGCAAAATTGCTGATGCTTGAGTCGCCTGCCCCGTTGTTCCATGTAAACAGACCGCTTCCCTCTTTGACCAGCAGCGTGCCGACGAGGCCCCCGATGTTGCCGTTGTAAGTGAAGTCGGTGTTTCCGTTGCCGACTGCCAAAGCCACGGCAGTGGCTGTGGATCCGGCCGTGGGGCTGAGATTGATGTATGATCCCGTGAACGGACCGGTACCTGCCAAGGTGCCGCCACCCGTGCTGCCGCCAGATATGGACGGCACTCGCTCGTAGGGTGCCAAGTTCGTCGCATTGACGGCGAACTCGAGCACTTGAAGTCCCGTGGCCGGGAAGATCACCGGCGAACCGTCGCCCAGAGTATCCTGGATCGCATACTTCGACCCGGTCCAGATGCCGCCGCCTGCGCGCAGAGTGCCGTCGTTGATGGTGATCGAGCCGTTGAACGTGTTGCTGCCGGACAAGATCATCAAGCCGGGGCCGGTCTTCACAAACCCGCCCGTGGTGCCGGTGACCTGGCTTCCCAACACGCCGGCGGTGGTGACCGCCACTGTGGCTATGTCCGTGGCCGCGGCACCGGGAAGCTGATTGATGAGGATGCTGTCACCGTTCAATATCTGCACGATGTAGGATCCTGCATTGGTGATGCCGGAGGCGGCGGTGATCAACTGCCCGGGCGCGAGTCCCGCCGTGTTGATGTTTTTCACCACACGGACGGTGGCATCGGTGTCGGCGGTGCTCACGGCGACGTTGGCGGGCGCTGAGTTCGTATAGCTCGAGGTCAGCGTGCTGGCGCCGAGCGCAAGCGTCGTCCCCGCGCCACCGGTGACCGGGCCGAGCGATTCATTGCCGATGATGGTCAGCGTGGTGCCCGTGCCGGTGTTGTGCACGCCCACGGTGTCAGCCAATGCCGTGCCGCCGGAGAGGGTGAGGCCGCCTCCCGTGCCGCGGATGATGACGTTGCCGGCGAAGGTGTTTGTGCCGGACAGCGTGAGCGTGCCATTGCCGGTCTTCGTTATCACCGTGGTGCCCGCGGTGCCGCCGCTGATCACGCCGCCATAGGTGGTGGTGCCGTTGTTGCCTCCCATGGTCAGCGTGCCGGTGGCGCCCAGCGTCACATTGCCGCCGCTGGCACCGCCGCCCGCGAGGGAGCCGATGGTCTCGGGCCTGCCGTTGAGATCGAGCGCCACGCCGGCGGTGTTCGCCAACGTCACCGCCGTGGCATCCGGCAGCACTTCCTGCTGGCTGGTGGCCCCAACGCGCAGGATGCCCTGGTTCACCGTGGTGGTGCCGGAGTAATTGTTGCCACCGGTGAATTCAACGGGACTGGCCGCGCTGATGACCACATTGCCCGCACCGGAAATGACACCGCTGAACGTCTTTGCGCTGCCGGTGTTGTTCCCGATGGTGAGATTCGCACCCGCGCCGGTGATCACCCGGCTGCCGGCCACGCCGACCAGCGAGCCGACTGTCTGATTGAATCCGGCGCCGATCGTCCAGCTCGACGCCGAGCCGGCGAGGTTGACCGGCACGCTGCCGCCAACGACATTGGTCACATTCGAAATCAACGCGCCGCTGCCATTGACCGTGATGCCGCTGGTGGCGAAGGCCTTCGTGGTTTCGATGGTGCCGGCATTGATGATGGTGGCACCCGTGTAGGACAGCACGCCGGCGCCGCTGAACTGCTGATTGAACACGCCGTTCTTCACCAGCCCGCCCGCGCCCGTGATGCCGCCCTGATACGCCTGGGGTGTGGCGGAGAGAACGCTGTCATTGACGCCTGGCCGCGCCTTGTCAGAACCGGATAGCGTGAGCGTCTGCGCGGCTGCGATGGACACCGATGCAGTGCCCTGGGTGCCGCTGAGCGCCGCGATGGTCGGGCTCACGGTCATAGCGGCGAGGTCGAGGATGCCGGACGCGGCGTTCATCACGACGCGGCTGTCGGAGGACAAAGCGGTGGCGGTGCCTGCCACCACGGTGGCACCGGCCCCGATGTTGAGGTCGCCGGTGAAGGTGTTGGTGCCGTCGAGTTCAACGGAACCACGACTGACGGTGAGCGACCCGGTGCCCGAAATGTTGTTGAGCAGGGCCGTCACACTGGTGCTCGTCTTGTCGATCAACAAGGTGCCGAAGTTCGTGATCGGTCCGGTGCCGGCGTTGGCGGCATCGGATTCAAGAGTGTTCGCCCCCAGAGTCAACGTGCCTGCGGCGATGGTGGTACCGCCGGAGTAGGTGTTGTCGGCGGTCAGGCGCACATTGCCCGCGCCGCCGGTGAAGAGATGGAGCGCGCCGGTACCGCCGCCCAGGTTGTTGTCCACGATGAGGCTGTGGATCGTCATCGTGTTCTGCACATTCCAGAGATTGAGCGTGTCATTCGTGTTGTCGTCGGCGCCGCCGGCGGTGAGGTTGCTGTCACCGATGCCGGCCAAGTTGCCGATGACCGTCGCACCGTTTTGGTTGCGGATGATGCCGCCGCCGTTGTTGCCGTCGTTGAGCATGAGCGTGTTGCCGGTTCCGATGTTCGCCGTGATCTGAGTGCCGGGAAGGGTTGCGTGGGCCACTTTCAGATTGGCGATGGTCGTGGTCGTCGGCGGTGCCGCCGCACCGGCGGTCGTGGCTCCGTTGATCAAGATGTTCTGATTCGGATTGGTCCAGTTGTTCAAGTTATTCTGCGTGGTGTAGTCGCCACTGCTGAGGGCCACCACCCGGCTTTCATTGGGACCCGTGGGCGGCGTGTAAACGACGGTCTTCACCCAGTCGATTCCGGAGAGAGCGTTGATGGCCACCAGATTGGAACCGAGCGTTCCCTTGGTGACCGGATTGCTCGTAATGAGGAAACTGTTCGAAGCGGTCGTTCCGATGTTCCCCAGATTGAGTCCTGCCCCCGCTGCGGTGCTTGTAATCGGACCGACTTGCAGAACCACGGAACCACTGGACCGAGACATCTGGTTCAGTCCCTGCCCGAGCGTGAGGCCGCCAACGATTTCCGTCCCGCTCCCTGTGCCCTGCAGATTCAGCGTGCCACGGTTGATGGCCACCGTCCCACTGTTGTTCAGCTTGTTCTGCGTACCGGTGTACTCAAGGTTCAGGCGCGAGCCGCCCGAGATCGACGCGCCACCGGTCCAGCTCGAATTGTCCCCATACAGGGTCACCACACCGCCCGATCCGCCGTTCTGTCCGGTGAGAGTCAGATTGCCCGATCCACTGATGTTGCCATTGACTGCCACGTTGCCCACGGTGCCGCCCGTGTTGCCGCCGACGAAGGACACGGTGACGTTGTTGGCGAGAGCTATCGGCGTGTTGGTGAACGTCAACGTGCGGTTGTTCCGGATGGTCCAGGTCTGGTCGGCGAGGGTGGAAAAGCCAAGCGAGCCGGAGGCAGCCGTCAGCACGCCCCCCTGAGCCGTGGTTCCCTCCGTACCAATGGTCAGATTGTTGACGGCCTTTGACAGGTCGATGCCACCGCTGCCGATCTTGATCGTCTGTGTCAGGCCCAAGATGTCGGAGCCGCTGGTCACAAAGCCGTTGGAAATCGTCACCGCACCGTCGGCATCGCCCATCGAGATACCGTTGAGGCTGATCGAGTCATTGGCCGCGGCACCGACACGGAAGGTGCTGGCCACATTGACGATGTTGTTGAAAGCGAGGATGTCCGCCGCGGAAATGGCCACGCCCTCGCCATACGTGAGGTTGAAGGGCAACGGCGACCCAAGCGTGGAGTACGGGACGTTGAGATAGGTGTTCGATCCCGAGTTGGTCTTGTAGAGCGTGTCGGCGTAGCCAAACGTGCTCCAGAAGAGTGTGGCGAGGAGCATCAGCGAAGCCAGGGCCGCGCGGTGTTTGCGAAGGATGTTCATACAGGCTGTGGCAGGATGGAGACGGTAAGGCGGACGCTTGACTCGATGGAATAGGTGTCAGACAAACCGGGCCGGGCGCGCGTTCCGACCCGGCCGGCAAACGCTTTCAACTGGTGCGACGACGACGGAACAACAGCGCGGATGCACCGAGGACGAGCAGCATCATGCGACCCGGCTCCGGCACGATGCCCGGCAAGACGACGACGAGGATGCCCTGTGAATTGAACAAGCTGGTATCCCAGCGGTAGTCACCACCCAGCTCAAACAGGTCCAGATCCGTCCCCGTCTCCGCTCCGGTGCGCAAGGCAGCTCCCACATTGATGGCACCGCTGACCGCGAACCAGTCAAAGAAGTCGAAGATGTCACCCACGACGGGATTGTAGCCGCTGTTCGTCACCACCAGTTTGGTGGTCCCTGATGCCCAACTGAGCGTGCCAAGGACGCTGACGACGTCGTGCTGATCGCTCAGCACGGGATCGCTCAAGGTGGACGAGTAGAGGTCGGAGGGGATGTTCGATATCCACGAAGCATACGGGGCGCCGGCCGTGTAGCCCACCCAGCCGGTGTTGTTGTAGCTCGCGCGCGCGGCCTGGAGCGTGGTGGTGGTGCCGGTGATGGTGGCATTGCCTGCAAAGGTCAGCGTGCCGATGGCGCCGCCTGCCGCGTCACCCGGCTTCAAGAACGCTCCGGCATTCAGGACCGCATTGCCTTGCACGATGCCGGTGCCGGCCAGGGTGGCGCCGCTGTTCACCGTGAGTCCGGCGGCGTTGATGGCACCGGTGTCGCCCACCCCATTGCGGCCCACCTGGAGCACGCCGGCGGTGACGGTCGTCGTGCCGGTATAGTCATTGTCAAGGGTCAGGACCGCCCAGCCATTGCCTGCCTTCACCAGATTCAAGGCGGCGCTTGGCTGGTTCGTGTTGGTCCCGGGAGCGAAGAAGACGCTGTTGAGCGTGCCGTCGCGGAACTTGGCATCCCAAGCCACTTCCGCGGACACCGGGGTGGTCTGGTTGATCGTGAGCGTACCGGGCGTGAGCGCCGCGTTCTCGATGATCTCGGTGCTGCCATTGGTGCTGGCGTACATGGTGTTCGTCTGGCCGTAGAACGGCCCGTTGCCGCCGTTGGTGATGAGGCCGCCGATGGATGCATCCTGGCCCGCCACCTGAAGCATGGAGTTGAAGTTCATCGTCACGTCATTGACCGGGTTCAGTGCCTGCATGTGGCCGAGGCGGACCACGGTGGTCTGGTCCTGGTCGTAGGTGGTGTTGGCGCTGATATGGACGTCACCGGTCCACAGGCTGTTGTTGGCGTTGAGCACGGCGTAGTTCACGGTGCGCCCGCTCGTATTGTCATTCGCGCCGCCGCTGCCGTCATCGCCGAAGAACGTGATGTTCCCGCTGGTCAGGGCGCCGTCTTTGAACTGACCGTTGAAGTTCACGTAGTTCTGGCTGCCGCCGACCTCGGCGGCATCGTTCATGTAGATGTTGAGATTGTCGTTAAGCGTGATGGAACCGTTGTAGCTGATCTTGTTGCCGTTGCCCACAGTCTCCATGCCGAGGGTCTTCGTCTGCGCGGGATTGTAGGTGACACTGATGTCGTGATTGATCTCCACGGCCCAGTTTTGCACAGTGTCAGGATTCTGAAGGAGCAGGCGCGCCGTACCGGCCTCCTCGGTGGAGCCGATGGTGATGGTCTTGCCGGTGAGGTTCCCCGTACCGAGCACGTCGGCCTGATTCAGCGCATAGACATCACCCTGATTGATGACGAGGGCGCCCTTCCAGTCCGGGATGTTGGCGCGGAACTCGAGGCGACCGGTGCCTTCCTTGACGATGTCGCCTGATCCAGTGAGGTAGCCGCTGCCGTTGTTCAGGCGCATAATCTGATTGCCCAGAGTATCGAAGGTCACCGTGCCATTCACGGCGATCGGCCCGTTGAGGTTCACAGTCTTGTTGTCCGTCTGAAGGGTGAGGTCGGTGAGCCGCAGGTACTGCAAACCGACGAGGCCGGAGGTCACGCGGTTGTTCCCCTCGAAGGTGAAGAACTCGTCCACGAGCCACTCCACCGTGTTGATGGTATTCTCCGAGCCGTGGCCCATCTGGATGACGAAGTTCGTGCCGTTGCGGAAGATGGTGCCGTCCGCGGCGGAGAGACTGGTGCCGAGAATCGTCTTTGTGGTGGTGGCATTGGTGAGCGTGCTGTCCTCGCCGGCGATGCGCAGCGTGCCCTCGCGCACGTCGATGAGGCCCTGGAAGTTCGGATTATTCCCCGAGTCACCTTCGATCGTGAGCGTACCGGGACCGGCCTTGATCAGGTCGCCGCGGAAGGCACCGGTCGATGAGATGGAATTCTCCAGGAAAAGATTCGCGTCCGGCTTGGTGATCTCGAAGACCGCACCGGAGCCGCCGATGGTGACGCCGCGGTTCTGCGTCATGCTCTCATTGTTGCCGGTAAAGCGCAGCGTGCCGCCGTTGATGGTGAGCTGGTCCGCCACGGCGGTCGTGGGCACAGCGCCGATGCTGGCCTCCGTGGCGATGCTGAGCACGCCGCCGTTGATGGTGGTCTTGCCGGTGTAAACATTCGTGCCCACGAGCGTCACGACGCCGGTGGAGTTGAAGTTGACCGGATCGACCGTGCTCGGCCCGGTGATCGTCAGCGAGCTCGGGCCGCTGATGTCGGAGTCGATGGCGAGATTCCCCAGGCCGTAGTGGTGGATGATGATCTCGCCGTTCGACCCTGCGCCGGCGGTAATGTTGCCGCCGCTGATCGTCTTGTTCGCGTAGCCGGTGCCGGAGGCCACCATGATGCCGCCGCTCACCACGTTGAGCGTGCCCGAGATGTCGATGCGGCTGTCGGCCGGCGCGTCGAAGTGCACGGAGTTCACCGTCTCGGTCACCAACGTGCCGCGGAATCCGCTGCTGCCGCTCTCACTCACGTTGGCCGGACCGCCGGTGGCCCCGGCGATGGTGCTCCAGAGAGTTACGTCATTCTGCTCCTCCACCACCTGCCGTGCGAAAACCTTGACGCGGTTCGACGCGGCGCCGTCCACCATCGCAAAGTCAATCGCCGTCCGCGGAGCCGTGCCGTAGGTGGCCCACGAGATCAGTGAGTTCTTCGCCATCGTGGCGGCAGTCGTGGCGTTGTAATCCATGGTGATGACCGGCGTCCCGGTGGTGTTGGACCATTCCACAAAGTTTGCCGTCGCCCCTGCGGCGCGGGTGAGATTGGCCACGCTGCTGTTCGCGTTCGCGTTGCCGATGTTCACGGTCATCGACTGGCCGCTGCGCGCCTCGGCGATTATCTCGTTCGCGCCCGCGCGGAACTGGGTGAGCACGTTCGCCGCGTTCGTCGTCGAGAAGTTTGCCACCGTGGCCCCCGTGGTGTTTGCCTGCACGTCGAGGACGCCGCCGGAGAATGCGGAATTGCCCGCGCCGACACGCGCCACATTCTGGCCGTTGTGATTCAGCACGAGCGTGCCGCCCGCGATCTCAAAGTTCGAGTCGCCGGCGGAGTTCAGCCCCGTGTTTTGCAACTCGACCGTACCGCGGCCGATCTTGACGATGCCGATGTTGTTTGGAGTGGTGCCCGGGCTGCCGGTCATGCGCTGATTGAAAACGACCGTGCCGCCGCCCGGCGCATACAGGTTCACAGCCGTGCCGGCAATGGTGAGGCTGCCGGTGCCATCGCCGAACGTCGAGACACCCGATGTGTTCAGGCCGCCGATCACCTTCGTGCCCGTGCCCACCGTGGACCACGATGCCATGTTGAAGTTCTGCCCCGCCCGGCCGAGGAAGAGGCCGTTGTAGGTGTTGCCCGTCGTGCCCATCACAAATCCTTCCTGCGTGGTGCCCCCGTTGACGGCGAAGCTAACGGTGGTCGAGTCCGCGTTCGGAATCTTGCTCAGCGCCGCCGTCGTCCAGAAGCCGGTACCGTCGAGACCTCCACCGGCGGGGTCGTAATTGATCGTGGTCGTGCCGCGGGCCAGCGTCAGGCGGCCCGCCGCGTTGTACTGACGGTCGAGGATGAAGTTCGTCTCGTCGGTGCCGCCGGCGAAGGTTACGCGCAGCACCTCGTTCTCGTTGGTGCGGATGCCAGCGAGCGTGGGCAGCGTGGAGATCGGGAATGAGATCGGCACGGCGTTGCCGCTGCCGTCGATCTTGTCGCCGATCTGGCCGCGAATGATGAAAGTGTTGTTGCCCGCGCTCTCGAACTGCACCACTCGGGAATCCACGGCGAGCACGTCGCCCGAGATCGGCGTCAAACCGCCGCCAATGTTGCCGTTGATCAGGCTGGTGGCCTGATTGTCCGTGCGGATGCGCGGCGTGCCCAGCGGCAGGCCGGCCACGTCGATGTTGTCGATGGTGAGGTTCGAGAACCAGTTGGTCAGGTCGTTGTCCACCCGCATGACCTGCTGATCACCGGCGAGCGGACCGACGAGAATGTCCTCATGTGCGGCGGCGGTACCGACCTGGATGCCATTGCCGGAGTTCAGGTTGCCGTTGCCGCTGATGTACACGCCGTTGCCCGCACCACCCACGCCGAGGGCCGTGCGGCCGTTGCGCAGGAAGAGCGTGCCGTCATTGATGGTGGTGAGGCCGCTGTAGGCGTTCTGGCCGTCGAGCACGACCTGGGCGAGGCCGGTCTTGGTGAGGCCGCCGCTGCCGAGGATGTTCGAGCGGACTTCGAGATTGCCTGTGGCGATGAGGCCGTCCGTGAGGCGGTACATGCCGTTCTGATTGTTGATGATGGCCTCGCGGGCGCCGAAGTCGAGATTGCCGCCGAGAATGATGGTGGAGAGGCTTGAGCTGTTGCCGATGGTGAAATAGGCGCTGCTGATCATGCCGGAGGTGATCGAGAGCGTGCCATCAACGTAGAGATTGACGCCATGATGGTCGATCAAACTGGTCAGCGTGGTGCCGGCCTGCACCGTGCCGCCCGAGCCATTGTTGTCCGCCAAAGCGCCAAACCGCAGGGCGTTGATCGTGGTGTCGCCGTACATGATGGTGGCGGCATCATTCAGATTCACATTCTGGCCGCCGCCGTTCGCGGTCGAGAGCACGCCGTTGGCTGGCGTAAAATACTCCGAGTCATCAAGTGGACGGAGGTAGCCGCCGTCGTAGGTCATGAAGTGACTGCCGGCGAGGAACTGGAGATTCCGCTGCTGATTGTAGAGGTCGGTGAGGTTCGTGGTGGGCACCGAGGCGGCGTTGGAAGCCGAATTATTGAAGCCTAGGATGCGGAAGTCCGTGTCGAGACCGAGCGGGATCACGCCTCCCAGAACGCCGACGACGAGGTTCCGGTTCGTGCTGCCAGACGCACCGCCGCCACCGACCTGCGAAAGTGTGCCGATGCTGGTGAGCGCCACACGCACGCTGTCCGTGGTCGGCGCCGCACTCGTGCTGAAAGTGGAAGTGGCGTCGAGATCCTGGATGCGAAGCACACCGCCCTGGGCGCGGGTGATCTCACCCACGGTCAGCGTCATGTTCTTGTTCTGGCCGTCGGTCGGGTAGAGATCGAGAATCGTGGTGCCGGACTGCACGTTCATCTTCGCGCCACCAGCGGTGGCGAGAGCTTCGGTATTGTCGTCCGTGCCGCCATTGATTCGCAGCCAGCCGTCGCTCAGGTTCAGACTCGCGGCGTTGTTGATGCGATCGTTGTTGTTGCCGCCGACTGCGCCGCCGGAGCTCAGATTCAGGCGCGAGGTGTTGTCGAGCGTGATCATGCCGCGGCGCTGGAGCGTGATGGCGGAGGTGCCCGAGACTTTTCCGTTCGTGCCGCTCAGCGTGAGCCCCCACTCGGCCCAGCCTTCTCCATCGCCGAAGGTCTGGTAGTCCTTGCCATTGATCTGCACCGTGTTGCTCTGCCATGGCGAGGAACTGGTGCCGAAGCGCAGCACGTTGAGACCACCGGTGAAGTCGTTGTTGTTCGTCAGGCGCAGTTCGCTGAAGCCCGTCTTGGTGAACCCGCCGGCACCGGTGATCTGGCCGCCGACGATTAGCTTGCTGCGCAAGCCCACGGTGAGATTACCCTGTTCGACCACGCTGAAATTTCCGCCTGCCTCGGTCTGGAAGAAGTTCCGGTCAGCCGTGCCCGAGAGCGTGATGGTACCGTCAAGATAGGTGCGCGGCGCGACAATCGTGTCGGTGCCAATGTCGATGTAGTTGTAGCCGCCGTTGGCCGCCGCCGTCACACCGTCCATCGCGATGTTCACCGTGTGATGGATGTCGGAGTTGCGGAACAGATTCAACCTCGCGCCGACGTTCGGGCCGTTACCGAGGGCGGCATTCGTCTGGTCGGCGAGGCTCTGGCCGCCATAGGCGATGGTGATGCCGTTGGTCACGTTCGCCGCCGTCATGCCGGACCATGTGGTGTTCGGCCCCACATCCTGTTCGATGCGCATCACGCCTTCCTTCACCGTGATGGAACTCAGGGGGCTGGTGATGCTGGTCTCATGCATCACAAAGTTTGCATTCGTGGTGCTGCCGAGCACGACGAGATTCCGCCCATTGCCGGCCAGCGTCGGCTGGTTGCGCGTGAAGTTTCCCGGCACCGTGGAGGCGTTGTTGATGTTGGTGTCGTAGGTAGAGAGGTCGAGGCGGGAGCCATTGACGAAACCGCCTCCGCTCACTGTCGCATTGGCATCGAGCACCAGGCCGGAGAGCTGGCCGGTGCCCGTCGTGTTCCGCAGCGCGCCCGTGCCGTTCACGCCGGTGCCGGTAATCTTGATGATCTCGCGGGCAGGATCGCTGTCGTCGCCATAGTTGAGCGACTGGCCGCGCAGATCGAGCGTGGCGCCGGCGGCCACCACGGTTTCATTGCCGGCACCGGTGGCGCTGAGCGCCCGGGCATTGCCCACATACAGGACTCCTTGGTTCACCTTGATCTGACCGGCGAGGGACGGTGATTTGTTCGCGCTCGTGAAGCCGTCGATCACGTCAGTGAAATTGTTCGCGCTGATCTGCAGGATGCCGTCGCCAGTCTTGGTGAAACCGTTGGCGCCGTTGACGATGCCCGAGATGTTCAAGCCGACCGTGCCCGCCGTGGTGGGAGCCGGAATGTTGAAGGTGGCGCCGGCTGCCGTCGTGTTCTGGAGGAACTGCGGTCCGCTCAAGGTGGCGGCAGCTGCTGGCAGCGTGGTCAACGCCGCTCCCTCGGTCAGGTACATGAATTCGCCGATGTTCCGGTTGTCGTTGATCTGCACCGTGCCGCCATTGAAGATCGTCGTGATGCCACGCGTCGATCCGAGCGCGTTGTCATTGGCACCCACCTGCAGCACGCCGCCGCGCACCTCGATCTCCCCGAAGTAGTTGCTGTTGTCCGTGTCCAGCAGTACCGGCATCGCATTGCCCGCAGCCAGGACGAAGGTGCCGCCGCCCTGCACGGTGGAAAGATCCTGCACCGCGGAATCCGACGAGAGGAAGCGCAGCGTGGTCTTGCCGCTCATGTTGACGGCCACGTTGGCACCGCCAAGACGGGCGGAAGTGGCTGTGGTCGGTGCCGCCGCCGTGCCGCCGACCTGCAGCTCGCCTTCGTTGAGATTCAAGCTGCCGGTCTGCGTGTTCTGGGCATTCAAAATCACCAAACCCGCGCCGGACTTGGTCAGCGCCTGTGCGTTGGTGTTGTTGGCAATGATGGCGTCGATCTGCAACGCCTGCGCGGTGCTGTGCTGCTGGATGATCAGCGCCTCGAGGCCGGCGGTGGTGGCCGCGTTGCGGATGGTGCCGTTCGTGATGATGACCGGGCCTGTGGTCACGTTGGGCGTCACAAGCAGGCCGCCGCCGGTCATGGCGAAGGTGGCCGCGCCGAGATTCAGCGTGCCGCCGGCCGCGGTGTTGAAGCGCAGGGTGTTCGCGGCGGTGCCGACGCCGGCGAAGGTGGTGACGTTCACATTGTTCGTGGCGCCGTAGCTGTCGGTGCTGTACGCGCTGAAGGCGGTGACCGGCGTGTCCGCAGCACCGGACGTCACGCTGGTGGCCCAGTCGGTCTTGGCGACCGTGGCATAGCCGATGCCGAGGATGCCGTTGGTGTTGTTGTTGTCCGTCTGAGCGATGCTGGCGGCACCGAAGTCGATGGTGGCCCCGGCATTGCGGGTGACGGTGTTCATGCGCAGCACCGAGGTGCCGCTCACGCGTGTGACGGCATTGGCCCCCTGCGAAAGAGTGGTGGCGGAGACCACTTCGGTGTGGCTGCCGTCCTTGAGCCGAACGGTGCCGCCCGTGGTGCCCAGGACATAGGTCTGACCGGCGACGTTGTCGTCCACGCCGACCGTGGTAAGACCGCCTGAACCGCCAAGCGTGAGGGCGGCCCCGTCGGCGAGTTTGGTGGTGTTGTTTGTGAGGTAGTCGAGCACCAGCACGCCGCCGCGCACCGTCGTGGCACCGGTGGCGTTGTTGACGCCGGAGAGGATCAGGTTGCCCTCGCCAAACTTCAGCAGCGGACCGGCGCCCGTGAGGGAGGTGGTGCCATTGTTCAGTTCGATGGACGCACCGGCATCCACCACCAGACGAATCTGATTGGTGGCCGTGACGGTACCGCTCAAGACATTGGTGCCGCTGCTCGCCCGGATTCCTCCGTCGGCGGTGACGTTGGTGATGGCATTGCCCAGCGTGATGCCATTGCGAAGCTCAAGGCCGACACCCGCGCCGCCATTGATCGTGACGGTATTCGTCCCGAGCGCATTGCCGGCCTGGATGGCCAGTGTGCCGCCGGAAATCGTGGTACCACCGGTGTAGGTATTGCCGGCCGCGCCTGGATTGAGCAGCCAGAGGCCGGCAGCGGTCTTGATCAGAGTCGTGGCACCGCCGCCGTCGGTGATCTGCGGACGGAAGGTGTTGTTGCTGATCGCGGTGCCGCCAAGCGTGAGCGTGCGCGTGCCGGAACCCGCCATGGCGATGGCACCGGTGTTGCTGAAGGCAACCGTCGGCGCTGTCGTCCCGATGACGGTGCCAGAGGCATCAATGCGGGCGGCGAGAGTGCCGAGGCCCATGGTGAAAAGACGGTCCGTGCTCTGGCTGCTGAAGCCCTGCCAGGTGAGGGTGCCGCCTTGGTTGGCCGCAGTATTGCTGACGAACACTAGATTCGATGCCGCACTGGGTGATGAGCCAATGCCGCTCAGAAGGCCGCCGTCGGCAAGGTGGTAAACGGTCATGCCGGCACTGGCAGTGGCAGTACCCACGGCCCCGATGGTGGTGGGGCCGCTGTATGAGTTCCTGGCCGTGGCGGTCAGGGTGCCCGCCGCGCTTCCGGACACGGTGCGCGTCAGGCCGCCGAGGCCGATGATGCTGCCGTTCATGGTGCTGCTGCCGCCGGCGATGGTCAGCGTCACGCCGTTCTCGATGAAGGCGAATGTGTTGATGTTGCCGGTCAGCGTGCCGATGGTCTCGCTGGCCGTCACCTGGAACATGGCCGTGCCGGAGAAGACGCCGTCGGCACCCGCGCCGCTGATGGCGACGAGCGCGGAGTCGCCGATCGCGCCGCCGCCGGCCACCTGGAGCGTGCCGTTCGCGACGGTCACGGTGCCCGTGAAGGTGTTGGCCGCCTGATTCAACCGCCAGGTGCCGGCACCTTCCTTGAGAATGCCCACGACGTTGCCCGAGCCGTTGGAAATGACGCCGTTGATGGTGTTGGCACCCGTGTTGGAGCCGTCGAGTATCCAGTTGCGGTCACCACTGGCACCGGAGGTCAGGGCACCGTTGATGACGATGACCTTCGCGCCGTCGTTGATGATCTGGCCCGCGCCCGGATTCGTGGTGCTGCTCCAGGATTGGGTGAAGCGGATGTTCGAGCCGAGCGTGGCGGCGCCGGAGTTTGGATCATTGAAAAGAATGGTGCCTACCGAGCCCGTTGGCGTGAGCGCATTGGTCGGCGTGCCCACTGCCACGGCGCCGATCTGGTCGCCACCGCCAAAGGCGTCGTAGCGGCGGCCATCGAAACTCGCGGTACCGAGATCAATGAAACGCGTAAACGTGACAAGGTCGCCCATTGAACTTGTGGTACCACTTCCATTTCCCAAACCTCCCAGGCCCGGGCCACCGTCGTTCAGCACACCGCCAAACTCAAGGATGCCCACATTGACCGTAATGTCTCCTGAAAAGTAGTTGTTCTTGTTCGTAAGAGCCCAGCGCCCGGTAACGCCAAATCGGTCATCGTTGTTGACTGCCGGCATCGCAAGCCCCAAGAAATACGGCCCCTCGTCGATGGTGCCGGTGATCTTGTTGGTGATCGGGTTGTAGTAGCCTCCTGTCTGACCGGTTAGCTGGAGGGTGCCGCTGCTGGCAGCGGTGATCTTGCCAGCAAGCGTGAGAGCTCCTGTCCCGTTGGCAGTGATGCGATTTCCACTGAACACCAGTGAGATGTCCTTGTTGAAAGTCTCACCGGCACCCACGTACTCGATGTTGCCTCCGTTGCCGAGCAAGATGGATGCGGCGGATCCCAGCGCGTTCGTCAGATTAGGACTCTGAATACCGGCATTGTTGAAAATGGTAACATCACCGGTAAGTGTGTTGGTGCCGTACATCGCCATATAATTGCCCAACAGCCCCGTCGTGGTGAGCGTACCAGATAGCGTGAGATTCCCAGCCCCCGTAATCGCCCCCGCAATCAACTGCGCGCTGCCGTCGTCCACCGTAAGATTCGCGCCCGCCAGGATGTTCATCGTGGCTCCGCGCTGCATGTAGAGCTGGCCGATGGTCTCGGTATTGGCCGCGCGCAGGGTGGCGCCCTGGAGGACATGGATGTCATTGTCATCCTGCATGGCGGTGCCGGAGGCGTTGTTCATCACCACGATGCCCTTGTCGATGTAGGTGTTGCCGGTGTTGAAGGTGTTCACACCGGTGAGCGTGGTTGTGCCGGCATTCTTAAAGACCCAGGTGTTGTTCCCTGACAGGATGCCGTCAAAGGTGTTGCTGGCCGTGCCGCCGAACACGACGATGCCGTTGTTGACGATGTTCATCACGTTGCCGGCACCGCCGTTGAGCGTGGCATTGAAGTTGAGCCGCGCGCCGCCGTCGGTCTGGATGATGGCGCGTTGGGTGCCGGGTCCGCTGATCGTGGAACCGATGTTGATGGCGCCGGCCAGGGTCATCGAACCGAGGCCGGTGCGGACGAACGTGACATTCTTGCCGTCGGGCACGGCCTGTGCGTCGCTATTGGGATTCAGGTTGATCGTATTTGCCAGCGTGTAGTCCTGATTGAGGTGATAACGGAGGTTCGCGTCTCCGGCACCGCCGTTGAAGGTGCCCCCGGTGAGCGTGATCGGGCCGGAACCGAGCGAGCCGGTGTACGTGTCCATGCCGACGCGGAGTTCGACGTTGAGATTCTCGCCCGCGCGAGGTGTCACGAGCGTGCCGCCGGAGTAGGAGTTGTCACCCGTCAGGTAAACGGTGTTGCGGTTTTGCTCGAAGGAGCCGGTGCCGGTGATGGTGTTCGTCAGCACATAGTGACCGTCGTTCAGGTTGGTGACGAGCCTGCCATTGTCCGTGATGTCACCACGGCCCAGAGCGCCGCCGGAATTGGTGCCTATCTGGAGGCTGGCGCCACCGTTGATCGTGGTCGTGCCGAAGTAGGTGTTGGACGCATTCTCAAACGTCGTTGTGCCGGTGCCGCTGACAACCACGTTGGCCGGCTGCCTGCCGGGGGCCGAACTGGTGTCAGGACTGCCGAGGATGAGGCCCTGCAGGCGCATCGAGTCATTCGCGCTGGTGGTCTGCAGCGTGTTGGTGAGGCCGAGGAGACCAATGGCACCGCTGAGGGTGGAATCGGCCCCCGCGAGCGTGTTGTCCCTCAAAGTTGCACCCTTCAGGATGATCGTCTCGGCAAGGTCCACCGAGGTGTTCGAGCCGTCGCCAAGGAGCAACGTCCCGCCAGATTCAATGGAAGTGAACCCTGCCGAGGACCCGAGACCACTGAGAAGCCCCGCCGCAGTCACCGCCGACGAACTGACTTCGAGCGTGAGTCCCGCACCCACTGACGTGCGGCCCGAGTAGCTGCTCGTGGAAGAAGTGAGGCGCAGGGTACCGGCGCCTTCCTGCCGGACCCAGCCGACGCCATCAATGGGGTTGCCGATGGCGAAACCATCGGAACGGTTCACTGCGAGCACCCCCTGGTTGACGATGGCCAGACCGCCGGTTCCCAAGTTCCCGGTGCTCCCCCCGTTGCCAACTTGCAGACGTCCGGCACCGACGGTCACCAGTCCCGTAAAGCCGTTAGTCCCGGTCAGCACCAGCGTCCCCGGCCCCGCCTTCGTCAACCCGGCGGCACCACCAGCGTCGGTGATCGGCACACCGATGACCAAGCTGCCCAGCGTGTTGTATTGATGCACCATGATGTCCCCCGCCCCCGTCCCCAAGCTGCCCACTCCCGAGATCTGGGACGTATTGCTGCCCACGAAAGGCGTGACGAGAATCCCGCCGGAAGTGATCGTCGATACACCCGTCAGGCTGAGGCTCACCGGTGAGGCGGTGTTGAAGCGCAGGGTATTCACGGCACCTGTTTCCGAGTCACTAATCGTGGCATCGTAGTTCACCGCAGACCCAAAGTTCACGCCAGCCGTGCTGGCGGTGTATGCAGCAAGGCCGGTGACGGCGCTCCCGGCTCCGTTCGATACGGCCCATGTGGTGGCATGGAACACCGTGTTGCCCGCCGCGCCGAACGTCGCATACCCGCCGATGATGCCGTTGACGTTCCCATTCGTGGTAGAAGCCGCACCCGCGCCGATGTGAATGGTGCCGCCGGTCGTATGAACGAGCGATCCCAAGTCGAGCCGGGACGTGTCCAACGGATACTCCACGATTTGGCTGGCACCCGGAGCAAGCGTCACTTTCGGCGTAGAGTCCGCCGTCGAGTTGCCCTTCAAGAACACCGTGGCACCACCAAACACGACACCGCCCGTCCCCAAGGGACCGGCCGGCACGATGTCAGTCGCCCCGCCTGAGTAATCAAGGACGAGAGAGGCGATGCCGCGAACGCTGCCGAACGCATCACTGCCGATGACGAAGTCTCCCAAATAAGAGGTGTTGTCCCCCCCCATCCGCAAGCCGCCGCCAGAAAGCTGGAAGGTACCGGAGCTTGTCAGGCTGCTGGAAGTAAGCTTCCCGGTCAACCCACTCGCGGCGATGGCCCCGCTGGCACCATTGGCAATCCGAAAAGTCTCGCCGGTAACGAACGTGTCGATGTCAAAGGTGCCGCCGCCGGAGATCGATCCGACGACGTCCGACTTGCCGACTTTGAGCAGGGCACCGGTCCCCACATTGATGCTGGCAGTATCCGCGATCGTTCCACCGCTGACGGTGTTCAAGAGGACGGTCGTGCCCGTTCCCGTCAGATTAAGCGATCCGGTAAAGGTGTTGATGCCCTGCAAGGTCCACTGGGAACCGCCGGTCTTGATCACATTCACATTGCCATTTCCGGCGATGTTGCCGTTGAACGAGCCGCTCGGTCCCGACGTGGTGTTGACGGTCAGTTGTCCGTTTCGCAGATTCACCGTGGCGGTGCCGTCGCCAGTGCTCGTGAGCGAGTTCACCGTTTGGCTGGCACCGTTCAAATCAAACAACACATTCCGGTTCGTGGACCCGGAGACGAGCATCACATCACCACCGGACCACAGGCTGCCCTGGCCGCCGGTGCCGACCGGCCCCAGCCCCGAGGCGGCCCCGAAGACACCGAGGCGCAACACGCCGAGCGTGTTGTCCGCATTTGCCGCCCGGACGATGGTCGTTCCCGTATAGGTGTTGGTCCCGCGCAGTTCGAGCGTACTGCGATTGCTCTTGTCCAGACTACCGGAGCCGGTGATGTCGCCGCCGTAAATGTATGTGTTGGCGGCCGTGTCGTTGGTGAGCACCAGATCGGCATTCAAGGTGACGCCGCCGCCTGTCCCGGTGACGTAGTTGCCGCTCAAGAATCCGACCGGTGCTCCGTTGATGGCAAAAGTGCGCGCACCGCCATGGCCGCCGCCAATCAGACTGGCAACGATTTCCGTCTTGTTCGAGTTGTTCACTTCAAAGGCGGCGCCGTTGCGGTTGTTCAACCAGATCAGGCTCAGGTCATCGATGACCTGCGTCGTGGCACTCGCACCGGTCGCCAGGATGCCGTTGTCCACATGCCAGATGCCGTCATTCGTATTGGCCCCGGTGAGGGTGAGCTTGCCCGTGCCTTCCTTGAGCACCCAGGTGCCGGCGTTGTCACCGGCGATGGCACCACCCCATGTCGTCGATGCATTGTTGCCTCCGATGGCGAGGATGGTGGCACTGGCACGGTTGAGCAGATTGATCGTGGTGAGAGAGCTGCCTCCCGAAAGGCCGCCAATGCGCTCAAATCCCGCGAGGTTCGTGTCATTCTGCACGAAATCGATGCTCAACTGAGTCGCCACCCCGCCACCGACGGCGAGTGTCGCCGTGTCGCTCAAAACGTTGCCGGGTTTGAGGGTGGAGCCGATCAGGAGCATGGATTCGGGAATCGTCGACGACGTGGCATCCGGGCCGTTGTTCACGGTGAGCGGTCCCGTTTGAGTGAATGTGCCGGTCACCCTGAGTTCGCCAGCGCCGATCTTCGTGAAGCCGCCGACACCCGTCACATTGCCGGCGACGAGATCGCTGGTGGTGTAATTGATGACGTTCGTGCCAGTGGAACTGGCGTTCTGGTCGAGCAGAAACGTGGTGCGGCTGAGAATCTGGGCGATACGGGAACCGGCATTGATGCCGGTTCCGTTCACCAGCATGCCCTCGGACAAAGCTTCCGTGGAGTCCACGGTCACCAGCCTGTTGCTGGCGACGGTGCTGGTGTTGAGACCAAAGCTGGCCGCTGCCGTGTTGGTCACCGTCAAGTTGCCGGCTGATTGCAGATTGATGGTGCTGCCGGCCACGGACGAGACACCGCCGATGGTCTCACCGGACGCATTCGCCACGGCCAGCGTGGCCCCAGGCCGATTCAGCCGGATGGCTGTGGTGTTGGCGATCGTGTTGGCATTGTTCAACTGAACCGTGCCACCGTTGATGTTCAGCGTCCCGGCAAAGGTGTTCACGTTTGTCAGCGTCCATGTGCCCGTGCCCACCTTTGTCACACTGCTGCTCCCCGTGCCGCTGATCACTCCGCCAAAACTGGTGGTGCCATTGTTTCCGCCCGTGGTAAGCGCCCCCCCGGCTCCCAAGCCCACGATGGCCGTCGTGAGTGTCCCGCCCGCGAGGGAGCCTATCGTCTCCTTCTTGCCGCCAAGATTGAACTGGGTGGCGTTTGAAATGGTGACGGCCGTGCGGTCAGACAACACCTCCGTCGCCGCCGCGGCACCGATCTCGATTCGTCCGCCGGTGATCGTGGTGGCACCCGTGTAGCTGTTACCCCCGGTCAGGGTCCAGATCCCGGTGCCCGCCTTCGTCACTCCGCCCGTGCCGGTAATGACCCCGGCAAATGTCGTGGCCGTGTTGTTTCCTCCCGTCGTGAGAGTCCCCGTGCCGAGCGAGACATTTCCACCTGTGCCACCGCCGCCGGCAAGCGAGCCGATGGACACGCTGTTGTTGTTCAAGTCGAGGGCGGTGGAGGGCACACTCGCCAGCGTTACGGCCGAATTCGTCCCAAAAGCCGTCGCAGACCCCGCACGCAGCGTCCCCTGGCTCACGAACGTGGGTCCCGTGTAGGTGTTCGTGCCGGCCAACAGAAGTGTACCTACGCCGGACTTCGAAATGCCCACCACGTCCGTGCCGTTGTTCTGCACATTGGAGTTGATGGTCACCAGATTCGTCGCGTGCTCATTCGTGATGTAGAGCGTGGCGGCAACGGCATCGGCGGTGCCGCCCGTGGTCAGGATGCCGTCGCCGGCCACGGTGCCGATGGTCAGACCGCCGCCCGTGGAGGGATGCAGGATGCCGCCGCCCGTATTGTCACCGATTGAGAAAACGTCGGTATTGTTCGTCGGGTCGATGGTGGCCGCGCCACCGGTGGACACCACGTTCAGCGAGTTGATTTGCGTCAACGCCCCTCCGGCGAGGGTGATATTGCCCGACGCTCCCGCCTCGATGATGCGGACATTGTTGGCGGCCGTGTTCGCGATGCTGCCGCCGAGACGGTTCACGTCCGCATTGGCGGCCAGCGCCGTGATCGGTCCGTCAGCCAGATTCGTGGAGTTCACAGCCCAGCTCGTGACACCGCCGACCGTGATGGTGGCCCAGCCACCGAGCGTGCCGCCGGCGTTGTTGAGATTGTCCGTCGTGGCAGCGCCGCTCGCGGTGAGTTTCAGGAATGCCCCCGCGCCGGGCGTGATGGTGTTCAACTGCAGCGCCGCGGTGCCGCTCGCGCGGCTGATCGTCGAGGTAGTGCCCGCTGTGAGCGCTGTGGATGCGACGACTTCCGAATGCGAGCCGCCTACGAGATCGACGGTACCGCCACCGAGCGTGAGCGCGGCACCGTCCGCCAGCTTCGTGTTGTCATTTGTCGAGTAATCGAGGCGCAGGGTGCCCGCGTTCACGGTCGTGACACCGGCGAAAGTGTTGCTCGGACCGGCCAGGGTTAACGTTCCCGGCCCCGTCTTGGTGATGCCGCCTGCCCCGCCGATTGTGCCGCCAAAGGTGAGAATGCCCGCGTCGGTGTTGATCGTGCGTACCGAGCCGCCGAGATCGACGGTCCCGGTTCCCAGGTTCAAGTCGTGCGTGGTGCCCGAGCCGCCGTTGAAGCTGAAATTGCCTCCGATGGTGATGGCGTTGTTCTGCGTCAGGGTCAATGCGGTGCCCGTCGTGTTGTCGATGAACCCGCCATTGATCACCAGCGTGCCGGTGCCCACGGCCTTGCCGTTGTTGATATTGAGCGTGCCGGCGCTCAACGTCACCCCTCCGGTGAAGGTGTTCGCCGCCGAAAGGGTGAGCGCGCCTGCGCCCGCCTTGGTGATGCTGTTGGCCGTCGTGCCATTGGCGATGATGCCGGCGACTGTCAGCGTACCTTCGTTCGTCGTGATGGTACGCGACGGGCCGGCCGCCGTGCCAAGCGTCGCCGCACCGGCGCCCAGGTTCAGGTCGTGCGTGGTGCCGCGGCCGCCGACAAAGGTGAAGTCACCATTGATCGTGAGCGGATAGGAGTTCGTGGTGATGGCCGCATTCGTCGTATTGTCGATGGAGCCGCCGTTGATGACGAACGCACCCGCCGCCGCGCCCAGGGCTGCCGCGTTGTTGATGTTGAGCCTGCCGGCATTGAGCGTAAACCCACCCGTGAAGGTGTTCGCCCCCGACAGCGTCCAGGTGCCGGCCCCATCCTTGGTCATGGCGAGCGTGCCGCCTCCATTCGAGATCACCCCGGAGATGATGTTGCCGGCATTGGTGCTCGATCCGGTCAGCGTCAGCGTACCTGTTCCGGAAACCAGGCTCACGCCGTTCAGTACGGCCAGCGCACTGGTCGAATCATTCTGAAAAGACTGCGTGGCCGTCAGGCTCAACGCCACGTTTTGACCGGCCGTCGTGGACCCGACCGTGACCGCACCCGACCCCGCCATCACCGTGATCCCTCCCGCACCGAGCGTGAGCACCCTGTTCGTGCCGCCACCCAGCAGCGTGGTGGGGGAGATATTGAATCCAAAAAACTGCAGCCCCTGAACCGAGCGGTTCGCATTGAGGTTCACCGTCTGCGGGACCGAAAGGATGGAACTGATGCTGAAGGCCGCAATGTCACCGGAACCCGGCAGAGACCCCGGATCCGGAGTGATCAGGTTCGCATCCGTGGACCACGATGTCAGCGCCCCCCAATCAGTTCCCGTGCCATCCCAATAAATTGTCGCTCCCTGGGTGGCGTGAGGCACGCAAGCCAGCAGCGCGGACATCATGCCGGTGAGGAGGAAACGGTTCACAGCGGGCACCCCGGGAGTTTCACGGCTTGTTGCGGGCTTTTTCATAGGTCGGAGAGATAGTGCGATTGCGGTGCGAGGGAGATGGACGGCAGGCATGAATTTCGACTCTGGATGACGAGTTCCAATGGCACGTCCGAGCCGTCTCCAGACGGCCCCGGCCCGAAGGCACGAGAACACCCGCGGAGCATGTTTGCCGCCGATGAAAAGAGTCGATGAATGCCATTATTCGCGAATGAAGATGTAAACACATTGCCAGTGCAAAAGGCAATATTTTTGTTCGCCATCGCGAGCAGATGTGGAGGCGGCGGTACGATCACGATTGAGAGACAGAAGATCGCGATCGGAGGTTCAATCATCTCCATGGTGCCTGCAAGGGCGGCACGCAGCGGATTCTGCTGTCCCAACTCCATGCGGACAAGCCCCCTCAAACCCGTGCGAGACGTGGAGCGGGTGATGGGAATCGAACCCACGTATCAAGCTTGGGAAGCTCGTGTTCTGCCATTGAACTACACCCGCGAGGAACAGGCCGGCATCTTGCAGGAGGTTGCCAGACGCGTCAACCGCCAGCCGACGAGGGTGCCGTCAGGCGCGGCAGACAGTCCACCCCATCGGCGCGTCCCTCTACCCGCTGGCGGCACTACCCTCAACCATCGGAATTGAGCCTTCTTCGTTTTCGTGGACAGCAAAAGTTGGGTAACCACCCAAATCAGCATGAACACGACAGGAACGAAAAAACGCACCTATGACGAGCAGTTCAAACGTGACGCCGTCGCGCTGCTCGAA
>JAIBCL010000012.1 GCA_019694165.1 Verrucomicrobiaceae bacterium | reverse complement strand
CTCCGGCACCACCAGCGCCGGTGACTTCGAGTGTGGCGAGAGCCGGGATGGTGGCGAACGTGGTGCCGTCCTCCGAATCCTCCAGCGTCACGATGGCCTTCTTGGTGTCGGCCAGCGAAGGAAGCGCTGGCAGCGCGAGTTCCACCTCGAAGTGGCACTCGTGCGGAGGCTTCTGGGTGAGGTTGATTGGACTGGTTGTGGCAGTCGCTCCTGCGGCTGGCAGGGCGACCGAGTAGATCAGTTCAGCGTCTTTCAAGGCGTGCATGATGATGGAGAGGATGGTTGAGTTTGATGATGAGCTGGATCACGCCTCGTCGTTGGCGATCGAGGACGTGCGGATGATCGGGATGCCTTCCCACTCGGTTGGCAGAGGGGCAGGTGTGCCGTTCGCGGTGGTTGCCGTGCGACTGTTGCGGAGCTGCTCGCGGGAGCGGCCGTTCATGAAGATGTGAGTCGGCTCGAACCCGAAGTCCGTGAACTTCTCGTAGGCCGCATACAGGATGGAATCGTTGAGCATCTTTTTGCCCGTGCCGGATTCCTCCACGTTCTTGACGCGCACGGCGCAGTTCTTGTTGGCCAGGCGCATGCCCACGCGGCCCGTCATCCAGTTGGTGTAGGCCTTGTAGGGGTTGCCGTCTGCATCGTAAACCGTTTCCAGTTCCCAGGTGTCCTGAAGGCGGATGGTCTGGTTGTTGCCGAAGAGGAACTCCAGGCACTCACGACCGAGACGCAGGAACCACACCGATGTCTTGCTGGCGGCACCACCGGCATCAACGAGGTGCGCCGCATCGGCCTTGGCCTGGGCGAGCAATCCGGGGAAGCCCTTCGCGTCGTTGCCGGTGCCGTAGTAGAACTGCGAGCCGATGTACTGCATCGCGGCTTCGATCACACCGGAGGCGTGGTTTTCGAGCAGCCTGCCCTTGTCGCGTGCGCCGTCCACGATCTGCGAATCCACGGCGATCTGGTGGTCGAGGATGTGAGTCTGGAACGTGCGCGTTTCGTAGCTCGACTTGGAGCGCGGCACGCCTTCGTTGGCGTTGCGGAAGCGGACCGAGGGCAGGCCGGTGCGCACGGTGAGTTCCATCGTGGTGCCGGTGATGGTATCGGCGGGCACGACGCGAAGCTCCGGCGCGAGCTTGACGACTTCCTCGATGAGAGGATAGCCGATGCCTGCGTCGAGCTTGGCGAGATCAAGAAGTGTGGGGACGGACATGATGTTTGAGGGAGGAGCTGAGGGTTAGCGTTGAGGTTGAAACTGGCGGTTCCACGCGGCGGCAGGTGACTGCGGCTGCTGGGGTTGCTGATCTCCTGCCGGCGTGATGCGCGCGGGAACCGGACTGCCCATCTCGGCGGCGATCTGCGCGGCCTTGATGGCGGCGCGCTTGTCGATGTCCTGCTCGCGGCTGCGGAGTTCGGTGATCTGCGTTTCGAGTTCTTTGTTGCGCAACGAAGAGCGTTCGATGTCGGCCAGGGATGCGGTCAGTTTCGCGTTCAGATCCTCGCGCTCGGCATTGAACTCGGTGCGCAGAGATTCGAGCAGCGTCTCGGTTTGCTGACCGGATGCCCGAACCGCCTCGAGCTGGGCGGAGGCGTCGGCCATGAGGGATTCGTGCGCCTTTGCATCGGCTTCGAGGGATTGAACGCGAGTGAGCGCTTCAGCGAGCTGGTCGTCGAGTGTCTTCATTGACCGTGCGGCGGTGTCAACTCGCGACGGGCGCAGGTTGCGCAGACGTGAGATCACCTCGTCACGATTCCTGGCCGTGCCCGCGAGATTGAACTTCTGCGCCTGCCGCGTGCTGAACGACTGGCCTTCCATCGCGTCGTCCGGGATGCGGCGGCCACGCGCGAGCACCGCAGCCTTGAAGTCGGCGGCGATTTCCTCGATGTCGGTCTGGATCAACGTGCGCTGTTCATCGGTGAGAGACACACCGGGCATCCCTGCGCTCTTGAACTTGCCGGCTGCAAAGACTTCCAGCTTCAGTCCCTGGTTCTTGAGTGCCTCGGAACTGTCGAGCACAGGCAGCAGCACACCAATCGAGCCGACACGCGCACTCGGCGTGGCGTAGATAGCGTCGCACTGCGAGGCGACCCAGTAGGCCGCGCTGCACATTTGCCCGGCGCTGAACGCATAGACAGGCCTTGTCTTTGTGGCATCGGCCACGGCCTGCGCGAGTTCAGGTGTGCCGTTTACCGTGCCGCCCGGCGAATCAATATCCAGCAGGAGCGCCTTCACGTCCTCGCGTGCCGAGGCTTCCGCGATTGCACTCATCACCTGCTCGGTGTTCGTGGCACCGAAGAGGAGCGAGGAGATCAGGTCAGGCTGTCGGATGAGCGGACCGTGAAGCCGGATGACGCCGACGCCGTTCTCAACCGAGAGCAGTGGGTTGGAAGCGCGCTCGGGTGGCGAGGCCCTGCCATCGAAGAACGCAATGGCCTGCGATGCCATCGCGGTGAGAGCGTCGGAGGTGATGAGCCAGGGCTGGCGCGAGAGAACAAAATCGAGGGCGTTCACGCCCCTGCCGGTGTGTCAACAGGAGGCGGTTGCATGACGCCTCCACTCGGCTTCCAAAGCATGTCCACTGGCACGCCATGCCTGGTCGCCGTCTCGATGATCATTTTCGCGTCTCTCGCACGACGTTCGAGTTCCTCGCCGAAATCCGCGCCCAGCTCCTCGTAGTGATCGCTGATGGTCTTGAGGCCCATCTCCACATCCGCTCGGTTTTGCTGCGCCTCACGACCCGCATCACAAGTGATCTTACGGGGAGTGACACAACTGATCTTCCACCAGTTCGCCATTGGCGGCAGCTCGCCTCGATCAATGGCATCCCCGATCACATAGAACCACACAGGCTTGAGGAATCTTTGGATGAGGATCATCTGCCGGAATGAAAACCTGCGGTCCGCCTTCGCCACCACGAGGCGCACACCCGCTCCACCGATCTTGCTCGAATCTGCCGCAAATTCGTACGGGAGCACGCCGAGCGCGGAATCCCTCCGCAAATGTTCCAGGAATCCCGTGAACGTGGGGCTTGGTCGCTTCGGCTCGAATGAGTCGAGTGATTCATTCGGCTTGAGCGCCACCATCTTGCCGCCCGTGATCTTTTGCAGCGACGTGGCATCACTGGCGGCGGGTTCCTCCGGCGTGCCCCGGATCGAGAAGTCGCCTTCCTCGTCCAACTGCCCCGCTTCCGTTTTGAGCACGCGTGTCACATCGCAGTTGTCCTTCACCGCGTGCTTCTCCAGCGCGATGAGTTCCATCTCATCGAGGATGTGATTGATGGAATGCTGGATGGGAGGCGCGTGCCGAATGGCAGTGGCCTGCTCCGGCTCAAACACATGCAGCATGTTTGCCGCCGCCACATCGCGTGTGCCGCTGTCCTCGATCAACCGGTAGGCGGTGGGAGCGCCGTACTCGTCGAAGAGGATGCCGTGATTGAGATTGAGCGCGGTGTTGGAATCGCCGACGCGGTGCGATTCGATCAATTGCAGGGCCGGCAGTCCGAGACGGTTGCGTGTCTTGAGCACGAAGTATTCGCCATCCACATCCATGCCACGACAGACGAGCGCCTGGCATTCCTCGAAGCTGAACCGACCCGTGATTTCGCAGCGCGCGGACCAAGTGCGAAAGTGGTTCTCCGCTTTGCGATTCCATTCCTGGTCATCCGACTGTGCCTGCGGACGGATGCCGTCGCCGGTGGAGTAGATCACCATGCTCGAAACCATCTCCCGCATGAAACCGGAGTTCTTCGAGAGATAGCGGGACCGCCGAACCAGCTCGCGGTGAATGGATGGTGTGAGATCGAGCTTGGCATCGCGTGGAGCCGAGCCTGGCACGGACCCGCGTCGTGGTGAGGCGTTGGCCGATTCATAGACGGACGACCACGCCTTGGGCACGAGAGCCGGGGGCAGCCAGCGAACCGCCATGTTCAGTAGGGCGTTCATTTGGGCAGGAAGCCGATGGAGGACTGGCAGACGCGGCGCGGCGGTCGGTAGGTTTGCGGGTCGAGCGTGCGCAGGGCGTGGGCGCATTCCTCCAGCGTCTCCCTCACCGTCATGGGGAACTCCTTGGTGGCGGTGGACCCGCTCTCGCCCCAAGACATGAGCGTCTTGCCTTCGAGGAGCATCTGCTTGGCACGAGCCTGGATGCTGACAATCTCAGCAACCGTGAATCCGACCGTGAACAAACCCTGCGCCATGTCCCGGCGCGGCTGTCAACGCTTCGCGTCTCTCACATCGTGTTTAATCTCATCGACCGATAGACGGATGTAGTTCACATCGGTCTTGACCACGTCGGTGGCGCGTTCCAGCAGCCCGATCTTCACCTCGTGCGACTCGATGCGCTGGCGGTCTTCGTTGCGCAACAACTCCAGGTGACGAAGCGTGCTTGTGTGAACGCCCCAGGCGGTGGCACCGGCGACAACCAGGGACACGATTTGGACGACGTGCGGTGAAGATGCCCGCGTGGCCTTTGCTGGAGCTGCCGTGACGAGCAAGCCACACGGCTCCGGTTTCAGGGGCATCGGAGAGCAGGCCGCGCGACTTGAAGTTGGCGGCGCTCGTCACGCAGTGCGGAGTCATGACGCGCTGCCATTTGCCGATTTGTTCCGAAGGGGCACCGAGCGTCTTGAGCGCGGCAGTGACCACGCCCTCGGTGAATGCGGCACAGTAAGCCCACCCTTCCTCCCATGGCGAAGGGCGCAGCATGGAGCGCAGTTCCCCGGCGAGCGCTGCATCACGTTGCGGCGTCTGCGGATTGTCCCAGTCGGCGTTGGGCTTCACTTCACGCAGACCGATGAACCGGCTCGCCTGGCGGATGATTTCGTGTCCGAGCTGTTCGGCGTTCACGGCTTCCTCCAGTTGATGCGCAGACGGCCGTAGGCGGCGGTGAGAAGACCGGCGAACTGCGCGAGATCATCCCAGTGCGCCTGCGCCCAGGTGATCATGCCCTTCACTTCATCGGCGGGGATTTCCCAGCCGAAGAGATTGCCGATTGCGCCGGCGGCGGAGATGAGCACACCAATGTAGGTGAGCTTGCCTTGCAGAGTTTGGTTTGGATTCATGGGGATGGGCTGGTTGGTTTGTGGATCGAGCGCGCGCCGGACCGGCGTGTGGCGTTTGCGCTGGTGCCCGTGTCAATCGCAGCGGCGCTTACTGTGGGGTGGTGATCTTGAGCGCGTCGTTGGCAGCACCCAGTTCTGCGGCCTTCGTGCCTGCGGAGATTTCCGCCTGCCGGGTGGCCGCGTCAGTGGCCAGCTTGTCCTTGGCCAGGCCGGTGAGCGAGTTGGCCACGTCCACGATGCCGCCCACCGTAATCGCATGCCGAACGGTCTTGAGCGTGTCGCCGCCCATCGATTTCACGCTCGCGGCCCAGGTCTCATTGACCCTGCTGTGGTTCACGCCCTGCATCGTCACGGCCACCGTGCCGTCGGTGACCGAGATCGAGTCGGCGTCCGCGTAGGTTTTGAACTGGCCGGTGGAGAGCGGGATGGTGGTGCCGCACGAAACGAGTGCGAACAGGATGGCGAGGAGCAGGAGCTTCATGCTCCGGCGGCGGCGTCAACCGACTCGGGCTGTTCCGGGTGTTCGGTGACCGCCTCACGTCCCACGAGCTTGAGCATCACCGCCGCAGCCACCTGCATCGACTCGCAGTCCCAATAGTGGTTGGGCCGTTTGCCGATTCGCTCCCACAGCCACTTGCCGCCCTTCCGCACACGCTGCTCGCTTTCCATCTGGCCGAGATAATCGTCACCGGCGTCCTCGGCGATTTCCCAGGTGGGGCCGCGCTCCGGGTCCTGGTTGCGGCGCAGGCGCGCGAGCATGTCCTTGATGTTCAGGTTGGACCAGTAGAACACCGAGCAGGTCTGCCCCCGGCCCATCACGACTTTGCGGCGTGGTGAATAGAACCGATGCACGGAGCGGCCGTCCTTCGTGCGGTGGACATAGGTCGGGCGTTTGTCGCCCATGAGCGCGATCCATCCGCGTTTGGCGCACTCGCGATACACGTCGTAGGTGGCGTGACCGGCATCGACGAACACGAGGTTCGGATGAATCGAGAACCGCTCCTGGATTGCCGCCACCTCGTCCCAGGTCGGGATCTTCTCGCACCAGACGAGCCGCGACGAACCCTCCGCAGACCAGCCGCGCGCCACCGCATAGAAATGATCCATCTGGCAGTCCACGGTGAGGATGCGCAGAGGTGCCGCCGCCTGCGCCGGATCGAAAGGCGTGTCGAGGATGCGGCCCTGCTTGTCCACCGCAGCCTCGCCATCCCAGGTTTCGCCAAGGCGGTAGCCGCTCGGCGTGATCTCCAGCTTGAAGTCCTCGAAGTAGTCGCGCCACGGAAGCGCGAGACGCTTCTGGTAGAACTGGCGCATCGGTTCGATGTCACCTTTGCGTGCAGCAGCCTTCGCGCGCAGATACAGTTCGGCCAGTCGGCCCCAGCTCATCGCGGACAGGGCGTTCCAATGAAAACCCACGTTCTCCGGTGAAGCGTTCGTGTTGGCCGCCACATAGCGACCGGTGGCGTTGAGCACGCGCCTCATGCGATCAGAATCCTCGTGGTAGTGACCGCAGCCTTCGCAGCGCAGCGAGGCGGTTTCGCGCACACGAGCGAAGTTCCATTCGCCAGTTTCGTCGCGCGCGTCCTTGCTCCACTCCACGTTCTCCCACTTGTATGGCTGCCGGAGGGCGCACTTCGGGCACTCAAAGGTCCACTCGCGCATGTCGGTGGTTTCAAACTTGCGATGGGTGTCGTCGTTCTCTTCGCCGCCCTGGCTCATCAGGAGCACCTTGCCAAGCCAGCCGAAGGCGGTGACACGCGCTTCTGCCTCGGCCATGTGACCGGGCGGGTACCTCCATGTCTCATCACAGATCAGCCAGCGGATCGAGCGCCGCTGCAGGTTTGTCTTGTTATGGGCTCCGAGCACCCAGAGCGTCATCCCGTTCGAGAAGTGCTTGGTGGCCGTCTTGAGCTTGTGACGATCGCGTGGGTAGAGCGCGGTGACGGGCGGGCATTCGTCGAAGATGCGTCCAAGGCGGCTCTCGGCCTGGTCGCGCGCATCGTCGTCGGTTTGATCCAGCCACAACGCTGGGCCTGGAAGGTTGGAGATGATGTAACAGAGGCCAATCTCGCCGATGGTGGTCTTGCTCGACTGGATAGCAGCGATGATGGACACGACCCGGACTTTTGGATCGACCAGCGCATCGAGCGGCTCCTTCAGCCACGGCGAGTTGCCTGCGCGAAACCTGCCGGGCACCGGAGAATAGGGAATCGAATGAATGTGATCCTCCGCCCATGCCCAGGGAGGCCGGCGGTCAGGTGGACGCCATGCTTCGCGCCAGACTTCATCAAGAATGCTCACGCCAGCGGCACGACGTCAAAACGTCACGACAGCAGATGTTCCTGAGCTAGAATGAATCATGCCCCGGCCAGTCCTTACCGCGTTGCTGCTTGCGCCCGCAGTGTTCCTTAGTTCTTGCGCATCCCGTCCCGTGAAACCGCTCGCAACCGTCACCAAAGTCGAACTGCCCCGTTACATGGGCAAGTGGCATGAGGTGGCCAGACTGCCCATGTTCTTCCAGCGTGGCTGCGTCGAATCCACCGCCGAGTATGCGATAAAAGAAGATGGAGCAGTTTCAGTCATTAATCGCTGTCTGAAGAACGGGAAGCCAAAAGAAGTGAAAGGGACGGCGACCGTGGTTGATGCCCGGACGAATGCGGTCCTTGAAGTGCGATTCAATGAATGGTTCTCCTTCTTTATTCCTCGCGCAAAGCATGGAAACTACTTCATCGTCTGGCTCGCGGCGGACTACTCCGCCGCCGCAGTCGGAACGCCGGATCGGAAATGCCTTTGGATACTAGCGCGCACGACCAGCCTGCCGAAGACCACCTATGACAAGATCCTCGCGCACTGCCGCGAGCTTGGCTTCCCGGTGGAGAATCTGATTGTGGAAAAGGCCCAGCAGCACTGAGCGCGTTACGCGCCACCCTCGTGCAAAATGGTGAGCACCTCATCAATCGCCTTTCTGCATTCCTCCTGAATGCCGGTCGCGTCGAGTCCTGATAAAATCGGCGGCAGCTCTGATTCGAACTTGTTGCGCAACAGAGCCGTGGCCCGGCCAACTTGAGTCGTCCATGTGCGCCTCACTTCCTCGACGGTCACATACAGCCCCTTCCGCACCGCCACCTTCAGTTCGCGCTCCTCGACTTCGGCCAGCAACTTACGCGCACGCAGCGCAGTCTCCTCATCCGAGGCAAGTGTTGCGCCCTTGAGATCGTGACGCTTCATGAACTCGCGCCACTCGCCCACGTCGTGAAGGCCGTTGGGAGCGGATTGCGGTGCGTCCTTGCGCTTGCGCCATCCGGTGATCGCCTGCCGGCTAACGCCGAGAATGTCGGCCAGCTCCACATAGTTGCGGGCAAACGGCGGGCCGGTGTTCTCGCCCGTAGCGCTGGCGAGGTTTTGCAGCATCGAACGCTCCGCGCGGCTGAGCTTTCCACCGCCATGCACACGCTTGACCAGGTTGGCCAGGTCCTTGTGCAGCAGCTTGCGCGCGATGTCCGGCGGGAGTGTGGTTTCCATGCCGAGCATGGCCCGTCAACCAACAGAAGTCCGTGAAGTCCTCTTTTCTCTTTGTGTCTGCAAATCACGTTCCTTGAGAAAACCGATGGTTCGCAGAATCTCATCGTCGTAGTTCGCGGTGCCTACCTCTTCGCGTAGTTCGGGCAAAATGGTGTCACGGAAACTCAGAATGGAAATCGGCATCTTGTGCTTGTCCTCAAAGGCCTGCAGTAGCTCGTCGGCCGTAGATTTGGAATGGAGAACCCAGCAGACGAATACCCGTTGAATACGTTTGGGATCGAGACCATACCCAGCATAAGTGTCCAGGATGTTCTGCTGATACTGTTTTCCAAGCGCGTGATCCGTTTTCTTGCCTTCCCGCTTTTCAGGCAGACCGAGAAACTTCTTCTCGAAGATCGCCTTTAGATCTGCCGGTTTTGGAGCCCAGCCCAGTCTGTGGGTTACGCTGCTCTCGATATGAAACTGGTCCCCAGTCTTGAGATTCACCGCGAGGATGTCCAATTGGCGATTTATGCCGCCAATGACTTTGGCGTCGTTCATCGTGAAACACTTCTTCACGATGCGAAAATAACAGTCAACAATGTGCTCAGCGGTATTCATTGAGAATCAAGTGTATTGCCATCAACGAGGTTTTCCGCCGATCAATTTGAGAAGCATTTGGATCGCATACCCACGCGGCGTGGCCCGCGCCTGCTCCCAGTTCTCCAGTGTGCGCTTGCTGATGCCGAGATGTTCCGCCGCATCACGCTGGCTGAATCCCTTGCGCTCACGCCATTCCTGGAGAGCACGGGCAAACTTCTTTGGAGTCACTCCCTTCGGTAGTTTCATGGCCATACGCAAGTCACGCATAGTCTGCCAGAATCGTCAACCGCGTTGACAGGAGTTCCCCGACGTGAGCATTCCCATCTACTGCGCCCACACGCGACTCGCCGACCCGGATTCCCTCAAGCCGAATCCGGCGAATCCGAACCGGCATAGCGCCCACCAGATTCAACTGCTCGCCTCAATCATTCAGGAGCAGGGCTGGCGGAACCCGATCACCCTGAGCAAACGCAGCGGTTTGATCGTGCGCGGGCATGGCCGGCTGGAAGCCGCGCTCTTGATCGGCTGCGAGACTGTGCCGGTCGATGAGCAGGACTATGCGAGCGAAGCTGAGGAACTCGCTGATCTGCTGGCCGACAACCGCCTCGCGGAACTTGCCGAACTCGATGAGGACGAACTCAAGCGCCTGCTCAAATCAATCCAGGACAGCGATCCCTCCTTTGATCTGGAGCTGACCGGGTTCATGGACGACGAGATCCGCAAGCTCTTCGAGGACGGCGATCCCGACGACGAGATCGAACCCATTCCGCGAATGGAATGCCAGGCTTTCGAGCATCACGACTACCTCGTGTTCATGTTCCATGATCTTCGCGACTGGATGCAGGCGCTCCAGCTCATGGGCGTGCATGAGGTGAATTACTCGATCACACGAACCACCAAGAAAATCGGCATCGGCCGTGTCCTCCATGGAAAACGACTCCTCGACCTCTGCAAACGGGCCGCAATGGCCGGAACTCCGCCCCCTGAGCCTGCGCCTGGTGATCCTGAGCCGCAGCCGCGCAAGGACGATGACCAGTCACAAGCTGTTCCCGTCGGCAACGCTGCTCGTTCCCGAAAGCGAGCTGAGTGATTACGCCCACATCCCGCTGGCGGAGAAACTGACTGTGCCCGATGCGATTCAGGGCATCTCTTCGTTGCGCAACGAAGTGCTGCGCAGGTTCAAGGAGGACGCCATCATCATGCTTGATGACGACATCAGCGCGTGCGTGTGCATGGTCTCCTTGCGCTGCCGCAAGCTTTCCCCCGAGGAAGCGCTGGCGATGATCACGAACTCGGCCTGGTGTGCGCGTGGAGCCGGCGCGCGTCTGATTGGCTGGCATCAGCGGAGCGATCCCCGGTTGCTCCAGCGCAATGATCCCTTCGGCATCAACCACTGGGTTGGCGGCGCGGTGGGCGTGGTGCGTGATGAACATGGCGGCGTGCCCAGGTGGGACGAACTGCTCAAGTGCAAGTGTGACATCGACGCCTCGCTCCAGGAGCTGCTCGACAACCGCATCGTCTGGAATGAGGCCCGGTTTTGCTTCGTGCAGGAGCGCGACAAGAACCTGGGCGGCAACTCGCTTTTCAGGAGTGCCGAACGCATCGCCACCGAGAAGCGCCATCTCAAGCGCAAGTGGAAGGCGCACATCAAGTTCGAGAACTACAAGAGCCAGGAGCGCGTGGCCATCGACGCCCCTCGCCGCCAGAGCGTTGCGCTGAACTGATTGGCACCCCAAGGCACCCTCCATTTCATGCGACTCTACCCAACCTGCGTAGCAACATGGTGAACCAATCGGATGGATTCCCTCAGTCACGGTGACGAGGCTCCATTCATGGACCTGCCCACTTTCTTCCCCAACGATCCGATGCAACTGCGAACCCAGCGCGGCTACAACTTCAGCGAGGTGTCTTCTGCGATGCAGAAGGCGATCCGGCGTGCTGATGCTCCGCTCGCTGGCTATTGGGCGCTGGAACTTTGGCAGAGCGGGTTTGGCAGGTATGTGTGGAAGCGGTTATTGACCATCAGCGCGGAGGACTGCTGGGGCATTCTCACGCAGGAGGTGAAGGCGTTGCACGACAGCTACCTCGTCATCAATGAGGGCGTGCCGCCGAAGCAGGCTCGCGGGCGCATCTTCATCAGCAAGGCGGTGATCCTGCTGAGCCTGTCGAAGAAGAGCCGTGATCCCGATCACTTGCAGAACTTCGTCTATGATCAAACGGCGGGGCTTGATCCTGACACGCTCGCCGATGAATTGCGATCATCCGGCGAGTATGTGGCGATCCCGGACTACGCCTACGACTGCCACACGCGCGAGGGCAAGAAGCGCGGCAAGACGAAGGCGGATTTCTTCAAGGCTGAGCAGAAGGCGCTGGAACCGCTTCAGCCGGGACTGTTCGATCATCTCATTGATTGAACCCGCCAGCGACGATGGTCGCAACAAGGAGGCTGATGGTCGCAACAAGTGGATGTGAGGGGTCGGAATACACCACCCCATCCGTCATCAGTGTGTCTCAAACGCATCCCACGAGGCATTACGCAGGAAGAATCTCGTCCTCCATTTCAGGAAACTCTGTCATCCTCGCCATTTGACGGAAAATATGGCTCCAGCAGACAACCGTCACGTCGTCCAGATTATCGCGGTCTATGGTGCTGCCAAAGCGAATCACAGCAAGGACTGTGGGCGATACATAGCGGCAGAGTTCGCAGTAAAGGGTGACCGCATCAGGCTGGGCTTCCTCACGCCAGCGATACGACATCATTGCCGCTCCAGACACAAGAACGATGGGCGTGGACGCGGTTTCGATCTCCGGATCATTACGGCTTCTGAGAAGTTCAATCTCCAGTCCTGGCCCCGGCGAGGTTGCACCGGGCTCGAAAAAAACCTTTTCGACCTGAACCTCATAACCGCTCTGATGCCGAAATAGGCTCACACCACCGTCGTCCTCAATTTGTTCCCACGTAGAGGGGATGAAAATGACAAAGCCGTCCTCCTCATAGGACACCACTTCATAAGATTCGAACTCGCTCATAGTGAACTCTAGCAGAGGCACCGAACCTGCAATTCAAAAATGGCGATCAAATCGGCGCGACACCACGCGACACGGTGATGAGTCTTTGTCATGCCAGCAGCATACGCAGTCTGCGGATGTAGCGGCAATCCAAACCCAAATCAAAGCCATGAACACAAACACAGTCCCGTCCCTGATCACCAAGCCGATGCTCGCCGGCAAGTGCGAGCGCATGTCGAACCTGCGGTTCCCGCTCCTCGCCTCTCCGAAGCTCGACGGCATCCGCTGCCTCAAGATTGGAGGGCGCGCCCTGACGCGCTCGTTCAATTCGGTCAGCAATGCCTTCACCCGTGAGTGGATTGAGCGTCACCTGCCCGACGGGCTTGATGGCGAACTGATGGTGAGCGATGCCACGTTCAACGAGACTGCCGGTCACATCGGGCGCGAAAGCGGCGAGCCGGACTTCCGGTTCCATGTCTTCGATTACGTGAGCGATGGCGTGGACGTGCCCTATGCCTGCCGGATGCAGGAACTCGCACGGCTGCCGGACTACGGGCGCGTGCAGAAGGTGCTTCCGCTGGAGATCCGCAGCCTCGATGAGCTGATGGCCTATGAAGAGCGCTGCGTCGCCGAGGGCTACGAAGGCGTGATGATCCGCACGCCCGGTTCCCCTTACAAGTGCGGCCGATCCACGGAGCGCGAAGGCTGGCTGCTCAAGATCAAACGGTTTGAAGATGCCGAGGCCGTGGTGCTCGAAACTTACGAGGGACTGATCAACAACAATCCCGCCGAGAAGGATGCGTTCGGCAGAACGAAACGGTCAAGCTCGATGGAGAACAAGATCGGCCGGGGCGAGCTTGGCGGCTTCATCGTGCGCCATGTGGAAACCGGCGTGGAGTTCCGCTTGGGCTACAACCATGTCGTCGGCGGCATCGACAGGGTGACCCTCTGGGAGCAGCGGGAATCGGTGATCGGCAAACTGGTGCGCTTCAAGCACCAGCCCAGCGGCGCGAAGGAAGCGCCCCGGTTCCCCAAGTTCTGCGGGTTCCGCGAGGCGTGGGACCTCTCGTAGCAATCCGCAAAATGGTGATCATTTCGGCGCGACACCACGCGGATCGGTGACGAGGCAAGGGGGTGACCAGCCCATCAATGAACTCGAACCCAACTGCCTCCATCATCCGCTAGCTGCGTATCTACTTATGAAAGCATCCGACACCCAAGCCGCCTCCATCCAGTGGGGCATCGAACTCGAAACCCGCATCCCCGACACTGCCGGCGTCTCCGTCGGCGGTTATCACAACGGCCTCCCCGTGCGCGTGGGGCTGGAACTGGCAGGCGGCCTGCCGCTCAACGCCCCCACCTTCGACGGCGCTCACTGGCGGGCCGAGCGCGACGGCTCCATCGTCTGCGATTCCAGCGCCCAGATTCCCTGCGAATTCGTCTCCCCGATTCTGCGTGGAGACGACGGCGTGGAGCACCTGATGCGCTTCGTCCAATGGGCCAACGCCATCGGGGCCACGGTGAACAGCTCCTGCGGCTGCCACATCACCGTGAGCATCGAGAGCGTGATCGGCACCTCGGATGTGAGGGCGGTGAGCGAGTTCATCCGCAAGCTCGCCCACATTTGCCGCTGGCACGCCATCAGCCTCTACGGCCAGACGGGAGCGGGCCGCCACCTGAATCACTACAGCCACCCGCTCTATGACGAGACCGCGCAGAAGATGCGCAGGATCGTCACCTGCGAGGAGGAGCGCGTCAAAGCCGAGGCGGCCGAGCAGTGCGGGCGCGGCATGGTGAACTTCCGCAAGGCGTTCAAGCGCGACAACGCCGGACGCTACATCGGCGTGGTGGAGTTCCGCGTGTTCGCCGGCACGCTCAACATCCACAAGATTCTGCACCATCTGGGCAGCGTGCTGGGCCTGTGCCGCCGCGCGCATCAGGTGGAATGCCTCGGCGGCTTTGGAAAGAACAAGGTGCAGCAGAAGCGCACCGCCACGGCCACGGACGGGCTGCGGTTCCTGTGGGACTACCTCGGATGGACGGGCAGTGCGCGCCCGGTGGCGCTCGGGCTCTTCGGTCCCTTGAAGAGCGAGTTCAAAGCCATCCGCAAGGCGGCGGAGCGCATGTGCCAGCAGTTCGACGCCCGCTATCCCGATGCCGGCAGCCAGTTGTGATCCTCAACCCTGAACCCAAACCCAAGAACCAGAACCCGATATGTGTGTGATCCTTGTCTGTCCCAAGAACGTGCGTCCCAGCCGGGACGTGTTGTATGCCTGTCATGCCGCCAACCCGCATGGAGCGGGCGCGGCATGGCGGGAAGGTGGCCGTGTGCGCTGGGAGAAGAACCTCGGCCCCGGCAAGCTGAGTGTGCTGCTGCCCAAGCTGGAGGGCGAAGTCGTGATCCACTTCCGCTGGGCGAGCGTGGGCGGCGTGGATGGACGGTTGTGCCATCCGTTCCCCATCACCCCGAAGGCGAACGTATCCCTCAGCGGAAACGCCGAAAGCGTGCTCTTCCACAACGGCACGTGGGGCGGCTACACCGACGCGCTCGTGCGGCTTGAGCAGGTGCGGGGTGAACCACTGCCCACACGTCCGATGAGCGACACCCGCGCCGCCGCGCTCATCGTCCACACTACCGGACCCGACTCGCTGCACAAGCTGCCAGGGCGGTGGGTGTGGATGAATGCGGAGCGCACGCAGCTTTACGGCCAATGGGAGCAGTGGGGCGGGATGCTGGTGAGCAACAGCTACTTCACCCATCACATCAAGCGCCCTTCTTTGCGCCCACGGCATACGCAGACTGCGGATAAGCGCTCCCGCCATCAAGCCGACCTCTTTCTCATGCCCGACGAGGCGTGAGCCAAACCGAACCCAGAAACCAAACCAAAAAAACAAATGATATGAAACTGTTCAAGTTGATCGCCAGCAAGGCTGGCTGCGTGGTCTTTGATGACCGCATTGAAGCCGCGTCTCCGCGCGAAGCGCGCGAGCAGATGCGAACGCTCCTCGGACTGCAAAGCCTGACGGGCGTTGTGTATGCCGTGACGGAAATCCCCGTCGAACTCATTGAGAGCATCGTCGATGCGCGCATCACCCATGCGATGCAGCGGCTCCACAGCGGCCAGCCGCCGGAGAGCATCGACAACCTGATCCGCCCCACGGTGGGTGAGGAAGTGCGCTCGCAACTGGCGAACATGCGCGAGCAGATCGCCACGGCGAGCCGGGCTGCTCCTGCGACTGCTGTGCCGGAAGGTCCGCAGCGCTTCGATGCATTTGCGGCGGCTCCCATGGCTGCTGCGGAACCTGCCGCACGTCGATCCCGCCGCACTCGTCCCACCGTGGTCGTGAACGGCGAGAGCGTGGATTGGAAGGCGGTGAAGCGTCTTTACATGCGGACGCGCAGCATCAAGCAGACCGCCGCTCACTTCGAGCTGTCACCCAACACCGTGAAGGCGCGCATTCGCCGGGAGGGCTGGAGCCAATGAGCGCACGTCTCACCATCACCCGCTACGGCAGCCGGTATTGGGCTGTGTGGCTCGACGGGCAGTTGCTCGCCGTCACGCTCTACAAGAAGGGCGCTCAATCCGTGGCCTCCGCGATTACGCAGTTCTCCGCGCATCATGGAAAGGAGGTTCATCATGCCCTCCAAGCTGCTTGATCGCGCTCCCAAGCAAGCTCCGGCCTCGCCGATGAACTGGAAGCCGCGTTCGGCGGATGATTTGATCGGCCAGGCCCGGCGTGTCGCTGCCTCGCAGATCGGCAAGGCCAAGCGAATGGCAGGTGACGCGTCGGCCACCGTGAAGCTCCTGCTCTATGGTCCGCCGGGCGTCGGCAAGACCAGCGTGGTGGAGTTGATTGCCCATGAACTGAGCGGCTCCTCGCTCGCCATCGAGGATTACAACGGCCGTGAGGTGACCGTGGATCTGGTGCGCGAGTGGATGCGTGCCCTGCCCTACGGCAGCCTGTTCAGCTCATGGTCGGTGAAGATCGTCAATGAGATGGATCGCTGCTCGCGGGAAGCGCAGGACTTGCTGCTCACCTATCTGGATCGTCTGCCACCGGGCCGGGCGTTCCTCGGCACGAGCAACCTTCAGCTCGATCTGCTCACCGAGCGGTTCCAGACGCGGTTCCAAGCCATCAAGCTGATGCCGCCCACCACGGGTGAGCTTGCGGAGCTGCTGTGTCGGAACTGGCCTGTTCCCGGTCAGACCGCCGTGCAGATCGCGGTGGGCAGCGGCGGGTGCGTGAGAGCCGCGCTCGCCGACCTCGAAAGCTGGCTCGACCAGCACTCTCAATCCTGAACCCAAACCACAGAACGAACATGCAACACGTGCAGCAAATGATCGAAGAACACGGCGGCTTTGAGGCCGTCCGAAACCAATACCTGCGAATCGAGAACGAGCCGTTCATGCGGCTTGTCATTGAAGTCCTCCAAGGGCCTTATCCGAACGGCGCTTACGAAGTGAGCGTGGCTCATTATGGGATGCAGAACGGAGATGCGATGCGGGACCCGGAGCTGACTTTCCTGGTCGGCCAGTCCGCGACTGGATGGGCATGGAGTCCGCTCTCCTTTCTGAACGACTACCTCGGATGCTACCAAGTGGCCTGCGAAGCGGACGCCAACGGCCTCCAGAGAGTGAAGGACGCGCGGCTCATGCGTGAATTGAAGGACTTTGCCACGCAGTGGGATATGAACCTCATGCATCAGGGGTTCATGGATGCGTTCCGACGCAAATGCGGCCGCACCTCCCAAGGCGCTGCAAACGGCGCGACTCAAGCCCTTCCGTGAAGAGTTTTCCTTTGCGGCCATTGCATCCGCAATCTGCGTATGCCATGCCGCGCCCAACCGAAACCCAAACCTGATACTACCATGCCCAAAGCAAAGACACCCTCCGTTGCGGCAGTGCCCGTTGTTGCTGCCGCCCCACCCGCTCCCGCCACTGGCCTGCGCAAAGTCAGCCTCGCGGGATTTGCCGTGCAGTCTCCTGCCGGCAAGACCGCCAAATCGTATCCGCTCCTGCCCGATCCCGACGGGCAGGTGGCGGAGATGGTCGCCATGATCCTCGATCAAACCGCGCAACTCGAAGCGCTCGACGGTTCCGTCGAACTTCTCAAGAGCGAGCTGATCGCCATCGCCAAGCCGTTCTACTTCCAGCATCACGCCGGCCAGCACGCCGTTGCCTCGTCCATTGAGGCGCGCACGGCGGACGGCAAGGCGGTGCGGGTGGGGTTCTCAAACTCCTATCGAGGCACCGCAGACGAGGCGGCGCTCGTGAGCGTTGCCGGAGATCATGCTGCGAGGTTCTTCAAACAGAACTTCGAGATCAAGATCAAGGGCGAGGCGATCCCGGAGGCGGCGGTGGAGCCGCTGCTTGCGGAGTTGCAGGAGTTGTTCGCCCGTCATGGCGCGAGCAGCGCGCTCACGGCGAAAGCCACGATCAAGCCGACCAAGGAGTTCCACACGGCAAGGCACACGCTGTTCACGCCGCAGCAGAACGCTGCGCTGGACAAGATTGTGCCCATCAGCGCGAGCGTTAAGACCAAGCTCGGACGGGGAGGCAGCGACGATGAGTGATTCCATCGTGCTGTCCATCTTCGACGGCGAGCGATGCATCGCGACGCGGGCGGCTCTGGAAGGGGCCGCCCGCAGGCTGGCGGAGAAGCGGCAGCGGCAGATCGAGGCTGCGAAGCCGCCCTCGCTGCCGATCACCTATCCCGCACGCCCGATCCAGGGCGGTCGGCTCGAACTCGCTCCGCCGAAGCGCGGCGTGTGGTTTGCGGAACCGAAGTTCAATGGCTGGCGGGCGCTCGTTCACACTCCGAGTGGTACCATGTGGAACCGGCACGGCAGCAAGTTGACCATCGCGCACTGCTTCAAGGACGCGCTCGATGTACTACGCGACCTGGCCGATGAAGGGCTGATCTGGGCGGACTGCGAGGCGCTGGAGCGGCGACACCAAATCGCGCGAGGCACCTTGATCGTGCTAGATGCGATTCCTCACGATCCTTCGTTCACTCCAAGCTACGCCGAACGACGAGAGTTCCTTGAATCGCTGCGCATTCCGCAAGAGCCTTTCTCGAGCGGCCTCCACGAGGGCGATGCAGCGCCTCTCCTGCTCACCACCAGCCGGATGGTGACCACTCCAAACGAATCTCTCGCGTTCTACCACAGCCTCCGGCAGGCCAATCACTGCCTCAAAGCCGAGTTCTTCGAGGGCGTGGTCATGAAGAGAGCGGATGCGGCATATCCTGTGCAGCTGATGAGCCCGACTGAGGAATGCCGGGCGCTCGTGAAACACCGTTTCATCGCCTGAAATGCCCGCTCAAATGGCGATCAATTCGGCGCGACACAAGAAGTCCCGCGAAGAGGCTTTCCTAAGCTATCCGCAGTCTGCGGACGACTAAGTCAACCCAAACACCCTGAACCACCATGCCCACGCGCACCACCACCCACGCCCCTGAAATCCAACTGCCGCCCGATGCAGCCACCGCCGATGATCACCGCAACCCACGCCGACGAAGGCGCGATGCCGAGGAACAACCGCCCGAAGTCGGCCACCTCGTGCAGCCGGAACCGAGGCACGATCTCGATTCCTTGATTCTGCATCCCGGAGTGAAGCAGGACATCCACGCCGGTCTGCGCGCGATGGAGATTCGCGCCGAGCTTGAGCGCGTCTGGCACATCAGCAGCATCCAGCCGCAAGAGGGACGCTGCATTCTGAATTTCTACGGTCCAGCGGGCACGGGCAAGACGCGGGCTGCGCTCGGAGTAGCGCTGCGCTTGGGCAAGCCGCTGTATCAGGTGGACTACAGCGCGGTCATCTCGAAGTACCTTGGTGACACCGCCAAGCATATTCGCCTCGCATTCGCCCAGGCTCGCGAGAACGACGCGGTGCTGTTCTTTGATGAAGCGGACAGCTTGTTGTCGAAGCGCGTAGCCACGGGCGAATCATGTTCAACCTCGATCAATCAGAACCGCAACACTCTCATGCAGGAGCTTGATCGCTTTGATGGCGTGGTGATCGTGACCACGAACCTGTTTGAGAACTACGATCCCGCGCTGCTGCGACGCATTCAGCGCCACATCAAATTTCGCCTCCCCGACGAGGCCATGCGGCGGGAGTTGTTCGCACTTCATCTTCCCAATCACTCGCGGATCGAGGCGGATTTCACGGTTCTCGCGGGTCTTTCACGCGGTTTGAGCGGCGGGGACATTCTCAATATCTGCGTGAACGCGATTCATGCGGGGAGCACGGATGATGATCCGATGAAGTGGAAGGTGACGCAGGAGATGATGGAGCGGGAGATCAGGAAGGTGAAAAGGGCGAAGAGGGAGCACGAGGGGAAAGCGAAGCGCGTGATTGGGTTCCAATAGACTCGAATTGCGGCACCCCAAAAATGAACAATTCCGCGAGCCCTCCCAGCTACATCGTCGGCGCTTTGATGCGCGCCGATGATGTCGTCTGCCGGCTGCCAGAAAGCGGGGTCCACATTGGCGGAGTGGGAAAGCAGATGTCAATCAAATCACCGCCGATGCGCCCGGCGAAGTATTTGAGCGGATGGTTTGTCACATAGACCACAGGCTCCCGGCCCGTGGCCTTCGCGCCGCCGGACTTAGCGGGCGGGCCATTTTTTGCCGCCTTTCGTGCGTCCGCAAATTCATGTTCGCAAGCAGCAATACCCTTGCAGTCCCTGGGTCTTGATGCAGACTTGGCAGCCATGTTCGGCCCCTGCCAACGCTATCGCTCCGTGATCGCTGCTCTTTGTGGCATCGCGTATTTTGCGATGCTGCATCACGGGGCGTTCCTCGTGCAGGCGCTTCTCGAAGACGGACGGCATGCGATGAGCGTGGTGAACGTGGATGGGCAGGACGAGGTGATTTTCAGCCATGATCACGATCATGAGCATGAGCACAGAGATGATCATGATGATGCCCATGTCGTCCACGGCGCTCACCTCGAGCATCATCATCACGGTGATCATGTCATGAAGCTCTCGTCGGGCGAGGAATCGACGCTCGCGAATGCATTCAAGTGGCGGCTGCCGGTGATGATCGCGGCCATTGGCTGCTGTTGGTTTTCAGACCAGACCGTTCCCTCTTGTGAGGCCAACGGGCCGGTGCGAGTGCGGCCTCCGCCTTTGTTGCGAGGTCCGATGAAGTGCCTGCGGACGACGGTGCTCGTCATTTGACGCTGCCCTTTCCGGCCTGCGCGCTGCCGCCATGACGCGGCCTGTTTCGCGCGGGTTTTTTCTCCATCAGACGCGTGTGCCGCTGCGGCGGGGACACGTGCCGTCATTCGCCGCTCAACCCTCTGCATTACTCCTCATGAATCTTTCCAGCTTTCGTTTTCCTTTCCTCTTCACTCTGCTCATCACGCCTGCCTTTGCCGAGCCGGTGAGCATCTCGTCCTTGGTCGCCAAGGCGACCGCCACCAATCCCGAAGTCCGCTTTTACGAGGCGGAAATCGCCGCCACCAAGGGCGGCCAGAAGACGGCGGCCACCGTCGCGAATCCCGAAATCGAAACGAGCCTCGGGACGTGGCGCGTGAACGACTTTGGCAACAAGAGCGACGGCCCCGCGTGGGCGGTGACGCTCAGCCAGTCGATCGAATGGCCGGGGCGCATCGGACTGCGCAAGGCGCTCGCTTTGAAGAAAACGGAAATCGCGGAGCTGGGCCTCGACCAGTTCAAGACGATGCTGGGTGGAAAGGTGCGGGAACAGGCATGGAAGCTCATGGCCGCGCAGGAGAAAGCGAAGGCCGCTGATGAGGTGAGCAAACGCCTCACGGATCTCGCCGGCATCCTGCTGCAACGCGATCCGACAGGACCGGCTCCGCGCCTCGAAGCGCGCATCATTCAGGCGAGCGCGCTCACGCTGGGTACGCAGACCACCGCCGCGCGCCGCGAAGCAGCGGAGGCGAGGTTTGCGCTCAATCAATTGCTCGGTGAAAAGCCAGGGCACGAGATCGAAGTGAAGCAGGAAAAGCTCGCGCTGAATGCGACGCCATCGCTGGAGAAGCTGCTGGCAACCGCGCGGGAAAAGAACTTCGATCTGCGTGCGCGCGTGCTGGACGTGGAGCAGCAGGGCTTCGAGGTGAAGCTGGCGGAGAATGAGCGCTGGCCCGCCTTCACGGTAGCTCCCTATTTCAACCGGCAGAAGGCGGAGTCGCGTGAGACGCAATTCGGTCTCGGAGTGTCCATCCCGCTTCCGCTTTGGAACAAGAACAAGGGCAACATCGACACTGCGAAAGCGCGACAGACGCAGGCCGAGGTGATGCTGGCCGCGCAGATGCGCGAGCTGGAGCGCGGCGTGGCCTCGCAGGCCAGTGCGTATGCCAGCTTCGTGAACGAACTGTCGAAGTGGCCCGCCGATACCATCGACAGCTTCCACAAGGCAGCCGCTGAGGCCGATGAACACTATCGTCTCGGCGCACTGCCGCTGAGCACCTACACCGAATTGCAGAAGCAATACATCGAGGCCGTGAACGCGGTGCTCGATGCGCAGCTCGGCGCCTTGCAGGCGCGTCTCGAAATCGAGCGCCTCACCGGATCCAAGCTCGGCAACTGAACTCATTCCCCAGATCCATGATCGACAAGATACTCGAGTTCTCGATGCGCCAGCGTGCCTTCGTGCTGCTGGCGGCCTTTGCCCTGCTGGGCGGCGGCCTTTGGTCGGCGAAGCTCCTGCCGATGGATGCCGTGCCGGACATCACCGGCGTGCAGGTGCAGGTAAACACCGAAGTCGCCGCGCTCGCTGGCGAAGAGTCCGAGCGGCTGGTCACGCGTCCGCTGGAAATCGAACTCGCCGGCTTGCCCGGCGTGGAAGAGATGCGCTCGCTGACGAAGTTCGGCCTGTCGCAGATCACGTTGCAATTCAGCGACGACATCGACGTGTATCGCGCACGCCAGTTGGTCGCGGAGCGATTGCAAACGGCGATGGAGAATCTGCCGCCGGGCACTTCACCGAAGCTCGCGCCCATCAGCACGGGCCTCGGCGAGATTTTCTATTACAGCGTCAATTACAAGCCCGACGCGAAAAACCTGCCCGCCACCGAGCAGGAGCAACTGCTCCAGCTCAGCGAGATTCAGGAATACACCATCAAGCCGCTGCTGCGCACGGTTAAGGGCATCGCGGAAATCAACGGCACTGGCGGCTACGAGCGGCAGTTCGTGGTGCAGCCGAAGCCCGAGGCGCTGGAGCGCATCGGCATGACGTTCAGCGAGCTGGCTGCTCTCATCGGAGAAAACGTCGAGAACTCCGGTGGCGGTATCATCAGCCGCAACGGCGAGCAGCTCACGATCCGCGCCATCAGCCGTGTGAACTCCATCGAAGACCTCGGCAACCTGCCGATCAAGTTCGGCGCGGCGGTGAAGCCGATCCTCGTCAAGGACGTGGCGGAAGTGGGCACGGGTGTGAAGTTCCGCACCGGCGCAGCCACGCTCAACGGGAAGGAAACCGTGATCGGCACCACACTGATGCTGGCCGGCGAGAACAGCCGCGAAGTGGCACAACGCGTGAAGGAGCGCATCGCCGAGATTCAGACAAAGCTGCCCGAGGGCGTGGAGATTCAGCCGGAATACGACCGCTCCATCCTCATCAACAAGTCCATCGCCACGGTGGAGAAGAATCTGTATGAAGGGGCGGTCCTCGTCGTCGTGGTGCTGCTGCTTCTGCTCGGCAATTGGCGCGCGGCACTCATCGTGGCGTGCGCGATTCCGTTGTCGTTCTTGTTTGCGCTCATCGGCATGGTGCGCGGCGGCGTGTCGGGCAATCTGATGTCGCTCGGCGCGGTGGACTTCGGTCTCATCATCGACGGCGCGGTCGTGATCGTGGAGAACATCGTGCGCGAACTCGGCCTGAAGCAGCACGAGTTGGGGCGCAAGCTCACAGAGAAGGAGCGCTCCCGCGTGGTGCTGCACGCGGCGAAGCAGGTGGGCTCGCCGATGTTCTTCGGCGTGGTGATCATCACCATCGTTTACATCCCGATCCTCTCGCTCAGCGGCATCGAGGGAAAAATGTTTCACCCGATGGCCATTACCGTCATGCTGGCGCTGGCGGGCGCGCTGCTGCTGGCGCTCACGCTGATGCCGGTGCTTTGCTCGCTCTGCCTCGGCGGACGCATCCATGAGAAGGACAATCTTTTCATGCGGCTGGCAAAGGCGCTCTACGCGCCGTCGCTGCGGGCGGCCATGTTCCTCCGCTGGCTGGTGGTCCCTGCCGCCGTTGTTCTCTTCGTCGGAACCGTCTGGGTCTTCAATCATCTCGGCGCGGAGTTTGTGCCTAAGCTCGATGAAGGCTCCATCACCTCGATGCTCTACAAGCCCGTGGGCATGAGCATGGAAGAATCCATGAAGACCGACATCGCCGTGGAGAACAAGCTGCTCGCCGAGTTCCCCGAGATCACGCGCGTCTTCACCCGCATCGGCACCAGCGCCATCGCCAGTGATCCGATGCCGCCGAACGAGAGCGACGTGTACATCTTCTACAAGCCCTTCGACGAGTGGCCGAAGACAGCAGGCAGACCAACGACCAAAGCGGAGCTTCGCGAGCACATCGAGGCCATGCTCAAGAAGATGAACCCTGACTACGACATCCTCTTCGCGCAGCCCATCGAAATGCGTTTCAACGAAATGCTCGAAGGCACGAAGGCGGAGATCGCCGTGAAAATCTTCGGCAACGACTACGACGTCCTCGAAAAGCTCGCCGAGCAGGTGAAGGGCATTCTCGAAAACACGCCCGGTGCCGCGCAGGTGGAGTTTGAGACCGACGGGCGCACGCCGCAGCTCCAGATCGATGTGAAGCGCGAGGCCTTGCAGCGCTACAGCCTTCAGGCCGCCGAGGTGAACCGCGCCGTGCAGGCTGCGCTCGCCGGTGAAGTCGTCGGCACCGCCGTGGATGGAGACAAGCGGCGCGACATCGTCGTGCGTCTGCCCGAGGCCTTGCGAGGCGATGACGAGCAGATCAAGAAACTGCCGCTGCGCGTTGGCGAGACGGGCCTCATCCATCTCGGTCAGGTCGTCGATTTCAAGAACGTCAAGGTCGTGGAGCCGATCAATCGCGACGACGGCCATCGCCGCGCCGCGCTGATGGTGAACCTCGGCGGGCGCGACGTGGAGAGCTTCGTGCTCGATGCCGAACAGCGCGTGAAGGACGCGGTGAAGCTGCCCGAGGGCTACATCGTGGAGTTCGGCGGCCAGTTCAAAAACCTGCAGGAAGCGCGCACACGGCTCGCCATCGTGGTGCCCTCCGCGCTGGTGTTGATCTTCGTTCTGATCTTCCTCGCCTTCGGCAGCATCCGGCAGGCGCTGCTGGTTTACTCCGGCATTCCGCTTGCCGTCACCGGCGGTGTTGCCGCGCTTTGGCTGCGCGACATGCCGTTCAGCATCACCGCCGCCATCGGCTTCATCGCGCTCAGCGGCGTGGCCGTGCTCAATGGTCTCGTGATGATCTCCTACTTCAATCAACTCCGCGAACAAGGCCGCGAGGTCCGTGATGCGGTGATGGAAGGCAGCATCACGCGGCTTCGTCCCGTCTTGATGACCGCGCTCGTCGCCAGCCTCGGTTTCGTACCAATGGCCATCGCCACCGGAACCGGCGCGGAGGTTCAGCGTCCGCTCGCCACCGTGGTCATCGGTGGCATCCTGAGTTCCACGTTCCTCACGCTGATCGTCCTGCCAGTGCTGTATGCGATGTTCGAGAGAAACCCGCGACCTTCAAAACCATGACCGACATCACCCAACTCATCCAAAGCGGCAGCGGCCACGTGTGGCTTTACATTCCTGTCGCCATCCTGCTCGGCGCGCTTCATGGCCTGGAGCCGGGGCATTCAAAGACGATGATGGCCGCCTTCATCATTGCCATCCGCGGCACAATCATGCAGGCGGTGCTGCTCGGTCTCTCGGCGGCGATTTCGCACTCGCTCATCATCTGGCTGCTGGCGGCGCTGGCGCTGACGTATGGCAGCCAGTGGAATGCGGAGACGGTGGAGCCGTGGCTGCAAATCGCGTCCGGCGTGATGATCTTCGGCCTCGCGGTGTGGATGTATTTCCGCACACGCCGCGAGGTGCGGGAGGCGCATGAGCACTCGCACAGGCACAGTCATGAATATCATGCGCCGGAGCCAGCGGCGGCGCTTGCGGAGCACAGCCATGAGGTGGTGCTGCCATCGGCGCTGAAGTTAAACCCGGCCCGTCTCGCCGCGCTCGCGCAAAAGCAGGCGCCGCGAAAACCGGCGGGCGTCATGCTGGATACGGGGCATGGCTGGCTGCGCATCGAGATCTTTGAAGACGGAGCGCCGCCGCGTTTCCGCATTCATCCGTGCCGGGGCAATGGCGATCCGGTGCCCGTGTCACGCGGCACGAAGATGAAAATGGAAACCGCGCGACTCGATGGCAGCACGCAGGTGTTTCAGTTCGACGCGCAGCCGACGTTCTGGGAATCCACCGCCGTCATCCCCGAGCCGCACGAGTTCACTGCCACACTCACGATGGGCCATGAGGATCACGCTCACACGTACCGGCTCCGATTTGCCGAAGATCACGCACATGGTGAAGCAGGCAACGATCATGGGCACTCCCACGGTCACAGCCACGGACATGAACATCATCATGATCACGATCATCATCACGCGCACGCCAGCGTCGAGATCATCAATGCCGAGAACGACGTGTATCAGGACGCGCATGAGCGCGCCCACGCCGAGGACATCGCCCGGCGCTTTGCCAATCGCACGGTGACCACCCCGCAGATCGTGCTCTTCGGCATCACGGGCGGACTGATGCCATGTCCGGCTGCGTTCACGATTTTGCTGGTGTGTCTGCAATTGAAGCGCGCGACGCTCGGCTTTGCCATCGTCGGGGCGTTCAGCTTCGGCCTCGCGCTCACGATGGTGAGCGTGGGCGCGATGGCTGCGTGGAGCGTGCAGAAGGCGCAGAAGCGTTTCAGCGGCTTCGGCGAATTCATGCGCAAAGCCCCTTACATCTCCTGCGTGCTGCTCACCTTGCTCGCGCTCTACATGGCCTGGAGCGGCTGGCAGGCGCTGGCGCATCATGGACATCATTGAACCTCATTCCTCTCGCATTTGATGACCCACTACCTCATCAAGCTCTTCCTCAGCGCCGCCGTCATCGCCACCGTGACGGAAGTCGCCAAGCGCAACAACTTTGCCGCCAGCATCATTCATTCCCTGCCGCTGACCTCGCTGCTCGCCTTCATCTGGCTCTACTCGGAGACCAAGGACTCCGCACTGATCGGCAAACACGCGTTTGGCACCTTCTGGTTCGTGCTGCCCACGCTGCCGATGTTCCTCGTGCTGCCCTGGTTGATCAACAAAGGCATGGCCTTCTGGCCCGCGCTCGGCTCCTGCATCGCCGGCACCGTCGGCCTCTACGCGCTGACCATGAAGCTGCTGACGATGGCGGGCGTGAAGCTGTGATCGCTCAGCGTTTTCGTCCTCGTGACGTGAACTGACGATGCAGTGCTTCGAAGCAATCAAAGCCGCGCGCAAGAATGTCGTGATCTGACCAGCCTAGGTGCGCCCAGCCGCGAAAGATCGCGAGCAATCCTGCGCCTTCGGTGGTGCCGTAGCGTCCGTCGCTGAGGTCAGCGTCGTGGATAATCTTGCCGATGTGCATGACGGCGCTGTCTTCGATGGCGAAGCGTTTCACCAAGGTCTCGAACGTGCAGTCATCGCCGTGGTGACCGAACTCCACGCCGGGCATGTCGTAAGGCAGGGCTTCGGGATGGGCGCGCGGTTCGCTGGCGAAGATAAACGCGGCCTTGGGGTCAATGAACCGTTGAATGAGCCAGGCGGAGCCTACGCGATCAACCTCGGGTCGTGGGCGTGTGAGCCAGGTTCGTCCTTGGTATTGTTTGATCGTCAGTGTCTTGAATTGGGCGAGCGCTGTGTTGGTGCTGAGGCGTTGCAGCAAGTGCTCCACGTCGGCGGACTTGGGGCAGTCGAAGTAGTCCACTTGCTTCACGGCTTCGAAGCGTGCGGCGATCTTCTCAATGTCTTCCGCACTGGCCTTCGATTTGCCCTTCTTACCCGAAGGCATCAGGGGGCGGGCTTCTTCGATGATTTGCGCATAGTCTTCCGCCCGTGCGTGCTGGAACATCTGCACGAGTTCAGCATCGCTCACGCCGTCCACATCGGCGGCACGCACGATTGTCGCGTCACCTCCCTGTTCGCGCACGCGCTGGGCGAGCCACTGAAAGCTCTCGTAGAGTTCGGGGCGGTCGGGCAGCACGTAGGCGGAGGTCTTCAATGAAACGGCACCCAGTCGCTTCAGCTGACGCCAGAGCGCAAGCCGCGCCGCGCCATGTTTTGACGACAGGCCGTAAAGCAGCAGGAGCCAGGAGAGGTCGGTCATGGGGGCGATAATCCCTTGATGAAACAGGTCTTTCAACTTGAAATATGACATACATCTTGGCTATTTTGCACCCATGAAAGCGCCATCTCCGTTCCTGCTCCTCATGCTGATGTCCGGCTGCACTGCGCCGGAACCAGTCAAGATCACCACCGTTGTGGGGCCGTCTTCCGCCGCTCAAGCTGGAGCACGGGAAGATGGCGCTCTGAAGGTCTTCAGCCGGCGTGAGATGAAGGGCGATGCCGACGGTCCGGTGGAACTGCCACACTCGGACTACGAGGTTTGCACGCCAGCCGGGAATCGTGTTCAGGTCGTGCGCAACTCGACGGAGCAGAATGTTCTTCTTCCAGCAATCGTTCCGCTTCATCCGGGGCGCTACCTGATCAAAGCGCGGGCCAGGAATTCCGGCATGGTTGAAGTGCCGGTCTTGATCAAATCAGGACGGATCACGGTGTTGCATTTGGATCGCGGCGGCACGTCGCAGCACCTCACGGCGGATGCGGGAGAGAACGTCGTGCGGTTGCCGGATGGCAGCCCCATTGGCTGGCGGGCAACCAATCCATGACTTGAAGCCGTGCGTGCGACCCGACAACTTTGTTTGGCGATTATCCTGCTGCTGTTGCCTGCGCGACTGCAAGCAGTGCCGCCCATTGAGTCCGGCGATGTGCCCACGGCGGACAAGGGACGCTTCGAGTGGTATGTGGGCACGTTATTTGAAAAGAGCGACGGCACGTTGAATCGTGAACTGCCGGTGATGGAACTGGTCTATGGCCTCACCGACCGGCAGGAACTCAACTTCGAGATTCCCTGGCTCTCCGAGCATGGCGTGCATGGCTGGGAAGACGCCATCGTGGGCACGAAATACATGTTCGTGAAGGAGACGAACACGCTGCCCGGCATCGCGGGTTCGCTGCAAGTGAAGCTGCCGAGCGCGAGCACCTCGCGCGGGCTGGGCACGGGCGAGTTCGACTACAACCTGCTGCTGCGCGTGCAGAAGACCTGGGGCCGCTACACCTTGCTGGGCAATCTCGGCTACACCTTCATCGGCGAGCCCACCATCGACGGCATCACCGAGCCGCGCGACAACGTTTGGTTCGCGAGTCTCGTGCAGTTCTATGAAATCGCCGAGCGCACCTCGTTGCTGGGCGAGGTGTTGTTTGAAACCAGCGACGAACCCGGCGCCCCCAATCGTTTCGCCACGAACATCGGCATCGAGCGCGAGCTAGCGGATAACTTCAAAGTCCATGCCGCCATCGGCACCAGTCTGCGCGAACATCAACGCGGTGGCCCGGAAATGCGCGCTTACATTGGCTTCAAATGGGAGTTCGATGCGCCCTGGAAAACCGCTTTGAACTGACGCTCTTTCACTTCAACTCACACCCATCCTTCACTATGAAACACCACCTCCGCCAGCATCCTGTCTTGTTTGCTATCGGCGCTTACCTCGCCGCCGTCGTCGCCTGGTCGTTCGCTGCTCCTGCTCCTGCGGCAAAGGACAATCCGACCACCGCTGCCATCGTCGCCGCCATGCCAGCGAAGACGGAGTTCGTCGGTGCCAAGAAATGCGCCGAATGCCATCAAGCGCACATGGACGGCTGGATGAATACGGCGCACAACAAAATGATCCGCGTGCCCACCACCGAGGGACCGCATCCCACGGTGCTCGCCGATTTCAGCATCGCGAGTGAGCATCGGAAGTTTGAACTCAAAGACGTGAAGTGGGTCGTCGGCAGCCGATGGAAGCAGCGCTTCATCGGCGAGGTGGAGGGCAAGGATGTGGTCTTCCCCGCACAGTGGAGTGTGAAGGACAAGAAGTGGATGCCTTACACCGCGAAGACGGACTGGTGGTGGGAGCAGCATCAGGACTGGAAGCAGCGCTCCAATTTTAATCTGTGCGCCGGATGCCACAGCACGGGCATGGAGGTGAAATCCGAATCATGGGCCGAATTGAACATCTCCTGCGAATCCTGCCACGGCGCAGGCCGCGAGCACAGTGCGACACCGAAGAAGGAAAACATCGTCAATCCCGCGCGCCTCAGCACCGAGCGCTCAATGGATATTTGCTTGTCCTGTCATCAGGCAGGCAAACCCAACGATCTCACCTTTGCCTGGGCAGTCGGTTATCAGCCCGGCATGGAACTCGCGAAGTTCTGGAACGGCATGAAGCCCGAGGAGGGCAAGCAGACCGCCGAGTTCTGGCACAACGGCACCGCGCACAAGAATCGCGTGCAGGGCAACACCTTCCCCCAGAGCGTCATGTTCAACCACGGCATCCAATGCACGAATTGCCACGACGTTCACAGCGCCACGCACACCGCGATGACCATCAAAGACGCGCCAAGCAATGCCTTGTGCATGACCTGCCACGGCTCCGACAAAGATCATGGCCCGGCAGAAAAGAGCGTCGTCGAACACACGCACCACAGCGCATTGAGCACCGGTAGCCAGTGCATCGAGTGCCACATGACCAAGACCGGCTCCAACGCTGTGGACTTCGAAGCGCGCAATCACACCTTCGATTTCATCTCCCCCGCAGACACGATCAAGAACGGCGACCCGAACAGTTGCAACGTCTGCCATGCCGACAAGAAGCCCGAGTGGGCGCTCGACTTCGTGAAGCAATGGTGGCCGAAGAAGTAAACTTCGCTCTCTGGCGGTAGATGACCCCAAACGGCTTCACCCGTTCCGGCTCCCGGCAGCATCGGCACAGCTAAGCAAAGCATTTCTCGAAGACTACGAATGCGCCTGTATGATATGCAACCGCATCCTCCGACCGCTGAACGGCGTCACGGAGGAATACAACGCGCAGATGAAAAAGCCGTGAATGATCAGCCGCGCTTCGTGTATCCATATCGCCTTTCTCATGACCCGCAGCCTCTTCACCATCATCGCCGCCGCCTCGCTCAGCGTGGTGGTGCCGCGCCATGTGGAGTTGGGTTTCACCCACATTCTGCCCGACGGGCTTGATCACATCCTCTTCATCCTCGGCCTCTTTTTCTCGGCCGCAGTTTCGAGGCGCTGCTGGTGCAGATCACGGTCGTCACCATCGCGCACTCGCTCACGCTTGGTCTGTCGCTTTACGGTGTGTCAGTGCCAGCGCGCGTGGTCGAGGTCGCCATCGCTCTGAGCATCGCCTTCATCGCGGTGGAGAGTCTGTTTCGCGACCGCCTCAGTCGCTGGCGACCACTCGTGGTGTTTGCCTTTGGCCTCATCCACGGCCTCGGCTTCGCGCATACGTTTCAGAAAGCAGCTGTTGATCGCGACGCCTTCCTGCCCGCCATCTTCAGCTTTCAACATCGACATCGAACTCGGCCAAGTCGCCGTCGTTGCCGTCGCCTTTGCCGCCGTGGCCCAGTGGTGGCGGCGCGACTGGTACTGCAAAGTTATCGCCCGCCCCGCATCCGGCGTGATCGCGCTCGCAGGGTTGTATTGGGCTGTGGAGCGAAATTTGTAACCCAAGGAAGATTACGATTCGCATCCTCTTACCGGATCTTCCGAAGGCCGAAAGGTTCTCAGAATTATCCAGGAACAGCTCCGCGAGTCCCTACATAGGGGGCCAGCTTGTACCACTTGCCTTTTGGCAGAGCCTGACAGCAACTTTGGCTCATCAATGGTAACGAAGCGTGCCCCAGTTCACCTGTGTTGGACTTGCCCTTCAGCCTAACTCCATGGCCGTCTATTGCTGGCAGCCGTTTCACATTGTCGCGGCAGTTTCTGACCCGACCGTTACCAGTCGCGCCAGTGCCGTTAGACTCGCGTGGACGGAACCACGGGTCCATCTCACGGTTCGATGAAGATCAGTATTGAACAATTTGGAATTCAACTTTCATGTCGCACTAGGTAATCTTTTAAGCGATTCGCTGTTGACCTCGGGAGGAAATCCCCCCTTTCAAATCGTATGAGGATCGAATTTTCAGCTTTCCACTTTTTTCACCACAACTGCGGGCATTAAGCCTTACAAACGTGTCCGATGTGCGATGCAATAACCGGCATCACCAGGCATGGAGACGCATCCAAACGAACTTCCAGAGGCAAATCAGACGCGCCGCTAAAACGCCGAAGGTGTAAAGTTGAGCGGCAAATGGTCACCTCATTTGTCTTGGTCACGACGATGCCCTTGCCTCCTTTTCGCGCCATTCCTCGGCGGCAATTTCTACGGGGCCGGGTCTCATTTGCAGCCACTCGTCGAGTTCTTCGGTGATCATGTCCACCATCCGCACCACATTCTCCATCGTGATCTGATCCGGTCCGAAGCGAAACACGCGCCATCCTGCGAGACACGCTTCAAGATATTTTTCCAGATCCGCGTTGAATCCAGCCGCGCGGTTGTGACGACCGTTAACCCAGATGCCACCCTCGACCTCGATGAGCACGCGGCCGGGCAGGTAGGCGAAGTCAGCGCGCCACCTTCGTTCCGGGTGGAACCGGAACTCCCGCTCCAGCCGTGGGCCTTTGGCGATCTGCCAGAGGAGCAGGAAGCGTTCTTCGAGGCGGGAGGGTGATTGCTTGGCGCGGAAACGCAGGCGAGGCATGACCTGCGTAGCAAGTCAATCTGACTGGCTGGTCGGTGATGCGGTTCCCGGCCGTTCGTCGATCCTCCGCTCAACGGCGGCGATTCGTTCCTCCAGATGCTTGATGCGAGTCTGCCGACGCGAGAAGAACGCGCCCAACCATTTGTCGATAGGCATGAAGAAAACGATCACGCCCCAGCCAAGTGCGATGGCGAGAGCCCAATTGAATAGTTCGGATGGTGTCATGGTAGTGAGTGTTGGGGTTTGGGTTAGAGAAGTTTCATCTGTTCCGGATCGTCCACCTGGCTCTCGATCTCGTCGGTGATGGTCTTGCTGATGGAGCATTTCACTTTGAGCTTTGAGGGAGCGCCGTCCTGCACGGAGATGCGCAGGCCGATGGCGAACTTGCCGTCATCGTCGGCGGAGTCCTTCGCCTCGCGCCAGTGCGTGGTGAGGAGTTCGCGGATGTGATCGAGTGATTGATTCTGGAGGGCTTGATCGGTGTCCATGGGAGTGTGTGCTGAGGGGGGTGGGTTAGAGTTGATTGTAGATTTCGACGACGGGCTGGAGGTCGCGCTTGAAGGCGGCACGTTGTTCGCGCGTGGAGCGTTGCAGCCAGCGGCGTTCCTTCATGCGGCTCCAGAGCGCCACGAGCCGGTTCACATAGGGGATGTGGTTCTCGATGCCGCGATCGGTGGGATCGGGATGGAGTTCCTCGGGAGTCAGAAGACGACCGGCGATGATGCTCTTGCGCAGCCGGCGGGTGGACACGGGACCTGTGCCGCTCTCATTCTTGAGCGCCACCTGAAGCCAGCGTTGCTGGTCGGGCTCATTCAACCGCGCCACGGCCTTGTGATGCTCCCAGGAGAGAAGTTCGTTGCGCAACGAACCCGGCACGTTGCGCGACACGTAGGCGTAGTTGGAAAGCGTGGTGCGATCCAAGCCGGTCGCGGCAAGCGCGGTGTCATAGAGGTCGCCGCTGATGCGGGCCGGAGCCGCAGCGTCGTTCTCGAAGCCCGGCAGCCGCCCCTGCCCCCGGAAGTGATCCTCGCCATAGACGAGCCAGTCGCCGATGAGGAACGCGGCGCACTTGATCGCCTCGCTGAACTTGGGAGCCAGGCCGCGCCATTCGTCGAAGGAAAGCTCGTCGCGGATGTGCAAGCCGGTGCGCGTGATGGCGAATTTGGGAGAGTCGCTGATGGAGAGGCTCATGCGGTGGAACGGAGGTTGAGGGTTCGGGCGGTGCGGTAGCTGGTGCGCGCTTTGAGGCTTCGCATGGCGCGGCTGGGTTTCAGATTGAGGGCCTGAGTCAACTCCACGCAGCGTTTGCTCACGGCGGCGCGGGTGACGCCGTGTTGCTCGGCAATGGCGGTCATGGAATTGCCTTCGTAGGTGAGGCCGGTGACCAGGGCGAGGCAATGGACGGAGAGATTGGAGTTGTCCTGGCCGATCAGCTCGCCAACCAAGCGGCGGAGAATATCGTGGAGATGCTCGCCATCCGCAGGTAACGGAGCTTGGGAGCATGGAGAAGATGCCGCATCCGGTGTCGAGGCGGGCGTAGCATGTTCCACTGCCTCGGGTTCGTCGGGTGGATCGTTTGATTCGCCCTCGTCATCATTGAACTCGTCCTCGCACCGGGCGCGTGAGGAGGTGGCGGCATCGCGCAAGGTGCCGCCCGACGGGCCGGGGAGCGAGGGCGCATCCACGCCCATTGCTTCGAGCTTTCGCCGTTCATCTTCCGGGAGCGTGGCCACCCACTGCTCGTACTGGCGGCGGTAGTCGTCGTCACGGGCGCGCTGGCGGGAGGAGTAGGAGGAGGAATCACTCATGGTGGTGCGTGGATTCGTCCCTTCATTTCTCCCCCCAGTGTTCGCAGACTCCGGCCTCCACCTCGATGGGCACCTGCGGGAACAAGGCTTCCATTGCGTCGACCATCGTGGTCTGAACGATGAGGCGGACCTGCTCGGCCATCGCTTCGGGTGCCTCAACGAGCACCTCGTCATGCACGGTGGAGATGAGGCGTGCTTCGGCCGGAAGGCGCTCGGCGAGCATGACGAGCGCGCGCTTCATGCCGTCGGCGCAACCGCCTTGAACCGGCGTGTTCACCAGGGCGGTGAAGCGTTCCCATTCGGAAGCCGTTTCCGGGATCAATCTGCGGCGACCCATCACCGTGCGCACTTCGCGTGCTCCGGCATCGGCCTTGTTGCGCGATTCTCCATGCCATTGGCGCAGCGAGCCGTAGGTGCGGAAGAACTGCCGGCGGATGTGATCGGCCTGGTCGAGTTCGAGCTTCACGCCGTAGCTGGAGGCGGCGTAGCGAACGAGACCGGGAGCACTCTGGCCGTAAAGGAGGCCGAAGTTCGCGCTTTTGGAAATCTGCCGATCCTCCTTCGTCACCGCGTTGAGCGCCTTGCCAAGAACCTCGGCAGCCGTTTGCTTGTGCAGATCCACACCGTTGCGATAGGCCTCGATCATCTTCGTTTCGCCCGCGATGGCCGCAGCGGCACGCAACTCAACCTGCGAGTAGTCCGCCACGATGAGCTTGTTCCCGGCTCCAGGCACGAAGCAGGAGCGCAGTTCGCCACGGCCAATGTTTTGCAGGTTGGGATCTTTGGAACTGAACCGACCGGTGGCCGTACCGGTGGGATCGAAGCGACCGTGGATGCGGCCGTCGTGCTTCACGCATTCGATGAGCGACTTCGCCTGCTGGGCGAGTTTTTCAGCGCCCCGGTAGGCGAGGATGATCGGGATGATCTTGCCATCATCGCTAGCCTTGAGTGTGTCCTCGTTGGTGTCCGCCACCTCGACGCCCTGCGATTTAAGCGCCTTGAGGAGCTGCTGCGGGCTGGAGGGATTGAGCGTGGGGAGGCCAAGTTCGTTGCGCAACGAAGAGGCCATGCTGGCGGCGGAGGCGCGTGCGTTGGCTTCGATCTCGCGCAGCTTCGCCTTGTCCACGCCGATGCCCGCCATTTCCATCTCCACGATCACGGGCACGAGCTGCATCTCCAGCTTTGCCACCACATCAAGCGCATCATGCTCGAGGTCGCCCCAGAGCTTGTTGGTGAGGGCGTGCAGATGCGCCACGTCACGCGCCGCATAGGCAAGCTGGTCGTCGGTGAGCAGCATGGAGCCCCAGTCGGAGCGGCTGTGATCCGGAGCTGGAGGCACGCCGAGATAGCGATGGAGGCACTTGTCGAGATCGTTGCCTGGTTTGGTGCCGGCCGACAGGACGCGCGCGGCGGTGAGCGTGCAGAACACCTTGGTCGCGCACAGCCCCGCTTTGTGGCGCAACCAGAGCAGGTCGAACTTCGCATTGTGGGCGATGATCTCTGCGGATTCGAGAGCCGTCTTCAGTTCGCCGAGGTCGTAGCCGGTGGCGCGGAGGTCGATGATCCAGGGCTGCTGGTTCTCGACGCACAGCGAGAGGAGGCGAATGTCGCCCGCCCAAGGGTCGAGGCCATCGCCTTTTCGGGAGCCATAGGTTTCGACATCGAGCGCAACGGAGCCGGATGTGCGGATGGCGGCGGCGATGCCAGCAAGATCGGCCCTGGAGGTGATTACCACGCCGATGGGCATATTGGGCGTTTTGGGCAATTGTTTCTCCCGCTCCGTACTCAGATATAAATTATTTATTTTCTCTTCCCCCTCTGAATTATTTTTGTTCTGGGGTTCCCAGCGATCAGAGACATGCCCAAAATGCCCAATATGCCCATCGGTGGCGGCTGCATCGGGCTGGGGTGGGGTCTGGCCCAGTGCACGGCTGAACAGATCAATCATCGGATCGGAGCGGCGGCTTGAATGCCGCGTAAACTGGAACCGGTGCTGCTGGGTCTTGTCGGTGTGATCGTCGATCACAAGCACGATGCCGGATAGCTCGCGGCCTTTGAACTGGCGGAGGTCTTTGCCGAGGCGGTGTTTGGAGCCCTTCTCAGCGAGGTCGCCAAACCAGGAGAAGGCATCGTTGTCGGAGTTCGATTCGATGAGCGCATAGATGTCCGACTTGCCAAGCCACTTGTCCGGCTGCTCAGCGTAACCGATGAGGAACAGCGCGCGCATCGCCTCTGTCTGGCGGTCGGCGGGCAGTCCGCCGTCGTCTTCGTGAGGCAGGCATGGATTGCCCAGGTCATGCAGCGCCATGACGCCGCCCACGACGTTGCCCCACTCGGGGAAGCTGTTGAATGGGCGTTTGCCGGCGGGACACCCCGCTTCAATCCACAGGCTGACCAGGGAGTCGATGGCCGAGAGAAGGTCGGCACGGTGCCGCAGCACCCAGCCATGCAGGTCGGGATCGGGAAAGTTGCGGCCGTTGGAGTTTTCCTCGGAGAACTCCAGCGTGATGCGGCGGGTGCGCGGTTCCACGTCCGGGCGGAACGTGAGGCCGATGTTGGCCGAGATGCTGAACTCGATTTCGTTGGGCAGCGTAAGATCGGACTTCGCCTCGGTGCTGCCAAGGTTGCGCGCGCCGAAGGTTTTGCTGGTGATCGCGCCGATGAAGGCGGCGTCTTGAAGGTGGCCCTGGCAGTTGGCGAAGTGCATCATGCGCCTGCCGCTCATGAGCGCGGCGGTGATGCGCTTGCGCGTTTCCTCCGACTCGCGCTCCAGGGGCGCATCCTCGATGCTGCGTCCTTCATAGATGATCTGCGTCACACCAGCGAGGTAGTCCTTGCCGGCGCGGGGGCGGTTGCCGGAAAAGTGCCAGAGCGGGAAACGGCCATCCCAGCCCATGAGTCCGCGACAGTAGGGCGTGAGCAGGCGCGCAATCGCATGCACAAGGCTCTGCTCATCGCGGAACCCGAAGCCGAGATGCGCGCGTCTGATCCAATCGACCGCCTCGTCACGGGACATGCGGTGCAGCCTCGGGGCGTCGGGATCGGTGTAGGTGCTGAACTTCGGATCGTAGCCGAACTGCGGGCGGATGATGCCGCCGGACGCGGTCTTCATCGGAAGCGGCAAGTCGAGGATGCGGATGATCTTCGGCAGGGCGCGGCGGAACTGGGGAGCGCCGAGGAGGCCGCCCGCACACTCGCGCGTCATGGTGAGCGCGCAGAACACGCTCTCGCCGGTGTGCTTGTCGGTCTGGAGCACGCCCGTCTGCAGGTGGTCCTCGATGGCGGTGCGCGCCTCCACGGGTTCCATCGGCCAGAAGACGAGCGATTCGATGTTCTCGGAAAGACGCCGCACGCACACGGCCACGACGCGCTCGGCCTTGTTGAACCACACCCGCTTGGGCGCGAGGATGCCGGCCACCTCTGTTGCAAAATGCGAGTCCTCGCGTGTGAGACAGGGCAGCACCACACGGGGGCGGCCTTCGAGATCGGTCTGGCCCTTGCTCCAGACGCGCATCTCGGCGCAGTGCTTGTCGATGCAGCCGGGGTCGAGCTTTTCAAAGTGCCCGCACACGTCTTTAAGGGAGCGTTCGGCGCAGTGGGCGTGAAGGCATTTGAAGGCGGGCCACTCGCCTTCGGTGAAGATCACAGTGTCGCTGGAGCGTTCGTCCCATGCCTTGCCGCCGTCGCCGTGCTCGTGCGCCCAGGGACATTTGACCGCCTGCTTGCCGGTGTCGGGGTCGAGCATCTCGCCGACGCTGGCTTTGCTGCGCAACAAAGATGCGAGGTCGAGCATCCGGATGTCGCCCTTGTAGGCGGTCCACCACGGCGGTTCCTTCCTGGGACGACCGGGGCCGCGTGAAGGTTTTTCATCGGTGGATGGTTCGTCATCGAGAGGGAGTTCGATGGCGTTCGGGTTGCGATAGAGATCGGGATCGTGGGAGACGAAGCAGAGCCGGGCAGGCTCCTTCACCTGCGGATCGTGCTTGAGGCCGTAGGCTTCGGCGAAGTGCCGGGTGGCGGCCTTGACGCCATCGGCGTGGCGGCTGCCGTCCACGCGCAGGAGCACTTTCAAGCCGTCGCCGCTGGGGGAAAGGAACGCGGCTGCGACGTGCGGATCTGCGATCACCTGCTGGCGCGCGACGGGCAGCGTGCCGTTGAGTCCGTCGAAGTCGATCTGGATGAGGCCGCTGTGCTTGAGGATGTGTTTGCGGTCGGCCGTGGTGCCCGACACGCAGAACGCGGGCAGGTTCACCTTGGCCTTGTCGTAGTGCTGCTTGCCGTCGCGGGACTTGATGCGGCGCAGCTCTTCAATCTTGTCCTTGAAGAAGCCGTTCTGGATGGCGTGAAGGATGTCGGCGAGGTTCTCAACACCAGGCTGCTTGGGAGAGCGCGCGTTGGGATAGGTGGTGACCGGGACGGAAAGGATGGAATCTTCATCGGTTGAACCCTCGCCGCAGGGTTCAGGGTTCAATGAGGGTTCATTTTGAACCCTGAGAGACGCGGTCGAGGGTTCAACCTGAACCCCGGCTGAACCCTGAGTCGGATTTGAGGGTTCAACTTGAGCCCCGGCTGAACCCTCGACCTGCGGATTTGAACCCTGAGTTGAACCCTCCGGGCGGTAATTTGAACCCTGTGTTGAACCCTGAACCCTGCGATTTGAACCCTGAGCACCATCTGAGGGTTCAATTTGAACCCCCGATGATCCCTCGACCTGCGCCCAGCCTTCACGGCGCGCGCGCGTCTTCACGGTGTTCAACGAGAGATCGAACTCCTCCGCCGTGGCTTTGAGGCTGCGGCAGTCGAGGTAGTGCTGTTTGATCGCGTCCCAGTCCATGTTGCCGGGCCTCACGTCAATTGTCGCCCAACGGCACGCAGGGGTCGCCCATTCCGTTCACGTGCATCACGCCGCCCACCACATGGCTCCACTCCGGAAAGCCTGCGAGCGTGCTTGGCCCGGCGGGACTGCCCTTCTCAATCCAGTGATCTACGAGCGACTTGATCGCTCCGAGCACCTGCGCGCGGTTGTCGCGCACACGTTCCCGCAGATTTGGGTATTTGAATTTGCGACTGTTGAACCATTCGCCGGTGCCGCGAATCTGAATCAGCCGGATGAGCTGCATCGTGCGCGACGAATCGATGGCGGAAAAATCGGCCGACACGCTCAGTTCCACTTCCATCGGCAGAACCACATCGTGACCCCTGTCCTTGAAGCGATAGTCGCGGCTGGTCACCGCCTCCGCCAGGGCGCGCACAGCCGAACGCTTGCAGTGGTCCGTCACATGCTTGCGCCGATGTCCGGCACGCAGCGATGCGCCGATGGCAGAGCGCATGTCGGAGGCGTAGTAGTGCGTGAACGCGCCCTGATAGATCATCTCCGTCAGGCTGGCCAGGTAGTCCTTGCCCACGGCACCGGTGAAAACGCACAGCGGCACCTCTGCTTCCCAGCCCATCAATCCCCGACAGTAGGGAGTAATGAGCCGCGCCAGAGCGTGAACGCGGTTATGATCGTGCTGCCAGTGGAAATCGGTGTGGACCTCATCAAGAACGGGCAGCGCCTTGTTGAGAGGCACGCTTTGCGGTTCCGGCGCATCCGGATCGCAGTAAGTCTGGAAGTGTTCGTCGTAGCCCCGCTTCGGGAAGATGAGCACACCATCGTTCACAATGGGCACAGGCATGTCGAGAATGCGGCGCAGCTTCGGCAGGCGGTTGATGAACTCCGGCGACTTGAGCAGCTTCGCCGTACAGGCGTGATCCAACGTGCGTGGGGCGAATTCCTCGAAACCGGTACGTCGGTTGCGGATCAATCTGCCGGGACGGATGAAATGCTCGAGTGCGGTGATTGCCGCCCGAGGCCCTATCGAGGCGAGTTCCAAGGGTCTGTGGATCTCGCCGCGGTAACCTTTCGAAATGAGAGCCACTTCACCGTGATGATTGAACCACTGGCGCTGGGCGCGCATGGCTTCACCAGCCTCTGCGGCAAACTCAGCCACGGAGCGGTTCTGGTTTGGCCTGGCGATGCGGGGAAGATTTTCCACCGAGACGAAACTCGGGGCGGATGATGGTGCAGGTGAGTTCATGCGGTTTGTTTTTGGGTTTGGGTTGTCGAATGCGAAGGCGTGATGCCCTCGTAAAATTCCAGGGCGGCGCGGCTCACAAAGACGCCGTTGAACCAGGCCTTGAGGTTCAGTCCGGCGAGTGAGCGGACACGGGAGAGCGCCACGTAGGCCTGGCCGGGTTCACGGGCAGCGCGGACGTCGATGTAGGCGCTGTCGAGTGTGAGGCCCTGCGCTTTGTGAATCGTGAGCGACCAGGCAAGCCGCAGCGGCATCTGCGTGAAGGTGGCGCTGTGCCGGTCGCGCGAATCGAAACGCCAGTCGTATCGCTCAACCTTGATCACGTTGCCCTGGCTCTCGACCCAGACCGCGTCGCGCCCGCACTCGATCACGGTTCCGGTCTGTCCGTTCACATAGCCGTGATCGGGCCGGTTCACCGTGAACATCACCCGTGCGCCGGGTTTGACGATGAGCGTGGATGGCGTGAGCAGGTTCTTGCGCAGGAACTGGATCTGCGAGTCGGGGCCTTGCGTCCTCGCTTCATAGACGCTCTCCTCGCATTCGATGCACGCGAGCCGATACGCATTCCATTTGTCCACCTGGCTGTTGTGCGTGAACAGGCGCGGAATGTTCGGATCGGGGAAGTGAGCGACCCGCGAAGCAAGCAGCCTGGCATTGATGCCGGTGATGCGCCCACGTCGAAACTCGCCGAGCGCGCCGAGGAACTCCGGTTCGTCCTGCCGGTGAACCTTGGTGAGATGCACCACCTGGAAGTTTGCCTTCACCCAAGCCAAGCTTTGAAAAGCCCAGTCGTATGACTCGCTCGGATCAGTGCGCACCGGCGGCAATTGCAAAAAATCTCCGGTGGCGATCACCTGGATGCCGCCGAAGGGCCGGTCATCACGGCGCAACGTGCGACAGAGCAGATCGAGAAAATCCAGCGTGACACCCGGTAGCATCGACACCTCGTCGAGCACGAGCACCCGGCAGTTGCGCACGCGGTTGAAGCCGTTGCGCACGCCATGCCGCTCATCGCGCATGAGTTCGCGAAGATGATCGTGGAGGTTCTCTCCGCGTTTGGGGCCCAGCATCATGCCGCTCCACCGGTGCATCGTCATGCCCCCGAGATTGAGCGCGGCGATGCCGGTGGAGGCCGTGACCGCCACGTCATCACCGCACTCATCCAGAAAGTCATGCAGCAGCGTGGTTTTGCCGGTGCCCGCCTGGCCTGTGAGTATGATGTTGTGACCCTCGGCAGCCAGATCGTGGAAGGCGATGGCGGCTGAATCGTGCGCGGCGAGTTTCATCCGAGGTGTTGGTGTATGATCCAGCCAAGGCAGATGCCGAGCAGCATGAACACCCATCGCCAGAACCAGGTGTCGGGTTGCCAGCAGGGGCGGCGGGTTGAGGGGTTGTCGATGAGGATCGAGCGGCGAAGTGAAGTGGTCGGGTGCATAAGATTGCGGGTTCGGTTGGTGCGGTTGTGTCAATTCAGGCGGCAGCGGCGGTGTGTGCCGTGATGGGCTGAGGCCGATAGTTTTTGGTGAAGCACCACAGCTCGCGGGCGCACTGAAAAGCCTGCCAGTACGCGCTGTGTTCCTCGCGCGGCCAGATATTCACATGCACGGGCGTGGGCTCGACGGAGTTGATCACCACGCTGGCGATGTCTTCGAGTTTGCGTGTGCATTCGCCGCTCAGACGCAGCGCCTCGAAGTAGGCCATCAGTTGCAGCGGCCAGGTGTCATAATAGGTGGCCTGATAGACGCCCTTGGTGTTGGGCTTCATCTTCTGCGTCTTGAAATCGACAACCGCCCAGGAGCCGGCGTGCTTCAGCTTGGCCACCACGTCAATGCGTCCCGCGTATCCGATCTGCGGATGGACGGCCACGGTTTCGACAAGAGCGACACGCTCGATGTGGTCGTCGATCCAGAGCTTCACCGGCTCGAACAGCCGAAGAATGTCAGGGTTCTCCGGCGGCTCGCCGGTTTGCAGATAGACCTCGATGGCCGCATGCACGGCGCTGCCGAGGTCGGCAGCATCGCGCACTTGCTCGGTCATGTCGGCCACCACCCGACGCGCAAAGCTGTCGAGTGGTTCATCGTCACGACGCGGCAGCGTCAAGGCGGCGAGGATGGCCTGCTCCTGTTTCCAGGCATCGAGGGCAGGCTTGGCCAGCACGCCCAGGATGTTGGTGACCGAGGGAAAGGCGTTGACCTTGCGCGCGTCGCGCAATGTGGCGGAACGCATGCCGTTACCGTCCGCCCGAGGCACATCGTGATACGCGGTGCCGTCGGGCAGATACCAGTGAGAGGGGGATTCGCGGTGAATCAGAATCATGATGGTGGTTCTGCGGGGTGAGGGTTAGTAAGGGATTTCGTCGGCCTCGGGCTGCTCGAAGCCGAGTTCGGCGGCGGCCTTCACGAGCGCCTCCATCAGATCGCGGTCCGCCTTGAGCGGCTTGGCCAGGTTTTTGGCGGTCGGCAGCCAGCGATCATGGAGACTGCGCACGGCCTCGATGTCCAACTCGCAGAGTTCGAGTCCATTGTGCTTGCCGACGTGGACTTTCACAAAGCGCCAGTCATCCGCTGGGCGCGAACTATTGGACGTGGGTTGCTCCGCACGCTGGTAGTTGCTGTCCGCATCCCTTTGTTGGCGATCCTGCTTGCGCACGAACTTGCCGCTGGGCTTGAGCGGGTTCGGGGATTTGTCAGGCCTGATTAGGGCAATGTTTGCGAAGGTGCGGCCATCTTGCACCTGGTTGTGCATGATGGTGAGATTGGCCGTGCGACCGATCAAGCTCTCCAGGTCGAACTCCTTCTGTTCCGCCAACGTGAGGTCGCGCCCGAGCCAGCTCCGAAGGAACTTCCGCAGCGAAGACTTCTCGTTCAGTGATGCAGTGAAGCCGGCCCACACACAAAAGCGGGTACCGTCCTCGCGAAGAGCTTCCGTTTCGAAGACGATATTGAACTTCTGCTTCTGGCCGAATGGTGTATCCACCATGCGCGGCGGAGTGCAGTCGACGCACACGGCGGGGCCGACGTGTTCGGGGTGAATGGCGAATTCCTTGTTGTTGGCGGTGAGTTTCATGAGTTTGTTTTTCTTGGTTTGGTTTTGAGGTTTGATTTCTGTTTGGGGAAACTTTTGGTGCGGGCACGCGCCCACCGCCTTCGATGAACAAGCTGTGCCGGGCGATTTCGGCGGCGTCTTCGTCGTTGTGATCGGCGATGTCTTTGAGCGCACGCTGGCGCTCGAACTCGACGGCGATCAAGTAGTCGAGATCCTGGACCGGCATCGAGGTGTGCCAGAGGCGGTCAGCGGTGCGGGTGATGCTCACGCTCACCTTGCGCGGCTTGTCGGGCAGGGCGGCGCGGCGTGGGACGTAGTTAATGGTGTCGGCGGTTGGCATGGCTCAGGCTGATTTGGTTATTGCAGCGCCCTTTTGATGAGCGGCCAGCCAGCGCCTCACAGCCGCCAGGTCGAACCTGACCATGTCGCCGATCTCGAAGGAGGGCAGGCCGCGCCGACGCAGGTTGAAGATGTGGCGTTCGGAGCAGCCGAGGAATTGCGCGAGCCGCCCGGTTGTGAAAAGGTTCTCTTGTCCGCTTCGTCCGATGGCGCTGGAGGGGTTTGTTGATCTTGATTTCATGTCCGTCATTCGGTGTTTCTGGGTAATGCTGCGGCCACGATTGGTGGTGCAGCGTTTTGCGAATGATGGCAGTTTGCCGGCTCTTGTATGCAGGCTGCCGCACGGGAAAGGCATGTCCGTATGGGATCTTCGTGCCTCCCATTTTCCCACCCATGTGGGTCTCACCGGAGCCGCATGGGAACCCATATGGGAAGATCTCAACCCGTATGGGGAAACACGGCTAATCGCAGGCGCGCGATGCGAAGAATGAATAGACTGGAACTATTATGAAACGACAGACTTCACGCACCCGGTCTCATCACCGCATTCAGCGGCTTAACGTCATCGGAGGGTTCCTCGACGGCCTTGACATTGAATTCGCCGATGGACTCAACTGCATCATCGGGCCTCGCGGTGTGGGCAAGACAACCATTCTGGAAATGATGCGCTTCGCCCTCGACACCATGCCGGGCCGTGATGGTGATCCCTTGCGCAGGCGCGTCGAAACCATCGTTTCGTCCAACCTTGACGGCGGCCGCGTGGAGCTGGTTGTCCGAACGAAGGACGGCCAAACCTACACTATAAGCCGCGCCGCAGACGAGCCGCCCGTGGTGCTGGACGCTTCAGGCGAACCCATGACCGGCGTGAAAGTGAAGGGAGGCCGCTTGTTCCAGGCCGACATCCTCAGCCAGAACCAGATGGAGAGCATCGCCGAAAACCCCCACTACCAGCTCGATTTGATCGACAAGTTCAGCGATGGGGAACTGGCCGGAATTGATTGGGAGGTGACTTCCACCCAAGATCAAATCGAGGCCAATGCCAGAGACCTTTTGCCACTCCTGACACGCCAGGCAGCACTTGTCACCGAAACCAAGGAACTCCCTGCGGTGGAGGCAAAGTTGAAGGGCATGCAGCAAAGTGCCGGCCCCAATGCCGAAGCGATTAACAGCGGTCACGCTCACAAGGCGCTTCGTGAACGCGAGGCGATGGCGCTTAATGAGATCCGAAAAGTATGCGCCGATACGGTGAGGACCGTGGGTGGTTTGAAGGACCGGCTTGGTGAAGATGTTGACTCGCTGATTACCCCCGAAATCCTGAGTGGGCCGAATGGCACCAGAATGAAGCGGGTCGCGCGCGCCATGCACGAAGCCATCGGGAACTTCGAGAAACTACTGGATGAGGCCGTGGAGGCTCTCAGGGTCGGCGGAAAAACACTGACTTCTGAGAAGGAGGGATTGGATCAGGAACATGCCCGGCAGGAGACTGCTTTCCGGCAGTTGCTTGAAAAGCACAAGGAGGCGCAGGCACGCTCGGCCGGGCGCACTGCGGAGGAGAAGCGACGCAACGAACTGCTCTTCAAGCAGCGGGAACTGGCGGATGTGACACGGCAGGTGAAACTGTTGGAGGCGGAACGTCAGACTCACCTCGGTCAGCTTTCAAACCTGTTCGATCGTCGCTTCCAGATTCGGCATGAGATTGCGACGACGCTGACGGAGGACCTGGCTCCGACCATCCGCGTGGCCGTGCGGCAATGTGGCAATCGGGATGCCTACCGCGCTCACCTTGAAGAAGTATTCCGTGTCCCCACCATCAAGGGAGGAATGGTGGCCCGAAAGGTGGCTGATGCTATACCCCCGCAAGTGCTGGTGCAGTTGGTTCGAAAGAAGGGGGCTGCCGACATCGCCGAGGCGTGCGGCCTCAATGACAACCAGGCTGAAGCGGTTGTCTCGATCCTTTCCCAGCCGCAAAACCTCTTTGCGTTGGAGCTTGTGGAAATGCAAGATTCCCCATCCATCGAGCTGTCCGACCGTGATGAGTTTCGAGACTCATCCGCGCTTTCCACCGGGCAGAAATGTACCGCCATTCTTCCGATCCTGCTCTTTGAGAGCGCCAACCCGCTGCTCATCGACCAACCCGAGGACAACCTCGACAACAGCTATGTTTTCGAGACTGTGGTGCGGTCGATCCGCAAGGTGAAGGCAGGCCGACAGATGATTTTCGTCACTCACAACCCGAACATTCCCGTTCTTGGCGATGCGTCCATGGTGTTCGTCATGGATTCCAACCGCACACAGGGAGGTGTCGCGCGCTCTGGCGACGTGGACCACTGCAAGGACGACATCGTGACGCTCCTTGAGGGTGGCAAGGAGGCGTTTACTGCCAGAATGGAACGCTACCACTACTGACTGTCAGCCGATGGAAGCATCACCGGAAGATCTGGCACAGTGGTTCGGCATGCTCGGGGCCGAATCCGCGCCCGTGGACTGGCAGCAGAGACAGGAGTGGGCGGAGGCCGTTTCACACTATGTGCGCAGCAAGCCAGTCACAGCGGAGGCCCTGGCGTTGGTTCAAACGCTTTCCCAGGATGTGAAGTGGGAGGTCCGGCTCGGCATCGCACGTCACCTGATCTCGTTTCCTCCGGAGATTTTCGAGTCGCTCGTCAGTCAGCTCGCGCAGGATGCCAACGCCTACGTGTCGGAGGCCGCGAGAGTGGCGCTGGCCAGGCGCGTTCCTCGGGACAAGAAGAAGGGGCGCAGCCGGCACACAGACCTCCAATCAACGATTGCTGAGATCGACCGGACCTACGGAGCTGCTGCAGCCAAGGCCGCCACCGCGTTTGCGGACCGGCAGACCAACGAAGTGCTGCTCTCCGTGGCGCATGACATCAAGACCCTCCTCACGTCAATTCTCACGAGCCTTGACGGTCTGACAGGCATCGATGCTCTGCCCAAGGCCGATGTGACACGGATAAGGAAAATCAGGCAGGGGCTCGATGATCTCCAGGGGCTGCTCGTCACCATCAACACATTTTCCCGGTCCATCCGGCTTGAACTCCGCGAGGAGGACATCGGCGCGCTGGTGGCAGAGGCCGCAGAGAAGGCCCGCGAAAACGTGGCCTCGGTGGAAAAGGATGCGGGAGTTGTGGAGGTCGTGCTCGACATTCCCGCCAGCCTCAAGGCGCGCGTCTCGCGCCCCCATCTGATGATGGTGCTCACGAACACAATTCAGAACGGCATTGAATGCCACGAGGAGCGTCTCAGGTTCCGCCCCGGCTCGGTCAAAGTTTCAGCCTGCACTGAGGCTGGCATTCTTCGCATGACGATTTCCGACACCGGAGCCGCCGTGGACGCGCGCCAGCTTGCAAAGCTTCAGGAGTTCATCCCCGGCAACAGCGCCAAATCCAATGGCACCGGATTCGGACTTCCCATTGCAAAACGCTACATCGAAGATCACGGCGGCACTCTTCGCTTGGCGATGACGGAGGGCGTTGGCCTGGTCGTCGAAATTCACCTGCCTACCCAAACCCCGCCCTGATTCTCGCCATGCCGCACGCACTTGTAATCGAAGATGACGACAGTGTTCTGGATGCAGTCCGCGATAGATTGGGATCGATGGGCCACAGCCATGACGTGGCCTGCTGCCAGAAGGAGGCCGAGGAGCACTTGCTCAAGACGGCTTATGACTATGTGCTGCTCGATCTTTCGATTCCGGTGGCCTACAAAGGGTATTCTGATCGCGAGTATGGTCGCAATCTTCTCCACCGGATCAAGGGACCCCTGGGACATACCCAGACGCCGGTCATCATCATGACGGCGCATGACAACGATTCCTACCATCTCGCCGTGGAGTTGATGAAGGAAGGCGCGGAGGACTTCGTGGGCAAGCCCTTTGGAGAGCGACACCCATTGGAAAAAAAGATTCGCGAGGCCTTGGAGAAGCACCCGCCCCGGGACGCCGCTGAGGAGGTCAGTCCGACCGCAAAGAGCCAGCCGGCGCTCCAGCCATTGAGAAAGGCATTCCTCGATTATTACCCCGATCGTGTCGAACTCGCCGGCCACAAGCTCGCGGGACCGGAGAACTCGACACAATCGCGCAAGGTGCTCGACCTTCTCAGGCACAAGGCTTTGACCCGCGACCGAAAAGCCTACGATGGCAACCACGTCGCGAAACACGCTCTTGGTTCCGAAGACCAGAAGGCGGCGGCCGAGGCCGTTCGGCAGATTCGTGAGGCCGGTGTGAAGATACTCAGGGAAAGGGAGCACTTGGAATGCAACGGGAACGACATCATCTCCAACCGCGACAAGGGCTATGCGCTCGGGCCGTTAATTCAGGTGCGGGACGGTGGTCCTGATGCTGGCGCGGAGGGGAAGCGCAAGCTCACGCAGAAACAGGTCACAGCGCTGCGCGAGTTGCGCCGGGACAAATCGCTGACTAGGCGAATGCTTGGACGCCGGCTCGACATCAGGCTGGACGCACTCGACAAAGAGATGGAGCCCCTCGTGCAAGAAGGCTGCGTCAAGCGAACCGGGGCGGGAGCTGCAATGCGATTCGAGCTGGTGCTCGACCCGATGGAAGTTGCTCATGACAAGCCTGCGATATGAAGACGAAACCGCTCGCCCTGATTGTTGACGACAACCTTCGCGTTCGCGAGGCGGTGGAGGACCGCGTTGCCGAACTTGATCATGATTTTCATTCCGTGGGATCACAGCGTGAAGCGTGCGAGCACCTGGACCTTCACACCTACGACTACATTCTGCTGGACCTGGAACTGCCCGCGCGTTCTGGCAAGCCGCCGCGCGCCGAGGTGGGCAGGGAACTTCTCCGTCAAATCAAGGAAGATCCGAGGAACCACGCTGCGCCAGTCCTCTCCATGAGCGCGCACTTCGGTCCCGACTCAGAACTCGGAGTTGAAATGGTCGAACGCATGGATCGCCAAGCCTTTTGACGATCTTCATGGGGCCATTGAGAAAATGCTTGCCTAGGCCGCTGCTCTTCCCAGGCCAAAGACGCCTGCGGCGCTCTGTTGCCAGACGTGCTGATAGACGAGCCCGGCCAGCGCCAGCTTGTCGTCTTCATCGAAGGGAGGATCAGGCAACAGCGTAAACACTTCTGTTTGGATCAGCACTTCCACCTCTGCCTTGGTCGGCTCCTTTGCGATCCAGTCGTGGCGCGTGGCCACGACTTCCAGCACCTTTGTCAGCAGGTGCTTGCTAGCCGCCTTCACGGCCTCTCGCTGCTTCTTCGTCAGCTTGTCTTTCTTCAGCAGGTCAAAGATCGCCAGCTCGTCTTCGGTCAGACCCTCCTCGGCTGCGCGGCGCTGCTCCACGTTCAGCGTGGCCAGCAAGTCCACAAGCTGGGCAAAGGTTTCCTCGATGGTCACACGGTCCTTCTCGCGGTTGTAGTCGGCGACGATCTCCGAATACTTTTTGTAGTAGTCCATGCGGTCGGGATTCGTCCGCATCATCAGCGCTAGCTTGTGTTCCACCAACGCCCGCAGGTCTTCCACCGCCGTGGCCTTGCGCTTCACCTTCTTGGCGAACTCATCGCGCAGCTTCTCCATGTCGATCACGCTGAGGTCGTAGGTCTTGGCCTCGGTTTGATCGTCTCCCGGTGACTGCGCGCGGATCGCGTCGTTTACGATCAGGTGCAGTTGCTTCAGCACCGCCGTCACGTCGGACATGTCGCGACGCTCCTCCAGCTTCTTGTAGATCGCCTCCAGATTGTCGTGACGCTCGGCAAAGGGAAAGACGGCCTCCTCCATGATCAGCGCCTTGAACCTGATGAACACCTGCCGCGTCATGATCTCGAAGCGCTGTTTCGTCTCCCGGCTCGTGTAAACGGCGTTCACCGCATCTGCCAGCAATCCCGTCTTGGTGAAGCCCCTGGCACCTATCAATTGCGCGGCGTCGAAGCCCAGCGTTCTCAGATAAGCCTCAGTCGCCGCGATGCCTTCTTCCAATGCCTGCACGCGCTCTTCGATGGGGGCCACGATCTCGTCGCCTCCGTCCTCGCCGTCATCACCAAGCGCATACTGTGCCAGCGCCGCGCGCAGGCTCTTGAGCATCCCGTTGTAGTCCACGATCAGGCCGAAGTCCTTCCCCTCGTAGCGCCGGTTCGCGCGGGCGATTGCCTGCATCAGCGTGTGCGCCTTCATCGGCTTGTCGATATAGAGCGTGCTCAGACTTTCCACGTCGAAGCCCGTCAGCCACATCGAGCACACGATCACCACACGGAAAGGATGCGCCGGGTCTTTGAAGGCATCCTCCATCGTCAGCGTTTCCTCGCCCACGTCGAAGCCCTTCTTCATCCGTTCGCGATGCGGGACGATGTCCACATCCCACTTCTTGAACTCCTTCACTTCACCCTGCTCCTCGCTGATCTGAATCTCGATGATCGTCTCTTCCAGCCACTTCGCCTGCTTGCGTAGCTTGGCTTTTTTGTCGGTGTCGGTTTCAGCCTCGGCTGCCGCTTTCACCGCCGCCGTCTTCGCGTGCCAATGCGGAATGATGAGGTTGAACATCCGCCCGCAAGTCACCTTGTCGATGCACACCATCATGGACTTGCCCGACTCCCAGCGCGTCGTGCAGTGCTGCACAAAGTCCGCCGCGATCTTCTCCAGCCGCTCCGGCGCGGTGATCACCTCGTAATCCTTGCCAAGCAGCCTTTGCAAATGCGCGGCTTCGTCGACGCCAAGGCCCGCCTTGTCGATCACCTCCGCAATCTTGTCGTTCAGGTCCAGCTTGGCCACGCCCAGCTTCTCGCCCCGGTTCTCATAGACCAGCTTCACCGTCGCGCCGTCTTCCTCGGAGCGCTTGAAGTCGTAGCGTGAGATGTAGCTTCCAAAGATGCGTTTCGTGATTTGATCGTTCTTGAACAACGGCGTGCCCGTGAAGCCCAGGAAAGAGGCATTCGGCAGCGCCATGCGCATGTTGATGGCAAATTTGCCCGCCTGCGTGCGGTGTGCTTCGTCGGAGATGACAATGATGTCGTCCCGGTCGCTGTAGGATTCGCTCACGTCCTGATTGAACTTGTGAATGAGCGTGAAGATGTAGGCGTGATTCTCTCCCAGCAGCTTCTTCAATTCCTTGCCGCTGCTCGCACGCGGCGTGTTCTCTGGATCAATCACTCCGCACCCGCCGAAGGTCCGGTAAATCTGCTCGTCCAGGTCGTCGCGGTCGGTCATTAGCAGGAAAGTGAACACGCCCGGAAGTTTGCGCCGCACCTTCTCGGTGAAGAACGCCATGCTGTAGCTTTTGCCGCTGCCCTGTGTGTGCCAGAACACGCCCAACCTTCCGAGGTCGGAGTGGGCGCGCTGCACGAGAGGCAGTTCAAATGATGTGGCCTGTCGGTCTGCCAGCAGCGCCGGCGCATCTCGCACATCAGCAGGCACCCTCGGGATTTCATTGCTCCAGACCTTCTTGCGCCCCTCCACATAGGAAACCTTGCGCCGCTCGGGGAATTGCCGCTTCAGTTCCTCCTGCCGCCTCACCGACTCCACCGCCAGATTGACGCCGAGCACCTGATGATTGCGCGCCACCACCTTGCGCGTCTTGCCCGCCTTGCTCTCATCGAACAGGATGAAGTTCTCCACGAGGTCGAGCAGGCGCTCTTTGGCCAGCATCCCGTCCAGCAGCACCTCGGCCTTTACCTTGCCCTTGTCCTTCTCATCGTTGCGCTTCCATTCGGCGAAGTGATCCCAGCCGCTCGTGATCGAGCCATAGCGCGCGTTGTCGCCGTTGCTCACGATCAGGAATGCGTTGTGATGGAAGGCATGGCCCACCACATGGTCGTCCATGTAGTCGGACAGATTGCCATCAAAGCCCGCGCGGATGTTTCGATACACCGCCTTCAGTTCGATGAAGACCAGCGGAATCCCGTTCACGAAGCACACCAGATCAGCGCGCCGGTTGTAGCTCGGTGCCCGCAGTCCCGTGATCCACAGCTCACGCACGGCGAGGAAGCGGTTGTTCGGTTTGCCATCCGCACCCATGCCGTTGTCGAAGTCGATCACCTTCGCGCGAGTGCTTCGTGTCTGCCCTTTGGGATCCTTGTAATCCACCGGCACCCCGTTGCGAATGAAGTCGTGAAACGACTGGTTGTGCTGGAGCAGTGAGCGGGAGAAATCATGCCGGGTCATCTTGCCCACTGCTTCGTCGATAGCCTTCGCGGGCAGATCGGGATTCAGTCGCACCAGCGCCGCGCGCAGGTCGCGACTTAGCACCACCTCGCGTTTGTCGCTGCGCCCCAGCGTGCCATCAGGGCCGAATGTCTCAGTGTTGTAGGCATACACGCTCTCCCATCCCAGCACGCCTTCCAGGTGCGCAGCGAAGGTCTGCTGCACAAGCCGGTCTTCGCTGTTGATGTCGGTGTAGGCCATCGCGGTTAGAGGAGGTCCATCTGGCGTTCGTGAGGAATGGGCAGCACCCCGATGATGACCCACGGATTCGGCGCACGGAAGTGAAACTCCTGTGTCGTTCCCAAAAAGAAATGCAGATCCTTTTGAGTGAACTCATCGAAGTACTTCTGCCGCACCTTGGCGAGCGCCGCCTTCTCATCGCCATCACAACCGCGCAGGCAGTTCCAGAACAAGGCCCCGGCCTCCCAGTCCAGCACCTGCATTTCGCTGGCCTTGCCTGCATCATCCTCAAAGCGATATGAAAAACTGAACGGCAGCTTGGGGATCACCTTGAAGGTCTGCCGCCACGTCTCCTCGGCGAACAGCTCGCCCTGATCGCTGCGGTTCCGCATCTCCGTCAGTTTGGTGGCGTCCCACACGCGCTCTTCCTCCTCCCAGATGAAGCCGGTGACCTTGGCGGGTTTGAACACGGTCAGCGAGAGTTCGTTCGCCTTGGCACCGTCGATCAGGGTTTGCAGGCGGGTGTGGACTTTGGCTTTTCCCAGCAGCAACCGACGCCGCTCGCGCCAGTTGTCGGCGGTGTCGAGATGTCCGGCGGCGACCAGTTGCTTCACATCGGCGGGATGGCAGGACTCGGGGCGCGGATCTTTCTTGCTGCGCACCAGATCGCATTCCAGCCAGTCATACTTCCTGTATTGCTCCGCCTCATCCAGCCGCCGGAACGGCACCGGATAAATCCGCACCCAGGAGCCGTCTTCACGCACTCCGGCGGTGCAGACTGTTTCCCCATGCTTGCGCGACAGCGTCGGATACGTTTTGACCGTAATCAGGATGCGCTCGCGTGACATGGGCTGGAAACGACGGGTTACAGATGCGTGGGGCTGAAGGTCTGGCCGAAATCCCGTTCCAGCGCCTCCGCCACGCAGTGCCGGTGGCACTGATGCGGCAGCAGTTCGTAACACGTCAGCGCTACCCGCTCTCCCGCTGCCACCCAGGCGCGGATGCGCTCCAGCGCGGCGGTTTGTTGCGGCAGACTGTCGCGCTCATAGGTGGCAAACAGCGCGTCATAGTCCGCCTGCGTGTGCAGCTCTCGCCGGTCATCGCTGGAGATGCCCAGTTCCGGCAGGTGCTCGTAGCGGATGCCCACGCCCTCGCAGCCCTTTGACAGCGTGCCTTTGGAGAAGCCGTATTTCCGGCTCAGCGGATTGCGCCGCACATCACACAGCAGCGTCACGCCCTGCCGCAGCAGGCGGTTCAGATAATCCTCCAGACTCTTGCCCTCGTAGCCGATGGTGCAGACACCCGGCCGGCCGGCCGCCGGACGTGCGGCAGCGATGGCCGCCAGCGCGGCGGCATCACCGGCCAGCACGCGTTCCGCCATCTCGCTCCGCGTCGCATGCCACGGGTATTTCCGATACGCCTCCGCCACCAGCGCATCCCCGCGCAGGCCCGCCCGCTGCCGGGAGAACTGGTCCAGCTTCAGCCGCACCGTTCCCGTCAGCGTCACCGCCTGCCGTCCGGCCGCCGTCAGCTTCCAGCTCCGCTCCTCATCCTCCAGCAGCCCGCTGGCGATCAGCTTGCGCTTGTCCGCATAGCTGGTGAAGGAGAAGCCGCCGAAGCGGTAGGGCACAAACTCATAGCTCGGCACCTCCTCCACCTCCTGGCAGTACAGGAAAAGCAGCTTCTGAAAATCCAGGCTCCCCACGCTGCCACCGAGGGCGTTGAGCAGGGCGAGCAGGCGTTTCTGACGGTCGAAGAGCATGGGTAAGGATAGTCGAAACGGCTTCACACGGCAATCTCCCCGCTCATCAAGCGCGGCAGCAGCAAATCACGGGCGGTGCGGAGTTTTTGGTTTTGCTGGGCAAGAGTGCTGATTTGGCGATACACAGGTTCGGCAAAATCACCGAACGAATTGCGGAGAGGCGACGGTGGGCGGAGAACTTTCATGCTGTGAACCACGTTGCGATTCAGGCCGGGGATGGCTGCCTTGTCACTCTGGATGCTTTCGAGTGTGTGCTTCAAGAGATGAAGAATGAACAGAGGCGGGCTGCCCTTGAAGTCGGTGACGTAGAGCGCGGTGTTCAGCGGCCAGTAATCGCGGTCAATGTAATAGACTTGGCCGAGCGTTCCGTATCGGCCTGTCACCACGCCGGGTGCGTCTGCCTTCTTCTTGTCGTGATAGCCGGTGATGCCCGAAGATGAAACAATGGGGACATCACCTTCGATGCGATCCTGGCTCGGGAGGTCGTGCCCTCTTTGCAGAGTCATCACTTCACCGAGCGGCACGCGCTCCCAGCCCTGCGGCACGCCATCGGTGAGGCGGGTGTGTTCGTGGCCGGGGAAGCGGAGGTGGACGAACCACTCCCGGTAGAGCAGCCGCGCCGACTCCTCCAGCAACGCCATCCGCCGCCGGTTGTTCTCCATCAGGTCGTCGTAAGCGGATGCTGTCGCTGCTATCGACTTTTGAATGTCGAGTGGAGGTAGCGGAATCTTGAATCGCCGAAGCACACCGAGATTGATGTGAGGCACACCCGACGAGCTGATATGATTCTTGATGGCTTCGACGGTCGAAGGCAGCCGGAAAAAGTAATAGACGAACTCTGCGTCTGTCTTGGCTGCGTCCACCGTGAGCTTCATCTGACTCTGTGAGATGACATAGCGAGGATACTGCGGTGCTTTAGGGATGAGACCCACTTGTCCGAGCGTTCCTCGTTGAGTGAAAACGAGATCGCCGGGTAAAGCTGTGTTGGCGCTCAGAGCATCCGCCTTTTCGTCGCTAACAAACACAAAGTCGTCGTCACGGAACTTTGAGTCATCTGGAAGATTGCCACCGCGTATCACAGGCACACCATCATCGGTGTAATGCTTCGTTGTGAGATCAGAACCGAAAGGACCGCCAACAAGCGCGTTGCGTGCGCTGCCTTTGATTGCTTCGACTGGAACGAAGCTCCATTTCATATCGCCAACCCCTCAAAGTTCGCCTGAACCTTCGCCGCCAGTTCGCCGGCTTCCTGATTCAGGTCCTTGATCTCCGCATGGATGTCGCGCATGGCCTGCGCGAAGTCGAAGTCCTCGTCCACATCGGCGGGTGCCACGCCCACATAACGCCCTGGAGTGAGGCTCCAGTCGGCGGCTTCGATGTCCTTCTTTGACGCGATCTTGCACAGGCCCACCACATCCACATAGCTGGCATCGGGGAAGCGATGCAGCAGCCAGTGAACCTGCCTGAGAAAGTAGTGCAGATGCCGGTGTCCGCTGCGCAGGGCTTCGACGGCATCATGCAGCTCCGCGAGCTTCTGCGGCATCTGCCAGCTCTTGCGCCAGCTTTCCGAACGGCGCGCGCCAAGCTGCTTCTCCGCGATGTCCGCGCCCTGACGGACGGCTTTGGCGAACGCCTCAACCTCCGCGTGAAAGTCGGCTGCCAGCCTGTCCACTGCATCCATACGAGTGCTCATGGAGCCGATGCGATGGGCCGTTTGCTCCGGCTCATCTTCGTCGGGCTTGATGCCATCATTCGCTGAAACCCGCAACGCCTCGATGGCCTCGCTCACATCCCGCGCCCGTCCCATCAACACATCCGGCAACGGCTTCAACGTCTCGACGATTTCCTTCAACCTGGCGACTGCCTCGGCTGTGCCGGGCGCTGCCTTGACATCATCGTCATGGTAGTCACCGCAGGTGAATTTGTTCAGCGAGCCGACGAAGAGATGCAGCCGCTCCGCCGCGCCAAAGTCAGGATGCCAATGCGAGACCGCGTGGGCTGTCTGCGCAGCGCCCATCACCGCATTCTCCCGATGCTCCCACAACAATCGCGCGAAACGATGCCGCTGCCCGCGATACAGCCACACGATGGATGTGAGGTTGGCCAGTTGCTCTGGTGAGAACTCCCAAATTTTCCGACTGCCTTCCAAACGTCGGGCGACGTTTCTCGCGTCAAGCATGAGCACCTGATCACGGCGCTCCTTCGGCTTGCCTTTATCGAAGTGCCAGAGTTCGCATGGCACTGTCCGCGTGTAGAAGAAGCCTGAGCGGATGGACATCATCACATCCACATCGCCCGTCTCCACGAGCTTCCGCCGCACCTCCGCCTCGCCATGCCCGGCGCTGCTGGCCTGTGACGACATCACGAAGCCCGCGCGGCCTTTGGCATTCAGATACGAATGGAAGTAGCTGATCCAAAGGTAGTTCGCGTTCGAGATGGTCTTGCTCTTGTTCACGCCCGGCAGGCCGAAGGGTAGGCGTCGGTCGCCCTTCACCCGCGACTCGTCCACCATGTCCACATTGAACGGCGGATTCGCCATCATGAAGTCGCAGTGTCCCCACAGAGGGCGGCCATCGCTGAGGCGGTGCTCGTCCTGGTAGAAGGTGTTCGCCTCCATGATCTCGCCCTCGAGGCCGTGAACGGCGAGGTTCATCTTCGCCAGCCGGATGGTGGTGGCCGTTTTCTCCTGACCGTAGAAGGTCACGCGGTCCATCGTGTTCTGCCCGTGATCCTCCATGAAATGGCTGGTCTGCACGAACATGCCGCCGGAACCACAGGCGAGGTCAGCCACGACGCCGTGATCCGGCTCAATGATGTTCACAATGATCTGCACCAGCGAGGGCGGGGTGAAGAACTCGCCATTGTCCTGCGCTCCCTGGATGGCGAACTTCATGAGGAAATACTCATAGATGCGCCCGAAGACATCGCCGCTGGCCTTGCGGATGGCTTCGCTGTCGAAGATGCGGAGCATGGACTCCAGCAGGTCGTTGTCGAACTTCTCGAAATCCTTCGGCAACTGATTGGCCAGCGGCTCAAAGTCGCGCTCGATGGCGTTCATGGCATTCACCAGCGCCGTGCCGAGGTTCGTGCCCTTCGGCAGCGCGATCAGTGTTTCGTAGCGCGCCTCCGGCGGCAGCATCAGCGCGCGTCGGCTGATGAAGTGCGCCTTTGTGATGGGCAGCTTCTTTGGCAGCTTCCCGGCGGCCTTCTCCTCCTCGATCTTCGCCGCGACGGCGTTGTAACGGTTCGTCGCATGACGCAGGAAGATGATGCCGAGGATGGGCATACAGTATTCGCTCGAAGTCAGCTTCGAGTTTGCACGAAGCTGGTCCGCAGCCTCCCAGAGTGAGTCTTCGAGTTTTGAGATATCGTGGAGCTGATTTTGACTCATGCGAGGAGCATACGAGGCGATAGAGGGCTGCGCGGATCAAAGCGGAGAATACAACGAGAGCAATACTTTCCGCCACGGAGTGAGGTGCCTGGGATCTACGCCCCCTCAAACCACCGCTTCACTGCCTCCGGGCTGAACCGGACAAGGTGACCCAGCTTGCGGTAAGGCAGGCCCTGCTCGCGAAGCGTGGTGACGTGCCGCAGACTGCATCGCGCGTATCGGGCCACGTCGTCGATGGTCCAGAGCGTGGTTTCGATGGAAGTTTCCGTGAGTGCATCAGGAGGCGTTTGAGGTGGGTTCATCGCTCAGGAAGACATGTCAACGCAGTTCAATGCCTGGCTGTGCAACTGAGCACTGTTCGTTGCGCAACGAGCTGCAGGACAAGCTGCGAGAGCGCCTTCAGATTTGAAAACTGCCTGCACCTCATCACACCTTTGCAATTCCTTGCAGGAGGACGGCAGTATGACATGACAAGTTATGACATCAGAACTTCCGATTCCTGCCATTTCCTGCCAATCACTTGAAACCCCGATCTGCAAAGACCTGCACACTATCAACGGAATAGAACAGGATCGGCAGGGCGTGTATCCTGACGAACTCCATTGCCAATCGAACCGGGGATTGAGCTGCTCAGCGTGTTGTTGTAGAGGTCGAGGATTTCGAGCGCCGTCAGGTTGCCGATCGTATCAGGAATGCTGCCACTCAGCTGATTGTCGTTAAGCCGCAGCCATTGAAGCGCCCCCAGATTGCCAATCGACGAGGGGATAGGGCCGGTCAGCTGGTTGTTTTGGAGCCAAAGGACTTGCAGGGAAGCGAGGCCACCAATGGACGTGGGGATCGCGCCGGTTAGCTGGTTGTTTTCAGCGCTGAAATGCTTCAGCGAGTGGAGATTGCCAATTGAGGAGGGGATTTGGCCGCTCAATTGGTTGTCGCCGAGATCAAGAAACTCCAGTGCTGCGAGGTCGCCAATCGAAGACGGGATCGCGCCGGTCAGTTGATTCTGCGCGAGCTGGATCGACGCAAGTGACGTAAGATTGGCGGGCCAGCTCGGGATTGCTCCGGTGAGCTGATTGCCACCGAGATTCAGGCCCTCCAACTTCGCGAGGTTGCCGAGCGATGAGGGGATCGAACCGGTCAGATGGTTGCCGGCGAGGTACAAGAACCTCAACGCGCTGAGGCTGCCCAACGTCGAGGGAATGGTGCCGGTCAGCTGGTTGGCGTCGAAAGTAATGGCGTCCACATGCCCTTTGGTCTTCACGTCCCCATTGTCAAAATACTCGACGCCTTCCACTACCACTCCGTGCCATTGCAGGGCATTCGGGTTCTGCCACCCATCGTTGTCGGCCCACCCTGGCCCGTTGGTGCTGTTGTAGAGATCGAGCAGAGCATTGTACTCGCTGGCCGGGATCTGGTGGACCATGCCATTGTTCGCGGCCCGGGCTGAACCCGCGGAGGACAGGAACACCAGGAGAAGCAATGCAAGCATCCCGGCGCAGGAAGGAGTCCTGTTGATTTTGGCACACGAATGGATGTGTGTGGCGGGAACACTCCGGTCATGATCAGGGGCAGAAGGTTTCTGCCTTGGGTGAAACCGGGGCGCGTTTGCAATTGGATCAGGGTTCATCGGGTGGCAGGGGCTGCGAGTTTGGGATGAGGCAAATGGTCCGGTTCAGGATCGCTTCAATGCAGCGAGAAATTCATCGAGCTTGTTCACGACCTGCTGCGTCTGAGCCGGGTATTAGTTTGCATCGGCGGTTTGTGTCAATCCCGAAACCGCATTGGGATTCTGCGCGGCGGTAAGCTCCGCGGTGGTGACCTCTCCGGGCGGGCCTGGGGGGCATTGCAGGGCGGGCCTTGGGGGGCCTCGCGGTCCGGTGGGACCCGAGGATGTGGACCTGCTCGTTGAAACGACGATCGAGAACGGGCGAACGTTCTCAACGCCCTCAAGCTGCCCCCCTGACTCCGCGGCATCGCAGGTCACTCCCGGCGAGGTCGATCAATATGGCGTGATGCGCATTTGCGATGAGATCATGGTCGATCTCGTGAAAAGTAGTTGTGGCGTCGATTACACGGAAGCCATCCGCGAAGCTATTTGATGTTTGTGCGCGGTTGTGAGCCGTGCTTTCATCGGCGCCCCTTTCCTTCTCAGACTGCCAATGATCGACCTCATCAACCGCATCAGCGAACTCATCGTGTCCGGCATCAACCGGCTCTTTGGTTTTCTGCCGCCGCTCGGGGTGCTGCTGGTTCATGCGCTGCTGATGGGCATCGTCGCGCTGGCGGCCTACGCGCTGGTTTCCAATCAGGCGGTGATCAAGCGCACGAAGAATCGTCTGCTGGCCCGGGTGCTGGAGATCCGCCTGTTTCAAGACGACCCGCTGGCAGTCATCGGCTCCTTTTTCCGCGTCGTGGGCGGCACGGTGCTTTACATGGTCGCGTCGCTGAAGCCGCTGATCGTGATGCTGCCGATTGTCATCCTGTGGATCACGCAACTCGCCGGTTACTTCGAGTGGCGACCGCTGAAAAAAGGCGAGACTGCGACGGTCGTCGCGAAGATGGAAAAAGGCACCGACATCACCGCTGGCACGCCGACTTTGACCCTGCCCGCCGGCTTGAAGGTGGACACCGAGGCGATGCGCTCCTTTAAAGACAATGAACTCGTCTGGCGCGTGCGAGCAGAAGGCGATGCGGCCGGCGCAATGAAGATCGCTGCTGGAAATGCAACCGCGGAAAAGGAGATCGCCGCTGGCGGTGGCCGCCTGCAGCAGGTCTCACCCGAGCGACTGAAGGCCACCGCAGGCTTCTGGGACAAGGTCTATTACCCGTATGAATCCACGCTGCCGGCAGACGGGCCGTTCTCCGAGATTCGCGTCACCTACCCGACAGCGCAGATGAAAGTGTTCGGCCACGAGATGCACTGGTTGATCGTGCTGCTGATCGCATCCATCGTCTTCGGCTTCGCTCTCAAGAAGCCCTTCAAAGTCGAATTCTAATCTCCCATCCTCTTTTTATGTTCGGAAGCCGCAGTCACAAAATCACCATCGATAACGAGCTCTACGAGCGGCTGGAGAAAGCCGCCCAGGTCGCCGGCCACGCCTCGACCGAGGAGTTCATCATCCACGTTCTCGAAACCACCGCTCCTGCATCAAGCAGCGCGGATTCCGAAGAAGAAGTGCGGAAGCGTCTGCAAGGCCTCGGTTACCTCGAATAGAACGAACAAATCACATGAGCGCCGATTTTGTAACGGTCGTATCCGGCCTGCCGCGTTCCGGCACGTCCCTGATGATGCAAATGATCACCGCTGGCGGCATCGAAGCCGTGCAGGATGGCCAGCGCGCCGCCGATGCGGACAATCCGAAGGGCTATCTCGAATTCGAAGCCGTGAAGAAGCTCAAGGAGGACGCCTCATGGGTGCCCGGAGCTGTCGGCAAGGTGGTGAAGGTGATCTCCATGCTGCTCTTCGATCTGCCCGCGACGCAGAAATATCGCGTGATCTTCATGACGCGGCACATGGACGAGATCCTCGCCTCGCAAAAGGAAATGCTGAAGCGCCGTGGCACGCTCGACGACAAAGGCCCGAGCGATGACGACATGCGCAAGTTTTTCCAAAACCACCTCAACAAGGTGCGCAACTGGCTCTCGCTCCAGGCGAACATCCAGGTCCTCTTCGTCGATTACAACGCCATCATGAGCGGCGACGACAAAGGCATCCGCGATGTCGGTGAATTCCTCGGCTCGGCGGTGAACGTAGATGCAATGAAGAAGGCGATCGACGCCAGCCTGTATCGCAACCGACATGGCTGAGGAAAGGAGTGCACGCCTGCTCCGGCGCCAAGAAGACTGAATAAGTTTTTTTGTCTCGCGTCGGAAATCAGGCCCCATGCGTAAACGACCAAAACAACGCTGTCATGGACTCTGCCGGCGAGAAGCTGCTAGGAATCTCCGCCGCCCTCGGCTCGGCTGCATCGTGGGCCGTGGGTGCCGTGCTCTTCAAGAGAGTGGGCGAGGCAATGTCATCGTCCGGCATGACGCTGGCAAAAGGCGCGATGAGCGTGGTGCTCCTCGGCCTCGCGGCGCTGGCGGCGGGATTCGCCCCGATGGACGGCGCGGCGCTACGGCAGCTTGTGATCAGCGGGCTGATCGGCATCGCCATCGGCGACATTTTATTTTTCAAGGCGCTTCAGGACCTGAGCGCGGTGGCGATGCTCGTGCTCATGGTGGTGGGCCAGGTGCTCACGATCCTGCTGGCGCTCGTGTTTCTGCAGGAGATGCCGTCGTCGATGGACTGGGCCGGCATCGTCTGCATCATCGCGGGCGTGTGCGTCGCCTTGAGTGCGGACCTCGGCGGAGAGAAAAAGTCGAGCACCATACGCGGTGTGGCGTTCGGCTTCGGTTCGGTGCTGTGCATGGCCGTGTCGGTCATCATCACGAAAGGACCGGTGGAGCATCTGCCGTCGCTTCAGGCCACATTCGTGCGCATGGCTGCGGGCACGGCGGGCGTCTTCGCAGCGGGAGTTGTCTCGGGACAGATGGGCGGATGGCTTGCGCCACTGAAGGAGGGGCGTTTTTTCGCACGCTTCCTGCTTGCCGTGATCGTGGTCACATTTGGGGGATTTTGGTTCTCCGTTTACGCCATCAAACACCTTGATGTGGCCCTCGCCAATACACTTAACTCCACCGAACCGATCTTTGTCATTCCCCTTGCATATTTTGCCCTCAAAGAGAGAATCAGCCTCCGATCCGTGGTCGGGGCCATCAGCGTGGTGACAGGCGTCGCATTGATTCTGCTCTACACTCCGATCAAACAGACAAGCTAAAAAAGACAACCTTCCCTATGCTCAGTGTAATCGAACCCATGACCTCCACGCACGCCCGGGACATGTCCTTCATGGACTCCCTGCGTAAAGGCGACTTCTCGCGCTCGGTTCTCCGGGCTGCTCTTCTGGTGCGTGACGAAGGTCAGCAGGAACTCTTCGCCCTCGCGCGTCAGCGACGCTCGGAGTGCTTCCCGGCGGAGGAAGTCGAGGCGCGCAGCGTGGTGGAAATCTCCAACGTCTGCCAGCAAGGCTGCCACTACTGCAGCATGGCAAAAGGCTCGGGCATAAAGCGCTATGTGATGAAGCCCGAGGCCGTGGTCGAAATGGCCGACTTCCTCTACCAGCGCGGCCGCCGCGTGATGCTGCTGCAGTCGGGCGAGAATCAGTCGAAGGCATGGATCGAAGCCTGCACGAAGATCGTCTCGGAGATGAAGCAGAATCACCCGGATCAAGAGTTGATCCTCTGCCTCGGCAACCTCAGCGAAGCACAGTATGTGAAACTCAAGGAAGCAGGTGCGGACCGCTACATCCTGAAGTTCGAGAGTTCCGTCAAGCGTCTCTACGAAATGTGGAAACCCACCGACACGATGGAGGAACGTCTGCGCTGCCTGAAGATGTTGGTGGACATCGGCTTCAAGACGGGCTCCGGCAACATGGTGGGCATGCCAGGCCAGACCATCGACGACATCATCGACGACCTGATCTGCATGGGAGAGTTTGACCTCACCATGAACAGTTGCACCGTTTTCATTCCCGGCGAGGCGTGTGGTTACCGCGACGAGCCCATCGGCGACGTGGACTTTGCCTTCAACTTGATGGCGCTGATGCGCATCATGTTTCCGAACCGCCTCATGCCCACCACCAGCTGCCTCGAACGCTGCCGACCGGGCGGCCAGTTTATCGGCCTCATGGCCGGCGCAAACACCGTCACCATCCACGACGGCACGCCGGAGAACTACAAGGCCATGTTCCCCATTTATTCCACGAAGCGCTTCGCGCCCGGCAACGACCACCTGCTTGATGCCGTCGCCAACGCCAAGATGACCATCTCCACCCATCCTTTGCAATGAACACTGCCCTCGCACCAGAAACGACCGCCGAACGCTACGGCATCAATCCGAAGCTGCTGATCGATCACGAGCCGCCGCCCCTGCTCGACGTAGGTCCGCCGGATCGCAAGGCCCTCATCGAAAAAGCGAAAGGCCGCGTCGAGGATTTCCATCGACTGCGCGACCTCGGGCTCGTGAACAAGAAGGGCGACTTCTACCCCTCTGTCCACTATCCGCCGATCGTGATGTATCCGCCGATGACGGACGACGAGCTGCTCGCCGGCTACAAGCTTCCGGCGGACGGCATGGTCGATGTTTATGCGCACATCCCCTTTTGCAATTCGCACTGCGTCTTCTGCCACTATCCGGTGAAGCTCGGCCCGCAGCTCAACGAAAAGAGTCGCTACCTCGAGGCCTTCATGAAGGAGACAGACATCTGGTGCCAGAAGCTCGGTGTCGATCGCATCAAAGCCCGCTCCGTGCTTGTCGGCGGCGGCACTCCCACCTTCCTCACCCTCGACCAGTGCCGCCGCTTCCTCGACGGCTTCTGCGAAAAAGTGGACCTCTCGCTTTGCCGCCAGTTCAACTACGACGTGGACCCGAACACGCTCATCGGCCCGGAAGGCTCGAAGCGTCTCGCCATGCTGCGCGAGTACGGCGTTGACCGTCTCACGATCGGCGTGCAGTCGCTCAATCCTACCATCCTCAAGAAGATGGGCCGCCATCACGGTCCGCAGGAAGCGCTCCAGGCCATCAAGGAATGCATGGATGCCGGCTTCATCGTAAACATCGAGTTCATCTTCGGTTACCCTGGCCAGACGCTCGAAAATTGGCTCGATGTCGTGGAGCAGGCCTGCAACCTCGGCGTGCATGAAATCCAGCTCTACCGCCTGAAGGTCGAAGCCTACGGCGACCACCAGGGCGCGGTGAAAAACTATGTGGCCATCAAGCCCGAGGAAGCACCGACGAACGAAGAGCAGTTCATCATGAAGCAGTCGGCCATCCAGATGCTCGCCCACTACGGCTACTTCGAGAATCTGCGCCGCGTCTTTTCGCGCCGCCGGGGCGACTACTCGGTGTATGCGCACAACCAGTGCTGCGTGCAGTTCGACCAGATCGGCATCGGCCTCACCGCATTCAGCAGCCTGCGCGACCGCTTTGCGCTCGTCACGCAGAACTTCGACGAATACTACGCCGCCATCGACAGCGGCCACCTGCCGATCAACCGCGGGTACATCCGCACGCCCGAAGACCAGGCCCGCTGGGCCATCGTGCTGCCGATCAAGAACCGCAACGTGCGACCGGCGAACTACCGCCGCCTCACCGGTCTGGCGCTCGACGAGGTCTTCCGTGCCAAGATCGAGGCTCTCAAGTCCGCCGGTGTCATGCGCGAAGACGAGCGTGCGCTTGAGCTTACCCCGCTCGGTGCGTTCTTCGCCGACGAGATCGCGCAGCAGTTCCATGCGCCCGACTTCGTGCCGTATCCGCCCTCGGACTACGAGGACGGCCCGCTCAACCCGTATCGCAACCAGGAGCTGTTTTCCTGAGTGAAAACCCGGCCGCCGAGAACTTGAAATCTGAACCGAAGGGTGGATTCGCCGCTGGTGAATCCACCCTTCTTGATTTTTGAGCCGCCGCCCTTTCCGTCTTCCGATTTCCAGCGCCCTGCCCTTCTTGACAGTCCGCCCTTGATCGTGACTGTCTCCGCCCTTTTCCCTCCGCTGATTCTGCAAGCCCCATGAACCCTCGTTGTCTCCTCGCCACCACGCTGCTTTTCGCCGTGACCGCACTCTCCCAGCAGTCGCCCTCCGCGAAGACAGAGCCGTCCGTAATCAAGGTCGATTCGCCGGCATCCCTCATTCACCTCGGCAGCCTCGACTCCTTCGACATCACCTCGGGCGGCACGCGCGCGGCGGAGCAGGTGTTGAAATTCATCGAGACCGGTGACAAGGCCGCCGCGCGGCGCGCGCTCGACATCTACGACCGCATCATCCCTGACGAGAACTTCGGCGGCGAGTACACGGCATTGAAGTGGATCGTCGAGTGCCTGCTCGAACCCGAAGCCACGCGGAAGGAGAAGTTCATGAGCGATCCCCAGGTCGAGGGCTTCTACCTCATGCTCTCCGACGACAAGTGGGCGCCGTTGCGCGCTTACCTGCGCGACAAGTACCACCTCGGCGACGAGAAGGTGGACTCGAAGAATTTCCTCGATTTCACGCAGATCAAGCGGCGGAACCGCTACCTTGAGGACTTCATTCTGTTCGCGAATCCAGCGCGCGAGTCCTGGGAGAAGACCAGCAAGATGATCGCCGCGCTCGGTATCAAGCCCGGAATGAAGATCGCCGACATCGGCAGCGGTCCGGGCTATTTCTCATTCAAGTTCGCGCAGCTCGTGGGCGAGAAGGGCAAGGTTTATGCCGTGGACAACAACGAGGACCACGTCGGCTACCTGAAGCACACCATCGAACGCCTCAAGGTGAAGAACGTCGAGTCCGTCATGCCCAAGCAGGACGACGCCGGCATCCCCGAGCGCGTGGATCTGATCTACATGTGCTCCCTCTACCACAATTTCTACGCCATCCTCAGCGACGAAGAGCGCGACGCGCTCATCCACAGCATGAGGCGCTCGCTTGTCGAAGGCGGACAGCTCGTCGTGGTGGACAACGGCCCCGTCGCAGGCACGCTCCCGTATCACGGCCCGTTCATCAATCGCGCCTTCATCATCGCGCAGCTCACGCATCAGGGCTTCGAGCTGGTGAAGCAGGAGCAGTTCATCCCGCAGCGCTACATGCTCTTCTTCAAGCTCAAGCCCGGCGAAGGCAATCCGCCGAAGCGCGCCCGCGAGCCGTTGCCGGCAAAGATTCCCGAGGGCGGACTCATCGCGCATTCGCTCAGAGAACTGCCGCCCACGCCGAATGTGGCCGAGTTCGTCGAAGGCGACGCCACGCAGATCCGCGCGCTCTCGCACCGCTCGCTGCTGCGCACGCTCATCACCGGCACCTCGCCCACCTACAGCACCAAAGGCCGTACCGTCGCGCGAAAGTTCTACGACGCCCTTTTGAAAATGGACAAGCCCGCGCTCGCCGAGATCGGCAAAACCTACGGCGATCTCATTCAGCGAGAGCGCGTGGGCGATGAGTACACCGCCCTCCAGTGGTTCTGCGACTACATCACCTCCTCCGATGAGCAGAAAAAGAAATTCGTCACCGGTCCGCTGGTCGCCGATTACGTCGATTTCTTCACTGGCAACAATTACGAACGCCTCAAGAAGTACATCAAGAACAAGTACGTCCTCGGCGACATCGAGAAGTCGATGAACGAGATGCTCACCAAATCGCTTGATGACGACAAACCGTCCGCCGACGGCGGCAAGAACACCGCCAAAGCCGCAACACAAGGTCAGGAGTCAAAGTCCGACACCAACCTCCCGAAGCGCCCGAAGCCTCCGACGGCCGAGGAACGCGAAGCCGAAAGCATCCGCCTCGAAGAAATGGGCATTCAGCCGCCACCGCCGCCCTATCAGACGTTGAAGCTCGACGTCGAAATCTCCGACCTCATTGCCTGGTGGGAATACCTGGCCTATTCGAATCCGCGCCGCGAAGAGTGGGAGAAAACCAGCAAGATGCTTGGTTTCCTCGACATCAAGCCCGGCCAGACTGTGGCGGACGTGGGCAGCGGCGGCGGCTACTACACCTTCAAGTTTGCCGACCTCGTCGGCGAGAAGGGCAAGGTCTATGCGCTCGACCTCGTCGATGAGCAGCTCGCCAATCTCCGCCGCGGCGCGGAGAAGGCCGGCTACAAGAACATCTCCACCATCAAGTCGAAGGAGAACGACTGCATGCTGCCGGAGAACTCCCTCGACGTGGCGTACCTCTGCTCCCTCTACCACGCCACCTACGTCACCTCCATCGAGTACGTGAAGGACGGTTTTGTGGACAGCATGAAGAAGGCGCTCAAACCTGGCGGCCACCTCGTCATCGTGGACAATCAGCCCCTCTCCGATCTCTCCGGCGGCTACTACGGCCCGCGCATCGCCAAGGAGATGATCATCGCGCAGATGGTAAAGTATGGCCTAAAGTTCAAGTCCTTCGCCCAGTTCGTGCCGCAGCGGTATGTGCTGGTGTTTGAAGTTGAAAAGTGACTCGCTCCACCAACTATCCCGCCCCGAAAATCGTCGCCGCCGCCGCCATGGAAAAGCATCCCGTCCGAGTCTCCTACCAGTGGAAGAAGCCCGAAGCCAAATCGCATCACGGCTACGCCATGGGCGTCGTCGAGTCCGAGGGCAAGACGAATGAAGACGTGATCAAGGCCCTCAAGGCCAAGTACCCCACGCTCGCCCCTTTCGACATCATCATTGTCCGCCTCGAGTGGCGGTGATCCGACGGTGGCGCTGGATTCGCTTCCGTCGCGGAGCCGGTGGTCCAGACTGCTGAAACGGTGGTTCGCCTCCGACTTGGCGGCAGTGCGGATTGCAACGCCCCTGCCGCGTGCTTTGGTCTCGCCATGAGCCAGCAGACTGCCGCGGCACGCTATCGGATCGTGATGACCTTCTTTATCGCGGCCCTCGTCGCGAGCGGGCTTACCGCTTTCCCGTTGCTGCACGAGCTGCGGCTGCTGTCCTCGCTCCTCGGCATCGATTCCGCGGCCTCCTACGAGCAATTGACGGGCTTGCGCCACTGGATCGCATTCGTGCACACGGGGCTGGAGGTGACGTATGCACGCTTTCCTTTCATTGGCTACGGCACCGACTGGCTGGCGTTCGGCCATCTCGTCATCGCGCTGTTCTTCATCGAGCCTTTGCGACGACCGGGCACCTGCCAGGGCAATCTCGTCGTGGGCATGATCGCGTGCGCCGCCATTGTGCCGCTTGCACTCGTTTGCGGCGGCATCCGCGGGATACCTCTCCATTGGCGGCTGATCGACTGCTCCTTCGGAGTCTTCGGTATTATGCCGCTGGTCGTCTGCTGGCGCATCGGCCGGAGATTGGGTGCAGGCTGATCAGCGGCCGGGCTGTGGAAAAACGATATTGCCGCACTTGATCACCCTAAACTTTGTGATACAAAGTCATGGGTTCCGAGCCGCCGGCCATGACTTCGTTTTCCGCCTCCAGACTCATGATCCTCGCGCGAGGGGAAACCCCGAGCCTCATGAGCTGGCTGGGTGAGGCCTCGGCCCGGGGTCTGCTGCCGCTGGTCTGCGGCATCGTGTGCGGGTGCGGCGTTTATGGCGCGTCGATCGGCCTTGGCCGCGCACCGCTGATGGCGGTGTTCGTGGCTGTGAAGATGCCGCTGCTCATCTTCCTCACGCTTGGCGTGAACGGCCTGATCAACGGCATGTTCGGCTCCCTGCTCGGCAGCGGCATGTCCTTCCGCCAGACGATGCAGGCGTGCCTGATGAGCTTTGCCATCTTTGCGCTCATCGTGGGGTCGCTTTCGCCTCTCGTCGCCGGCATGGTGCTCGAGCGTCCCGATGGAGATGCCTCCGACGTGACGCGGTGGTACCGCTGGTTTCTGCTGACGAATACGGCGGTGATCGCATTTGCCGGCATCGTGGCGAATCACAAGCTGCTGCGGCTCATTGAGTCGTACTCCGGCAGCCGCGGAGCCGCGTGGCGCACACTGATCGCCTGGCTCGCGGGCAATCTCTTCGTCGGCGCGCAGCTCTCGTTCAATCTGCGACCGTTCTTCGGCAATCCTTCGCTGCCCGTCGCCTTTCTGCGGCCCAATCCGTTCGACGGCACCTTTTATGAATCCGTGTGGAGCATGACGCTGGCGGATCTGCCCGCGGGCGCAGGATTCTTCGCACCGCAGGTCGTGCTCCTTGGCTCGCTGGCGGCGTGGTTCGCCGCGCGCGTCCTCGGCCGCATCATCAATCATTTCTCCAAACACTGAACCCGACCTCCGCCCGTCATGAACTCGAACGCTACACCTCCAGCACCTGCTTCACCCGCGCCACCCGCTCCGCCCAGACCTCCTGCTCTGCCGGGAGCCGCCGCGTCACTCGAACTCCAGCCATTCGACAAGCCGCCTGGGTTCCTCGGCGTGATCGAAGCCCTGCTGAAGCAGCCGGGCCGCATCCTGCACGAGTGCAGGCACGGCGGCATGAAGGTACCGGGCATGCTGCTGCTCGGCACGACGCTTTGCCTGGCTGTGTTTGGATTCCTCGTCGGCACGTTCTCGGGCGGCATGCAGTGCTGGGCCGCGCCGCTGAAAATCATCGGCGGCATGGCCGCTGCGATGCTGATCTGCCTGCCGAGCTTGTACATCTTCTCCGCTCTTGGCGGCATGGAGGCGCGCCTGGCGCAGGTGGCGGGACTGCTCACCACCATGGTGGCGCTCACCGCGCTGCTGTTGCTGGGATTTGCGCCCGTCGTGTGGGTCTTCTCCCAGTCCACCGAGTCCGTCGTTTTCATGGGTTTCCTCACCCTCGTGTTTTGGATGATTTCTCTCGTCTTCGGTGTCCGCCTGCTGATAAGCGCGGCGGCCCGCTTCGGCGTGACGACGGCGAACTACGTCGTGGCGTGGGTGGTGATCTTCTTCGTCGTCTCGCTCCAGATGTCCACCTCGCTGCGGCCCATCGTGGGCACGGCGGAGACATTTCTGCCGGCGAAAAAGAAGTTTTTTATGCAGCACTGGCTCGATGAAATGGACGGAGCCGATGCCAAGGACAGAGGCTCGAAACAGACCGGTGCCGCGAAGCACTGATCCAGGCACACGCGGGCCACGCCGGACTGGAAGCGGTGCGGAGCACGATGTTGCCGCGCTCCTCATCACATTCACGGCCGTTTCATCACCACCAGCTCTGCCCAACTGCTGCGGGCGGCGTTGAAGACACTGTGCGTGCGGTGCTCGTAGTCGGGATGGCTCTTGACCAGCGCATCGACGGCGGCGCTGTTGTCCATGACGGGCGGGTCTTGCCGCTTGTGGAGGAGCGCTCGCTGCACGGCCTCGGAAAGCGTCCACTCGCGGCGCAGCACCACGGCGTAGCGCGGGCCTTTGCGCCCAAGGCGCCCCTCGAGGGAGGTGAGCTTGTTCGTGTAGCGCCAGATGCGGTCAAAGTGGAACACCAGGCTCGGCTCGGTGAACTGACAGGCGATGAGGTCGGTCTTCGCCGGCAGCGTCACGGCATCGTGCTCCGCGAGGATGGCCGCGGCATTCGAAGCGCGGATCGCGCTGGTCACACGCCACGCAGCCAGCGGCACGACAAACAGCAACAGCAGGAGCGCCATCGCGAACACCCAAGCTGGCCGCTTTTTCCTCACGCCAGTCAGCATTGCGATCGAGAATCCTGCGACCCCGAGCGCAGACACCAGATCACTCAAGGATGAAACGATGGATCCCAAGCCATCAGGCCATTCAATGCATGCACTGGCGACGGTGAGCACAAGCATCACCCCGATCCAAAACAGACCCGAGATGCCGGCGAAAGCCGAAACCACCCGCGTTCCCCGCCCTCGTCCGGCGGCTGCCGCTGTTTCTTCGTGAGTGCCGCACACCACCACGGCCAGCAGCACCATCGCGGCGGGAAAGCCGGGCATGACGTAATGAGGAAGCTGCGTGGCGTAGAAGGTGAAGATGACGTAGGGCACGAGAAACCAGGAGACGAGCAGCGCGAGCTGCGCGCTCCATCTCGCGCGCACGCGCTGCCACATGATCGGCAGCAGGATGATCCACGGAAACAGGCTCATCCACGCCGTGGCGACGTAGTAGCCGGGCACGGGGAAACGGCCGTTCAGCGCGCGCGCACCGCGGTCGATGACGTGCTCGCCCATCCCGACCTTCCAGAACAATCCGCGCGTCTCCACCAGCGCCGGCACGCCCCAACCGGCGATGATCGCCAGTGCGATCATCGAACCGGGCAGCGGCCGCAGGCGCGACCATGGGAGCGGCTTCCTCCAGAATACAAAACGGTGCAGCGCGAGCGCGAGCACAGGCACCAGCAGCGCGACGGGACCCTTGGCGAGAAATCCAAAACCGAGCGCGACGTACAGCACCGTGTGCCAGCGCGTCCAGGCGATGCCCGGCACGGCTCGCCGTGCTGCGGCAGCCGGTGCTGCGTCGTCTCCAAGCATGATCTCGGACAGCGCACGCATGGCGAGCGCCACGCACAGCACCATCGGCATGTCCGCCACGCACAGGCGGCCATGGATGATGACCTGCACCGTGGTGAGCCATGCGAAGCCGGCGAAGAGACCCGCACGCGGACTCGTCAGTCGCGCGGCCATGCCGGCGATGACGAGCGAGACCATCCAGGTGGCGATGACGGTGTGCAACCGCGCGCTCCACTCGCTGATGCCGAATACACGGAAGTGCAGCGCCATCCACCAGTAGGTCAGCGGCGGCTTGTCGAAGCGGTACTCGTCATTGAAATACGGCACGGCCCATGAGCCGCGGCGCATCATCTCCACCGTTGCGTGCGCGAAGCGTGGCTCGTCGCGATCCATCATCGGCAGCGTGCCCAGGCCCGGCAGGTAAAGCGCCGCGCACACCATGAGCAGCACCAGCCAGCCGTGGCGGCTGCAACGGTCATCAGTGAGAAAGGCAGGCAGCGTAATCGTCATCAGGGGCGGCGGCGGTTTCTGAAATCAGACGTCTTGCCATCGCCCGGCCTGCCGTCCCGCGCCCACTGTGAGAGCGGCACAGCGAACAGCATGGCGATGAGTACGGAGACAAGCTCGTCCGTCATGTGATGACGGTCCAACTGCAGGCGCGACCATCCGACCGCCGCCGCGCACAAGGTAAGAGGTACGCCTGCGGCCGGATGAGAGAGCAGCACCGGCAGCGCGCCGCCGAAGGCGGTGGCCACATGCGCCGAGGGCAGTGCGTGCATCTTGGTGCTCAGGCTCGGACCATGCAGCCTGTCCCGCATCTGCGTCGAGGGCCGCGGCCTGCCCGTCATGAGGCGCAGTGCATTCGCCGTAAGTCCAGCAAGGAATGCGCACAACAACCCCGCCGCCGCCGCGCGCATCAGCGCCCGCGAGCGCCTCGCCCAACCCGCCGCCTGCAATGTCACGAAAGCGATGAGATTGAGTCCGAGGAAGTCTCCCCAGTAGCTGAACATCTGCGCCACCCTCATCCACTGCCGTGCCGATTCATTGAGCGCGCGCACCTTTGCGATCACCACCGCATCCATCGGCGCCGCAAGCCAGATGCACACCAGCGCGGCGGACGCTCCGGCCGCCACGACGGCCCACCGCCGGGAAAACCACGCACGCATGTGGCGCAGCGCCTGAAGCGCATCGCGGCGGAGAAGACGCAACACGCGCGAAGCCCGGACTCTCTTTTTCATCCCTGCATCTTCGGGAGAGGCAACGACGCTGCAATTGGGAGTTGGCGTGGGACGGAAGCAGTCGGACCCGGGATGCTGGAGCCTGGACCCAGCCTCATTGCGTGAGCGACAATTCCGGCGGATGTTTGTGAATATCTCGCACCCCGTGTCGTTCATCACGCCACCCGCATGTCCCATCGCTTCCGTTTCGCCATCCTGAGCGTGATCGTGCTGCTCTTTGCCGCGCGGAACCTGCCGTGGAATCTGGACGACTACGATCAGGCAAAGCAGGCGTGGACATCCTACGAGATCGTGCGTCACGGCCACTGGTGGTTCCAGCACACACCGCAGGACGCGGCGGCCTCGAAACCACCTCTGGCCGGCTGGTGCTCCGTCGTTTTCTACTGGTTGCTCGGCGGCTGGTGGGATGGCGCGTGGCGGCTCCCATCTTTTCTGTGCGCGCTGCTGATGCTTTGGCTGCTGTTTCGCGATGGGTCGCGCGTCGATCCGCAGTGGGGGGGCATGCTGGCGGCGGGCGCGTTCGGACTGACCATGATGACGCCACGCCTGGCCACGCTCGTGCGGACGGACATGATGCTCGCCTTCTGGATCTTCCTCGCCGGGCGCATGATCTGGCAGCATGTGCGCGATGCGCGGGCGTGGACGCGGCGTGAGCGCTGGTGCTTCTGTGCGGTGATCCTGGCCTCCATGTTTACGAAGGGACCCGCCGCGTGCCTCTTCGTGCTGCCGGGCCTGGCGTTCATGAAGTGGCATCATTTGCGCACCCACGCGGCGGGCTGCTTCTGGCCCGGCTGGTGGCCGTGGCTGCTGCCGCTGGCAGTGATGGCCGCGTGGGCCGGGGCCGGCTGCGTGGCCGACGCGCAGTTTTACCAGCAGGTGGTGCTCAAGGAATTCCTCGGTCGCGTGACCGGCGGGCACAAGAGCCAGCCCGTGTGGTTCTATGCCACGCACCTGCTGCACAAGTTCGCTCCATGGAGCGTGCTGCTGCTGGTGCTCATGGGCGCGCGGCGCGTGCGTGATGCACTGAAGGCCGATCCCTCGCTCCTGTGGCTCGCGGCATGGATTGCGGGTGGCTTTGTGGTGATGTCGCTCATACCCTCGAAGCGACCGGACCGCATCTTCCCGGTCATCGCGCCGCTGTGTCTGCTGCTGCCCGCGCTGCTCGCGCGCTGGGGCGCGGCACAGGCGGGCGGGAAGTGGCCGCCGGTGCGCTGCGCGCGGCTTTGTCTCCTCATAGCCGCCGTGTCGCAGGCGGGTTACGCAGCGTTCACTGTTGGCTCGGCGTACCGTGCGGACGAAGCGGCCCTCGTCCGCTTCTGCAGCCGCGTGCGCGATGAGGCCGCGCGGCTGCATGTCGAGTTCGGCGTCTGCGACGCGCTCGACGAAGGTATCATCATCTACGCTGGTAAAGATGGTTTCATTCCCGCCACGAAGGCAGTGGCCGCGTTCGGGAACGGGTCGATGCCCGCGCTGATACTTCCGGAGAAACTTCTGAACCGCCGCAAGGACCAGCTCGGCGCGCTCCGTGTGCTCGACCGCGTGCCAAGGCTCCCAGCCACTGCGGATGGATATGTTTTCGCGATTCGAGCACCCGAGCGAAGGGGGCCGTGATGGCGGACGCGTCTCCGCTTGAACGCCATGCACGCGGCGGCTAGGCTCACAGCTCCTTCGCTTTGAACGAACTGATGCCGACCAAGAAGCCTTCACGCAATCCAGACCGCCTTTTCACCGGTCTGCTCCTCGGTGTGGTGGGGCTGCGCGTGGTGCATCTTCTGTTCTTCACGCGGCAATTCGATCTCGCTGGTGACGAGGCGTACTACTGGGACTGGGGCCGCCGCCTCGACTGGGGCTACTACAGCAAGCCGCCGATGATCGGCTGGCTCATGGGCCTCGTGGGCCGTCTCAGCGGAAACCAGGAATGGGCGCTGCGCCTTGCGCCGATGCTGCTGGGCACCGGCTCGCTCATCGCGCTGCACCGCCTGGCCCGCGCCATGTTTGGCTCGCGCACTGCCCTGCTCGCCGTGCTGCTCGTGGTGCTCACGCCGGGCAATGCGGCGCTGAATCTTCTCTTCACCATCGACGCGCCGCTCGTGCTCTGCTGGACGCTGGCGCTGCTTTTCTTCTGGCGTGCGGCGGAGCGACCGGCGGCGTGGGGAAGCTGGCTGCTGCTGGCCGCCGCCATCGGCTTTGGCTCGTTGAGCAAACAAATGATGCTCGTGTTTCCGGTGCTGATGGTGATCTTCGCCGCGCTCTCGCCACCGGACCGCGCCCTGCTGCGCTGCGGGAAAATGTGGTGCGCCATCGCGCTCGGCGCCGCGTTCTTGATCCCCGTGCTCGCATGGCAGCAGACGCATGGCTGGCCCACGCTGAACCACATGAAGGAACACTTCGAAGTGGCCCACGAGGGCGAGGAAAGCGGTCCCGGCCTCGTGCAGCATGTGGTGTGGTTCGTACAGTTTCCGCTCGTCCAGTCGCTGCTGTATTCGCCCGTGACATGGGCGGTGGTGATGGCCGTGCTCGCATCCGCCGTGCGCGGCTGGCGTGGTCTAGACCGGCGCGGCGCGCTGCTCGTGATCTTCTCCGCGCCGGCGCTCACGGTTTTCCTTCTGCTCGCGCTGCGTCAGGAAGTGCATCCGAACTGGCCCGCCGTCTTCTACGTCTCCGCCTTCGTGCTGGCGGCCGCCTGGATCGAGCACGCGGTCGGCGGCATCGCGCTGGGCGGGACGTGGCGTGCGTGGTCGCGTCGCGGCGTCTGGGTCGGGGCAGCCATGGTGATCGTCTCCTATGTTTATCCACTGGTGAATGGCGCGCTCGGCCTTGCCGGCCACCGGCGGCTGGATCCCTTCGAGAAGCTGCGTGGCTGGAGCGAGGCCGGCGCGCGCGCGGGAGAGTTCCTGAGGTCGGCACCGCATCCGGAGCGCACCTTCGTCGTAGTGCTCGGTCATCGCCATTATGCAAGCGAGATGGCCTTCTGCATGCCGCAGCAGCCGCGCATCTGGCGCTGGCAGTCCGACGGCAGGCTCATGTCCCAATACGAACTCTGGCCGCAGCCCGGTGACGAGATGCACGGGTGGGACGCCCTGCTGATCTATCCTGATTCCGAGGAAAGGGACTACCAGAAAACCACGCCTCCCGGCGCGCTGCGCCGTGCGTTCGACAGCATCACGAAGCTCGGTGACATCGAAGTGCCCGTGGGTCACGGTGTGCGCCGCTCCTTCCAGGTCTTTCTCTTGTCGCGTCTGCAGCGGTGGCCGGAGCCGGGCCGCGCCCAACCTGACAACGACCCTGACGCCGCCACGGCCGAAACCGCGCGCCGGGCAAACGATCGCACGCCATGAACTCCTGGGAACTCGATCTCCTTCACCAGATCAATCACGAGTGGACTTCCCATCTCCTCGACTGGCTGATGCCCGCGCTCTCCGCCATCGACGCCTGGGTGCCGCTGCTCGCTCTCGCCGCCATCCTCACCGCCATTCGCGGCGGCAGACGCGCGCGTCTCATGCTGCTGTGCGCAGCCTTCGCCGTCGCCATCGCCGACGGAGTCGTCTGCAAGTCGCTCAAGAGCGCCGTGGGCCGCACCCGCCCGCGCGATGCCATGGCCGGGGTGGTCATCCGTGATCTCGCGCCCGGCAGGCCGGCAGCCGCCCGGCTTTTCAAGCAGCCGGTCGTCACGATCAGCGCGGCACCCGAAGATGGCCGCGTGCCGGGTAAATCGTTTCCATCCAGCCACACGGCGAACATGTTCGCCGTCGCCACCGTCATCGCCCTCTCCTTCCGAGCCTGGGGCATCGTCGCGTTCGTGATCGCCGCCGGCGTCGCGTGGTCCCGCATTTACGTCGGCGCGCATTGGCCCGGCGACATCCCGCCGTCCATCGGCATCGGCATTCTCACCGGCTGGCTCGTGACCCAGGCAGTCGCAAAGGTGTCGGCGCGGGTGACTCCGCGCGCTCCTCGCAGCGCGGGTGATACAGGATGAGCGGACGACGAGTCCCCTCTCGCATCCTCTGCCTCGTTCTGCACCGTGGGCTTCTGGAATATGTGCGTTTTCCCTCGCCATAGTCTGTTGTCGCTCACGCCCTCCCTGCCCACGTCGGAGCGCGGGAACCGCCACGACGACCGAGCGCTCATCAACCGCTTCCTCGAAGACGCCACCGAGGTCGATGTGGACTGCATCACCGACGGCGAAACGACCGTCATCGGTGCCATCATGGAGCACATCGAGGAGGCCGGCATCCACTCCGGCGACAGCGCCTGCGTCATCCCGCCCTTCAGCCTCGCGCCTGCCATGCAGGATCGCATCCGCGATGCTGCGAAGAAGCTCGCCAAGGCCCTCAACGTCCGCGGCTTGATGAACATGCAGCTCGCCGTCAAAGGCGACGACCTCTACGTCATCGAGGTCAATCCGCGTGCCTCCCGCACCGCGCCCTTCGTCAGCAAGGCCATCGGCGTCCCGCTGCCCAAGCTCGCCGCCAAGATCATGGCCGGCAAAACGCTCAAAGAACTCGGCTTCACCACCGAAGTCGTCCCCTCCCACTACAGCGTCAAAGAAGCCGTCTTCCCCTTCAGCAAATTCCCCGGCGTGGACATCATCCTCGGCCCCGAAATGAAGAGCACCGGCGAAGTCATGGGCATCGACCCCGACCTCGGCCTCGCCTTCGCCAAGAGCCAGATGGCCGCCGGCGGCACCCTGCCCACGAAGGGCAACGTCTTCATCAGCGTGAAGGAAGCCGACAAGCAAAACGTCGCGAGAATCGCCAAAGGCTACGCCGACCTCGGCTTCACCCTCTACGCCACCCCCGGCACCGGCCAGGTCATCACCGACGCCGGCATCCCGGTCAATATCCTCCCCAAACTCGCCAGCGGCCAGCGACCCAACGTCATCGACCTCATGAAAAACAAGGACATGGCGATGGTCATCAACACCCCCAGCGGCAAAAACACCCGCGAGGATGAGGTTAAGATCCGCACCGCGACGATGCAAAACCGCATCCCCATCATGACCACGCTCCGCGGAGCCGATGCGGCCTTGAAGGCGATCAAGTCACTGCAAGCCAGCGAGGTGCAGGTGAGGGCGTTGCAGGAGTATCATGGGTGAAAATTTTGTGCTCTCACACAAACATCATTGTGACATGAGCTTTTTTGAAATGGTGTCCAACTCGTGGAGCTTTTCTGTGAAAGCTTCCCAGGCTTTGCGAAAGTTTTCCCGCTCTTTTTGATACGAAAGATCGAAACTATTGCCAGATGCTGCCTTGTTGAAGGTGGTCCAAAAAGCTTCTTCCTGCGTCACCGGAATCGCTCCCAAAGCGTCTGTAAGGTTCCCTGCCGTCTTTACAAGTGCCTTGTAGGCGGCAGCAAACTCGGCAGGGCACTCATTCACATTCTGAGAGAGCAGTGAAGTGTAGAGATCGGAAAACGCTTCTTTGACCTTCTCTTTCGGAAGGCCGCTTTTGAAGTCCCATTTCTTCGCCATTTCTTCATTGAGTGATGTCATTACTTTACGGACCTCAACAGCTGCCTTACTCGGATTTGCATTTGATGATGAACTTCCGCCAACAAGGTTTGAGAGTGCGCCAACCTTCATCCACACGAGAGGTTCGCCGTATTTGAACGCTCCTTTTCGCAGCAGCAGATCAAGAGTCGTCTCGCTGATTTTGTCTAGTGTCACAGAGGTTGGAACATTTTTAGCATCACGCTTAATCTCACCGGCTAATTCGCCCGAATCAACTAGGCGCGCGAAGACATCCAAATCAGGGTCAATGGTTACAATACTTCGTTCACCGACGTGAGTGGCCATGCAAAACGAGAAACCCTTGGCGTCGCCTTGTGGAATGCTGAGGAACGTTTTTCCCGAAATCATTCTGACGAAAATTCCGCTTGGACTTGATTCGTTTACTTTGGCGGAGGTTTGTTCCGCTTTTAGTAGCCCTGACGCTTCGTCGCCGACTGTCAATCTGATAGCACTTCCATCTGAGGCTGCTCCATTCAGCGACTTTGACTCAAATACCCAAACGCCTTCAAATGCCTTGAGCTTGGGGTATTGATCACTGCCTACGACCTTCTTGCTATAGACTGAAGAACAAGATGTCATCCCCAGCACGAAAGTCAGAGAGACTGCGATGTAGATTTGTCGAAATGCTTTCATGGCGGTTTTGTTGCTTGGGGAGTTTCAAGATTGCCCAGCAAAGGTAACGCAGGCTAGTCGATCCGATACGGAGCCGTGTAGTTGCCCTTCTTGTCGATGATGCCGAAGCGCAGCAAGTCAGCGCGGAATTGCTCCTTGGTCTGGCTGCGTAACACGGCCATGCCGTATTCATGCCACTCATCGGTCATGTAGCCGGGATAGGGGGTGGACGGCTTCTTCGGCAGTGCGGGTTTGGCTGCACGAGACGCACGGCCATTCGCCGACGTGCGAGGGGCGGGCTTGGATTTCACGGCAGGCATGGCTAGAGGCGAGTTTGCGGTTTGAAGTAGCCCAAAATGCAGCCGGGATCGCGAACGGCAATCTGGATGTGGGACTTTTTGCGGATGTCCGAGCCTGCGAAGGCAGGCGTGCCCTCCTGGAACACGCCACGAACACTTTGGAACTGGATGTCGTAGGCTTCTTCCAACTTGGGCAGACCATAGTTGAGCACGGCGCAATCAAGGAAATGGAGTGGGCCACGATTGAGAGGCAAAGGCTCGGGAGCCAAAGTCAAATAGCCATCATACGCGGCTTCGAGCATCGACGTGTTCCTTGTATCCAGCAGGTCAAAGCAATTCCCCAGATGAATGACGGCTCCGATGACCGCAGGCTTCTTGATGCGCTTCGGGTTCCGCTTCTGCTGCTCCACAGCCCACTCCAATGCACGCTCTGGCCCGAACTCCCAGAAGTAGATGCCATAGCCGAGCCAGTCGTAATCGTTCTCGCTGGCCGAGAGCGGATCACCCGTCAGCAGCACCCGACGCACGACCGACTCATCGCACCCGTGGTAGGCGATAATCGTGCGCTGGTAGTCGAAGTGCCGCATGGTGTAGATCGTGTCTGGCAGCCTTGATTTGGCAAGCGCAGATCGCAAGTCATCATGACTGTCACCTTCTGCCTCGCCGATTCTCTGCCGAGTGAACTCCTCGATGTTTGCCCTCGCGCTCATTCTCCGCTGAAGCTTCGAAGCCCAAGCCCGCGATGCCTTCCTCGCCGCGAATCCGCCGCCTTGGGACGAAAGCACCGAAGCCTGCTACCACGGCCAGTTCTCCGACAAGCTCGACGAACACCTCGACGCCGCGCACGGCTCCTGCGCCTTGCGTGATCCACACCTCGCCCAAATCGTCGCCGACCGCCTCCATCACTTCGACGGCCAGCGCTACGACCTCTGGGGCGACGTCATCATGCCCAATCAAGTCCATGCGCTCTTCCCCCTCCGCGACGGCCAATCCCTCCCCGACACGCTCCAAGGCTGGAAAGGCGTTTCGAGCCGTCTCATCCACCCAACCGGCCTCAGCGCCCTGAATCCCCTCTGGCAGCCCGATGACTTCGACCGCCTCATCCGCAGTCCCGAGCCCTTCTGCACCGTGAAGGCCTGCCTCGCCGCAAACAACGCCGTCGTGGGACGACCTCATCGAAGCCTGCTACCACGGCCCGTTCTCCGACAAGGTTGACGAACACCTCAACAACATGACTGACGCGGCACCGCGCGTCCCTGTCGCGCCAGGTTCAGGGCGGAGGCGCATTATCGCGATGCCGTTCCATGGCACGGAAACGGGGAAACGGGGTCAGGGAAACGGGGTCAGGGTGCAAAATCCAACAAAATCCTTGCCCTTGAACTCCCTTTGACCATCCTGCGCCATGCCCCGCAGCATCCGCATTCAGTTCCCTGGCGCTCACTACCATGTGATGGCTCGGGGGAATCGGCGGGAGGCGATCTTTCTCGATGAGGATGACCGGCGGTTCTTTTTGCACACGCTCTCAGAAGCTTGTGTGATGACGGGGTGGCGGGTTCATGCGTGGGTGTTGATGGGGAATCACTACCATCTGTTCATCGAGACGCCGGAGGCGAATCTGGTGTCGGGGATGGCTTGGCTACAGAACACACTGACGCGGCGGTTCAATGTGCGGCATCGGGCTTGGGGGCGGGTGTTTGGGGATCGCTACAAAGCGGTGCTGGTGGAGGGCAGCGAGGGGCATTACTACCAGACGCTGATGGATTACATTCATCTGAATCCGGTGCGGGCGAAGCTGATCCGGCCTGACAAGGGCGAGTCTGTTTTGGATTTCCCCTGGAGCAGTGTGGCGGGTGGCTATGCGCTGCCGCCGACGAAGCGGGCGAAGTGGCTGGCGGCGGAGCATGGGCTAAGTCGTGTTGGCTGTGAGGACACGACGGCGGGGCGGCGGCGGTTCGTGGAGCGGCTGGACAAGCGAGCGGTGGCGGAGTCAGCGAAGAGTTGTGGGGTGCCTTTGATGCCAGAAGAAGTGGATGCGCGGGCGAGTCATCTGCGGCGTGGCTGGTATTGGGGGACACAGGCGTTTGCGGAGAAGATGCTGAAGCTGGCGGAGGGTCTGCTGAAGAAGACCAAGTCGCGTGGCTATGCGGCTGCTCCCCAGCGTAAGTCGCACGGCGAGCTGGAGGCGGAGCGGCTGCTGGCGGAGGGACTGAGGGCTGCGGAGATGTCGCACGCGGAGGTGAAGCGGACGAAGGGTGCGGACGTGCGCAAAGCGATCATCGCCAAGCGGCTGTGGGACAAGACGACGGTGTCCCAGGGTTGGATCGCGGAGCGTCTGCACATGAAGAGCGCGGCGAACGTGGGGATGGTGGTGCGGCGTGAGCTGACGAAGAAGAAGCTCGCGACGTTGCCGAAGGCTTTGCGCGAGTGGGCGGCAGAGACGGCTTCTGCATAACCAGACGGAAGCCGTGGAGAGTTTGGGCTTCGCAGGCATTCTCAATAGTGCCTGATGAAGTTCATCCGCCTCGTGGAGCGCGGGGAGAATTCACCGACGCTGAGTGAACGTGAACTGCTGATCTCGACGCCCGCTTCCACGCCTTCGGCGGGTTTTCTGAGTTGGCAGGGAGAACCGGTGAAGCTGAACGTTGCGATGTTTGGCCTCATCACATATTCTTTGCCCATGACCACTCTAACCCTTGACCTTCCTGAAGCCCTCACCGCGGAACTCGACGCCGCCGTGGAAGCGGGCTGGTTTACGAGTCAGGCGGAAGCAGTCCGCGCGGCCGTTCGGGACATGATGAGCCATCGCAAACTCGCATTGCTGGAGAAGCAACAGCTCGCCGACATTGACTGGGCTGTGAATGCCGCGTCGAAGCGTCCATGAATGTGGTGGTCACGGACACTGGCCCGCTGCTGCATTTGCATCAGGTGGGAGCCATGCACTTGCTGGCACATCTCGGCGGCATTCAAGTGACCCCAACGGTCTGGAACGAACTGCAACGGCACGCCCCAAGCTTTGCGACCTGCGGATTGCCGTCATGGCTGTCTCTGGCGCAGCCGTCAGCCTCCGCCATCTTGCAGGCGAGCCAGTGGGTGAATGCGCAAGTGCTTCATGCGGGTGAAGCGGAGGCACTGGCCTATGCGCGGGAAACCCAAGCCGACCTGTTCCTGACCGATGACACTGCGGCACGGACGATGGGAGAGTCGCTTGGGATTCATGTTCGCGGCTCGCTCGGCGTCGTGCTTTTCGCTGCCGCGTCCGGTCATCTGGACAAGGCGGCGTGTTTGCAGACTCTCGATGATCTGGAGACGCAATCGACGCTTTGGATGTCGGCGAAGGTGAAGTCGGCAGCGAGGCAGGCGGTCTCTCAGATTTTCGGCTCGCCGTAGAGGTGAGGCGTGGCTACGACACCATGATTGCCGAAGTGAGCGACTCTCACGCCAGCGCTTCTCGGCAATACCTCACGCACTTCGCCACTTCCTTCACGGCGTCGGAGCCTTCGGGGATCTTGTATTCCAGCTCGATCTCGGCGGGGAAGGTCCACTTCTCCTTTTTCATCAACTGCAGCACTTCCTTGATCGGGGTCTGGCCCTGGCCCCAGGGCAGGTTGCCGCCGTCGGCGGTGCGGTCTTTGAGGTGAAGATTCACGATGCGGTCGTGATACTTCTCCAGCACGGGGATCGGTGACTTGCCCTTCGATCCAGCGACGTAGTGGCCAATGTCGAGGTTCAGGCCGATGTATTGGCCGAGTTCAAAGATCGGGTCGTGATATTCCATCTCGGGCAGGTTGTTCGTGTGGTTGTGGAAGCCGACCCAGATCTTGTGCTTGTCGGCAAACGGCGCGACGCGCTTGGCGAGGATGGCATTGCGCTCCGTGGTGACACCCGTGCAACCCAGCGCCTTCGCCACGAGGAAGCTGAAGTCGATCTCTTCATCCGACTGGCCAAAGCCCATCTTGTGGATGTGAATGTTCACGCCTGCGTCGTTATACAGCTTCCGCAGCTCCTTGCACTTTGCGAGCTGCTGCTCACGCTCAGCGTCCGTGGCCTTGCCTTTGATGCCTGCGAAGTCCTGGATCGGTCCGCCCATGAGTTCCGTCTCGCTGATGCCGCAATCGAGCAATGCCTTCAGCGTCTCCTGCGCTGTCTTTGCCATGCTGCGATAGCTATACGTGATGCAGCCGACGCGCACGCCGCCGAAGACCGAGTTCGGTTTCTCCGCCGCCGAAGCGAGCCGTGGAAGAGAAAGGCCGGTGGCGGTGGCAAGAGCGGTGCCGAGGAAGTTGCGGCGGGAGAGCGAGTGAGTGGTCATGGGAAAGGCGGGTTGAGGTTTGCTGTTTCATCTCGCCTAATTCGGAAGAAATCAAGGACGTGGAGCGAAGGGCAAAGCGGGATCGATCGACTGCCTGCTCATGCCTCATTTGGACGCAGCTTGTCGATCTGACTCCTATCGGAGAAGGTCCCGGGCATCATCTATGCACATAGCACCACCTGGCTCGGCAGCAGCAGACCAGGCCGCTTGCCCGACGCGACGGTTTCGCTGCCGTCCTGTGAGAGGGCTAGGGCTTTGAGAAGCCAAACGTTCTCGACGAAAACGAGATATGCTTCTGCTCCGTCCTTGCCAAAGAGCGGTTAAAGACGGGGCTTCGGCCCGAAGTGAGAATCGGGAGACGAGTCGACTCGCTGCCAATCACGGCAGATCCGTCGCACCCATCAGATAGCGGTCGCACTCGCGGGCGGCGCCGCGGCCTTCGTTGAAGGCCCAGACGACGAGGCTTTGGCCGCGGCGGCAGTCACCGGCGGCGAAGACGCCGGGGATGCTGGTGGTGTATTTGCCGTGGTCGGCCTTGATGTTGGTGCGGACGTCTCGCTCGACTTTGAGGGCGTCGAGGAGCGGCTGCTCGGGGCCGAGGAAGCCCATGGCGAGCAGCACGAGCTGCGCGGGCATCACCTTCTCGGTGCCGGCGATCTTTTGCGGACCGAAGTTGCCTTTGTCGTCCTTCTTCCACTCGACATCGACGACATGCACGGCCTTCACGTTGCCGTTCTCGTCGGCTTCGAAGTGCGTGGCGGTGGTGAGATAGACGCGCGGATCGTCGCCGAACTTCGCGGCGGCTTCTTCCTGGCCGTAGTCCATCTTGTAAGTCTTGGGCCACTCGGGCCATGGATTGTTCGCGGCGCGAGTGAGCGGCGGCTTGGCCATGATCTCGAGCTGATGCACGCTCTTGCAACCGTGACGCAGGCTGGTGCCAACGCAGTCGGTGCCAGTGTCGCCGCCGCCGATGATGACGACGTTTTTGCCCTTCGCTGAAATGGGAGCATCTCCGCCGTCGAGCACGGCCTTGGTGTTCGCGGTGAGGAAGTCCATCGCGAAGTGGATGCCCTTCAGTTCACGGCCGGGGATCGGGAGATCGCGCGGCTTCGTGGCACCGGTGCAGATGATGGTGGCGTCGAAGTCTTTGAGCAGCTTTTCAGCGGCCAGATCGGTGCCGACGCTGGTGTTGCAGACAAACTTCACGCCTTCGTCTTCGAGGAGCTGGATGCGGCGCAGCACGACTTCCTTTTTGTCGAGCTTCATGTTCGGGATGCCATACATGAGCAGGCCGCCCGGACGATCGGCACGTTCGAAGACGGTGACGCTGTGGCCGGCTATGTTGAGCTGCGCGGCGGCGCTCAATCCTGCGGGGCCGGAGCCGATGACGGCCACTTTTTTGCCAGTGCGCTTCGTGGGTGGTTGGGGAGTGACCCAGCCTTCGTCCCAGCCTTTGTCGATGATGCTGACCTCGATGTTCTTGATCGTCACCGGCGGCTCGCTGATGCCGACGGTGCAGGAGCCTTCGCACGGAGCGGGGCATACACGACCGGTGAACTCGGGGAAATTGTTCGTCTTGTGCAGACGATCGAGGGCTTCACGCCAGAGGCCGCGATAGACGAGATCGTTCCACTCGGGGATGAGGTTGTTGATCGGGCAGCCGCTGGCCATGCCGCTGATGAGCTTGCCGGTGTGGCAAAACGGAATGCCGCAATCCATGCAGCGCGCGCCCTGCGTCTTGAGCTTCTCTTCGGGGAGATGGTTGTGGATCTCCTTCCAGTCACCAAGACGCGCGATCGGATCGCGGTCGGTCGGGAGTTCGCGCTGGTATTCGATGAAGCCGGTTGGTTTACCCATTGTCGTGTACGGTCTGAGTGAAATTGGTGTGTATTGAATCAGGCAAGCTTGTCCCATTCCTCGGGGCTGATGCCGGCTTGTTTGAGGATTTTCTTGGTCAAGCTCCAGTCGATGTCGCCCTTGTGCGAGTTTGGAATGGTCAGGCGACGAGCACCTTTGCGCATGACCCAGTGTGAACCACCCGGATCGGGTCCTTCCCAGCCATCACCACGCAGTCGTTTGATCATGTCCCGGCGGCTAATCGGCTTCGGCATACGCGGGCTGGGGGTTCAGATCGATTCCGGCCACGACTGGCAACGTGTGCCCAAAACGAATGCCGACGATGATCCAGCTCTCCAGAGCTCCTTCCAACTCTTCGCGCGCATCCTCGACGGTCGCCCCTTCGCCCCAAGCTCCCTCGCATGAAGGAATGCTGGCAAAGTAGCGGCCGTTCTCCATCAGCTCGTATTGAGCTTCGCGGAGCGCTGCGCGGATGTATTGGGTGAGCATGGCGGAAGTCTATTCGATTTGCCAGGGAGGGCCAAGAACGGATTCTAGCCCCCGCCGATGCGCGCGACGTCGCGGGCATTCGCCTCAAAGGCGGCGTTGAGGGCTTCGTCGCCGCTGAGGCCTTCGTCGTGGGCTTTCTTCAGGGCCTGCAGCACGCGCTTGTAGTCCTTCGGCATCACTTTCACGAACTTCGGAACCATCTCGTCCCAGAGCGCGAGGACCTTGAAGGCCTTCTGGCTCTTGGTGAAATCGGCGTGGCGCTTGATGAGCTGGCGCAGCGCCTCGGCTTCTTCGGAATCGACCTTCTCGAGGCCGACCATCTGCGCATTGCAGCGGATGGCGAAGTCGCCTTCCTCGTCGAGCACGTAAGCGACACCGCCGCTCATGCCTGCCGCGAAGTTGCGGCCGGTGGGGCCGAGCACGACGACTTTGCCGCCGGTCATGTATTCGCAGCCGTGGTCGCCCACGCCTTCGACGACGGTGTGCACGCCCGAGTTACGGACGGCGAAACGCTCACCTGCGACGCCGCGGACGAAAAGCTCGCCGCTCGTGGCGCCGTAAAGCGCGACATTGCCGATGATGATGTTTTCCTCGGCGACGAACGTCGATTTCGGATCAGGATAAACGATGATGCGACCACCGCTGAGGCCCTTGCCGACGTAGTCGTTGGCGTCGCCGATCATTTCGATGGTGATGCCCTTTGGAACGAAGGCACCGAGGCTCTGGCCGGCACTGCCGTGGAATTTCAGATGCACGGTGTCGTCCGGCAGACCCTGCCAGTGACGCTTGGTGATCTCGTTGCCGACAATGGTGCCGACGACGCGGTTCGTGTTCTTGATCGGCAGCTCGGCGGTGACCTTCTCGCCCTTCTCGATGGCGGGCTTGCAAAGGTCGAGCAGCGTCGTGATGTCGAGCGACTTCTCGAGACCGTGATCCTGCTTGTCGGTGCAGAAGCGACCGACTTCCGGGCCGGCTGGCGGCGAGTAGAGGAGCTTCGAGAGATCGATGCCCTTTGCCTTCCAGTGATCGACAGCGGCGCGCGCTTCGAGCACGTCGGTGCGGCCGACCATTTCCGTGATCGTGCGGAAGCCGAGCTGCGCCATGATTTCGCGCACTTCTTGAGCGATGAACTTCATGAAGTTCACCGTGTGCTCCGGATCGCCGGTGAACTTCGCGCGCAAGCGCGGATCCTGCGTTGCGACGCCGACCGGGCAGGTGTTCAAATGGCAGACGCGCATCATGATGCAGCCCAGCGTGACGAGCGGAGCGGTGGCAAAGCCATACTCCTCGGCTCCGAGCAGAGTAGCGATGACCACGTCGCGACCGGTCTTGAGCTGGCCGTCGGTTTCGACGGCGATGCGCGAGCGGAGATTGTTCAACACGAGCGTCTGATGTGTCTCGGCAAGACCGAGTTCCCACGGCAGACCCGCGTGCTTGATGGACGTTTGCGGCGATGCGCCGGTGCCGCCGTCAAAGCCGGAGATGAGGACCACGTCAGCGTGCGCTTTTGCCACACCGGCTGCGATGGTGCCCACGCCCACTTCGGACACGAGCTTCACGCTCACGCGTGCGGCGCGGTTCGAGTTCTTGAGGTCGTGGATCAGCTCCGCGAGGTCTTCGATCGAATAGATGTCATGGTGCGGCGGCGGTGAAATGAGACCCACGCCCGGCGTCGAGTGACGCGTCTTCGCGATCCATGGATAAACTTTGCCGCCAGGAAGCTGGCCGCCTTCACCGGGCTTCGCGCCCTGGGCCATCTTGATCTGGAGTTCCTTCGCCTGCGTGAGGTAAAGGCTCGTGACGCCAAAGCGGCCGGAAGCCACTTGCTTGATCGCCGAGTTCTTCGAGTCGCCTTTCTCGTTCGTCCACGTGTAGCGCTCGGGGTCCTCACCCCCTTCGCCCGTGTTCGACTTGCCGCCGATGCGGTTCATCGCAACAGCCAGTGCTTCGTGTGCTTCCTTCGAGATGGAGCCGTAGCTCATCGCGCCTGTCTTGAAGCGCTTCAGGATCGCTTCGACCGGCTCAACTTCATCGATGGAGATCGGCTCGCGCTTCTTGAAGCTGAGCAGACCGCGCAGCGTGTAGAAGCTCTTCTCCTGATCGTTCACCAGCGAGGAGTAGCTCTTGAAGGCCTCGTAGCTGCCCGTGCGCACGGCTTTCTGCAGCGTGTGAATCGTCTGCGGATTGAAAAGGTGGGCCTCGCCTTCGGCGCGCCATTGATAGTCGCCGCCGACGTCGAGCGCGGTGCCGTCCACCACGCGATCCGGGAAGGCACCGTGATGACGCTCCAGCACTTCGGCCGCGATGGTTTCCATGTCCGCGCCTTCGATGCGCGAGGCGGTGCCGGTGAAGTATTTGTCCACGACCTTCTGCTGAAGGCCCACGCATTCGAAAATCTGCGCACCGAGATAACTGTGGATCGTGGAGATGCCGATCTTCGAGGCAACTTTCACGATGCCCTTCGTCGCGGCCTTCACGAAGTTCTTGCACGCCGTGTAATGATCCACGCCGGTGAGCAGCCCTTGCTTGATCATGTCATCCAGCGTCTCGAAGGCGAGATACGGATTGATCGCCGCGCAGCCGTAGCCAATGAGCGTGCAGAAGTGATGTACTTCGCGCGGCTCGCCGGATTCGAGGATGAGGCCGACCTTCGTGCGCTTGCCTTCGCGAATGAGGAAGTGATGCAGGCCGGAGACGGCGAGCAGCGGCGGGATGGCAGCGTAGTGCCGTTCCATGCCGCGGTCGCTGAGGATGATGAGATTGATGCCCGCATCGACTTGCAGCGACACCTGACGGAAAAGCTCCGTCATCGCGTCTTCGAGGCCCTTGGCACCCTTCGATGGATCGAAGAGCGTCGGGATCGTGACGGAACGGAATTCGCCCACTGCCACGGCCTTCAGCTTCGCCAGTTCCTCGTTCGTGAGGATCGGCGTCTTCAGCTCGATGAGATTGCAGCTTTCCGGCACCGGCTTGAGCAGATTGCGCTCAGGTCCGATGGTCGTGACTGACGAGGTGACGATCTCCTCGCGGATGCAGTCGATCGGTGGGTTCGTGACCTGCGCGAAGAGCTGCTTGAAGTAGTCGTAGAGCAGCTTCGACTTGTTCGAGAGCACCGCGAGCGGGATGTCAGTGCCCATCGAGCCGGTGGCTTCCACGCCATCCTTGGCCATCGGCGTCATCAGCTTGCGCAGATCTTCGAAGCTGTAGCCGAACGCCATCTGGCGCTGCGTCAGCGTGTCAGGATCAGGCTGCGGCACTTCGCCACCGTCGGCGATGTCGGCGAGCTTGATGAGATTGTCGTCGAGCCACTTCCGGTAAGGCTGCTCCTTCGCGATCTTTTCCTTGATCTCTTCGTCAGGCACGATGCGGCCTTCCTGCATGTCCACGATGAACATGCGGCCCGGCTGCAGTCGGCCTTTGATCGCCACATTCTCCGGCGGCACCGGCAGCACGCCAGCCTCCGACGCCATGATCACGAGATCGTCCTTGGTCACGTAGTAGCGCGACGGCCGCAGGCCGTTGCGATCCAAAGTCGCGCCGATCATTTGTCCGTCCGTAAAGGCGACCGATGCCGGTCCATCCCACGGCTCCATCAGGCAGGAGTGGTATTCGTAAAACGCCTTCTTCTCCTCGCTCATCGATTCATGGCCGCTCCACGGCTCAGGAATCATCATCATCATCGCGTGCGGCAGCGAACGACCACCGAGCACGAGCAGCTCGAAGACGTTGTCGAACATCGCTGAGTCCGAGCCGTTCGTGTTCACGATCGGCTTGATCTTCTCGATGTCGCCAGGCTCGAACAGATCGCTCTCCAGCAGCGGCTGGCGGGCAAACATCCAGTTGATGTTGCCGCGCAGCGTGTTGATCTCGCCATTGTGCGCGATGTAGCGATACGGATGCGAGCGCTCCCAGCTCGGGAAGGTGTTCGTCGAGAAACGTGAGTGCACCAGCGCCAGCGCCGTATCCATGTCCGGGTCGTGTAGGTCCTTGAAATACTGCCCCACCTGCTCCGGCATCAGCATGCCCTTATAAATGATCGTGCGGCAGCTCAGGCTCGGGCAATACCAGAAGTCGTCGATGCCCGCCGTGCGGATCGCGAAATACGTCCTCTTGCGGATCACATACAGCTTCCGCTCAAAGGCCTGCTCGTCCTTGCACCCCGAGCCGCGCGCGATGAAAGCCATGCGCATGAACGGCTCGCTGGCCTTCGCCGTCTTGCCGATCATCGAATTGTCCGTCGGGATGTCCCGCCACCCGAGCACCTTCTGCCCCTCCTCCGCGACCAGCTTCTCAAACAGCGACGCGCTCTTCGCCCGCACCTTCGGATCAGGCGACGTGTAGCACATCGCCACGCCATACTGCCCGGCCTCGGGCAAAGTGACGCCCTCCTTGGCGGCCACCTTTTTCAAAAACTTGTGCGGCACCTGAATCAAGATGCCCGCCCCGTCCCCCGTGTTCGTTTCGCAGCCACAAGCGCCGCGATGGTCCAGATTCACGAGGATCGTGAGCGCCTGCTCGATGATGTCGTGGGAGCGCTTGCCCTTCATCTGGCAGACGAATCCGACGCCGCATGCGTCATGCTCGAAGGCAGGGTCATAGAGGCCCTGTTTGGGCGGTAATCCGGTGTTTCTCATTGGTCGTTACAGGCGCTGTTCGGGCGGTGATCCGGTGTTTGTCATTTGAAAGGGGGCGGGGAGATTGCCCCGCCGTCCGCCAAAATCAAGCTCTTGCTGGCAGCATTCAGGAGGCCAGTTTTTCGGCCAAAATCGGGCCTGTCAGAAGGGGCGGCACACTCTGGGATCTGCCCGGTCTGATCTCACCCGGCAATCCCGGACTTTCGGTACTCGACGATCCCGTCGCCAAGCCGATCGGGGAGGGCGATGGCGGCTTCACCTCGATGGCGACGAGTCATCTTCCTCGTCATCATCATCATTCTCATCCTCAAGGTCGAAGTCCTCATCATCGTCGCCTTCCTCATCCTCGATCTCGTCGCCCGCGCCGGACGGTGCCGCGCCCTTTGCTTCCGAAGCCAGCGCATTGCCTCGCTTCTCGATTTCCTCCAAAGCCTCGGTCATGTCTTCAACGGACTCCCACACCTGGCGCGCGACGAATACCGGCGCGCCCGACTGCGTGGCCATCGCGATGCTGTCGCTGGGCCGGGCGTCGATCTCAATGACCTTCCTGGCGTGCAGTTCGTTCTCGGCCACGATGATGAGCCGCGCGCGGAAGACGCTGCCGGAGAGATCATTGATCACAATGCGATCCACCTTCGCGCCAAAGGCCATGAGCAAGCTGGCCATCAGGTCATGCGTGAGCGGCCGCTCCTTTGCCACGCCGCGCATGAACATCGAGATCGCCGTGCCCACGGATTCATCCACGTAGATGACGAACGTCTTGTCCGCGTTGCCGAGGAACACGGCAAAACTGGCATCCAGCGGCACCACGGCACGCACCTGCACTTCGATCACTTCCTTGTTCATTGAGGGTGGGCCACTAATCGGCCATCGCATCGAGATGGCAACCGGTGCCGCGATTATTTCAGAATCTTGCCGGCCGCATTCAACCCCAGTTCGCGGTAGCGGCGCGAGACCTCGACATACTTCATCGCGAGCGCGGCGTTCGAGCGCTGCTCTTCGAGCGAAAGCGACCGCACCACTTTCCCGGGCGAGCCTACGAACAGCGACCCCTCGGGAACACGCGCGCCCTTTGTCACCAGCGCACCTGCGGCGATGATGCTGCGCGGACCGATCTCCGCGCCATCCAGAATGATGGCGCCCATGCCGACGAGCACTTCATCGCCCACCGTGCAGGCATGGACGATGGCCCGGTGGCCGATGGTCACGCGCTCGCCGACGATGGCGGCGAAATCATCGCTCACATGCAGCACGGAGAGGTCCTGCACATTCGACTGCGCCCCGACGATCACGCGGTTGATGTCGCCGCGAAGCACCGCGCCGTACCACACGCTCGACTCATCGCCGAGCGTCACGGCGCCGATCACCGTGGCACCGGGCGCGACGAATGCGTCTGCGCCCAGCACCGGCCTGCCATCCGGCAGATGAAACTGTTTCAGAATCGATGCGCTCATGTCCTTTCAAAGGGGGTGAAAAAATGCGGGGGATTTTGGTTTGACGATGTTCGCCGCGCCGCCATTAGATCGCATCCAATCTTTTCAACGCACGAGACGCCCACCTTCTCGTCATTCCAAACAATCAATCCACTCCCCATCCATGAACAAAGCAGAACTTACCGAAGCAGTGCGATCGAACCTCGGCGGTGCCACTTCGAAACGCGAGGCAGGCGATGCCTTGGAAGCCGTGCTCTCGGCCATTGCCAAAGGCGTGAAGACCGGCCACGTCCAGATCGTCGGTTTTGGCGCCTTCAAGCTCGCGAGTCGCAAGGCCCGCATGGGCCGTAATCCAAAGACGAAGGAACCGATCAAGATTCCCGCGTCGAAGACCGTGCGCTTCACACCTTCGGCGGCGCTCAAGGATTCGCTGTAACCAGTCCCGCACGAGGCACGCCGCACATGAATGCCCCGCCTCCGCGCGCCGGATGCGGGGCTTTTCGTTCGTTCACAAGGCCGGAGATTCGTCGCATGTCGCGCAGGTATCCTCCATGGATCTGGCCGTTTGCCTCCGTCGCCGGTGCAAGATTGCGCCCGCCGTTGCCATATTCTGCGCTGCTCATGCGCCCTCTGTTTCGTCACTTCCTTCCCATCGTCACGTTGTCTGTGGTCGTCGCCCATGCGTCCGACGTGCGACAGCATACCGTCAGCTTTTCGCGAGAAATCCGCCCAATTCTCTCCGAGAACTGCTTCACCTGCCATGGCCCGGATGAAAAGAAGCGCGAGGCCGGTCTGCGACTGGATGACGAAGCGAGTGCGAAGAAAAATCATGACGGCGTCATCGCCGTGGTGCCGGGTGATCCGGAGAAAAGCGCCCTCATCCAGCGCATCGTGAGCACCGATCCCGATGAGGTCATGCCACCACCGAAGCAGCACAAGACGATCTCCCCCGAGCAGGTGGCTCTGCTCAAAGAGTGGATCAAGCAGGGCGCGAAGTGGGGGAAGCATTGGAGCTATGAGAAGGTGGTGAGGCCTGCGGTGCCCGCAGGCGCGAAGAATCCGGTGGATGCGTTTCTGGCGGCACGCCTGAAGAAAGAAGGTCTGTCATTTTCTCCTGCGGCGGATCGTGCGACGCTGATCCGCCGTGTGGCGCTCGATTTGACCGGGCTGCCGCCGACGTTGGAGGAACTGGCGCGGTTTTCGTCCGACAAGTCAGACACGTCCGACCTGTCCGACGTCGTGGCGCATTACCTCGCCAAACCAAGCTACGGCGAGCACTGGGCGCGCCAATGGCTGGACCTGGCACGCTACGCGGACTCGTCCGGCTATCCGAGTGACCAGCCGCGGGAGATTTGGGCGTATCGGGATTGGGTGATCCGGGCGTTGAATGCGAACATGCCGTTCGATCAGTTCACCATCGAGCAGCTTGCGGGCGATCTGCTGCCGAACCCGACGGACGACCAGCTCATCGCGACGGCGTTTCACCGGAACACGATGACGCAGAACGAAGGTGGCACGGACGATGAGGAATTTCGCAACGCGGCGATCATCGACCGCGTAAACACGACCTTCGCCGTGTGGATGGGCACGACGATGGCCTGTGCGCAGTGTCACACGCACAAATACGATCCGCTGACGATCAACGAGTACTTCCAGTTCTACGCCTTCCTCAATCAAAGTGCCGACAGCGACAAAAAGGACGAAGTGCCGCTGCACAGCTTTGACACGCCGGAGCTGAAAAAGCAGCGCGAGGCCCTCAAAGTCGAGATCGCGGCGTTGGAGTCGAAATTCACGAAGCCGGATGCGAAATGGCTCGCGGGGCTGGAGGCGTGGGATCGCGGTTTTGCTCGCGATTTGGGCTGGCAGAGCCCGAAGCCGCTCAAAGTGAGCGAAAGCGACGCGAAGATCGAAAACGATGGCCGTGTGATCCTCGCGAAAAACAAGGACACGGCGAGTTACACGGTCGAGTTGCCGCTCGCGGGTGACAAACTGAGCGCGTTGAGGCTCGAAACGGCTCCGCAGGCTGGTTTCGGCAATTTTGTGCTCACGAGCCTCAGGGCCGAGGTGGTGCCGCCGGATGCCAAAGCGGCTCCGCAGGCTCGCTTTGTGCGCGTGGAACTGCCAGGAGCCAAAAAGATGCTGCAACTGGCCGAGGTGCAGGTTTTCAGCGGCGCCGAAAACATCGCGCCGAAGGGCGTGGCGAGTCACAGCAGCCAGTATCAGGACGCCGCGGCGAAACGTGCCAACGATGGCAACACGGACGGCGACTACCAAAAGGGCAGCGTGTCGCACACGAGCGGGAACGACGACAATCCGTGGTGGGAGGTCGATCTGAAGGCCGCGAAGCCGGTGGATCGCGTGGTGGTGTGGAACCGGCTCGATGGCGTGAGCAAGCGTCTCGATGGCTTCCGCGTGGTGCTGCTCGATGAGAAGCGTCAGATCCTGTGGAAGAGCGATCCGACGCCCGCGCCGGAGAAGGAAAAAGCCTTCGCGGTGAGCGGTCCGGTGCCGCTGAGCTTCACGACGGCGCTCGCGGATTTCTCGCAGAGCGGTTTTGAGGCGACGAAGTTCCTCGAAGCGAAAAGCAAAGGCTGGGCGGTCGGTGGTGCGGCCGAAAAGCCGCACACGCTCACGCTTTTGACGAACTCGCCCATCGCGGTGCCCGCGGGCGCGAAGCTGCGCGTGATCTTGGAGCAGAAGAGCGAGTTCAAGCAGCACACGCTTGGTAATTTCCGCCTGAGTTTCACTGGCGATGCCCGTGTGCAGCAGGCGGCGAAGATTCCCGCGAATGTGATCGCCGCGCTGGCGCAGCCGAAACGCTCGCCGGAGCAGCAGCAGGTCATCGCGGATTATTATGTGCGAAACATTGCGAAGGAATCCGCTGCCGAGCGCACGCGGCTCGCCGCAGCGAACAAGGAGCTCGCGGCGATCAAGCCGGTGACGGTGCCGATCATGCGCGATCTCGATCCGAAGCAGCGTCGCGTGACGAAAGTGCAGCTTCGCGGCAACTGGCAGTCGCTGGGCGATGAAGTGAGCGAGGGCACGCCGGCGGTGTTTCATCCGTTGCCGGGCGCGGAGCCGAAGAATCGCCTCACGATGGCGAAATGGCTCGTGAGCCGCGACAATCCGCTCACGGCTCGCGTGACGGTGAATCGTCTGTGGGAAAGCATCTTCGGCACCGGCATCGTGCGCAGCAGCGAGGAGTTTGGCAGCCAGGGCGATCTGCCGTTTCATCCCGAGTTGCTCGACTGGCTCGCCGCGGAGCTCATGGACAGCGGGTGGGACATCAAGCACCTGCTGAAGTTGATGTTGACGAGCCGGGCCTATCAGCAGAACTCCAAATCGACGCCCGAATTGAATGAGCGCGATCCGGACAATCGTCTTCTGGCTCGTGGACCGCGTTTTCGTCCGACAGGCGAGCTGCTGCGCGATCAAGCGCTCGCGGTGAGCGGGTTGCTTTCGGAGAAGATGTATGGCGTGCCGGTGCGGCCGATGACGCCGAACCTCGGCCTCAGCACCGCGTTTGGTCGCAGCAACGACTGGGAGGTCAGCAAAGGCGAAGACGGCCATCGTCGCAGCCTTTACACCGAGGTGCGCCGCAACTCGCCGTATGCGAGCTTCACGACGTTCGACGCCGGCAATCGCGAGGTGTGCATGATCCGCCGCAGCCGCACGAACACGCCGCTGCAGGCCTTCGTGACGCTGAACGATCCCGTCTTCCTCGAAACGCATCAGGCGATGGCGCGGCGGCTTGTGTGTGAGGCCAAAACGCAGCCCGAGCGGCTCTCACGGCTGTTTAAGCTGTGTCTGGCGCGTGAACCCACGGTGACCGAATTGACCACATTGACCCAATTGCATGCCGAGAGCCTCGCGATGTATCGCGCGGATGCTGCGGCGGCCACGAAGATGGCCACGGAGCCGCTGGGACCGGTCGAAGCCGGTGCTGATGTGGTCGAACTCGCCGCCTGGACCGCGGTGGCGAACGTGGTCATGAATTTGGATGAGTTTTTGATGCGCCGTTAACTCTCAACACTTGTTCGCATGTCTATTGCCATTATCATTCGATTGGGTTTGGCCGTTGTGGCCTACAACTTTGCCAATCAATCCGAAAAGCCTCTCGCTCGTGCGTTCGGCCTCGCTTACCTCCTCATCGTTGGCTTCTTCGCGATGATGGGTGCGTTTAGCAACGGCGGATGGCAGTATTGGCTCGTCGGCTTGCTCACACTGGGCGCCGCGGCGCATGCTTATTGGACGAATCGCTGAACTTTAAATCCGAAGCCATGAACCCCATTCTCCACGACAAACTCCAGCTCACGACGCGGCGCACTTTTTTGGGCAATGCGGGGCAGTTCAGCTTGGGCGCGATTGCGTTGCACGCGATGCAGCAGGACTCCGCGGCGATGCCGCAGGCGGCGAATCCGATGCTGCCGCGGAAGTCGCATCATCAGGCGAAGGCGAAGCGCGTGATCTACCTGCACATGTCAGGTGCGCCGCCGCATCTCGATCTGTTTGATTACAAGCCGGAGCTGGTGAAGCGCAGCGGGCAGGATTGTCCGGACTCGATTCTCAAAGGTCGGCGCTTTGCCTTCACGACGGGCGTGCCGAAGCTGATGGGCACGCCGCGCACGTTTGCGCGTTACGGAAAGGCGGGGATGTGGATGAGCGATGCGTGCCCGAACTTTCACACCATCGCGGATGAGATGTGCATGATCCGTTCGATGAACACGGACCAGTTCAATCATGCGCCGGCGGAGCTGCTGCTTTTCACCGGGCATGCGCGTCAGGGACGGCCGTCGCTCGGCTCGTGGGCGACGTATGGGCTCGGCACGGACAATCAGGACCTGCCGGGCTTTGTGACGCTGATCTCCAGCGGCACGCAGCCGAGCGGTGGACAGGGTTTGTGGGGCAGCGGCTTCATCCCGAGCGTGTATCAAGGCGTGCAATGCCGCAGCAAGGGCGATCCGGTGCTCTTTGTGAGCGATCCGGCGGGGATGAATCGCGAGATGCGGCGCAAGACGCTCGATGTGCTCAACCAGCTCAATCAGCAGCAGGTGGCGGAGCTGGGGCATCCGGAGACGGTGACGCGCATCGCGCAATACGAGCTGGCGTATCGCATGCAGGCGAGCGTGCCGGAGGTGATGGACATCTCGAAGGAAAACGCAGCCACGCTGGAGGCCTACGGCGTGAAACCGGGCGAGGCGAGCTTTGCAAACAACTGCCTGCTTGCGCGTCGGCTCGTGGAGCAAGGCGTGCGCTTTGTGCAGCTCTTTGACTGGGGCTGGGACTTCCACGGCACCGGGCCTGACAACGGCATCGAGGACGGTTTGACGAAGAAAGTGGCCGCGACGGACAAACCGGTGGCCGCTTTGATCAAAGATCTGAAACAGCGCGGCCTGCTCGAGGACACGCTCGTCATCTGGGGTGGCGAATTTGGCCGCACGCCCTTCCGCGAGGGCCGCACGGCCGCCAGCAAGGTGCTGGGCCGCGATCACTACCCGGACTGCTTCACGCTCTTCATGGCCGGCGGCGGCGCGAAGGCCGGCTTCGACTACGGCAGCACCGACGAACTCGGTTTCAGCATCGCCGAGAACAAAGTCCACGTGCACGACTTCCAAGCCACGGTGATGCACCTGCTCGGTTTCGATCACGAGCGCCTCACCTATCGCTTCCAAGGCCGCGATTACCGACTCACGGACATCCACGGGCATGTGGTGAAAGACATCGTGGCGTGAGTGTTTTTCCGTCGAGACGAAGCCGTCGCCCCGTTCGTCTTGCTTTATTCCGCTGCTCGCGCATTCTGCGCGCCCATGTCTGAGACCGACCAGCGCGAAGTCGTACTCGAATCCCGCGAACTCACCCGTGAGTTTGACGGCGTGAAGGCGCTGGACGCTTTCTCGTTCAAGCTGCATCGGGGGGAAATCCTCGGCCTGCTCGGTGCGAACGGCGCGGGAAAGACCACGGCGATGAACTGCCTGCTCGGTCTCACCTTGCCGACGTCGGGCCGGATTTTCGCCTTCGGCAAATCGCTGCAAGACCACAAGATCGAGATATTACAGAAGTCGAATTTTTCCTCCGCCTACGTCAGCCTTCCCGGCAATCTCAAGGTGTGGCAGAACCTCCTCGTCTTCGCGCACATCTACGGTGTGCGCGACCCGAAAAAGAAAATCGCCGATCTGCTCGAGATGCTCGAGGTGACCGACCTTCGCGAGCGCGTGACCGGCCAGCTCTCCGCAGGCGAATCGACCCGCGTGAATCTTTGCAAAGCCTTCCTGAACGACCCCGAGCTGCTCATGCTCGACGAACCGACCGCGAGCCTCGATCCCGACATCGCCGACAAGGTGCGGAAGGTTGTGCGGCGCCGGCAGCGCGAGCACCATTGCAGCATTCTTTACACCTCGCACAACATGCGCGACATTGAGGAGGTGTGTGACCGCGTGATTTTCCTGCACAAAGGGAAAATCGTCTGCGAAGGCCGGCCGGCGGACATCATTGCGCGCTCGAGCGGCAGCTCGCTCGAGGACGTCTTCATCAAGATCGCACGCGACGGGGAGATTGTTGATCCGCCATGAACTTCCGCACCATCAGCGCGCTCGTGATGCGCTACTTTTTTCTCTACACGCGGTCGCCGATGCGGCTCGTGGAACTGATCTTCTGGCCCGTGGTCGATCTCGTCGTGTGGGGCAATGTGACCGTTTTCATACAGCGGAACACGAATGCGCAGTTTGGCAGCTTCATTCTCTTCATGCTCGGCGCGATGATCCTCTGGGATGTCATGTTCCGTGCGCAGCAGGGCGTGGCCATCTCTTTTCTCGAGGACGTGTGGACGCGCAATTTGCTGAATGTCTTCGTCGCGCCCGTGCGCACGGCGGAGTACTTGAGCGCCACGTTTGTCGTCGGCCTGCTGCGCATCGCCGTCACGGGCCTCGTGCTCTGCCTCATTTCGTGGTTCGGCTACTCTTACAACATTTTCAGCCTGGGCTGGTGGCTCATTCCGTTTTTCCTGAGTCTGATGGTCTTCGGCTGGTCGCTCGGCATGATTTCGACCGCTTTGATTTTGCGGTGGGGTCAAGCCGCTGAATCGCTGGCGTGGGCCGTGCCGTTCTTCCTCCAGCCGGTCGTCGCGGCCTTTTATCCCGTGAAAGACATGCCGGCATGGTCGCAGCCGCTGGCGTGGTGTTTTCCAGCGACACATGTTTTTGAAGGAATGCGGGAGGTGATGAAGACCGGTGCAATGGACTGGACGGCGCTCGTCTGGGCCTTCGTGCTGAACATCGTCTATCTCGCCCTGGCGGGCTGGCTTTTCGTGTGGATTCTGAATCTCACGCGCAAGCGCGGCCTGCTGACGAAGTTCGCCACACAGTAGTTCGTGCCGCAGGGTGGTTTTCGTCATCCACTGCGGGCGCGCGCCGTCTTCGCGGTTCACTGCGCGCCGGTTAGTTCCAGGTAGCAATCTTCGAGCGTACGCCTGTGCTGCTGCCAGGCATTTACGCGCACCCCGGCCTCGACGAGTCGCTTCACGAACTCGAACCCGAGGATGTCGGGCGGCAGATCGACCGAGCCGTCGTGACGAATGCTCGCACCACATCGGCCCGCCACGGCGCGCGCCTCGTCGAGGTCCGGCGTCTCGAGCTGAAACCTCGGCCGCGCATCCTCCTTCGAGGGCACGGGGCCTTCGTACACCTTGCGGCCCTGCTTCAAGATCACGCAGCGGTCGCACATCAGCTCGACTTCGGCGAGCAGGTGCGAATTCAGCAGGATGGTCATGCCGAATTCGTTCTTCAACTTCAGGATGAATTCGCGGAACTCCCGGATGCCCTCGGGATCGAGGCCGTCGGTAGGCTCGTCGAGCAGCAGGCATTTCGGACGCGGGAGCAGGGCCTGCGCCAGCGCCAGCCGCTGCTTCATGCCGTGGCTGTAGGTCGAGGTTTTGTGCTCCGCGCGTTCGTGGAGGTTCACCATCTTGAGCACACGACGTGCTTCCTTTTCGTCCCAATATCCGGAGAGCGAGCAGAGCACGCGGAGATTCTGCCAGCCGGTGAGGTAGTCGTAGAACACGGCCGTCTCAAAGATCGCGCCGATCTGCTGGAGCGCTTTTGCCCGGCTCCGCTGCACCGAGTGCCCGCCGATGCGCACCTCGCCCTCGTCGGGCCGCACCATGCCGAGCGTGATGCCGAGCACCGTGCTCTTGCCCGCGCCATTGTGACCGAGCAGGCCCACGATCTGGCCGTAGCCGACGTCGAAGCTCACGTCATCGAGTGCCGGCTTGTCTTTGCGCCAATGCTTGGTCAGGTGCTGGACTTCGATGAGAGGCATGGAACAAGTCAAAGCCCGAGGGCGAAGCGAGCTTCTTTGCGGATCGCCTTGATATCCTGTTTCGCCACCTTCACCTGCGGAACAGTCGCTTCGCTGCCGGGGTAACGGATTTTCACTCCGTAGGGCGTGAGTCGCCTTAACGCAGGCTCCAGCGCGACCCAGAGCGGCTCGAAAGGCACTAGGAGAGCTAGCAAGTCCTCGAGATCGTGCGTCTTTGGAATCCGGAGGCCAGCCTCTTCCATGCGCGCCTTGAGGTATTTCTCCGCGCTCTGCTGACAGTGGAAGCAGACCGCATCGCGCAAGGGCGTCTTCCGCTGGCGTGAGAGCGCCTGGGCAGCAAGGAAATCGTCCTCCGCTTTCCTCACCCACTCACGCGTGGCCCGCTTCATACATGACCCTCCCTTTTTCCGTGACGTCGAGGAAGAATGACTCGCGATCCTTAATGCGCCGCGCGATGTCGCGGCTGCCATGCACGAGGAGGTCCACCGGGAAGCGCGCGCGCACTTTTTCCCTTATCCTCAAGACGGCCCGATACCCGGCCTGTCTACGTTCAGGCATGACCACGAGCACGTCCACGTCGGAATCGCGGTGCGGCCGTCCGTAAGCATGAGAACCGAAGAGAATGATCTTCCGCGGCTTGAACGCCGCGGCGATCTCATCGCAGTATCGCTGGATGTCCTTCATGGAAACCATGGGTCGAAGCAATCATGCTCATTCCGCATCGGCAAATGGATTTTGCCTGGCGTCCGCCCCGCCGCGCTCACCTCCCAACTCCACGAATCCGCGTCTGCATGTCTTCGATGGCGGGAGCGAGCTTCATTTTCTCCTCGGTCGAGGCATTCTTGAAAAAGTCCTCGATGCCGATGTCGATGAATTCGTCGAACAGCTTCTGGTCTTCATCGGCACGCTTCTGAGCCTCATCGCCATTGCGGTTCGCACGGATGTTGCGCCGCACGAGCGTGATGGTCCGTTTCCTTTCATCCTCGCCCATGGCCTTGAAGCCCTTGATCACGGCATCGAATGCCTTCTGCACGGTGAGATCGACGTAGCGTTTCTGCTCCTCCTTCGTCAGCGAGTCGAAGAACTTCTTGATCGTCTCCGGCCCCTCGTCGCGCATCTCGGTGCGCTGGGGGAAGTCGAGCATGTTCACGTTGGCGATCACCTTGCTCAGGTGCTCGTCGCGGGCGGAAGATGAAGCAGTGCTGCCATTGAACCATGGCGACGCCCTCATCATTTCGAGCGTCTTCTGCGGATTTGAAATCTTGTCGTCGGTAACATGAAGCACGACCGCCACGCCGCTCCAGATGATGGCAAGGCTGCTCAGCACCAGAATCCAGGGTTTGTGATGCGGCTTCATGGTCGCGGACGGTCAGGAACGACGCAGCTTGCGGCGCAGGATGGTTTTGAACTCGGCCACCTCCTCATTCTTCAGGAGCGCGTTCACACCGAAGTAAACACCGGCTGCAGCGCCGATGGTGCCGAACAAGGCGGCACACTTGAACACAAAGCGATGCTCATGCCACGAAGCGAGCACCGTCTGGCGGGCAACGATGCAGACGACAGCCATCGCGATCACGGACACGAGCAGCTTCGAAAAATTGACCGCCAGATCGCGGCCATGCATCCCGCCGGCGATGCGGCTCATCACGACGCAAAGAAGCGTGAAGTTCACGAAGGCGGAGGCGCTGGTGCCGAGCGCCAGGTAGTCGTGCCCGAGCCGCAAGCCAAACACGCTGACGGAATTCAGGATGGCACTCACGGCGACGGCGATCGCACTCACCGTCAGCGGCACGAAGCGTCGCTCGATCGCATAGAATGCCGGTTGGATCACCTTGATGCCCGAGTAGAACACGAGGCCCCAGGCGTACGTGCGCAGGGCGAGCGCGGTCATTGCGGTGTCCTCCGGCGTGAACTTCCCGCGCTCGTAAATCAACGAGATGATCGGTTCGGCGAGGAACGCCATGCCTACCGCGGATGGCAGCGTCATGAGAAACACAAGCTTCAAGCCACGGGCCAGCGTGTCCTTGAAGCCTTCGGTGATGCCTTCGGCCGCCAGTCGCGACATCGCAGGCAGCGTGATCGTGGCGACGGCCACGCCAAAGAGACCGAGAGGAAGCTGGATGAGGCGGAAGGAATAGTTCAACCACGTCACCGGCCCGTCTTTCACGGCGAGATACGAGGCAAAGACGCTGTTCAACATCACATTGAACTGCACCACACTGCCGGAGATCACGGCGGGCCACATCAGCTCCAGCACCTTTTTGACCCCGCTGTCGTTCCAGTCGAAGTCGAGCTTGAAACGATAACCGACGCGCCGCAGCGACGGAAACTGCATGCAAAGCTGCGCCAGCCCGCCGATGAGCGTCCCAAATGCAAAACCGATCAGCGACGACTTTCCGAAATGCGGATCCATCCACCAGCCGAGGATGCCGCCGCCGAGCATGGAGAAGATGTTGAAGAACGTCGATGCCATCGCCGGCATCCCGAAGACCTTCTTCGCATTCAGCATCCCCATCACCAGCGCGGCGAGCGATACCATGAGGATGAACGGATACATGATGCGCGCGAGCTGAAGCGTGAACTCGATCTTCTCGGGCGTCTCGTGAATCCAGCCCGGCGCGAGGATCATCGTGATCGGCTTTGCCAGGATGATGCCGAGGACGGAGACGATGCTCATCGCCACGGCTGCCAGCGTCATCACCTTGCTCGCCAGCGCCCATGCCGACTCGTCGCCTTCAGTCTGCGCGCGCTTGGTGAATGTGGTGACGAATGCCGTGGACAGCGCGCCTTCCGCGAAGAGATCGCGCAGCATGTTCGGCATGCGAAAGGCGGTGAGGAAGCAGTCGAACCACTTCTTGTTTTCACCGCCGAAGAGGTAGGCCAGCGCCATCTCGCGCACGAGGCCGAGGATGCGGCTGCTCAGGATCGCGAGTGTGACGATGCCGAATGTGCGCGCACCGACGCGTTCGCCTTGGGACTTCGTAGTCGTGTCAGGCGCGCTCATCGGGAGAAAGTCGTCCTGGCAGCGGCGCGCCGGAGGCGGTCCATCATCGCGATGCCCATGCCATGCTCGTGCAGCGGCTCGGCGATGATTTCATCGACACCCAGCTTGTCCAGCTCGCGAAGCACGTAAAAGAAGCGCACCGCCGCCTCGGGGAGCTTGCCGTTGCCGGGGCTGAGGACCATGACCTGCTCCCAGTCGTGCAGATCGACGTAACCGTCGCGCGGCTCGCCGCGATAGCTCAGAAGCGCGTATCGCTTTCCGTGCTCGGGGATGAAGTCGCGTGGCGATTGCAACAATCGCAATGGCGTGCGCGGCGCATAGTGAGATGCGATCTGACCCGGCGCTTCCGCCGGCTGATCGATGATGCGTTTGTCGGTCCGCTGGATGCGACCGTATTGCTTGAGGTCGTCCGGCACGATGGGTCCGGGACGCAAGATGATGATCAGCGGTTTCGGCTCCGCCGGCTCGATCTTGATGATTGTGCTCTCCAGTCCGTGCAAGCACGCGCCACCGTCGATGATGAGCGGGATGCGACCGTCCAGCTCCGCCTTCACCGCCGACGCCGATGTCGGACTGATCGAACCAAAGCGATTCGCACTCGGCGCTGCGATGGGCCTGCCGAGCGACTGGCTGATGCGCTTGAAAATCGGATGCGAACTCATGCGCACGGCCACCGTCGGCATCCCCGACGTGACGATGTCCGGCACGCACGGCTTCTTCGGCAGTACTATCGTGAGCGGGCCCGGCCAGAAACGCTCGATGAGCTGGATCACCGGCTTCTTGATGGACTCCGGCACCTCCGCCACATCATGCAGCGCCTGCTTCGATGGCACATGCACGATGAGCGGATCAAACGACGGCCGCTCCTTCGCCTCGAACACCTTCGCCACCGCGTCTGCATTCAGCGCATCGGCCGCGAGTCCGTAAACGGTCTCCGTAGGCAGAGCCACGATGTCGCCAGCAGTCAGCAGCCGCACCGCCTCGCTCACGGCGCGATGCATGGATTCGGGTTCGTCAGTTTGAAGAAGCGTTGTTTGCATCATGACCGGCAATCAGACGGCAAGAGGATTGCAATAGCGGACGCAAGTGCCTGTAATCTTTGAGAAGGCGGCCGCCAGCCTTGATGCGTTCACAAGTTGCCGTCGGCAGGGCCTCGAGACGGGTGGCGATCCAAAGCCGAGCATTGGTGTCGGGCGGGCAGGCTTTGCAGGTCGCGAATGGTGATTGTGATCATCGTTGCCCATCATGTCTCACAGGCAGGGAAGCGTCAACGCACGAGTCTGTCCCGTCTCGAACTTCATTTGCAACTGTTGGCTGCGGAAGGCAGTCACCGAATTGCGCCTCCAGTCACATGGATTCTGGTAGCGAATCCCGAGAACGGCCTGAATTGCGTGCCGGCGGATTTGCGCAGTTGAACGCGGAGAACCCCGGCCGCCTCACATGCCTTTCGTCTTCTTCGCTTTTTGTCATCCATGCGCGCCGACATCCAGCCTGCGGGATCCCATGCCGGGCATCGACGCACGGCGGAGCCGGATGGACGGCACAGCTTTTCGATTGCCACCTTCGCAGGCCTTTCCAGTGTAGCTGCGCCATGCGCCGTCACACCCTCCGCCTCATCTGTTTGCTGCCGCTTTCCCTTTTGGTGTTGAGCAGTTGTGAGTCGCCCGACATCGCCGCCAAGCTCGAGGCGCGGAGGGCGTCCATCGCAGCGGAGCCGCCGGGGGATTACTACATCGGCCGCCGCTTCCATATCGACCGAACGCATTTCTGGGGCTACGTGCGCCGTCCGCGCGAAGGCTGGGAGAACGCAAAGCTGGTGGTCATGAATGAAAAGCTTAAACCCACGCCTGACCGTATGCCCGAGGCACCGATGGATGGCGGCCCCGCGTTCGGCCATGACCACAATCACGAGTACCGCCTCAAGGGCTACTACTCCGGCCGTCGCATCTACGACCCGAACAGCGATCTGAAGATCGTCGAGTTCGTCCTGCAGGACTGGCAGCTCATCAATTCCAATCCCGGCTGGCTCTTCAAACCGAACGAGAGATTCAATGGCTCCACTCTCCTGCGGGCGGAACCGGATTCGGTGATCGTGCGCTGAGGAGGCAGTTGGTGGATCGCAGATGGTCAGATGTCAGCGCGTTCATGCACCAGCCTCACTCGTCACTCCGCCGCCCACCAGAGGCTGGCGCTCAAGGCGAGGCCAATGCCGAGGACGAGCCACGGATCGCTGACGAAGAACGTGTAGCCGAGCAGGATCACGCCGATGATCATCAGCTTCGGCTGAGATGTCGTCTTCCCATACGCCATCGCCGCCATGCCGACGCCGCTGAAGATGATGGAGAAAAGAAACGCTTCCGCTGGTCCCATGGCGGAACAGTCGTGGTTGCCGACTGCTTGGCAACTTCCACTCCGCTCTCACGGGGGAAATTCGCGGACGCCTTGATCAAATCACCCGGTCGTTTCCTCCATCCACCGGAATCTGCGCGCCGGTGACTTTGGCGAAGAGCGGTGAGGCCATGGCGGCGACCATGTTGCCAATGTCCTTGGATTTGATCTCCACCTTCATGAGGTTCTTGGTCTTGTATTCCTCGACCGTCATGTTGTAGCGAGCGGCGCTCTTCGCGAGGGCTTCGGGGGTCCAGAGCTTCGTGTCGAAGACGGCGTCGGGATGCACGATGTTCACGCGCACCTTGTGCGGCGCGAGTTCGAGCGCGGCGACGCGGCAGAGCTGGGTGAGCGCGGCCTTCGAGCAGGAGTAGGCGCTCGCGCCAGGGCCGGGGGCTTTGAAATTGCGGCTGCCGACGAAGATGATGCTGGCGTCGATGCCGAGCTTCACGAACGGGATCACCTTGTTCATCAACTTCTGATGGCTGGTGAGGTTGATCGAGATCGTGCGATCCCAATCTGACTGCGCCATGGCGTCGAGGTTGTCGTTCTTTGGAAAAATGCCCGCGTTGCTGACGACGATGTCGATCCCGCCGTATTCGCGGACGGTGAAGTCGATCGCATCCTGCACGGGCTGATCCTCGGTGAGGTTCACGACGATGCCGACGGCACCGATCTTCGCCATGATCTGCGGGATGTCCTTGTCGATGTCGAGACCGACGACCTGCGCGCCTTGCTCGGCGAGCGACTCTGCAATGGCAAAGCCGATGCCAGCGGCGCAACCGGTGACGAGCGCGACCTTGCCTTGATGGACCTTGCGAGCGGGTCCTTTGCGCAGCTTTGCCTGCTCGAGTTCCCAGTATTCAATTTCAAAGATGTCCTTCTCCGACAGCGGCTCCCATTGGCCTGCGGCTTCGGCGAGCGCGACCGTCTTGTGCGTGGCCTCGCTGATGTCGGCGACGATCTTGGCGTCCTTCAATGTGTCGCCAAAGCTGACAAGACCGCGACCCGGCCAGATGACAAATCGAGGCGCGGGATCGAGCATCGTGTGGCCTTCGCTCTTGTGGCGCTCGAAGTAGGCTTTGTAGTCGTCAGCGAACTTCGCGACGCTGCCGTCGATGTCGTCGCCAGCGATGTAACCCGGCGCACGCTTCGTGCGGATGCTGTGGTCAGGCGTGAGTGGGCCGCGTGTGCCGTAGTCGGCGACGCCGCTCGTATTCGAGTAGCCCACGGCTTCGGCTGTCGAGTTCAGCTTCGCGATCTGCGGCACGCCACGAGCCTTCGAGACGGCGCGACGCAGTGCGGCGAGTTCTTTGAGATCCACGTTTGCTTCTGCTGTGGCCGGTTTGTAGCTGCCGCTCTTCTTTGCGAGCCACTCTTCCGCTACCGTCACCAGCTCGATGTGCTTTTCGTAGCTCGCTTTCGCATCGTCTGCGAAGGTGAAGAGGCCGTGTTTCAGCAGCACGATGCCTTCTATACCTTCCTTGCGCAGGTCGGTCTTTTTCATCGCTTCATAGACCTGCTTTGCGAGCACGAAGCCGGGCATGACGTAAGGCAGCACGAGCACGCGCTTGCCGAAGACCTCCTTCACGCGCGCTTCGCCGTCCTTCGCGCAAGTCAGCGCCGAGATCGCATTCGCGTGGCTATGATCGACGAATTTGAACGGCAGGATGGCGTGCAAAATGGCCTCGATGCTCGCGGCGGGCGCGTTTGGGTTCGTCATCGCCACTCGCTGCTGCAGCACCATGTCGCTGTCGGTCATCGAATCGAGTTCCGCCATCTTTAGCAGCGCGCTCATGCGCACCGGCGCGAAGCCTGCGCGCTCGATGGTCGCGAGATCCCAGCCCGAGCCCTTCACGTAGCAAAGGTTCACCGGCTCGCCGAAGAAATCCTTCTCCTCCACCTTCACCGACGTGTTTCCGCCGCCATGCAGCACGAGGTCAGGATTCCGTCCGAGCAGTCGCGAAGTATAGACGCGCTGCCCCAGCGGATCGGTTCCAAATGTTGCGGCTTCGGTGTCGTTCCAGAGAGATTTCATCGGACCGTTAGGTAAAGCGGACACTCCTGTCCGCAAGCCGTAAACCGGACACTCTTGTCCGGTTTCAAATACCACTGGCGGACAGGAGTGTCCGCCGTACTTTCCGCGCCATGCGCCGGATCAAATTCCAGCCGTTCAATCCAGGGCGTGAGATCGAGATCAAGCAGCGGAACATGCCGCATTGGACTCAAGAAGGCGTGGCGTATTTCGTCACGTTCCGCCTCGCCGATTCGATCCCTGCTGCGCTGCTGAACGATTGGATTCGTGAACGCGACATCTGGCTGCAATGGAATCGAGAGCCGTGGTCGAAGGAGCAGCGAGAGGAATACGCCGAGCGCTTCGGCGATCGAATGGAACAGTGGCTCGACGCCGGCATGGGCGAGTGTGTGCTGCGCGCTGCCGAAGTCCGGGCGCAGCTTGAAACGCATGTCCTGCATTTCGACGGTGAACGCTACGACATCGATTGCTTCGTGCTCATGCCGAACCACGTCCATCTCATTGTCGTCCCTCGTCCAGGAGAGCGTTTGTTCGACATCCTCAAAGGCATCAAAGGGACGAGTGCTCGGACCTGCAACAAGCTGCTGGGCAAGACCGGCACGACGCTTTGGATGGAGGACAGCTACAACCGCATCGTGCGTGATGTGGACGAGTTGATCGCATTCCGGCGATACATCGAAAGGAATCCCGCGCAAGCAAACCTGCGGGATGAAGACTTCACGCTTGTGATGAATGACGTGTTGTACTGGTAAAGCGGACACACTTGTCAGGGGTCGATGCTGAATGCGGACAAGAGTGTCCGCATTACTCCCGCCGAATCGCCTCGATCAAACGACCGCGCACGGCTGCGATGGCAGCAAACGCACACGCAGCGAAGCCGAAGGCGATGATGCCAGCGAGCAGGGCGACGAGGAAGCCGACCGGCAGATCGCCGCCGCCTTGTTTCAAGTTTGGCCACACTGCGAGGGCGGCGCTGACGAGGCCGAGGAGCACGCCGCCGAGGAGGAGGGCGACGTGCTCGCCGAGGATCATGGAGCGGAGCGCGCCTTGTTTGAAGCCGAGGGCTTGCATGAGGCCGAGTTCGCCGCGGCGTTCGAGGACGTGACGCGCGACGAGCACGCCGAGTCCGGCGGTGCCGAGGAGAACGCCGAGTCCGCCGAGCACGGTGAAAATGCCGATGTAGGTGTTTTGCACGCTGTTGAATTCAGCGAGCCGATCTGCCGCTGGCTGGAGGGCGAGTCCGCGTGCTTCGAGTTGCTTGGTGAGTTCGGCGCTGATGGCAGACGCGAGATCGGCGATTTCGGATTTCGGATTTCGGATTTCGGATTTTTCGCGGTTCGCGTCGATGAGGAAGAACTTATAGCCGGCGGTGTCGGGGAATTTTTCGAGGAAGGCACGCTCGTCGATGATCATCTTGCCTTGCAGCACGGAGCCGGCGAGAAGGCCGACGAGCTTCACCTGAAACTTGCCGCCTTTGCTGTCCTGATACTCGACGGTATCGCCCACACCTTTGCCAAGGCCCCACATCGCAGTCGCTTGGTCGGCGATCGCGGGGATGACGAATGACGAATGACGAAGGTCGGATGATGAACCGGTCTCGTTTGCGGGCGTCTTGTTCGCCTTTCCATTCGTCATTCGGAATTCGTCATTCGTCATTTGAAGTTCGTCCCATCCGCCTGCCACAAACGAAAACCGTCCCGCGAGCTTTTTTGAATCAACACCAACGAGCACCGGATTCTGCGCGCGGTTGAGATTGAGGCAGCTCGCGTCGTCGCCTTCGCGGATGCGGAAGGGGACGATGCTGGCTTGCTTCATGAGGTCTTCGTCGAGGCTGAAGGCATCGAGACCGGCTTTGGCGGTGAGGTCTTCGTAGATCGGCAGCGATGACTCGCCGATGAGGGCGAAGCCGCCGGTGCCGGAGTCGCGGCGTGCGGCATCGGGGCCGACACCCATGCGGAACGCGTTCACGGCCATCACGAGGAAAATGCCGCCGGCCATCATGCCGAGCACGGCGAGACTGCGCGAAGGACGGCGCGCGATGTTGCGGATGCCGATCTGCCAGACGGAATCCGCGTGTCGCTGGCCGGAGCCGCTGCGTTTCATCCAGCGCGAAGCGAGCGCGAGTCCGGCGATCATGAGGAGCATGCCTGCACCGAAGAACATGCCGGCGAGTTCCTCGGCGTTCTTGGCTTTGCCGGCGGCGAGTGCGAGGACGATCGCGCCGAGAAAACAAACAACGGCGGTGATCAGGGAACGGCGACTTCCAGTCGTCGGCTTTTTCTTGTGACTGCTTGAAGGGGTCACTCCTTGAATCTCGCCCGCGAGCAGATCTTTGGCTGGCACTTTGAAGAGCTTCCGGCTCGCGAGCCAGATGGTGAGCAACGCGACGGCGAGTGAGGAAACGAAGGCGATGGCGAGTGTGACGGGATTCGCGCGATAGATGAGTTCGAGGCCTTGCGCGGCACCGGACCAGACGCCGCCGAGTCCGGCGAGCGCGGCTTTCGTGTAGGCGGCACCGCCGAAGAGGCCGAGCGCGCTGCCGATGATGGCGACGAGTCCGGCCTCGCCGATGATGGAGCGGCGCACTTGTTTCGTGGTCCAGCCCGTCGCGAGCAGAAGGCCGATCTGCGGGGCGCGTCGTTCGAGGGTGAAGAGGAAGAGCAGCGCGGCAAAAATGAGCGCGGCGGCGATGAGGAACATGCTCAGGCCGATGAAGAGACCGCCGAAATCGACGCTGCCTTTGGCTGCGGCCACGGCTTCTGATTTGAAATCGCGCGGCACGAGTCCGATGTCGGCGAGCGAGAGCTGGCTGACGAGTTGTTGGCGCAATTGCTTCTCGCTCTGGCCGGCGTCGGCGAAGCGGATGGCGGTGTAGCGACCGAAGCGATTGCTCCAAATCTTCTGTCCGGCTTCGAGCGGAATGAAGACCTTCGGCGCACCTTTGTAATCGTCCCAATACTTCTCGTCCTTGTCGCGGATGGCCTTCGTGTCCATCGGGATGCCAGGATCCCAGTCGCGGCAATTGTCCACGTCGGAGACGCCGGGGAAATCGGGTGTCCACGCTTTCGTGACGCGCGGATCGTTCATCGGAATGATCTCGCCGACGGTGAAGCTGGCTTTCTCCTCCTTCAGTTCGCGCCCGAGGCCGACGACGAAGTAGCGAACGTCGAAGGTGTCGCCGATGGCGAGGTTGTGATCTTCGGCGAGCCACTGAGTGATAGTAGCCCTCTCGCTCCGCGAGAGGAGCTTTGTGGATTCGTTGGTCGGTGAAGCGGAGTTTTGAGCTTGAGCGTTCGTCGAAGGTGCCTCTCGCGGAGCGAGAGGGCTACTCTTCAAGCCGTTCGTCGCCGTCACCATCGAATAAGGCGTGCGGCCTTTCGAGGACGTGATGCCGTTCACGAGGTAGGTGAGCACGCCGTAGGCTCCAGGTTGCTTGAGGAGCTTGGCGGTGATGGCTTCGTCGAGGAAGACGCGGTCGGTGCTGATCTCCCATTCGGGTTTGGGGGCGGAGATGCGGGTAAGTTTGAGGGAGAAGTCTTCGAGCGAGGAATGATCGCGTATGGCAGCGGCTGGGGCTTCTGTGTCAGGCGGCAGATCATCCGACTGCTGGAACGTGAAAGGCAGTTTGAGACCGAAGATGGAAACCTCTGTGTTTGCGATAACCGTTGTGGTAGAGGTTGCAGGACCGTTCAGCATCGCATTCACCCGCCCCTCCTTCTCCACCTGAAACGCCAGGTTCTTCAGCGACAGGAAAACCGTGTCCGGTGTGCGCTGTGAGGCGGTGAGCTGGTAGGCTCCAAAGTTGCTCGCGGAGATGACGGCGACGACTTTGCGGCGGAGGGTGACTTGCTCGTTCGTGCTGCCGGAGAGCGGGGCGTCGCGGGAGATGGCGCTGGGTTTTTCGACGCGGACGATGACGGTGTCGCCGACTTTGACGCCGAGTTTGCGGGCGAGCGGCTCGTTGAGCGCGAGTTCGTCGTCGGCAATCGCGATGAGTTTGCCGCTGGGGCTGAGCTTCCAGAATTCGTCGTTCACGCCGAGCACTTGAATGCCATTGGCGCGAGCGGTGCCGTTTGCGACGCTGGCGGAGCCGCTCATCTGGATGAGCGGTGCTGCGCCGGCTTTGGTGGCGAGGGCTTCGGTGAACCAGCGATCACCGCCGACGAGTCCCGACTGAATTTTGCCGAGTCGGAGTTCCGACACGCGCTTCAAGCTCGCGCGGACGGAATCGCCGATGACGAGCGAGCCGCTGAGGATGGCGGAGGAAAGAAACGCGCCGAAGAGAAGACCGAGGTGGCCTTTCCAGTAGTGGCGGAGGGATTGGAGGATGAGGGTCATGTGATTTCAAGCCCAACGGGCTTGTGTCTTTAAGCCCAGGGTTGGAACAACCCTGGGGGCCGTTTCGCCACGGATGGTATGATTCAGAGCAACCCCAACGGGGTTGCGTCCGCCGTGCGGTGACCACAGAGTCCAACCATGCCACAATCCATCGCCCGAGTTGTCATCCACACCGTGTTTTCCACCAAGGGACGCGAACCTGTTTTTCACGACGCGGCTTTTCGTGCGGAGACGCACGCTTATCTGGGAGGGTGTGCCAAATCGCTCGGCTGCCTTCCGATCATCGTCGGTGGCGTGGCCGATCACGTTCATTTGCTGACAACCTTGTCGCGCACCATTGCCATCGCGGAGTTTGTGAAGGAGGTGAAGCGAGTCTCCACCGACTGGATCCAGCAGCGTGGCGGCTTGTTCGCGCAATACCATTGGCAGGCTGGCTACGGTTGTTTTTCGGTTTCTGAGTCGAAGGTGCCTGATGTGGTGCAATACATCGAAACACAGGAAGCGCATCACCGCGTGGTCACGTTTCAAGATGAGTACCGCAAGCTGCTGACGAAGCACGGTGAGAAATGGGACGAGGCGTATGTGTGGGATTGAGCGGGAACGGTGTGTGCGATTTTCGTGCGATGGACGCAACCCCGTTGGGGTTGACCCGCGAGGAGGTTCGTTGATGCCTCGCTGGACCCAGGGTTGTTCCAACCCTGGGCTTAAAGACAGAAAGCCGTTGGCCTTCAAGCTCCGAGGCGGCTTTGAGAAAACAGCGAGCTGTTGAAGGTGCAAACGCATGACGGACCTGCGCCTCATTCGATCCTCCCCTCATGTATTTTCAAAACACGCCCCATCTTCGCGGCCTGCGCGGGGTGGTGGGTGACCATGACGAGGCTGGTGCCGGTCTGGCGTTGGAGATCGAGGAGGAGGGCGGTGAGGCTGTCGGCGTTTTTTTCGTCAAGCGCGCCGGTGGGTTCGTCGGCAAGGATGAGGCGGGGTTCATTGATGAGTGCGCGCACGACGGCGACGCGCTGGCGTTCGCCGCCGGAGAGTTGCGCGGGCTTCCACGACATGCGGTCGAGCAGTCCGACGGCAGCGAGCAACTGCTCGGCGCGCGCGGATGACTTCGCGGCAGGCGGTTTGTCTTTGAGCGCGAGCGTGGGCAGCAGGACGTTCTCCAGCACCGTGCACTGCGGCATGAGGTGATGAAGCTGGAAAATGAAACCGATCTTCTGGCTGCGAAGCGCGCTGAGTTGCTCGGCCTTGCTGCCGCGCAATGAGGAGCCATCAAAGATCACCTCGCCTTCATCCGGTTCATCGAGCGTGCCGAGGATGTTCAGCAGCGTGCTCTTCCCGCAGCCCGAGGGTCCGACGATGGCCACTGATTCACCGGCCTCGATGGCGAGACTCACGTCGCGCAGCACGGGAACGGACGCTCCGCTGCCAGGGTCGGTGTAGGATTTGGAGACGGTTTTGAGTTCGATGAGGGGCATGGTGGGAATGACGAATTTACGAATGAGGAATGACGAATGTTATGCGGCGAGTGGCTGACGTGCGGTTCGTTCGTCATTCCACATTCGTCATTCTGCGTTTACGCGCCGCCACCGCTTCGCCTTGAACTCGCTCCGCGGCAGCGAGCCTTTCTCGACGACCTTCACGGGAACGCGAAGATGAAGGGTGTCGCGGAGCTTGTTCTCGATTTTCTTGAGCAGGCCCTTGGCGATGTTTCCGTCGATCTCGACGAGAAGCTCGATCTCCTCCATGCCGTGCACATTGCGTTGCTCGATGAGGAACTCGCCGACTTCGCGGAATTCGCGGACGATGTTTTCGATGGCGCTGGGATAGACGTTCACGCCGCGGATGACGGCCATTTCATCGATGCGGCCGAGCATGCCGCCTTCGAGGCAAAGGCGTCCGTCGATGATGCGCTTTCGCACCCAATCGCCCGTGCGATAGCGGAGCAGGGGACAGGCGGTGCGGTCGAGATTGGTGAGAAGGAGTTCGCCGCACTCGCCTTCCGCGACCTCGGTGAGCGTATCGGGATTCACTACCTCGGCAAAGTAGGCGTCCTCCATCACGCAAAGCGTGCCGGGATGACCAGGAAGCTCGTGGCTCACGGGGCCGACCTCGGTCATGCCGTGATGATCGAAGACTTCGCAATCCCACAGTGACTCGATGCGCTTCCGCACCTCCGGAATGCTGCCGCCGACTTCACCGGCGACGATGATTTTCCGCACGCGCAGGCCAAGTCGCTCGATGCCCGAGGCGTCGCCGATCATTTCTCCGAGGCGCTGCGCATACGTGGGCGTGCAGCATAAAACAGTGACACCATAGCGCACCATTGCCTCGAGTCGTGCCTGACTGGAGAGTCCGCCCGCGGGGATGACGAGATAATCTTTGGCCGCTGCTTCAAAGGCCGTCCAGAAACCGAGGAAGGGGCCAAACGAGAAGGCGAAGAGCAGGCGATCCTTTCCCTTCTCCAGCGCGGCGGCTTCATACACGCGTCGCCAGCACGCAAGCATCGTCTCCCAACTCTCCGGCGTGTCGATCCACGCCATCGGCTGGCCGGTGCTGGTGCCGCTCGTGGCGCAGAAGCGCGTGTAATGCGAGAGCGGCTTCATCAAGTTCGTGCCGAAGGGCGGATGCTCGATGCGATCCTGCAAAATGTCGGCCTTCACCGTCGGCGGAATCTTTGCGACGAAATCCTCCAGCCGGTTCATCGCCATCGTGCGCACGCCCCACTCGCGAAAACGACGGCCATAGAACGAGTCGCTCGTCGCCAGATGCATGACGATGCCGCGCAGTTTGCGCCATTGATTGGAGCGCAAGCGGACGCGGTCGATCATGGTTGGGAGGTTGAGCGGTTGTTGAGTTGTGGCTGAGCCGTTGTTGAGCGGTGGTTGGAGGAATCGATCGCTCACCCACGGCCCATCAATGGCTCAACTGTCGCTCAGCTTCGATCACTGCTTCGCTTCCGGCGCAGGCGTTGGAGCCGGAGCGGAAGGCGCGGGCACAGCTGGCACTTCGGGAACGGAAGGAGCCGGAGCGGCAGCGGCTGACGGAGCAGGCGCAGGCGCGGAAGCAGGAGCGGCTGGCGCTTTCGCTGCAGCAGGAGCAGCGGCGGGCGCTGCAGCCGGAGCGGGGCCGTGACCAGCAGTGCCGGTATTGGAAGGCGCGTATTTGGCGACAAGGAAAGCCCCACTCGCCGCGAGCACGCAGCCGATAATGAACTCAAGCGGCAGCGACTTCAGTCCACCGGGCGGCGGGGCTTTGATCATCGCGGTCACCGTGTTCACAAGTGGCGCGCAACCGAACACAATCGGCATTACAGCCGCCGCAGCTGCAGCACCGAGTCCGCCGCCGCCTTTGATCACTGGCGTAGCAGCCTGACCGAGTGCGAGCACGAGCGTGAAGGCACCCAGCGCACCGGCAAGACCGGCGATCAGGCCCCAACGCGTGCCGAGTGGCGAGAACGAGAAATCCGAGCCGCGAATCTTCAAAACGATGAGAGTGATGATGCCCGTGGCGCAATATGCACCGCAGACGAGGAGAAAGGCTTTGAGGCCGGCCTGCGCGCCTTCGGGAGTGGGTGCCGAGGGGCTGGCTCCAGGCATGTAACCGCGCGCCATGTGAAGGATGACGCCATACACGCCCCAGAAGAAAACCGTCATCAGTGCATAGGAGGTCCAGGTCATTTTGCTTTTTTTCGCTAGGGGTTCGGGGTTCACGTGAGTGGATTGGTTTGTGAGGGGATAATGAACGGCGGAAAGCGGCGGATTGCACCGCATTTTTCGTCACGGCCCGGGCCGGCGCAGACGCTCCGGCGGCGCGATTTCGATCTTCAAGCGTATGCGCTCCGGGATCTCCACGGCCTTCATCTGTCCCGTGGCCGGGTCCTTGCGCACACATGCGGCAGCCATGCGCCCCTCGCCTGCGAGTTCGCCGTCGGCCTTCCACACGCGGATTAGGTAGCGGATGGCACGCTTCCGCACCTCCTCGACGAACAGCTCAATGCGCGCTTCCTCCTCGAAGCGGAGCGGCGCGTGGAAATCGCACGAGGCATGGACGCGCGGCCAGCCGACGCGCTCCTCCGGCGCGATCTTCGCCGGATCTTCCCACACGGAGAGATCGAGCGAGCGGAAGAAGGCGTGCTCGGCGCGCTCCATGAATTTGAAGAAGTTTGAGAAGTGCATGATGCCGGCCAGATCCGTGTCGGAAAACTGGACGCGCTCGGTGCAGACAAAACGGTGGGCCATGACGAGTGGGCCGACCTTGCAGGCATCTGCGCCGCCACGCAAGCACCGCCGAGACATCACCACCGCCGGGAGGGATCCGGATGGGCGCCGTCGCGCACGGCCGCTGGTCTGGCTTCACTCCACGCCCCCGCCGCGTCTGCCTTTCCCCTCGCCTTTCGCGCGCGGCTGGGGCGGCGGGGTCTTCGATGCGAGTTCGGTGAATTCGCCGGTTCGCCTCTCCCATTCGGCGGCGAGTTCCTTTGCCTTCTCCGGCATCTGCGTGGCGAGGTTTCGTGTTTCGGCGCGGTCTGTCTTGAGGTTGAAAAGCTCCCATGGCTCGCCTTTCGCGGCCACGAGCTTCCAGTCGCCGATGCGGATCGCGCGATTACCCTCGTGCAGCCACCAGAGACAGTCGTGCGCCACGCTGCCGTCCTTTGCGAAGGCGGGCACGAGGCTGCGGCCTGGCGCGGGAGGGATGGGCTCGCCCTTCCAGTCGGCGGGCTTTGTGCCGCCGGCGACTTCGAGGATCGTGGGCACAAGGTCGATCACATGGCCCGGATCGTGCCGCAGCTCGCCGCGCGCGCTGATGCCACGCGGCCAGTGGGCGATGAGCGGCGTGCAGATGCCGCCTTCGTGCACCCACGTCTTGTGACGGCGGAAGGGCGTGTTCGCCACGGTGGACCAGCCGGGGCCGAGACAGAGATACGTCCCTGCGGAGCCTGGCGCGGCGGCGGGATCGTGCCCGTCATCGCGCACCATCATTTCGGCGCTTGCGCCGTTGTCGGACAGGAAGAGGATCAGAGTATTGTCGAATGCGCCCATCGCGCGGAGCTGATCAAGCACGCGCCCCGTCTCGCGGTCGATGCGGTCGATCATCGCGGCGTGGACGGCCATCTTCGTGGCCTGAAACTCGCGCTGCTCCTCGTTCAGATCGCTCCACGGCAGCGGACGGTTCACTTCGCCGGGGCCGTATTTCTTGATCGCATCAGGAAAATCATACGGCGGCCCGACGCCCCGCTCCACGTCGGAGAGCACGTCGCCGGCGATGCCCATCTGCTTCGCGTGCTGCCAGCGCTGCTCGCGGATCGCGTCCCAGCCGGCTTTGTATTTGTCGCGATACCGTGCGATGTCCACCGGCGGCGCCATCAGCGGAAAGTGCGGCGCTGTGTACGCGAGGTAGAAAAAGAACGGCTGGTCCGCGTGCTTCTCCGCGTGCTCCCCGAGGTATTTGATCGCGTGATCGGCGATGGCGGTGGTGCCGTAGAAGCCGCTGTCTTTCTCGACCGGCGGCAGCTTCACGTCGTCCTCGGAGTGCGCGCGCGGATTGAAGTGCCGCCCCTGGTCCTGGAGGTGATACGAGTGGTCGAATCCTCCGGCGAGCGGCTCGCCATCGATGTGCCACTTGCCGGAGTGGTACGAGCGGTAGCCGAGCGGCTTCAGGTAGTCCGGCAGCAGGCGCGCCCACGACTGCCGCACGCCCTGGCCGCCACCGTTCAGCGTCGGCAAGGCATCGCGGTGGATCTGCTGCGCATAGTAGCCGGTGAGCAGTGCGCCACGCGTGGGCCAGCAGCGCGCCGTGTTGTAGAAATCCGTGAAGCGCAGGCCGCCCTTCGCCAGCGCATCGAGATTCGGCGTGGCGATCTCGCCGCCGTAGCAGCCGAGGTCGGAGTGGCCGAGATCGTCGGCGAGAATCACCAGCACGTTCGGCTTCGACGGAGCGGCGTCGAGCACGGCACAGGGAGCGAAGAGGAGGGGGAGCAGGAGCGAGCTGAGTTTCATTTCGATGGGACGGACAGAACACATCAACGGCGGCAAGTGCCACCGACATGCAGCGGCATCACGCAGGCGGTGGATGGGAGAGAACTGGCGCGCCCATGCCGAGACGACAAGCCGTCACCGCCGAAGCCCGGGGAACAAGGGCACCCCCGTCTGCTGGAGCGGAAACGGGTTTCAAAGTACCCACAGCTCACTTCGCCCTGGACTTCGCCTTCGGATTCGTGGCAGGCGGCACCGCAGCCGGTGGTGGTGCGGAGCGGCCGCTGGTTTTTGCGGGGTCGTAAGCCGGATTCTTCGCGGGATCGACCGATCGAGTGCTCGCGTGCAGGCGGGCCATCTCATTGCGCAATTCCACGACCTTGGCTGGATTCTGCCAGGCGAGGTCGTGCTCCTCGCCCTGATCTTTGGCGATGTTGAAGAGTTCGTAGCGGTCGTCCTCGAACCAGTGGATGAGCTTCCAGTCGCCGCGCCGCACGGCGGTGCCGGGCGCGCCGCCCTGATTGCCATAGTGCGGATAGTGCCAGTAGAGCGTGCGCGGATTCGGATGTGCCACGCCCGCGATGAGCGGCGCGAGGCTGATGCCCTCGTGCGGATGGCCGGGCGGCATCGGCACATGCGCGGCATCCAGGATCGTCGGGAAAAAATCCGGGCTGATGACCGGCTCATGGATGTCCGCGCCGCGCCCAGGCGTGCCGGGCCAGCGGACGAGCAGCGGCTCACGGATGCCGCCCTCGTAGAGCCAGCCTTTTCCTGCGCGCAGCGGCTGATTCGAGGTCGGCGATCCCTCGCTGGTGGAGAGGCCGCCGTTGTCGCTGGTGAAGATGACGATGGTGTTCTGGCGCAGGCCGAGTTCGTCGATCTTGCGCAGCACTTTGCCCACGGCCTGGTCCATGGCTTCCACCATCCCGGCATACACGGCATGCTCCTGCACCAGGCGCACATCGCGCGTGCCTTCGCGGCCCCACTTCGGTTCGAGGCCGAGCTTCTTGCGCTTCTCCTCGTACTTCTGCTCCAGATCCTTCCGCGCCATGAGCGGTGTGTGTACGTCATAAAAGGCCAGGTAGGCGAAGAAAGGGCGCGTCTTGTTTGCCTCGATGAACTTGGCCGTCTCGGTTGCCAGGCGATCGGGCAGATGCTCCCCGGGCGGGCCATCCGTCAGGCGCGGATTGCCGTAAGGAGAAAAATACTTTTTCCCGCCGTAGGGGCCGCCTTTCTCGTTGCCGCCTTTGTTGAAGTCGAAGCCGTGGTCCTCCGGATACCAACCCTCGGGACCGAGGTGCCACTTGCCGGCGAAAAAGGTGGCGTAGCCGGTGCGCTTGAGCGCCTTTGCCACCGTGACTTCCTCCAGCGCGAGACGGTCCCGATACGGCGCAGGCAGCAGCATCGTATTGCGTTTCCAGAGGTCCGGCTTGAGCGGGGCGCCGATGTAGTCGGTGATGCCGGTGCGCTGCGGATATTTCCCCGTCAGGATGCTCGCGCGCGTGGGGGAGCAGACGGGGCAGGCCGCGTAAGCATTGGTGAAGCGCAATCCGTCACGGGCGAGCTGGTCGATGTTCGGCGTCTCATAGAACGTGCTGCCATAGCAGCCGAGATCGCGCTGGCCGAGATCATCGGCCAGGAAGAAGACAAAGTTCGGTCTCTCGGCGGCGGCGAGAACGCAGCACGGGGCGAGGAACAGCAAAAGCTGGAAGAAGCGGAACATGACCATCGGTGTCGGGCGCGGACTTGAGTGCTCACAATCGGCCCGGCCTCAAGTGGGAATTGCACCTGACAGGAGAAGATGGCAGGCGGGTTCAGCGGATCTTTGCCGTCACCGCGCCAGCCAAGGAATCCCACACGGCATCCACCACGCGCATGTAGCGGATGCCTTCGGTGAAATCAGGCTTTGGGCGCGGCGCTGAAGGGTCTCGCACGGCGGCGATGAAATCTTTTTCCACCGTCCACCCTCGCTGCATCTCCGGCGGCACCGGCACCAACGTCGGTGTCTCGCCGCGACGACCGAGGAAAATCTCGTCGCTGGCAAAATCATAGCTCAGCGATCCATCGGAGCCGTAGATCACGAGCTTGTCCGTCGGCGCATTGTCCGCCACGCCGCTGAACTGCATCACACCTTCCACTCCGCCGCGGAACTTGCAGAGCACGTTCACGAAATCCGGCGTCTCCACCGTGTAGTCGCCGCGCTGCGGAAAGACCACCTTGCCGCGCGCGGTCACTTCCGTGATGTCGCCGAGCCAGCGATGCACCACTTCGACGAAAATCCCGAGCGTGAGAATCTGGATGCCGCTGATCTCCACCCGCTGGCGCCAGTGCGCAGGCGCGGAGGGATCGAGCCACGCATCGCTCAAGCTGTGCAGCATCATCTGATGCGGCGCGCCGATCGCTCCGTCAGCCAGCAGCTTCTTCACCATCTCCCCGCCCTTCATGCCGTGTGGCGCGGGACAGATGGCGGACACACGGTCGGGAAAACTCAACGACGCCTCCCACATCCGCTCCGCCTCCTGCAGGCTCGCCGCCATGCGTGCCTGGCAAAAAACATGTTTGCCGCATTGCAGGGAAAAGATCGTCGCGTCGCAGTGCATGTAAGGCGTCGCGCCGACCCAGACCACATCGACGTCCTCGTTATCGACCACGTCTTCCCAGCGCTCGATCGCCCTTGCCTGCGGCGCGTGCTCCTTGCAGAAAGCCTGCGCGCTGGCGAGGGACGAATTCGACACCGCCACGATCTCCACGCCGGGAATCGCCCGCAGGCCCGGCAGATGCCGCTGCTTTACGATGCCGCCCGCGCCGATGATGCCGATCCGGATTTTATCTGTGCTCATGGCCGATGCATGGCGCGGATTGGCCGCGATTTCCAGCGGGTTTCCGGCGGCTTACGACCTGAGTGCTAATTTTTTAGCAGAAAGAGATTGCCCGCCGGCCGCCTTCCATGCTAGAAAACCAGCATGGCAGGAAAACACGAGCAATTGAGCCGGCGCGAGCGGCAGATCATGGATGTCATCCACGCGAAAGGCGAGGCGACCGCAGCCGAGGTGATGGAGGGAATGGAAAACGCCCCGAGCTACTCAGCCGTGCGCGCCCTGCTCGCCGTGATGGAGAAGAAGGGCCTGCTCAGGCATCGCGAAGACGGCCCGCGCTACATCTTCGTGCCAACGCTCGCCCGCGAGAAGGCCAGCCGTTCCGCGCTGAAAAAAGTGCTTCACACCTTCTTCGAAGGCTCGCTGGCGAACGCCGTGTCCGCGCTCGTCGATGCGAAGGACGGAGCGCTCGCTCCGGACGAACTCAAGCGCCTCGAGTCCATCATCAAGCAGGCGCGCAAATCCTGAACCTCACTCATTCCATCATGAAACCCGACTGGCTCACCTTGCTCGATCTGGCCCTCAAAGGCACATGTGTGCTGCTGCTGGGATTCGCCGTGGCCGCAATCCTGCGACGCATCTCGGCGGCGCATCGCTCGTTGTCGTGGCTCGCAGTTTTTTTGACGATGAGCATGCTGCCAATCGGCTTGCTCCTCGAGCCACCGTTGAAATTGCCCGTGGTCGTTGTGAAGCAAACGACACCTGCGCCGGTTTCGGAACTGAAACCGGATCCATTCGCGCGTGCAGCGCCGGGCAATGCACGGTCATCACAAAAGCAGCGGTCATCTGATGCGTGGTCCAGGTCCTGGAGTGCTGGAGACTTGGCGATCGTGTTCTACCTCGGCGGCACCTTGCTGGTGCTGGCATTTCGTCTGGCGGGCACGTGGCACTTGCGTCGCGTGCGAAGCGACGGTTTCGCCGCCGATGCCCGCATGCAGGAACTGGTCGGGCAGTTCGCGGCCGGTCGTGGCATCCGTCGTTGCATCGAGACGGTGATCAGCAGTCGCGTCGCCGTCCCGATGACGTGGGGCACGCTTCGCCCCGTGCTCGTGCTTCCTGCCTGCGTGAAGACTTGGTGTGATGATGAGTTGCGCGCGGCGTTGCAGCATGAAGTGGCGCACATTGCCCATCACGACGCAGCACGCCGCTGGCTCGGCACGCTCGTCTGCGCGCTGTGGTGGCCGCATCCGCTCGTGTGGCTGGCGGCGAAAGCGTGGCGGCTCGAGCAGGAGCGCTCATGCGACGACGCCGTCATTCGCGGCGGCACGGATGCCAATCGCTATGCCACTCAGCTTCTCAATGTGGCAAAGGCGGCGCGGTTGGGCCGTTTGCAAAGCGCGGCGGCGCTGGTGATGGCGATGCCGTCTGGCTTGGAGACACGTTTGCGCGGTGTCGTGAATGCGGCGGTGAGCCGCGCTGAGGCGCGGACCAGCGACAGATTGACAGCCGCCATTTGCACCACGCTTGTGGTCGCCGCGTGTCTCTCGCTCGGCGCACGCGCGGCCGAAGATCACGGCGGCCGCCCGATCACAGTGCGGGCGAAATTCATCGAGATCGCGGACGACAGTGCGGCGCTCCGTGATGAAGTCGTACGGCAGTGGCAAAGCGGCAGGACGATGACCCTCGACGCATCCGCGATGGATGCGCTGATGCGACGGCTGGCACAAAAGAAGGACGTGGACATGCTCTCGGCCCCGAGCGTCACCACGAAGCCCGGGCAAGCCGCGTCCGTGCAGGTTGTTCGCGAGTTCGTGTATCCCGCGGAGTTCACGAAGGAGCCGGATGCCGCATCGAAATCGCCCACCCCCGTGCTGACGCCGAAGACCTTTGAGATGATGCCGCTCGGCGTGCTCCTCGACGTGACGGCGGACTGGTCAGGCAAACAAATGAGCCTCCGTCCGACCGCACGGGTGAATGAATTTCAGGGCTACTCCAAGGCCGGCCCGACCAACATGCAGCAAGACAAACATGGCGTGTGGCGCGTGATCGATCCCGCATCACTCGCGATCACAGATTCCGGTGCATCAGCCGAACGGCGGGCGCTCAATGCCGGTGCCAAGGACCGGTATGAAGCTGCGATGGCGGGCATCGAGCGGAAGCCGGACGAAGTGCTGGTGCCCCAATTCACGACTCAGAAGTGGGAGGGGAAGGCCAGCCTGAAGCCCGACGAGTGGATCGTCGCAGCTTTGAAATACACGAGCGGCCAGAAGAAGCCCGGACACGGTCAAGTTTGGGTCCTCATCAGTGCGGGCGAAGCGAGGGCCGACGGGCCAAAAGTTGGCGCCGCTCCCGCTGCCGCAAATCCACCCGATCAAACGCTCTTGCAGCGGGCACGCCGCATCGTGCTGCCCGCCGTCGATTTTAAAGACGCAAAACTGACCGAGGCGATTGAGTTTCTGCGCACGAAGTCGCGTGACGCCGATCCCGCGAAGCAAGGCTTGAACATCATCCTCAAGAATGATCCGCCGAGCACCGCGTCGATCACGCTGAGTCTGCGTGATGTGCCCTTGAACGAGGCGCTGCGCTACACGAGCGAACTCGCCGGGATGGAACTCGTCTGGGAAAGTTACGCGGCCATCGTGCGACCGATCGGCGAACCAGAGGGCATGGAGATGTTCACCCGTGTCTATCAAACGACCGCGAAACTCATGGGCGGCGAGACCGATGCGAAGAAATGGCTCGCCGCGCAGTCGGTCGTCTTTGGCGAAGGCGCGACCGCGTCGTTTGACGAGAAGACGGCGAAACTCACCGTGAAAAACGTCCCGAAAGAACTGCGGAAGGTGGATGCCATCTTGCAGCGGCACGGCATCGCCACCGAACCACCGAAGCCCGCCATTGTTCAGAGCGCCGAGAAGATTGTGTTTCCAACCGTGAGCTTTCGCGACGCGACGCTGACGGAAGCCGTCGAGTTCTTCCGCGTGAAGTCGAAGGAGGTCGATCCGGAGAAGAAAGGCATCAACATCGTCCTCGTCGGCGACGCGGCGAAGAGTCCGGCGAAGCTCACGCTCGATCTGAAGCAAGTGCCGCTCACCGAAGCACTGAAGTATGTGACGGCGTTAGCCGGTGTTCAGCTCGTACCACGCGAAGCCACATTCGACATCACACCGCTGACGACCGAGGCCGGCAACTGATTCCGCACCCGTTGCGTTATGTGGCGAAATCTTCCCAGCACGTTCGCGCTTCGTGATTATGCTGTCAGCGATGGAACTCGGAATCCTCCACATCTTCATTTCGCCCGCCCACAGCTTTGCCGGACGCCATGGACAGGAGCCGGCAGATCATCCGATGATCGAGGTGCCGGCGGTCGAATGCGTCGCGGGCCGTGGCTTGCGCGGCGACCGCTACTTCGATCACAAGCCGGACTACAAAGGCCAGGTCACGTTTTTCGCCTTCGAGACGCACGAGGCGATGATCGAGCAGTTCTCGCTCCACGACCTTGAGCCGCACGTTTATCGGCGGAACATCATCACTCGCGGCGTGGACTTGAACTCGCTCATCGGCCGCGAGTTTGAGGTGCAGGGTGTGCGCTTCATCGGAACGGAAGAAGCCAGACCGTGCCTGTGGATGAATCGCGCCGTCGCAGATGGAGCCGAGGCCGCGCTGCGGGGTCGCGGCGGCCTGCGCGCGCGCATTCTCGGCGACGGCACCCTGCGAAGCCGGACGGTCCTCCAGAAGGCTGCGTAATGACCGGCTTTGACGCTGCACTCCTCGCCGGCGGGCGTTCCACACGCATGGGTCGGGACAAGGCGTTGCTGGAATGCGGCGGCCGCCCGCTGTGGATCGTGCAGGCGGCGAAGCTGGCTGCGCTCGGACCGCGGAGGCTTTTGATCGCCTCGCGCACCGAACAGCGGCTCGATCTGGAAAGCGTGCGCGAGGTGTCCCCCGGCGAGACAGTATTCGTCGCCGACCCGCCGGGTGACGAAGACGGGCCGCTGGGAGCGATCACGCGCTGCCTTCGCCTGGTCTCCGGGCCGCTGCTGGTGCTGGCGGTGGACATGCCCGCGATGACCGCCGGATTCATGCGCGAGCGGTTGCTCTCGCGGGTGAGTGAAGGACGCAGCCGGGTGTTCCGCGGGCCGCATGGCTTCGAGGCGCTGGCAGCGGTGTATGGCCGGAGCGCGCTGCCGTTTTTTGAGGCCGCGCTGGCCGGGCGGCACCTCGCGCTCCAACCGGTTCTCGGGCAAATCACGGACGCCGGACTCTGCGAGGTCGAGCCGTTTCATGACGCGGACGAAGCCTTGTTCGCAAATGTGAACACACCGGAGGAGGCCGTGCGGCTTGCACGCGGGCCGCTCCTGCCGTAACTCGACGACATCACCCCCGCCATGGAAAAAGTCTCGGACCTCCACATCGCCTCCAACATCGCGCTTCCAGCGCCGAAGCTCCTGCGCGCCGAGATCGCGCCGACGGAGAAGCAGGCAGCATTCATCGCCGAGACGCGCCGTGAAATTCGCGAGATCATTTTTGGTGATGACAGCCGGTTCCTCGTCGTGGTGGGGCCGTGCTCGATCCACGATCCCGAAGCCGGAATCGAGTACGCAGCGAGGCTGGCGAAGGTGGCTGCGGAGCTGAAGGACCGGCTCTGCATCGTCATGCGCGTGTATTTTGAAAAGCCGCGCACCACCGTCGGCTGGAAGGGCCTGATCATGGACCCGCACCTCGACGGTACCTGTGACATCCCCGAGGGCCTGCGCCTCGCGCGGCGCATCCTGCGTGATGTGATCGATGCCGGCCTGCCCACGGCAACCGAACTTCTCGATCCCATCACGCCACAATACATCGCCGATCTCATCTCGTGGTCCGCCATCGGCGCACGCACGACGGAGTCCCAGACGCACCGGCAGATGGCCAGCGGCCTTTCGATGCCGCTGGGGTTCAAGAATGGCACGTTCGGCCATGTCGTGCCCGCCATCAATGCGATCAAGGCCGCCATGCAGCCGCAGACCTTCCTGGGTGTGAGCGATGACGGCGTGGCCTCCGCCGTCACCACCCGCGGCAATCCGGACTGCCACATCATCCTGCGCGGCGGCGATGACGGCCCGAACTACGGCGCCGACAATGTGATGGAGACGCGGGACGCGCTCATCGCGGCCAAGGTCAAGCCTGCGATCATGATCGATGCCAGCCACGGCAACTGCGCGAAGGACCACAACCGCATGCCCGCCGTCTTCCGTGAAATCGTGCGCCAGCGAGCGGCCGGTGACGTGTCCATCATCGGCGCCATGCTCGAGAGCAACCTCGTGGGCGGCAGCCAGAAATTCCCACAGCCGCCCGACAAACTGGTGCGCGGCCAGTCCATCACCGATGCGTGCATCGACTGGGATACGACCAACCAACTGCTGCGCGAGGCTGCCGCGACACTGGGGGCGAGCTGAACGATCCCGGGCCGCGAGCGCAATCTCCCGGCCGTCATCCCGCCTCCCCTGCCCCGCCGGATCTGGAATGCCTTGGCTATGCCCGGAGCCGGAAAGAACGTGCACCGTGACTCTCTGCTGACAGTCCGACAGCCCGTGCGGCGTAATCCGGCTCTCATGAACATCCGCGCTCTACTTTGCACTGCATCCCTCGTCACAACATCGCTCATCGCCGCCGACTGGCCTGCGTGGCGTGGACCAACGGCGGATGGAATCGCAGCTTCAGGACAAAAGCTGCCGGTGAAGTGGAGCGAGAGCGAGCATGTGATCTGGAAGGCGGAGGTGCGTGGTCGCGGGCATGGCTCGCCGACAGTCGTGGGCACGCATGTGTATCTCGCCACGGCGGACATGGAGACGGAGGATCAGCTGGTGCTGTGCTTTGATCGCGCGACAGGCAAGAAGCTGTGGGAGACGGCGGTGCATCACGGCAATCTCAACACGAAGGGCCATCGCAATTCGTCGCAGGCCTCGTCGGATGTGGTGAGCGATGGCGAGCGCTTGTTCGTGAACTTCCTCAACGACAACGCGATCTTCACCACCGCGCTCGACTTCGAGGGCAAGCAACTGTGGCAGCGTCGCGTGTGCGACTTTCAGGTGCATCAGGGCTTTGGGTCGTCGCCCGTTGTGTATCAAAACATTGTGCTCGTGTCAGCGGATCATCGCGGTGGCGGCAAGATGTCCGGCCTGAACAAGGCGACTGGTGAGATTGTGTGGCAGCAGGATCGTCCGCCCGTGGCAAACTACGCGACGCCTGCGGTCGTGAACGCCGCGGGCAAAACGCAGGCCGTGCTCGCGGGCTGCAAGAAGGTGGAGAGTTTCGATCCGCTCACGGGCAAGAAGTTGTGGAGCTTTGACGGCAGCACGGAGGAAACCGTGGTCACTGCTGTCACCGATGGTGCGCGTATCTTCCTCGGCGGCGGCTATCCGAAGAATCACACGATGGCGATGGAAGCCGATGGCTCGGGCAAGATCACCTGGGAGAACCCGACCCGCACCTATGTGCCCACGATGATCGTGAAGAGCGGTCACCTCTTCGGTGTCGGCGATGCCGGCCGCGCCGTGTGCTGGGAAGCCGCGACCGGCAAAGAGCTATGGAATGAGAAGGTGGATCGCGAGTTCTACGGCTCGCCCGTCATGGCCGACTCACGCATCTACGTGACGAGCAAAGGCGGTGTCACCTCCGTCTTCGAAGCCACGCCGCAGAAGTTTGAAATGCTCGGCCAGAATCAGCTCGGTGAAGAATGCTTCAGCACGCCCGCGATCTGCGACAACCGCCTCTTCATCCGTGCCGCGAAGACAAGCCCGACGCGGCAGGAGTTCCTGTGGTGCGTGGGCGAGTGATCGCCACGAAGACTGTATCCACTATGCCAAAGTATGAAACCATGATTCATGGTGTGGACTTCATGATTCAGGAGGAAGAGCGAAGGTATCCTGTTCTCATGGGCTTCTACGTGAACGTGTATTCGGAGCGTGAATCCCCAGAGGCCGCGAAAAGTGATGCCGTTGCTGTCGTGCGCAGTTGCAAACGCCTGAGAGATGTCACGAAAAACCAATCCGATAATCCGCCAAGATTGCTGGTCGAAGAGATAGCCGAATTGACTGATTGGCCAGAAGACTGTGTCCGACCAATGAGCGGACTCATCTTATATGAACCGGACCCGGAGTGAAGTGACGGAATCAACCCGGCGCCGTGTGTGGACGCCTCCTCTCGCGGCGTATTCCCGCTCACCATGAACCGACTCCTCGCCTTCTCCTTCGCGCTGGTGGCTTCGTTGCACGCTGGCGAGACGCTCTACAATGGCATCGTGCTTCCTGATCAGTGGCCGCCGCGTCGCGCGGAGGTGCCGGCCGATCCCGAGACGCCGCCGTATTTGAAATCGCCGCCGAAGGTGATCGCGATTGATGTCGGGCGGCAGTTGTTCGTGGACGACTTCTTGATCGAGAACACGACGATGAAGCGCAGCTTTCACACGCCCGAGTTTCATCCTGCGACGCCGGTGATGAAGGCGGATCAGCCATGGGAGCAGGTGGCAAACAAGCCGGGCACGATGCCCTTCAGCGATGGCGTGTGGTGGGACCCAAAGGACCATCTTTTCAAGATGTGGTATTACGCCGGGCACGGTGCGGGGCAGACGTGCTACGCGACCTCGTCCGATGGCATTCATTGGGAGAAGCCGAAGCTCGATGTGATGCCGGGCACGAATGTCGTGCTGAAGAACGGTCGCGACTCGAACACCATCTGGCTCGACCTCAATGCCACTGGTCCTGAGCAGCGTTACAAGATGGGCGTGTATGCTGGAGGCATGTTCTCGCTGCTTCGTTCGGGGGATGGCATTCACTGGAACAAAGCAGGTCCAGGATCGAAAACCGGCGACCGCAGCACCTTCTTCTACAATCCGTTCCGCGAGCGCTGGGTGTTCAGCATTCGCAGCAGCTCGAAGCGCGGGCGCAGTCGCGACTACTGGGAGACAAAAGACTTCTTCAACTTCGCGCCCGAGGTCTCGACTCAGCAACAGGCCGTGCCCTGGATGGTGTCCGACACCGCTGACTGGAAGCGCGATGATCTCAAAGCGCAGCCACAGCTCTATAACGTCGATTGCGTGGCCTACGAGAGCGTGATGATCGGCCTCTTCGCCATCTGGCGCGGCGATTATCGTGGCTCGCACGCGACACCGAGGGCGACGGAACTCGAAAAGCTCGGACGCCCGAAGCAAAACTCACTCTGCATCGGCTTCAGTCGCGATGGCTTCCATTGGGATCGCACGAATCGCCAGCCATTCGTCGCCACGTCGGAAAAGGCGGGTGATTGGAACTGGGGCAACGTGCAGAGCGTCGGCGGCGGTTGTCTCGTCGTCGGCGATGAACTGTGGTTCTACGTCAGCGGTCGTGCCGGCAAGAGCTTCCCTGGTTGCACCTCGCATGATGCGGCATCGAGCACCGGACTCGCTGTGCTGCGTCGCGATGGATTTGTCTCGATGGATGCCAATGACGACGCAGTGCTGACCACGCGACCGCTGCGTTTCAGCGGCAAGCATCTCTTCGTGAACCTCGCCGCACCGAAAGGCGAGCTGCGCGCTGAAGTGCTCGACGAAAACGACAAACCCATCGCGCCTTACACGCTTGATGCCTGTGAGCCTGTGAGTGGCGACAAGGCAAAGCTCGCGGTGAAGTGGAAAGGTGCAGAAGATCTCGCCTCACTCGCAGGCAAGAACGTGAAGCTGCGTTTCCACCTGAAGAACGGCTCGCTCTATTCCTTCTGGGTGAGCGCTGATGCGAATGGCGCAAGTAACGGCTTCGTCGCGGCTGGTGGTCCGGGATTCACGGGGCCGAAGGATACCACAGGCAAGTGAGTTGCCGTGCATGATGCGCTCCGCGTCCACGTTGGCATGGTCGCGTCCATGAAGCTCCTCGTTTTCCTCGCCATTTCGCCATTCGTCATTTTGCAGTCGTCATTCGCCGCAGAGCGGCCAAACGTCCTGCTCATCATCAGCGACGACCAGGGTTTCGGAGACTTCGGCTTCAATGGCAACAAACTCGTGCGCACGCCGAACCTCGACCGTCTCGCGAGCAAATCGGCGGTTTATCGGAACTTCATCGTCGCCGCAGCCTGTTCGCCCACGCGATCCTCCGTCTTCACCGGGCGCGATCATTTGCTCACCGGCGTCTGGGGTGTGCCGCCGCGAGCGAACCTGCGTGACGATGAAACGCGAATGCCTGCCTTTTTCAAAGCCGCCGGTTATCACACGATGCACGTCGGGAAGCTCGACTGCGCGAAGGTCGCCAAGCAATCGCCCGATGCCTTTGGCTGGGATGACTGGATGGGCGGCGGTGGCTACGAGCACAAGGACCCGATGGTGTTCCAACGTGGCAACAACCGCCGCGAACAAGGCTGGACCGCCGACATCTGGACCAACTACGCGCTCGACTACATGAAGCAGCATCGCGACGAGCCGTGGTTCGCCAGCGTCGCCTTCATCATCCCGCACATGCCCTGGGTGTGTGACGAGAAATACAGCGCGCCCTTTCTCGCCCAAGGCTGCTCCAAAGACCTCGCCGCCTGCTACGGCAGCATCGCGCATCTCGACGAGTGCATCGGTCGTCTGCTCGATGGCCTGAAGGAAACCGGACAAGCTGAGCGCACCATCATCGCCTTCCTCAGTGACAATGGTCCGACGAGTCCCGAAGCGAAGCACGACGACGAACTCGGCAACGTGCCAGGTGAAGATTGGCAGAAGCGAAACGTCGCGCATCTGCGCGGACACAAAGCTCTCGTGTGGGAGAACGGCGACCGCGTGCCGCTGCTCGTTCGCTGGCCTGGACACATCGCGCCGGGTGATCGCCAGCAACTCGGCGGCGCGGAGGATGTGCTCCCGACCTTGCTCGATCTCAGTGGCGTGAAGGACGATGTGGTGAAACATCAGCCCTTCACCGGCATCAGCTTGAAGCCATCACTCGATGACGCCGCCTCCACGACTGAACGCACCGAACTATTCCGCATGGCCATCGCAGGCAAAGGCTCGCCGCGCGAGCTGTCCGACATCGCGATGCGCAAGTTCGAGGACCACCATCTCACTCTGCGCGGCCCGCGCTTCAAGTATCACGCCTTGCCCGGCGGCGCGGGCGCGCTCTTCGATGTCGCCGCTGATCCTGGCGAGACGGACGATGTGCAAACGAAGTTCCCCGATGTCACCGCGCAGATGGCGAAGCGGTGTCGCGACCGCTGGGATGCGATCATCGGCAGCGGACGCTCCTTCATGCCCTTGCCGCCGGGTGAGAAAGCGAAAGCGGAACAGTGATGGCCTTGGTGTTCCGCGTCAGTGATTCCCGCCAAAGTCATCGCGCGAATCAGCGTATGCACTCCCCATGAGTCCGCTCCGTTTTCTCTGCCTTGTCGTCTGCCTTTGTTTTGCTGCGCCAGTGGTCGCACAAGATGCAAGGGTTTCGTCTCTCGCCGATCTCAATCAAGTCCTCACGTCTGCCAAAGCTGGCGACACCGTGCGCATCAAGAAGGGCGTGGAGATCGCTTTGAAGGACACGCAGATCGTCGTGCCGGAGAAAGTCACGCTCAACGGCGAAGGCGCGACGATCACCGCCGCGCCCGTGGGTGATCGCGCGTCCATTGCGCTGAAGCCAGGAGCGCGGCTCACCGGGGTCCGCATGGTGGGACCGAATCCGCTTTTCAAAGACATCGACTCGCAGCCCTTCAAGCCCGGTGGCTATGCCGTGGCCTGCGCAGACGCGGAGGTGGATCACTGCGAGATCATGAAGTTCCAGCGCGGAGGCATCGCGATGTTTCGCGACAGCGTGAAGGCGCACATCCATCACAATCATCTGCACGACATCGCGGCGTATCCTGTCTTGATCGCGAACGGCAGCGGCGACGGTCACATCATCGAGCACAACCGCATCGAGTGGGCCTGGCATGCCATCGCCAGCAACGGCTCACGCGGAAGCGGCTACACCGCGCGCTTCAATGAGTTCGTGCGGATGCCGAGACCCAAGGCATTCGAGGTCAGCGGCCCGTCACCACCGAACTGGTGCCTCGACATGCATGAAAACAACGGTGCCGAAACGAAGCCAGCGCGTCCTGCCACGCGCTTGCTTGTCGTGCGCAACAACGTCTTCCTCGCGCATCCCGATGTAAAAGTCGGCGACGGCAGCGACCTGCTCACCACCAACGGTCTCTACCCGAAACACGACATCTACGTCGGCCCCTGCCCCGGCGTCACCACCACCGCGGACATCCATCACAACCGCTTCCTCATGCACGAGAAGACCGGCTCCTCCGACAAAATGAAACCCTACGGTCGTGCGATCCGGCTCGTCGGATTGAAAGGAGATTCCGCTCTCGAAGACGATCCGCAACCTGCGAAAGACGAGTGGAAGGTGAGCATTCACGACAACACGTTCGGCGGAGCAAAGTAGTGCTGAGCTTCAGCTCGCACCCGGTTCATCTGCTCAACGGCAGCCGCTTCTTCTTCAATGCCGCCGCCGGCCAGCGAATCTCCGTCTGTCGCGAGTGATGCTACTTCCGAATCGTAACCGGCAGCACTTTCTCGAGACCGGCGAGGACGCGGCCGTGGGCGAGATCGACTTCCTGGGTCTCGAGGGTGCGCTCGGGGGAGCGGTAGGTGAGGGTGTAGGCGAGGGATTTGCGGTCGTTGGCCATCTTCGTGCCGGTGGGATCGGCGAAGACGTCGAAGACTTCGGCTTTGATAAGGAGCGGTTCTTTGAGGCCGGAGAAATAGGCGGCGACTTTTTGGTTCGCGAGATCGCCAGGGGCTTCCATGGCGACATCACGGGTCATCGCGGGGAACTTCGGCAGTTCCTCAAATTTCGCGGGTCCGCTGCTGCCTTGTCGGAGCGCGCTGAGGAGCAGTTCGGCGACATACACGGGATGGCGCGCATCGATCTGCCGCGCGCGGGCGGGATGAAGCTGCGCGAGCCAGCCGAGCACGCGATTGCCGCTGCGGATTTCGCTGTTGAGCAGGAAGGTGCTGTTGTCGTTGCCGCGCTTGATCTCGATGCTGCCGAGGCCGGGGAGGGACTCGATGGCGCCGCGGAGATCGAAGAGGTCGGCGATGCGCGGATCGGCATCGCTCCAGCTCGTGGGTGAAACGGGACCGCTGATCAGAATGGCGACACGATCTTCTTCGCGTGTGGTGCCGTTCGGCAGCTTGAGGAAGACGCGACCGACTTCGAAGAAGCGGAGTCGGGCGGCTCCCTGGCGGATGTTCAGCGCGGCGGTGGCGATGAGGCCGGGCGTGATACTGGGGCGGAGATGCGTGTGATCTTCGCTGAGCGGATTTTTCACGGGCACGCTGCCGTTCGCCGCATCGGCAATGCCGAGGCTGTCGGTGAGCTGGGCGTTGGAGATGAGGCGGAGCGTCTGGGCTTCGTTGAATCCGCGATGCACGAGGGCGTGGCGGAGTTGCATGGCCTGGTCGTACGTTTTGTCGGCGGCGTCTCCGGCGGCGAAGACGGCGACATTGCGCGAGGGCACTCGTTCGAGGCCGATGACGCGGGCGAGTTCTTCGACGAGATCGACGGAGCGCTGGAGATCGAGGCGATAGCTCGGAATCTGCCAGACGGAAGTACCGCGGACACTCTTGTCCGCAGCGCGTGCGAAGCGGACAGGAGTGTCCGCTTTACTGAGGCCGAGTTTTTCGAGAATGGCGTGCGCTTCGTCGGTGTTCAAATCGGGGATGCCGAGCAGGCGATGCGCGCGGTCTTCGTCGAGTTCGATTTCGCCGACGAGTTGGGGAATCTCGCCAGCGCTGAGCGTGATGTCTTCGGCGGTGCCGCCAGCGATGGTGAGGATGAGCTTGGTCGCGAATTCGGAGCCGCCTTGCACTTGCTGCGGGTCGATGCCGCGCTCGAAGCGATAGCTGGAGTCGGAACTGAGTCCGAGACGACGACCGGTGCGACGCACGACGGATGGCGTGAAGTAGGCGGACTCGAGCAGGATGTCGGTGGTGGTGTCGGTGACGCCGGTTTCTTCGCCACCCATGACGCCCGCGACGGCGACGGGTCGCTGCTGATCGGCGATGACGAGATCCGAAGTGACGAGGGCGTATTCGTTGCCATCGAGAGCGAGGATTTTTTCGCCCTCGGCTGCGTAGCGCACGACGATGCCGCCGCTGAGCTTCGCGAGATCGAAGGCATGCAGCGATTGGCCCATCTCGAACATCACATAGTTCGTGATATCGACGATGTTGTTGATCGGTCGCAGGCCCACGCTCTCGAGTCGCTGGCGCAACCAATCGGGGCTGGGGCCGACTTTGATGCCACGAATGATGCGTGCGGTGTAGAAGGGGCAGCCGTCGGCGGCCTTGATCTCGACTTCGTCGGGCTTCGCGGCTTTCAGCTTGGTGGAGGTCTTGGCGTGATCGCGCTCGCCTTTGAGCGGCAGGCCGGTGAGTGCGGCGAGTTCGCGCGCGAGACCGAGATGACTGAGCAGATCGGAGCGATTTGGCGTGATCTCGAGATCGAACTGCACGTCGGGTTGCACGAGTTCTTTGAAGAGCTTTCCAGTGGGCAGTGTGGGATCGAGGATGAGCAATCCACTGTGGTCATCGCCGAGGCCGAGTTCCTTGCCGCTGCACATCATGCCGTTCGAGGCGACCTTGCGGAGCTGGCCTTCCTTGATCTCGAAGTTGCCGGGCAAAATCGCGCCAGGCAGCGCGACGGGCACCTTGTCGCCGACTTTGTAATTCTTCGCGCCGCAGACGATCTGGCGCGGCTTGCCCGAGCCATCATCGACCTGGCAGACGGAGAGACGGTCGGCATTCGGATGCTGCACCGATTCGAGAATCTGGCCGACGACGATCTTGTCGCTATCGACGCCCTTTTCTTCGATACCTTCGACCTCGATGCCCGCGAACGTGAGCAAATCCGAGAGCTGCGCCGTCGTGCGGCCGCTGAGGTCGAGGTGGGTGGTGAGCCAGGAGAGGGAAAGCTTCATTTTGGACAGGATTACAGGATTTGCAGGATTGACAGGAGTGTTTTGGATTCAGTCCTGGAGGCGGAGCGGTGAGGTGGATTTCGGGCGGTAGGTTCGGAACTTGCGTTTGGTTTCGAGGCTCGGTGCGCCGAAGTTGATGATGAGTCCGTCTTCGATGTTGGAGGCGGCGAGGTAGTTCACGACTTGGACTTCGTGGGCCTTTGCGATGTGCTCCACGGCTTTGAGTTCAAGGATCAGCATGGAGTCCACGATGATGACGAGATCAGCTTCGAACTGGCCGACGTTCACGCCCTCGTAGAAGACATCGAGTTTCTTCTTCGATTCAAAAGGAATGCCCGCCTTCTTCAATTCCACGATCATGCAGTTGTGATAGACCGACTCCACGAAGCCGCTGCCCATCTTCCGGTGAATCTTCATCGCCATGCCAATCACCTGCTGAGTCAGTTCCTTCATGGCGAGCATAACCAATCCTCCTGTGAATCCTGCAAATCCTGTAATCCTGTCAAAACTCACGCGAACTGACCCAAGAAGCGCACGTCGTTCTCGATGAGATGCCGAATATCCGTGATGCCGTGCAGGATCATGGCGAGGCGGTCGAGGCCGAGGCCGAAGGCGAAGCCGGTGACTTTTTCGGGGTCGAAGAGATTGTCGCCGCGCGTTTTGCTGACGGCGGCGAAGACAGCGGGATCGACCATGCCGCAGCCGGCAATCTCGATCCAGCGGCTCTCTTTGCCCTTCGCTTCGAGCTTCACGTCGATTTCGAAACTCGGCTCCGTGAAAGGGAAGAAGTGCGGACGAAAGCGCACGACAGTTTGCGGGCCGAAGATTTCGCGGAAGAAGAATTCGAGCGTGCCCTTGAGGTCGCCGAGGCTGACGTTTTCGGAGACGAAGAGGCCTTCGAGCTGATTGAAGACGCTGAGATGCGTCGCGTCGATTTCATCGCGTCGATACGCCGCGCCGGGAGCGATGATGCGCACGGGCAACTGCTTCACCGTTTCCATCGTGCGAATCTGCACGCTGGAGGTGTGAGTGCGGAGCAGGCGGCCGTCGGCCAAATAGAAGGTGTCGCTTTCGTTGCGTGCCGGATGATCGGCGGGCGTGTTCAATGCATCGAAGCAATGCCACTCGGTCTCGATCTCCGGGCCGTCGGCCAAAACGAAACCCATGCGGCGAAGCGTGCGCACGGCGAGATCGCGAATGGTCGTGAGCGGATGAATGCTGCCGGTGCCGAAGCCCGGGCGACCGGGCAGCGTGACGTCGATGCCTTGCACTGCAGCGGCGTCCTTCGCGGATTGCAGAGCGAGTTGTCGCGCAGTGAGGCCCGAGGTGATCGCTTCACGCACCTCGTTGAGCTTGGCGCCGACTTCCTTTTTCTGATCCGGCGGCACGTCCCTCATGCCGGCGCTGAGCGCGGTGAGGCTGCCTTTTTTCCCGAGATAAGCGACGCGGAAATTCTCCAGCGAGGTTTCGTCACTGAGATTTTCGAGCGCGGCAAGCGCCTCGGATTTGAGCTGGTCGAGTTGGGGGAGCATGAGAGAGGCTGCAAATTACCGCTGCTTTTGGTTCGGGGTTGGTGGCACCTCGGGAGCGTGTTTTTCGATTACGCGAACCAGTCCGTCGCGATCATAATCGTATCCTCCGTCGTAGCTGTAAGCATCGAAATCCCACCCTTTGTCGAACTTGCCCTCAATGATCGCCTTCTTGGTTTGGTCTGGAATGGGAACTTCCGGGGAATGTTTGTTCAAGATGTCGACTGCCCAACTTCGGATTGCAGTCGCACGAGCTTCTTCCGCTGGGGAAAGCTCTTCGGTTTTCTTGACGGGCCGGATCAAGCCAATGGCAAGGCGGACGTATTCTAGCTTTCGCTGCGCATTGCTCTTGATGGTTTCGTTGATGAAGTTTCCCAGTCCAATCGCCAGGGTGGCAACGGCGACAAGAATCGCAAATCGGAGGTTGAATTTTTCTTCTGAAGTCATGGTTTGAGGTTGGTTGATCTGGGGAGCCTGTCAGTAGTGATACCGGGCTGCAAGGACGATCACACAATCGTTTTCGACTTGGTAAACAAGCCGATGTTCGTCGTCGATGCGCCGCGACCACGCGCCCTTGAATTGATGCTTCAGCGGCTCGGGCTTGCCGATGCCTTGGAAGGGATCGCGCCTGGTTGCCTCGATGAGTTCGAAGATGCGTTTGAGCTTCTTTGCGTCAGTTGTGAGCCAGTAGCGCAAATCGTCCCACGCCTGAGGCTTAAACTCCAAGCGCATGAGCCGCGTCTTCCGTGGTGTTGAACGTCAGGTGCCGATCCGCTGGCTCATTCATCGCCTCCAGAAGACGTTTCTCCATCGCTTTGCTGGAAAGCAGGTAAGCCGTCTCGTCTTGCTCCGCGCCGAGTAGCTTGGAAATGACCAGATCGCGCACGCTCACGCCTGCCGATGAGGCGAGCGATTTCAAGCGGCGGTCTTGGGCTTCGGTCAGTTCGAGAACGAGCGTTTCCATGGAGCGAGTTTATGGCATTTGGTTGGAGATTTCCAGAGAAGACTCGACGACAGGCAGCGCGTGACTTTGGCCTGAATCGATCAGAAGAAAAACAAAACAGCCGGGACTCGTGAGCCCCGGCTGTCGCGTTGTGAAAACGTGGTTGGATGTTCCGGGGATCAGGCCGCAGCCTTCGCCAGTTCCGCCTGCTTCTTTTCGAGGGCGGACTTGGCCTGGCCGACGAGCGCCTCGATGGCGGCGGCGTCTTTCACGGCGAGGTCAGCGAGGACCTTGCGATCGAGATCGATGCCGGCGGCCTTGAGGCCCTCCATAAATCGGCTGTAGGACAGGCCGAGCGGGCGGGTGGCGGCGTTGATGCGCTGGATCCACAGGTTGCGGAAGTTGCGCTTGCGGACTTTGCGGTCGCGGTAGGAATAAGTCTTCGCTTTGCGGACCGCGTCCTTTGCATAGCGGAAGTGGGTGGAACGGAAGCCGCGGAAACCTTTGGCGGCCTTGATGGTACGCTTCCGGCGTTTGCGGCTGGCTGGTGAGTTTGTGGCTCTTGGCATTTTGTTTTTCTCCTGATCGGGCTGTTGTTTGGGTGACGATGGACGGCCTCACTCGATCGAAGATCCGCGTGATGCAGACCAGACCGGCCATCGTGGCCCCGCGGCTGCGGGACCGGATTGCTTTACGACCAAGGCATGTTTGCCTTGACCGCTGCGGCATCCGTCTCGTGAACCACGGCGACTTTGCCGAGGTTCCGCTTACGCTTGCGGTTCTTATTCTGCAGGATGTGGCGCTTGCCTTGTTTGCGGCGGAGCACCTTGCCCTTGGCAGTGATTTTGAACCGCTTTGAGACGGCTTTACGTGTTTTTGCGATGCCTGCGTTTTTGGACATAGGGGCGGCGACTGTAGGGGAACAATGGCTTCCGGCAAGATGTTTTTGGGCGTGCATCACAGCGGGCCGATGCCGGGTCGGGGTCGAGCGCCGCCTGGGGCAGTGCTTCCTTTTGCCCTACCGCGCAAACCGGGATAGCATCGCGGGCCATGGGCGAAGCGGCGGACCAACCGTTCATCGAAATCAAAGACCTGCACAAGACGCTGGGCAGGCAGCATGTGCTGCGCGGCATCGACCTGACGGTGCGACGTGGCGAGACGCTGCTGATCATCGGCCCCAGTGGCGAAGGGAAAACAGTGCTCATCAAGCACATCATCGGCCTGCTGCGGCCCGACTCCGGGACCGTCGTGGTCGATGGAGTGACGGTGAACGCGCTGCGTGAGCGTGAGCTGGCGCCCGTGCGCAAGCGCGTGAGCATGCTCTTCCAGGGTGCGGCGCTTTTTGACAGCCTCACCGTGGAGGAAAACGTGGCCTTTCCCCTGCGCGAGGCCGGCGTGCAAAATCGGGAGGAAATCAGGCAGCGCGTGCATGAGGCGCTGGCGGCCGTCGATCTGGACGAGCACAAGGACAAGCTGCCGGTGAATCTCTCCGGCGGCATGCGCAAGCGCGCCGGCATCGCCCGCGCCGTCGTCGGCCGAACGCAGTGCATCTTGTATGACGAGCCGAACAGCGGCCTCGACCCCATCGTGGCGGACGTGATCGACCAGATGATCCTGCGCATGCAGAAGCGCTACGGCATCACCTCGATCGTGGTCACCCACGACATGCGCAGCATCCCGAAGATCGCCGACCGCGTGGCGCTGCTCATGCACGGGGTGATCCGCTTCCTCGGCACGCCGGCGGAGCTGGCCGCGTGCGCGGACTCCGAAGTGCGCGATTTCATCGAGGGTCACAGCGGCATGACTGCGTGAGTCTGGATCGCTGCGCTGTTGACCAATGTGGCAATGCCACTGACTTTTCCACCCCATGGACGAACGCGACAAGAAAACCGAGCTGCTGGTGGGCATCTTCCTCACCGTGGGCCTCGCCCTGCTCGGACTGCTGATCCTTCAGTTCGGCTCGGTGCGCGAGTACTTCAAGGACACCTACGAGATCACGGTGCCATTCCCTGACGCGACCGGCGTGAAGGTCGGCACGCCCATCATGCTCGGCGGCTCGAAGATCGGCAAGGTGCCGCGGATGCCGCGGCTCAACGAGCACTTCAACGGGGTGATCGTCCCGCTCGAAATCTACAAGGACAAGCGCGTGCCGGCGGACGCGAAATTCACCGTAGGTACCGCGGGGCTGCTGGGTGATGCGTTCATCGAGATCAGGCCCACCGGCGAGAAGACCACCGCCTACATCGAGCCTGGCGCGAGCCTCACCGACGACAACGTGCAGAAATCCAGCGGACTCGGCGCCCTGCAGAGCACGGCACAGGACATCGGCAAGAAGGTGGATGTGGCACTCGAAGACATCCGTGAGGCCGTGGCGGATCTGCGAGTGTCATTGAAGAAGATCAATGAGGGTGCGCTGACCGACCGGGCCCTGGCCGATTTCCGCGAGAGCATGGAGCACCTGAACGCCACCATGAAGCGCATGGATGACAAGGTGCTGGGTGACGAGAACGCCGCCAACCTCAAGGCCGCCATCGCCGACATCAAGGATGCGGCCACCACCTTCAAGACAAGCGCGAAGAACGTCGAAGACTCGACCAAGAAGCTCGGCCCCATGTTCGACAAGCTCGATCCCGCCGTCGCCAAGGCCGACAAGGTGATGAGCAGCGCGGAAGATGCCCTGAAATCCGTGAAAACCGGCGCCGAGAATTTCTCCGCAGCCACCAAGAAGCTGAACTCCGGTGACGGACTGCTCGGGTCGCTGATGAGCGACCGCGAGTTGAGGACCGATTTCAAGGCCACCATCGCCGATCTCCGGGACGTGGCGGCGAACGTCAAGAAAAGCGGCTTTCTGTGGTATAAGAATGTGGCCGACAAGGAGCGGGAGAAGCAACAGGCACAACAGCAGGGCCAGTCCCCCGCCGGCCAGTCCGCCGTTCAAACGGCTGCACCGAAATCCGAATCCTCAAGCAAGCGATCCTCACCGTTTAGGAAGCCTGGACGGTGAGGCGGGGGACAGGGCATATGGTGAACGGTGGCGGGCGGATCATCGTCGTGCTGCCGCGTCCACCCGCCCCCGCCGTCACCGGGCTGTTTCGCGTTTCCGAGGACGGGATTCCCCCATCATTCACGATGCACAAGCAGCCGCAGCCGCCCCACATCCCTCACACCCGGATCATGTCCTTCACGACCTGCAGCCACAGGAAGATGCAGCCGCGCCAGGAGTAACGGAAGAGGCCGTTGCCCACTGGTTCGATGATGCGGACGCTGATGTTGTGATTGATCTGTGAAATCATGTCGCGCTCGAGGTAGCCGGGCAGCCGCGCGGTGTCTTGCTCCGCCAGCTCGTCGTTCAGAATGTGATGCCGCTCGAGAAACGCTTCGTGCGAGCGCATGAGATCGTCCATCGACTCAGCGCCGGCGTAGCGGTTCACGAGTTGCACAGGGGCGAACTTCATGGTGAAGGAGAAGGGGTAGTTCGACGTGGTGATGGTCAGCCCGTCGTGCGTGCGCGAAGTGAGGCTGACGTACGAGAAAGCATAGTCACCCTGCTGCGCGAGGCTGATGGCGGCCTGCAGCCTCTTTTCCTTGTGGTAGAAGAGGCGCATGAAGTGATCCGTCTCATCCCACTGCCAGCCGGTGTCCTCGATCTCCTCGAAGCCCGCCTGCTCGGCCTCGCCGCTCAGGGCGTCGAGATCCGGGAACAGTTCGCGTGACGGCGGGAAGCGGTGCTTGACCTCGCTCTTGATCGGGAAGCGCAGCTTGCGTACACGGCCCACGATCTCCAGCCACGGCAGCAGGAACCACATGAGCACCGCCGTGGCACCCACACGATGACTGCCGCCAGAGACGAACATCCCGCCCACATAGCTGGCCGCAAGCAGGGCGATCAAGCCGAGCTTCGCGACGAAGCGGTTTTCAAAACTGCGGCACCCGAACGCGAACGCCACCAGCGCCGCGATGTAAAGGATTGGTTCGTACCAGGTGGTGAACGACATGAAGGTGGAGGAAGGCGGAAGCGGGCCGGTCCGACCCGGGATTCTGACGGGCGATCATGCCGCAACGCTGAAAAAATGGCAACCATTCTACACGGCACTTTCTGCAATCCTGTTGCCTCATAAAGAGTGACACCGGCGCAGGTGTACGTTACAACCCTGGCCCCAACCATGAAACTCCGCTCCAGCCGCATCCTGCGCCAAGTCCGCGCGGGCAATTTCGCCACCGTCCTCAAGCTCAACCTCATCGACCCGCGCATCGTCGAGCTGGCCGGACTCGCGGGCGCTGATGCCGTGTGGCTTTGCAACGAGCACGTGCCAAACGACTGGCTAAACCTCGAACACCAGATCCGCGCCGCGAAGCTCTTCGACATGGACACCATCGTCCGCGTCAGCAAGGGCAGCTACAGCGAGTACATCAAACCCTTTGAGTGCGATGCCACCGGCATCATGGTGCCGCACATCGCCAGCGCCGATGAAGCGCGTGCCGTTGTCGACATGGTCCGCACTCATCCGCTCGGCCGGAAGCCGCTCGATGCCGGGAACATGGACGGCCTCTACTGCCAGGTGCCGCTCGCCGACTACGCCGCGCACTGCAACACCGAGCGCTTCATCATCCTCCAGATCGAGTCGCCCGAAGCGCTGGAGAAGGTCGATGAAATCGCCGCCGTGCCCGGCTTCGACGCGCTGCTCTTCGGCGCGGGTGATTTCAGCCATCGCATCGGCAAGCTCGGCAAAGCCACCGATCCCGAAGTCGTCGCCGGCCGCGCCAAAGTCGCCGCCGCAGCGCGGAAACATGGCAAGTGGTCCGCCGCCGCCTCGCTCTTCGGTCAAAAGGAAAAACTCATCGAAGAAGGCACCCAGGTCTTCACGCTCGGTGCCGACGTGATCTCGCTCGGCGATGCTTTCCGCAGCGTCGTTTCTGCCTTCAATCAAGATGCGGGAGCGAAGAGCAAATCGGATTCGGTTTATCGTTGACGGTCGATGCCCCTAATGAGACAGCCGTCACAATCATCGCGGGAGGCCGATGCTACCCGGCAACGATCAAGGATTGGAGCGCTGGAGTGGGTGTGCTTGATCGCGTGTTTCCTGCTTGCAGCTAGAACCGCCCATTTGATCTACCTTGATCACTTTGGTCCAATGGGAGCTGTCTCGAACCGCTCATTTGCACCGGCCGCAGCTGGATTTTCACTGGTGGCATCTTCCTATTTCTCGTTTGGGACGGATCGCTTTTCGCTGCATCTCCGCCTTCTCGCTTGGCCCGTTCTTTTGGTGATCGGGTATCTTGGAATCGGGCTGGGTTTGATCGTGCTTAACGACCTCGTCGGAGCAATGTTGAAATAGACCGACTCCTGATTCTGAAATTGTTTATTTTCATCCACCCCATGACCTCCCTCGACCGCTTCACTCTCAAAAACAAAGTGATCCTCCTCACAGGCGGCCAGGGTTTGCATGGGTGCGGGCTTGCGCGCGACTGGTGATCGCGGTGGTTGCGGAGGAACGGAACATCCGTTAGCCTCGTCGCATGGTCGCTGTCTCGATTGAGTTCACTCCAGATCAAATCGCCGACGCTGTCGCGCGGATGCCAGAGTCCGAGGCGGAACGCCTGCTTTGCCACATCGCAGCGAGACGGGGAAGCTCCAGGCCTCGGCCGGCGACGGAGAGAGAATCTGAATTGCTGCGTGAGATCGCACGTGAACCTGATGGAGTCGCCATGTCGGAGTTCGCTCGGCTGCGCGAGATGAGCAAGACGGGGGCGCTGGACGCGCGAGACGAGGCGGAACTCGGGCGCGTCACCTGCGTCCTCGAAAACCACGCGGCGCACAGGCTTCAATGCTTGATCGAACTCGCAGGGCTGCGCGGACAAACCGTTGACGAAGTGACGGCCAGCTTGGGAATCCGGAAGTCGGATGGCTGATTCACGGCCCAGCCTGTCCATGCGTCGCGAGGTCGCCAACCGTGCGAAGCATCTGTGCGAGTATTGCCGCATTCCGGATGCCTTTGCGCCTGACGCGTTCGAGGCCGAGCATGTGACACCGGTGTGCCGCGGAGGGCAAAGCCTGTTCGAAAACCTCGCGTGGGCCTGTGGCGGCTGCAATGCGTTCAAGAGTGTGCATATGACCGGTGTTGACCCTCTCAGCGGACTCACGGTTTCTTTCTTCAATCCCCGACAGGATGCATGGAGCGACCACTTCGCCTGGGCTGGCGGCGATTCACTGTTCATCGAAGGCATCACGCCAGTTGGCCGCGCGACCGTGACCCGCCTGCGTATGAATCGGCCCGGCCTGCGCAATCTGCGCCTGTTGCTCAGTTCCGTCGGGAAACATCCACCGCATTGACGACGAATTGTTGAACTCTCATCACCATGACCTCACTCGACCGCTTCACTCTCAAAAACAAAGTCATCCTCCTCACTGGCGGCGCGGGTTTGTATGGCCGCGGGCTCACGCGCGATCTGGCGGAAGCCGGTGCGCGGCTCGTCATCGCGGCGCGGAGTCTCGACAAGCTGAAGGCCGTGGCCGAAGAAGAGAATGCGCGCGGTCTCGACGTGACGGCGGAGCCGTTTGATCAGGGCGATGAATCGTCGGTGTTGTCGCTGCGTGATCGTGTTCTCGAGAAGTTCGGTCGCATTGACGGACTCGTGAACAATTCCGTCGCGCGACCGATGAAATCGCCCGAAGCGCCGGTCACCGACTGGGAAGAGTCGATGCGCATCAACAACACGGGCCCCTTCCTGATGACGCGAGCATTTGGCGAGGTGATGGCGAAGCAGAAAGCCGGCAGCATCGTGAACATCGGCTCCATGCAAGGCATGGTGGGCCCGAGCTTTGAGCTGTACAAAGGCACCGACATGCTCCAGCATCCGCCGCCGGATTACTTCATTCACAAAGCCGCAATGCTCGGTCTCACACGCTGGTATGCCGCCTACCTCGGCCCGAACAATGTCCGCGTGAACTGCCTCTCGCCCGGCGGCTTCTACAACAATCACAACCCCGTCTTCCACGAGCGCTACTGCGAGCGCACCTTCCTCGGCCGCATGGCCGATCCCACCGATCTCGGCGGCGCGGTGATCTTCCTGCTCAGCGATGCCTCGAAGTATATAACCGGCACGAACCTGCCGGTGGATGGAGGCTACAGTGCGAAGTGATGGCTGACTTCAGCGATGCCTGCGATCCACCGGCCTCGATCCATCTTTTCGTTCATGCCGTCCGCACTGACAGGGCTGGCATTGGCGCTGCAGGTGATGGCCTGCCTCGCGATCAATGCCCAGGCGCAGATCAAGCGGCTGGATCTCGTACTGCCCACGGACAACCGCGCGCTGCTTGAGGGCAGGCCGGAGGATTTCTACCAGTTCATCGACCGCACGGTGGATGGCGTGCAGACCACGCCGTGGGAGGGCGGCCAGTTCGGCTACGTGCGCGACCCGAAGAAACTGCGTACGGGCGAGACGCTCTACGCGCGCTTTCATGAGGGACTGGACATCAAGCCGATGCGGCGGGACGCAGCCGGCGAGCCGCTCGATGAAGTACGCAGCATCGCGCCGGGCGAGGTGGTGCACGCCGCCACGGAGTCCGGCCGGAGCAACTACGGCCGCTACGTGGTGGTGCGGCATGACTGGGGCTACGGACCGTTTTGCTCGCTCTACGCCCATTTGCGCGAGGTCCGTGTCGGCGTGGGCATGAAGGTGGCTGCCGGCGGCGTCATAGGCATCATGGGTTACACGGGCACGGGCATAGACCGCCGGCGCGCGCACACGCATGTGGAGTTGAACTTGTTCCTGTCCTCGCGCTTCGAGGCGTGGCATGACGGCCAGTTCAAGACGCCGAACTTCAACGGGGTGTACAATGGCATGAATCTCGTGGGGCTGGATCTCTCAAGGCTGTTCCTCGCGCTGCAAAAGAATCCCGCCACGAGCGCGGCGGAGTTTGTGACACAGACGGAGGCATTCTACCGCGTGGCCGTGCCGGGCGGCGCTCCGATGGAGCTTTTGAAAAACTACCCCTGGCTGTGTCACGAAGCTGTCCCCGCCACGCCGCCGTCCTGGGAGATCACCTTCAGCGGCTGGGGCCTGCCGGTGAACGTAAAGCCCGGCACGAGGAAGACGGTGCAGCCCGTGCTGCTCTGGGTGAAGCCATCGACGATGCCCTATTACTACCAGTCCCACGGCTGCGTGGCGGGCTCGGGTGACAAACCGGTGCTCACGGAGGAAGGCGCGGCTCATGCGCGGCTGGTGAGCGGGGATTTTCCTGATCGGGTCGATCCGCAGCCTCCATCGAAGGAGCCGGCTGTCAGGCTCAGAGAGGCGGGAGCGGCCAGACGCTGATCGGCGAGCACTACAAGGATGGCCTTCGGAGGATCGCGGTACCTTCCCTTGAGCGGTCCGGCACCTGCTGCGGCGGGACTTTCGGCCTGGGATCAACCTCTGGTGAGGCCGGAGATGCGGGCGCGGTTGTCGAGGCACTCGGGGATGACGCGGCGGAAGTCGTCGAGGCTCACGGGCTTGGTGAGAAACTCGTCCATGCCGGCCTCCATGCAGCTCTCCTTCACGCCGGTGAGGGCGTGGCCGGTCATGGCGATGATGGCAGGCTGGTTCTTGAGGAGGAAATTGCCGCGGATCTCGCGCGCGGCATCGACTCCGCCCATGACGGGCATCTGGAGGTCCATGAACACGATGTCGTACTGGCCTTGGTTGACGAGGTCCACGCCTTCGCGGCCATTGTTGGCGATGTCGATCTGCCCGTAGCCGAGCCGCTGCATGAGCATCGAGGTGATCTTTTGATTCAAGGGCTGATCTTCGACCAGAAGGATGCGCGCGGGGTATTGGGCCGCGAATCTGCCGGCCACCTCGGCGCCATGGACAGAGGCGGGCGCCGCACCGGCGGCACCCGGCTGGGGGCGCACCGCGGCAGCGGCGACGACTGCGCCGGACTGGCCGCTGAAACCCTGCTGCGCGGGGCGGCCGGGCGGCGCGGCGGCGGGCTGCTGCGCGGGCGCGCTGGCGGCACCGGGGGCCGGCGAGCGTGGCAGGAGGATGGCATCGGCGATGGTGTGGAGCAGCTCACGGCGCTTCACGGGCTTGGAAATCCGGATGTAGCGGCTGCCGGGCGGGGGATTGTAGCGCTCGGTGTTCCGCACACCGGACAGCGGGGCGAGGACGACGACGGCCGCTCCCGCCTGCAGCGCCATGTCACACAGACCACGCGTCACCTGGAAGGGCTGGTGCGTAATGTCGATGATGAAGACGGCGGCCTGCTGCAGGTAAAGACGGAGTTCATTGACATCCTGGTCGAGGCTGATGGCCGCGGTGCGGGCTTGAAATTGGTCGAGATGCTGCAGGAGGATGCGCTGCGTGGTGGAATGCCCGGCAAAGCAGAGCACGGCCTGGCCGGCGACGGCACCGAGCCATGCGCGCTCTTCATCACGGCCGCTGTCGTCCGGTGCGGCGCGCAGCGGTATCTCGAAGAAGAAGTCGGATCCTTTTCCTTCCTCGCTGGTGACGCTGATCTCGCCGCCCATGAGCCGGCAGAGTTTGCGCGAGATGGCCAGGCCGAGACCGATGCCGCCGTACTTGCGCGTGGTGGAGGCATCCGCCTGGGTGAACGCTTCGAACAGGGTGTTGATCTTGTCTTGAGCGATGCCGATGCCGGTGTCGCGAACGGAAAAATGGAGGAAGGGCATCTCACCGCCGCCGGGCGAGGGACGCACGACCTGGCGGACGACGAGGAGTATTTCGCCCTCGTGGGTGAACTTGATGGCGTTCCCGCCGAGGTTTACGAGGATCTGCTTCACGCGCTGGAAGTCGCCCATGAACTTGCGCGGCATGGCGGGATCGACGTGGTAGTTCAGCTCGAGTCCTTTGTCGGCTGCACGGTAGCCGAAGACATCGATGGTCTCGGCCATGAGTTCGTCGAGATCGACGGGGATGTTCTCGATGTCCACCTTCGCGGCTTCGAGCTTGGAGAAGTCGAGGATGTCATTGATGAGATGGAGAAGAGATTCTCCGCTGGAGCGGATCATGCGGACCAGATCTTCCTGCTCGGGATCGAGTCCCAGCTCCATGAGCACGCTGGTGGTGCCGATGATGCCGTTCATCGGCGTGCGTATCTCGTGGCTCATGTTGGCGAGGAAATCGCTCTTGGCGGCGGTGGCCACCTCGGCCTCGCGCTTGGCCTTTTCAAAGTCCAGGATGATGGCCTGCTTGCGTTCGTCGTTCTGCTGGATGTCATCCATGGCAAGATTGAATTCATGCTGCAGGGCGGCGAGATCGTCCCAACCGCTGACAGGCTGGCGGTGGGTGAGCATGCCGCGGCGCAAGGCGCGGAATCCTTCCTGGAGGGAACGCGATTTCTTGGCGAGCCGGCGCCCGAGGTAAAAGAAGGCGAGCGCCGCGACGATCATTCCGGCCAGCATGCTGAACAGGGGTGTGCTCATGCGGCCGGCTGCAAGGGCGTGCTGCAACTGCAATTGAGGCTGCCGGGCGATGAGCACGGCGACGGTCTGGCCCGATGAAAGACGCAGGGGCGCGCCGGCCATGGCCCATGAAGACGGACGGGCGGGGCTGGCAGCACGGCCGCTTTCCGCGCTGTTCACGGCGAGGCTGGCACCGCTGAGGACACCCACCACCACGTCATTGAAGTCTTTGTCCTCGGGGTCTTCGACCGATCGCACCCCGCCTTCGGGATCCAGCGCGATCACGGGAGTGCGCGAGACCTTGGCATCCACTCCTTTCGAGGCATCCGCGAGGCCGATGACGTCGAGCTTCGCGCCGAGCTGGGCGATCTCGACCGGAGCACTGATCGAGCGGAGCAGCACGAGCATCTGGCCGGCGGCGTCACCGGTGAGGGACGACTCGCCGGAGAGGAGTTTGCCGGAGAGCCGCAGTCTTTCTATCTCGCGCTGACCGGTAAGGGCCAGCGCAGAGAGATAGGTGCGCTGCGCCTGCCGGTACGAAAGGGTATCCCGCCAGACGAAACCGGCCGAAGTGGCCAGCGCCGTGAAGAACACGACGGCGATGCCGACAACGAGGAACCGGGTGGCCGTCTGGATCTGCAATCTCATGAGAGGGCCTCAGCAGGAACCGGCGCAGAGGCGCTCATCATGCTGCGCACAAGCGGCCCCATGCCGGCGGCCGCATCTGATCCCGGGTCTGCCTCGGACTCGGTAAGCTTTGCCATGCACTTTCTGACGGTGGAGGTGAGCAGCTCGGAGGTATAGGGCTTCTCGATGGCTTCCATGAAGCCGAGCGCCACGCACAGGTCGTGCGCACTCTGTTCGAAGAAGCCGCTGCAGGCGATGATGCCGATGCGGGGGTCAAGCGCGCGGATTTCCTGCAAGGTGTCGAGTCCCGACATGCCGCCGGGCATTGTGAGGTCCAGCACGATGATGTCCGGGCGGCGCCCTGTGGCGACGAGCGGGCGCAGCTTTTCCAAAGCGTCCTCGCCGCTGGAAGCGGCGATGACTTCGTACGGAAGAGTGGAGAGCATGGCCTTGCCAATCGTAAGCACAGCTGGATCGTCGTCCACGATCATGACGGAGTGGCCGCCCTTTGGCGGCGTGGAGGCCGCGAGCGGGCCTGATGCAGGGGTGTCGGATGTATTCATGGGATTTGAGTCGTTCATTGTGCGGTGTAGGCCAGGCATTTGATCTCATCGAGCGTGGTGTGGCCGGCGATGACCTGGATGAGACCTTCCTGGTAGAGGGATTTGAAGCCGTTCTTGAATGCGGCGGCGCGCATGGCGCTCATCGGCGCGGCTTCCTCGATGAGATCGCGCAGATCGGAATTCATCTCGCAGACCTCCATGAGGGCCACGCGTCCGGAGTAGCCCGTGCCGTGGCACTCACCGCAGCCCGCGCTGACGAAGATGGGATTGGCCAGCGGCTGCGTGATCACACCCTGACGGTACATCATCTCCTGCACCTCCTGCGGTGCAGGCTCGGGACGCTTGCAATAGCCGCAGAGGCGGCGCGCCAGACGCTGGGCCTGGCTGAGGGCCAGGGAGTCGGCCAGCAGATACTTTTCCACACCCATGGACAGCAGGCGGGAGACGGCGCGCAGCGAGTCATTGGCGTGCAGGGTGGTGAGCACGAGGTGGCCGGTGAGCGCGGCATTGACGGCGGAGCCGGCGGTTTCAGCGTCACGAGATTCACCGATCAGAATGATGTCGGGGTCGGCACGCAGCAGGGCGCGCAGACCGTGGGCGAAGTCGAGTCCGTGGACGGGATTCGTCTGCGTCTGGTTGATGCCCTCGACTTCGTATTCGATGGGGTCTTCAATGGTCTGGATGTTCACACCCTCCTCGTTCACGCTGTTGAGCAGCGCGTAGAGGGTGGTGGTCTTGCCGGAGCCGGTGGGACCCGTCACCAGAATCAGCCCCTGGTCGCGTGACATCGTGCGGTTCAGGATGTCGAGCTGGCGCTGGGAGAGGTTGAAGTCTGCCAGCCGCTTCACGCCATCCTGCTTGTCGAGGAAGCGCATGATGATCTTCTGAAACTCACGGCGCGTGGGCACGGCGGCGACGCGGACATCGACCCTGCGGCGGCCGATGCCGATGGCGAAGCGGCCGTCCTGGGCATCCTGCCGGTTCTGGCTCATGCCTGCGTAGTTCTTGATGAGGGCTACGAAGCGGTTGATGAGGTGGTCCGGCGCGGTGAGGATGGTTTTCAAATTGCCATCCAGACGCGCGCGGAAGCGCACCAGGTTGTAGAATTTTTCGAGGTGCAAGTCGCTCGCGCGGCAGCGGATGGAGGTGAACAGCGCCCAATGGAGCAACTGCTCCGGATCGTGCTCCGGGTTGGCGGGATTCACGGCCGCCATGTCCTCGGGGCTGATGTCGATGACGCCCTCGAGGTTTGTGACGGAGGCGCTCAGATTCTCCGCGGCCTGGACGCCCGAGGTGTCCAGATTCGCCGCCGAGCGCCCGATGGCGTCGCGGATGGACGCCGGATCGGCCATGACGGTGATGATGCGCACGGGCTGGCTGCCGAGGGAGAGCCATTCGTCCTCGAAAGCATAGCAGTCCGAGGTTTCACTGAGCAGATAGACGATGTGCTTGCCGATGAAGAGGGGGTAAACATTGTGCCGCTCAAGGAGGGGAATGGGGAAGAAATTCTGCCGCGGGGCCTCCTGGGCGCTGAAGCAAAGAGTGCGGCCCTCCGTGGCCATGAAGTGGAGCGCCACTCCGAGATGCCGCTGCACGGCATTGAAGTCCGGGATGCCCAGCGACCCCTTCTTTTCGATCGCCGCATCATAAAAGCCCTTCAGCCGGATGAGGTCGTTCTGCTCGTAGGGGTAGTTTTGCAGCAGCCAGTTGAAGGTGCCGTCGGCCCCGAGATCGGCAAAGCGCGGCAACTGCATGGTCTCGAACGGATTGCTCGGCGCGATGGGCTGGGCGCTGAGCCGCTGGACGAGGTCTTTCCGGGTGCGCTGATACTGGTCGGCATTGATGAGCACCCGCAGCACGAGACCCGGGGGCACCCCCCAAAGGTCCGAGCCGCGTGGATTGCAATGCGCCATGACGAGCAGGGGGCCCAGCGTCGTGACGGGCAGCCACGGATCTGCCACCTGCGGCACGCGCCCGAGTTTCCGCACCAGACGCTCCGCCTCCGGCGTGCATGAGTCACGCAGAAGCGTGACGGGCATGAGCCCGTTTTGAAGGGCCAGCCCTTCCAAGGAAATGATTCCTGTTTCCTTGGGCTGAACTGTCGGGGACGATGGATTGCCCGCATTCCCGAACGATTCTTGCGCGGGTGCGGTCAGGATTTCAGGTGAAAGGGTCATGGAGAGAGATGAGGCGGTGTGAGTGTCCAGCCCGTCGGGATATCAGCGTCCTGCCGAATTGTAGTTGGCCGGATAGACGTAGGGCGTGCCGATGTCAGAGCCATCGAAGGGAACCTTGAGGCCCGAGCCGGACTGGCCCGGACGGAGCAGCTTGAAACGGTAACCCGTCCACGAGATGCGATAGTCGCCCGTCGAGCTGGAGCCTTGGGGACGGTACTCGGGCCTCACAAAAGGTGATCCCGTCAGCGCCTTGTCTTCATTCGGGTTACGGTATTCCAAATCCAGCACGATGGTCAGCTCCTCATCGAACGACCCGTCATTGGCAGTACGGGTGTATTCCTTGTAAGCGTGCGCGTAGTCGTTGAGTCCTCGATTCAGCATCTCCAGCGTGTCGTTGGCCAGAGCCTCCTTCGAACCGGAGACGACCCCCACGTAGTATGGGATGGCGATGCTGGACAGGGCTCCCATGATGGTGATCACGATGAACATCTCCGTCATGGAGTATCCGCGGCACCATCCGTGCCGGGCACCCCTAGTCACAGGCCCGCGCTCGATCTTGCCTTTGCAGGATTGCCTCTCCGTTCGCTTGTTCATGGCCGCATGGTCCCCGGGTCTCGGCATCGTCAGTAGTAGATTCTTGCGCTGTCAGGGCCAAACAGATTGGCCTTCTTCATGTCGTTGATCGCCGCGTTGAAAGTCACCGTATAGCCGGAAGGCAGATAGGCAGCCAGGGTGCTCTCCGCGTAGCTCAAGTAGGGCTGGAGAAGCACATACTTCGCGTCGTTGGTGGCGGCATTTCTCCAGTCCAGATCAGCCTGGGTGCGGCCTTTCACCTGAACCATGGTGGACTGCGCCATGTTCAGCGCCTCAGCCCTGGAAATGGCCAGATTCTTCTCGCTGTCCTCCCTCATTTTCGAGATCGAGGGTATGGCGAGGAAGGCAATGATGCCGATGATGGCCACGGAAGCGAGCATCTCGACGAAGGAGAATCCCCCCCACCTGGAGGCGGCTGCATGGGACGGTGACGGAGGCGGTTTCATGTTATGCGAAAATGCTTTTTTTTGGGGAGGGGAAGTCCGGGATGATGGCTGTTGTCAGTCGTTGACGAGGTCCACCTTCGGGAAGGCACCTGCCGTCCATGTGGGCAGTTCCAAATGCTGTTTGGCCAGGTCGAGCGCCGAGGTCTTCAACTGCTGGTTGTTTGTCGTGTATGACTTGATGTGGTCCGAGGTGGTCACGTCGAGAAAGCCGCCCAGACCGGTGGTTGCATTAGGGGCGAGGAAGGTCTCGAACTTGCCTTTGGCCGTTGACTGCCCGTTGTACAATGAGCGGATGTCATTGATGCTCATGACCTGGGAGGTGAAGACACCGGGCGAACTCTCGACCCGTGTCTTGCTCATGACCCAGGCGTTGATCGCATTCTGCACCGCAGCCTGCTGCTGCCGGCCCACGATTCGCTGGGAATCGCGCGAGAGGTTCGTCATGCCGCTGACGACTAGCGATGCCATGATGCCCACCACGGCGATGGTGATGACGGCTTCCACGAGGGTGAAGCCACCGTGGAAAGGCCTCGTGCGCTTCTTGCGTGATGTTTTCATGTTGAAATCGAATACCGGTCGAGTGTTTGGAGAACTGAACCTGTTCTGAAACGCGATCCCCGCTGGCACACATGACTGGCACCAGCGGGGAAGCTGTTTGGTGGTTCGCGGAGGCCGCTCCGGCCTTCACTATGCGGCCCCTATGACAAGCAATCCTCCGCGAATCTCAGGCATATCCACCCGCACTCCGGCACCGCCGCAGCACTGGCAGAGTCTGCCCGCTCGAGTTACGGAGCTACCTGCAAGTACTTGACGTACTTGTTGGCGGCGTCCCAGTCGAGGTGGCTCATCATGGCGGTGAACCCGTCGCTCGGATCGGCCGGAAGGTTCGGCACGAGGAAGACCCTGCCGGAGAACGCTCCGCTCTCAGGCGCCCAAGTGCCGCTGCCGACCTTGGCAAGAGCATCGTTCAAGTCGGACGCCACAGGGCATCCAGCGGACAGGCCGGCGCTGTAAACCGACGCGACGGACTGCGCATTGCGCTGACCGGCCGAGTCAATGGCGCTGCTGTTGATGTTGCCGATGTTCGGGATGGCGATGGCGGCGATCACACCGATAACGGCGATCACGACGAGCATTTCGATCAAGCTGAAGCCGGCAGTGGCGGCCTTCTTGAGATTCAGTTTAGTGTTTTTCATGGTTTTGGTATTGGGCTGTTGTTTGTTTGTGTTTGATCCGAAGAAGCCGAAAGCCAACTGGCACATCAGAAGCATCGGAATGTGGTATTTATAGCAAATGCAACAAATAGAGTCAATGATTTTGTTATAATTATAAGAAACTTGTAACTTCATGCCGCGAACTGCAAAGCTGCCAAAAGCAGCGCATCGGCGGACCGAGCAAACAGCCAAGAACGCAAGAGCGAGCCTCTGCACACATCACCGCGGCTGTTTCACTTCCTCCGTTCGACGTCGGGCGTGCTAGCGCAGTCAAGATCGCACGGGCACCCACGGCGCAGTTCCGTGGGCCAAGGGCGTTGCGCTCCGGGAGACGAACACGGCCAACGCCGTGCATGGCGCGCGACCCTTCTTCACCTCACCATTGTTTCAGTCTCCACCGCACAGAACCGCTCCAGAGTGAAATCCATGCGAACACCCCGGAAAACAGGTCGCACACTTCCACGCAAAACTCGCGGCTGAATACTTCGTCGGAACTTGGAAGGCACCGTGTGACGCCGTGTGGATCGCAGTCACGACGTCACATCTCGATCCCGTCAGGACAGCTTCTGTTCAAAGCATGAAGCCGAGGTCAGAGGACGAGAAGCGGCCGAGGTTCGGGAAGATGTTCGCCATCTCGGAGGCATCGACGCCGAACCACTTCGCGAGCGTGGCGGAGTACTGATCGACGGCGAGGGTGGGAATCCAGCGGCCGAGGCCGGTGTCGTCCGGCCCGTTCACTGCGAAAGTCGGAAGGTGGCCGTAGGTCTGGCCGCCCTTCACGGCACCGCCGACGATGATATGGTGGCCACCCCAGCCGTGGTCGCTGCCCTGGCTGTTGGTGGGCAGCGTGCGGGAGAAGTCGCTGGCGGTGAAGGCCGTGACATTGCTCGACTCTCCGAGCTGCTCCATGGCGCGCTGGAAGGCGAACATGCAGTCGTTCACCTCGGCAAGGAGCTTGTAGTGCGCGCCGTTCGCATTCGTGGGCTGGTCTGTGCCGTTCACGGAGACCTGCGAGGTGTGCGTGTCGTAGCCACCGACGTTGCAGAAGAAAATCTGGCGCTTCATGTTGAAGCCGCCTGCGCCGCGAGCCTTGATCAGTCGCGCCACCATCTTCAACTGCGTGCCGAGCGTGGTGTTCGGGAAGCCTCCGAGTCCGTCGGTGAAGCCGGTCATGGAGGTATTGTAGATGCCGGTGAGGCCCGTGTTCCACTTGAAGGTCTGCCCGGCCGCGAAACCGGCGGTCTGCTGCGCGTTGGTGTAGCCGCCGGCCGGGGCATCAGTGGGGTCAAGCGAAGCGGCGATGTTGGTATTGAGCAATTCGCCCTTGGCGATGGCGTTCTTGGTCACGTCGGCAAGGGCGGCGCGCTGGAGGTTGTTTATGCCCGACTGAGCAGGCGTCAGATTGTTGATCGCCTGCAGGGCGCGCGCGCGTGCACCGGTGCCGGCGATCAGCGGGTCAGCCGTGGTAGATCCTGGAAGAGTGCCGGCGAGCACCACGGCACCTGAAGTCGAGACCTGATACTGGGCGATCTGGTTGCCCACCTCGAAAGTATTCGATCCCGCGACGGATACGGACATGGAAATGCTGGTCGAGGGATTGCTGGCCGGACCGTTGACCAGATCGGCCACGCGGCCGCCCCAGCCGGTGGACGGCGGTTGATCCGGAATGGAGGTCTGCCACTGGGTGACTTGGTCGCTGTGCGAGAAGAGCTGCGGCGGACGGTAGGCGGCGAGGCCGGAATTGTACTGCGCACGAGTGGTCGGGCGGACGAGGGTACCTACATTGAAGAGCACAGCGAGCTTGTCCTCGCCGAACAAGGTGCGAAGCCGGGCTCCCGAGGGGTGAAAACCAAAGGTGTGCCCGTCGCTGTCCTGATACGGCGTGGTTCCAGTGGAATACATCGGCAGCAGCGATGAGGAAGGCAGCGCGAGATTCCCGCGGATGGTGGTGTATTGATCGAAGGTCGTCGCGTCCGTCGGGACGATCCAGTTGTTCGAATCATTGCCGCCGCTGAGGAAGACGCAGACCAGCGCCTTGTAGCCCGTGAGCGCCGGCTGGGTGGCCATCGCTGAATTGATCAGGCGCAGGTCGCGGATCGCGTTCGATGCCGCCGAGAGGCCGGCGCCGGCATACATGCTCTGGCGGAGGAAGCTGCGGCGGGTCAGGATGTTTGGAGCTTTGAGGAACGGATTCATGGCGGTGTGTATCTCTCTGAGTGAGGGGTGCGGATGGGTTGGCGGCGGCGATGCGGGCAGGTGCCTCCGTTTACCTTTGAATGGCGTAATCGGGGCTGGTGAGGATCAAGTGCAGGACGTTGCGCAGACGGTCGCGAATCTGCGTGGCTGTCGGCCCGGAGTCGGTGTAGGCGATCGGCGAGTAATAAGCGCTGGTCAGGATAAGCCCGGCCGTGCTGGTGCAGCGAATGCCACCGGTGATGTTCAGTGTGAAGGTGGTCGCGCTCGTAACGGTGACGGTGAAGGCCTGATTGATCGAGACGTTGGCGGAGTTTGCCGAGTTGCGGAACGTGCCGCCGGTCACACCGCTGATGGTGATGCTGTCACCATCGACCAGACCGTGCGCAGAAGCTGTGGTGATGGAGCAAGGATTGCTCACCGTGATCGCGCTGATGGGAGTGTTCAGGTAGTTGACGATGGTGGTCTTAGCCGCCGCCGGAAGCTGGCCCGCGAGGAGCAGCGTATTGAAGTGATCGATCAACGTCGACAGGTTGGCGTTGCTAGTCCACGCCTTGTTTGTGTCCGACGGCAGGCCGAGCCCATCGCTGGCCAGCGGGAAAGTGGTGCCCATCCACGGACTGAGGTCCATGACCATGGCATTTGTGCCATTCTTGAAACTGCTGTAGCCGGTGGTGCTGTTCGGATTGAAGACGCCTGCGTGGAAGAAGTTCGCCTGGCGGATGACGGTGGTCTCCGACGTGAGCTGAAATTCCGGCGTGGTGATGCCCTGGGAGGCGAGCGAGCCGGCGAACTTGTAGTCCGGCAGGAAGTAATTGAAGACAGTGGGCGAGTTCAGCGGCGTCTGCGCCAGGTCGGTGTCCGTGTTGTCCATCGTAAACGTGGAGGGCCGGGCATTGATGTTGCCGCTGCGGGTGAGGGGCTGGGCCTTGAGCGGGAAGACGGTCACCTGGTTGTCGCTGGCCATCGCCGCATTCGCGGCGTCGCGCGCCTGCACGGTGAAGGTGTTCGGGTCCGGTATGTCGGTGATGGTGTACACGAGGTCGTTCTCCGTCGAGGTTTCGTTGAAGGACGTGGTGTCGCGCGAGTTCATAAAATTGAGGAAGACCTGGTCGCCCACGGAGAGATGGTGGTCCGCCATCGTCCCGAATGCGCCCGCGCTGGAGTAGGTGGTGTCGATGGTGATGACGCCGTTGCGGCCCGTGCAGGAGTAGCTGCTGGGGAAGCGGGAGATCGCCACATTTCCGCTGCGTGCCGTGGTGTCCGGAGCCGGGATGGTGAACGTGGAACCCGACACATTGCCAACGCCGCTCGGCGTATCGAACGATGTGGATGAGGTCGTGGTGCGGATGCCGTCAGCCGGCAGTGTGCCGGTGGCGTTGGTGATGAAATCGAAATAGGCCTGCCCGAAATTGGCAGACGGCAGGCTGGGCTGGCTGCCATTGGTGCCCGGCAGCCAGTGGCCGCTCATCGTCACAGTGATGAAGTTGTTGCCGGCGGTCTGACTGTAGGTGCCGCCCATCCAGCCGGGCGCGTTGATGGTGTAGTGGGTGCCATCCGTCACGCTAACGACGCTGTAGGTGCCGGTGGTAGGCGCGGGTTTGGCCGGATCGCCGGTCGTGTCGGTGAATTCGAGGAACACGCTGTTCCCGGCGGTGAGCAGATGCGGCGTGGTTGTCGTGATGGTGATGACGTTCGTGCCGCTCTGCGCATAGGAACCAGTGACGCCGGCCGGGCGCAGCGCGCGGGCGGCATTGGTCACGCGTTGCACGGGCTCGCGCTGCTTGCCAAAGGCGGGGATGGTGATCATGCCCGGGCTGCGCGCCTCGTAATCAAGCAGGATGGCTTTGATGACGGCCTTCATGTCGCCGCGGAGACCGGAGCCGTTGTCATTGAACTTCTGCACCACGCGATAGAGGTAGTCGCGCGAGGGATTGCTCGTGACCATGCGCTGGATGAGCTGACGGCAGATGAAGGGGCCGGTGTTCGGGTGATTGAAGAGCATGGCGTGCGCCGCGGCCAGTTCCTGCGCAGGCAGGGCCTGGTAGGTGGCATCGTTGTACTGCGTGCTCAGATGCGTGGCGTAGGGATCAAGCGGCTGGCCGCCCACGGAAGTGAGGCCGGGGAAGACCTCGTTGTTCAGCACGCGCTTGGTGCCGGTGAAGTGGCGGGCAGGCACCTCGCGCATGGGCCGCGTCCAGTCCGCACTGGCAGAAAATGAAGTGCGGTAGGCACCGTCGTAGCCGTATTCCCACCCGGTGAATACATGGGCCAAACCAACGATCTCGCGCTGCGTGTAGGTGTCGATCGGAGCTTCGTCCTTGCTGAGCATCAGCGTACCGTCCGGCCACATGCGGTAGAGGCCGATGGAGAAGAGCTGCTTGATCTCGCGCGCATAGTTCTCGTTCGGGCTGCGGCCCACGGCGATGTCGGGCTTGTCGTTGCGCAGCATGTCGAGGTAGCGGCCCATGCCCGGCGTGAGGGTAGTGCCGGTGAGGACGTCGCTGAAATTACCGAAGGCGTTGGTCGCAAGTGTGTCATAGAAGTCCGCGATGGCCCGCGAGTTGTCCTCGAGCGGCCCGCTGCCGGACACGACGTGGATCTGGCTCAGCGCGAAGGCCACCTTCTGGCGAAGCTGGTCCGGCGCCGTCATGGATGTCTTCCACCAGGTGTCGTAGGCCACCTTCACGTCAAAGGAGCCGAACACGTCCGCGATCTCGCGCGCGAGCACTTCGCTCAGGTGCGGCGTCGCGGACAGAGCGAACTGGTTGTTGATCCACGTTTCGTAGCGTGAGTTGGTGGTGCCGGACGGCGCGAGGCCCTTCAAGGCCGCGATCTCCGCGATGTTCGCGCCGAAGCTCGCCTGCGTGAGGAAGCGCACTGCACCGGCGTCCGTGTTGCTGTCATCCGTCCACGCTGGCGGTGCAGGCGGCGCGGTAAAGGTGCGCGTGCCGTTGGAGAGAGTGAAATTCCCGCGAATCTCGCCATTCGGATACATCCCGGTGTGCAGATTGATGTAGGTCTTCCCTTCCTTGATGATCTCACGTATCTCCGCCGCTGAATAGGTTCCGCGGGCGGCGATCGTCCACTTGTAGGCACCGTAGTTCGGATCGCTCGGATTGGTGATCAACCCGTCACCGGGTGTGTCCGGTGTGTCGATGTCATAGATGATCTCGCCAGCGGGGTGGCTCAGATATGGGTCGGCGTGAATGTGCTTGGATGTCAGCGACCCGGTCAACCCGCTGTAAGAGAAGCGAAGATAAGCGACCGACTCGTCCCCGCTCACGCGCAACGTCGCGGTGCCGACCCCATTGGTTACAGCACCCGCTTGAGCCAGCATGGTCGAAATGTACAACGTGCCCTGTGTCGCACCAGGGGCGGGGGCGACATAGGGCGAGAGCACATAAGACGGCACCACCTCGCTCGGCGCGGCGGTGGACTGGCCGGGCTTCGACCAACCGATGGCGAGGTTATCGCTGCCAACGCCCGCCTTGTGGAGAACCTCGACGTAGTAGCGCTTCCCTGCCTCCAGCGCGAGCCAGCCGGACTTCTGATTCGTCTCACCGGCGGCGTTCCACTCCTGCGAATTGGTGCCGGTCGTCACGTATGCACGGCGGAACGTGTTCACCGAGTCGTCGTCGTTGGCGATCCAGAGTTCGGCCGCATTGCTCGCAGCGATCCAGAAGTAATAGTTCCCCGTGACCGGTGCGGTGATGTAGCCGCGGAGGCGCTCGCCGTAGTTGTCGTCGTAGTTCGACGGCGACTCGAGCGTGCTAAGCGTGCCCGTGAGCGACGGAGCCGTGCTCGTGGGGATGCCTGCCACCGTGGTGCCGCTGACCCCCGACCAGATCTCGCGGGTGACATTGCCGGCGTTCTCCTGCACCACGAGATTGATCACCGAGGTGCCCGTGCCGGCGGAACCGGTCGTCGTCACGATGATCTGGTAGGTGCCCGCCGTACCCGCAGGAGGCGTGCCGCTGAGCACGCCGCCACTGTAATTGAGCCACGCCGGCAGACCGCTCACGGTGGGCGTCGAGCCATTGTCACCCGTCACAGGCAGCGAGAAGGCCCCGCCCACCAGCGCCACGGCATCCGTCGGCGTCGTGCTCGCCGGCGGCTGGATGGCGCCCGTCGAAGGATACAGGCGCTCCGCCGGGATGATCTGCTTCGGCTGGCTGGCACTGAACCACGAGAGCAGGCAGCGCGCCGCGCTCGAGGACTCGTAGTAGTCGAGCTGGATGTCATAGCGCAGACCGCCTGTCATCGGGATGCGCGCATAGCGCTCGTTGGTGTTCGAGGCCCAGTCCTTGAGCGACTTGTTCACGATGTCCACGTTCATGTTGCCCGTGCTGGCGTCGGCGTACTTGCCCGTGCCGATGTTGACGACGAAACTTGTGGTCGTCGGCGTGCTGGTGATCACCAGATTCCGGTTGTCGCTCACGGTAATGTTACCCGAGGCGGCCACAGTACCCGTGCCCGACGTGGGGGCGACCGTGCAATTCGAGGCAACAGTGAAAGAGTTCGGAGCGGTGACCGTCACGGTCCACAGATCATTGATCGCAGGTGAGAAGGTGCCCCCGCTGACCGATGAGATCCTCACCTGGGCACCGGTGGTCAGGTTGTGATTGGTCGCCGTCGTGATCTGGCACGCCGCTCCCGTGGCGATGCTCACGATGCTCAACGTCGGATTGAAGGTCAGCGAGCCGGCATTCACCGTGAATGTGTTCCCCGACACCGCCGTGATCGTGTAGGGCAGCAGGGAAAGGGAATTCAGACTGCCGCTCGTCGGGTCCAACTCCACGGTCTCGCCGACGACGTAGCTGCCCGCAGTCCGCGTGCCGCCGGAGGCCGGAGGAACCAAATTGGTGTAATCCACCACCATCAGATTCGTGGTGGGATCATAAGTGTAGGTGGGCACCGTCGTCGGATTGTGGTTCAGATTCCCGCTCGTCGGATCAAGGCGGACCGTCTCGCCCACGACGAAGCTGCCCGCCACGGTGGCCAGGCCCGAATAGTTCAACGTGAGGTCACCCGTCGTCGCATTGTAAGTGTAAGTGCTGCCGCCGGTGGAGGCCGAGGGATACATTTTCAAAACCTGCGGTTGCCCATTGATCCACAGCGCGCAGCCGTCATCCGCCTGCACGACGAAGGTGTACTCCTCGCTGAACTGCGGCTGCACCTGGCCCGTCCACCGGGCGGAGAAGGTGTCGGCGGCGATGAGCGCCCCGTCCGGAGTGCCTGAGTTCCAAAGGCCGTTGTTGCCCGTGGTCACCGCTGCATCCACCGCCATACGGCCCGGCGAGCCGGTGAAAGTCGTGTTTGGGTAACTGAGATTGAAGACACCGGTTGTAGTGCTCGTCGTCATGTTCTGCACAAAGCCTGCACCGGTGACCGGACCTGCAGGAAGCACCGCGGTTACCGTGGTGCTGGCCTGCGTAGTGATGCCGGTGGATGTTGTCACCGTGAGCAGACCCGGCTGCGTCGGCGTGGACTGGGTGATCGCCGTGATGAATTCATTAGCCGGCAGGCCGGTGCCGCTTATCGCCATCCCTGTTGCCAGGCCAGCCGTCGAGGGCACGCTGACGATGGCACTGCCCGCCGTCGTCGCCGCGCCGGAAACCGGGACAGAGAAGGCGGTGATCGGCACCACAAAGGTGCTCGTGGCCGTGAGTGTGGTGCTGGCCTGAGCCGTCACCCCCGTGCCAGTCGTCACCGTGATATTGCCGGATCCAACGGCCGTAATGAACTCATTGGCGGGCAGACCCGTGCCGGTGATCGCCATGCCCACCACCAGACCGGCAGTCGATGGCACCGTGACGGTAGCACTCCCGGCCGTGGTCGATGCCCCGGCGACGGTGACCACCCCGGACCCACTGACAGAGCTGATGGTGTAGTTCCCCGTATGGGTCCCGAGGCTGGTCCCCGGCGTGGACAGCACACCCGTGGAGAATGCTAGCGACACGGAACCGCCGGCGGTGAGGCTGTGCCCGCCCGTCGGGATGATCACCGCATTGGCACCCGAAAAGCTGTAGTTCAGCGCCTGCGTGTGCGTGAATTGATTGGCCTGCGGAATGTTGGCGAAGGTGCCGCCATTGACGCTCCACTGGAGGCGGCAGCGCGCATCACCCGTCGTCTCCACATGCTCCACACGCATCTTGTAGCGCTGCGCCGGGGTGCCGGGCACGGCAAGTGTAATCACGGGCGTGAAGATGAGCGTCGTACTGGCCTGGGCGGTGACATTCGTGCCCGTGGTCACAGTGATCTGTCCCGAACCGATGGCCGTAATGAATTCGCCCGTCGGCAATCCCGTGCCACTCACCGCCATGCCGACTGCCAGCCCGGTCGTCGAAGGGACGGAGATGACCGGACTGTTCGCCGTGGTGGCGGCCCCGGCCAGCGAGAAGCCCTGCTTGAACGTGCCGACGGGATCCGATCCCGGCACGTTCCAGTTGTGCTCCACCACCAGCTCCTGCGGCAGATCAAAGGTGCCGCTGAGGTCCAGATCCACCAGCACCCGCGCCTTGTCGTCCGCATCGAGCTGGAAGACGTAGCTGCCCGCCGTCGTCGGATTGAGGAAGGTTTCGAACGTGTCGGAATAGTTGTCCGCCGAATTGTTCGGCAGGATCACCGCGCCATTCGGCGTGCCATGCTGCCAGTCGAAGTTCACCGCCTCGATGCGTTCCACCACGCCCGGATGCGGGAAGCTCTGGATGCTGAAGCTGCACGTTTGATTCGTGTAGCTCGACACCGTTGACAGTCCCGCGCCGGAGATGCCCACGGTGAAGCTCACTCCCGGATTCACCGCAGTGATGGCATAGACCTGATTGTCGAACGCGCTGCCGTCCAGCCCGCCGCCATTGAAGCTGAGCTTCACCTGATTGCCCACCGCCAGGGCCGGCGGCCCGCTGTAGGTGGTGGGCACGACGATCGTGCTCCCGGTGTAGGGTGTGCTGCCGTTGCGAGTATAGACAAAGCCGCCGTTCGACAACTGACCGAAGTTTGCCGCATCCGCCTGTGTGCTGCTGGACGTGTCATAATACCGCGCCTTCAAGCCCGTGCCCGTCGCAGCCGTCGAGTTGTTGATGATCACCGTCGCATTGCTTGGCGAGCCGATGGTCGGATTCGGCAGCGATCCGGTCGTGGCGGATGTCAGAGTCACCGTCACTGACTCCCCCGCTTCCGCTGCGGAATCCTGTACCGGTGTAATCGCGATGACCTTGCTCGTCTCGCCAGCGAGGAGCGCGACCGACGTGCCGGACGGCGCGGCGGTGAAATCCGTAGGCGTGCTCGCCGTGCCGGTCACAGAATAATTCACCGTCATCGGCAGCAGCTTGCGCGTGCGCGTGATGGTCACCTCGCCCGGATCGAGGGGATCCTCGGCGGCGATGGACTTCGTGGCGCTGATGGTCACCGTGTCCGGGATTTGCAGCTCACTGCTCACCAGCGTGCCGTCCGGCACGCCGTCGAGGTCGCTGTCCGTCGCATTGGGATTGAGGCCAATCCGGCGCTCGGCCCAGTCCGTCACACCATCACCGTCCGTGTCCACGTCGCTGGTCTCCAGCCGGTAAAACTTCCGCGTGTTCGCCGGCTTGGTGATTACGATGTTCGCCGTGGCCTGGTTCGTTGTCGGTATCCACTGCGTCGCAGCCACCGGGGAGGTCATCGACACGACCGTGGACGCCCCGTTCGGCGTGTCGTAGCTCAGCACACGGTACTTCTTCCCCGCCTCGGCCTTCACCGTGAAGATCACATTGCCGCCGGTGATCACCGTATTCCCCACCTTGAGGCAATCAGTGGTCGAGAACGGATTGGTGCCCGCGATGGACTCCACCAGATTCGAGCACCCGTCATTGTCCTCATCCGCGGATGGTGCCAGCGCCCACGCATTGAACAGTCCCTGCCAGATGTCGTCCAGTTGGTCCGGCCCGTTCGTCTGCCCCACCGGCACCTGGCCGGCCGGCCACTTCAGAAGATCCGTGATGCCGAACACGCTACTGGTCGCGCACAGAGTCATGAAACAGGCCATGATGCAAGAGGCGAGGCGGGCGGGGCGGACAGTTTGCGTTTGCATAACTTGGATAGGGGTTGAAAAAGAGATTCGAGGATGTCACGCGACAGCCACCAAAAACCCGAGGACGTCTTTTTGGTCGCATTTTTCGATGAGCAGGAGCGGAGAATACTGGAACTGCAGCCAACGCGTCAATCATCTTTCATCAAGTTTGGCAATGATCGCGACCGCTTCATGTCGAGTGCCGACGAGATCAAAGGCATAAACCCTAGGATGACAGTGGTCGGCGGAAAGACTGTCGTGGCTGCACCGTGAAGTCACACGCGGAGGAAGTCCGCCGTCTGAATCTGCGTCACAATCATGCGCTACATCCTCACCGTTTTCATCCTGATGGTCGCCGTCGCGCGTGCTGCCGTGCCAGGGCAGCCGTGGGCGGGGTTGTGGCATTTAAAGGACACTGATCCGGCCTACCTGCTGAACTACAGCATCGCATCGGACCCCGACGCTCCCTACATGCGCAGCGGCACTGCGCTCGCGGCGCGGGGACGGAACGCAGCCTTCAAGGTCAACGCCAACGCACGCAGCGGCGAAGGCGGTGTCACCGCGCTGTCCTCCTTCCACGCGGCGAACAACAACCCTGCGCAGGGCGAGAAGACAGCGGCCTTTCTCGACTACTACGCCTTCGCGCACTGGCAGTATGTGAACCAGCTCGTCATGTGGGGCGGCTCCGCGGGCGCGGGCATCGTGCTCGCGCCGAATCCGACCCTCATCGACACCGCGCACCGCAGCGGCGTGCCGGTGTTCGGGAACATCTTCTTCCCGCCCACGGCCTTCGGCGGGAAGATCGAGTGGGTGCAGGCGCTCGTGCAGAAGAGCGGCTCGAACTACGTCATCGCGGACAAGCTGATCGAGATCGCGAACTGGTGCGGTTTCGACGGCTGGTTCATCAATCAGGAGACGGACGGTGGTGATGCCGCGCTCGCCACGGAGGTGAGGAATTTCATCAAATACATCCACACGAACTCCGCCCTGAAAGTCATGTGGTATGACGCGATGACCGAGAGCGGCACCGTCACATGGCAGGACACGCTGAACACGGCGAACGACGCTTTCTTCCAGGACGGTGCCACGCTGGTGAGCGATTCGTTCTTCGCGGACTTCGGCTGGACCGCCGCAAAGGTGAACACGGGCGTGAGCACGGCCACCTCGCTCTCACGCAGTCCGTTCGACGTGTATTTCGGCATCGACGTGCAGGCAGACGGCTTCAACACGGTGGTGAACTGGGCCAACGTCTGGCCGACGGGCGTGGCGCACAAGGCTTCCGTGGGCCTCTACCAGCCGAACTGGACCTTCGACAAGTCGAACAACGACAGCACCGTCTTCTACCAGAGGGAGCGCCAGTTCTGGAGCGGTCCGAATGAGAATCCGGCAAACACGCCGGGCACTGCGGGCACGAGCGACTGGGAAGGCATCGCGCACTATGTCCAGGAGTGGACGCCGGTGCGCTCGGCGCCGTTTGTGACGAGCTTCAATGTCGGCCACGGCAACCGCTTCTGGTGGAAGGGTGTGCTCGTGCGTCCCGCGCTGGACTCGGCGGGAGTGACCTTCAACTGGCACAATCTCACCACGCAGGACATCCTGCCGAGCTGGCAATGGATCGTGGAAACCACCAGCGCCACGCCGCTGACGCCCGCGTGGTTGTGGAATGACGCCTACACCGGCGGCAGTTGTTTGAAGGTGAGCGGCACGCTCGATGCCATCAATGATCTCAAACTCTACGCGGCGAATCTCAGTGTCACCGCCACCACGTCGTTGCGCGTCGTTTACAAGGACAACGACGCGAACACGGCGACGAACCTCAAGCTCGCGCTCGCCTTCACCGATGCGCCGACGACCTGGGAATACATCGCCTTCGGCAATCGCGCCGGCACCGGCTGGTCCACGAAGATCATCGACCTCACGGCCTATGCCGGACGCAACGTCGGAGCCATCGGCTTCCGCTTTGATCCCACGGCCACAGGCACCGTCAGCAGCTACTCGATGCAGTTCGGCGAGCTTGCCTTTTACAATGGCACGCTGACCGCGCCCGCGGCCGCGAGCGGCGTCACCATCGAGAATGCCTACGACGTGAGCAGCACGCGCAAGTCCCTGCGTGTGCGGTGGACGCCCTCCGCATCGACGAACGTCCGCAGCTACAACGTGTATCGGCGCAACACCGACAGCTCGCGCACCTGGCTCTGGGCCGCGAGCAAGGATGCGTGCTTCGTGCCCGAAGTGGACCGCGCGGGCACGGAGACATCCACCACCATCGAAGTGGAGACGGTGAGCGCTGCCATGGAGACGTCCACGGCCGCCACCACGACGTTGTTCTGGAATGATCCGCCCTCGATCAGCAACATCACGGCGAAGACCATCACGGAAGGCTCCGCCACCACCGCGATCGCCTTTACCGTCGATGATGCCCTGACTCCCGCGGCGGACCTGACGCTCGTCGGCAGCTCCAGCAACACCGCGCTCGTCCCGGAAAGCGGCATCGTCTTCGGCGGCAGCGGCACGAGCCGCACCGTGACGGTCACGCCCAATGCCAGCGCACACGGAGTGGCGACAATCACCATCACTGTGACCGACGCGGGCGGCCTCACCGCGAGCGATCCCTTCACGCTCACCGTGACGCCGGCGGACGGCGTCAGCGGCGCGCTCGCACGCTGGCCTTTCGACGGAAACCTCGGCGACACCACGGGCAATGGCCGTGATCTCACTCACAGTGGGACGGCGACCTTTGCCACCTTCAAGCAGCAAGGCTCGCGCTCGCTCCAGCTCAACGGCACGAGCGAACGCGCCGCCACCACTTCCACCGTGCCGGTCGGTGATGCCTTCACTGCCTGCGCGTGGATCCATGTGCCGTCCGGCACTTCGCAAATCCAGACCGTCCTCGCGAACTCCGCCGGCGGCAACACCACCAGCGGCTTCCGCTTTTACGTGAACACCTTCAACACCGGCGATGCCAAGCTGCTCTTCGCCACGGGCAACGGCACCGCAGGTGCAAATGCCGCCTCCGCCACCGGCACCATCGCATTTGACCGCTGGCAGCATGTCGCCGCCGTCGTGGACCGTCTCAACGGCACGGCCACTCTTTACCGCAATGGCATCCAGGTCGCCTCCGGCACGATCCGCACCGACTTCGCCAATGATGCACTCATCTACGCAGGTGCCATGTCCACGCAGTTCTGGTTCCGCAGCCATCTCGATGAAGCGCGCCTCTACGACCACGCCTTGAGTCCCGCCGAGCTGGCCGCCATCATCAATGTGGCAAACAACGCACCCGTCATCAGCAACGTGGCCGACGTGGCCGTCGTCGAAGACTTCGGCACCGGCCCGCTGTCCTTCACCATCGACGATGCCGAGACGACCGGCGGCGTGCTGGCCGTCAGCGCCGCGTCATCGAACACCACGCTTCTCCCACAAAGCGGCATCACGCTCGGTGGCAGCGGCTTGAGCCGCACCATCACGCTCACGCCCGCCGCGAATCAAAACGGCACCGCCACCGTCACGCTGAACGTCAACGACGGCACGCTGACCAGCAGCGACACCTTCGTGCTCACCGTCACGCCCGACACTCCGAACACCGACTGGCTGCAAGCGAACTTCGGCTCCAGTTGGACCAACTCCGCCATCGCCGGCGATCTCGCCGACCCAGACCGCGACGGCATCGTGAACCTGCTCGAATACGCCCTCGGCGGAAATCCCAACACTGGCGCCACCACGGCGCTGCCGCAGGCTGCCATCGGCAACAACAAGCTCGCGCTCGTCTTCACACGCACGCTCGCAAACACCGACATCACCATGACCGTGCAGGCCGCAGACAGCCTCACCGGCCCGTGGACCGACCTCGCCAGCAGCATCAACGGCGCTGCATTCACCGTGCTCGCCAGCGGAGCCGGCGTGGTGCAGACCGGCAGCGGAGCGACGCGGACCGTGGAAGTGCGCGACCAGTTCCAAATCACCAACGCCGCGCATCCACGACGCTACATGCGGCTGGTGGTGGTGAAGTGAAAGCCGCATTAACACCTTCTTAACGCGCCTCCTCCCGCCCTTCACTGGCACCGGAGCCTGTTTCACGGAGCCTGACGGTGTCATGAACGACGCCCACAAGCCCGGTCTCCACAAGCTGTCCACCACCACGCTCGTCGTTGCGGCGCTCGGTGTGGTGTTTGGGGACATCGGCACCTCCCCGATCTACACACTGAAGGAGTGCTTCAGCCCGCGGAGTCCGCACCACATCACTGCCTCCCACGAGCACATTCTTGGCGTTGTCTCGCTGGTGCTCTGGTCGCTGATCCTGCTCATCTGCGTCAAGTACCTCGTCTTCATCCTGCGCGCGGACAACAAGGGCGAAGGCGGCGTGCTCTCGCTCATGGCGCTGGCGTCGCACAGCATGGATGAATCGACAAAGCGCCGCGCCGTGACGGTGCTGCTGGGGCTGTCCGGAGCGGCGCTGTTGTTCGGTGATGGCATCATCACGCCCGCGATCTCCGTGCTCAGTGCCGTGGAGGGCCTCAAGGACGGCGGACTGCTCGGCGAGGCGCCGGCGGACGCACTCGATGCGGAAGCTTGGAATCACCACATGCAGTGGCTCATCATCGGCATCACCGCGGTGATTCTCATCGTGCTGTTTTCGGTGCAATTCCTCGGCACCGCGAAGGTCGGCCGCTTTTTCGGTCCGATCACCGGTCTGTGGTTTGTGAGCCTCGCGATGCTCGGCCTGTCGCAGCTCATGCGCGGGCCGGAAATCCTCGCCGCGTTCAATCCATGGCACGGATGGCACTTCTTGACCAACGGCGGCCACGCGGGCTTTGTCATCCTCGGCAGCGTGTTCCTTGCCGTGACCGGTGGCGAGGCTTTGTATGCCGACATGGGCCACTTCGGCGCCAGCCCGATCCGTCGCGGCTGGTTCGCGCTCGTGTTTCCGGCGCTCGCGCTCAATTACCTCGGCCAGGGCGCGCTTTTGATGAAACAGCCGGAGCTGGCGGATTCACCGCTTTTCCAAATGGCCCCCAGTTGGGCCGTGCTGCCGCTGGTGTTGATCGCAACCGCCGCGGCGGTCATCGCATCGCAGGCGCTCATCACCGGCACCTACTCGCTCACGCTCAGCGCCGTGCAGCTCGGCTATCTGCCGCGCATCAGCATCCGCCACACCTCCGAGCATGCGCGCGGCCAGATCTACATCCCGCTTGTGAACTGGCTGCTCATGCCCGCCTGCCTGGTGCTCGTCGCGGCCTTCCGTACGTCGTCAAATCTCGCGGCGGCGTATGGCGTGGCGGTGACGATGACCATGCTCATCACCACCATCCTCTTCTATTTCGCCGCGCGGCATCTTTGGAGGTGGCCGGTGCACAAGACGCTGCCTCTGTGCCTGTGCTTTGCCTTGGTCGAGGTCGCCTTCCTCGGCGCCAATCTCGTCAAGTTCTTCGACGGGGGCTGGTTCCCGCTGGCCGTGGGTGCGCTGGTTTTCCTGATGATGACCACCTGGGCCACCGGCCGCCGTCTCGTGCGCGCCGCCATGGAGCGCACTTCGATCTCCCAGGAAATGCTGATCGAAAGCCTCGCCCGGGGGCGGGTGGTGAAGGTTCCCGGCACTGCGATTTTCATGACCAGCACCAAAGGACGCACGCCCGTCGCACTGCTGCACAGCCTGAAGCACTACCAGGCCATCCATCAGCGCGTGATCTTCCTGACGATCATGACGGAAGACGAACCGTGGGTCCCTCCCAGCCGTCGTGTCGAAGTGGAGAAGCTCGGCGATCACTTCTGGCGCGTGACCGCGCGCTACGGCTTCATGCAAAAGCCCAATGTCCCGCGTCTCCTGCGCCAGTGCGCCAGCCACGAACTGGATGCCGACGCGGACACTGCCACCTTCTTCCTCGGCCGCGAGATCATCGTCCCCGGCAAGGCCCCCGGAATGGCGCGGTGGCGCGAGCATATGTTCGCCTTCGCCAGCAAGCTCGCACAACAACCTGCGACGTATTTTCAAATTCCGGTCGGGCGTGTGATCGAACTTGGGCAACAAGTGGAGATATAAGCCGCCATGAACGCAAACACCTCAAGCAACAGCCCCGCCCGCGATCCCGTGCCAGTGCATGTGGTGGGGCAGTTCAGTTGGGGGCTGACGATCCTTTTTGTCCTGGCCTCGGCGTGCTGGGTGTTGCTGCCTTATACGGGATCGATGTTCTCCGCGCTCGTGTTCCTGCTCGCCATCGTGCTGGCGGGCACACGCTGGAATCGCGGACCGGTTCTGGCGATGGCCGTGGTGAGCGCGCTGGTGTGGAACTTCATCTTCATCCCGCCCCGTTTCACCTTCCACATCGAACAGCCGGAGGACGTGGTGATGTTCGCGCTGTTCTTCGTCGTGGCGCTGAGCATGGGGCACCTCATCACGCGGTTGCGCGAGCGCGAGGCCGCCCTGGAGCGAACGCACCGCGAGCGAGAGGAACTCATCAATGCAAGGCATCGCGCCGAACTCGCCGCCGAATGCGAGCGGCTCCATCGAACGCTGCTCGACAGCGTTTCCCACGAACTCAAGACTCCCATCACCATCATCCGCACCGCGCTCGATGGACTTGGAACCTCCAACCCCTTCGCCGCGGAGATCGACACCGCGGCGCGACGGCTACAGCGCATCGTGGAGAACTTTCTCGAAATCACCCGCGTGGAATCCGATGCCGTAAAGCCCGCGCCGGATTGGTGCGAGATCGACGACGTGTTGCACGCAGCCACCACGCCCCTCCAACGCGAGCTTTCGCCGCATCGGCTGCGGATCATGGGCGCCGAAAACCTGCCGCTGCTGAAGCTCGACAGCCGCCTGCTCGCGCAGGCGCTCGCCAACGTGCTGCACAATGCCACGCAGCACTCGCCGGCGGACGGTGAGATCGAGATGCGCGCCGCTCTGACGCAGGACAACACGCTCGAGCTGCGCGTGCGCGATCACGGCCCCGGTCTGCCACCCGAGATGGAGGCGCACATGTTTGAGAAGTTCGCCCGCGCGCCGGGAGCGCCGCCAGGCGGCACCGGACTCGGCCTGGCCATTTCACGCGGCTTGATGCGCGCGATGAAGGGTGACATCTCTGTGCGCAACCACCCGGACGGCGGCGCGGAGTTTCTCTTCAGCCTTCCGGTCAAGACCCGCAAGCCATGAGCAAGGCCCTCATCATCGATGACGAGCAGCAGATGCGCCGCCTGCTGCGCATGTTGCTGGAGTCCCGCGGCTATGAGGTGCACGAGGCTCACGAAGGCCAGCGCGGGCTGCAAGAGGCCGCGTTTCATCGCCCCGATGTCGTCCTGCTTGATCTCGGCCTGCCCGGGCTCGGCGGCATTGAGGTGTTGAAACGCCTCCGTGAGTGGAGCGACGTGCCTGTGCTCATTTTGAGCGTGCGTGATCAAGAAGCCACGAAGGTGCAGGCGCTCGAAATCGGCGCCGACGACTATGTGACGAAGCCCTTCGGCAGCGCGGAGCTGCTCGCGCGGCTGGATGTCATCCAGCGCCGCCGCGGGCCGCGCCACACGCCTGAGATCACCGCCGGTCCGCTCAAGGTCGATCTGCTGCATCACGAGGCGCAGATCGGCGATGAGGCGCTCAAGCTCACGCCGACGGAGTTTGCGCTTCTCAAGGTGCTCGCCGAGCACGCGGGCCGCATCGTCACGCAAAACCAGATCGTGAACCAAGTGTGGCCAGGCCAGGCCAGCGACCCCGGCGAGGGCCTGCGCGTTCACATCAACCACCTGCGGAAAAAGCTCGGCTGTCGCGGTGTGAGCATCATCAACGAGCCTGGCATCGGCTACCGGTTGGAGCAGGCTTGAGAGGATCCGCGGCGGGGCCGTGGCACCCCGCTCCCGCGCAGGCGATGAAGCCAATCGCACTTCGCCCCCTCGCGTTCGTGGACCACCGGCCCATGATGTCAGAAATGGGGAAATTGGCGGCCTCCCCCGGCAGACGGTCGAATTCCGCCGTTGGTGAAGAAAAACCGTGGCCTTCATGGTCTTGTAAGTTTCGATCTGCCATCATCAGCCCATGAAGACGACACTCGTGCAGTCATTACGCTTCGCCTCCCACATGCTCGCAGCGGCCTTGCCGGCCGCTTCCGTCGCACTTGCGCAGCCGGCGAACATCCTCGTCATCATCGCGGATGATTTTGGCAGCGACAGTTTCCCGCTCACGGCGAGCGCGGGTGCTTCGCTGCCGCCGATGCCAAACATCACGGCGCTGAAGAACAGCGGCGTGCTTTTCAAGAACGCGCATGCGCAGCCGACTTGCTCGCCGACGCGGGCATCGATCCTCACGGGACGGTTGCCGTTTCGCACAGGGATCGGGATGCAGCTCACGGGAGCGGCCAGCCCGCAGCTCCAGGCGTCCGAGTTCACGCTGCCGGAGGCGTTCGCCGCGAATGCGGGGCTCGGCTACTCGCTCGCGATGTTTGGCAAATGGCATCTGAACTCCGGCGCGGGCACGAACGACACGCCGCGCACGATCGGCGGCTGGCCGCACTTCGCTGGCACGATCATCGGGGCGCTGCCGGACTACTACAATTGGACCAAGATCACGAACAACGTCACCTCGACCTCAACAACGTATGCCACGACGGACACGGCGAATGACTTGATCTCGTGGATCACGTCACGACCCGTTGGCACGCCGTGGCTCGCGTGGGCGGCCTTCAATGCTCCGCACGCGCCGTATCATGTGCCGCCATCAAATCTCCAAACCTACGGCACGCCGACGACGAATCGCAGCATGTATGAGGCGGCATGTCAGGCGCTCGACACGGAAGTGGGCCGCGTGCTGACGAACGTAAATCTCGCGACGACGAACGTCATCTTCATCGGCGACAACGGCACGCCATCCAATGTGATCCAGACGCCTTACACGAGCGCGCACGCGAAGGAGTCGCTCTACGAAGGCGGCACACGCGTGCCGATGATCATCGCAGGTCCTGCTGTCGTGAGTCCGAATCGCGACAGCACGGCGCCGGTGAATGTTGTCGATCTGTATTCAACGATTCTCGACCTCGCGGGCATCAGCGTGAGCGCAACGCAGCCTGCGGCCAATCCGCTCGACTCGAAGAGCCTGATGCCCATTTTGAAAAACACGACGGACATCGAGCGCACGGCCTTCAGCCAGTTGTTTGGCACCGACTTCACCACGGCACAATCGGGTCGCGTGCTCACTGACGCGGCGGGCTGGTCGCTGCTGCAATATGACGACGGGCATGAGGAACTCTACAACACCGTCGCGGATCCGAATCAGACGACGAATCTTCTCGGCACGAGCATCACGGCTGCCGCGCAGTCGGCATACGCGGCGCTGAAAGGCAAGCTGCCGAATTACTCGACGACCGGGGTGCCGAACGAGCCGCTGCTCTCGTCGTGGTTCACGGCCAACAGCAGCCAGTATGCACGCATCTACCCGACACTCACGGAACAGAGCGCGCAGACGCCGGTGACGACGTGGAATCGCGGCGCGGGTGTGCAGACCACGCCGGCCTACTCGGACATCCAGCAGATCGATTACTCGACGAGCTGGGTTTACATCCACACGACCGGCCTCGCGAGCCACATCATGGGGCCGTGGTATCTGAATGCGGCGAAGACGAATCTGTTTCCAAATTATCCAGGGAACACGGCGACGATGTTCCGCTTTCCGCGCACGCCGGTGATTCCAGCGACGAAGGTCGGCACGGGCCTGGGCGCGACGGGGCGGATGGTCAATGGGGTGTCGATGTTCGACTGCCGCGATGCGTTCTCGTATTCCACGGCAAATGCTGCCGACGCCACGCCCGGCGGCTCATTCACCGGCGACGGCATCTGGAATCGCGATGCGTATCACAATGAGAGCGTCACCTTTGATCCGGCCTTCGCTCATCAGGCCGGGAACAACTACCACTACCACGCGCAGCCCTTCGGACTCCGCCACCAGCTCGGCGATCACGTCGATTACAATGCGACGACGAACACCTACACGGAAAGCACCGGCCCGATAACGAAGCACTCGCCCATCGTCGCGTGGGCGGCGGATGGCCTGCCAGTCTATGGGCCAAATGGCTACGGCAATCCCAACAGCGCCACCGGCGGTGTGCGGCGCATGGTCAGCGGATTTGTTCTGCGCGACGGCACGCGCGGCACGACAAACTTGAGCAGCACGGGCCGCACCACTTTGCCCGCGTGGGCCGCGCGCGTGCAGAATCGCAGCGCGACTTTGCTGGCCACGCAATACGGCCCGGCTGTGAGCGCCGGCTTTTTGCCCGGCCACTACATTGAAGACTACGACTTCCTCGGCGACCTCGGCTTCACGATGGGCACGGACTTTGATCTCAACGAGCAAAATGCGCGCTTCTGCGTGACGCCGGAGTTTCCTTCGGGCACATGGGCCTACTTCACCACGATCACATCGAACGGCACGCCCACCTTCCCCTACACCACCGGCCGGCAATTCTACGGCGACCCAACCGGTGGCGCCGTCACTTCGATCGGCGAATCCACGACCACCAGCTTCATTGGCGGGCCGTTCAAATCGGACACGGCGGGGTCCGTGGCGATCAACAATGGCAACGTGACGCTCACCTGGAGCGGCGTGCAGGGCGGCACGTATCAAGTCCAGGCGTCGCCCGATCTCACGACATGGACCGCGCTGACACCGGATATCACGGCCGCGGGTGACGACACCGTGAGCGCGGTCGAATCCGCCGGAGCCATCGGCCGCAGTGCGCGTTTTTACCGCACCACGCGCACCGCGCTCGCCACCTATGATCGCAACGGCGCGGCTGGCACCTATTTCACCGCCAGCACCGTGACCGGCGGCGGGCCAAACACCGTGACGCCGAACAATGGCGCGCGCGGCACGGTGGTGAATGTGGTGATCGAACTCGATCCGAATCTCACGCCATCGCTGCCGCCGACGAACGCCACCGTTTTCTCCATCAACGCCGGCACGGGCATCACCACGAGCAGCTTCGCCCGCCCGAGCCAGACGCTCGTCACCGCCACCTTCACCATCGACGCCGCCGCGGCCCAGACCACACGCAATGTCAGCGTGCGCTTCGGCAGCTCCACCGGCGTGCTGCGCACGATCACGAATGGATTCACGGTAAACTGACCGGCGAGGCCGCCGACTACGGGGCGCTCACGATTGCCGCTCTCCCGAAGCGGCCGGCGAAATCCCGTTCACTCAGGCCGTGGCAGGAGCTGCCTCCGCGGGCTTCTCCCCCGGCTTGTGCAGCGAGAAACGAAAACGGATCTTGCCGCGCTTCGCGGTGGCACGCGCCTTGCGGCGGGTGCGCTGCACCGGAGTCTCATAGGCACGCAGACGGCGCACCTCCTCAAGAATGCCTTCCATCTCCAGCTTGGTCTTGAGACGCTTGAGCGCGCGATCGACTGGCTCGCCTTTTCTGACTTGGACTTCGGGCATGGTAGATTGGAGATGGGTTTGAAAAACGGGCCGCCATTCTAGGAGCGGGCCTGCTTTCGTCAACTGGTTTGTCCGGGTCGCCAGGATGGCCTGCGAAGTGCACGGACCGGCGTCCGGCTCCGCGTCGCTCCTCTTCCACCGGTCCGCCATTTTCCGAATCTTGCCTGGGGAGCGGCATGCAAATCAAGTTGCAGCTCCTGCGGCACTCGCCACCATCGCGGTCCACTTTCAAAATCGTCGTCCGCCATGAATCCCCCCATCACCGTTGCAGTCACCGGAGCCGCAGGCCAGATCGGCTATTCCATCTTGTTTCGCATCGCCTCGGGCGCGCTCTTTGGGCCGGACCAGCCGGTAAACCTGCGCCTCATCGAGATCGAACCCGCGCTCCCGGCGCTCGGCGGTGTCGTGATGGAACTCGACGACTGCGCGTTTCCGCTCCTGAACAGCATCACCGCGACTTCCAGCCTCGACGAGGGCTTCAAGGGCGTGAACTGGGCCATCCTCGTGGGCAGCGTGCCGCGCAAGGCCGGCATGGAACGCGCGGACCTGCTGAACATCAACGGCAAGATCTTCATCGGCCAGGGCCAGGCGATCCAGAGGAACGCCGCCGCCGACGTGCGGGTGCTCGTCGTCGGCAATCCGTGCAACACCAACTGCCTTATCGCGATGAACAACGCCAAAGACGTGCCCGCCGACCGCTGGTTCGCGATGACACGCCTTGATGAAAACCGTGCCAAGAGCCAGCTCGCACAAAAGGCCGGCGCGCCCGTGTCCTCCGTCACAAATCTCGCCATCTGGGGCAATCACAGCTCGACGATGTATCCTGATTTCTTCAACGCAAAGATCGGCGGCAGGCCGGTCACCGACGCGATCCCGGATCACGACTGGCTGAAAGGCGGGTTTCTGACCACCGTGCAGCAGCGCGGCGCCGCCATCATCAAGGCACGCGGCCTCAGCTCGGCCGCCTCGGCCGCAAACGCCGCCATCGACACGGTGCGCACGCTTCACAGCGGCACTCCGGCCGGCGACTTCACGAGCGTGGCCGTGTGTGCCGACGGCAGCTACGGCATTGACAAGGACCTCATGTTCTCCTTCCCGATCAAGACTGACGGCAAGAAGTGGGAAGTGGTGCAGGGCGTGCCGGTCAACGAATTCTCCCAGGAGAAAATCAAGGCCACCGAAGCCGAACTCAAGGACGAACAAGCCGCGGTAAAGGCGCTCGGACTGATCTCCTGAACCGTGCTTCACTCCGGCCTGTCCGGGGGATGTACCGGAGCCGCGCCGCAGCCCGGGAGCTGCCCGTCGGGAGGCATGCCGGCCAGGAAAACCCATGTGGCACCCCAGCCGCCGCTGGCAGCACCCGCGGGCCAGGTCCATGACGCCACCTGCGGCAGCGTGTCGAGCAGCCGATGTACTCCCGCGCGCAGCGTGCCCGTGCCTTTGCCATGGATGACGCGCACGGTCAGGATGCCGCGTTTCCGGCATTCCTCGAAGTACCCGGGCAGCAGATCGGCGATCTCGCCCGCGCGGAACGTGTGAAGGTCCAGCTCGCCGGTGACGGGTATCTCCACCGGCTCATCGTCGAAGGGGTTGGCGGCATCAGCCATCGGCACAATGATCGCTGCATGATGCCCCGTCCCGCCATCGCCGCAATCTTGTGATCCTGCAACAGCCTCACGCGAGCCGCATCGTCTCGTCACCCTGCCGCAGCGTGTCGGGTATCTGGCCGACGAAGCGCGGGATCAGGCCGATATGGGTGAACAAGTCGTTGAGCTGACGGAAGGACACCTCCCGCGGATCGTCGATCTCGAAATACACCAGATCATGATTCGTGTCGATCTTGTACCTGACACGAGGCAGAAGATCCATCTGGTTCCGCAGTTCCATGATGTGCTGCTCCTTGCGGAGACCTTTGGCATAGACTTCGAGTTCGATCATGTTTTTGACGATGCGGAGGCAGCGTACCGGATTCCCGTCGCATCGCCAAGTGCAAATCCAGCACGGCGGAAGCTTTTGTTCACGACGGACACGGCAGCACCGGGCAACGCTTGTGCCGGCCGCCGGGTAAACGAGGAGGACAAGCGGCGAGCGGTCAATCGACACATGCGCGCCTCACGGTGCGAATGGGAAGACGTTTCGGCAGTTCCCTCAACCGACGAGCTTCCGCGCTTCGGCGAGGGCGGCATCGACCTTCGAGACGTCCTTGCCGCCGCCACGCGCGAAGTCCGGCTTGCCGCCGCCTTTGCCGCCGACGATGGGCGCGATGGTTTGGATGATCTTGCCAGCCTGCACCTTCGCCTGGTGGTCTTTGGCGACGCTGGCGATCAACGCGACACTGCCGCCGCCGGTGGTGGCGAGGACGACGATGCCGTTGAACGTGCTCTTCAGGGCATCGCTCACGGCCACGGCGTAATCGGCATCCACGTCGCCGAGATTGGCGATGATGGTAGTGTTCTCGGCTTTAGTGAGCAGGTCTTTGGCGCGGCCTGCGGCTTCGCGTTGTTGGGCGGACTTGAGGGCTTTCTCAGTGTCCTTGAGCTGCTGCTGGAGAGCTTCGATCTTCTTCTCCAGATCATGAGAGCCTTGTGCGGTGACCTTGTTGCAGAGCTGCTTGATGAGGTCAGAATCGGCTTTGGCGGCGTTGTAGGCTTCGAGGCCGGCGATGGCTTCGATGCGGCGCACGCCGGCGGCGACGGCACCTTCGCCGACGAGGCGGAAGAGGCCGATCTCACCGGTGTGGCGGGTGTGGGTGCCGCCGCAGAGTTCCATGCTCCAACCATCGAGCTTGTGCGGCTGGCCGCCGATCTGCACGACGCGGACGAGATCGCCGTATTTTTCGCCGAAGAGGGCCATGATGCCGTTGTTGGCCTTGGCCTCGACGTAGGGCACTTCACTCCACGAAACGGGGTCATTGGCGACGATGCGCTCGTTCACGAGGCGCTCGATGTCGGCGAGCTGCTGCGGGGTGAGCGCGGCGCTGTTGAAGTCGAAGGTGAGTTTGTCCGGCGTGACGCTGGAGCCTTTCTGCGTGGCGTCCTTGCTGACGACCTCGTGCAACGCCCAGTGCAAGATGTGCGTGACGGTGTGGTGTCGCTCGATGGCGTGACGACGCGGCGCATCGACGACGAGGCGCACGGTGGAGTCCACGGCAGGCGCTTCATCGCCGCTGAGGAAGTGGAGCCAGGTGTTGCCGACTTTCGTCGTGGCGGTGATGGGGAAAGTGTTCGCGCCGAGGATGATCTGGCCGGCATCGCCGATCTGGCCGCCCATTTCGGCGTAGCAGGTGGAGACATCGAGCACGACGGCGGTTTTGTCCTTCATCTCGACGACTTCGAGCACCTTCACATCGGCTTCGAGGTTGTCGTAACCGATGAACTTCGTCGGGGCCTTCGTTTCGATCTCGGAGACGGAGACGACGTTTTTCTTCATCGCGGCACGGGCACGGGCGCGCTGCTCTTCCATGAGCTTTTCGAAGCCGGCGGTGTCCACGGTGAGGCCGCGTTCACGGGCCATGAGCTCGGTGAGGTCGAGCGGGAAGCCGTAGGTGTCGTAGAGCTGGAAGGCGAAGGGGCCGCTGAGGCGTTTCGCGTCGGACTTGTCGGACGTGTCCGACCGGTCGGACAGCGAAGCGACTTCGTCTTCAAAAAGGGCCACACCGCGATCGAGAGTGCGGTTAAACGCCTCCTCCTCGATCTTCAGCACGCTCTTGATCTGCTCCTTCTTCACGCGCAGCTCGGGGAACACATCACCCATCTGCGCGGCGAGGACATCGACAAGCTTGTAGAAAAACGGCTCTTTGAAATCGAGGGTGCGGCCGTATTTCACGGCGCGGCGGAGGATGCGGCGGAGGGTGTAGTTGCGGTCGCTGTTGCCGGGCTGGATGCCGTCGGCGATGGCGAAGCTGAGGGTGCGGATGTGGTCGGCGATGACGCGGAAGGCGACGTCGATCTTTTCCTGCTCGGTGACGGGGACGACGTGGCCTTGCTCATTCGCCTTCGGCAGCGTGCTGGCATACGTTTTGCCGGACATCTTCGTCAGCTCGTCAAAGATGGGACGGAAGACGTCGGTGTCGTAGTTGCTGATCTTCGCGTTTTGGAAGTCGGTGAAGTTTTTCGTGCCCTGGATGATGGAACACACGCGCTCGAAGCCCATGCCGGTATCGACGTGCTTCGCGGGGAGCGGCTCGAAGGTGCCTTCCGGGGTGGCGTTGTATTGGATGAAGACGTTGTTCCAGATCTCGATGCAGCTGGCGTCGCTGCCATTGACGAGCTTGGCTCCGGCGCGCTGGCGGTCTTCGTCGAGGTTCGGAGCGCCGGGCGTGAGGTCGATGTGGATCTCGGTGCACGGGCCGCAAGGGCCGGTGTCGCCCATCATCCAGAAGTTGTCCTTCTTGTTGCCGTTGACGATGTGGATGTCGGGATCGAGGCCGATGCTGCGGAACTTCTCGGCCCAGATGTCCCACGCTTCCTGATCGCGCTCAGCGGGATCACCGGCACCAGGTTGATAAATTGTGGCGAACACGCGTGTCGGCGGGAACTTCCAGCGCTCGATCACCAGCTCCCATGCCCACGAGATCGCTTCCTTCTTGAAGTAGTCGCCGAAGCTCCAGTTGCCCAGCATCTCGAACAACGTGTGGTGATAAGTATCGAGGCCCACGTCTTCGAGGTCGTTGTGCTTGCCGCCGGCGCGGATGCACTTCTGCGTGTCCGCCGCGCGGGTGGGCAGGCCTTTGTGCAAGACGCCGGGCCAGGTGTCCACGTCCGCGCTGCGCTCGCCGAGGAAGATGGGCACGAACTGGTTCATGCCCGCATTGGTGAAGATGCGCGCACCGTCGCGGCTGGTGTAGCCGACGTTGTCGCTGGGCACGATGGTGTGCTGCTTCTCGCGGAAGAAGTCGAGGAAGCTCTGGCGGATTTGCGCGGCGGTGGGGATCTTGGCGGACATGAGGCTGGAAAAAAGAAGCGCCGAAGCTAAGCCGGGACGCGCAAAGGTAAAGCAGGCATCGGCCCGCTGGATTCACACGGGTCCGCCGGACGCAACGCGTCCGAAGCCCGACCTTACGAAGTACTCCGGAATGCGCGACCGGATTCAAGGACGGCCCCTGCCCCGGCACAAGTCCGTCATCCCAGCGAGGCCTCGACGAGCTTCTCCAGCTTGACGATGTCCTTGGCGAAGTTGCGGATGCCCTCGGCAGTCTTCTCGGTGGCCATCGCGTCTTCATTGAAGAGCCAGCGGAAGGATTTTTCATCGCTGCCGATGCGCTCGATCTTGAGCGACTTCGCATTCGCCGCGTTGAGCTTCGGAGTGATGATCTCGCCCGCGCCCTGCAACTCGCCGAGCAGCGCGGGGCTGATGGTGAGGAGGTCACAGCCGCAGAGTTCGGTGATCTCGCCCTTGTTGCGGAAGCTCGCGCCCATGACCTCGGTCTGGTAGCCGAAGTGCTTGTAGTAGTTGTAGATGGCGGTCACGCTCTGCACACCGGGGTCCTCGGCGGCGGCGTAGTCCCTGCCCGTGCTCTTTTTGTACCAGTCGAGAATGCGGCCGACGAAGGGCGAGATGAGCTTGATGCCGCCTTCCGCGCACGCCACGGCCTGGGCGAGACTGAAGAGGAGGGTGAGGTTGCAGTTGATGCCTTCTTTCTGCAGCACTTCGGCGGCTTTGATGCCCTCCCATGTGGAGGCGATCTTGATGAGGATGCGCTCACGGCCGATGCCCGCCCTTTCGTAGAGGGCGATGATGTGGCGCGCCTTGTCGATGTTGCCCTGCGTGTCAAACGAGAGCCGCGCATCGACCTCGGTCGAGACACGGCCAGGGACTATCTTGAGAATCTCCAGACCGAAGAGCACGACGAGGCGGTCCATGATCGCATCCACTTTCGCCCTGCCTGAGAGCGGCCCACCCTTGTGCTCGGCGACTGCCTGATCCACCAGCGACTTGTACTCCGGCTTCTGCGAGGCCTGCAAAATCAGGGAGGGGTTGGTCGTGGCGTCCTGAGGCTTGTATGCCCTCATGGCTTCGAAGTCGCCGGTATCGGCAACCACGACGGTGTGCTGCTTGAGTTGGTCGAGCTGGTTCATCGCGTCATTTTTGGGGCGCGAAGGATACGGGGTTCGATGGCCGGCGCAAGATGTGTTTGGCGCGTTGGCCCGCCGTTCACCCGCGCACCCGCGGGCACGGCAAGAACACGGACTGCATGGCGTTCACGCGCCTGCCATGAAACGCCGCACACTCCTCGCCACGATCGCCATCGTCACCATCGCCGGACCGGGCGTCGCGGACAATCCGGCGGCACCGAAGCCGGAGAAATCATCCGAGCAGCGAGCCCTGCCCGTCGCCGGGCCAAAAGCCGGACCAGACGAACGGACGAAAGCGGACAAGTCCAAGCCCGCACCCGAGCCATACCCGGCGCCGGAGGCCGTCACTGCCGCGATGAAAAAGGCGGCGGCGTTTTTCCGCAGCCATGTCGCCTTTGCCGGCGGCTACGCGTGGCGCTGGCCGAAGGACATGAGCATCGCGAAGGGCGAGGATCGTGACTCGCCCGCGCTCATCATGATGCAGCCGCCGGGCACGCCGGCGGTGGGGCTGACGATGCTCCATGCGTGGCAGGTCACAGGCGACAGACTTTTTCTCCAGGGTGCGAAGGAAGCCGCGCAGGCGCTCATCTGGTGCCAGTTGGCTTCCGGTGGATGGGACAGCGACTTTGACTTCGATCCGCGCGTGGCGCGGAAGTATCACTTCCGCCGCGACATCGAGGCTGGTGACACCGAGCGCAACGGCCGCCACGCCGCCTCCACGCTGGACGACGAGAAGACCGGTTCCGCGCTGCTGTTTCTTCTCGAGCTTGCGCACACGGACGCGTGCAAAGACGACGCGGGGCTGAAGTCGGCGCTCAGATTCGGACTCGACGGACTGCTCGCCGCGCAGGCCCCGAACGGAGGCTGGGGGCAGCACTACGACGGCCCGGCGGATCCCGCGCGGCCCGTGGTGAAAGCGCGGATTCCGGCTGAATGGCCTCACACATGGCCCGGCGTGGACTACACGCGCTTCTACACGCTCAACGACGGCAATCTCCTCTCGGTCATGCGCGTCCTCCTCCGCGCGCACACACTTGAAAAGGATGCGCGCTTCCTCGATGCAGCCCGGAAGCTCGGCCGGTTCCTCCTGCTCGCGCAGCTTCCCGAGCCACAGCCCGCATGGGCGCAGCAGTATGATGACGAGATGATCCCCGTATGGGCGCGCAAGTTCGAGCCGCCGGCCGTCAGTTCGATCGAGAGCGCCACCGCCATCGAGGCGCTCCTCGAGCTGTGGCTGGCCACCGGCGAAGGCGAATGGGTGAAGCCCCTGCCGAGCGCCATCGCATGGCTTGAGAAATCCCGGCTGCCCGGGGGACGCTGGGCGCGCTTTTACGAACTCGGCACCAACAGGCCGCTCTACTGCAAGGCGCAGACCTACGAGGTCACGTTCGATGACAGCGATCTGCCCACGCACTACGGCTTCAAAACTGACGAACGGTTCGCGAAAGAAGTGGAAGACCTCAAGGCCCGTCTCGCGATGCCGCGCGATGAATGGCTGCGCAAGCAGGCTCCTCCGGAGGCGCCGAAGAAGTGGACCAGCCGCGCAAAGGGGCAGGCCGGGAAAGTGACCGCCGCCTTGCAGTCGGCCGAAAGGAAGACCGGCGTGTGGCTGGTGCAAGACCTGATCGACGCCGGGGAGTTCGTGAAAAACCTCAAGGCCATGTCGATCTACGTGGAAGCCGCCAGGAAGGGCGGCGGGACGTTTGAGGCCCTGCGCGCAAGTGCGGCTTCCAAACCGACGGCAGAGCCAAAGCCAAGGCCAAAACCCTGACGGGAACGGCGGAGCGGAATCGTCACGCCGCGGGTTCCAGCCATGCCGGCCCGGCGTCAATCCTTCGCCGGTTCGCGTGCCTCCAAGTCCAGCACGATGCGGAAGCCGAAGTTCGCCTGCGCCCGTCCCGGCCGGGTGCCGAGATGAAACTCAGGCCGTGCCTGCCGCGCCTGCCCCGTGGCCCATGAACCGCCGCGCAGGCCGTAGAGAACCGCGCTGCCATCGCCCGCGCTGTCCGGCGCGGGCGTGTCCACCCACTCGGCCACATTGCCGAAGAGATCGAAAAGCCCGAGCGCGTTCGACTTGAAGCTGCCGACGGGGGCGGTGCGCGGAAATGGATCGCGCCGCTCAAAGTGCAGGGCGTCTGCCGGCCATGGCTGCACATCGGCGACTTCGACGCCGGCGAAGTTCGCCTGCGCTCCGGCATCCTCGCGCTGCCACGCGGTGGTGTCATGACCGGCGATCTCGATCCACTCGGACTCACGCGGCAGACGATAGGTGTGCTGCCCGGAGAGGCGGCCTTCCTGACGCTCCCTCCATGTGAGCCAGGCGCAAAACAAGCGCGCGTCCACCAGATCGATGCCGGTGACCGGATCATCGGGTGTTTGCGGGAAACCGGGCGCGTCCCAGGTTGAGATCTTCTCGCTGCGCTCGTCCGCGTCCTCGCGGCCGCTCTTGAGTCCGCGCACCAGCCTGCGGGGATTGCCGAGTCCGAGCCGCCACTCGGGCAGCACGGCATTCTCGGCTTCGCTGAACTCACGGTAGTCGCGCACCCGCGTCTCAAACACGCTGATGAGCAGCGGCCGCTCCGGCAACGGCACGAACTTCATGCCGATGCTGTTCTCCCAAGGCTTCTCCAACGTCGCTCGTGCGGGTGTGGCAAACCCGGGCTTTGCCGCCGGACGCGAGCGCTCCCGCATCACCCACGCGCCGAGCGCACCCCCGATCATCAGCACGCCGAGCGCCGAGGCTGCGAGCAGCATCACATGCGAGCGCCGGTGCCGCGACTCGCTCGCCACCGCGATCCTGCGTACCGATGCCGCGAGCACGGGGACGGATGGCGTGCGCTTCTCCGGATCGTCCGCCAGCGCCCCGGCGATGACCTGATCGATGCGCTGGTCCACATCGAGCCGGCGCGACAACGGCGTGAACTGCCCCATCGGCACCGCGCCCGCGAGCAGCTCATAGAGCAGCACGCCAAGCGCATACACGTCGCTGCGCGCATCGGCTTTCCCCGCCTGGCGAGTGACCTCCGGGGCGATGTAATAGGGCGTGCCGAACGTGTCCCGCGTCTGCGTGAAGCCGTACCAGTGCGTGGAATCCACCAGCGTCTTGGCCAGGCCGAAATCCGCCACCTTCACCGTGCCGTCGCTGCCGACGAGAATGTTCGCCGGCTTGATGTCCCGGTGCACGACGCCCCGCTCGTGAGCGTGGGCGATACCGGCGCAGACCTTGTCGAATGTCTCGAACGCACGCGCCGCCTCCAGCCGCTGCGCCTTCATGAGACGGCGCAGATCACAGCCGTCGATGAACTCGCTCACCAGGTAGTGGCGCCCGTCCGCCGTCACTCCTTGGTCCAGCACGCGCACGACGTTCGGGTGATCGAGCTGCGACATGGCGCTGACTTCGTTTTCAAACCGCGCCGTAATCTCGGGATCACGCGTGAGGCGGCCCGCGACGACCTTGATCGCGACGGTTTTTCCATCGCGGAGTCTTTTCGCCCGGTACACCTCGCCCATCCCGCCTCCGCCGATGAGTTCCTGCACCTCGTAACCGTCGATGCTCAACGCGACCGCTTCCTTCTCCAACGGCGCCTCATCGAGCAAACCCAACAGTCCCGACTTCACGTTCCGCGCCACACACGCGGGACATAGCCCGCCCACGAGCAGGCTTTCATCCTGCTCCATGCCGCACCTCGGACAGGCCGCCCGGCTCGACTCCGTCATCGGCGTGGGCATGGCGTCAGTGCTCCCCGCCCAGCACGCCGAGCAGATACCGCAGCTCCGACTCCACGTCGCCGCCCGCATCGAGGGTGGATGCCACCTCCGCGCGCAGTTCTTCCGCCAGGCGCTTGCGCGCGCGGTGCATTTCGAGTTTCACATGGCCTTCGGTCATGCCCAGAGCAGCCCCGATCTCGGCGTAAGGTTTCAACAATTCCTGGTCCGCCAGCCCGCCCTTGAGCGCATCGAACAAAGCCCCGCGGCCCCGTTCCTCGAAGTGCGCCTGCATCCGCGCCATGGATCGGCGCAGCACGGACCAGGCCCAGCGCCGGTCGAACCACACATCCGCGGCATCGGGCGCCGCCGGCACATCGAACGGCTCCAGCTCGTCCATCGACACGATCTGCCTGCCGCCCCCGCGCTTCTGCCGCGCGGCGTCGCGGCGCGCATTGAACAAATGATTGCGCACCGACTGCATGAGATAGCTGCGCAGTCGTCCGCGGGCCGGAGCAACCTTGTGGAGATCGCCCTTGGTGATGAACTCGGCCAGGAATTCCTGCGTGTAGTCCCGCGCCTCTTCACGCTCACAGCCGAGCGCGCGCAGATAGGTGTAGATGGCGGGCCAGTAAGCCTTGCAGATCTCCTCCAGCGCCTCATCCGACTCCGGCGCATCGGTCTGCGCCGCGAGCACGCGGGTCCAGGCAGTGGGAGGAAAAGGAGCGCGGAAGGACATGACGCGCGAATGCTGGCCGACGATCAGCGTGACACACTCGGCGTGCGGACGTCCTTCAAGACAAGTTTTGCCCCGCCGGACCCGACGGCGCGACGGTAGAGCGACGGTGTTTTTTCCTTCGAACCCTGGCTGATGAACACGAACTCCTCGTCGTCGATCCATGCCGGATCCCAGGCGAAGAGGCCGGTCTTGCTCAGGCGCACGGCCTTGCCGCCCTCAAGATCGAGAGACCACACGGCGGGTGGCGGGCCGTCCCAGTTCTCCCGGCTGTGCTCCTCGTCCATGTCTGCGTCCATCAGCAGCCGCGTGCCGTCGGGGGAGGGCGAGAGGCGGTCCCCGCTGTTCATGCCGCCGTGCTCCAGGATGTCGGCGAGCTTCCAGGTCTTCGTCACCTTGCCGGTCAAGTCGCAGCGGTAGATGGCTTCGAGGTCATGGCAGAAGAACGATTTTCCGTCCGCAGCCCAGGCGGGCGAGTAGATGGAATCGGAAACGCCGGCGGACTTCTTCACGACGGCGTATCCGCTGCCGTCCGCATTGATTGCAGCAAGGTGCCAGTTGTTGTCGAGCCAGATGCTGAACAGCAGCCGGGTTCCATCAGGCGACCACGCGGGGCCGAAGCAGTTGTCGGATGGAGTTTGCTTCAAGACGGTCACCTTGCCCGATGTGATGTCGGCGACGGCGATGTGGCGCGCGAGTGACTTCGCATCGGGGTCGATCGTGTTGAAGGCAACGCGAGTTCCGTCTGGCGAGATCTGAGGCAGCGCACCCCGGGCAATCTTCTTCAGGCCCTTGCCGTCGAGCCCGCTGATCCAGACGGTGCTGTCGCGCTCAAAAGCCAGCCGCGGTGTCGCGCCGGATGCGGAACCAATGCCGATGCAGAAGACTGCGGACAGAACGAAGAGCTTCATGATCCTCCAGCCATACACGCCCCGCCCCGGCCAGTCCATCTGGATCATGCGGAGCGGGTGGCGGCAGCGCTGATGACACCGCGCCGCCGGATTCTGCGTCAAGCGATTACTCGCGCGCGCATGAAGTTCGCTTGCCGCATTTTCGCGGCTCGCTAATTCCGGCGCACGATTTTCAAAAACACGCATGGAACTCAACATCAACGTCGCCCACGTCGAACGCATCGCCGCCGAACTCAAACTGCGCCCCATCCAGGTGGGCGCCACCGCCAAACTCATCGCCGATGGCGCAACCGTACCGTTCATCTCCCGATACCGCAAAGAAGCCACGGGTGAACTCGACGAAGTGGCCGTGGCGAACATTCGCGACCGGCTGGAGCAGCTCGCCGCGCTGGATGATCGCCGCGCCGCGATCGTGAAGTCGCTCGAAGAGCGGAATCTGATGACGGTCGAGCTGAAGAAGAAGCTCGACGGCGCGCAGACGCTCACGGTGCTCGAAGACATCTTCGCGCCGTTCCGTCCGAAGCGCCGCACGCGCGCAACCATCGCGAAGGAGAAGGGCCTCGAGCCGCTCGCCGATTTCATCGAGGCGAATCAGACCAACAACGCCGCCGATCTGGCTGGTGAAGCCGCGAAATTCATCGACGAGGCGAAGGAAGTGAAAACGGCCGACGAAGCGCTGGCTGGTGCGCGCGACATCATCGCGGAACGCATCAGCGATGACGCGAATGCGCGCGCTGCTTTGCGAAAGCTCTTCCAAGAGGAAGGCATGGTTTCGTCGAAGGCGCTCATGGGCAAAGACAAGGAGCCGGATGCGCAGAAGTTCCGCGACTACTTCGAGTGGACGGAACCGCTGAAGAGCATCCCGTCGCATCGCCTGCTCGCGATTCGTCGCGGCGAGAAGGAAGGCTTCCTTTTGATGCGCATCTCGCCGCCGGAGGCTAATGCGATCGCCATCCTCGAACGGATGTTCGTGAAAAGCACGCACGCCTGCGGCCAGCAGGTGAAGCTCGCGGCCGAAGACAGCTACAAGCGGCTGCTGAATTCCTCGATGGAAACCGAAGCGCGTCTCGAATCGAAGAAGAAGGCCGATGCGGAAGCCGTGAAGGTGTTCGCCGACAATCTGCGCGAGCTGCTTCTCGCCGCACCGCTCGGACAGAAGCGGCTGCTCGGCATCGACCCCGGCTTCCGCACGGGCTGCAAGATCGTGGTGCTCGATGCGCAGGGGAAACTGCTCTTCAACGACGTGATCTACCTCCTCGGCGAAGGCAACAGCCTCATGCACGCGAAGACGCTGATCACGAATCTCGTGTCGCGTTTCCACATCGAAGCGGTCGCCATCGGCAATGGCACGGCGGGCCGTGAGACGGAGATGTTCGTGAACAAGATCGGCCTGCCGAAGACGATTCCGGTCATCATGGTGAATGAAAGCGGCGCGTCGGTTTACTCTGCCTCCGATGTCGCTCGCGAGGAATTCCCCGATCACGATGTCACGGTGCGCGGCGCCGTCTCCATCGCTCGTCGTCTGGCTGATCCTCTCGCGGAGCTGGTGAAGATCGATCCGAAGGCTATCGGCGTCGGCCAATATCAGCACGATGTCGATCAGAACATGCTCAAGGGCAGTCTCGACGACGTGGTGATCAGCGCGGTGAACGGCGTGGGCGTGGAAGTGAACACCGCGAGCAAGCAATTGCTCTCGTACGTTTCCGGCCTGAACTCGGCGCTCGCGGCAAACATCGTCGCATATCGCAATGAAAACGGCCCGTTCAAGGCGCGCTCGGAGCTGAAGAAGATTCCGCGACTCGGTGAGAAGGCCTTTGAGCAAGCCGCCGGCTTCCTCCGCATTCGCGATGCCGCGCATCCGCTCGATGCGAGCGCCGTGCATCCGGAGCGTTATGCACTCGTCGAGAAGATGGCGGCCGATGTCGGCTGCACCGTCGATGATCTGCTCAAAAACGCCGATCTGCGCGCTAAGATCGATTTGAAAAAATACGTCAGCGATGAAGTCGGCCTGCCGACGCTGAAGGACATTGTGAACGAACTCGCCAAACCGGGCCGCGACCCGCGCAAGCAGTTCGAGGTCTTCCAATTTGTCGAAGGCGTGAACAAGCCGGAGGATCTCACCGTCGGCATGAAACTCCCCGGCATCGTCACAAACGTCACCGCGTTCGGCGCGTTCGTGGACATCGGCGTGCATCAGGACGGCCTCGTCCACGTCAGCCAGCTCGCCGATCACTTCGTGCGCGATGCGAATGAAGTCGTGAAGGTGCAGCAAAAGGTGCAAGTCACCGTGACCGAAGTGGATCTCCAGCGGAAACGCATCGCGCTCTCGATGAAGTCGAAGCCCGACTTCGAGAAGAAGCAGCAGGGCAACGGCGGCCCGCGCCCGCAAGGCGGCGGTGGTCAGGGAGGTCAGGGCCGCAGCCAAGGCGGTGGCGGCGGCTATCGCAGCAGCGGCGGCGGCATGGGAAATCCGTTCGGTGGCGGCGGTGGTGGTGTGGACTGGTTCACGGCTGCGGCATTGAAGGGCAAGCGATAGGCCGTCGTGTCTGCTGCCTGCCTCGTCCTCGCCAATGCTCTCCGCCGAATTCCACTCATCATGCGTCTTGGCCGCGTGGTCGGCCGTCTTCGTTTTCCGTGCGTTTCGCGTATTCCATGGCCGGTCGTTTTGGCTTTTGGCTCCGCCCGGCATCTCCCGCAGTTTTGATTGCCACTTTCATCGGCCACAGGAAGAGTCCGCGCCTTCACTTCCGCCACGCGGCATCGTCACTCCATGAAAAAGCGCATCCTCATCGCCGGCATCTTCCACGAGACGCACACGTTCCTCGAAGGCACCACGGGAATGGCCGACTTCGCCATCCGCCGGGGAGACGAGATGCTTGCTTGCAAGGGCGATGCGTCTCCGCTTGGCGGCGTGCTGGAGTTTGCCGACGAAGCGGAGTGGGAGATGATCCCGCTCGTGGATTACCGGGCGACGCCCGGCGCCCTGGTGGAGGACGTCGTGATCGAGCAATTCTGGTCGGAGTTCAAAGCGCGCTCTGCCGAGGCGCTGGGCACGGGCGTGGACGCGATCTATCTCGTGCTGCATGGTGCGATGGTCTCGCAGTCGTTCGACGACGTGGAAGGCGAGCTGCTGGAGCGCATCCGCGGGCTGCACGGCACGGCGTCTGTGCCGGTCTTCGGCGTCTTTGATCTGCATGCAAATTTCACCAGGCGGATGGCGGAGGGTGCCGACTGCCTCGTGGCCTACCGCGAGAATCCGCACACGGACGCGCGCGAGGCGGGTCTGATCGCCGCGCGCCTGCTGAAGCGCTGCCTCGAGACGGGAAAAGTGCCGCGCATGGTGTGGCGGCATCCGCCATTGATGTGGCCGCCCACCGGCACAGGCACGGCCAGCGGACCGATGTGCGCGCTGGAGAATCTGGCGCGTGAGTTTGAAAAACAGAACGAACCCTTCTGGGCGGTCAATGTGGTCGCGGGGTTTTCCTTCGCCGACACAGCGGACACTGGTGTGAGCTTCGTCATCGCCACCACCGGATCCGAGGCGGCGGCGGAGACGGCGCTGAAGGCGTTGTGTGATCTCGCCATCGAGCAAAAGGAAGCGGGCAATGTGCTGGATGCGCCGGTCGAAGAAGTGATCAGGACCATCGACCCGCCGCCGCCGGGCCTCACGGTGCTGGTGGAGCCGTCGGACAACATCGGCGGCGGCGCGCCGGGCGACGGCACCGGCATCCTCCGCGCGCTGATCGAGCACAAAATCCCGAATGCCGCCGTGTGCATCAACGATGCGCCGGCCGTGGAGCGGCTCAGGACGGTGAAGCGCGGCGAGGTGGTGTGGCTGCCCGTCGGCGGAAAAGGCAGCAGGCTCGACAAGGGGCCGGTGATCATCGAGGTGGAGCTGGTTTCCCACTGGAGCGGCCTCTTCGATCTCGAAGACAAGAACAGCCATCTGGCCTCGATGAACGGTGATCAGTTCGACATGGGGCCGTGCGCGGTGGTGAAACACGCCGGAGTGACCATCCTGCTCACCTCCCGGAAGACGCCGCCTTTCGATCTCGGCCAGTGGCACAGCCAGGGACTGGAGCCGTCGAAGTTTTCCGTCATCGGCGTCAAGGCGGCCGTGGCGCACCGCCGCGCCTACGACAAGATCGCCTCGCGCATGATCTGGGTGGACACGCCCGGACCGTGCAGCAGCAACTTGAAGTCACTGCCCTTCAAGAAGATCAAGCGGCCGGTGTATCCGCTGGATTGAGGTTTCGGGCGGGTACGGACTCGATGAACGAAGTGGTCTGGCGACAGCTTCTCGCGGGCTGCCGCGTTAGACGCTCAACGACTCTCGCCATGAAACCGAACACTCTCCTCATCTCCTGCCTCGCGGTGCTCTCCGCGCTGCTTTTCCCGTCCGGTGCGCAGGCGCAGCAGAAGAATCCGCTGCGCGACACTCGCGGCGGGAAGATCGCGCCGGACATCGCGAACGAGCACTACGGCCCGCACGAGCGGAACGTGCTCGACTTGTGGAAGGCGAAGTCGGACAAGCCCGCGCCTCTCGTGGTGTACATCCACGGCGGTGGTTTCCGCGCTGGCAGCAAGGAATCCGTGAGCGCCGCGCTCATCTCGGGGCTGACGGCAAAGGGCATCTCCGTGATGGCGATCAATTACCGCTTCTCACCCGAGGTCACGTTCCCCGCGCATTATCTGGACTCCGCGCGCTCGATTCAGTATGCGCGGCTTCACGCGAAGGAGTGGAACCTCGACCCGAAGCGCGTCGGCGCGACCGGCGGCTCGGCGGGCGCGGGCACATCGCTGTGGATCGGCTTTCATGATGACATGGCCGACCTGGAGAATTCGGACCCCGTGCAGCGCGAGTCCACGCGGCTGCGCTGCATGGCCGTCTTCGGCGCGCAGAGCACGTATGATCCCTTCGTGATCAAGGAATGGGTCGGCGAGGCCGCGGCGAAGCATCCGGCGTTCGAGGGCTTTTACGGATTGAAGTCGGAGCAGTACGACACGCCTGCCGCGCGGGAAATGTTCCGCAGGGCGTCAGCGATCAATTATCTCTCGAAGGATGATCCGCCCGTGTTCGCTTTCTACAACGAGCCGCGCGGCCCGCTGCCGCCGGATGCGAAGCCGGGCGCCGGCATTCACCACATCAACTTCGGCCTCAAGCTCAAGGAGCAGATGGACAAGCTCGGCATCGAATGCACGATCCGCCACGCCGACGAGAAGACCGACCCGAACCAGGAGATGATCGAATTCTTTGTGAAGCACCTCGCCGGTCCATGAGGCCGCCGTCGGGCAAAGATCATCAGCCGCCGCAGGCTTTGCACGGCTTGCCGTCCGTGGCGGCACAGGGCGCGGAGGCGTCGTAAAAGCGGCACGTCGAGTTGTGGCGCGTACCGGACTTGCTGAGGCTCCATCCAGCGGCAGTTCCACCGGTGGTGGCAGCGGCAGGTGTGGCCTTCGACTTTGTCCTGCCGGCTGCGATCACGCGTGGTTTTGCCACATCGCGAGTGACCGATACAAGCACGACGCCCTTCATGAGTTCCTTGGCCGCCACTCCTATGTCGGTTTCGGTCGGCGAAGTGCGCAAGGCGCCGGCTCCGGGCACGCCGTCTAGAAAGGCAGCCAGGGCCGCGGTGCCGATGCTTTTTCCGAACGCGTCGGCGCCGGCCGCGCCGGCAGGTTTGGACTTTTTCGACGTGAGCGCACGCGAGGTGGTCTGGCTCGTGAAGAAGACGCCGAGTGCCTCGCCCTTCAAGCCCACGATAAATCCGCCCAGGCTGTCCGCAGCCACGGTGGCGTCGTGCTCGAATGCAGATGCCTGTGCATCGGTGATGCGGCTTACCACGCCGCGAGAGACCGTCGGGGAGCCGGCGAGCGCGCGCTTCGTGTTGTTCAGAGCGGCACAGACCGCGTAGACGCTCTGACCGAGACCCGCGGGCTTCTTCGATCCGATGCGCGCCGGCTCCACCGGCAGCACACACGACACCACGGCCACGCCGAGTTTCTCATCCGCCTTCACCACCTTTGCCGGATGGTCCTCACCATCGCGATGCACCACCAGCAGGCCGGCATCCTTCGTCATCGAGGCGTCAATGACGAACAAGCCACTCTTGCCGACAGCGATGCCAATGCCGCGCGTAGTCACGATCTCGATCGCAGGCTCCATCACGGACGGAGACTGTTTCGAGACGTCACCGTTCGAGGTGCCGACGGTGTCCATCCAAACCTGCGTCGCCTCTTCCGCATCAAGTGCAAACGCGCGGATGAGCGATGGCCCGCCTTTCAGCGGGTGATACATGCGGCCGCCGGCCCCGAAAAGCAGCCTGCCCTTGATCTGCGCTCCCTGGTCCGCCTTCGCCGCCTCTCCGCCGGTGAGGAAGAACATCTCGCCGCTGAACAGCGCCGGCGCGCCGTTCGCCGGCGGCAACGCGAGGCGGCAGATGCAGCCGCCTTCGACGACCTGGGAGATCTCAAGCGACTGCGGCCCCCACTTCACCGCCGCATCGGCGATGGCCTGTGCGTTGGCCGCGAATTTCTGATCCGCTGCGGAAAATGCCGCGAGCGGGAAAACCCGCGGCCTCCCATCCGCGCTGCCGAGCGACAACTGACCCCCCTTCAATGCCACGAAGCGCGCTTCGAGCGTGCGTGCGCCGTCGGCGCTGCGCCACTCGCGCGCGGACGATGATGCGCCTGCGAGCAGCAGCCAGGCGAGCATCGCGATCCACCGTCTCATGCCCGCGAGCGTAGGAAACCAGACGGAGAACGTCAATCCGCAAATGGCGCGGAAGTCCGTGCGCCATGACGGCGTAATCTGAGGGTGCGGCAGTCCGCCCGCTCCTTTTCGCCATGTCATTCACCGTTTCACGTCGCGATTTTCTCCGCCGCTCGGGCATGGGCTTCGGCATGATGGGGCTGGCGGGATTGCTGGCGGAGAAGGATGCGTCCGGCGCGGCGCCCTCGGCGCGCACGGGCTCTCACTTTGCGCCGAAGGCAAAGCGCGTGATCCATTTTTTCCTCAACGGCGGCCCTTCGCATGTGGACACCTTCGACCCGAAACCGGCGCTGGAGAAATACGCGGGGCGGCAGCTTCCGAACCACCGCATCACCGAGCGGAAGACGGGCGCAGCATTTCCATCCCCGTTCAAGTTCCGGCGCTACGGCCAGAGCGGGATCCAGGTCAGCGAGCTGTTCGCGAAAACAGCGGCTTACATCGACGACATCGCCGTCATCCGCTCAATGCAGGCCCAGGTGCCAAATCACGAGCCCTCCCTGATGCTCATGAATTGCGGTGACTCGATCCAGGCGCGCCCGAGTCTCGGCGCGTGGCTGACGTACGGACTGGGCGCCGAAAACGACAACCTGCCGGGCTTCATCGCGATGTGCCCCGGCGGCATGCCGATCAAGAGCGCGGAGAACTGGCAGTCGGCCTTTCTGCCCGGCGCGTTTCAAGGGACGTATGTCGATTCTCAGCACACGACGGTGGACCGGCTGATCGAGAACATCCGCAGCCCGCACGCGACGACGCAGACGCAGCGCAGCCAGCTCGCGCTGCTGCGCCACATCAATGAGGCGCACCACATGGGCCGGGTCGATCCGCGGCTCGATGCGCGCATCGAATCCTTCGAGCTGGCATTCCGCATGCAGACGGCGGCGGCGGATGCATTCGACATCTCGCACGAGCCGCCGCACATCCGCGACCTCTATGGCAGCGGCGTGCATGGGCGGCAGACGCTGATCGCCCGGCGGCTGCTGGAGCGCGGCGTGCGCATGGTGCAGCTCTGGCATGGCGCGGGGCAGCCGTGGGACAATCACGACAAGATCGAGGAGAACCATCGCAAGCTCGCCGCGCAGATCGACCAGCCCATCGCGGCGCTGCTGGGCGACCTCAAGCAGCGCGGCATGCTGGAGGACACGCTCGTCATCTGGGGTGGCGAATTTGGCCGCACGCCCAGCGTGGAAATGAGCGGCGGCATGTCGAAGCTCGGCCGTGATCACAATCACTACGGCTTCAGCATGTGGATGGCCGGCGGCGGCGTGAAAGGCGGCACGGTGCACGGCAGCACGGACGAGTTTGGCTTTGCCGCGCAGGATGATCCGGTGAGCGTCCATGACCTGCACGCCACGATCCTCCATCTCATGGGGTTGAACCACGAGCACCTGACGTATCGCTATGCCGGCCGCGACTTCCGGCTGACGGACGTGTACGGGGACGTCATCACGCAGGTCGTCGCATGAGAAACGGATGCCGCGTTCTCCGGCGGGCATGCTGCTACTGCGCCAGCACGCGAAAGAATGCCGCATTGCCGGGGACCGTGAACGTGAACTCCAGCCTGCCCTGCGTGTTGATCACGCACTGCGGCGCGGTCATCGGCAGAGCGGTGAAGGTCGTCAGGTCGGTGCTCTTTTCCAAGCCGAGCGTCAGTGTGAACTCGCCGGTCGCCGGATTTTTCGCGAGCAAGGGCGTGCCGGCGTTCAGGGTCTGAATCTGCGGCAGCGTGTAGAGGCCCGCCGGGTTCGCATTGGCGAAGAGCGCGCTCACCAGCGCGGGCTGATTGGTGTTCCAGTCAAAGCCGAGCACCGCGAGCTGCAATTCCGAGCCGTCGTTCAATCCGTCGCCATCCGTGTCGGCGGTGAAGCTCAGCGAGGTGCCGTGGAGTTCGATGGTCCGCGGCCCGTCGCCATCGGCGTTCGATGGCAGCACCAGCGCGGCGGTTTTCGCCCCGCCGGATGTGGGCGCGAAGCGCAGCAAGAAGCTGGTGCTCACCCCGGGGGCGATGCTCGCGGCGGGCGGCGTCACGACACTGTAGGCGGCGGCGCCAGCACCGCTGATGCCGAGCAGCGGCGTGCCCGTCAGTTGCAGCGTGAGACCGCCCGTGTTCTTGATCACGAAGGTCCTGTCCGTGATGCTCGCAGTCAGCACGCCGCCGAAATCGAAACTCGTGCCGACCGGCTGTGCCGCCTGCGTAATCTGCATCGCGGGCGGCGGAGCTTCACTGAAGATGCCGATGTGGTAGCCGGCCTCGTCCGGATCGTTGCTCGCGATGGTGAGCAGCGCGTTCTTCAATCCGCCGCCGGTGGGACTGAAACGCACGGTGAAGCTCGTCGCGCCGCCGGCGTCCAGCGAGGTCACGGCAGGCTGCTGCACGATGGAGAACTGGTCCGCATTCGGGCCGCTCAAGCTCACCACGGGCGTGCCAGTGAAGAACAATGTGGCGCCGCCCTGATTCGCGATGTCGAAGATCAGATCGGAGTGGCTGCCCACCGCGGCTGGATCGATCTGCTTGCTGCCGCCATCGAGGATGGGCAGGCCTTGTGATGACACCTCGACGTCCGGCGGCACGACATTGGCGCGCAGTTGGATGGTATGGACGTTCTCGTTCGAGTCGTTGCTGTAGATCGTGAGCAGCGCGTTTTTGACGCCGGGCGTGCTGGCCGTGAACCTCACCAGCAGGCTGTCCGTGGCTGGAGCGGGAGACACGAGATGATAAGCCGGGATGCTGGAGTAGATCGGCGCGAGGACTGTGAAGACGGCGGCATGCGGGCCCGAGACTTTGATCAACGGCGACCCCGTGATCGTGAGCGGCACCGTGCCTTCATTGGTGATGGTCAGCGGGATCACCACCTGCGTCCCCATCGCCACGTCACCCGTATCATGGAGGCCGCCGCTCGGAATCTCCGTGGCACCCGCCGCGACAGTGATCTCCGGCACATCGATGCCGCTGAAGACAAACGCCGCGCCTGCGTCACTGGCGAGTTCATTGGCCGGCGGATTCACACCCGTGCCGCTGCCGTCCTCCGCCTGCGCACCGACGATGACGGTGTCCCCCGAAGCGGCAACCGAGCCGCCGAAGCCATCGAACAGACTGACCTGCGAGGCCTTCAAGTAGTGACCATCCTGCCAGACCAGTCCCGTGTGGCGAAACACAAACGCCGCGCCCGCACCACTCGCGGCCTCATCCACCGCGGGATTCACACCCGTGCCGCTGCCGTCCTCTCCGGGCGTGCCGATCACCAGCACGCTGCCGCTCAAGCTCAGTGAGTTCCCAAACAAGTCGTTCGCGCCCGGGCTCGGTGATTTCAGCGTGGCATGAGCCGACCAGACGGACCCGCTGCGCAGAAAGGCATAGACCGCGCCCGCGCTCGTCGCCAGTTCGTCCGGCGGGCCGCTCGTCACGCTGCTGTCCTCATTGGGCGCACCGGCCACCACCATCTCTCCGAAGACCGTGACCGTGGTCCCAAATGCATCGCCCGCGCCTGTGTTCGACGCCTTCAAGTACGCCTGCTGGCTCCACGCGCCGCCGCTGCGTGTGAACACGTAGGCAGCCCCCGCGCCGATTGCGGATTCGTTCGAGGCCGGATTCACGCCCGTGCCGCTGCCTCCCTCATTCGGCGCGCCCACGACCACCGTGTCCTCCGAGATCGCGACTGCCGTGCCGAAATTGTCCAAGATGCCGCGATTCGCCGGTTTCAAGTACGCCTGCTGGCTCCAGGCTCCGCCGCTGCGCGTAAACACATAGGCGGCCCCCGCATCCGCGAGCAGATCGTCCGACGGTGCGTTCACCGCGCCGCCGCTGCCGTCTTCACCCTTTGCGCCGATCGCGATCGTGTCACCCGAGATCGCCACCGCGAGACCGAACATGTCGCCGGCACCGGTGTTCGATGCCTTCAAGCACGCCTGCTGCACCCAAGTGCCGCCGCTCCGGGTGAAGACGTACGCCGCACCCGCGTCCGCCGACGCTTCATCCGGGGTCGGGTTCACGCCGGTGCCTCCGCCGTCTTCGAGATGCGCCCCCACCACGATGGTGTCCCCGGAGATCGCCACCGAGCTGCCAAACCAGTCGCCCGCCCCTGGATTCGATGCCTTCAGGTAAGCCTGGAAGGTCCACACACCGCTCATGTTCCGCACATAAACATAGGCCGCGCCCGCGTCCGCGAGCAGGTCGTCGTCCGGCGGATTCACACCCGGACCGCTGCCGTCTTCCTTTGGTGCGGTGATCACCATCGTATTGCCCGAGATGGCGACGGCGAAGCCAAACGCATCCGTGTTGTCGAGATTCGGCGCTTTGACATACGCCATCGGCACCGGAGCCGCGGCCAGCGGGGACAATACAGCCGCGACGACGATCCCGGCCACGGCGCAACGACGGAGGAAGAATGAGATGAGGTGTTTCATGACACCATGCGCAGCCCCGTCGCCGACCGCGAAGTTACAAAAATACTGGCCGCAACCGCAAACGGGCCGGATGAGAACGCCGGCACCGGCGCGAAAAGCACCCTACAACGCGCGCAACGCCGCCGCCGCCACCTCCGCCGTGCGGGCGATGTCTTCCTTCGCGTGGGCCATGGAGATGAAGCCGGTCTCGAACTGCGAAGGCGCGAAATAGACGCCGTTGTCGAGGCAGTGGTGGAAGAATTTGCGGAAAGCCGCGAGGTCGGCGGATTTCGCATCGGCGAGGTTGTGAACCGGCTTCCCGGTGAAGAACAGGCAGAACATGCTGCCCCGGCGATACCATTGATAATCGCGACCGGTCGCCTTGAGCGCATCGAGCACGGAGGTCTCCATCATCTGGCCGAGTTCCTCGAGCCGCGCGAAGCCGTTTTGCTTCTGCAGCTCGCGAAGCTGTGCGAGTCCGGCAGCCATGGCGACAGGATTGCCCGAGAGCGTGCCGGCCTGATACACCGGACCGTCGGGCGCGAGTATGTCCATGATGTCGGCGCGACCACCGAACGCGCCGACGGGCAGGCCGCCGCCGATGACCTTGCCGAGACAGGTGAGATCGGGCGTGATCTTCTCGATCTCCTGCACGCCGCCTTTCGCAAGACGGAAGCCGGTCATCACTTCGTCGAAGATGAGCAGCGCGCCGTGCTTCGCCGTGATGTCACGCAGCTTCTGCAGGAAGCCGGGCTTCGGCAGGATCAGGCCGGCGTTCGCTGGATATGGCTCGACGATGATCGCGGCAATCCCGCCGCCTTGGGCGGCAAAGAGCGACTCCAGCGCCTCGACGTCATTCAGCGGTAGGATCGTCGTGAGATCGGCGAATGCAGATGGCACGCCCGCGCTGTCCGGCCGGCCATGCGTCAGCGCGCCGCTGCCCGCGGCGACGAGGAGCGAATCGACGTGCCCGTGATAGCAGCCTTCGAATTTGACGATGCGATCACGCTTCGTGAATCCCCGCGCAAGGCGGATGGCGCTCATGGTGGCCTCGGTGCCGCTGTTCACCATCCGCACCTTCTGAATCGACGGCACCCATTCACAAATCAGACGCGCCATCTCGACTTCGTAGGGATTCGGGATGCCAAAGCTCACGCCTTCTTTTGCAGCATTGTGAATCGCCTCGATGACGGGGACCGGCGCATGGCCGAGAATCGCCGGCCCCCATGTGCCGACATAGTCGATCATCTCCCGGTCATCCACATCCCAGATGCGGCAGCCCTTGGCGCGGCGCACGAAGAACGGCTCGCCGCCGACGTTGCGGAAGGCGCGGACAGGAGAGTTCACGCCGCCCGGGATGATCTGTTTTGCGGCGGCGAAAAGTTTGGCGGAAAGCGGTCCCTGGCTCATGCAGTGACGTTTAGCACGGGAGGTCGCGGCGAGTCGAATAAAAGCATGATCTCCGAAGAAAAGAACTGGGTTGATCCATTCGCACAACCTTCGATCGCTGATTCCGCTCTTCAGCTTTCATCGACGGATGCGCCGTGCGATGGCAGGCGAATCAATCCAGCGGAATCGTCTCAAGCCGGGCATGCGGCTCGATCAACAACCACTTCCGTCCCCACACACGGCAGCTCAAGGCCGCGTTACCCGCAGACGCACAAAGCGCCGCGCATTCGTCCCCGCTGGCACGGTGACCTTGATCTGTTGCGTTTCGCCATTGTCGCTAAGAACGGTCGGCGCACCCACACCGCTGGTGCTCCAGCTTGCGGCACTCAACTCGTCGCTCCACTCGACGATGAAGGTCACATCGGTCGCTGACTTGTTCTTCGTGTAGATGAATTCAATCACGCTGCCGTCTGTCGTGCCGGACTGCGGCGAGGTATCGTTGGCGGAAGGATTCATCTTCGTTGCGTATTCGAGGAGGTTGGAGGCACCGTCTTTGTCGTCATCGGCGAGATCGCCAGCGATGGCGGGGTTGTTGGCGTTCGTGCCGAAGTTCGTGCTCTGCCAGGTTTGCCAGGCACTTGGGGTGATGCGCGTGAGCACCACGTCGTTGCCGGTGCCACCGGTGTAGGTGATGCGCCACCATTGGTTGTCTTCGTAAAACTCGGCGTTCTGCGGTTTGCCGGAGAAAGTGCCGCTTACCGCACCAGCGCCGGTGTTGTTGATGACGGTGAAGGTCGAGTTGGCGGCGAGAGCGGGCGCGGCGATGAGATCGAGCGTGCCGGCGAGTGTGACCGTGCCGCCGACGCCGACTTGATCATGCTGTGAGCCGGGTGTGGTGCCGTTGATCTCGATTTGCAGAGTGGCAGCGGCTGCGAGGGTGTAAGCGCCGCTCGCGGTCATGATGCCGGGTGAGTTGCCGGGTGCATGCGTGCCGCCGTTGATCGCCACATCGCCTGTGAAACTACCTGTGCCGCGAAGACTGCCTGTGTTGACCGTTACGGTGCTCGTATTGCTGCTGCCATTGATGGTGAGAGCACCGGTGCCGGCCTTGGTGATGGCGAAGTTGCCGCTGATGTCGGCATTGATCGAGATGTCGCCTGTGCCGCCGATCGTCGTGTTTGCAGCCATGATGACGACCGAGAGATTGGCGGTGGCCGTGGTGCCAGTGCCGCTGCTGAAGGTCACGGTTGGAGCGCTGGTGTAGCCGCTGCCCGGATTGGTGACGATGATGCCGTTCACGGTGAAATTGGTGGCGTTGCCGGTGCCGGTTGGATTGGTTCCTGCCGTGGTGACGGTGCCGCCGCTGAAGGCGATCGTGGGTGCGGTGGTGAAACCGGTGCCTGCATTGGTGATCGTGATACCGCTGACCACGCCGCCGGTGAGCACGGCAGTCGCAGTGGCGCCAGCTCCGCCGCCGCCGGTGATGGCGACGGTCGGTGCAGCGGAATAAACCGTGGTGCCGCCGCTGATTGTGAAGCTGGCGGCGGTCACACCGAGGCTGGCTGTCGCGGTGGCCCCGGTGCCCGTGCCGCTGATGGTGACCGTGGGCACAGTGCTGTGCGTGCCGCCAGCGGTCGTTGAAAGGGACGATACAACGCCGCCTGCGATACTTGCCGGGCTGGCACTGTTGTTCACGAGTGCGCCCGCGCTGCCGACGCCGATCCCGCGAATGGTGAGCACTTCATTGATGCCTTGTTGTCCGTTGAGATCGAGAGTGGCACCGGCTGAAACCGTGGTGCCGCCGGTGGCCGCGCCGAAAATGATGCCTCCGTGGCCCAGCGCTCCTGCACTGCCGAGTTTCAAGGTGCCCGTGTTGACCGTTGTCGTGCCCGAGTAGGTGTTTGTCCCCGATACGGTCCACGTGCCCGCGTCTGCTTTCGTAACCGCCAGCGTTTGAATCCCTGTGCCATTGCTGATGATGCCGCTGCTGATGCCCGTGCCCGCACCGCCGAGAATGAATGTGCGGGCTGTGGTGTTGGGCGCGACGTTTCCTTCGAGTGTCAGCGTGCCCAGCGTGACGATGATCTTGGTGTCTCCGCCGCCAGCAGCGCAGGTAATATTGCCTCGAAGAATGTTGCTTCCTAATTCATTGAAGATCGCGCCGCTCGAATTGCTCGTGACGTAGCGGATGCTGGCCGGGATGTCGATGGAGCCGCCGCTGCCGTCGAGGCGGAACTGGCAGTTGCCTGCGGACCCGTTGCTGACATTGACGTTTTTGTTCGCCGCCGGGAGCGTGGTGCCGAGCGCGGTGCTGTTGGTGATGCGCAGCGCGCCGGAGGTGACGGTGACCGGACCGGTGAAGGAGTTGTTGCCGCTGAGCACGATGGTGCCCGCGCCGACCGGGCAGTCGAGCGTGACGTTGCCGGTGCCGCTGATGTTATTGGGCACTAGCACCGTGCCGGTGCGGTCAAAGCGCAGCACGCCGTTGTCGATCACATCGCCTGGCACGAGCGTGCCCGTGGCGCCGTCGTTGCCGATCTGCAAGGTGCCCGCGCTGATCGTGGTGCTGCCGAGATAGGTGCTGTCGCCGGCGAGGATGAGCCTGCTCGATCCCGTCTTCGTCAGGCCGCCCGCGCCGCTGACGCCGCCGCTCAAGATGAACGTGGCGGTGCCAGTGCCTTGCGCGGTCGTGTTGTCATCGAGCGTGACCGGCGCGCTCACATTGTAAGTGAGGCCGGTGCCGTTGGTCGCGGTGAGATTGATCACTGGGAAGAGATTCGTCTCGCGGCGCAGCAGAATCGGATTGCCGGTGATAGAAATCGTTGTCGTGCCGGTCGTCGGTCCGGTGCCGCCGAGGGTGAGCACATTCAAAGCGTGACCGACAGCGGTGTCGTTGTTCGAGGTGATCGTGCCCGCGGCAAATGTTTGACCGGTGAAGAACTCCGCGGTGGAGAAGCGGCTGTTCGGCGGAGGCACGCCGCCGGTCCAGTTCGCGCCGGAGCTCCAGTTCAGTGTGCTGCCCGTTGTCGTGGCATTCCACACGGTCGTGCTCGGCGGTGCGCCATCGACGATGACGTTGAAGGTGCGCGTGGCGGTCGTGCCGCCATCGTTCGCGGTGAGCGTGACGATGGAGGAGCCAGACGCGGCGGCAGTCGGTGTGATCGTGAACGTGCGCTCGCCGCCGAGCTTCACAGTGCCGCCGAGATTGCCCATCACGGCGGTGCATACCGTGGCGTCGACCTTGCTCGTCACGGCGAGACCGATGGAGTTGGTGGTTGCGGGGAAAGTGATGGCCTGGGCGGTGCCGATGGGCAGCCACGGGCCAGCCACGCCATCGGTGTCGATGGCATAAAAGGCGGTGAAATTGCTTCCGCTGCGCACGAGTCGCACCCAGCACGGCGCGGCGACACCATTGATCGTGGCTTTGACAACGGCAGCCGTGGAGTCGGTGGCGCGATACTGGAATGACACGCCACCGCTCGGCGTGACGCACGCCAGCGCATAAGGCGAAGTCGCCGTGGTCGCCGCCGCCGAGGAGTCGCGCATCATCACGCCGGCTTTCGAGTCGGCGTTCGAGTGATCCATGCTCTCGACGCGCGCGATGATCTCCGCATCGCCCGAGAAATCCTGCCGCACCCAGCGGAACTCATCGCCTGTGGCAGGCCCGATGTCCGCGCCCGCGCCGCCGATGATGAAGGTGCCGTGATCCTCCGTGAGCGATCCCGCAGCTCCCACCCCGCCGATGTCGCCGCTGGTCCACGCCGGAGCGGCGCTGATGGTGATGCCGGAAACGGGAATCAGCGCGGTGTTTGATGACGATGCCGTGACGGTGACATTGCGCGCCTCCGTCTCGGCATCGGACAACGTGAAGGCGACCGGGCTGGAATCGGTGCTGACGGGCACATACACATCGGGGATCGAAGTGATCGCGGGCGGCTGGTTCGTGCCGGTGACAGTGACGTTCACCGTCGATGCAACGCTCAGGCCATTGTAATGACGCGAGGCGAAGTGAGCCAGTCCCCAGATCTCCGCGCGGCCATTGATGCCGCTCTGCAATTGTGCGTCCGCAATAACGCCATCGAACCAGCGGTCAAGGCTCGCGCTGGTGCTGTTGTGTCCACCGATCATGCACGCAGCGGACTGGCTCACATTCATGGCCACGGAGGCGACGCTGCCATACGAAAAGCCGTCCACATACAGCGCGAAGGTGCCGGTGGCGGTGGCAGTGCGGTCATAGGTGAGCGTGATGTGGTGCCACTCACCGACGCTCACATTCGGGCCGACGATTTCTTTCTCAAGACCGCCCGATCCCCATTTCTGCAGCCGCAGCGTGTCACTCCCGGCCGAGAAAAAGAGCTCCAGCTCCGCCTCCGTGCCGTGACCGTCGCCGCTGCCGAGATGCATCACGAAGTCTTCAGTGTCGTTCGCGGTGCGCTTCACCCAGGTGGAGAAAGACCAGTCCGCGTCATTGTAATCGATGTCTGTGGCGGCCAGCGTGCGACGCAGCCGTGCGCCGCCATTGATGTCTCCCGTCAGGCTGAGCGACTGCGTGCTCCAGGGCGCCATCACGCCGGGCACATCGCCCGCGTAAGCGTATTCACCGCCCGCACCGCCCGTGTCCAGCGTGCCGGTGCGATTGAAGTTCGACTGGTCCGTGCTCTTCGCATCCGTCGAGACATCCGGCGGAGCGAAGTCATAGAGAAACAGCAGACGCGGCCCCAGCGAGTAGTCGCGCGTGGTCATGCGGAACGATGCAGCGCCATTGTAATTCGGCGCGGGCGTGAAGCGCGCGGTGTGGCCGTCCGGCAGCAGCGTCACCACGCCATCGCGAGCGCGTGACAGCTCAAAGTGTATCTGATCGTCGCCGGTGAGATCATCCGCGACGAAGGTGCGCAGGTCGATATCGATGGGCGTGTTCTCCGGCGTGGTCTTGGTCGTCACCGTGTTCACCGGCTTCGCATTCACCGTCACCGGCCACACGTAGCTGTTCGTGCCGCCTTCGGGATCAGTGGCTGTGATCGTGATGTTCACCGGTCCGCTCACCGTGCTGCTGGCGGCGGTCGCCGTCACCGTGCGCACCGTCGTGCCTACCGTGCCAAAGACGATGTTGGCATCCGGAATGATCGCTGTGTTTGAAGACGTGCCCGTGAGCGTGATGCTCGTCACCGGCGTGTCAGCATCACTCACCGGCACAATCACCGCGCCCGTGTTCGAGCCTTGATCGAGCAGGCCAGCCTTCATGGTGGCGAAATAGGGTGATCCGGGCGGTGCGGTGAAATTGATGTCCACCTTGTTCGGGCCGACCGTGACCGGATTCGTGAAGTAAGCGGCATCCGGCTGGATGGAGAGGCCGGTCTTTGTGGCGGTCATCGTGTAGGTGCCCGCATTCAGGCCCGTGATCGCGTAATAGCCCTCGCTGTCTGTCGTGTCCGAGTGTGTGGCGTCCGCTCTGACGACCACATTCTCCACCAGTGCTCCTGCGGTCGTTTTGACGATGCCTTGGATGAAAAAGGTCGTGCTGGTGCCCACCTGGATGAGCACCTGACCGGTCGTCGTCAGACCCTTCATGTCCGTGACATAGCAGCGCACCGTGCGAGTGCCGGAGGAGTTCCAACTCTTCGTAGCGGTGCTGCTGTTGTTCGCCGTGAACGTCCCGTCACCCCAGTCCCAGCAGTAGCCGAGCGTGTCGCCATTGGGGTCAGTGGCCGTCGCCGTGAAGTTCACGCTCCCATTCACCGCTGGATTCAAATTGGAGGCCGACATCGTCACGGAAGGCTTCAGATTGCCCGCAAACGCGCCGCGGTTCACCTGCACGTCCACCCACGACGTGCCGTCCGCATCCGCGCCGCGCAGCAACGGCGTGATGTGGATGCCGGCCGCTGTGTCAGAAAACGTGCGCCCGATCAGCACCGTGCAGTCGTCCAGCGTGCCCGTCGCTGGCGCATTATCCAGCAGCAGCGGCTTCATGTTGCTGATGGTCACATCACCCCAGTTCAGCAGCACGCCGTCCTTCAACCACGGTTTCCCAGCCGCGAAGTTCTGCCGGTATTCGACCCAGTAATCATTGCTCGTGCCGGTGCGATCCACGGCGACGGCCCGTTTGCCGACTGCGGCCGATTTGTCGCAGGCGCGTATACGCGTCGTGGTCGAGCCATCGGTCGTGATCTTCACCACATCCGCATCCACGATCCAGTCGAGGTAGTTTTTCTGCCTCGCTCCGAAATGCGCATTCGTCGTGCTGCCGCCGCTGCCCATTTGATCGAAGCTATTGCCATATTCCACTGCCTCACCAGCGCCGATCACCGTGCCGTCGGTGGTGTTCCAATAGCCCGAGTGATTGAGGCCAAAGTTGTGCCCCACCTCGTGGCTGCACGTGCCCAGCGTCCAGCTCGAATTCGCCAGCCACGCGCCGCGCGCGCCGACATAGGCCACACCGCCGAAGCTCACCACCGGCTTGCTCGCGGTGACGACGACTTCATGCGTGTAGTTCGTGTAGTTGTAGCCCGCCGCCGCCGCCGCCGTGCGCGCAGCGGCGATCATCGTGCCGAAAGCCGTGTAGCTCGCGTAGCCGTTCGGCAGCCGCAGCGTCGGCGTGATGTCTGAGCCCGCGCCAAACGCCGCCCACGACATCTTGCCCGCCGACATCTCCGCCCAATGCGAGCCCATGCTGGCGATCAGGTTGGTCAGCGTCGTATCATTGACGACCTGACCTGGGAAATCGGGGAAATCCACGCGGATGATGAGCAGCGACTTCGCGCCCTCCGTGCTCGCGCTTTGCGCGATCACACCGCCGCTCAGCGCTGCATCGCCCTCAGCGGCCGCCACCAATTCATTCAGCGCATGAGCTGGTCCGCAGAAAAAGGTCGGATCACTGCTATCAAAGTCCACCACCACCTGCTCGCCCGTCGTGCTCGTCACCAAGCCCGAAGTCGGGCACACCTGATTCTTCGCATTCAAATCCGCCACCTCCACCGGCTCCAGGATGCGCCCCGGCAACTCCGTCAGCGCCAGTTTCCCATCCACAGCGATGCCTTGGATCGCGAGGTTCGCACGCGTCGGCACCAGCTCGCGCCTTCCATAGGTGAAGGCCTCGAACTCGCGCCCGTCCTTCATCCGCACCGTGCGCTCCACCGGCCGCACAGTCAGTGTCGCTCCCGCCGCCGGAATCGCCGCCACGACTTCCAAATCACCGCGCCCCGACACACGCTCCTCCATCAGCGCCGCAATGTCCGCAGGCAGCCCCCTCCTCACCGCCACCGGCACCGCCAGCTCCAGCGCCCGCTTCGGATCCTTGTCGATCAAGTCCACCAGCTCATTCCGCCGCTGCTGGGCCAGTTCCAGCCCCTGCGCCATCAGCGCCGCTCTTTCGTCAGGTGTCTTCGCTTTCGCAAACTCCCGCGTCCAAGCCCGAAACCCCGCAAACGCCGGCTCCGGCATCGCCGCTTCCCATCGCACGTCCTGCCGTAGCGCCTGAATCACTTCCTTCGCCTCCGGCTCCAGCGGAATGACGCGCGGCGGCTGGACGACGGGAGCAGTGCTCGCTGCAGAAGTAGGTGCCGCGCCCGAAGGATGTGCTGACGGCGTTTCCGCGCGAGTTTCCGCGGCTGAACCTTTGTCCTCCTCCGACTGCCACGACTTCCACCAGAGCCCCGCAAGAATGCAGGTCAGAAAAACGACGGCAAGACGCAGAAGCAATGCGCGGGACATAGAGCGAGGTGGTTGAGGGAACGCACGACGCTCGTGCTTTCGCTTTTTCTATTTTGCCGGAACGACTCAAAAGTGTCTATGCCCAAAACTACACCGCAGGCGGCAAAATCTGCCTACTCCGGCACTTCGTCAGGGCCTCGTAGCCTTCAAATGCACGAAGCGCTTCGCTACCCCCGTGCCCGCAGGCACCGTCACTTTGATCTGCTGCGTCACGCCGTTGTCGCTGAGGATGGTCGGCGCACTCACGCCAGCGGTGCTCCAGTCGTTGCCGAGCGTATCGCTCCATTCGACGATGAAGGTCACATCGGTGGCGGCTTTGTTCTTGGTGTAAATGAAGTCGATTACGCTGCCGTTCTTCGTCGCGGATTGCGGCACAGTGTCACTCGCGTTGCCGTTCATCTTCGTCGCATACTCCATCAAGTTGCTCACACCGTCGTGATCGCTGTCGGCGGTGATGGAGGCGTCTTTGGCGGTCGTGCTGTTGTCGAGGCCGGATGCCAAAGCCCAGGCGTCGTAGGCGGGTTGTGGGGCGGTGATATTGAGGAGTCCGGTGCCAGTGACGAGGGCGGTTTTGTTCGTGGCGCTGCTGGTGAGGCTGCCCCAGGTGCCGGGGGCTTGAGCGAGGTCGTTGATGCGCAGTGTGGTGATGTTGTTGGTGCCGGCGAAGTTGAGGTTCAAGAAGGTTCCGGTGCTCAGATTCACGGCGCTGGTGGCGGCGAGGCTGGCGGTGCTGAGCGACAAGCTGCCACCGGTCACGGTGGTGTCGCCGGTGTAGGTGTTGGCGGTGGGCAGCGTGAGCGTGCCGGTGCCGACTTTCGTGAGCGCGACCTTGCCCGCGCCGTCTTCGATGAGGCCGTTGAAGGTGCTGCTGGCGTTGCCGTTGCCGACGGTGAGCGTGCTGGTGGTGGCCGCGACGCTGTTGGTGACGCGGCGTGTGCTCGCAGCGGACGGCGTGGTGCCGGTGCCTTGCGTGCCGATGAGGGCGTTGATGGTTTGGTTGAAGCCCGCGAGGTCGAGCGTGCCTTTGTCCGCGCCGTTGGTGGTGGAGTTGGTGCCGAGCGTGACGTTGCGTGTGGTGGGCAGGGCGTCGTTGACGCCGAGTTTGAGCACAGGGCCGTTCGGACTGCTCGCGCCGAAGAAGATGGTCGTGCCGCCGAGATCGGTGCTGCTCGCATTGAGCACAACGGTGCCGCCGCCGGTGACGTTGAACTGCGAGCCATTCGTGTCGATCGGCTGAGCGATGATCACCGTCGCGCCAGTCGCAGGCGCGAGCATCAGCGGACCGACATCAGTGCCGCTACGTGTGATGCTCCCATTGATCTGCAAGGTGCCTGTCGCAGGGCCAAGGCGCACCTGGCCAGTGCCGACAAGTGTGATGCTGCCGTTGAGTGTGTTCGTTCCGCTGGTGCTGTCGATGGCTCGCAGGAAGCTGCCTGCCTCCGTGGTGCCGGTGATGATGATGTTCTCCGCCGTAGTGATGTCGCCGCTGAATTTCAATTGCCCGCCAGTGGTCGTGCTGCCCGTGGCGGCGATGGTCGTGGTGCCTGTGCTGCTGCCGAGCGAGTTGCTATGCGTGATCGCGAGCACGCCGACGTTCACATTCACCGCGCCATCGAAGTCACTGCTGCCGCTGAGCGTGACGGTGCCGCTGCCGGTCTTCGTGAATCCAAACGCACCCGCGCCGTCGCCGATGCTGCTTGAGATGTTCAAGTTGGCGGCACCCGTGTTGTTCGTCACCGGCCACGTTTGATCAGTGGCGAGTGTGAGCGTGTTTTCCGAAATCGTGTGCGTTCGTGCGGTCGTGGTCGGCAGTGTGACGGTGATGCCTGCGCTGCCGAGTGTGATCGAGCCTGCACCATCGGCGATGGCAAAGTTCGCGTCGCGATTGATGACGATGCCGAGCAGCGACACGGACGCATCAATCACCGCCGTGCTGCCCGCGCTTCCGAAGGTCGCGATCTCACCGCCGTGAGCGAGATCGGGCAATGGATCGCTTTGCCAGTTCGTGTTCGTGCTGATGCCGGTGCTGGCTCCACCGCCCGCATCCCATGTCAGCGAGGCAGCGGTGGTGAATGTTTGCACATCGCTCCAAGCGTCACCGCTCGCATTGCTGGCAAAGAACCGCGCCTGATACGTCGTTCCCGGCGTGAGGTCCGCGAGCGCCGGACGAAACACCGAGATCACGTCACCCGGTGCCGCCGTGCCGAGATCGAGCACATTGCTCCACGCCGCCGCATTCGTGCCGCCGTCAGTGGTGCCGTAATAGACGCGCACGTTCGTCGCGCTCGCCGTGTCCACCGACACGCGCACACCTTGCAGCATCGCGGTGCGCGCACCGATGCCGAGCGGCGTGTCGGCTTTGATCCCTTCCCATCCACTCACGCCCGGCACCCAACGCGACACGCCACGCTCATAGGCACCGCTGTCTGGCTTGCCATCAGGCACCCACGCATTGATGCCGGCGACGCCTTGTCCATGACCGTAGGCTTCCCGATAAAAGTAGGGCGACGTGGGTGAACTCATCAGCACCGAGATGAGGCTGTTGCTCGTGTTGGTATCGCCCGCGGCTTTGATCCACTCGACATTGCCGCCGCTGGCCGGCGGATTCACCACCGCGATGGCCGAGACGTAGCGTTTGTCCGCGTAGCTCGCAGCGGCCTTTGGCGTGAAGTCTTGCGCGGCGAAGTTCTCGAACGCTGCGCCCGTGCCCGCATCCGGCACCTTGAGATTGTTCCACCCCACGATGTCCATGCCATGCGTGGCATCGGTGAAGGTGTAGCCGCCGAACGTGGTGACGTCCGGATACGAGGTGTAGGTGCCGTCGTTGTAGGTTCCGGCACCGATGACGGTGTTGTGATACAGCACATGGCCAAAGTTCGGCGAGTTCATCCGTAGCGCGCCATCGGTGGAGCTGGAGCCGAGGCCCCACGCGACATTGTGATCGACGACGAAGTTGCGGCAGCCATTGTCGAGATAGATGCCCTTGCTCAGCGAGTCCGTCGTGTCGCCGCGATCATGCACCCAGTTGTAGGCGATGCGCGAGCGCCGGCCCGACAGCGCATACGCATCCGCGCCGAACGTGTAGATGCAGCCCAGATCGTGCGCGAGCCGGCCTGCATACGAGACGTCGTTGAACATCAGTGTCAGCCCTCCGCCCGTCGGCTTCACACCATCGCGTCCCGAGTCGTGGATCGTGTTGAACGTCGCCGTCATGTCCTCGCCCGCGAGCGCGAGAGGCGCGGCGTAGGTGCCCGAGTAGTCGATGTTGTAGAGCGTGTTGCGCGTGAGCAGATGCCCCGTGCCGCTCGTCTGGATGCCGGAGCCCGCCGTGTCATGAATCGTGCAACCGCGCACCACATTCCCCGTGCCGCTCACCACCACGCCACCGCCCTCGGCGCGACCGCCGCTGCTAGAGCTTCCATTCGTCCACACCATGAAGTGACTCAGATGCACCGCCTCGCAGTTTTCCAGCACATTGCCCGTGCCATTGAGCCGGATCGCTCCGCCGATCGTCTTCAAACCACGCACCGTGATGTAGTCGGAGCCGTTCACACTCACGCACCAGTTTCGTCGTTTGATCTCCACCACATGACTCGTCGGATCAGCGCCGCCCGTGATGCGCAGCGAAAGCGTCGAAGTCGGTTGATCGAGGAACCACTCCCCATCGGCATCGAGCAGCGAGAGCAAGCCATAAACAAACCCCGTGCCTGTGTCCGAGCTGTTCGACGTGCCCGTGTAATCCGGCCACCACCAGGTCGATTTCGTCGCCGGATCAACGGTGAGCAGATTCCCCGCGCTCGACGCAATCACCGCATTCTGCCACGACCACTTCACGCCGATGCCGCCCACGAAACGAGCACCCGCGAAGAAGTTCGTCGCCTTGCCGCCGAAGGCCGTGCTCGAGATGGTGTTCGGGTTCGTCCCCGCGCTCGCATTCGTCACCGTTACGCTCGCCGTCGTCGGAGCCATGAGCGTGCCCGCGCCTTTGTTTGGCAGTCGCGCCTCGTCTTGCATCACACCATCGACAAACACCTGATCGTAGCCTGAGCTGAGCGAACTCGTCAGCGATGCGGGGAACTCCGTCACCGTCGGCACATCGCCATCATCAAACTCATCGCGCAGCAATGTCGTTGCCCCGCTGCTCACCGTGTAGGAGTCGATGCCGATGGTGAACTTCTGCGTCACATCCGTCGTCGTCACACCTTCCTGCGCGAACAAGCCGAAATACGACGTGCTGCCCGTGCCGCCATCCGTCCACTCCGACTGCGAGATCGTCCACGAACCTGAGAACACTACATCCCCACCCACCGCACGCTTCACTGTAAACGTGTAAGGCACCGCGCCACCCGACGCCGGCCCCATCGTGAGATCGTAGCCATTCACCGTCGCATCCGTGGTCACATGCGCCGTCGTGCCCCAGCTGTTGACCGTGTTCTTCTTCAAGTTCAGCGCCAGCCGTCCGTCGCCGCGATACTGCACATTCACCGCATCCTCCGAGGCAAACCCGTTGTTCGCCGCGCCCATGATCGACAGATACAGATTCATATTCGCCCCCGGCATCACTGTCGTCCCGCTGCTCGTCGCGCTGAGCCCGCGCACCTTCCACGTCACGGCCTTGGAAAAGAAATCCCATGCTGCGCTCGACGCTGAACTGCGAATCGACGCGCTCTGATTCGCCGCCTCATTCACCACCGTCATCCGAAGCGAACCCGCCGCATCCGTGATGCTCGTGCCATTTGGCGAGACACCAGGCGTGGTCCAAAACGTCGCCGGCCGCGCGCCCGCCACCGTCGTCTCAAAGATCCCGCCACCCTGCGCCGTCCACGCACCCGAAACCATATCCAGCGCCGAAATCACCGCCTGCTCGCCATTGTAGTTCTCGATCACAATCGGACTCCCCGCCGTGCCGCTGCGCGCCGCATTCACGATTTCCCTATACGTCCCCGCGCGCAGCTTCACCGAATCCCCCGGCATCGCCACCGACAGCGCTTTCTGGATGGTCAAATAAGGCGTCGCCAGCGAGCCATCCGATGCATCACTGCCCGAAGGCGAGACGAACACGTCCGCCGCATCAGCCGCAAGGCAACAAGCAACGCACGTAGCGACAAGCCGTCGGGTTATTGAATGAGAGCGATGCATGAGTGCGAAGTTCGGACATCATCGGAGAACGAGGGGTGTGAAATCCAGCAAAATCATGATCCGACAGCTCGTGCCGCTAGTTCCCAAATCGTTCACGGAACCAATTTCTTCATCATCACCTTCGCCATCGCCGCATTGCCAGTCGCATCAGGATGCACGCCGTCCTTCAGCATCGTCTGCTCGGGCACGACGCCGAACAAGCTCACAAAATCGCACTGCTTTTCCTTCGCCAGCGCCTCGAACGCGGCTCCCAGCGCCTTCAACTGCGCCTCGCGTTCGTTCGCGATTGGCTTCGTGGGGCCGAGCGCGGACTTGTTCAGGTTCGGTGGCCCCACCAGCAGGATCGGCAGCGCGCCGTAGCACTGCCGCGCGCGATCCATCATGTAGCGCACATTCTCGACGGCCTTCGCCACGCTGCCGTCTTTGAGGTCACGCGAGTCATTGGTGCCGAGCGCGATGACGAGTTTGTCCGCGCGTGGCTGGCGCGCGGTCATCTTGTCGAAGTCATGCTTGCCATCGCCCGTGGCGCGACCGCCTTTGCCTTCGTTGATCATCTTCAAAGTGCCGCCCGACTCGCGTTCCACGATCTTCACCCACGCTTGATCGCGCTGATCTTTCGGCAGCGCGCCGCCCTCGGTCAGAGAGTCGCCATAGACGATGATCGTCTGCGGCGAATGCGGTGCTTCGTTCTCGACGCCTGGCTTCTCGAAGAATCGCACATACTCGAAATCGGCGAACGCCGGCAGCTTCGTGTCATCGATCTTCTCCTTGCTGCTCCACGGCAACTTTGCCCAGCCCACCGTCGTCAGCCACACGCTCATCACATCGTGCTGTAAGGACTCGACATGCTTCACCGCCACCAGCTTGCCATCGAAGTAATGCCTGATCTCGCGCGGCGTGAACTCGCTCGTCCACGTGTGAAACTCCGCACTCAGATCCGGCGTCGCGATGCGTCGGCCCACGATGCCTTCATGCTTCGGGAAATGCACATGCAGGTTCGCGCCGTAGCTCATCATGTCCTTCGAGTCGTGCTCGCAGATGTCGATCTCCTGACGGCTGCCCGTTTGTCCGCCGCTGTTCTTCATCAGCCAGAATGATGTGTGCCAGCCCTCGCCAGGCGGCGACTTGAACCGCGCCTCGTAGCATCCGTATTTGAACTCCCGCTTCGAGATCACTCCACCCGAGGTGTAGTCCGCCTTGCCCGCCTTCTCCTTATTCAAGGCAATGCGCAGTTTGCCATCGGCCACGGAGACATTCTTCGGCGTGTTCATCGACGCGAAGCGCTCGCCCGTGCGGAGGTTCCACTCCGCCTTGTGCAATCCGTCGCCATCGAACTCATCGTGCCACGCGAGTGTGTAACCCTGAGCTGCCTCAGTTGGCAAATTCGGCTTGAGGCCCTCCGCGCGAAGCGTGCATACAAGGACGACAACGATGGCGGGAAAACAAAGTCGGATCGTCATGATATTGTGGATCGCAAAATGGAGTGAAGTGAGCCAGTTGCAAAACTACTTCATTGCCGAGGGAAATCGTAGTGAGGGCGTCTCGCCCTCACGAAACAATGAGGGCGAGACGCCCTCATTACGACTCAGCAGTTTCGCTTCACGTAGTCTTGCAACTGGCTCAAGTAATCAGGCCATTCCAGGCCCGTGTCGGGAACCAGTTCAACTTGGGCCAGGAATGGCCCGATTACGTCACCTCCAGCATCGGGCAGCGCGCGATGATCTGCTTCTCCTTCGTTCGCAAGTGCTCGGTCTTCACCACCCTGGCCGACCAGGTGGTCGTGGTTGAAGGCAGTGTTGAACTGACCAGGGATTCGCACTAGCATTGCCCCCATGAACGCAACCCTCAGTCTCGACATCCCTGCCGAAGCGCTTGCGAGTGCGCGCATGACGTTGGACGACGTCAGGCTCGAACTCGCGATCTTGCTGTTCCGGCTGGATCGTCTGTCATTGGGCAAGGCAGCTGAGTTTGCACAGTTGCCGGTGGGAGTGTTTCAGAGCCAGCTTGCGGTTCGAGAGGTGGGTTCGCACTATGGCGTGGAGGATGCGCTGGAAGATGCCGCAACTCTCGCGAACCTGCCGCACTGAGCCGCCATGATTGTCGTCGCGGACTCGTCGCCATTGATTGCACTCTGTAGAGTAGGCAGGCTCGAATTGCTCCACGATCTCTTTGGCTTGCTCATCTTGCCCGAGGCGGTGTGGCAGGAGGTGACAGCCACTCATCCAGAGAAGACTGGTGCTGCGGGTATCGCTTCTGCCTCTTGGGTCGAGCATCGCTCCGTTCAAGACATGCAGCTCGTGAACTTGTTGCGACAGGACCTGGGTGCTGGCGAATCCGAAGCCATCGTGCTGGCCCGTGAGGTCAAAGCCGACGTGCTCCTGATGGATGAACGCCGTGGACGCAATGCCGCAAAACGCCTTGGCCTCACCTGCACAGGCCTGGTGGGGGTTCTGCTGGAGGCGCGCAGACGTGGCATTCTTTCTGATCCCGCGAGTGTCGGACAGGAACTTCGTGATGTTGCCGGTTTTTGGATATCGGATGAACTGATGGCCTTGCTTCGGTGAGCGGGGCTACCGGTTCACCAGCGTCGCATTGATTGGCTACTGCATCACCTTCAACCTCACGAAGCAACTACCACCGCTCATGGGAATGGTGACGGTGACGTGATCACTGGGCACGCCTGGAGTGATTGTGACGGACCCGGAGGTCGTCGCGGGAATCGTGATCGGAGTCCAGCCGGTGAGGTTGCTGCCGTATTCGACGATCTGGGTGGTGACACCGAGGGAGAGGTCGTTGCGGTCGTATTCGAAGGTCCAGGTGTTGCCGGTCCGGGTGAGTTTGGGCAATGCGGCGACGGAGGAGGTTGTTGGTGAGGCACCGAGGGCGAAGGCGAGGAGGTTGCAGAGCCCGTCGTGATTGGGGTCGTCGAGTGGGCCGGCGTTCACGCCGAGCGTGAGGCTTTGAGATGTGGCCCAGGTGTCGAAGGCAGAGAGGATGAGAACCTGCGTGAAGCCTGCGGAGGTGCTCGTGGCGTGGCTGGGGTCGCCGAGATACTGTGCGGTGATGGTGTGAGTGCCAGCGGTGAGGGTGGAACGGGTGAGCGTGGCTTGGAAGCTGGCGTTCAAAGGGCTGGTGCCGATGGCGGTGGGGCCGTCGAAGAAGGTGACGTTGCCGGTTGGCGTGCCTCCGGTCACGGTGGCGGTGAAGGTGACGGCGTTCCCGGTCATCGCGGGCGTGAGGTTGCTGGTCACGGCGGTGGTGGTGGGAATGAGCAGCACATTCAGCACGCCGACGCCGGTGCTGGTGAAGTAGGTATCGCTCTTGTTCGCGGCGGAGGACGCATTCGAGCCGTAGGTGCCTGCGGGTTGCAGCACGCCGCCGAGCGTGAGTGATGCGATGGACCGTGTGCCGGTGTAGTTGAGGTTCGCTTTGCCACCGGTGGCGATGCTGATCGCGCCGGGACCGACAGCGGCTGCGGCGGAGTAGCGCAGCGTGCCAGCCTGGATGGTTGTGGGACCGGTGTAGCTGTTCGTGCCGGTCAGCGTCCACTGGGTGGTGCCGGTGGTCGTGAAGCCACCGGTGCCACTGATGTTGCCGGTGATTCGAAAACCGCCCGTGGTGCCAAAACTAAACGTCGTGATGCCATTCAGCGTTACTGGCCCGGCGAGCAGACTTTCGAAGCTGTTGCCCGTGACGACGGTGGCGCTGTTGAGCGTGACGCTGTTGTTGAAGAAACTGCGGTTCGTGTGGAGCGTCGCCTCGCTGTTCACGGTGAGGGGGCCGGTGCCGAAGTGCGGTGTCGCGGTGCCGGAACCGGCGGGGAAAGCCACTTCGCCTGCATTCAGCACAGTGCCGCCAGTGTAGGTGTTGGTGAAGTTCGAGAGCGTGAGCGTGCCAGCGTTGCTTTTGGTGAATCCACCGGCGCCGGAGATCACGCTGGAGATCGTCACATTGCCGCCGCTGGTGCCGCCGAAGGTCGTCATGG
>JAIBCL010000030.1 GCA_019694165.1 Verrucomicrobiaceae bacterium | reverse complement strand
GCCGTCTGAAAGCCGGGCGGCAGATCGGAGTGGGTCGTTTCCTTCACCACGCGCGGACCGGCAAAGCCGATCATGCACTTTGGCTCGGCGATGATGATGTCGCCCAGCGTGGCGAAGCTGGCGGTGACGCCGCCGGTCGTCGGATGAGTGAGCACCGAGATGTAGGCGAGCTTTGCCTCGGAGTGCCGCGCGAGGGCGCCGCTCGTCTTGGCCATCTGCATGAGGCTGAGGATGCCCTCGTGCATGCGTGCTCCGCCGGATGCCGAGAAGATGATGACGGCTTTTTTCTCCGCCGTCGCGGCCTCGATGGCACGGGTAATTTTCTCGCCCACCACGCTGCCCATGCTGGCTCCGAGGAAGCGGAAATCCATGATGGCGAGCACGACGGGGACGCCCTCAATGGTCGCGCGACCGGTGACGACGGCTTCCTTGAGTCCCGTCTTGGCCTGATAGGCCTTCACCTTGTCGAGGTAGCCCTTGAAGCCGAGCGCATCGACGGAATCGAGCGACGGATCCATCTCCGCGAAGCTGCCTTCGTCGCAAATGTTCGCGATACGGTCATCGGAGTTCAGCGTGAAGTGGTGGCCGCACTGGGTGCAGACGCGGAGGTTTTTGGCCAGTGCATCTTCGAAGAGCGTCTCGGCACACGACGGGCACTTGGTCCACAGACCCTCCGGCATGTCCTTTTTCTTTTCGCCGAGATCTGAGACGGAGCGTTTCTTGAAAATTCCCATGGTGGTTGGTGGTGTTCGGAACCGCGACGGGCGGGCGATGCGGAGCGCGAGCTGCTTTCCCTGGCATGGCAACCACGGGACGTCCGGCGCTGGCGCAGGACTACAGTCTCTCGATCCGGCCTCGCGACCAGACGCGAGGGCGAGTCTAGCCGCGAGCCACGGTGATGACCACCACTTTTTCCGCTCCGCCGTCGCGCTTCAGCACCTTGGCGCATTCATGGGTCGTGGCGCCGGTGGTCAGCACATCGTCCACGAGGAGAATCTTCGCCCCCGCGACATCCCGGGCCTTCTGGAAAAGTCCGCGCCGCATCGCAAAGGCCTTGCTCAGGTTTTTCAGCCGTTCATGGCGGTGCAGCGAGGCCTGAGAGCCGGTATCGCGCACCCGGCTCAGGCAGTCGGCCATCGCCATGCCGGTCCGCTCGGTGAGCGCGAGGCACAGCTCGCGGCTTTGATTGAACCCGCGGTCCGCCTCCTTTGCGCGGTGAAGCGGCACCGGAACCAGCAGCCATTCGCCAGGCGGCTCGTCCGCCAGGCGCGGATCATCGAGCGCGCGCCGCAGCATCGTGCCCAGCACGCCGCGCAGCGATTGATCACGGCCATATTTGAACTGATGAATCATCTCGCGCACCGCGCCCTCCGCCTTGAAGCCCGCCACGGCAAACTCAAAGGCGAACTTCCGATCCGCGCAGTTCATGCAGCGGAAAGGCCCGGTGATCGCTCCATCGAATGGCTCGCCGCACGCGCTGCAAAACGGCGGCTCCACGCGGACCAGTCCGGCGCGACACGCCTCGCACATCCACTCTCCCAGATCGGGCGGCACGTCGTCCGCCGCCAAGGGCTGATCGCAAATCCGGCAGGCGCGCGGGTAAATCACATCCAGCAAGGCCCGGCCCCAAAGCCGCGACAGCTTTTCAAAGCGCGATGGTTCCTTGGCACCCGGGAGAGGCATGACGGCATAGTAGATCAAAGGCACCCCAGTCTTCAAGCAGCGCGCCAGAATGCTTTTCGCCGAAGCGCGGCGGGAGAAAACCGGGGCGGCTGATGAGCGGACAATGCCGCGGCCAGTCCGTTTGCGTTAAAAGCTTCATGTTTGATCTTGCGGACTTGAACCAGGCCTGATATAAACGTGAAGAACTTACCGCTAAATTCTTCATGCCTGACTCCACCCACCTTTCCCGCCGCGAACGACAGATCATGGATGTGCTGCACTCGGAGGCGGGTGCGACGGTCGCCACAGTGCAGTCGCGAATTCCTGATCCGCCGACGGACATGGCGGTGCGGCGGTTGCTGCACATTCTGGAGGAGAAGGGTCATGTGAAGCGCATCGGCAAAGAGGGTCGCGAGGTGATCTATGCGGCGGCGCAATCGAAGGCGAAGGCCGGGCTGAAGGCGTTGCGTCATGTGCTGGACACGTTTTTCGGCGGTGCGGTCGATGAAGCGCTGGCTGCGCATCTGACGGGCAAAGGCGGCAAGCTCAGCAAGGAGCAGTCCGTGCGAATCCAGCAGCTCATCGACGCGGCGAAAAAGGAAGGCCGTTGAATCCACCACTCCCCTGCACACCATGCACTCGCTCTTCTCCGCAGCCGCATCGTCCGTGTGGCTCGAGTCTCTCGGGCACATCGCGCTGAAGGGCTCGGCTTTGCTCGCTCTTGCATTGATCGCAGGCGCCGCCCTTCGCTGGGCATCGGCCGCACGGCGGTATGTGCTGTGGCTTTCGTCTCTGCTGGCGCTTGGGCTTGTGACGATCGCCGCTCCATTGCTTCCGGCATGGCGAGTGTTGCCGGCACGAGAGGTGCCGACGTTCGAGGCTCCGCTCCCGAAGGAGGAGACTGTGATGGGCGAGGAGGAGCCCATGCCTGTCGCGACGAACGCAAAAGCAGAAAAGCCAATCGTCTCTCAAGCCGTCCCAACGATGCCAAAACCATCAACGGCCATTCAATGGCCCACCTTCTCATGGGGTGATGTGGTGATGCATCTGCCGGTCGTGTGGCTCGTGATCGCTGCTCTGCTCGTCACGCGATTGATCGTGAGCAGCGTGCGATTGGCGAGTCTGCGCAGGCGTTGCTCGAAGGTGGAGGTGCCGTTTCGATTGAATGCGATGCTAGGCGAGCTGACCACTACTTCGGGCAAAGCTGCGCCGAAGCTGCTCATCGGTCCTGCCAACAGCATCCCGATGGTTTGGGGCATCGTCCGGCCCTGCTTGCTGCTGCCCGCCGACGCCGTGGAGTGGCCGGAGGAAAAGCTGCGCTCCGTGCTGCTGCATGAGCTGGCGCATCTTCAGCGTCGTGATCCGGCGGCGCTGCTCGTGGCGCAGATCGCGCAGGCTTTGCATTGGTTCAATCCCCTCGCGTGGCTGACGATGCGCAGTCTTCGGGCTGATCAGGAAAAGGCATGTGACGATGCGGTGCTGCGCCAGGGCGTTCGCGCCAGCGACTACGCCCAGCATTTGCTCGACCTCTCCCAGCGTCGCCGTCTCGCGCCAAGTTTGGGACCGTGTGCGCTGGCGATGGCGAGATCGGCGCCGGTCGAGAATCGGATCGCGGCCATTCTCGATTCGCGGATCAAGCGTGATGCGTCATCGCGCACGACGATTCTCTGCACGGTTGTTTGCTCCACTGTGATCGCCGTGCCCCTGGCGATGATGGCAAATGAAGCCGCCAAAGGTCTGCGCGGCCGCATTCTCGACCGTCATGGCGTTGTGCTGGCAGAAAGCACGAAGGACAAAATGCGGGTGTATCCGCTGAAGACGCTGGCCGCGCATGTCATCGGCTACACTGGCAAGTCAGGACGCGATGACCCGACGCCTGAGGGACGCGCGGCGATCGAGAAGGACCGGAACGCTGAGCTGAAAAAGGGCAATGATGTGTCGCTATCGCTCGATGCACGCATTCAATTTCTCGCGACTCGCGCGGTGAAGGACGCTGGCTTCGAGCGGGCTGCTGTTGTGGTGCTCGATCCTCGAACGGGTGAGATTCTCGCGTCGGTTTCGCTGCCAAGCTACGATCCGAATCGATTCATCCCCACGCTCATGGTGGAGGACTGGAAGTCCTATCTGAATGACAAATCTCACCCGTTGCTCGACCGGTGTCTTCGAGGGGAATACTGTCCCGGCTCTGCGTTCGTGCCGTTTACCGCGCTCGCTGGAATTGCTGCGGGCGTCGGTGACCACCACTTCGATTGCAAGGGCTCGGTCGAATACGGAAGCAGAAGTTTTCGGTGCTGGATCGACGGCCAAAACCCTGCGGGCCACGGCACGCTCGACATGAAGTCAGCCATCGTCACAAGCTGCAATTGCTACTGGTATCAATTCGGCAACGCGGCGGGACCTGATGCCTTTGCGAAGATGGGCAGGCTCATTGGAATCGGAGAGGCGACCGGCGTGAGCGAAGAAGAATCCAAAGGCGTGCTGCCGGGCCCCGAAGCCTTGGCTGCTAAAGACGGCACGCCTGGCAAGTGGACACCCGGACACACCGCCAACCTCGCCATCGGCCAGGGCGCTCTGCTCACGACGCCGCTGCAACTCGCCCTTCTGGCCGCGACTGTCGGCAATGGCGGCAAGGTTCCAAAAGCAACGCTGCTCCGAGCCGATGCCGGCGCGAAAGCACGGTGGCGCGCCGACTTGGTCGCTGAAGGATTGCCCGCCGAGCAGATCGAGCAGATCCGCGAAGGCATGAGACTCGTGGTGAATGGCGACAACGGCAGCGGGAAGGCCGCGCGCAGTGACAAGGTGGTCATCGCAGGAAAGACCGGCACCTCGCAATACTGGCGCTCGGTCGATGGCAAGAGGGAGCAGGACAATCGCGCCTTCTTCATCGGATTCGCGCCATTTGACCGACCGACACTCGCCTTTGCGATTCTCGTGGAAGGCGGCACGAGCGGCGGACGCAATGCCGCACCGATCGCGAAACGCATCGTGGAGGAAACACTCGCGCTGCCAGCGGATGGGTCCGGCAAAGTGGAGGCGGTGGAGGGGCAAGGTTCAACGGCTGGCTTCGCATCGAACTCGGCGTCGTCCAGCCAGCGAACCAAATCCAACGGACCCGCAGTCTTCGGGAAGCCGTGGCAAAACGCACTCGGGATGACGATGGTGCCGCTCGGTGAGGCGTTGATATCTGCGATTGAAACACGGCGCCAAGATTTCGCGGAGTTCGCAAGAGCGACGAATCTTCCACCGGTGACAGGGCGCATTCTCGACAAGGACACCGCTCTTCCCGTGACGTTTGTAAGTCGTAAGGACGCGGATGCATTCTGTCGATGGCTCACCCAGACAGAGCGCAACCAAGGTCTGCTCGAGCCATCGCAGACATACAGTCTCCCGAGCGACGACGCATGGAGCATGGCGGCCAGTTTGCCACGAGAACGGGGCGATTCGCCATCGGCGCGCAACCTGCGCATCAGCAACATCTATCCTTGGGGTTTCGACTGGCCGCCGCAGCCGCAGACGGGCAATTTCCTCGGACGCCGTTTACAACCGAAGTCAGCACCAAAAGCTGACAGGAACACGGAGTCGGCTGTTCCAACCGCAACGAATGCAAAAGACCAAAGCACTGGTGCTTCAGCAGAAGGCATCGAAGGCTTCGACGATGGTTACGACGGACTCGCTCCCGTGATGAGCTTCCGTACTGACAGCCGCGGGATAGCGGATCTTGCTGGCAACGTGTGGGAGTGGGTCGGGGAGTCTTGGGGCAGTGCCGACCAGAAGATGAGCGGCTACGGCGTCGCTCGTGGTGGTGCTTACACAACCGGGAATCGCAACGAGTTGCTCGCCTCCTGTCGTCTGCCTCTGCCCCCGGATTCACGTCGCCCCGATGTCGGCTTCCGCGTCATTCTCCTCGATAACGACAAGCCGCCAAGAAGCGGATACTGAACTTTTATCATATCGTTGCAGGGCTGTGGCGACGCCACCCCGATCAGGCGTCATGGAGTTTGATCTCAAATTGCCGAATGGATAGGCGGTGAAGATGATTCGGGATTTGCCGAACGTTTCGCGCAAACTCGGTCGCTGACGGCTCCGCTGCGAGTCACACACTCGCTTTCCAGCGGCGAGCGTCGCTACGCCGGCGCAGTCACCTTCGCGACGAGGCGGCTGAGGTACGGGAAGAGTTGCTTCTTGCGGCTCACAACGCCGGCCATCTTGTAGGTGTGGCGGCGGAGTTCGGGGTATTCGATCTCGGCGATGAGTTTCTCGGTGCCGGCGACGAGGAGCACGCTGTCGTGGCGGGCGATGTCGGTGACCATGAGACAGGCGAAGTGAAGCGCGTGCTTTTCGAGGAGTGTCTGGAGCGCGGCATGGAGTTCGGCTTCGCGTTTGGCAAATTCGCCGAGGCCGAGTTCTTCGATCTGGGAAATGCTGAGACGCCAGCCGTTCTCCTCAAAGACTTTGCGGTCGGATTCCAATGCGCGGTCGGCGGTGCTGCCGCGGAGCGTGGAGCCGGCAGCGAAAAAGCCTTGGACGAATGACTCGCGGTCGATGCCGGCGATGCCGGAGAGCCAGTCGAGGATTTCGTGGTCGGTGTTCGTCGTGGTGGGCGAGGTGAGATGCAGCGTGTCGGAGATGATGCCGGCGCAGAGGCAGATGGCGGTGGCTTTGTCAGGCGCGGCACCGCTCATGCGATACATGAGCGAGACGATGGTGGATGTGCTGCCGACGGGCTCGTTGATGAAGCGAATGGGCTCCTTCGTGCGGAGATTGCCGCTGAGACGATGGTGATCGATGACTTCGAGGATCTCCGCTTCGTCCGCACCGCCGACGGCCTGGGAGAATTCGTTGTGATCGACGAGCACGAGCTTCGTGCGCGGCACATCGACGAGGTCGGATTTGGAAAAGACGCCGACGAGCCGGCCGGATTCTTCATCCACAACTGGGAACAGCGGCTGATGCGAATCCTGCACAGCGTGGATCAGCTCGCGCAGCGGTGTCTTCGAGGGGAAGGATAGGAATCCATCGTGCAGCGCTTCTTTGATGGGTCGCGAGAAACGAACGAGCTGCGAGGCGCTGGCTGTGTCGTGCGGCGCGGAGATGATGCTGACGCGCTTCTCGCGAGCGGCGGATTCGATCTCGGGCGAGACGGCAAATCCGCCGGTGATGATGAGGCAGCGTGCGCCGAGGTCGATGGCAAGCTGATGAATCTCTGGACGATCGCCAGTGACGATGACGACCTGACGCGCAGGGAATTGTTTGGCGCGCGCTTTTGTCGTCTCCCAGCTCGAAGCGGCGACGACGAGGATGAGTTCGCTCACGTCGCCGAGTTCATCGGCGTGTCCGAGCAGTCGGCCATTGAGCGCGGCGACGATGTTCTCGATGCTCGTGCGCACCTTGCGATTGTCATTAGCCTGCTGGTCCTGCGGCGGCAGGAAAAGCTGCGCCAGCTCTTCGAGCGACGGCATGCCGAGCAGTTTGTGCGTGGCATCGACGACGGGGATGCTGCGGAAATGATGACGCAGCATGTTGCTGTAAACTGAGAGGAAAGTCTCGCCGCTCGCTGCGGTAACGACCTGCTTCCGGCAGATCGACGCCGCCGTCGGCCGCACGTCCATGAGCAATCGCGGCGGCTGCAGACCCGCCTGCTCCAGCACCCAGCTCGTGCGTGCGCTGATCTCGCCGCAGCAGGCCGCACGCGCATCGATCTCCCTCACTTCGCGCAGATAAGCCGCGTAGCCGATCGCGGAGCAAATGGCGTCCGTGTCGGGATTGCGGTGGCCGATTACATGGATGGTGTCGTCAGCTTTCATCATGTGACGGGCGATGCCTTACACGATTCCGCTGGATTTGTCGCCCTCCGACCTTGCGAGCGATTGCCGACGGACCCGTGCCGGGAACAGAGGTGGATTGACGATAGCTGAATGAGCGGTCGGCGGTGCAAAGCGCACGGTCACCACGCGTTTCTCAAGGCATGATGCGTTCTCTCTGCTTTCTGGCTATTCTTGTTTCGTCATTCGTCATTCCTCATCCGTCATTTTCGGCGCAGCCCAACATCCTCGTCATCCTCGTCGATGACATGGGCTTCTCGGATCTCGGCTGCTACGGCTCGGAGATTCCGACGCCGAACATCGACTCGCTGGCGAAAGGCGGTGTGCGCTTCACGCAGTTCTACAACACGGCGCGATGCAGCACGACGCGGGCGTCACTGATGACTGGCTTGTATCCGCATCAGGCGGGCATGGGTTTCCTGGATGGATTGAAGCTTCCTGAGTCGAAGGGCACGCACGCGAAGCTGGAGGATCGCTGCGTGACGATGGCCGAGGTGCTTGGCTCGGCGGGCTATCACACGAGCATCGTGGGCAAGTGGCACCTCGGTCAGCAAAACGGCACGCCGCCCTGGGAACGTGGGTTTCAGAAGACGGCGACGACGCAATTCGGTGAATTGTATTTCCCCAAAGAACGCGGCAAACCGGAGTCAAAATTTGTCTATCTCGATGGTCGCAAGGTGCCGTCCGATTTACCGGAGGTCGGTCAAGGCGAGTGGTATTCGACCTTCATGTTTACCGACTGGGCGCTGAAGTTCCTCGATGATGCGAAGGCGAGCGGGAAGCCGTTCTTCCAATACTTCGCGCACGGTGCTCCGCACTTTCCGCTCAAGGCGCCAGCCGAGGTGATCGCGAAGTATCGGGGCAAATACAAGATCGGCTGGGACAAGCTGCGCACGGCGCGTCATGCGAAGCAGATCGAACTCGGCATCGTCGATCCGAAGTGGCCGCTGTCGCCACGTCCCGCCGATGTGCCTGCGTGGGAGTCGCTCAGCGCTGAGGACCAGGATCGCTACGACAACATGATGGCGATCTACGCCGCGATGCTCGATTGCGTTGATCAAAGCGTGGGCCGCATGATCGCGGGCTTGAAGGAGCGCGGCATGTTCGACAACACGCTCATCTTCTTCCTCAGCGACAACGGCGGCAACGCGGAAGGCGGTCCACGCGGCATCACGCAGGGCGACGTGCTCGGCAGCGCGGACAGCAATGTCTTCCTCGGCATGACGTGGGCGACGCTGAACAACACGCCGTTCCGTCGCTACAAGCACTTCACGCACGAAGGCGGCATCAGCACGCCGCTCATCGCGCACTGGCCTGCGGGCATCGACGCCTCGCGCAACGGCAAGCTGGAGCATCAGCCCGGCCATCTCATCGACATCATGGCGACAGCTTGCGACGTGAGCGGCGCGCTGTATCCGAATGAGTTCAACGGCCACCGCATCCTGCCGATGGAAGGCATCTCACTCATGCCCGCGATCAAAGGCGAGCCACTGCATCGCGTGAAGCCGGTCTTCTGGATGCACGAAGGCAATCGCGCCGTGCGCGCAGGCGAGTGGAAGCTGGTGATGAAGTTCAAAGGCGACTGGGAACTCTACAACATCGACGAGGACCGCACTGAGCAGCACAACCTCTTCAACGAACGCCCCGCGATCGCGGGTCTGTTGAAGCAGATGTGGGACAACTGGGCCGCGACAAGCTTCGTCGATGAATGGATCGGCGAGAAGCGCAACGACTGGGGTGAGGAGATCAAGCACGACGGCCCGCCCAAGAAGCAAGCCGGCCAGACCGCCAAGCCAGGTGCGCCGCCGAAATGATGCAGTGTGTTCCGCACCACCGAAGCAGACGACGCGCGCACATCGCACCCAGAAGGGATTGCCCGGAGAAATTGCCCGTCCCATTTGTGCCGGGCAACCTGAATGTTTCCGGCCTTCTGGACATCTACGGCGGCCCCCTGTCACTCGGGACTGCGCGGGTGGCCAGCGGCCAGGTGGACCAGAATGGTTCAACGATCTTTGTCGATACAGAAGGCTTCTCGATCGGCCACCAGGACCTCGGGCACTGGGAGACCACGCCCGCCTACATCACGGCGACCTTCAATCCTGATCCCGACGGTGACGCAGCTACTCAGGATGAGCGTTGGGAATGGACCGATCAGTACAACCAGTTCCTGTCGCAGGAAGGGCGGTATTTCACGGACATCGATGGTCAGCAGGTAGATGGATACGAGACATCCACCGCGACCGTGTCGACCTACGACGTGATGACGGGCGGCTGGATCGGCGGCTCGTCCTTGATCCGGTTCGTCGCGGGCAATTCGTCCGTCACCTACAAATGGCAGCGCATCATGCCGGACGAGAACGACGCGAGCGCGTTTGTCGATGTGGGCTTGATGACGTTGAGCACCGCTGGAGCGGGTGCATCGCTCCAGGTGGAGGGTTCGATAATCGCCTCGGCAAACCTCGTCGCCTACGGCGGATACAGCATGCTTCTCTCGCAAACTCTGAGTTCCAGCGCCAGCATCTTGACCCGCGGTCTGGGCGATGCCCGCTACCTCTTGCGTGATTCAGCCAGTCTGCCCGGCGGCGTCCAGTCCGGCGCGGTCGGCCAAAACCTGACCGCCAACGCCGGCCAGTTTGTGACCGGCAAATTCAACTCGGCCAACACGACGGACTTGTTTGTGGTCGGAGCGGGAACGTCTGCGTCGAATCGCAAGAACGCATTGAGTGTCAACTCGTCTGGAAATACGACCGTCAATGGGAACCTCAACGTCACAGGAATTGTGAGTGGCGCTGGCACCATTTCAGGAAACGTCGTTTCAGGGAACACGGTATTCGGTACCGCCATTCAAGGAGGCAGTCTACAGCTTGCGTTGAACTTTACGGGCTATGGGTCCAGCAACACGTTGCCCAACCAGACTACCTCCGCCGGAGCCGCCAGCATCCTAACGGTGGGACTGGCCGACGCCCGTTACCTCGCCTCGGCTAGTTCGAGTTTGGTCTGGGGACCCGGGAGTGGTGCGACTGGCACAGGCAGGTCCATTGCACTGGGGGAAAATGCTTCGGCCACCGTTTCCGCTGCTTCAGGGGGCGCGCCCGCCATCGCCTTGGGCAGGAACGTGAGCGCCGAGGCCTCGGAGTACGGCCCGTTCAGCGCGGTGGCACTCGGCAGCAACGCCGTCGTGGGCGGGGCCGGGGCTGGCGTCGCAGGCGGCGGAGTTGCCATCGGCTCGAACAACTACACCAAGGCCCACGGCATCAGCATCGGCGAGGGTGTCCAGTCCGGTGCCTATGGCGCCGCCGGCATCGGCCAGAACAACGCCGCGATGGGCGAGCAATCCTACGCGTTCGGATTCAACAACGTCACCTGGGGCAACATGAGCCTGGCCCTCGGCAACAATCTCACGGTGAACGGCTTTCAAACCACGATGATCGGCACTTACAACGTGCTCGAGCCGGCCGCCAACGACACGGCGCGTGTCGCCACCGGCCACTGCTTCGTGGTCGGCAACGGCACGCCCGACGCCCGCTCGAACGCCTTCACCATCCAGTGGAACGGCGATGCCACCATGCACGGCAACGCAACGGTCACCAAGAACCTCAACGTCACTCAGGACGCGCAGGTCAACGGCAATGCGACGGTGAGCGGGCAGGTGCAGGCTGCCACCGGCCGCTTCAGCGGCAAGGTCCGCCTCCAGCCGCAGGGCGGCCTTTCCATGGGCGAGTTCAATTATGATCCGGAGAATCCTTGAGGCCGGCCAGCCATAGCGCGCGCGCCGCTCCCTCAGCCCCGCGCGTCTTGGTGGCTCTCCTTTCCCGGCACCCTTGCCAGACGCTTCCACTTCACCCGCCTGATCCGATGAAAACATCCCCATCGAGACGTCACGCCAGCCGGCCGACCCAGGCCGGCATCCTCACACGCGCGGAGCTGCTCCTCGCGGCCATCCTCTTGTTTCCGTTCCTCCTCTCCGCCGCCCCGCCCGCCTGGTGGCAGCAGCGCGGCGTCTTCGATGCCAGCCAGCAGACCGACGACTTCGCCGCCGTGAACACCGGCCAGCTCAAGCACATCGCCAAACAGGCCATGGCGGAACTCGACGCCCGCCTCCCCGGCCGTGCCGGCATTGCCATCCACCGCATGGTCGATGCCTGGCCCGCCCAGACCTATGACCGCGATGACTTCGCCGCCGTGAATGTGGGGCAGGTCAAAGCGCTGGCAAAACTGTTCTACGACCGGCTTCACCAAGCCGGTTACCTTCTGCCTTATCCATGGAATCCTTCGTCCTCCGTCCAGGATGACTTCGCCGCCGCCAATGTCGGCCAGGTCAAGGCGGTTTTCTCCTTTTCCGTGGACGGCCCGATCTTCGAGGATGCCGACGATGATGGTCTCAGTGATGATTGGGAATTCGAGAACTTTGGCTCGCGCAGCGCCACGAACGGGGCCGGTGACGAAGACAACGACGGCGTCACCAATGCCGTCGAGTTCCACTATGGAACCTCTCCCTGGAGTTCAGACACCGACGACGACGGCCTGTCCGACGCCGCCGAGATATTCACCCACCACACCGATCCCACCAACGGCGACACCGACGCGGACAACCTCACCGACGGCAGCGAAGTCATCACCTACGCCTCCCTCGGCCTCTCGCCCCTCAACGCCCGCAGCAAGGCCGCCGACGTCACCGACGCCGCCTGGCTCAGCGTTTATGACGCCGACGGCGACGGTCTGCCCATGCTCACCGAGCAAAGCATCCCCGGCCTCAGCGATGCCAACCCCGCCGATGCCTGGGGAGACATGGATCACGACGGCTTCTCCAACCTCTACGAATTCCGCTGGGGCATGAACATGCAGGTGGCGGAAAGCTCTGCCGACGGCGATGGTGACGGCATGAGCGACGTGTTCGAGGAACGCTTCCATCAGAACAAGAACAACAGGTACGACGCCTTCCTCGACTCCGATGGCGACGGCCTCTTGAACTACGAAGAGGCCCTCCATGCCATGGACCCGCTCAACGCCCACACGCGCGGCGGCCCGCAGACCGACTACCAGATCGTCCTGGCAGAGACCGCCGCCGCCAATGGCACCGCGAGTGAAGGGGGCGCTGCCGGAGCTGCGGAGTCCCCCGGCGCAGCCACCAGCGGAGCCGGCGCGGGCTCCGCAGCCATCGACGACTATGATGGCGACGGCCTGCCGAACTGGTGGGAGATCCTGTACGGCACCAATCCACGCCTCGCCGATGCCGACGCCGATCCCGACGACGACGGGCTGCTCAACCGCTTCGAATACCAGCTCCTGGCCAACCCGCTGGATCACGACACCGATGATGATGGGACCAGCGATGGAGAGGATCCCACGCCCGGTTCCCTCATCTTCCCATTGGGTGACAAATCCTACCGCCTCGGCGTTTACGTCACCGACTCCTATGTCGCCCACCTCGCCGCCCGGGGCATCCTTTGCGACCGGTTCGATGTCAACACTGGGGACAAGGGAGGCATGCACTTTGACGCGAGCGGTTTTTCGGAGCTGGGTGTGCTGCCCGAACTCACCATGGGCGGGCACATCAAGCCATGGCGCGACCTGATCCCCTACGGCAACTCCATCTCCCTGGGTGCCGTGAACGACCTCATCAGCCTTGGCAATGCCCGCATGTCCGCAGCCGCGCAGCACTACGGCATGACGGCCTGGTCCTTCGCCAAGGATGGCACCGTTGGCTGGACCGGCTTTACCATCCCCAACGGCCCGGCCTACAGCGCCTGCGGCAATCAGATATGGGGCCCGTCTTACGACCGCAGCGACCTGCGCTACTACTACGTCAGCGAAGAGGCGGCCAAGGAGGCCGGCAAGGTCTTTCTGCGCAAGCAAACCTACAGGTACGACGCCTCCAAGTGCTTGCAGGTCCTCACCGCGCAGGAAAGGCAGCCCGTGTCCGACGAGGTCATTGCCGTTACCGTCGGCACCAGCATCTGGAATCCCGCCGTGGTCAGCCACGAGCAGACCCCTTTTGCCAACGACGCAGCCTTCCAGGCCGCCCGCGGCAAGACCACCACCATCCGTGTGAAGCCGCTCCAGCCCGATCTCGACTGGGTCCGTCCCGACGCCTCCGAAGTTGATGAACGCGAAGAGTACAGCCCCGGCTACGTCACCATCAATCCCCCCGACCTTACCGCCCTTCCAGCGCTCAAGATCCGCGCCAGTGGGGATGACGCCGGGACGGCCTGGTACAAACTGCAGGCCACCTACCCCGCGCTCGTGACCTTCGACCAGCCCGTCGATGGCATTGACGCCGCCACCGACCGCCTCGTCCACTTCACCCTCAACACCGCCCCGGGCGCACTGGTCCCGCCGTTCCTCTCCTTCAAGCTCCTCTACTCGGGCGATGGCACCAACTACCAGGAAGTGGACGAAGTGGGCATGAGCCTCCTCCCGGTGGAGGTAATGGGGCCGGACGAAACTCCTCCAGGGCGTGGATGGGAATCTGTGGATGGCACCGATCCGCTTCCGTTAGGTGATTCCGATGCGCCTCCGTCTGGTTCAACACCACCTACTACCACACCGATCGGTCCTGATCAGAAGGGCGATCTCAAGCCACTGACAGAGTTCAAGATCGCCAAAATGACGAACACTGTTGACGGCGACAACAAACTGCAAATCGGACGTGACCCAGACAGATTCTTGCTCCGAATACCTGGCCTTTCAAACGCAGGAGACGTTCGCATCAAGATTGCAACGGAAGGAGCAACCGTAAACGAACACGACGACAACGCAACCGAGCTACGGCTCACTGCGGACTTCAGTGGGAATTACACGACTGACTGGCAGGTTCTGGTATCCAATAAAGTATTGGCTCCATCTTTGGTGGCCTCGCCGGGGCACCCAGTTCTTCCAAGACCAGCAGACGCGAAGTCTGACGATGATTACACCGGTGATTATAAAATTGGCGAAGATGATCAGCCGCCTGCCCAAACTGACAATGGCTGGATCAACGATTGCACTCATATCGCGGAGTTGGGTAGCAAGGTAGTCCTCAAGGGCATGAAGATTGGTGACAAACCCTGGCAGGACATGAATGTCACGCTGTTGCAGCCGCTTGCAGTGAAGAAGGAAATCCCCGTTCGCTTTGCCGTGATGAGCGACACGACTACACCTGATGTTCAGGGCGATTTGAAACGCGCTAACGAGCGATGGGCACAGGTCGGCATCAAATTCCGCTATGAGGGTCCGACTTTAACTATCAAGCCACAAGATGTCTCTGTGCCGACCAGCAACGGGGGCCATAAGACTCTGTCTTCCAGTGTCATTGCAGCAATAGATGACAATGGAAGTGGTGGTCTTCGACTTGGAGTCGAAGCAATTGCCATCATTGACACCTACAATGCCAAGGCAGCCACGCCAGTTGGGCCGAACGACATCTTGATGATTTATTGCAAGGATGTATTCACGCCTGGCGAGAAAGTAGCCAAAGGCCAAGATGTGGCAGCGCTCGCTACGTTTCCCTCGTGGGTGGCAAAGCCAGAGAACGGTGGTCCCAATAGATTTCGGGGAGCGGGTTCCAATCCGCAGTTTCCAGCGTATGCAAAAAAGGTGTTCGTGTCGCAGTTGCTTCAAAAGCCACACACCGTCCCTCACGAGTTGGGGCATTTGTTGCTCGATCAAGGGCACTTCAATGAGGACTACAAGCCTTGGCCTACACCTACCGACGCAGAGATCAACCGCCTTGATAGTCACAACCTGATGCGATTCGGCACGTCCCCTCATGATGGTGTTGGGGAGACGAAACGGCTGTATGAGCTTCAAGAAGACATGCTCAAAGCCACTGGTGCATTGCCATGAAATTGGTCGTCATAATTTCGGCCTTAGCGATGGCCGCCTCGTTCGCTCAGAAACCTGCGAACCCCACTCCGCCTCCGGTGGTGCCGATTGCGGCACGTCTTGCCTTGGCTAAACTCGCTGACGATCATCTCACAGAAGATGAAGGTCTGGCATTGGCACAAACGCCGGGCATAGCCCCCCATCTTGTTCAGATCATCACGCAAATCCTCGACAAGCCTGGAGACTTCGAGCACCTCCATAAAGTTTTCCAAGTGCTTCGAAGCACACCAGATATTGCCGATGAGCAAATGGCGATCATCCGCGTGAGACTGGCTGCGCTCTCGAATCAACCGGTTGAATCGGGAATTGAACGCGTGTTGCGCGGCCAAGCGCTATATCTGCTGGCCGAACATCCATCGCCTGCCAACGAAGCGATGATCATCCGCTTTCTAAATGAGGCACCCCTTCCGAATGCGACCGATTACAGCTTCATCGCGGCGGATGCGTTAGGAATGTCTGGTGGGCAGATAGCTCAAGCGGCTCTCGAGGCTTATCAGCGTGTCCATCCGCAGCGGCTCGATGTTGCTGACAAGTGCGCGGATTACGCAGCTAAATCCATTGAACGAATCCGAGCGCGATTGAGTTCGACTGGTCCGAATCAACCATCATCAACACAGCATCCTCATCCTTCGATCCAACAACCCGCGTTGAAGAAGGCAACCGAAGCACAGCCCACTCCGACGGCATCAAGCGAAGAACCCGCCTCATCAACGCCGTGGAGCATCATCGTGGTGTTGATCGTGGCAGCGATTGGCCTGCTGTGGTTGGTGTTCAAGCGGCGTTCGTGAGCGTGGGGCAACTGCAACGCCTTTCCGGCCTGCGAACGCCTCATCCAGCCCCGCCCGTGCCTGAGCTTGGCATTATGCGGCGGGCGTTGCGGCCTTCGGGTGTCACTCGCTTCGATGAGGCGTTGAGAACTGCGAAAGTCCCCCGTCATCAGGCCGCATAATGGGGCGCTGCAGGCAACCGGCCCCCCGTGAGGCTCTGTCACGTCAATCGTGCTGGCGGGTGTCTGGGGTTCGCCTCACAAGTCAGGCTCGTCCCTCGCGTCCCACCGCCTGCGCCCCGTGGCTGCGGGTGCTCGTGCCTCGCAGGCCGCCTCCCCGGCCCTCGCTCCGCTCGCCCTGCGCCACCAGGCGCAGCCAACCGCTTCTGTTTTGAAGCTCCGCACCCACGGGCCGCCACGCTTCGCGTCACGGCCCGTTCTCCAACCGCCTCCGCGCCGCCCCACCACGCCGCGCATGAGTCACGCCAGGCCCCGCCGAGCTTCGCCACCCACCGCGCCTGTCATGCCTCATGCTGATGCGGCCCGCCCGCCAACCCACGGCCTCGATTGCTGCGCACCGTTCTTTCGCTTCGCTCATTCACTATCTCGGCCTCCAGTCACTTGCGGCTTGAGGCCGCAAGGCAGTTGATGAGCGCAAGCGTGGTTCGTGAGCGTATCGGCCTGCGTCGTGCCAGCTGCGCTCGCGTCAAGGCATCCCGTAAGAACTTTGGGCGATGAAGTCTTCATGGATGCGGTGCTTGTTCATCGCCCAAACTTTTGACGGGAACCCTCCCTGACCCGTGCTCGCTCGTCACGATGGGCGCTCATGGGTTGTTCGCTTCGCGAATCAATCCCTGTGGTCTTGATCGAGGGAGAAGCATCGAGGGCAATCAACGAGCAGTGGTCATCACGTCGCCAGGTGAAAGGAGCGGCATCTAGTGGCTCATTCCAGCACGGTTGATGGGCATGGGGAACAGGCGTCCCGCCTGTTCGCGCAGCCGAGACGGCCGCGCCCCATGCTTGCGGCCCATCAACCTTGCTGGCACGCACCACTAGGGCGAGTGCTGCACTTCTCCAGCCGTCGGCGTTCGTGCATGGTGGGCTAGGTGGATGCGGGTGGAAGGGGCGGAAGTCGTGCCGGGCAAGCACGTTCGACTGTCTGGCGTGTCGGCAATGTGGCGTTGTGCTGCGGGAGTGTGTCACCCATCCAACCCCGGTCCTCCCTCGCCCGTGTCCCCTGCGAGGACAAAGATGACAAAGGGACAGACCACGAATCAGCCGCTCAGGCTGGGGGCAACCATTGCCGGCCCCTTTCATGGCCTGTCGTGAGCTCGCTGGCCTTGGGATCATTCTCGGAACCCGGCAGGCCGCCCGCCCTCGTGCGGCGGTGCCACTGAGAGCGGGCTGCCCTCAGCACCTGCGCCGCGGCGTCTGCGGCTTCAGCCTTCCCAGCTTTTGCCGTCCCATGCGCCAACCCTGGCGAGCAGTTTCACGACTTCATCGGCGAAGCAGGAGAACAGCACCTCTCCCTTTTCGGCCGTCGCGCCGCGCGGATCGCCGACGTGGCCGGGTTCACTGCGGTCGGGCATGGTCCAGCCACGGACGGCGGGATCGAAGGCATTGCCGAAAGGCACATCGACTGTTTTCGTGAGATCCCCCACCAGCTCCGGACGGATGCGCAGGACCATCGATGTCTCCCACTCGCAGGCGTGCCCCATGACGCGTTGCTGGATCGTCGGGTCACGCTTCCACGGTTCAGCGCCGAGATTCCAGTAGGTGGCAAACAAAAGCAGCAGATCCTTCCGGTCGCGGTGCTTCTGGCGCGTCTCGAAGACAGACTGCCGGCCGGGCACGTCGTTGCCGCCGTGACCATTGATGATGACCAGACGCTTGAAGCCGTGGGCGATGAAGTTTTCCAACAGGCCGTTGAGCAGGTCGATGTAAACGCGAGGCTCGGCGGAGAGCGTGCCAGGAAAGTCCATGTGGTGGTGCGAGTTCCCCAGCCAGGTGAGCGGCGCAAAGAGAACGCGATCCCCGACTCGTGACTCGACCCGGCGGATCAGTTCATCGGTGAGGAGGCTGTCGGTGAAGACGGGCATGTGCCTCCCGTGCTGCTCGAGTGCGGCGACAGGGAAGACGACGGGAATGTCGCGGTTGAGCGAGGCGACCGCGGGCCAGGTGAGATTGGTGAGGAACATGATGATGGAATTCAGGGGTCGGTGATCGGGACGTGGAAACCGAAGATGCTGAACACTTGCCGCCGAACTTCCAGCACTGAATGCCCCCGCCTGACGGCGGCGGGAGCCGCGGTTCGCGCAGCATCCGGCATTGTACGGGAACGATCAGTGACAGATGCGCACCTGCCCTCCGGGTTCTGCATTCTCGTTCGCTTCGACGGGCGGGATCGGCTGAAACCAACTGCGCACGGGCCGCGTTTGATGCCCCATGCAATGCCGCACGCACCTCGCCGCCGCACTTTCCATTGCCGCCGTCGCAGGTGGCGAGGAGAAGCCGTCGCCAGCATTCGACTACAAGGCGCCGCCGCACAGCTACTGGGAGCGCGAGCCGCAGGATGTGTTTTCGAAGCTGCTCAAGAAAATGGCGGCGGGCGAGGTGAAGCTGGACACCACCGACGAAAAATCCTTCGCGCGCAGCGTGCTCGCGGCGTTGGACGTGCCGGTGAGTTCGCAAATCCTGGTGTACTCGGCCACGAGCATGCAGAGCGAGCGGATCAATGCGCGGAATCCGCGTGCTCTGTACTTCAACGAGGACGCTTACGTCGGGGTGGTGCCGGGAGGGCTGGTGGAGGTGCTGAGCATCGATCCTGAACTCGGCGGCGTGTTTCACGTCTTCAACTATCCTCGGCCCGGCGTGCCGCCGCAGGTGGACCGCCCGACGAAGTGCTTCAACTGCCACGCTACGAATGCGACGCAGAGATTGCCCGGCCTCATCGCGGAGTCGGTCGCGCCGCTGCCCAATGGCGGCAGCTACGAATCGTATCGTGGCAAGGAGCAGGGGCATCAGATTCCGATCGCCGATCGCTTCGGCGGCTGGCATGTGACGAGCGCGAAGCCCTTCGGCCCCAGCCACGAAGGCGCCTACGCGCAGACGGGCACGGGCGGCGTGCGCGTCATCCGGATCAAGCCGGGCGAGATGTCCGACCTCGGCAAGCATCTCACGCGCACGAGCGACATCCTTGCGCATCTGATTCACGAGCATCAGCTCGGCTTCGACAACCGCGTGATCCAGGCATCGTATCTCGCGCGCGAGGTGGAGGCGCACGGCGCGGCGCGATCTGCGGAGGACGAGGCGCGCCTCGATGACAAGGCGCGCGAGGTGGTGCGCTACGTGTTGTTTGCCGACGAGGCGAAGCTGCCGGCGGGCGGCATCACGGGTGATGCGCAGTTCATCAAGGATTTCTCGCGCAATCGCAGGCCGGTGAAGAGCGGCGCCGCACTGAAGGATCTCGATTTGCGCACGAGGATGTTCAAGAACCGGTGCAGTTACATGATCTACACGCCGCAGTGGCAAAAGATGCCGGAGATCATCAAGTCGCGCATCTATGCGGGCATGAAGGCCGCGCTCTCCGGCAAGGACCGCGCGTATGCCTATCTCGCTGACGAGGAGCGGCGGAACATTGTGACCATCTTGCGCGAGACCTTGCCCGATCTGCCGGCCGACTGGCGGTGAGCGGCGCGCGGTGAGAGGTTTGTCTCGGCAGCGCGCGGCGGTTGTGTAGAATGGCGCGCATGAACTTGTGGCGGCGCATCGCCTTCATCCTTGCCGGCAGCGTGTGTGCGCATGCGGCTGAGCCGCTGGCCTCAGTCCGCGCGATCCGCTCGCTCAGTGCGGAGGAGCGCGAGCTGAGTCTGCCGGTGCGGCTGGATGTGGTGGTGACTTTTTACCACGAGGCGTGGGGCGTGCTCTTCGTGCATGACGGCGGCGATGGCATCTGCGTGGGTGTGCCGGAGGCGATGCGTCCCCAGGTGCCGTTCAAGCCGGGCACGAAGCTGCACGTCGAAGGCGCGGCGGGTGCGGGCGAGTTCCTGCCCGTGGTGCTGCCGTCGAAGCTGGAATCCAGGGGAACCGCGGAGCTGCCGGAGTATCAGCGCGTGTCGGCGGAGGAGCTTTTTGTGCCGGCGATGGACTGCCATCCGGTGGAGGTGCGTGGCATCGTACGGGGCACGTCGTTCAGCGACGAGAGTCTGGTGGTGGATCTGCAGGCCGACGGTTGGATGCTGAAAACCGTGGTGTCGCAGCGTGAGACGCTCGCGCAGCTCCCATGGCAGCTCGTGGGGCGTCGGGTGCGGGTGCGAGGCATCGCCGGCACGCATTTCAATGACCAGCGGCAGATGTCAGGCCGGCTGCTCTACGTGGCGGATGTCGAATCACTCGTGCTCGATGAAGAATCGAAGCCCGTGGGCGATGTGCCGCTGGCGCGGGTGGACGGGCTGCTGCGCGTGGACTCGCCGCTGCGCCAGCGCGTGCGCGTGCGCGGAGTGGTCACGCATGTGTCCGACGGCAGCGGTATCTATTTGCGCGGCGAGGGTGGCAGCATGTTCGTGCAGACGGCCCAGCAGGTGGCCGTGCGGCGAGGTGATGAGGTGGAGGCGGAAGGCTATCCGCTCATCACGCCCTTCCGGCCGAGCCTCAGCGCCATCGACGTGAAAAAGACCGGTGAGGCGGAAACGCCGCGTCCCATCGCGATGCACGCGGCGCAGACGCGGAACAGCCGCGAGCAATGCGAGCTGGTGACCCTGGACGGAGATTTCGTCGAAATGATGCACGGGAGGGAAGGGGCCTCGGTCGTGTGCCGCTCCGAAGGGCAGGTCTTCGAAGCGGTGCTGGCGAACGGCAGGCTGCCGGAGATGGATGCGGGCATGAAACTGCGGCTTGCGGGCGTGTGCGAGTTCAGCACCACGCACCCGCTGGTGATCCCGCGGAATGCGACCGGCTTCCGCATCTATCTGCGTGATGCCGATGATGTGACCGTGCTGGCGCGCGGCCCGTGGTGGACCGAAAGCCGCGCGAGATGGATGCTCGGGGGCCTTCTGCTCCTCGCCATGGCCGTCGGTGCGTGGGCTCTCACGCTGCAAATGGTGGTGAGATCGCAGTCGTCCGTCATCCGGCAGCAGGCGGAGCAGCAGGCGAAGCTGGAGGAGCGGCAGCGCATCGCCAGTGATCTGCACGACACGCTGGAGCAGGAACTCGTGGGCGTGAACATGCTGCTCGACACCACGGCCATCCGGCTCAACGGAAGCCACGCCCAGGCTGACGAGCCGCTGAGCCTTGCGCGCAAACTGCTGCGCCGCGCGCGCGAAGAATCCCGCAGCACCATCCGCGAGCTGCGCAGCGTCACGCTCGAGCAGCGCGGCCTGCCCGCCGCACTCGACGAGCTGCTGCGTCCGCTGGCGACCGCGGGCGGAGCCAAGTTTGAGGTGAAGGTCAGCGGTTCTCCGGAGCGGCTCGCCGGCACGCTGGAGACGCACTTGCTCCGCATCGCGCAGGAGGCCGTGGCAAATGCCGCGCAGCATGCGGCGGCGCGGCACATCACCATCAGCCTCGGTTATGCCGATGACACCGTGGGAGTCGAGGTGCGGGACGACGGGCACGGCTTCGACGTCTCCACGCCGGTGCAGGCGGGCCACTTCGGACTCGGCGGCATGAAGGAGCGCGCCGACAAGATCGGCGGCCAGCTTCGTATCAAAAGCATGCCGGGCGCCGGCACGGTCGTGACCGTCAGCGCGCCGGCGCAACCGCTCAAACGCCCCGCGATCTCCACCACCCCATGAGCAAGCCCGCGCCCATCCGAGTCCTGGTCGTCGATGACCACTTCGCCACTCGCCTCGGCCTCGCCACGCCCATCAACAGCGAGCGTGACATGAAGGTCGTGGCCGAGGCGGGCACCGGCACGCGCGCCATCGAGCTGTACCGCGAGCACCGGCCCGATGTGGTGCTCATGGACTATCACCTGCCGGACAAATCCGGTGTCGAGGCCCTCGCGGCCATCCGCGCAGAGTTTCCGGATGCGCGAGTCCTCGTCTTCACCGTATTTGACGGGGAGGAGGACATCTACCGTGCCGTGCAGGCCGGTGCCTGCGGCTATCTGCCAAAGTCCTGCGAGTGCGAGGAGCTGCTCGCCGGCATCCGCAGCGTCGCCGCCGGCGCGACGTGTTTCCCGCCCGGTATCGCCGCCAAGGTGAAGGCGCGCGAGCAGCGCGATCCGCTCACGCCGCGCGAACTGGAAATCCTGCGGCTGCTGGTGAAGGGCCGCTCGACGAAGGAGATCGTGGACATCTTGAAGCTAAGCATGGGCACCATCCGACTCCACATCAGCCTCATCCTCGCGAAGCTCGGCGCGTTTGACCGTACGAATGCCGTCGCCATCGCCATTGAGCGCGGGATCGTGCGGCCGGGCGAGTGAACGCGCGCCTCGCCACCTCCCGCGCAGCCACCACCGCGTCCAGTCATGACGCCATATCCACACCGTTCAAACCTCCCTCACTGTCATGTCCACCGGCCTTCTCCTCGATCCGATTTACAAGCTCCACGACACCGGCCTGGGTCATCCGGAGGCCATCTCACGATACACGGCGGTGACGAAAGCTCTCACCGACCCGGGCATCGCCGCGAAAACCACGCTGATCAGGCCCCGGGCGGCGACGGAGGACGAACTCGCGCTTTGTCACGCTCGGAAATACGTCGAGATCGCCAAAGGCGACGTCGAGAGCGGCGCGCCGGACTTGTCCACGGGTGACACGTCCATATGCCCGCGTTCATGGGATGTGGCCGTCGCGGCGGTCGGCGGAGTTTTGAATGCGGTGGATGCCGTCGTGACCGGAAAGGTGGACAACGCCTTCTGTGCCGTGCGCCCGCCGGGTCATCACGCCTGCATCTCGCGCGGCATGGGCTTCTGCCTCTTCAACAACATCGCCGTCGGCGCGCGGCACGCGCAGCGGAAACACGGACTCGATCGTGTCGCCATCATCGACTGGGACGTGCATCACGGCAACGGCACGCAGGACATCTTCTACTCCGACGGCAGCGTCTTCTTTTTCAGCACGCACCAGTCGCCGTGGTATCCCTTCACCGGTCACGCCGACGAGACCGGCGCCGGCAAAGGCGAGGGCACCACGATGAACTGCCCCTTCCCCGCCGGCTCCGGCATGAAGGAGATTGGCGGTGCGATCCGCGAGCGGCTGCTGCCCGCGTTGAAGACTTTCCGGCCCGATCTCGTCATGATCTCCGCCGGCTTCGACTCCCGCATCGGCGACCCGCTCGGCAAGTTCACGCTCACCGACGAAGACTTCGCCGCGCTGACCAGCATTCTGCTGCAATTCGCCGCCGACCACTGCGACGGCCGCCTCGTCTCCGTGCTCGAAGGCGGCTACAATCTCACCGGTCTCGCCGCCGCCGTGGCGGCGCATGTCGGAGCACTGCAACAAGATGCTGCCTTGAAGCGCCCGTCACCCAGGTGACCCGCGGCCAGTCTGCCCGAGGGCTGAAGTTGGCGCTCCAGCGACAATGGCGACCGCCAACTCGCCGGTCCATCACACGGAGCATCGATGGCCACGCTCCATCACGCCGGCAGCCAGAAGAACGTGAGGCCGAGAATGGCATACACCGCCAGCAGCAGCACGCCTTCCATCCAGTTGCTCTCGCCATCCTGTGAGATCAGCGCGGTGACGGCCACGGACACGCCGACGGCGACAACCTCCATCGGAGTAAAAATCAAATCCATGGGCTTCCCGAACGCGTAGCTGGCAAACACCAGCACCGGCGCGACGAAGAGCGCGACCTGGAGGCTGGAGCCGACGGCGATGTTGATGGAGAGGTTCATCTTGTTCTTCAGCGCCATGAGCACGGCCGTGGAGTGCTCGGCGGCGTTGCCGATGATGGCCACGAGGATCACGCCGACAAAAACCTCCGTCAGCCCGAGCGTGTGCGACGCGGCCTCCACCGCGCCGACGAGGAACTCGCTCATCACGGCGACGAGCGCGGTGGCAATGAAGAGGACGGCCATGGATTTGCCCTTGCTCCAGCCGTGGGTGCCCACGGCCTCTTCCTCATCGGCATCCGGCGTGCCCACATACAGATGCGTGTGCGTCTTGAGCGTGAAGAACAGGCTCAGCACATAGACGACGAAGAGCACCACGGCGATCTCAAGGCTGAGGTCGAGCTCGCGCGCGTGTCCGTGCCGGCCCGCGATCAAATGAAACACCGCCGGCAGCAGCAGCGCGATGCCCGAGAGCGCCAGCATGGTGGAGCCTATCGCCGCCGCCGTCTGATTGAACTTTTGAGTGGTGAACTTCAGGCCGCCGCACACCGCGCTGAGGCCGAGCACGAGCAGGATGTTCCCGATGATGGAGCCGGTGATGGATGCCTTCACCACGCCGTGAAGACCTTTCTGCATGGCCATGAGCGCGATGATCAGCTCGGCGGCATTGCCAAAGGTGGCGTTCAACAGCCCGCCTATGCCTTCGCCCAGACGCTCGGCCAGATGTTCCGTCGCGCGCCCCATCCATCCCGCAAGCGGTATGATCGCCAGCGCCGAACACACGAAGACGGCGACCGGACTGGCGTGCGTGAACTCCAGAATCGCGGCGACGGGCACGAAGACCAGCAGCCAGTTCATCAGGTTTTTTGGCGCGAAGATGTTTTGCATGGCGCGCCATCTTGCAGGTGTCTCGCGGCGGATCAAGCTCGGCGAGGCTGTGCACATGTCCGCTCAAACCGGCGCACTGCCAGCGTCGTCGGGCCGCTTCGCTCATGGTCGGCCGCGCCGCTTCGCACGATCGAAGCGGCTGCGCCGGTCCGGTGCCGGCGTTGGGAGCAATGCCGACGGATGGCTGTCTTCCTCAAATTTGTCCGCCGGCCTGGCGGTTGACGAAGTTGTTGTCGTCGCTCGCTTGAGTCTTGCGAGGTAATCGGCGGCTGTCGTCGTGACTTCGCGTGCTGGTTTCTTCTTCGCGGCAGCGGGAGAGCGTACGAGTTGCGGCAGCTTCCAGCCGGTGCGGGTGACGAAGGCTTCGAAAAGGATGATCACCAACCCGAGCGCGAGAAGCCAGTCGCGCAGATCGGTGAAGCGTGGCACGGCGGGATTGCGCCAGGCCTGGCTGAGATCGAGCAACTCCCGACCGCCGCTGGCGAGCGAGACCTGACGCAGTTCGCGCACGCGGGCTTCGTCGAACGACCACTCGGCACTCGTGCCGGAGACAAGCGGGCCGAAGGCCAGTGTTTGTCCGCCGGCCTGCACGGCACCACGCACCATGTCGCCGTCTTCTAGCGAGATGCTGGCCTGATAGTAACCGGGTGCCATGCGTTCCCACGCGATCTCGTGCTGTCGCTCGGCGCGGGGACCGTGCGCCAGCAGAATGCGCGGCGCTTTTTTCGCGAGCCGCTGTTCCCATTCTTCGTCGTGAAGCAGATCGATGGTGAGCGTCTCGCCCTCGATTCGATGCCGAAGACCGATGCCCGGTGGCACGACATCGCCCATGAGCCAGCGCGTGAGCGTCTGCACGAAGTCGCCGTATTTGCTCCACGCGCGGATCATCTGCGAGTGCTCGCCGCCGAGCGGAAATGTCACTGCTGCCACACGACCGACACCGCGCTGGCCGAAGGCGACGAGCGGTGCGTTGTATTCGTCCTTCGTCAGCAGCGCCTGGCTCGCCCACTCGCGGAGGTAACAGAGATTGTAACCATCGGCCTTTGGCATCCAGTCGAGTGCCTGGCCGGAGATTTCAAACCAGCCGCCCGCGCCTTGAGTCTCGACCGGTTCATTGATGAAGGCGCTGCGCGCCACGGCGACGGTCTCCTGCGAGAAAATGGACGGCAATTCCTCCGCCTTGTCTGTGTAAAAGATTCGCCCTTTTCCGAGCGAGGCGATGTCATCGAGCAGCCACGCATCGCCGTCCGAGCGACTGCCGAGCGCGATCACGCTTACCGTTCCGCCGCCACCGACGATTTCGGGCACGAGCTTTTTGTAATCGCCCGGCTCCTCCGAGTCTGCGGCATCAGAAAACAAAATAATGTGTCGTTGGCCTGCCGGAGCCGTCTTGAGCTGATCCCACGCCGCCCGGAGGCCGGTATAGACATAGATGCCGCCGCCGGTGCTTTCGATGCGCCGCACCGCGCTCTCCATTTTGTCGCGATTCGGCCCCACCTGCTGCAGCGGCACCATCTCGTGCGGCTCGCTGTCCACAGCGAAGACCGTGAGCAGATCCTGTGGCGAGAGAAACCGGATCGCATTCGCAGCGCCTTCGTCAGCGAGCGACATCTTCGTGAAGCCGCCATTCACCGTCATGCCCATCGAGCCCGAGCGATCCATCACGATGGCCATCGCGACCATGAGCTTGCGATGCTCCTGCTTCAGCTCCATCGACACTGGCAGCAGCGCATCGATCGGCGATTCAAAGTAGCCGCCTGCGGCAAAGCTGTGTTTTCCGCCAGCCATCAACACGCTGCCGCCTTGTGCACGCACATAGAAATCGAGCGAGGCGAGAAACTCCTGCGGCAGTTCGAAGGCAGGCGCGTTGTTGAGGATCACGCACTTTGCTCCGGCGAGTTGACCGGCGCGCACGCTGCGCAGCTCGGTGATCGTCTCGACGGTGAAGCCCTGCTTTTGCAGCGTGGCGGCGAGCGGATCGTCCTTGTAGCTCGTGAGCAAAAGCACGCGAGGCCCGCCGGCGATCTCGATCATCGCTTCATGCCGGTTGTTGCCAGGATACGCATCGACCTTCGGTTGAATGATCGCCTCGTAGCGCGCGGCACCCGTTTGCGTGAGGCGATCCGTCACGCGCAAGGTGCCGGTGCCCATCTTCACATCGGCATCCGTCGTCTGCAGTTCGCGGCCATTGCGCCGCACGATCACTGGCACTTTGCCATCGTCAGTGCCGCGCACTTCGATCTCGACGAGAAACGGCTCACCAAGCTGCGCGCGCGATGGAATGCGCATCGCGGCGATGCGGAAGTCCGTAGGCTCGGCATCGCGCATCAGCCGGTAATCGAGTTCGACACCCTGCTTCGTGAGTTTTTCAGCGACACCCGACAGCGGCTCCGTCGAGTAGCCGTCCGTGATCGCCAGCACGCGCGCCGGGCGGCCCGCGCCTTCGCGCTGCGCAAAAGCGAGTGCCTGCGAAATGGCGAGGCCGGTGCGCGTGTGGCTGCGATTGCGATCATAAATCTCCGCGCCTTCCGCGCCGCGACGCATCACTTCGCCGGCGTAGTTCAGATAGAAGACGCGGTCGTCCTTTCCTCGCGATTTCTCGATCAGCTTTTCCAACTCGTTCACGCCCTTCGCCATCGGCTTCTCGGCGGAAGTCGAGCTGTCGAGCAGCACCCACAGGTCCATTCCATCCGACAGCAGCCGCCACTGCGGTCGCGCGAGCACCAGTGTGATCAAAGCGAGACACATGATCCGCAGCGGTCGCCAAAGATTCAGCCGCGGCATCATCCAGCCCAATGCGAGCAGCACCGGCAGCAGCGCGAGCCATTCTGGATTGCGTAGGATCATGACGGAACGGAGGGGAGCGGGTGATCCTGAGCGACGCGCTCCCGCGAGAACCACCAGCTCACGAGAAGTGCGGCGAGGAGAATTAGGAGCCAGAGGCGCCAGGCGGGGTCGGCTTCGTGGACGGCTTCGAGGTGGGTGGCTTTGGCTTGGGAAAGCTCGCTGAACGGTGCTGCGTCCGACAGATCGGCTTCGCGGGCGTCGGCGAAATGGGCGGCGGCGGTGAGGAGGCGGGTATCGCCTTGTTTGATGGTGAAGAAGCCGGGCTGGAGCGGTGCGCGGAGGAGTCGCGCTTGGGCGAGAGGGATCGTTTGAGGTGAGGCGTTGTCGCGTTCAAGGATCAAATCGGGCGCAGCGGGTTTTGTCGTGTGCGCGACGATGAGTCGCTGACGGAGATCGAAGTTCGCGGACTCGGGCGCGACCTTGGCGAGGCGGACGCCTTCGAAGAAGCGATGCAGCAGGATGGCGATGGCGGGGAGTTTGCGCGCGTTGCTGCTGATGAGATCGAAATGACAGAGAAGCTGGAGTTTGTCCTGCGGGGTGGAGCGGAGGCTGATGAGCGGTCGCTCGCCTTGCCAGAGCAGGACGCGGTCTTGAGGCGAGGCGGGGATTTCGATGCCTTCGCGCACGAGGAGGCCCTGCCAGTTCAGGCCGTCGGTGAGCACGTGTGACTCGGCGACGATGCGACCGGTGAGATAGGTGGGATTCTCCGCCTTCGGTGGCGCGGTGAAGATGACGGCGTGTCGATCATCGGGCAGCGCGAGCGAGGAAGGCCAGATGAGCGAGACGATGTCGGCGGTGGTCGCATCTTCGACTTCGGAGACGTCGTCGTAGCGCGAGACGAAATCGCGAAGTGCTTCGTTGCTCGCGGATTTTCCCTTCGGCGGCAGCAGGGTGATGACCTTTGGCTGCGGCTGAATAAGCGGAAGGGTGTCGTCGAGTGTGAAGTCGTCGGCTGTGAGTTCGAGCGTCATGCGCGTGGCCACGACGCCGGATGGATCGGTAGGGAAGGGACCGGAGAGTGTGCGTGTCTCGCGCGGCTCCATCACGAGCGGCGTCGGCTCGGTCTTCGCTTTGTCAGTGCGCGCGAGCCAGCCGCGCTGCTGCGGTTTGTTGCTGTAGTTGCGCACGACGGCGCGCCAGATCCACTGGCCGTCTTTGCGCTCCACGGTGACGCCGGCCCAGCCGACATTCGCTTTCGCTTCGCCAATGGAGATGACTTTTGCATCGGAGGCGGGTCGCTCGGCGATGGCGTGATCGGTGATGAGGAGCACCACGCCTTTTTCGCCGACGAGACTGCGCGCTGAGCGGAGCGATGGGCTGAAGTCATGCACGCCTAGCAGCGGCTGCCAGTGCGACAATGCCGCGCGCAGTTCGACAGACGATGTGCCGTGATAAAGCGGCGGCGCCTCGGCATCGGACGAGAGCAGCGACAGCTCGGCGCGCGACAGAGGATTCAGCAAGGAATCGAGCGATGTGACGACGGCTTCGAGCGCGGGCTCGCGAAAGGCAGACATGCTGGCTGAGCTGTCGAGCACGATGGCGATGCGCTGCACGGCATCCTTTTTCATCCAACGCGGCCCTGCGAGCAGCCACGTGAGCACGAGCACGGCGAGCAGCTGCATCCAGAACGGAATCGAGACGCGCAGGCGGTCGATGCGATTCCCCGTCTCGCTCTCGCGGCGCATCTGTTGCAGCAGAAACAGCGTCGTGCTCACCACCCGGCGGCTGCGCCGCTGGAGAAAGTGAATGGCGATGACGATGGGAATGCCTAGCAATGCCCAGAGCGCGGCGGGGTTGGAGAAAGTGATGGGCATGGGAGAAACGGAGTGCTCAGTTCTCAGTGCTCAGTGCTCAGTTTGAGCCGCAACGGAGTGACTATGCAGGTCATTGAAATCAAAGTGATGGTCGATCATGCAAACTCTGAGCACTGAGAACTGAGCACTTTCATACTTCCACCGCTCCCACGCTCGCTCCTTCCGCTCGCATGGCCTTCAGGAAATCACGCTCGGCATCGACGCGGGCGAGGGCGATGCCTTGTTTGGCGGCGGCGGCTTTCCATAGCTCGAAGTGGCGGTGATAGGCGTCGGCGTAGCGGCGTAGAAGCGCGGGCTCGATGCGGTGATCGTGGAGCGATTCGGTTTCGGCATCGAGGAATTCGAAATTGCCATCCCAACCGGGATCGGATTCTTCGCGCGAGAAAGGAGCGAAGACGATGCCGCGGCCGTTGCGCGATGAGAGTGCAGTGAGGATCGATTCGGGCGGAGCGGGGAAGAGCAAGTCGCTGATGAGGAGTCGCATTGATCCGGCGCGAAGCGGGAGACGAGCAAGGGCGGGTGGCTCGCTGGCATGGGTTTCGGCGAAGCGCTCGAGTTCTTCGGGCCAACGGCCGGCGAGGATGGCATCGTTTTCGATGAGTCGATGCGCTGCACCGCGCACGAGGAAGCAGCGGAGCGTGGCGCCGGTTTGCAAGGAAGCTTCGACGGCGAAGGCGAACAGCTCGAGCGTGCGCTGCTCTTTCGCGGGAAAGGCGAACATCGACGCGGACACATCGAAGATCAGATCGACGAGCGGACGCACTTCCTCGCGATAGAGCTTCATCGAGTAGTGGCCTGTGCGTGCGTAGGCCTGCCAGTTGATCTGGCGGGGATCGTCGCCCGGCTGATAGACGCGATGATCCTGAAAATCGAGCGAGCTGCCGACGCCGGTGCCGAGAAACTGCCCGCTCTGCCCTCGCCAGCGCTGCTGACGAAAGGGCAGCTTCAACACTCGCGCCCAACCTCGCGCGTTTGCGTGGATGGCCCGGAGCGCAGCGGGATCTTGCAACAGCGCGGTCATGATGACAGCGGACTCGGGGCAGGTGATGCCGCGTTTTTCTCGCGGAGCAGCATCAACTCAGCTTCGGCTTCGAGTTCACGGATGCGGGGCCATTCACGAATGGCGAGGGCAATTGCTGCGCCAGCCCAGATGAGACTGATGCCGACACCAGCGCCGAGGACTCCGCTGGATCGACTTGAGCCGATGGCAGCTCCAAAGAGGGTCGTGATCGGAGTGAACATGCCAATGCCTGCGAGATCACGAGAACCGGTGGCCCCGCAGAAGACGGCCATCAGGATGCCAAGGCCGACCTGGATCATCGTGACGGCCCACCAGTTCACGAAGTAGTCTTTGCGATTCACGCGGACGCAGACGGGCACGAGCGGGGCGATGAGAAAACAAGCCATCACAGAAAAGAACTCGTCATCGAATGAACCGCGACGAACACCGGTCATCACCGTCAAGAGTGTCATCGGCATGACAGCGAGCACGAGATACAAGAACACGCCGCTGCACCAGCCGGGATAAAGGAAGCTGCCGAGAAGACGTGTCGGCAGCTTCTTTTGCTTCACAATCGGCAAGACGACCGTTGGGAGCTTTGGCAATGATTCGGTGAGAAGATCCATGCCATTGAGCAGTGTGAGGATCATCAGCGGAGCGAATGCCCAGAAGCCTGCATCCGAGCTGACAGCAGTTGTCAGGAAAAGACCCAGCATCAGCAGTGAGAGGAGGGCGGTGAAGCTCACGAGGCGCTTCACCGTGCTGTGATTCTCCGATGGTGGAGCGATCATGGAGGCACCGAGCGCCAGGAAGAAATACACGCCATAGGTCGTGACGCCGAGGAAGCCGATGACGAACAATGCCATCTGCCAAATCGGCAAAGCCAGGAACGAGCGCAGCATGCTGTCGCCACCGGATTCATTGACGAAGACATTCACGAAGACACCGAGCGGCAGCAGACCGGCAGAGAGTGCGACGACGAGCATCCCGCGGACGAGTCTCGTGGTCTGCGATGAAAAACCGACAAAGGCAGCTGTCGCGAGCGCCGAGCCGAGCAGGAGGAAGATGAGGCCGATGATTTCGCGCAGAATCTCCACGCCACCGAATTGATAGCGCGCGACGATGTAAGGCAGCAGCGAGCACATCAGGAGAAGCGACTGACTGAAGAGCGCGGTCCATTTTCCCCACACGATGCGGAAGGACGAAATGGAAGTGAGCGTGAGCATGTCGAGCGTGTTCGAATCCAGCTCCGAGGCGAGTGCGGTGAAGCCACGGATGGGCACCGCGCCGAGCATGGCGATGAGCGAGAGTATCCAGAAAAGCTCGTTCACCTGCTCAGTACTCACCCCGACCATCGTGCTGCCCAGCAGCATGATGAGCAGCCAGTGAAACAGGATCAGCGCCGACGTGAAGAAGCGCGTGCGCAGACCGTGACGCAGCTCTTTGACGACCATGGGGCTCAGTCGGTCGCTGAAATCGCGCAGCGGCGCGACGCGTGATGAGGCGGCGGAGTTCATGTGTCGCGAAGGGGAGTGGCGGCCATGATGGCGGCCTCGCCTCTCGCATAGCGAGTGCGACGCCATGCAAGGAGCGAGCCGATCAGCAGCAACAAAGGCCACGCGCTGGCGATGGTGAGGCCGAAGTGCCAGAAGCGAGCGGAATCAGATGCCTGTGCGATCTTTGCGCCGTTGATCACCAGCGAAGGCATAAGACACGAGACCCCCGGTGTGATTGATCGTGAGGCGGCAAACCCCATCGACATGGCCAGCATCGAGGTCATGATGTTGCAAAGGACATAGTAGATGATCCACGGGCCGAGGAGATCGGAAGCACGGCGCGACGGCATGATTTGCACAAGGGCGGCCGGCATCCAGATCCCGGCCGCGCCCAGCCACACGGTCGCTGCTGCCTCGCCGCCGCTGCGGCCATAAGCGATGGCACAGGCCGCGGCAGCGAGTGCGAGCGAGAAAAGAATGCCCGAGTGCCAGCCGGGCACGAGAAACCATGAGGCGAGCCGGCCGATCCACCCGCGACGATAAAACGCTGCATAAACCGACGGCACTTCATTCGCCCGCTCGGTGAGCGCATCGATGGACGCCAACATGAGGATGCCGCCGAGCACACCGCCCGGGCCGGTGGTGGGCGACTTGCTGACGAGGATGACAAGGGACGTGACGGTGAACACGAGAAGATTCACACTGCGCTTCAAGAAGGCGAGATTCGTAGCAGCGGGCGCGATGCGCGTGGCGGCAATCGCGAGGAGCGAGAAGATGACCCACGTCGCAGCGAGCAAGGCAAAAATGGCGCCCAGAATCGCGCCCGAACCGGGGAACGGCGGACTCGTGGTCAGGAAGTAGGTACGCGACGCACCGCCAGCACCAAACATGCGCGGAAGCAAGAAGCCGATGCCCATCAGGACGATGAAGGCGCCGAAGAGTCCGCTGATCAGCCCACGCAGCCAGTTTTGCTTCAACGTGGAAAAGCAAAGCATCAGCGCTGCAACGATCACGCCGATGAGCCATTTGCCGCCCAGCGTCACCAGCTCCGTGATCATGTCCATTCCACCGAACACGTAGCGCGCCACAATGTAGGGCATGAGGCTGAGGGCGACGACGAGCGACTGGAGCGCGATGCTGCCCCACTTCCCGAGGACAATGCGTCCCGCCGACAATTCCGTGAGTACAAGCGTCTCGAGTGTGTTCTTCTTGATCTCGTTCGCGAGCGCCTGAAGTGCGGGCATCGGCAGGATGAAGCACAGGATCAGCGTGACGATGCCGTCCATCGTTGCCGTCACGCCATCCGCATTCTGCGCGCCACCGCCCATGAGCGTGATGATGACCATCAGCACATGCATCACCAGCATCACCACGACAAACATCCGCGTGCGCAATCCCTGCCGCAGCTCCTTTACCACCATGGGCGAGAGCGCGTCGGGAAAGTCGTTGAGGGTGTTGGCGATGGTTTGCATGGGGGCGGTTGAGCCGTGGCTGAGCGGTTGTTGAGCGATGGTTGAGCTGTTGTTTGAAAACCATCGCTCGACCAGGGCTGAGCGATTGCTCAACTACTGCTCAGCTTCTCACTCTGCGGTGGCAGCGGCGGCGGGGTGCCTAGTGTTCCTTTGTCGATCTGGCCGAGCATGTCGATGAATGCGTCTTCGAGGCGGCGTTCTTCGCGATGGAAGTCGATGACGGGGAGTCCGTCGAGGATCATGCGCTTCAGGACGCCGGCGATGATTTGTTCGTCGTTGGAATCAATGCGGAGGCGCGCGCCGTGGCGGGCTTCTTCGAGGAGCTTCACGTTCTGCGCGGTGAGCACCCACTCGACGAGCTTCGCGGGATCGCCACTGACCTGCACGGTGACGAGCGTCTCCTCCACGCTGCCGCTGCGTCGCATGGTATCGGCATCGCCGTGGTGGACGATGGCTCCTTTGTCGATGAAGAGCAGGCTGTCGCACATTTCTCCCAGCTCGCTGAGAATGTGCGAGCTGATGAGGATGGTCTTCCCTTCGCTGGCGAGAATACGGATGAGCTGCTTCAGCTCCACACGCGCACGCGGATCGAGACCGGCGGCGGGCTCGTCCATGATGAGGATCTGCGGATCATGCAGCAGCGCGCGGCCGAGGCAGAGGCGCTGCGTCTGGCCCTTCGACATCTTGTTGCTCATCCGGTCGGCGAGCGGCGTGAGATCGGTGAAATCCATCACCTCCTGGATGCGGCGCACGCGTTCCTCGCCTTTGAAGCCGAGCGCGCGGGCGTAGAAGTCGAGATACTCCAGCACCGTCATGTGATCGTAGGTGCCGAAGGCATCCGGCATCCAGCCGAGCAGGCGACGCACCTTCGTGGGGTAATGCACGACATTGTGCCCGCCGACGGACGCGCGCCCACCGTCGGGATGATCGAGCGTGGCGAGAATGCGCATCGTCGTCGTCTTCCCCGCGCCGTTCGCGCCCACGAAGCCGACGACCTTGCCGTGCTCGATGCTGAACGAGACGCCGTTCACGGCGCGCAGATCGCCGAACGAGCGGCGCAGATTGTCCACGACGATCGCCGGCTGCGAGCGGTCGATCTCGGCGGCATGCGATGAATGAGGAGCAGTCATGTGCATGGCGGGGAGAAAAGGGCGCGGAGGTTCTGGCCGCGATTTTTTTCAGGGCGGAGGCGCAGGGCCGAACGAATAGCTTCCCCCTCACCCCAGCCCTCTCCCAATGGGAGAGGGAGTGGGACGAGCTGCCGCTCGACAACGCAAATGGACATTTCGCTGACGGTCGTTCGCCTGTCGCACGATTCGCTGTCTCCGAATCGCTTCAATGTTCTGGGGTGAGTCATCTCAAAGGCGCGGCAGCGCCATCGTCTCCCTCTCCCACGGGGAGAGGGCTGGGGTGAGGGGGAGTTGTTTCGGGCGACGCGCGAACTCCACCCGACGCCACACATCCGGTTCGCCTCCGCATTGATCGGGATCTGACTCTCCGTGCTCATGATCGTGTGTGAATCAGAATGCTTGCTCACGGTTTGGCGACGCTGCCGAAGACGACGACGTGATCGTCTTTCCAGCGAATGGATGACAGGGTCTCCTGCGTAAAGCCCGGCGCGCTCTTCGCGGTGGCGAAGAAGACACCTTTGCGAGTCAGCGCGTTGTTCTTGAGGCCGTTCTTCAACTCAGCGCCGGCGAGTGACGTGGCCTTTTCCCAGTTCGCGCGCGCGGTTGAGTCATCCATCGGCTCCATCGTCGCCGCCTGCCCGGTGGCGAGCGCGGCTTCGGCTTTCCAGGTTTTTCCTGCGTCGTCGATGTAGAAAAGCTCTTCGACCGTGAAGCCGAGCGCCGAGATCAACGACGGCGGCGCATCGGGTGCACCGCCGGATTTCAGCTCGACACGAGCGCGAGTGGAGACAGCGGATCGAATGACGTGCGCCTGCTCGGTACGGCTTTGGAAAAAGTTGCCGCTACGCTTCGCGCCTTGCATCACGAGATTCGTCGCCTGGCTTTCATTGCCGCTTTTCAACTTCGTCCAGCCCGTGTCCGGCAGAGCGAGCGGCTCGATGATCGCGGATGGCGCGAGATCGAAGCCGGACGAGAACAACATGCCCGCACGACTCACCTGCTCCTGCGTCACGTAGCCGGTCGTCTCGCCGGGCTCGACATTGATCACCGTGAAGCGCCGGCCCGTGCCGCCGGTGCCGTCTTGGAAGAGAATGAAGACGATCATAAGCGCACTGGCTCCCACAGACAGCAGCGGCGTGGTGTAAAACAGACGATGTCGCCGACCCGCAGGCGCGAGTACGAAGAGATTCACCGGTCCCACCAACATGCCGAAGATGAAAAGAAACACGAGCACCTGCCATGAGGCGAACGAGCGGCCGCCGAGAGCCTTGAGCAAGCCCCACGTGCTGCCGCTGGCATAGTGCGATGTCAGCATGTCTTCGCGTTGCGTGCCGCGGTCATAGCGACCGACAACTGTCGATGCGTCGAGCGATGAACCGTTCCACGAGTACTTCATCACCTCGCCGAGCGACCAACGTGTCTTTGGTCCATGCACGCCCGGCGGCTCGCATGGCAGGTCGGTGAGTTCCGTGCTGTCCTTTGTCACATAAACATGCAGCTGGCCGCCGAATCGAACCCACTGGATCAGCGCGAGCCGCACGCCCGTCTTCATCGTCTCCCAATCGGCGGCTGAGAGCATCACGTAATCAAAGCCGCTGAAAGCGAGCCAGTCGGCCGGCAAGTCGTCCGGATTGAAGCTGCTGCCGAAGATCTCACTCGAAGAACCACGGCCTGATGAACTCGACTTGCGCCGCACCTCGTCGTTCAGCTTCGTGAGATTTGCGTCCGCGAGCGACTTGCTGATCGCGATGGCCGGAAAATTGACCACGCGGCTTTTGAATTCGGTGCCCATCTTCACGCCGTGCGCATTCGTCCACGCGCTGAGCCTGAAATTGTGCTGATTGTAGCGATAGCTGCCGGTCTCGCCGTAGTTCACCGCCACCGGCACGATGAAGGTCGCAGAGCCGGTCGCGTGAGGCGGCGTCTTCAGCTCGAAGTTGCTGCGGCTTTCGTTGTTGCGGCGAAATGCCGTGGTGCCGGAGATGAACTCGAAGCTCCACGTGAGATCGCGGGCCGAGCCATTCGTCGCCACCACGCGGACCGGCGCGCAACCGCTCGGCGGCGAGGGATCAAAGACGGCACGCACTTCGACCTTCGTGCCGTCATCCTTGTCGAAGACTTCGTTAATGATCGTCTGCTGCGCGCCCGCCTTCGCGGCGACGATCAAGAACGCAGCGATGAGGAAGCGTGAGCGGTTCATGCGGCGGCCTTCAGGGTTTTCGGCTGCTCCAGCGCCTGCTTGGGCACTTCCTGCAAAATGGAGCGGACCAAGTCGGCGCTCGTGCGTCCATCGATGCGCGCACTGTATTCGAGCAAGACACGATGATTCAGCACGGGGAGAGCGAGCGCCTGCACGTCTTCGAAGCTCGCATTCGGCCGCCCATGCATCAGCGCGCGTGCCTTTGCCGCCGAGGCGAGACTGAGCGCCGCACGCGGGCTCGCACCGAAGCGCACACCTTGCGCCGCCGTGCTCTGTCCCGGATGCGTGGCATCGACAAGTCGCGCGATGTAGTCAGCCACGACATCCGGCAGAAAAATCCGCCGCGCCGTCTACTGCATCACGGTGAAGTCCTCGCGTGACAAAATCGCCGGCAATTCCGGTTCCACGCCGAGTTCGCGATTCGACACGATCTTCGCCAGCGTAGAGGCGCTGTTGCGCGGCACGTCGAGTTTGAAGAGGAAACGGTCCACCTGCGCCTCGGGCAACGGATAGGTGCCTTCGAGTTCGATCGGGTTTTGCGTCGCCAGCACAAAGAACGGATCGGGCAGCGTGTGCGTGTGGCCGAGCACCGTCACGCGACGCTCCTGCATCGCCTCCAGCAGCGCCGACTGTGTCTTCGGCGAGGCGCGATTGATTTCATCCGCCAGCAGCAGGTTCGTGAAGATCGGCCCCGGCTGGAACACAAACTCGCGGCGACCCTCGACCTCCTGCAGCACCGGATTTCCCGTGATGTCACCGGGCAGAAGATCAGGCGTGAACTGCACACGCCGCGACGTAAGGCTCAGCGCCTTTGCCAGACCTTTGACCAATTCCGTTTTGCCAAGGCCCGGCAGGCCCTCCAGCAAAACATGTCCGCGAGCCACGACACCGCAGATGACGAGATCGATCAGTTCCTCCTGGCCGAAGAGCACCTCGTTCAGCGCGGCGCGCAGTTTTTGGATCGAGGAGGACGCGCCTTGCAGATCGGATTCAGAGAGGGAGAGATGTTTTTCCATGCGACGCCAGCTATTAACCACGAGCACAGCGCGCGAGTCGAGATGGAAAGCGGTCGGGCTTCAAAATCTTCGCGGCCTTGCCGTGGAGCAACACGCGCGGCGGCTGGTTTTTCTTTGGCGGGAAGCGACCGGAAAGAGCGCCCAATGCCCCGGGGCCAACGGCAACCGAAGCGGCACGCTACTTGAATGTCTTCTTCAACACGGCCTTCTCCTCCGGTGTGAGCGACTCGCGCCACACCTGGCCGCCGCCTTCTCCGGTGCTCTGCACTGCGCCGGCTGTGGAGGGCGTGACGGGCGTCTTGTCCACCTCGTGCTTTCCATCCTTGATGCCGAGTGTGGCGCCGAGCTTCGCGCGGGAGAGATCGGGGCTGACGGCCCCTTCGTTCTTGTCCGTGTCGAAGCGATTCTCTTCATCCGAGAGTGTTAGCGGTGCGGTACCCGGCCCGCGGTCGATACCACCATTTCCCGGGTCATCTCCGTCTCGATCACCCTGCCGTTTTCTGAGCAGGCCCTGCAACTCGGCCAGCTCGTCGTCCTCGCCTTCGCCATCGCCGAGGAAGCCGGGGTTCTGGCACATGCCCTTGCAGGCGTCCGAGTTCTTCTTCAGAGCATCGCGCAGGCCCTTGAGCTGACCGGGTGAGAGCGACTTGAGGTTCTTCGGATCGATCTGGCCGAGCTGCTTGAGCAGATCGGGATCGACATCGAGCTGGCCGGTCTTCATGCCGGAAACGGCTTCATCAAAGTCCTTGAGGAGCTGGTCCTTCCCTGCGGTGGAAAGCTGGTCGGCGTAGTTCTCCAGTGCGCTGAGCGAGCGAGCAGCCTGGTCGAACTCGCGACCGAGATTCTGTATGTCACGCTGGAGCTGCTCCTTGAGCGTGTCGCTGGCGTTCATGCTCTCGTGGCTGAACCACTTGTCCTGTGGCTGGTCACGCAGCCGGTCGAGGCGCGCGGCCTGTTCCGCCTTCGCCTCGGGCGTCACTATTTTTTCCTCCACGAGCTTGTCGAGCCAGGACTCGATCTGCGCCCAGGATTGAGGCTCGACGACGCGGAGCGCCGCCGGCACCTCGGGCGCGAGCGGCAACCAGAATGCCAGCACCACAAATGCAGCCGCGCCCAAGAGCGGGCCGACCGCTCGCGACCAGCGCCAACGCCAGCCATCTCTCGCGGGAGAAGGAACCGCCGGCCACGGCCCGCAACCCGCGGCGGCGGTGGTGAGGGCATTGTGAAGAAGCAGCTCCGACTCGAGCCGCACCATGGCATCCGCCGCCGAGAGGAACCGGCGGCGCGCCAGGACAAAGCTCACGATGCCTGCGGCGAGAAACGCAGTGGCGATCCACGGAACAAGTGTCAAAGGCAACACCGCGCCATGTCGCGAGCGCGACCAGAGGATGAGGGCGAACATCGCAGCACCTGCCACGGCGAAGGCTGGACCGGCCACCTGCACACACCAGGCGCAATTCACCTTTCGCGCCGTACGGCAGGCCAGCCGCTTCCAGGACGCGGCGCGGATGGATTGTTCGTCCATGACGGCGGGAGCCTACTTCATCTCCTTGAGCACGTCCACTTTCACGCCGCCGGCGAGTTCGGCGAGGTCGTCCTCGCCGAGCTTCTTGCCCTGAACCTGCACGAGGAAGCGTTCGCTCACGGCCAACTGCAGCAGTCCCTCCTTCGGGTGCACCATCGCCGTGAGATCTCCCACTTTTTTCTGCTTGATGCCCAGCAGGCCGCCAAGCGCGGGATTGGCCAGAAAGTTCGACACCTGCCCCAGCAGTTTCGAGTCCGCAGCGACGGAGATGGTGGCCTTCTTCTCGTCCTTCCGGTAGGTACGCTCCACGGTGTTCCCGCCGCCGAGGGCCGCGAGCGAGGTGGACTCGACCTTGCCGCCCTTCCAGCCGCTGATCTGGTCCGGCAGAACTGCGGAGAGGGACATGCCGCGCTTGTCATTGAGCCGTGTGATGGCGGACTGCAGGCTGGCATTCGCCTCGGTGAGCTTTCCGTCCTTGTAGTGTTTGAGGGCCTGACTGATCGCGTCTTCGATCTCGTCTGCGTGCAGCGGGTGGAAAGCAAGGGCGAAGACCGCGAGGGCGGGGCGGAACAGTTTCATGGCCAGGGAATGTGAGATGACGGGCGGAAAGATCAAACACCAAAACAAAACCGGAGCGCGATCGCGGCGGATCTCACTCCGGTTTGAAAGACTTGAAATCGAAAATTCCGGAACGTCGTCGCCGGCGGCCTAGCCTCCCGAGATGGCGTCATTTCCGCGCTCGCCGGTGCGGATGCGGATGGACTCGATGACCTCGCTGACGAAGACCTTGCCGTCGCCGATTTTGCCGGTGTTCGCCGATTTGACGATGGCATCCACCACGGTGTCGCAACGATCGTCCTCGACGACGACCTCGATCTTCACCTTCGGGAGGAAGTCCACCGTATACTCGCTGCCGCGGTAGATCTCGGTGTGCCCCTTCTGGCGGCCGAATCCTTTGACCTCCACGACGGTCATGCCTTCCACTCCCTTCTCGGAGAGTGCTTCCTTTACGTCCTCCAGCTTGAAGGGTTTGATGATCGCTTCAATTTTTTTCATGGCTTTGGCAATAGTAGTATGATTTCACGGTTTGCAACGTCCAGTGTTCCCGTCCTTGCGTCCGGGGCGCTGGATTCGATGCGCCGTGGGTCATGCAAAGCCATATCCGTGCCAAGATCGAGATGTTTTTTTGCGGCAACCGGGATACGTGGGGTGCCAACGGTCTGCCGGACGGTCCGTCGATCTCCTGAGAGTGCGGCAGCGGGCAGGGTGGGCCGTGTTTGCAAAACCCGCCGTCACGGGCATTCTTCGCGGTCGTGACCCGCCTGAACATTTCCATCCTCCAGCTCGCCGTGCCGGGCGCCATCCTCATCGCATCGGTGCACGCGCAGGACAAAGCGTTGTTGCGCCCGCATTGGCAGGCGGGCAAGACCTACCACCAGCAGACCGAGACGCAGACCACCTCCACGCTGACGCCGGCCCCGGGAGAGTTCATCGAGCAAAAGCTCAACGTGGTGCAGAAGACGGAAATCCGGGTGGTGCCGGAGCCGGGCACGGCCAACAAACGCGCCGAGGTGAAATTCGCCGGCATGACGGGCGAGATGACGTTTCAGGGGCGGACGTTCAAGTTTGACTCGGCTGATCCGCAGTCGGCGCATCCGCTGCTGCGCCAGGCCCTCGCGGGCACGACAGGCCGAAGCTTTGCCATGATCTTTGACGGCGAAGATGCCTTCGTGGAGGTAAAGGGCACGGAGCGGCTCGCCGGTGATGGCGCGACCATCACCGGACTCGGCGCAATGGCCGACGCTCGCGGCGTGGCGAATCTTTTCCGCCAGTCTCTTGAAGCCGGATTGTCCTCCAAACCGGTTGCGCCGGGCGACAAGTGGACCACCGAGCAGACGATCCCCTTTCCCCAGGCCGGCGAGATGAAGGTCCGGCTAAACTCGACCTACGCCGAGAACGTGCAGCGCGACGGACGGCTGCATGCGAAGGTCACATTCGAAGGCCGCATCGGCAGCACCGACACCGAGCCGGACGAAAAAGGCCGGGGTGAGGCCGCCGCGTCCCTTTCCGGTGAATCGACGCTTTCGGGCCAGGTGTTCTTTGACCTCGAACGGCGCACCGTCTCGCTGTCCGTCTTCCTCGCCAACCTGACGCTCAAACTCCAGGGCAATCGCATCCCGCTGCGGCAACAGGTCACCACGCGCCTTGCATCGATCACCGACAACGCCCCCTGATCGTGGCGCGGCATCGCCGCCGCGCCGTGCCCTGTGCGCATCGCTGGCGTACACGCTCGCGCTGAGTTGCGCCTCGTGTTCCGTCATCAAAAGAGAGCATGGGAGCGTCGTTTTCGACGGGCCGGGCGACACGGTCGTATTCGTCCACGGCCTGCGCTGGCGCGCCCTCGGCGGCATGGACTGGATGGCGCGCCAGTTCAACCGCGCGGGCTACCGCGTCATCCTCGTGCGCTATCCATCACGCTCGCTCGACGGCGACGCCATCGAGCAGGACTACCTGGCGCGAATCATTGCCCGTGAGAATACCCGGCGCGGCCGGCCGCTTCACTTCGTGGCTCATTCGCTCGGCGCGGTGGTCACGCACCGCTATCTGCAAGATCACGCTCCGCCGAATCTCGGGCGCTGCGTCTTCATCGGCACGCCGCACCATGGCACCGAGCTGGCGGACATCATCGGCCGCAAGATGCCGCGCGTGCTCAAGCTCATCGGCCCCGCCGCGGCGAGCCTGAACACACTCGGCGACAGCCTCACGCGCTCGTTGCGCCCGCCACGCTTCCCCGCCGGCATCATCATGGGAGATCGCAGCAACTACCCCTTCCTCTCCCCATTTATTCCCGGCGCGGATGATGGCGTGGTGGCCGTGCGCAGCGGCATCGTCGCAGGCGCGCGCGACACCGTCGTGCTCCACGAGGCGCACGTCGAGATGATCCGCTCGCCCGAGGTCTTCCGTCAGACGCGGTGCTTCATCGAGACCGGCACCTTTGATCACCGGCGTCCGGTGCCAAAACAAGGGCGCATCGCCCTCGGCAGGCCGGGGGGCCTGAGGTAGGGAGCCTGCGTCACGCCGGGGCGTCACCAGTTGGAAGCCGTGCGCGGCCCAAACACGCGTCACTGGCGGTTCACCCACCGATTCTGCCGGCTCAACGCACCCTGACCCGCCGCACGCACGTCTCCATCCCCGCACCCCATTCCGACCAATTGGCTTCTGCAAAGCTCGTCAAGAAGTGACCTGCGCCTCGATGTCCAACCCCACTCGCTGACTCCACGCAGTCGATCATCTTCTTGATCTCGAAATCGTCCTTCAGCCACAGCAGTCCGCCGAAGTGATCGCAGCGCACGTGGCTGATGAGCACACCACCGATGCTCGTCATGCCTCCCTTCTTCCTCTGCGGTGCCACGACATCGCGCCCGGCATTGGATTTCGCCAGCCATCCATCGGTCGAGAGCTTCTCGGGATGTGCGACGCCGGTGTCGCAAGGCCAAGTCTTGCCCGACGGCGAGCGCATCACAACGGCGATCCCGGCGCCGCGCTAAATGTCGGAAATTTTCAGGACTGTGAAGGAGAGCGTCTTGTTCGCGGCGAACACATGCCCACCGAGGACAAATGAGATGAGGGCTGAGAGGAGCATCTTGTTTCAGGCAATGCGGAGACTTAGGAGTCGCTTCACCTTCGGGTCTTGTTTCGCCGGATCATCGCGAGCCGCACGGAAGGATCGCCATCGCGTCAGTCGTTTGGTGCCGCATGAAGCCGACTCTCCTCCTCTGTATCGCCGGCCTGGGCCTCAGCACTGGCTTCGCGCAGCCCGTGCTGCATTCGTTTGATCGCGTGCAGCTCACGGACATCTACTATTCCGAAGGCGCAAACGTGGCGGACTTCAACAACGATGGCGTGATCGATGCGGTGTATGGGCCGTTCTGGTTCGCGGGGCCGGACTTCAAAACGAAGCACCTCATCTACAAGGCCTTTCCCCAGCCGCGCGAGGCGTATGCGAATCACTTCTTCGCGTGGCCATTCGACTTCGATGGCGATGGCTGGGTGGATGTTCTCACCGCCGGCTTTCCCGGCACGCCTGCCTATGTGTATCGGAATCCAGGCAAAGAAGAACGCCCCGACGGTTGGATGAAGCACCAAGTCTTCGACTGGGTCTCGAATGAGTCGCCGCACTTCATCAACCTCGTCGGCGATGACAAACCAGAACTCGTCTGCACTCGCGACGGCTTCTTTGGCTATGTGGAGATCAACAAGCTCGAGAAATGGGCGTTTCACACGATCTCGGAGCGCATCGCGCCGGATCGCTTCGGGCACGGGCTCGGCGTTGGCGACATCAATGGCGATGGTCGCATGGATGTGATCATGCAGAACGGCTGGTTCGAGCAACCCGCGGATTTGAAGCAGCCGCTGTGGACACTGCACAAAGTCAGCTTCGCACCACGCGGCGGCGCGGAGATGTATGCGTATGATGTGGATGGTGACGGCGACAACGATGTGATCACCAGCCTCGCCGCGCACGAGTATGGGCTCTCGTGGTTCGAGCAGACGCCGAAGGGATTCACCGAGCACCTCATCATGGGCGAGCGCCCGGGGCAGAGTCACTACAACATCGCCTTCAGCGAGCTGCACTCGGTCGCGCTCGCCGACATGGATGGCGATGGCTTGAAGGACATCGTCACCGGCAAAACGTATTGGTCGCATCACGAGAAATCGCCCGGCTGGAACGACGGCGCGGTGGTGTATTGGTTCAAACTCGTGCGCAGTCCGAAAGGCGTCGATTGGGTGCCGATGAAGGCTGACGGCGAGACAGGCATCGGCAGGCAACTCGTTGTCAAAGATGTGAATGGTGATGGTCTGCCCGACATCGTCGTCGGCGGCATGAAGGGTGGCAACGTCCTGCTGCATCGCACAAAGACTGTGACCGATGCCGAGTATGCGGCAGCGATACCTGCTCGTCACGACACAGTGGAACCACCGACGCCGCGCGAGACAGCACAGCCGCCGCTCGTCGTCGCCGGTGCCATCGAAGGCGAGGCCATCACTCCTCGCGTCACCAAAGGAACCACCTCGAAGCAGAACATGGGGGCCTTCCGCGCGGACCGCTGGAGCGGCAATGCACAGCTCTTCTGGCGCGGCGGCGACATCGGCGACACGCTCGAGTTTGATGTCCCGTTTCTGAACGTCGGCGACTACGAACTCGAGATCTCGCTCACCACCGCGCCGGACTATCCCATCGTGCAAGTGCTGCTCGACAGCCAGCCTCTTGGCAATCCGATTGATCTCTTCGACGCCAGCAAGGTCGCGAAAACCAAGCTCCCTCCGTTCAAAGTCGGAGCGCTCGTCTCCGGCGTGCATCGCATCGGACTGCGAATCGACGGCGTGAACCCGAAGGCGAAGCCCTCGAAGTTTGTCGGGCTGGATTATGTGAAGCTCGTCAAGAAGTGACCTGCGCTTCGATATCCAGCCCCACTCGCTGACTCCACGCGGCGATCATCCTTTTAAACCACGGCCCCGGTTTGCCGTCGCCGATGGGGATGGTGTTGATCTTCGTGCAAGGGGCCATGCAGTAGGGCGTGGTGGTGAGCCAGGCTTCGTCGGCGTTGAACACGTCGTAGGGCTGGAAGTCCTTCTCGATGAACTCCATGCCGATCTCCGGCGCGAGTTCCTTGATCGTTTGCAGGCTGATGCCCCAGAGGATGTTGCGGGTCGTCGGCGAGATGATGGTGCTGCCTTTGACGATGACAAAATTCGAACCCGCGCACTCGGTGACGTTGCCGTCGAGATCGAGCAGCAGCGTGATCGCGCGCGGATCGACAGCTTGCGATTGCTTGTCGGCGAGGAACCAATGCAGGCGGCTGCGGTTCTTCATCTTGGGCTCGATGCACTGCGGCGGGATGTGCCGGATCGACGGCGTGACCACATGCGCGCCATCGGTGAAGAGATGCCGCCACATCTGAAACCGCAGCGGGAAGGAGTGAATGCAAATCGTCGGCGACAGCGGTCCGGCGGCTCCGGCACTGCCTGCGTAGAGCAGGTTCTCGCCGGGCGTGATGAAGTGGACGATGCCAATGTCCTCGTGCGGCTGCAAAAGCTTGCAGTTCGCCTCGGCAAGCTCCTCCGTCCGCGCCAGCATCTCATCCGGCGAGAGCGGCACCTGGATGCCGGAATACTTTAGCGAACGGTAGAGGCGTTCGATGTGTTCACGCGCGCGATAGGTCCGATGCCGAAAGGTTCGAGTCATCTCGGTGAGCGTCGCGCCGAGCACGATGCCGAGGTCGTAGATGTTCAGCTTCGCCTGCGCGGCGGGCACGAAGCCGGTGTTCAGATAAACGATGGGTTCGCTCATGACACTTCGGAGGTGATGGGCTTCGCACCTGGGCCGATGGGAATGAAACTTCCAATGACGCCAGCGAGCACGCCGCAGGTGAACGACGCTGGCATGATCCACATCATGCTGATCGGCGGGAGCCCAAGCTCTTGCGCGTAGCCAATGCGCACCGCGACGGCAATGCTCGTCGCGCCTGCGAGCAGGGCGCTGAACGTCGTCGCGCGTGAAATGAACATCGCGAGGAAGAACAGCACGAACAACGGCGCGGTGAGCAGATTCACCACGCGGAAACAGAGATCGACAAGGTTCCCCTGAATGCGGCTGACCAGCAGACTCAGCAGGATGACGACGATGCCGATGATCACCGAAATCCAGCGCGAGAGGCGAAGTCTTGTCGCATCATCCAGCGGAGCACTGCGGAAGCGCGGCACGAAGTCTTCGGTGATCACCAGCGAGGTAGAGTTCATTCCCGACGACAAACTCGACATCGCAGCTGCGAGCACCGCTGCGATGATGATGCCGGTCAAACCGGCGGGCAGGCCCACCATGACGAAGCGAGGAAACAGACGATCCGCACCTTTGATCAGACTCGCGTTCTCGGTGAACAGCTCGGGGTGCTTGGTGAAGTATCCGACCACGGCGAGACCGACCATGCCAAGCAGCAACCCTACTGCGGCCTCGGCCCACAGGGTGGTGAAAAGCGAGTGACGCGCGGCTTTGGCGTCACGTGTCGAGAGCCAGCGTTGGATCGCCATTTGATCCGAGCCGCAGGTGCAAACATACCAGAAGAACGCGGTGGTCATCATGCCAAACACCGTCATCCGCGTGGTCGAGTCAAATCCGACGCGCAAGTCATCCCAGTGCGAGGCCCATTGATGCGGCCACCATGCGGAGACTCCGCCGAGATGGAAGCTGATGATCGCGATCACCAGCGCGGCACCGCCGAGCATGATGAGCGATTGAATGGCATCCGTGAGCACGACGGCGCGAATGCCTCCTTCTGCCGTGTAGATGAGCGTAATGACGCACATCACGATGCCCGCGAGCAGTGTCGCTTGAGGGCTGAGGCCCAGCATCGGTGCCAGCACTTTGTCGGAGGTCGCGAACAGGATCGTCGCCATCCAGCCGATGCGCATCACGAGGAACATCGAAGCCCCGAGCAGCCGCACGCTGCTGCCGAAGCGCACTTCGAGCATCGCATACGCGCTCGTCACCTTTTGCCGCATGATAAAAGGAATCAGCCCCCAGCCGACGGCGATGCCGATGAGCGGGAAGATGAGGAACTGCGCCATCTGCATCGGTCCGTGTTTGATCATCTCGCCAGGCACCGCGAGGTAGGACAGCGAACTCGTCAGCGTGGCGAACAAGGACAGTCCCACCGCGAAAGGACTCATCTTCCGGCCACCGAGATGGTAGTCGTCTGAGGTTTCATTTTGACGACCGTAGAACCTGCCGATGGCAAGCATCCCGAGCGCGTAGGCGATGATGACGATCCAGTCGAGTGTTCTCATGAGAGCTGTTGTTGGTGGTGATCGCGAGGAAAGAGCAACTTGATGCCGATGATCAAAGCAATGCCTGCGGCCAGATAGCCGATCGCCGTGATGGATAGCAACCGGTCAATGCCGAGCGTCTGTTTCCACAGCCCGCCGAACAGTGTGGCAAAGCCGGACATGATCGCACCGCAGAAGTTCAGCAAGCCAACCGCCGACGCGCGTGCATCAGCGCGAACGACATCAAAGGCGGAAGGGAAGATGTTTCCCACCATCAGGCCGCTGAAGAGCCCGAAGAGTGTCGCGGCCACACGTGTCATCGCCAGCGACTCACAGCTGCCGAGCGCATGGATGCACGGCGCACTGAGCATCAATCCGGCAACGAGCAGCCAGAAGCGCGCGGCCTTGGTGTGTCGATACAAGACATCCGCGAGCACACCGCCACTGATGACGCCGATGAAGGTCGCGGCTTGAAGAAACACCGTTGCGTTGAACGCCGCGTCGGCCTGGTTTAGCGAGAACTTGTCGTGCAGAAACGTCGGCAGCCAGCCATACAAGAGCCAGAGGCCGAAGACGAACACTGGGAAGACCACGCACTGCAACAGAAACGTCTTCACCTGCATCAACGACTTCAATGCGAAGACTGGCGATGGATTGACGGACTCCACCTTCGGCTCCTCCACGCGCCGGAGAAACGCAAAGTAGGGCAGCGCATAGATCACGCCAACCGCACCGAGCAGGAAGAACGCCTCGCGCCACTGCCCGCGATCCGCCATCCAGCCGCCAAACCATCCGCCCGCGACGATGCCCGCGATTTGTCCCGTCATGAGCACGGACACCGCACGCGAACGCTTTGCCGGTTCGTATGCGTTCGCCGTGAGTGCCACCGCACTCGACATGTAGAGCGACTCCGAAACGCCCATCGCCGCACGCATCGCGAGCATCATGGCCCCCGACGTCACCAAGCCCGTGCCGACGGTGACGACGCTCCAGACGATGAGACTGAGCACGACGAGCCAGCGCTTGGAGAAGCGATCACCGAGCTGGCCTGAGATCGGGCAGCCGAATGCATAGACCCATAGGAACACGCTGCCCACATAACCAAGCTGTGCGTCGCTCATGCCGAGGTCGGACTTGAGCGATGGGAACATCGCGAACACCGCCTGTCGGTCGCAGTAGTTCAGGAAATACGCGAACCACATGCAGCCGACGAGGAGATTGGCCTGCCTCGTGGTCCTTGTGAGTGATCCGTTTTCCATGTGCTCTCTGTTGTTACGCCGACTTGTAGTTGAGGTGGGCTTCAAGTCTTTCCAACTGCACAGAGGAAGTGCCGCTCGTCACACGAATCTCTACGGCATTGACTCCCTGCTTCCAGGCGTGATCAGGCACCGCCGCTTCGATGCGCAGCAAGCGCTGGCTCGGATTGATCTTGTAGTCGCCTTTGCCGCCCGAGGCAGGTTGCGGTTTCGGAGAAAAAATCTGCGCGTCCTTCCAATCGGGATCGGTCGAGCTGATGGTGAGCGGCTCACCGTTCATGCGCAGCTCGAAGACATCCTTCGCATCGGCCTGGAAGAAAATGCAGCGCAAGACGAGTGATGCCTTCGGTGATGGCGCGTCACTGATGAAGAGCGTGAGTTTTGCGGCGCGTGCGAGCGTCGTCGGCAGCGGAGCGGTGTCGTTGCGATTGAAGAAGCCTTCAGCCCACGGATACCCACCACGGCGTTCGACGGCGAAGACCTTGTCCTTGCCTGCGAGCGTGTTTGGATCGCCGATCTCTTTGAACGCGATCTGATGCGTGAGCGGCGCTATCTCGCCGCCGACAGTCTTGGCGACGTCGGGTGTGGCGACGGCCCAGTTGAAGGTCACCACGCTGTTCGCGCCGCGTTGCAAGTGATTGGCGAAGACTCCGCGCAACACTTCGATGGGAGCGTAGCGATAGCCATCGGTCGCATGGTGATCATCGAAGCACGGCTGGAGCTGGACTTCGGCTCCCACGGCTTTTCTGATGCCCTCCACATCCACGTCCATGGTTCGCGAACCAAGCGTCAGCACATCTACAAGATGCTGCTGAGCCCATGTTTGCACATCGAATCCATCCGCGCGGCAGCCCTCCACATTTTGAGGCACTCGGGCCGCGAGGAGGAAGGGGCGGCCACGTTGCTTTGCGATGTCCAATGTCATACATCGCACCATGCGCATGAACTCGGTGACATGGTGGCGAAGCTCCCATTGCTTTCCGACTGGCAAGCACGGCACGTGACGCGCGAAGTCGATCTGGATGCCGTCGAGGTCGTAGAGCGTCGCGATCTCGCGCAACACCGACAGCTTGTGCTCACGAAGCTCGGGCGAGGCGAGATTCCACATGCCATGTGGCCACCATGATGCAGGCACCACCCAATCAAGATGCTGCTTCTTGAGCGGATCAGCTTCTTTGGCGAGACCGCCTTGCGGCATCACCTCGACCTCACTGATGCGATGATTCCAAAACACCTCCAGCTTCCGGCGACGCGTGGCAGCGACGAGTCTTTCCACCCAGTCGGTGCCCTCGCGATACCAGCGCTCGACCAGCGGCGCGGCGGTGTGAGGCACGACCTTGCTCGGATACACGGAACCGGTGGCATTGCCGCCGATGTCCCACCAAATCGCGTCGATCTGGCTGCCGGGTTCATCGACATACGAGAACACGGCTTTGCAAAAGGGATCGAAGGGCGCGTCGTCGTCCGCGTGCAACTTGCCGTAGTTCAGCATCACCCAATGCACATCCTGCTGCACGACGATGCGCTTCGTTCGCGCTCGCATCGCCGCGACGTGTTCCGGTGGAAGCTCAATAGCAAACCCCTTCGCGAGGCCATGCGAACCCAGTATCGCGGCAAGCGAGGTGCTCGTGAATCTCCGACGCGTGATGAGTGGCATGGCAAACGAAGCAGCGTTCGGTTCCAGGCTACTTCAGCAACCACTCGGCGGCTGCTTTCGCTGAATCGCTGCCGACGTATGGCGTGAGGTCAGTGAACTTCGTGCCGAAGACTTCCGGCTTTGCGCCTTCGCCAGCGATCCAGAGTGGATGCGGAGCATTGAGGGCAATCATGCCGGGCAGGTCGAGATACTTCGCGCCGCCTGGGAGGAACATCGGGTCGCGGAAGTCGAGCAGCTTGCCGAAGCGAATGCCTTTCGTGTCGAGCGCGACGCGATCAAGCGCCTCGCTGGCGAGTGCGCCTGCGGCGGCGGCGATGGGTCCTGCGTTGCCCCAGCCTGCGAGCGACACGTGCGAAGGGTTCTTGTGCGAGCCAACCTTGCCGTTGCGCAGGAAGGTGACGAGCGAGAGCACATCGTGCGTGCGCTGGGCGAAGAGGGCGTTGTTGTAGCCGAAGGTGTAGCCAGCGAACTCGCGCGGGTTCTTGACCACGCCGTTCTGTGGTGCGCCGGGACTGAAGAGATCAGGACAGAGCACGGTAGTGCCTGCGGTCACGAGTTGCAGCACTTCGGGATCAGACACTGCGGTCTTGCCCTTGTCGGAGAGCCAGATCACGACGCGATCTTTGGACTGCTTCGGATACAGCCACGCGACGTCGATGTCTTCGTTGTGCGTCGTGTTGTGCAGAATTCCGGTCATCTCCAAGTGCGTGCCGCGATCTTGCTTGTCTTTGAGTTGCCACTCGACGCTGCCCGCCTGCGCATAGGTGCGTCCGATGATCGTCTCGACGGCAGGACGGATCAGCTTTTGCAAACCATCACTGGTCGCGGCGGCGGTGCGGAGCTGCTGGTTCGCATCATCAGCGAGCCACTTGAGCAGCTTGCGCTCGAAGTCGGGATCTCCGGCCTTCGGTGCGGGATGCTGCGCGTCCCACACCGTGAGCTGCTCGCGTGGCAGCGGTTCGAAGTCCTTTTCAATGACAGGCGACTGCTGGCCGAGTTTGAAGTGCTTGTTGAGGAAGGTGTAAAACGCGGAGCGCGTGACGGCATTGTAGTTGTGCTGGAAGTGCTCGCCGCGCAGCAGGAAGACGTCGTCCTTCTTGCCGTAGAGCGAGAATATCTTCTGCAATTCGGGGAAGCCCTTCGTGGCCATCTCCTTGGTCCAGTCGTTCGCCGTGTTCATGCCGAGCGGCTTCGGCGCGAAGAGCGCAGCGAACTCGACATTGCCGGTGCCGATGCGCAGCAGGCTGGCGTTTTCGCAGGTGCAGCCGCCCTGCATGGAGGTGCTCACCATCACGACGGGAAAAGAGAGTTTGATGCGATCATCAATCGCCGACGCGAGCATCGTCTGCGTGCCGCCGCCGCTCTCGCCGGTCATCGCGACGCGGTTCGGATCGACCTCCGGCAAGCTCAGCAGGAAGTCGAGGCCGCGCACCGAGTTCATCAACTGCATACCCATGATGCACTGGTTGTGCGCCTCGGCCTGCGGGCTGTAGAAGCCCCAGTTCTCGGTCGTGTTCATCTCGGGTCGCTGCTTCGCAAAGGTATGCACGACCTCGCGCGGAAGCTGGATCGAATCCGAGTCACTCAGCATGTCCCACTGCCAAACAACGCAGCCCATACGAGCGAGCTGCACGCAGCGACTTTGGTAGATGGAGAGTCCGCCGCTCTCGAAACGCTCCGCGCCTTCCGCGATCTGCTGGCGCGTGCGTGATGGATCGGACAGGGCAAGGCGGGCGTTTGTCGCGTGGCCGTGCGCGGAGAGCACGCCGGGGACTTTGCCTTTGATGTTCTTCGGTCGATACAAGTTCCCTGTCACGAAGAAGCCGGGCACGCTCTCGAAGTAAACCTTCTCGATGGTGTATTCGCCACGGTCGATCTTGCCGTGGATGACTGCATTCAGCGGCGTCTTCGTCGGCATCGGCCACATGCCTGCGGCGACCTTGATGCGATGCAGCACCTCCTCGCGTCGAGCTTCCCAGTCGCTCAGCGAACTTGGCGCGTCGAAGGGGAAGTAGCCGTTGAGGTCCTTGAGGGGTTGGGTGCGGACATCTTCAGCGAAGACGCGCGAGACCAGGAGGAGGGCGAAGGCGATGCGTTTCATGACCCGCACCATACGGAGGCTCGCGGGCGATTGATTCGAGAGTCGTCCGGGTATTCGCAGGTGCGCGGTCACTGCACCCGGAAGAACCGTCGCGTGAAGGTCGCCGGTGATTGCGCAATGTGGAAGCTCATTGCTCCCGTGAGGCTGTCGGCGGTCACGGTTTGCACGACGGTCCACGTCACCAGATCGGTGGAAGCTTCCAGGTCGTAGCTGGCTCCGAGTGTGCCGGTGGCACTCATATCGAAGACGATTTGCCCGGCCTCGGCACCGACACCGTTGCTCACGCTGTAGCTCACAATCGTCGCCACGGTGCTGGTGACGGGCACGTAGAGCACCACGTCGTTTCCGTCGCCGCCGATGTAGCTGATGGTGAAGATCTCGCCGCTGCCTGCGGTGACGCTTGCGCCTTCGGCGAGGCCGGTGAAGGTGCCTGTCACTGCTCCTGGGCTGGTCTTGTTGATGAGTTTGATCACAGCACCGGGCGCGATGGTGGTGCCTGCTTCGATGCTGAACGTCAAGGTGCCGCCGAGCGAGACACTGCCGCCTGCGGTGATCATTGAGTAACCGCTGCCGAGTGACACGGCATTGAAGAACAGGTCCGTGTCCATGCCGCTGGCCAAGGTGACATTGCCGCCCACGGTGAGACCAATGTCGGGGTCGTTGCCGTAGATCGAGGTAGCGGCGGTGGTGAAGTTGCCGGTGATGGTGCCGATTCCATAGAAGTCGCCCGGTGCATTCGCATGGCCGGTCAGCGTGCCATCGATTTCCATGTAGCCGACGGCGGTGGTGCTGAGCGTGAGGCCAGCTCCGGCGATGTCGAGTTCTGAACTGCCCGCGACATACGCAAAGTCGCCGCCGCCGATGCTAGTGCCGCTGAGCACCTCGAGCGTGCCCTGGCTGACATCGACCTCGCCGGTGACGGCGCAGTTTGAGATGACCGCAGTGCCGCCGCCATACTTGAGCAGGTCGAGATTGCCGGAGACTCCGCCGGTGAAGGTAGCCGCGCCGTGGATGCCCAGACTGAGCCCGCCGCGCCCGATGCCGGTGTAGGTGATTGCGCCTTGCATGTTCACCTCGACGGAAGCATCACCATCATAGACCACGATGTCGCGATACGGATTGGTGTCGCCATTGTCGAGGCTGATGGGATTGATCCACTGCACGGTATGCGTCGCAGTGCCGCAGCCGAAGACGAGGTCGCCCTCGGTGGTGCTGACGCCATTGGTGAGGAACACGCCGCTGCCCCATGTGATGGTTGCTCCAGCGCCGCCGAAATTCACCGTGCGATCCGCGCCATACGCTGCGAAGCCGCCACCATCACGCGTAGCAAACTGAATCTGACCCGGGCCCGTGCCGAGCGAGCGAGTCATGTCGCTGGTCATCTCCCAGACCCAGAAATTGTCGAAGGCGATGTTGCCGCTTGGAATGGTGAAGCCGCTGCGCGTGGAGAGCACGCCAAGGTCACCCGTGAGATTGTTGGTGGTCGTGGTGGCAAACGCAGGTGTCGTGAACGTGCCGATCTTCATATCGCCCGTGCCGCCGCCGCCAGTGCCGGAGAGGAAGACTTGCCCTGCACCGACGAAGCCGATGCTATTGTTGTTCAGCGTGATGTTGCCGGAGAAGTCCACTCCATCGTCCACCGTGTCTGCGCGCAGGGTGCTGCTGTTGGTGAAGACGAGGTTTCGAGCAATGACCATGTCCGCCGTGCCGCTGAGCACGCCGCCATTCATCGTGACCTGCGTGCCCTCGCCAAGCCCGCTCTCGGCACTCACGGCGAGGATGCCGCTGGTGACGGTGACATTGCCATCGAAGAGATTGCCGGGACTCAGCTCGGCTTTGCCAAAGCCGGTTTTCACCAGGCCAAAAGTGCCCGCACCATCGTCGATGAGTCCGCTCACGATCATCAATGCGGTATCAAACTGATCTGTCTCGCCATTCGTGACATCCAGCGTGAGATCGCTGCCCAGCGTGATCGCGCCGCTGTAAGTCGCGCTGGTGTCGATGGGGCCGTCGTAGCGGAGGATGTTCGTGCCCGCGCCGCTCGTGCTGATGTTTTGAGTGACGTTGGTCGTGTCCACATCAATGCCGATGATCGCCGTCTGTCCCACGCCAGCGGTGAGCGAGATCGGCTGTGTGCCGAACGATCCCGCGCCCGCGCCATAGACCAGTCCCTGCGCCACAACGAGGCCGCCAGCGAAGGTATTGGCTGTGTTGGCGAGAACGAGCCCGCCGGTGCCAGTCTTGAGGATGCCGCCATTGATGATCGCCGTTTCAATCGTCGCCACCGCGCTGGGATTCGTCGGCGCGGACGTGTTGTTCACGGTGAAGGTGCGCACCGCGCCGCCGAGATCGAGCGTGCCACCAGTCGCAGTGGTAAACTTGTCGCCCGTGCTGGTGATGAGCATGTTGCGCTCGTTGATGCTCGTGCCGTTTTCAAACGTCACATTGCCACCCAGCGTTAGTGTGCCGGTGGCTCCCATGCGCAGGATCGCGTTTGTGCCGCCGAGTGTGAGATTGTTGAGCGTCGTCGGGAAGTTGTTCAGATCCAGCACAGCGCTTGCGCTGCCATTGCCGACCACCACGGGTGCGCTGGCGGCGATCTGTCCGGCCTGCACCTGTCGCACGGTCGAGGTGCTTGTATTCAGAATGCTCAAGCCACCGCTACCGATTGCGGCGATACCTGTCTTGTTCAGTTCCAGCGCGCCTCCGGTCACCGTCGTCAGGCCATCATAGGTATTCGATGATGAACCACTCAACCTAAGTGTGCCCGCGCCAGCCTTGGTCAAACCCACGCCAGGATCACCGCTGACGATGCCCGTGAGTTCCATCTCGACTGTTGCTTGCGAGCTGTCGTCGAGCGTGAAGCTGCGTGTGGCCGTGCCGAGATTCAGCGGGCCATTGATGATCGCTCCTGCCTGCTCCGTCACGCCGGAGCCCGTGCGATCATAAGTCACGTTGCCTGTCAGCGTGATGGAGCCGCCGTTGGTATTGATCGTCGAGGTTGACTGCGCCGCACCAAGTCCCATGCCGATGCTGCTGGCGGTCACATTCAATCCATTGAGATCGAGGATGCCTTCGTAGCATTGCAGCGCGCCGGTCCAGCCGTAGCTCGTGCCCAGCGTCATCGTGCCTGCACCCGTTTTGCGCAAACCACTCGCGCCTGTGCCCTGCGTCGTTGCGCCTTGAATGAGCACATTGCCACTGCCACCCATGATCACGGTTTGCGCGCTGGTGTTCGTGGACGTCATCGAACCGATGCGCAGTTCACCGGGCGCGTCATTCACCAACGTGCCGCCCGAGGCCGAGAACGATGTCACGCTGAGTCCGTAGCCGTGATTGCCCTGCACGGTGAAGTTCCCGAGCGAACTGGTGTAAGTGATCGAAGGCAGCGTGTGCCGTCCGTTCGTTGTCGAACCCGAAGGCGAGCGATCCACGAACAGCACCGCCGTGCCGCCCGTGACGGTGCGAGTCAGCGCGTGAGCGAAACTCGTGTCCGCATCGATCATCATCTCAAAGCGCGCGTCCGTGCCCATCGCGATACCGCCAGTAGCGCTCACGCCAGTGACGTGCTGCGTGCGCAGCGTGCCCGCCGTGATCGTGGTCAATGAGGAGCCGCGTGAGCTGCCGTCCACCGCCGGTCCGAGCAGCAGCGAACCAGCTCCCGTCTTGTTGATCGCACCGGTTCCCAACCAGCTCGACGTCAGCGCGAGATCAATGCCCGTGTTGATCTGCAACTCCGCCGTGCCCGTGTGCGCAAACGTGAATACTCGCGAGGTGTTGATGCTGGCATCGGGACGGAGCTTCGGCGCACTGCCGATGAAGCTGATGCCGTTCGCCGCATTGCCCAGCGCTGCATCGCCGCTGACCGCCAGCATCGCGCCGTCGATCGTCACACTGGTCGCCGCGCCGCTGCCGAAGCTGTTGCTCGCATTCTGAAGCACCACCGTGCCGCCATTCGCCACCGTCACATCAAACGCACCGCTGATCGCGCCGGTGAAAACGGCTTCACGCGATGCATTCGGAATCGTCGTATTGGCCTGAAGCTCGACATTGCCCAGCAGCGTGATCGCTCCGCTGAAAGTCGAATCCCCATCGCCGCTGCTATCACGCCCGAGCGCACCACCATTGACGGTGATCGCATTGCTCAAGGTGATGCCGGTGGTGATGAGCAGCGTGCCCGTCGTTACACCATTGCCCACCGTAATCGTGCCGGTGCCCGCGCCGCTGTTGTGCTTCACGAGCACCGTGCCTGCCGACACATCGAGCCCGCCTGTGATTGTCGAGTCACCCACGAGTTCCAGCGTGCCGGTGCCGGTCTTGATGATCTTGAACGAGCCGCCGCTCTCGCGCACGCCCGCAACGAGCCCGCCGGGATCCACCGACGTGCGCACCGTCACGCCGCTGTTCACGTTGAAGGTCGCATTGCTCTCCAGCAGCAGCGGCCCCATCGTGAGCGAGAAGGCATTCGCATTGGCAAAGGTGATGACCGGCGCATTGCGCAGGGTGAGCGATCCCACGTTCAAGGTCTGGCTCGTGCCGCTGCCCGCATTGCCCACCGTGATCGTGGGCGAACCGCCATCGAGCACAATGCCGGTGCCATTGGTGGTGAAGGTGTTCGATGTGTTGCTCTTCAGCGACAAGTTGCCGCCGTTGATCTGCAGCGGCACCGCGCTCACCGCCGTGAGGCTCTGCAATTCGAGCGTGCCGCTGTTCATCGTGAGACTGCTCGGACCTGACAACGCGACACCCGATGGAATCACCAGCTTCGCCGCGGAACTCACGTTCTCGTTTTCGATCAGCACCGCACCGGTGCCGAGCGCGGAGCCGATGTTCGCATTGATCGTGCCGCCACGCACATTCGTGCCGCCAGTATGTGCGGCGGCTGCGGTGAGATTCACCGTGCTCGTGCTGCTCGCCCCGCCAAAGGTCAGCGCACTTGCGGCACTCTCCGCGATGGCCCCGAGCGTGAGGTCCGTGGTCTTACCGCTGGTGCCCTGGATCGTCACATTGCCTGCAAGCGTCGTGGTGCCAGTGACGGACATCTTGTAACTGTTGCTGGCGGACAAACTCAACACCGTGCCCGAAACGAGATTCAGCGCGCTCAAGGCGAAGGTCTTGTTCGTGTTCGATGCGCTGCGGCGATCCACTTCCCACGTCAACGTGCCGCCCAACGATGGCGCAAGCCCCGTCGCGAACGTCTGCGCACCCGTCGTGCCGTCGCCATCTGCCAGCAGACGAAGGCCGCCATCCGTGACGCTGACCGTTGCTGCGCCGAACGGACTCTGCGCTGCTGTGGGTGTCACGCTCGCACCCGCGCCAAGCGACGGATAAAGCGCTTCAACAAAGCCTCCGCCCGTCGCCGCAATGGATGATCCGACAATCAAATCCGTCGATCCACCGGTGATCGCCAAATCGCCTGCGCCACTCTTCGTGATCGTGCGCGCGACACCACCGCCAATCATCGAACCGGTGGTCAGCTTGCCATTGGTCACGCCTGCATCATTCACCGCAAACGTCGGATTGCCCGTGAGTGTCGCATTGCCCACAGCCACCGTGGCCATGCCGCTCGTTGCATTCGCTCCGGGCGCGACGGTCAGCGTCTGACCTGCGATGCTAAGCGTGCCGAACGTATGCACCAAACCCGCACCCACACCCGCGCGATCGGATTGCAAACCCGAGTCAGCCGTGACCGCGAGATTCACCGGCCCCGTGAACGTCGTCGCCGTGCTCACGCGTGCCGAGAGCGTGCCACCATTGAGAGTCGTCGTGCCGCTCGTCGTGGCACCCAGCGCCGCCGCTGCGCCAGCCTGCAACGTGCCCGCATCGACACGCCAGTTGCCCGCGTAGTTGCTCGCGATGCCTGAACGCACCGCACCGGGTCCGTTCACCACCAGCAGCGTATCCGTCGCGCCGCCCGTGAGGTCGTTCGCCGCATTGCCTATCGTCAGCACGTCGGACGAAGTGAGCGAACTCAGCGAGACAGTCGTAGCGGCTGCATTCGAGATCGTATGCACGCCGTTGCTTACCGAGTTCGAAGCGACCGCGCGCAACATCGCACCCGAGTTCAAGGTGATGGGACGATCCAGACTGATCGCGCCGATCTCGAGGATGGCTCCCGAACTGACTGTTGTGACCGAACCCGACGCGCCCAGGGCACTGGCGTTGTTCGCACGCAGGACGCCTGCGCTCAAGGCGGTGCCGTTGGCGAAAATGTTCGACCCACCGAGAATCAGCGTGCCGTCTCCCAGCTTCGTCCATGTGCCCGGAGCCGTCGTGTTCGTGCTGATCGTCACCGAAAACCCGCTGCCCACCGAGATCGAACTCGCACTCGCCAGCGTCAGACTCGTGCCACTGCTCAGCGTGTAGTTGTCGAGAAACGACAGAGTCTTCGCATTCTCCGTCGCGGCGAGTGTGATCGTCCCGGCAAGACCGAGCGGGAAAATCACATCGTCCGCAGAGGTCGGCTCGATGTTAGTATCCCAGTTCGTCGCCGTGGACCAGGCACCTGTGCCAGCGCCAAAGTCCCAAGTGGTGGCAGCTCGAACGCTGTCGGCAGTGCCGATGACTCCAGCGATCGCGAGGGCAATGAGTGATGATATCTTCATAGCAGGAGAGAGTGCAAAAGTTTGTGCAGTGACGACCCGGCCGCCGCCGGACTGGCTGCGTCCCTGATAGTCATTATCAGATTACCCTATTACCTGGCAAGAGTTGCAAGAACGTTGTCAGCCCGGCATCTGCCGCGCGCCCGCTTCTCGAAACTCAACTGCGCAGCACCTCGCGTTCGCTGACCTGTCTCGCTATCACCGCGACACAATCGCCCTGCTGCGTCAAACACGGAGCGCGCATGGTAATGAGGTGGCCTGAGCTGGCGGCGATGATTTGCTTCGGCATGCGATCAGGTCGCTCAAGATGATGAATCCAGCCGACCGTCTGCCCCTTCTTCACCTTCGCGCCGAGATCGAGCGCGATCTCGAAGACACCTGACTCAGGCGCAAGAACGTAGTCCTCGCGATTTGTCGCCTGCGTGATGATCGCGGGCTTCTCACGCGCGGGCACGCGGCCTTTGAGCAAACCCAGATGCACGAGCACGTTTCGCAGGCCGCTCTGCGCGATGCGATGCACGCTGGCGGGAATACACTCGCCGCCGCCCAGTTCGGTGGTGACGACAGTCTTGCCCTGATTCTCCGCCTCAACGGGAAGCAAACCGGTGCCCGCGATGTCGGCGTAGATGAAACAGAACTCCGTGCCCCATGCGAGCATGGCATCAAACATGCGGCGGCGTTGCTCACGGTCCGGCACGAGGTGCATGTGCGCGCAGGGCACGAACTCCATGCTGCGACCACCGCTGTGAATATCGATCACCGCATCGCTGAGAGGGAAGAGCACCGTTCGCAGGTAGTGTGCAATCTGGCTGGTCACCGGGCCTTCCGCATCGCCAGGGAAAGCGCGATTCATGTTCATGCCATCGAGTGGCGACAGCCGTGTCGCAGCGCGAGCCGCAGGGAAATTCAGCGACGGGATCATGATGATGCGACCGCCAACCATCTCGGCTGTCAGTTCGCGCGCGAGCTTCATGATGGCGATCTGGCCTTGATACTCATCACCATGATTGCCCCCGAGCACGAGCACCGTCGGCCCTTTGCCCCGTGCGACGATGGTGCAGGGAATCATCACATTCGCCCAGCCGCCGAGGTTGTGGGAATACGGCACTTGCAGGAAGCCCTGCTGCTTGCCGGGTTTGTCGAAGCCGAGTGAAGTGATGACCATGCGACCTTTTACGGTGCACGCAGCCCATACCACACACGCCGGATCACAAAGCTCAACGGCTGCGCTCTGGATTGACCATCCGGAGCGGCCGCTCCCCTTCCCTAACCCTTTATGCTTGGGACGGAAGCATCCGACGATCTTGAATTGCCCAGACTTCGCGCATCGTCATCGTCGGCTTGAACATCGACGCCCGCACATCAACAAACTCGTGTGACAGGATTCGGGCATTGTTGCCGCTCATCGCCCGGCCGGCAGCGTCATCACAAACTCGTTCCACTCGCCATCGGAGCGCGCGAGCTTGAGATCACCGCCGTGGGCGCGGGCGAGTTCGCGGGCGATGTTGAGGCCGAGACCGTGGCCGCGTTGGGCTTCGCCGACGTGACTGCCGCGACGGAAGCGCTCGAAGATGCCTTCGCGATCGGCTTCCGAAAGCGCAGGGCCGGTGTTGGCGACGGAAAAAACGATTTCGCCATTCAGCTCGCGCGCGACCGCGCAGATGCGGCCACCGTCGGGTGTGTACTTGCCTGCGTTCTCGATGAGGTTTTGCACGATCATCGTCACATGGCGGCGGTCAGCGCAAACGGTGAGCGGACGCTTGAAGTCTTGCTCGATGGTGAGCCGGTCATCCATCAGCGTGGTGAGATCGTCGAGTGCGAGTTCGACAAGTTCGCAGAGATCAAACGGTTCGGTTTGCAACAGGAGCTTGCGAGCGTCTGTGCGGGCGAGAAGCAGCAGGTCTTCGATGAGTCCGGTGAGACGGCGCAGATGGCGCAGGAGATTGTCCACTTCTTCGCGACCGACGGCGTCGATGTGATCGCCATCGAGCATTGTTTCCAAGCCGGAGCGCAGAACGGCGACGGGTGTCTTCAATTGATGCGATGCATCGGCGGAGAAGCGGGCGGTGGCCTCGTAGGAGCGTTGCAAACGGGCGAAGGCGTCGTTCAGCACGACGGTGAGGCGGGCGATCTCGTCATTCGCATCGGGCAGAGGAAGCCGCTCGCCGAGATTTTCGACAGAGATGCGCTCGGCGGCTTCGGAGAGCCTCGCCACGGGCGCGACGGCCTTTTGCCCGAGCCACAAGCCGCCGGCGAAAACCATGAGAGCGATCAGCGGCATGGTGAGAAGCAGCGCGATCATCACATCGCGTGGAAGACGGTCGATTTCCGAGAGATCGATGCCGACATGCACGGTGAAATCGCCGATGCGGAATGAGCCGACGCGGCTGTGGTGACCGTTGATCATCATCTCGCGAATGCCAGGCGGGCCTTCGATGCTGGTCTCACCGAGATTGGGCGACTGGTATAGCATCTGGCCTTCGGGGCCCGTGAGCATGAGCTGGCGGTCCTGGAGATCAGCGCGGATGTATTTGCCGCTGAGCGGATGACGCGGATTCACCGGTGCGCCGCGGAAGTTTTGCAGATCGCGCACGATCTCCGTCGCATCGCCGCGAAGTTCGTCGTCGAGCTCGCCGAGCTGGCGGAAATGGATGACGACGAGCAGCGCGCCCGATGCGGCGATGAATGTGACGGCCGTGAGCACGGCGGCATAGACACCCACCTTGATCCTGAGCGGCCAGCGCCTCATTCGACAGGGAGGACTTGATAGCCGACGCCGCGGACGGTGTGGATGACCGGAGGCAGGCCGTCGAACTCCAGCTTCTTCCGAAGCCGCATGATGAAGATCTCGACGGTGCGCGTGTCGTATTGATGCTCGCGCTGCCAGATGCGCTCGCAGATTTCACTGCGCGAGAAGACGCGGCCAGGCTCGCGCATGAGAATCTGCAGCACTTCAAACTCGCGAGGAGAAAGCTCCACGCGCTCGCCTCGCCGCGTGAGACGACGGTGTGGCACATCCATGACGACATCGCCGACAGTGATGTGCGCGGCGTCGTTCGAGCGGCCGCCCCGGCGGCCGAGCACGTTCACACGCGCGGCCAGCTCGTCCATGGAGAAGGGCTTTCCCATGTAGTCGTCCGCGCCGGCGTTCAGGCCCTTGATACGATGCTCGACATCAGCGCGCGCGGTGAGGATGATCACGCGCGTCGGAAGCGCCGCCTGCTTGATGCGCGAGAGAATGGTGAGGCCGCTCATCGTCGGCAGATTCAAATCGAGCACCATCAGATCCGGCGGCTGGCGCAGCGCCGCCTCGACCGCTCGGCCGCCGTCGTTGAAGACCTCGACATCATGTTCATGCCGCCGCAACGCTCCGGCGACGTGGCGGGCCAGATCTTCTTCATCTTCGACAACAAGTATTCGCATGGCGTGGGAGGATCCAGATGCAGTGATCCGTCATGCCCGGAACGTAGTCCTCCGACGCGGATGATGAATGGTGCGTGCGTAACCGATTTGTTACTCCTCTGGCAGGGCTGCGCGGGTGGCGTTTCGGGCGGGGTCTTCATTGCCCGGACACCTGACTCGAACGTGAGCCGCCTGAGAATCGAACACTTCCTCGTCTCGCGAGAACTTGTTCGCAAAATGAAGGGGCACGGGTCTCCCGATACCCGTGCCCCTCGTGTTCGCTTCTGGCGGCTTCGGCTACTTGAAGTTCGCCGTGAGCGACAAGTTGGAGTTCACCGTGACGCTGATGGTTTGCGATTTGCTCACCACCGCTCCGGTCCAGCCGACCCACGGTGATCCCGCGGCTGGCGTGGCTGTGAGCGTCACCACCGTGCCTGGTGCATACGATGCGGCGCTCGGTGTCATGGTGACGGCGCCTTTGCCCGCGGTCGAGACGCTGATCTTGTAGCTCGTGCTCGTGGAACCGCCGCCGCCACCACCACCACCGCCGCCGCCGGACTTGGTGCCGCCACTGGAGACACCTTTGATGGTGACGGGCATCGAGGCTGTGGCACCGAAGGAACTCCAGATCGTGGCGATGCTCGGCGCGGTGTTCATGAGGATCGAGCCTTTCCAAATGCCCAGCTCAAACTGCATGGTGCCGATGGCACCGAGCGCGGGATCCGTGCCGAAGGTGTAAACACCGGTCATGTCGTTCACGCTGGCGGAGACCTTGAAGAGCAGAGTGTCAGGATCCCAATCAGCCGAGAGGAAGGTGATCGGCGGGATGGGATTCACCGTCACCGTGGTGGTGAGGTTCGAGTTCGGCATCGTGGCCTTCACGGACACGCCCTTCGAACCGGTCACGACGTTTGTTGTCACGCTGAAATAGGCGGCCGCGTAGCCATACGGGATGGTCACGCTCGCCGGCACCTGCAGCGTGCCGGTATCACCGCTCTGCAATGTCACCGTGGTGCCCGCGGCGTTGCGCGAGAAGTTGGTGAGGGATACGGTGCCGGTCGTGCTTTGTCCGCCGATGACGCTCGGGATCGAAATCGCCGCGAGCGCGACGACGGGCTGCGGGCTGAGCGATACATTCGCCGTGGCGGTCTGGCCGTTGAACGATGCCGTGATCGGCACGGTCGTGGCCGCGGTCACGACGGCGGTGCCGATGCTGAAGCTCATCGCGCCGTATCCCTGCGGAACAGTGACGGATGCCGGCACGGTGACGAGCGACGGATTGCTGCTCGTGAGCGAGATCGTCGCGCCACCTGCTTGTGCAGGGATGGAAAGCGACACGCTGCCCGTGGTGGAAAAGCCGCCTTCAATCGTGTTGCCGGTGACTGCGGCGAGATTCACGACCGGTGTGACCGTGAACGAAGCGGAGCGGCTCGTCGCGCCATCCGTCGCGTACACCTTGCCGAGCGTCGGCACTGTGAGCGCACCGCCGGTGACAGGCAGCGTGAAGGCCGCGCTGGATTCACCTTCCGCGACGGCCACCGAGGCCGGCGTGCTGGCGATGGCGGCGTTCAAGCTGAGGAAGCTGACGGTCACGCCGCCCGCGGGTGCCGCGCTGCTGAGCGTGACGGTGCCGGCGATCGATGCTCCGGGCACGACATTCGCCGATGCGAGCGTGATGCCGCTGAGCTGTCCGGGCGGCTGCGCGCCGGGAGCGAAGACGACCGCGATGGCGGTCTGCTGGATGTTCACGCCGTTGAGGTAGCCGTTGTAGGCATAGCCGACGATGTTGCCGTTCGCGTCGATGCCCGTGGCGACGCCGTGTGTATAACCGGCGGGCAGGTATTGATTCAAATCGATGACGCTGTCAGCCGTGCCACTCCATGCGACGGCGTGACGGACCGAGCCGGTGAAGCCGGGCTGGCCCACCCAGGCGTCGCCGACTTGCCGCGTCGCATTCATCGCATTCACGCGCGACTCGGTGTAACTGGCGGGATGAAGATCGACGACGCTGTCAGCCGTGCCGGTCCAGAGCAAGGCGTGCACATGCGAGGTGCCGCCGGCGATGTAACCCCAGCCGCCTTCCTGCGTGCCGCTCGTGCAGGTGGCTTCCGATGAATCGTAACCGAGCGGATGCAGGTCCACCATGCTCGCCGCCGTGCCGTGCCAGCACGATGCGCGACTGCCCGTGCGGTAAGCGGTGCTCTCGCCTTCGGGATACGCGATGGACGAGGTGTAGCCCACCTGCTCGCCATCATGGCAAGCCCAGGCGCGTGAGAAGGGCAGCGTGCCCGAGTGCAGGTCCACGCCGCTCGCCGCCGATCCGTGCCAGCAATACGCGTGTGATGCGCTGATGAAGTAGCTCTGCTGCTGCGCGTAGCCGACCTGCTCGCCATTATGCACGCCGAGGCAGTAGGAGAAGTTGTAGCCGCTTGGATGTAGGTCCGAACAAGAGGACGAGGAGCCGCTCCACACCACGGCATGGAGTCCGGTGGTCAGGTAGGCCCAGCCGCCCTGCTGCGTGTCATCCATGCACGTCGCCATCGAGTAGTAGGCGCCGGTGGGGTTGAGATCGACCGCCGTGAGTGCATTGCCCGAGAGGAGCACCGCGTGCGAGTTGTAGGAGCCGCTTGCCTGCGAGCCGCCGACTTGTTTGCCGGAGGACACGCCCGTGAGTTTGCCCGATCCCCAGCCCGCGGGCGTGAGATCGTTGGAGTGATACTCTTGCGCGGCGAGCGGCAGCCCCGTGAGGAGCACGCACGCGGCGGCGAGTGTGACGTGGTGTTTGGTTTTCATCGGATGAGTGGTTTGAGATTGAGCTTGGGTTGAGTTGCGCGAGGCACGTGCGGACTCTCATCATTCACGAGGTGAATCACAAACCGGGCACGGTAACCGGGCCGTTACAAAGCCGGCGGGCGATGCGCTGCGGCCGGATCTATTTCAGATGCATCCGCAAGAGGCGTCACAGCCATTTTTCACGATGCGAATCAGGCGCGGAAACAGCGTGCGGAAGTAACAGCGCCGTTACCACAAAGCCGCCGGTCTCGGGCTTGCGCGGCACCGCACGGCATGTTCGCGCCTTGCCTTCGGCAAATGGAGGCGTGAGACTCGCCGAATGAGAATCGGCATCACGGGCGCATCTGGATTCATCGGCTCGGCCTTCGCGAGACACGCGGCCGCGGCGGGTCACGAGATCGTGGCGTTCTCGCGCTCCGGCAAGGTGATCGCGCCCTGGGTGACGGAGTCGCGACGTGTGAGCGATCTGTCCGCGACGCTGAGCGACGCAGCCGATGCAACGAAACCAATCGCGCTCGAAGCCTCGGGCTGCGATGCGCTCGTGCATCTCGCGGGCGAGTCGCTGCTGGGCTGGTGGTCGAAGGCGAAGAAGCAACGCATCTGGAGCAGTCGCGTCGATTTGACGAAGGCGGTGGTTGCGTCGCTCTCGAGCGCGAAGCCGAGGCCGCGCATCGTGCTTTGCGCATCCGGCGCGGGCTTCTACGGAGATCGAGGGGACGAGCAGCTCGATGAGTCGTCGCAGCGCGGAAAAGGTTTTCTCGCCGATCTGTGCGGCGCATGGGAAGGCGCGGCGCGACAGGCGGAGCGGCTCGGAGCGCGTGTGGTTTTCCTGCGCACCGGCATGGTGCTCGGTGACGGCGGCGGCGCGATGAAGCTGCTGAAAAAAGTATTCGGCCTCGGTCTCGGCGGACGCCTGGGCAACGGGCGGCAATGGATGCCGTGGATTCATCTCGAGGACCAGGCCCGGCTGATGCTCTGGTGCATCGAAAGCGCGAACGTGACCGGCGCGGTGAATCACGTCGCGCCCGGTGCGACAACAAATCGCGAGTTCACCGAAACGCTCGCGCAGCAGTTGAAGCGGCCTGCGTTCTTCCATGCGCCTGCCTTCGCTCTCAGGCTCGTGATGCGCGACATGGCCACGGAAATGTTTCTCGCCAGCCAGCGAGTCCGCCCCAGCGTCGCGCTCGATCTCGGATTTACCTTCGAGCATCCTGATTTACAGTCAGCGCTCACCGCCTCTCTGACCTCCGACCTCCGACCTCCGACCTCCGACCTCCGACCTCCGACCTCCGACCTCCGACCTCCGACCTCCGACCTCCGACCTCCGACCTCCGACCTCCGACCTCCGACCTCTGACCTCTGACCTCTTCCTTCTATGGCTTCATCCCAGACCACCATCGGCCTCATCTACGACTACGATCAGACGCTCAGTCCGAACTACATGCAGGACGAGGTGCTCTTTCCGCATTTCGGCATCAACGCGGCGCAATTCTGGAAGAAGAGCCGCGAGCTGGTGAATGACGAAGGCTACGACGGCGAGCTGGCCTACTTGAAGTCGATGCTCGACTACCTCGCGATGGACCGCCCGACGAACGAGGAGCTGCGCAAGCTCGGCGCGAACTTGCGCTTCTACAAAGGCCTGCCCGAGATGTTTCAGGAACTCGACACCGTGCTGAACGACCAGCACCGCCTCTACGGCATCAAGATCGAGCACTACATCGTCTCCTCCGGCCTCAAGGCGCTGCTGGATGGCAGCAAGCTCGCGCCTTTCGTGAAGCGCATCTTCGGCTGCGAGTTCGGCGAGGACAAGGACGGCCGCATCACCTTCCCGAAGCGCGTCATCAGCCACACGACGAAGACGCAATACATCTTCCGCATCAACAAAGGCATGCTCGAGCCGAATGACGATGTGAACGACCACATGGCCCCCGAACTGCGGCCCATCCCGTTTCACAACATGATCTATGTCGGCGACGGCCCCACGGATGTGCCGTGCTTCACGCTCATGAAAAAATATGGCGGCCACGCACTGGCCGTGTACAACCCCGACGAGGAGAACCGCTCCAGCTTCCGCAAGTGCTACCAGCTCTCCGCGCACGCGGACCGCTTGAAGCACATCGCGCCCGCCGACTATCGCGCCGGCGGCCACCTGCGCCTGCTGCTCGAAGAGATGACGCTCGAAATCGCCGACAACATCGTGCGCAAGAAGAAGCAGGAAATCGAGGAAGGCACGGTCTCCGCGCCGCACTTCTGATAGTGCGGCATTGCATGGCGCCATGCCAGGGGGGCAGGCGGAATTCTTGTCACGTCGGACGCTCTTGCTTCACCCCAGGGACGACCCGCCCGCTGGCGGTGATTCACGCCAGGATGCCCTTCACCACTTCGCCATACACATCCGTGAGGCGGAAGTCGCGGCCGGCATAGCGATATGTGAGCTTCTCGTGATTGATGCCGAGCAGATGGAGGATCGTCGCGTGCAGATCGTGGACGTGGACTTTGTCCTGCTCCGCATTCATGCCAAGTTCATCGGAGGTGCCATAGGCCAGCCCGCCGCGCACGCCGCCGCCGGCAAGCATGGTGGAGAACGCGGTGTGGTGATGGTCGCGGCCCCGCTTTGCCGGATCGGCGTTCTTGTTGTCCTGCGAATACGGGGTGCGGCCGAATTCGCCGGTCCACACGACGAGGGTGTCATCGAGGAGACCGCGCTGCTTGAGATCGCTGATGAGCGCTGCGGTCGCACGATCACTGTCGGCGCACAGTTCGGGGTGGCGCTGGTTGTGATTTGCGTGGGTGTCCCACGGCTGGTTGTTGTCACTGGTGTAAAAGACGCTGGTGAACCGCACTCCCGCCTCGGCAAGACGGCGCGCGAGCAGGCACGAGCGGCCGAAAGGTGTGTCGCCATACATCGCTCGTATGGAGGGCGGTTCCTTCGCGATGTCGAAGGTGTCCGCGGCGGCCGACTGCATGCGGAAGGCCGTCTCCATCGTCTTGATCTGCGCTTCGAGGGTCGAATCGTGGCCGCGGCGCTCCGCGTGCAGTCGATTGAGCCGCTGGATGAAATCGAGCTGCCGGCGCTGCTGTGGGAGCGTGAGCGCGGGATTGCGCACGTTCGCCACGAGCTTGTCCACGGCCATGTCGGCGGTGATCACACTCGTGGCCTGGTGCTCGGCGGGCAGGAAGCTGTTCGACCACAGCGCGGGGCCGACCACGATGTTCGGCGTGGGCCGGAGCACCACGAAACCGGGCAGGTTTTCGTTTTCCGATCCGAGGCCGTATTGCACCCACGAGCCGAGCGACGGGCGGACCGGCTGGATGTTGCCCGTGTTCATCATGAGCAGCGCGGGCTCATGATTCGGCACGTCCGTGTGCATCGAGCGGATGACGCAGCAGTCATCGATGATGCGGCCGATGTGAGGCAGGCTCTCGCTCACCTCGATGCCGCTCTGCCCACAGCGCCGGAACTTGAACGGCGAGGGCATGAAGCCGCTGGTGTTCGGCACCTTGTAGAGCTTCCCCGTCGGCTGCGTGCCCTGGTACCTCGCCAGCGCCGGCTTCGGATCGAAGGTGTCCACATGCGACGGCCCGCCGTTCATGAAGAGAAAAATCACCCGCTTTGCGCGCTGCGTGAGGTGCTGCGGCACGGCGGCATCCGCGCGCGAATGCATCATGCCCGCGAGACCGATGGCACCAAAGCCGGCCGAAAGACGCTGAAGTGCGTCGCGGCGGGTGAGCATGGAGCTGGCGGATGGCATGGCGGCAAAACGTCGCGAGTCGCCTGCTGTTTGCGGCGGCAGCTTGCGATTGCGCGAATGGTGGCGCTTGCTACCTCTCCCGCTCCAGAATTTCCTCCGTTTCCATGTCCGCCAAAATCATCTACACCCTCACCGACGAAGCCCCGCTCCTCGCCACGTATTCGCTGCTGCCCATCGTCAAAGCCTTCACCAAGGCGGCGGGCATTGAGGTCGAAACGCGCGACATCTCGCTCGCAGGACGCATTTTGGCCCAGTTCGGCCAGCAGGACGATGATTTGAGCTACCTCGGCAAACTCTGCCTCGAGCCGACCACCAACATCATCAAGCTGCCGAACATCTCCGCCTCCGTGCCGCAGTTGAAAGCCGCCATCGCTGAACTTCAAGCCAAAGGCTACAAACTGCCCGATCTGCCCGAAAATCCGCAGACCGACGAGGAAAAGGAGATCAAAGCGAAATACGCCAAAGTCATGGGCAGCGCCGTGAATCCCGTGCTGCGTGAAGGCAACAGCGACCGCCGTGCGCCGAAGGCCGTCAAAGACTACGCCAAGAAGCACCCGCACAAAATGGGTGCTTGGACCGCCACTTCGAAGACCACCGTCGGCACCATGGGCAAAGACGATTTCTTCTCGAACGAGAAATCCACCTGCGTCGCCGCCGCCACTGAGGTCAAAATCGAGTTTACCGCCAAAGACGGCACCCAGAAAGTCCTCCTTCCCAAACTCGCCCTCAAAGCCGGCGAGATCATGGACGCCACCAAGATGAGCAAGAAGGCCCTCGTCGCCTTCTTCGAGCAGCAGATCGCCAAGGCGAAGGCTGATGGCGTGCTCTTCTCGCTCCACATGAAGGCCACCATGATGAAGGTCAGCGATCCGATCATCTTCGGCCACGCGGTGAGCGTCTTCTTCAAAGACCTCGTCGCCAAACACGCCGCCACGCTCGCCGAGATCGGCGTCAATTTTAACAACGGCTTCGGCGACCTCATCGCGAAGCTCGACAAGCTCCCCGCCGACAAAAAAGCCGAGATCGAGGCCGACATTCAGGCCGCCTACGCCAGCGGCCCCGCCTTGGCCATGGTGAACAGCGACAAAGGCATCACCAATCTCCATGTGCCCAGCGACGTCATCGTCGATGCCTCCATGCCCGCCATGATCCGCGGCGGTGGCAAGATGTGGGACGCCGCCGGCAAAGAACAGGACACGCTCGCCGTCATCCCCGACAGCAGCTACGCCGGCATTTACCAGGCCACGATCGACTTCTGCAAAAAGAACGGCGCTCTCGATCCGAAGACGATGGGCAGCGTGCCGAATGTCGGCCTCATGGCCCAGGCCGCCGAAGAATACGGCAGCCACAACAAGACCTTCGAAGCCCCCGCCGACGGCGTCATCCGCGTCACCGACACCGCGGGCAACGTGCTCTTTGAGCACAGCGTCGAACAGGGCGACATCTGGCGTGCCTGCCAGACCAAGGACGCTCCCGTGCAGGATTGGGTGAAGCTCGCCGTCAATCGCGCCCGCGCCTCGCAGACTCCCGCCGTCTTCTGGCTCGACAAAGCTCGCGCCCACGACGCCCAGATCATCGCCAAGGTCGAAAAATACCTCAAAGACCACGACCTCACCGGGCTCGACATCCGCATCCTCCCGCCCGCCGAGGCCTGCACGTTCTCCTTGGAACGCATCGCCAAAGGCCTCGACACCATCTCCGTCACCGGCAACGTCCTGCGCGACTACAACACCGACCTCTTCCCCATCCTCGAAGTCGGCACGAGTGCCAAGATGCTCTCCATCGTCCCGCTCATGAACGGCGGCGGCCTCTTTGAAACCGGTGCCGGCGGCTCCGCGCCGAAGCACGTGCAGCAGTTCTGCGAAGAGAACTATCTCCGCTGGGACAGCCTCGGCGAATTCTTCGCCCTCGCCGCCTCCTTCGAGCACCTCGCCGACACCTTCAAGAATCCGAAGGCCAAAGTCCTCGCCGACACCCTCGACGCCGCGAACGGCAAATTCCTCGAAAACGACCGCAGCCCCGGCCGCAAACTCGGCACCATCGACAACCGCGGCAGCCACTTCTACCTCTGCCTCTACTGGGCCCAGGAACTCGCCGCCCAAACCGCCGACGCCGACCTCGCGAAGACCTTCAAACCCATCGCCGAAGCCCTCACCACCAACGAGTCCAAGATCGTCGCCGAACTCCTCGCCGTCCAAGGCCAAAAAGCCGACGTCGGCGGCTACTACAAACCCGACAACGCCAAAGCCGATGCTGCGCTTCGCCCCAGTGCGACGCTCAACTCGATTCTGGCGGCAGCGTGAGCCATGTAGGCAGCGCAGAACCTTTCATGGCGAAAAACTCTCTCATCAGCGCTAGCTCCTCAGGACTTGGTGGTGAATAAGGGGGTTCTGGTACTGGCTTGCCGCTGGGAAGAAACTCTTTCGCCGAATCAACAAGCCGATCCCATGATACCACCTCAGTGTGTTCGGGCCACAGGCTGCCTTTTCTGGCAATCTCTGCTGCGCTCAGAGTAGCTCGTCTTCCGATGACGATTGCATACTCGAACAACAACATGCAATCGGGATGTGTGAGGGGGAAGTGGTTGGTATTGTCAAACGGATTGGTTCCTCGCAAAGACGGATCCAAGACTTCTTTCTCGCGAAACTGCCGTTCGAGTTCGATTCCAAGGGATGTGCCTTTGATTCGATGCTGCACATACTCCTTCCAGCTTTGTATCTGGCTGTATGCGTGATTAAACCTCGCAGACATTCTGCCGTCCTCGTTGAGAATTTTGTCTGTTGACGATTCCAACTCGACAAACTTCACGATGAAGCCACCTGAAAAAGCGGTCAGGAATACAAAATCTGCCTGTAACTCATTCCCAAACTTGAATTCGGCTATGCCCCTGACGAGACCACCTTCACCAGCCAGAAGTGCCTGCTTCAGGACTTGAGGGAACTTCTTCACGAACGGAGCGAGACCGTCGCGTTCACCAACACCTGCATCAAGCAGCGCTTGCAATTTGGTTGCCAGAGTTTTTCGGGTCGATGCAGCCTTTCTCGATTTCATGATCGCAAGCTCATCATCAGGCCGACTTCCGCAACTTGGATCATTTTTGTTTCAGCATCAATCCATGAGGTGGCACGCGAGCCAATGGATCGAGGGCAAAACAAATCTGCGCGCTTTCGTTCGCCGCAACGGAACCGGCTCCTTGACTCTTCCATCTGCCAAGGCATACATTCCCCGCGTTAACCCCCGCTGTAGCTTCGGCGAAGCGGTCTTGGGCCAGCGCGAAAGCGCTGGCCCTTGTTTTTGCCCCCGTAGTTTGCATGAGAACGATTGCTTATGTGGATGGATTCAACCTCTACTTCGGCGCACTCCGCAGGACGCCGCATCGCTGGCTCAATCTCCAGCGGCTCGTGGAACTGCATTTGAAGCCGCACCATCAGATCGTCGGCATCAAATACTTCACCGCCAAACTGAATCCGCGTCCCAACGATCCCGACGCACCTGCGCGGCAGGCAACCTATCTCCGCGCACTCGCCACGCTGCCGAACCTCGAAATCACGCTCGGCCACTTCCTGACCAAAAACGTGCGTATGCTGCTCGCCAACCCTGCTCCCGGACAGTCACCGACCGTCGAGGTCGTCAAAACCGAGGAAAAAGGTTCTGACGTGAATCTCGCCGTTCAACTGCTCCACGACGCACATCTCAACCGCTTCGACTGTGCCGTCATCGTCAGCGGCGATTCCGATCTGCTGATGCCGGTGAAGATCATTCGCAACGAACTCCACAAGGTCGTCGGCGTCCTCAACCCACAGGTTCACCCATGCACAGTGCTCAAGGCGAACGCGACATTCTACAAACACCTCCGGCCCAATTTCGTCGCCGCCGCTCAATTCCCACAAACACTCACCGATGCGCATGGAACCTTCACCAGGCCGCCGACTTGGTGACAGCCTCTGTCGCCGGAATTTGACAGCGCTCAAACAACGACCGCTCCCTCGAACCTCTCCGCCAGCCTATTGCTTCGTCCCTTTTTCGAAGTGTTAGCGACAGCCAGAAACGCTTGCGACGCCCATTTGGCGCACTGATCGCGGCCTTGGCGGGGCGATATCCCGAGGTAAGCGGCGAGTTCGCTCGAGGTGACGATGCGATGCTTCGCGAAGAGGCCGAGGGCCTGGTGTTGCACCGGACGCAACTCGCGGAACAGCGCGGCGTGGTCAGCAGTCACGCCGACTCCCGCAGCGACGCGATCATCCGCGGAGTCACCGGCAGCCGATCCACCGCCACCCGCCCAGATACCGGATGGACTGACGATCAGACCAGGCCTCTACAGGCGTTCCTCGTGGAGCTGCGTCATCAGCGCGGGGCGGGCACTCCCAAAAGCCGGCGGTAAAGCTCGGCGCCCCCGACCCTTCCCGTTGGATCAGCCTCGAAGAAGCAACGAAGTGACCGGGTACCTGTTCACCGGCAGTGAAGCGCCCGGTGTGCCGGCCAGCCTTGAGATGCGTGTCCGGAGGTTGGCTCATCAACGCGTTGGCAAGATTCAAGGCTGCTCCTCGCGATGGGCTGACTACAAGGAGCGCGATCCCGCCAGCCGCCCGCTCTACGTCTGCATCGTCGGCGACCAAGCCATCACCCGCCGGGAAGACATCGCCAACAGGCACGCGAAGGTGCTCGAGATCGCCCGGACAGATTTGCGGTTCGTGGGTGAAATCCAACTATAGCGCTGACCTGCCTGGCAATGATCTGGCGGGGCCTCGCCGAGGGTGTTGCCTGCGGCCCATGCGGCGGCGGCTTCTTCTTCACGCATGCTTGACCTGTTTCCATGCCCTGCGAACCGCAGTTCACCGTAAATACCCGGCTGCTTTTGCCCGTGTAGGAGAATCCCGCCGTCAATTGGACCGCACGCCTGCGCTGTTCACTGCATCAAGACAGAACGACGCCAATCGCCCTCGACGGCGCGTCGCGCGATTTGCTCTCCGGCAAATCCGAGCTAACGGGCGGCATGAATTCCCCTGCCCCCCAAAAGCCTGATCGTTGGTCGCTCGAATCCTGGTTCTCCGGCTTCGGCAAACCGGACTACGTGGACTTCAAGGCGGCGCTGGTGCGGGATGTGGAGGCGCTGAAGAGCCAGGCGGCGGCTTTGAAGAGCGATGCGCCTGCGATCGCGCAGGCGATCAATGAGATGGAGGCGCTGAGCGATCGCTTGTTTCATCTCTCGGCGTATCTCGGCTGTCTCTCGGCGGATGATGCGAACGATGAGGCGGTGAAGGCGGACGAGGCGTGGATCTCGACGCTGGATGCGGAGTTCACGAAGATGCGGGCCTCGCTGCAGTCGGTGCTGGCGACTTTGAGCGAGGCGGCGTTTGCGTCGCTGATCGCGGATGCCTCGCTGAAAAATGCGGAGCACGCGGTGAAGCGGATGCGCGAGGAGGGACTGCATCAGATGAGCGCCGAGATGGAGGCGCTGGCAGCGGATCTGAATGTGAACGGCTTGCATGCGTGGGGCCGGCTCTACGATACGCTGACGGGGAAGATGGAGTTTGAGATGACCTTTCCCGATGGTCACAAGGAGACGGTGCCGATGTCGCGCCGACGCGCGCTGATGTCGGAGCCGGATCGCAGGCTGCGCGAGGCGGCGTTTCACGATGGCCAGAAGCCGTGGCTCGATCATGCCACGACGCTGGCCGCGGGGCTGAACGGCATCGCGGGCACGCGGCTGAGTTTGTATGGTCGACGCGGTGTGCCGCACTTTTTGAACACGCCGCTCTTCGATGCCGCGATGAGCCGTGCGTCGCTGGATGCGATGCTCGAAGCGATCCTGACGAACATCGAGCTGCCGCGTCGCGCGATCCGCAAGGGCGCGAAGCTGCAAGGCACGGGCGCGCTGCATTTCTTCGATCTCGAAGCGCCGCAGATCGCCGCGCCGGAAGAGAAGC